>CAVWSE010000005.1:0-843555 GCA_963757455.1 uncultured Actinomycetota bacterium
GGCCTGCAGGTCGATGACGGCGTAGATGCCCTCGGCGTGCTTGTCGATCTCGTAGGCCAGGCGGCGGCGTCCCCAGATGTCGATCTTCTCGACCGATCCGCCGTCGTTCTTCACGACAGACAGGAACGCATCGAGCGAGGGAGCGATGGTGCGCTCCTCGAGGCTCGGGTCGAGAATGACCATGACCTCGTAGTGGCGCAAGCCAGTGGATGCAGCGGTAGTCACCAAAGTCCTCCTGTGGACTGATCGGCCACGGTCTCTCCGTGGCAGGAGGTGAGTTCGTCTCGCAAGCTCGTCGCCGGCATGTGGCTCGGCGATACAGACAGGCGAACCGGATCAGGTTACCCGGGACGGGTGACCATTCCCAAAACGGTGTGGCCGCCCGCTCAGTCGCGGGCGGTGCCGCCGGTGTTCACGTGCGCGCCTACTTGCGACGCAGCAGCACCATTCGGGCATACCCAGCGGTCACCAGCGACAGCGCCAGGATCGCCACGATCGCGAGCACCACGGGCAATTGCTTTCCGAACAGGCCGCCGTTGTTGTCACCCAGTCCGATCGGCTTGGACAGGCCGGCGTTGGCGACGTTGGACGGATCGACCGGCGTTGCTGCCGTCGCGGTCACGCTCTGCGCCGGCGCGACGATGTGGCCGCCGACGGTGCGCTGCGGGAGGCTGCCGGGCGCGTTGTACTGGCCCGAGCCGCCCTGGGCGACTGCATGCGGCATGACTTCCTGAGGCACTGTCACCGCGGGCGGGGTGTAGTTGACGCCACCGCCCGGACCGTGGGCCTTGCCGCCACCACCGGAGCCGCCGCCACCGCCGCCGGGCAGCCCCGTCGGCAGGTTGGAAGTGATGCCGGGAATCGGGTTCGGGACGCCGACACTGGCACCGGGCAGGTTGACCGAGGTGTGCAGCGGGCCGACCTTCGCGCTGATCGACTGCGACGGGAACTGGATGCCGACCCCGCCCGACGGCGGGTGGACCGCTACAACGATCGAGCCGCTGTAGACGGCGTTGTCGGTGACCTTGACGTTGTTCTTGGTGAGCTTGCCGAGCTGATCGTGGGTCGGGGTGACGGTGTTCTTGCTGCAACCCGTCACCGCGCCGAGGACCGAGGTCAGCAGGCTGACCTTCTCGACGACGTACTTGAACGAATAGGTGCCCTTCGCCAGCGAGCGCAGGGGCAGTGCGGCGGCGCCGCCGCAATTGGCGACCTTGCCCAGGGTGAACGGGTAGTGCACGCCGGGCAGGTTCCCGCCGGTGATCTTGACCTGCAGGCCGGCGACGCCGGCGACGAGGCCGGACAGCGCGCCGCTGAGCCCACCCGGTGCGCCCGCGGTGGGGATCGCCGAGGCGTGCAGGACGACCGAGTCACCCGGGTGCACGCCGACCTGCGAGCCGCCGGTCGGGTTGTCCGGCGACGCGACCCCGGACAGCGTCAACTGCACCTCGACGGACGTCGACGCCTGTGCGGCGGGCGTCATCAGCAGGACCGCAGCCGCGGCCGAGCAGATGAGCGCCACCAGCAGTGCGAACCACGAGGATGTCCTCGTGGGCGTCCGGTGCGGCGACGATGCACGCATACGTGTCACTCCAAGGCCCGAATTCGGGCATTTTTGACAGTCAGTTCACAGTACTGTCTGGTTCAACGAGCCGGTTCAGTTTAAGTTACTGGTGCGTAACCCGCTACTCGATGTGTCGGGTTCCCCGTAGTTATGCCCATCTCGGGCGCCGGTATCCCGGGCGAAGTAGTCGTGTGCGCCATCGAACACACCGCCGCCCGGATCGTCGACTCCGCCGGCGCGCACGACATCGCGTTCCGGACGCCACATGTCGCGCACGATGAGTGCGGCCAGGGCCACCAGCAGCGTGTCCCGGATGCCGATGAGGAGCATCAGCCAGCCGTACCCGATCCCGTGGGCGGACTGCGCAGGGTCGAGCCCCAACAGCAACGTCAGTGTCACGAACCACACCGCGATCTCGACGAACTGCCATACCAGCGCCAGTCGCCACCGCGGCCGTGCCAGAGCGAGCAGCGGCACCAGCCACAACGAGTACTGCGGGCTCCACACCTTCGTGGTGAGCAGGAACGCGAGCACGGCGAGGAACGCCAACTGCGCCAGGCGCGGCTTGCGGGGCGCGGTCAGCCCGATCCAGATGACGACGAGGACGCCCGCGACAACCGCGAGCGCCACCGCTGCGCCGGGTGGCACCCAGTAGACCGAGTCGCTCGGATTGGAGCCGCTGTCGGCCAGTGTCTTGAGCACCGCCCAGGCCGAACTGCGTTCGGCGGGCCGCTCATCGCTGAATTTGTAGAACGCCCACCAGCCGTCGTGATAGGCCATCGCGATCGGCAGGTTGACCGTCAGCCACGAGGTCGCCGCCGCGGCACCTGCCCACAGAGCGGACTTGTAGCGGCGAGTGCGCACCGCGAGTACGAGCAACGGGACGAGCAGGAAGATCGGATACAGCTTCGCCGCCGTACCGAGCCCGATCAACACCCCCGCCGCGACGGGGCGATCTCTCGACCACGCCCACAGCGCGGCGCTGGCGAGCGCCATCGCCAACAGGTCCCAGTTCGAGAACGCGTGGAAGACGAGCAGCGGCGACAGTGCGAACAGCGCGGCGTCGTACGGACGCCCGCGTCCGGTCATCGCTGTTGCCGCGGTGACGACGAGCCCGCACAGCGCGAGCAGCAAGCTGGTGAGGACGCCGAAGAGCACGACCTCGGTCCAGTCGTTCTCGAGCGCGTGCAGCCCGCGGGTGAATTCGGCGGTCAGCCACATGAACCCGCCGGTGAGCACCGGGTACTCGACGGCCGTGTCGCGGTACGGGACGCCGCCGATGTCGAGGCGTTCGTCCGACCACAGCGGGACGACGTCCGAGTAACACATATGGGTGTACTGCTTCGATCCCGTCCAGTCACCTGTCGCGCACGGGGCTTTCTGCAGGAACCCCAACAGCAGCGTGACGATCGTGGCCGCGAGCAACACGCGCAGCGGCGTCCACCACGCCGACGCTCGGACGCCGGCACGTCGTCCCCACGGGCCGCCGAGGATGCCTGCCGCGTGTGCGGCGGTCGGGTCCTCCTGACTCGGGACGGAGCGGGACGCGTCCGAGCCGCGCCGCTCGAGCGCCGGCTCCCGGATCGTCACGCGCTCATCCTGACACGGCGCGCGGTTGGGTCAGCCCGCGCTGCTCGTGGACGCGCCAGCGCCGCCGGCAGCAGCGCTCGACGATGACGACGAGGGCGGTGGCGACGACGAACTCGGTGGCGGGCAGTTCGGCAGGAGGATGCCCGGCGTGCACGACGGGCTGGGTTTCGGCTTGGTCGTCGGCGGCCTGGTCGTCGGAGGTGCGGACGTCGTCGGCGTACTCGAGGTCGAGGCGCTGGTCGACGGCGTCGACGGTGCGGTGCTCGTCGACGGTGCGGTAGTCGTCGGTGCCGGGGTGTGCGTCGGCGCAGGCACGCCGATCAGCTGCTTGTTCGGAAGTTGCAAGGCGGGCTTGCCGGCGAGGTACTTGTCCATGAACAGCTGCCACGCCTTGCCAGGCAGATCGCGGCCGTATTCGGGCGCACCGTAGGAGTTCACGATCGGCGAGGTCGAGTTGCCGCTGCCCACCCACACAGCGGTCGAAACCTGCGGTGTGTAACCGACCATCCAGGCGTCGCTGTTGCCGCCGGCGTGCTTGCCGACCTGGATGCCTTCGGTCCCTGTCTTGGCCGCGGACGGTCGCCCGTCCGCCAGCGGGACGCCGGACCACGACGCGATCGGTTCGAGCGTCATCGTCACGTCGTTGGCGACCTTGGGGTCTACGGCGGGGCTGGCCGAATCCTTGTGCTTGTACACGACCTCGCCGTCGGAGGCGGTGGCCGATTGCACGAAGTACGGCGAGTGCGCGACGCCGCGGTCGGCGAAGGTCGCGAAGCCGACGGCCTGGTCGATCGGGTGCACCGGGTAGTCGCCGATGCCGATGCCGAAGCTCGTGTCGCCCTTCGGGTTCTGCAGCGACGGCTTGCCGTTGATCGTCTTCGACACGCCGGCGGCGTGCGCAGTGTCGGCGACGTTGCTCGGACCGACCTTCTGCGCCATCTGGTCGAAGGTCGTGTTCAGCGAGTACTTCATCGCGTTCGCGACCGAGATGTGCGGACTGCTCAGCGACTGGTCGCTGGGGTCGTTGCAGATCTTGGTGCCCTCGATCGTGACGCAGTAGCTGCCGTCGACGATCGAGCTGATCGTGACCGGCGTGCCGTGTGACTTCTTGTCGAGGGTCTGCGTCAAAGCCGTCGCGAGCGTGTACGGCTTGAACGACGAGCCCGGGGAGGCGGAACCGAGGCCGGCGTAGTCGTACTGGTCCTTCTTGTGTGCGTAGTTCTTTCCGAACGGTCCGCCGTAATAGGCGAGCACCGCACCGTCCTGCGGGCGGACTGCGACCAGCGCGTTCTTCATGTTGCGCTGCTGCTTGGTCAATCCGCTGAACGTCTGGTGGATCGCGCTGATCGCGTCGGCCTGCGCCTTCGGCTCGATCGTCGTCTTGATCGTCAGCCCCTTGGCGTAGATCTCGTTCTCGGGGATGCCGTGCGCGGCCAATTCGTCGATGACCCGCGCGACGACGATCGCGTTCGGGCCGCCGATCGTGAGTCCGGTGTTCTTCGGAACCGGCGCGACCTTCGGGTACTTCATCGCGTCGGCCTGCTGCTGGGTCAGGTGACTGGTGGCGACCATGCCGGACAGCACGTACTTCCAGCGCGCCTTCGCCTCGCCCGGGTTCACCGCCGGGTCGTAGTAGGACGGCGCGCGGAGCAGCGCAGCGAGCACGGCACCCTGTGCAACGTTGAGCTTGGTGACGTCGCGACGGAAGTACGCATGGGAGGCGGCTTCGATGCCGTAAGCACCGCGGCCGAAGTAGACGGTGTTGAGATAGAACTCGAGGATCTGGTCCTTCGAGTACTCCCGCGACAGCTTGATCGCGATGGCCAGCTCGCGCAGCTTGCGCGTCAAGGTCTGCGAGCTGTTCAGGTAGGCGTTCTTCACGTACTGCTGCGTGATGCCCGACCCGCCCTGGGTGTCACCACCGGTGAGGTCGTTCAAGGCAGCGCGCAGCGTGCCTGTGATCGAGATGCCCGGCTCGTTGTAGAAGTTGCGGTCCTCGGCAGCGAGGACGTCGTAGCGCACCGGCTTCGGCACGTGCGAGATCGGAACGTCGGTGTGGTCGATGGTGCCGATATGGCCCATGACGCTGCCGTCGGCGTACAGGATGGTCGCCGTCTGCGGCAGCGCAACATCCTCGGGACGCGGGACGTTGCTGAGCGTGTAGAACAACACGATCGCCGTCACCATGAGGACGGCGATCATTCCGAGCACCCACGTCGACAGGATGCCGACGCGACGAGCGATGCGCCGCTTGCGCGACATCGCGGCGATGCGGCGCTTCTTGGCCGCGCGCCGGCGACGGCGTCGCTCGAGGAAGGTGGAATCGCCGGCCGCGCTCTGCGCATCATTCGCGCTGTCGCCGCGGTGGCGTCCCAGTTCGAGCCGCTCGGGCTCAGACACGCAACGGCCTCCTGTCGGGTCGGATGGGCGTCCCTGCTTGCTGATTCGTCCGGCCCGAGGCTACGTGGACGAAACGAGTCCTACGCCCTGTCCTACCCGGCTACTCAGGTTCTGATGCGTCGGCTTTGACAGCGGCCACACCGAGCGACTGGTGCAGGATCTGCGCGACGTCGAGCACCTTCACGTCCTCGCGCGCTTCGCCTTCACCGACTCTTGCCGCGACGGCGTCCGACAACATCACCATGCAGAACGGGCAGGCGGTCGAGATCAGGTCGGGATCAAGAGCGAGCGCCTCGTCGGTGCGCTCGACGTTGATGCGCTTGCCGATCTTCTCTTCCATCCAGAACCGTGCACCGCCGGCACCGCAGCAGAATCCGCGCTCCTTGCAGCGATGCATCTCTTGCGACTTGAGGCCGGCGATCGCACCCAGCACCTCGCGTGGTGGCGTGTAGACCTTGTTGTGCCGGCCGAGGTAGCACGGGTCGTGATAGGTGACGCTCTTGTCGACTGGCTCGACAGGTGTGAGCCGGCCCTCCTCGACGAGCCTGCCGAGCAACTGTGTGTGATGCACGACCTCGAAGTGCCCGCCGAGTTGGGGGTATTCGTTGGCAAGCGTGTTGAAGCAGTGCGGGCAGGTCGCGACGATCTTCAGCGGCGCCGCGCGGGTGATCGAGTTGAGCACCTCGACGTTCTGCATTCCCTGCATCTGGAACAGGAACTCGTTGCCCAGTCGTCGCGCCGGGTCGCCCGTGCACGTCTCGCCCGAACCGAGCACCGCGAACTCGACGCCGGCCGTGTGCAGCAGTTCGGCGAACGCGATCGTCACCTTGCGCGAACGGTCTTCGAGCGCGCCGGCGCAGCCGACCCAGAAGAGGTATTCGATGTCGGGCTCGAGCTTCGAGCCCGGCTCGGCACGCCGCACCTCGAAGGACACGTCGGACATCCACTCGTCGCGGCCCTTGTCGGCCATGCCCCACGGGTTGCCCTTGTTCTCGATGTTGCGCAGCATGACGCCGGCCTCGGACGGGAACGCCGATTCGATCAGCACCTGGTAGCGACGCATGTCGACGATGTGGTCGATGTGCTCGATGTCGACGGGGCATTGCTCGACACAGGCGCCGCACGTGGTGCATGACCACAGCACGTCCGGATCGATGACGCCGCCGCTGGCCAGATCACCGACGAGCGGACGCACGGCCTGGTCACCGCCCGAGCCCTCGATGCGCGGGAAGCCCGCCTCGGGGACGTGGTGCCCGCTGGGCTCGTGCCCCTCGGCGGTGGCCTTCTTGGGGACCTCTTTGCCGAACAGGTAGGGCGCCTTCGCGAAGAGGTGATCGCGCAGGTCCATGATCACGAGCTTCGGCGAGAGAGGCTTACCGGTGTTCCACGCCGGGCACTGCGACTGGCAACGTCCGCACTCGGTGCAGGTCGCGAAGTCGAGGTAGCCCTTCCACGTGAAGTCCTCGATCTTGCCCTTGCCGAAGACGGTGTCCTCGGACAGGTTCTCGACGTCGGCGAAGTCGATCGGCTTGCCCTCGGCGTCGGTGACAGGCAGCAGCTCGCGCAGCCCGTCCGGCTCGCGCTTGGTGAGCACGTTGAGCGGCGCCGTCGCGATGTGCAGGTGCTTGCTGTGCACGACGAGGATCGTGAACCCGAAGATCACCGCCATCTGCGCGAGCAGGAAGAACGTCTCGATGCCCTGGTTGTAGGCGCCGCTGCCGAGCAGCTTGGCGACGGCCCACGACGCGAACGGTGCGTGCGACTTGCCCCACGGGAAGTGCCCGGTGTTGTACTGCGCGCCGCGATAGAGCAGCAGCGTGATGACGACGAGCCCGATCATGGCGAGGACGGCCCACGCCGGCCCGGTGTGCGAGCCGTAGAAACGGCTGCTGCGCTGTTGGCGGTCCGGCGCGTTGCGCACCCGGTTGACCGCGAACCAGATGATCGCCACCAGCACGGCCACTGCGAAGAAGTCCTCGAGGAAGCCGAACCAGCGCGCGTGCCCGATGATCGGGAACGCGAAGTCCTTGCTGATCACGAGCGCGCCCATGGCTTCGACGATCGTGGCGCCGAGGATGACGAAACCCCAGAAGGTGAAGAAGTGCGCGATGCCCGGGCCGTTCCAGCGCAGCAGGCGGCGCTGCCCGAAGACTTCGATCAGCTGGTCCTTGGCCCGTTGCTCGATCATGTCGGTGCGGCCTTCGGCGGGCCGTCCGGAGCGGATGAGCTTGACCAGCCATGCGATGCGCCGCCCGGCGACGGCGATCGTGATGACGAGCATGGCGAGCGCGAGGGTGATACGGAGCGCGCCGGGCGGGGTGTAGGCCCAGTCGAACACCTTCCCGTACGCGACGGGATGCGGGCTCACGCTCAACGAGGTCTCCTTGTGGCTGGCGGACGAGCGGCGGGCAGGACGAGGCTGGGTGAAACTATGCCGAATCTATTCGGTATTACCGGCTGGTAACCAATTCAGGACCTGGGTGTGGTCGCGGTTACCCCACCTTGCCCGACCGGATGCGGTTCAATGCCGCCATGGCCAAGAGCTCGCGCGTGCCCCCCGCGGTCGGGTCGATCCCGGTCGTGGGCGAGCTGATGAAGCAGGCCGACGAGCAGGCCCGGTGGTTGCAGGACGTCGTCGAGCAGAACACCCGCCTGGTCGCCCAGCTGCCCGCGACGATGAAGTCGTTCAACGACTCGCTCGAGCGGTTCAACCAGACCGTGGCCAGGCTCGACCGGCTCGTGGCGCAGGTCGAACGGACCACGGCCGCCCTGATCGTGCCGCTCGAGCAGCTCTCGCAACGCATGGAGCGCCTGGCCGGGGTGCTCGGGGACATGCCCGGCGCCGGGTTGGTGCGTCGCCTGACCGGGCTCCAACGCGCGGCCGAGACACCCGACCCGCCCACCGGACCGGTCACGAAAAAGTAACGAACCATAAATCGGGACGCGTCGTCGGACGCGCGTGGTTGCATGGATGACCTGTTACCGCGCAATGGCAAAACGGTTCTATTGCGTGGCAGCAACTGGCGGCACCTGGACCTGGTGCCGGGATGAGCCGTCCGGGGGGCCGCATGTCCGAGTTGGACACCGAGTTGGCTCGCGCCCGGGTGTCCTCGTCGACCCGCACCGTCGAACGCGCCCTCGGCCTGCTCGCCCATGTTGCCGAGAACGGTGCGAGCACCCTGTCCGCCTGCGCCCGAAGTACCGGGCTCGCACCGAGCACCGCCCTGCGGCTGCTGCGCACTCTCGAAGCGACCGGCTTCGTCGTCCGCACACAAGCGGGGGCCTATGAGCCCGGCAATCGGCTGGTCCAGCTCGGCGCTCTCGCGCTCGGGCGCCAGCCGCTCGTCCAGCAGGTCCGTCCCAGCCTGCAGCGCATCGTCGAACGCACGGGCGAGTCGGCCTACCTCGTGATCCGTGGCGCGGCCGACACCGCCATCTATCTGGCCATGGTCGAAGGCACGCACGCGATCCGGCACACGAGCTGGGTCGGACGAGCGATCGAGCTCGAGGACCTCGCGGTAGCCGGGGCCTTGCGCGGCGATGTGAGTGCGCACGGCTACGTCGCCCAACGCGACCGGCTCGAGCCCGACGTCACGGCGATCGCCGCGCCGATCCGCTGGGCCGGCGGAATCGCCGGTGCCCTCAATCTGCTCGGCCCCACCTATCGCATCGACGACGCCACGATGCACGCCTACGGCCAGATCGTGGCTGACGAGGCGGCCGCGATCAGCGGGCAACTCGGCGCTGCGCCGCCCGATCACACCACCCTGGAGGAAGCCCGGTGATCCGGTTCGAGTCCGTCACCAAGCGCTTCGGCGATGGCACCGTCGCCGTCGACGAGCTGTCCATCGAAGCACCAACCGGCAAGATCACGGTCTTCGTCGGTCCGTCCGGCTGCGGCAAGACGACGTCGCTGCGCATGATCAACCGGATGCTCGAGCCGACCTCGGGCCGGATCATGCTCGACGACAAGGACACCGCCTCGATCGATCCCGCCCAGCTCCGTCGCGGGATCGGGTACGTGATCCAGCATGCGGGGTTGTTCCCGCATCGCACGGTCGTCGACAACGTCGCCACCGTCCCGCTGCTCCTCGGCACTGACAAGCGTCGGGCCCGCGAACGTGCGATGGAGCTGCTCGAGATGGTCGGACTTCCGGCGAACATGGCCAAGCGCTACCCGGCGCAGCTGTCCGGTGGTCAGCAGCAGCGCGTCGGCGTTGCACGTGCGTTGGCCGCCGACCCGCCGGTGATGTTGATGGACGAGCCGTTCAGCGCGGTCGACCCCGTCGTGCGCGAGCAACTGCAGAACGAGTTCCTGCGGCTGCAGAGCGAGCTCGGCAAGACGATTGCGTTCGTCACGCACGACATCGACGAAGCGATCAAGCTCGGCGACAAGGTCGCGGTGATGCGTGTCGGCGGCAAGCTCGCGCAGTTCGCCGAGCCCGCCGAACTGCTCTCCCGGCCGGCCGACGCCTTCGTTGCCGGGTTCGTCGGACGAGACCGCGGGTATCGCGCGCTCGGCTTCGCCGCGGCCGGTGAGTTGTCGACCGCCGAAGAGGACGTCGTGCGGCTCGGCGCACAGGTCCGCCAGGCCCACGACGGTGCGCAGGACGGGTGGACGCTCGTCGTCGACGACGACAACCAACCACAAGGGTGGCTTGCTGTCGGCGGGCTGTCGGGCAGGGCGCTCGACGGCACGGTGACTCCCGACCTGCTCAACCTCGGCGGCACGCTGGCCAGGCAGTCCGGAACGCTGCGTGAAGCGCTCGACGCTGCACTGTCCTCACCCAGCGGACGCGGTGTCGTCGTCGACGGCGACGGCCGCTTCGTGGGCACGGTCACCGCCGGCGAGGTGCTCGAACGCATCGAGCGCCGCGCTGCCGCCATCCGTCGCGACACGGTGAACGCCGCCGGGCGAGGTGGTGCGCATGGGTGAGCTCTGGACCTACTTCACCGACCACCGCAGCGACATCATGAGCTGGTTGTGGACCACGGTGTGGTTGGCCGGCGTCCCGTTGCTCATCGGGCTCGCACTCGCGCTGCCGATCGGCTGGGTGGCCAGCCGCTACCGCTGGACGTACCCGCCGATCACTTCACTGGCCGGGCTGCTCTACACAATTCCCTCGCTGGTGCTCTTCATCGCGCTCCCGAGCGTCCTCGGCACCGGCATCCTGTCGCCGATCAACGTTGCGGTGGGGCTGACGTTCTACACGGTCGCGCTGCTGGTGCGCACGGTGGCCGACGGCCTCGACTCGGTGTCGCCGACTGCGATGGCCGCGGCCTCGGCAATGGGCTATACCGACCGGCAACGCTTCTTCGCCGTCCAACTGCCGCTCGCCGTACCGGTGATCGGCGCGGGTCTTCGGGTCGCCGCGGTGTCCAATGTGAGCCTCGTGTCCGTCGGCTCGGTCATCGGTGTGACGCAACTCGGCGAGTTGTTCGTGCTCGGCTACACCTACAACTCGGTCACCCCGACGCTGGTCGGGCTGATCCTCTTCGTGCTGCTCGCACTGGTCTTCGACCTGATCGTCCTGGCGATCATGCGTGCGCTGACTCCGTGGCAGCGAGCGGAGGGGAACATATGACGCATCCAGTGCTTGCCGACCTGCAGGTGCCCGGCTTCAGCCGCGTTCTCATCTGGTTCAACGACCCCTCGAACTGGTGGGGTCCGTTCGGTCTGATCGCGCGCATCCGCGAGCACGTGATCTACACGATCGTCATCCTCATCATCGCGACACTCATCGCGCTGCCCATCGGGTTGATCGTCGGGCACACCGGCCGCGGAGTCGTGCTCGTCGTCGGCCTTGCCAACGGCTTGCGCGCAGTGCCGACGCTGGGATTCGCGATCCTGCTCTACATCATGTTCTCGTCCGTGATCACGACGAACTTCGCGATTCCGGGCGTGGTCGAGCGGGGCGGTCTGTCGGTCTTCGTCCCCGTGATGATCGTGCTGATCGTGCTCGCCCTGCCACCGATCCTCACGAGCACCTACGCGGGCGTGCAGAACGTCGACCCGGCGGTGCGTGACGCTGCGCGCGGCATGGGCATGACCGGACGCGAGGTCGTCTTCAAGGTCGAGTTCCCGTGCGCACTGCCGTTGATCATGTCCGGGCTGCGCAGCGCGACGTTGCAGGTGATCGCCACCGTGACGGTCGCGGGTTTCCTTCCGTTCCTCGGCGGACTCGGCCGCTACATCAAGGACGGCACGGAGACCCTGTTCGATCCGCAGACCGGCTACCCGGCGATGGTTGCCGCGGGCATCACCGTCGCCGTCCTCGCCGTCGTCGCCGATGCCTTGCTCAACCTTGTCCAGCGTTACGTCGTGTCCCCCGGGCTCTCCGGGCGGGCCACGAAGAACCGTCCCGAACCGGCGGACGAGTCCTCCGACCCAGCCGCGGAGGCGCATTTGACTCATGCGTGACCGTCCAGTCAGACCTCAGACCTGCTCGACAGCACTGAAGGAGAAGTGATGAAAAGGATCTACCTCGCGGTCGCGACCGTGATTGGGCTGCTCGCGCTCGCTGCCTGCGGCAGCAGCGGGAGCTCGGCGCAAGGCGGCACGTCGCCGTCGCAGTCGTTCAACACGAGCACGGCCGGGCAATCACCCACCCCGTCCGGTGGCCTCCCCACCACCCCGGGCTCCGTGACCATCGGCTCGGCCGACTTCCCCGAGAGCATCCTGCTCGCCGACATCTACGGCGACGCGATGACGGCCAAGGGTGTGAAGGTCACCAAGCACCTCAACATCGGCGAGCGCGCCGTCTACATGAAGGCGCTGTCGAACGGTGAGATCACCGCGATTCCCGAGTACACCGGCTCGATCCTGCCGTTCCTGCTCGGCAAGACCACCACTGCCAAGACACCCGACGATGTGTACGCGCAGCTCCAGCAGGTCGCCGCGGCCAACAAGTTCGCCGTGACGAACTTCGCGCCGGCCCAGGACTCGGACACGATCACCGTCACGCAGGGAACCGCGAGCAAGTACCACCTGAAGTCGATCGCCGACCTGAAGAGCGTGGCGGGCAGCCTCACCCTCGGTGCGCCGGCGAACTTCAAGTCGCGTCCCGACGGCGTGCCTGCGCTTAAGAGCGACTACGGCGTCGTGTTCGGCCAGTTCGTCGCGACAGACGCGGGCGGCACAGCGACGGTCAACGCGCTCATCAACGGTCACATCGACGCTGCTGACGTGTTCTCGACCGATCCGAGCATCGTCAAGAACCACTTCGTGTCGCTGGCCGACCCGAAGAGCATGTTCGCAGCACAGAACATCGTGCCGATGTTCGCGAAGAGCACGTTGACCCAACCGATGAAGGACGCCTGCGATGCGGTGTCGGCCAAGCTCGACACCAAGACGCTGCTGACCCTGGACTCGAAGCTCGGGACGAACACCGACCCGGACACCGTGGCCAAGGCCTGGCTGAAGCAGGAGAACCTCGGCTGAACTAGCGCTTCGAGGTATTAGCGTCGGCCCGGAATTTCGCGATTCCGGGCCGACGCGCTTCGCGCGCCGGACTATTGCCGGAGCGCGCGCACGCCGACCGCGCCTACGATCGGACCACCGGACCGATCTGGACGATCGCGCCCGACACTCCCTATCTGGGCGACCTGATGAAGACGACGAGAGCAGTTATGGCGAGCGTGCATTCATGATCGCCGTCGCCGATCCGGCCACCGAGCACCGCCCCCGGTCGTGGGCGCGGCGCGAGGCGCGCTGGCTCGTACCCGTGGTCGTCGGAGTCGTCGACGCCGCGGTGTTCGCGATCGTCGCGCCGAACGTCAACGACATCTTCGCGGCGACCGCACGAGCGTCAGCCGTACTGCACGGCGTCGGGCTCGACTACTGGTTCGGCTGGTTCGGCGGCGGATCGACTCCCGGCAACTACTCGGTGCTCGCGCCGTACCTCGCTGCACTGGTCAGCGCGATCGGCCTTGCGGCGATCGCGACCGCAGCAACCGCACCCGCGGCATGGTTCGCGCTGCGCGACACCCGCCATCCGGTCGCGGGGCTGTGGGTCGTCGTCCTGACAGCCGGGCTGAACATGTGGAGCGGGCGGGTTCCGTTCGCCCTCGGCTGTCTGATGGCCGTCCTGGCGACATTGTTCGTGATGCGCAGACGCCATTGGCCCGCAGCGTTGTTCGGGTTGCTCACTGTGGCGTCCTCGCCGGTCTCGGCCGCGTTCCTCGCGCTCCTGCTGTTCGCCCTGTTCTTGTCGCGACCCGAGTGGCGACGCGCCAGCGTGCTGGCCATCGCGCCGATCGGTATCGCGATGGTCGGCGTCGCGGTGCTGTTCGGCCAGCCCGGTCCCGAGTCGTTCACCCTGTTGCAGTTGTGCCAACTCGCTGCCGCGGCTGTCTTCCTGCTGATTGCGGCAACCCCCGACTGGTTGCGAACGGCGATCTGGCTCTCAGTGGTCGGCGCGCCGTTCGTGTTCCTCATCCCGAACGGGCTCGGCGACAATCTGTTGCGGCTGGTCGCGTACTGCCTGCCGGCCGTCGTAGTGGCGACCTCGACTCGGCGGCTGCGCATCGCGCTGCTCGGTGTGTCGGTCGCGTTGGCGCTGTCGACGAAGCAGAGTGTCGGCGACGTGTTCGACGCCGCCCAGCCGACCGCGTCGCCGTCCTACTACACGAGTCTGATCGGCGAGCTGAAGACGTTGCATCCCCAGTTGCGTGACTGCCGACTCGAGGTGGTCGACGACGGAACACACACCGCGTCCTACGCACTGCTCGACCACGCGATGCTCGCCCGCGGCTACGAGTACCAGGAAGACAACGCGCTCAACGCCGTCCTCGCTCAGCCCGACCTCGACTCGGTCGAGTACAAGGTGTGGCTCGACAACAACGCGGTGTGCTTCGTCGCGATCGCGAGCACGTATCGCCGCGCGATCACGCCGGAGTTCCGACTCGTCTCGCAGAACAGACCGACATATCTCCAACGCGTGTGGCACGACTCGGCGTGGACCGTGTACGACGTCACCGCCTCGAACCCGATCGTGTCCGCGCCCGTCCACGTCATGAGGTTCACCCAGTCGAAGCTCGTCCTGCGCGTGCCGTGCGCCTGCACCTTCGGCATCCGGGTACGCAACCCGGAGCGATTGCGCGCGGTTCTGACAGCCCCGTTGCAGCCGAGCGGCACCACGGTCGATGCCACGCTGGTGCCGGACGGATTCGGGTGGACGACGATGACGACGACGCGGCCGGGCGTCTATACGTTGTCGGGCTGAACTCAGCCCGTGATGACGGCGAGCCCGGGGTCAGCCGTCGCCGGGGCGACGATCGGTTCGGCTTCCTGGACCTTCGCCAGCCCTGGTCTCCATGCGAGCAGTCGGGTCGCGGAGCCCTGGTCGAGCGCGACCACGAGCCAATCGTCGTGCGGTGCAAAGGCCATGCTCAGCCCGACCTTGCCGGGTAGTTCGATGCCGGGGACGACGTCGAGGCGCCCGGTGTCGAGATGCAGCCAGGCGATGTCCGCCGGAGGAATCGGATAGCCCGACGAATAGTGCCGGTCTAGATGACTGCGTTCGATCAGGAACGCGTACTCACGTCCGTCCGGGCTCAGCACGCCTGGCACCGGATTGGGCGATCGCGGGATGCGGTAGCTGTGTGTCTCGCCGTCGGAAACCCTCGCACTTCGCAGGGTGCAGGGCCTGTTCCGAGTGACGTCGCAGGCCGCCTGCGAGATCACCACACCGCCGCCGGCAGCCACCGGTTGACCGCGGATCAGCCGGTTCGTGATTCGGCCGGTGTCGGCATCGAGCAGCATGCCGACGTATTCGCCGCCGAGCAGTGCCGAGCCGCTGACGACGCCGTGGGTCACGCCGGCGACGGTGAAGTGCGGGGGCAGCTGCACCGACGGTCGGCCGGGCGTGCTGAGCAGCGGACGCGGGTGCCGCGCGGACGACTCTCGCACGACGTAGGTGCGACGTCCGTCCTGATACACGTCGACCGTGCCGCCATTCGACACCGCAGGGGTGTTCGCGCCGAATGCCAGCGCGCTCGTCCGGGAGGTGTGGCAGTTGTAGACCACCGCGGTCGAGCCCGATATTTGAACTACGTAGTTGTTCGGTCCGAGCGCCGGAAAGGGCAGGGGCGACCGGGCACCGGTGTCGAGGTCGACGCGCCAGATGAGGGAACGACCACCCAAGAGCACCTTCAACCCTGTGCCGTGGGCGCGCTGCTGCCCGAAGACCAGTGGGACCTGCGGCTGGTCGTCGCACGCGCCCTGCGCGGTCGGCCACGGCGGCAGGATCCGCGGACCGCCCGGCTGCCGGAACAGCGGCGGCGCGATCTGCGGTGAGTGGCTCGCGGGTGTCGTCGTGTGCGAAGCCGGCAGCGCCGCGGGATGAGACCCGCTGCCGCCGCGATCCAGGGCACGTACTGCGAGCACGCCGACCACTGCGACAACGAGCACTCCACCGGCAACCCGCACCCAACGCGGCAACGGCCGACCACCGTTGAGCAGCTCCTCCGGCTCGTTGTTGTCGTCGAACTCGTCGTTGCTCACCCGGTCGCCCCCGTGAGCACCTGCACCGGCGGGGCGGCCGGACTGACCAACCCGCGCAGCGGTGACATGAGCGGTCGCCGCAGTCCCGGCCGCCACGCGTAGAGCTGAGCCTGCCTGGTCACACTCCCGGCGATCACCAGCCAGCCGCCGGACGGGGCGAAGGCGAACTGCGGCTGATAGCGGGCGGGCAGATCAAGTCCCGGGACGGTGGTCACCCGACCGGTCTGCAGGTTCAGCAGCGCGACATCACTCGGCGGGGACGGCCGGCCCCGCCGCGCCGAGCGGGTGAGGGTGAAGGCGAGGACGCGGCCGTTCGGGCTCAGCAGCCCGGTCGGCGACCCCGGCGGGCGCGGCAGGCGGTACGTGCGTAGGCGCCCGCCGGTAACCGAGGCGCTGACGAGTTCGCATCTGCCCCGGGTACTCGGCCCGCAGCCTGCCGACCACACGTAGCGGCCGTGGGCGGCGCCGAGCACCAACCCGATGCCGCGGGTCGGCAGCAACGCGCCGTTCGAGCTGCGCACCGCGCCGATCTCGGCCGGGTCCATGCCCTGGGTGAGGTTGCCGACGATCACACCGTCGGTCGCGGCCGCTGGAGCGAATCCGGCCGGCAGCGCCACCCGGCGCCCGCCGGTCAGCGGGTTCAGCTCGTGTCCGGGGTCGACGACCGTCCAGACGTGTGTCTCGTCGGAGACGAAGTCCGACGGTGTTGCGGCGGTGACGGTGTGCGTCGCGTCGTTGCCGTCGATGACCACCACCCGGCGTCGGTCGAAGCCGCAGCTGACGCCGGCGGTGGCGGCGTACTCGTGGCCGCGCACGACGCTCAGCGCGTCCACCCACTCGTCGCGAGCCAGGCGCGGCAGCCGGACCGGGGTCGACGCGCCCGTGTCGAAGTCGACTCGCTGGAGGTGCTCGCCCCCGACAAGCAAGCGCAGGCCCGTTCGCGGGCCGGCCCTCGCGAGGTCGGCGGTCGGCCCGAGCCCGTCGCCGCAGACCTGGACCGGGGCGCTCGCGGGCACCTTCGCAAGGCGGTGCGCCGGCGCACCGGTCGTGGCGGTGCGGTTGGAACCGACGACGTGGACGACGGCCAGCACGCCGAGCACGACCGCGAGGCCGATCGCACCCGGGCGCACCCAGCCTGGAAGCGGCCGACCGACACCCAGGAGCTCTTCGGGCGGGTCGGGCGGGTCGGCCTGGTCGGCCCGGTCCGCACCGTCCCAGTCGTAGCCCACGAGGCAAGTGTGACCGGCAACACCAAACATTCGGGAACTTGAGCGGGGTCGACTCAGTTATTTTGACAGCGGGCTAGTCCGGTCGGCACGATGAAGACCGGCGTCAGACCCACGAACCAGATCAACCATCAAGTCAGAAGAAGGAGTCCCATCACCATGGCACGTGCTGTCGGCATCGACCTCGGTACCACCAACTCCGTCGTCTCCGTCCTGTCCGGCGGCGAGCCGGAGGTCATCGCGAACTCAGAGGGTTCGCGCACCACACCCAGCGTCGTCGCGTTCGCCAAGAACGGCGAGGTGCTCGTCGGTGAGGTGGCCAAGCGCCAGGCCGTGACGAACATCGACCGCACGATCCGCTCGGTGAAGCGCCACATGGGCGACCCGAGTTGGAAGGTCGACATCGACGGCAAGTCCTACAACCCCCAGGAGATCAGCGCGCGCGTGCTGCAGAAGCTCAAGCGCGACGCCGAGAGCTACCTGGGAGAGGACGTCACGGACGCGGTCATCACCGTCCCCGCCTACTTCAACGACGCCCAGCGCCAGGCCACCAAGGAGGCCGGCCAGGTCGCGGGCCTGAACGTGCTCCGCATCGTCAACGAGCCGACTGCCGCGGCGCTCGCCTACGGGCTCGACAAGGGCGAGACCGAGCAGACCATCCTGGTCTTCGACCTCGGTGGCGGCACGTTCGACGTGTCCCTGCTCGAGATCGGCGACGGCGTCATCGAGGTCAAGGCGACCTCCGGTGACAACCACCTCGGCGGCGACGACTGGGACGAGCGGATCATCAAGTGGCTCGTCGACAAGTTCAAGAGCGCGCACGGCATCGACCTGACCAAGGACAAGATGGCGATGCAGCGACTGCGCGAGGCCGCTGAGAAGGCGAAGATCGAGCTGTCGTCGTCGAACCAGACGAGCATCAACCTGCCCTACATCACCCAGGACGCCGAGAAGAACCCGTTGTTCCTCGACGAGTCGCTCTCCCGCGCGGAGTTCCAGAAGATCACCGCGGACCTGCTCGAGCGCACCAAGGCGCCGTTCCAGAACGTCATCAAGGACGCCGGCATCTCGGTCTCGGCCATCGACCACGTCGTGCTCGTCGGTGGTTCGACGCGCATGCCGGCTGTGGGTGAGCTCGTCAAGGAGCTGACCGGCGGCAAGGAGCCGAACAAGGGCGTCAACCCGGACGAGGTCGTCGCCGTCGGCGCGGCGCTGCAGGCCGGCGTGCTCAAGGGCGAGGTCAAGGACGTCCTGCTGCTCGATGTCACCCCGCTGTCGCTGGGCATCGAGACCAAGGGCGGCATCATGACCAAGCTCATCGAGCGCAACACGACGATCCCGACGAAGCGTTCGGAGATCTTCACGACCGCCGATGACAACCAGTCGAGCGTGCAGATCCAGGTCTACCAAGGTGAGCGCGACATCGCCGCGTACAACAAGAAGCTGGGCATGTTCGAGCTGACCGGCCTGCCGCCGGCGCCGCGCGGCATGCCGCAGATCGAGGTCACCTTCGACATCGACGCCAACGGCATCGTGCACGTCAGCGCCAAGGACCTTGCGACCAACAAGGAACAGGGCATGACAATCACCGGCGGCTCGGGCCTGAGCAAGGACGAGATCGACCGCATGATGAAGGACGCCGAGGCGCACGCCGAGGAGGACCGGAAGCGTCGCGATGACGCCGAGATCCGCAACTCCGCGGAGGCCCAGCAGTTCGCCACCGAGAAGTTCCTCACCGAGAGCGGCGACAAGCTGCCCGCGGACAAGAAGACCGAGCTCGAAGGTGCGCTCGAAGAGCTGAAGAAGTCGCTCGACGGTGCTGACTTCGAGGCGATCAAGGCGGCGCAGGAGAAGGTCTCCAAGATCGCTTCCGAGGCCGGTGGCGCAATGTACGAGGCCGCAGCTTCCGCTGCGGACGCCGAGGGAGCGGCCGGTGCTGCCGGCGAGTCTGCCCCGGCTGACGACGGCGTCGTCGATGCTGAGGTCGTCGACGAGGGGACCGAGGAGAACAAGTAATGCCAACCGGATCCTCCTCCGAGAAGGACGAGCCGGTCGTGATCACCGACAAGCGCAAGATCGATCGGCAGACAGACAAGAAGGCTGACGATCAGGTTGCCTCCCCACCCGAGCAGGGTGTGGAGGCGCCCGCGCCTGACGAGAATGCGACGTTGCTCGCTGAGCGCACCGCTGATCTGCAGCGCCTGCAGGCCGAGTACGCGAACTATCGTCGCCGGGCCGAGCGCGAGCGTCAGGCAGCGGGCGAGGCCGCGATCAGCCGGGTGCTGGTCGACTTCCTGCCGGTGCTCGACAACCTCGATCGCGCTCGCCAGCACGGCGACTTGACCGGTGGTCTCAAGGCAGTTGCCGATCAGCTCGACACGATCTTCGGCAAGCTCGGTCTGGTCCCGTTCGGTGAGGAGGGCGATTCTTTCGACCCGTCCATCCACGAAGCCGTCATGCACGGCGAGAGCGACGAGGTCACCGAACCGACCTGCACGACCGTGATGCGTCCCGGCTACAGGCACAACGACCGCCTGCTGCGTGCGGCGATGGTCGGTGTCTCCGACCCCGTCCACCCGGCCGAGCCGGCAACGGAACCAGAAGCACGAGACGAGTAGTCAGGAGGTGACGTCATGAGTGCCAAGGACTACGTGGAGAAGGATTACTACGCCTCGCTCGGCGTCGCCAAGGACGCGGACCAGGCGAGCATCAAGCGCGCCTACCGCAAGCTCGCGCGTGACCTGCACCCGGACAAGAACCCGGGCAACGCGGAGGCCGAGGCGCGGTTCAAAGAGGTCTCCGAGGCCTACGACGTGCTGTCGGACCCCAAGAAGCGCCAGGAGTACGACGAGGCGCGCTCGTTGTTCGGCAGCTACGGCGGTGGCTACCGGCCCGGTGCCGGCAACTATCCCGGCGGCGGCTACTCGTCCGGAACGACCTTCGACATGTCGGACGTGTTCGGTTCGCGCAGTGGTGGCGGGCTCGGGGACTTGTTCTCCGACCTGTTCAATGGCTCGACCACGAACAACGGCCGGCGTCGATCGAGTGCTGCCGGCCCGGTCAAGGGCCAGGACGCGTCCGCTGAGATCACGCTCGGCTTCGAAGAGGCCGTGCGTGGGTCGACCCTGCCGCTGCAGCTGTCGAGCCCGGGCACCTGTCACACCTGCCACGGCAGCGGTGCGCGTCCGGGCACGT
The DNA here is from genome assembly GCA_963757455.1 of uncultured Actinomycetota bacterium. Classification (GTDB taxonomy): domain Bacteria; phylum Actinomycetota; class Actinomycetes; order Mycobacteriales; family Jatrophihabitantaceae; genus RYN-133. The sequence continues at coordinate 20,480 of CAVWSE010000005.1, forward strand.
CCACCCACACATGCCCCAACTGCGGCGGCAGCGGCATGGTGATGGTCAACCAGGGCGGCTTCGGGTTCAGCGAGCCGTGCCGCGAGTGCCGCGGCTCCGGCCAGATCATCGAGGATCCGTGCCCCGAGTGCCACGGCAGCGGCTCAACGATGCAGACCCGCACGATCACCGTGCGCGTGCCGGCCGGGGTGAAGGACGGTGCCAAGCTGCGCATCGCGGGCAAGGGCTCGGCGGGTGCGCGCGGCGGTCCGGCCGGCGATCTCTACGTCACCGTGCGCGTGCGACCGCACCCGCTGTTCGGACGCGCCGGCAACGATCTGACGCTGACCGTCCCGATCAGCTACGCCGAGGCGACGCTCGGCACGACGTTGCGCGTCCCGACCCTCGACGGCTCGGTCACGCTCAAGGTCGCTCCGGGCACGCCGTCCGGACGCACGATGCGCGTCCGGGGCCGCGGGGTCGCGACCAAGTCGGCGACGGGCGACCTGCTCGTCACCGTCGAGGTCGAAGTCCCGACCGCGTTGACCGACGACGCTCGCGAGGCATTGCAGAAGTACGCGAGCACGCAGCACACCGACCCGCGCCCGCAGATCACCGAAGCGCTGGCCCGCGGAGGCGACCGTGCCCAGGCGTGAGAACGTCCCCGAGGACGCGCCGGTCTTCGTCATCTCGGTCGCCGCGCAGCTGGCCGGCATGCACGCGCAGACACTGCGGCAGTACGACCGGCTCGGCCTGGTCACGCCGGGCCGCACCGGCGGCGGCGGGCGGCGCTACTCGGCGCGCGATGTCGCGCTGCTGCGCGAGGTGCAACGCCTGTCCCAGGACGAAGGCGTCAACCTCGCCGGCGTCAAACGCATCATCGAACTCGAGGCCCACGTCGACGCGCTGCGGCAGCGGGTCGCGGAACTGGCCGCCGAACTCGACCACGCGCGCGCCGAGCTCTCGGCGCGCAACCAGACGACGAGCGCGCTCGTCGTCTGGACGCCCAAGAACAAGAACACGCGGTAGAACCCACAGGAGACAGTGACCGCATGGACCTGACCACACGCAGCCAGCAGGCCGTCTCGAACGCAGTGAAAACTGCTGCCGAGCGTGGGAACCCTGCCGTCGAGCCGGCCCACCTCGCAGTGGCGTTGCTCGACGACACCGAAGGGCTGACCCGCCCACTGCTGCAGAAGCTCGGCGTCGACCCGGTCGCCATCCGCGCCGAGGCGCAGCAGCTGGTCGACAAGCTGCCCGCCGCGAGCGGATCGACGGTCGGCACTCCGGCGACCAGCCGTGGCGTGCTCAACGTCCTCACCGCCGCCGAGCGCGAGGCGCGCGATCGCGGTGACGAGTACGTGAGCACCGAACTGCTGCTCGTCGCGATCGCGCAGACGCAGAACGAGGTCGCCGATCTGCTCAAGCAGCACGGCGTCACCCCGGCGGCGCTGACCGACGCACTGGTGTCGGTGCGCGGCAGCCGCCGGGTCACCACTCAGGATCCTGAGGGCACCTTCGAAGCCCTCGAGAAGTACGGCAACGACCTGACCGAAGCTGCCCGCGAGGGCAAGATCGATCCGGTGATCGGACGCGACTCCGAGATCCGCCGCGTGATCCAGGTGCTCTCGCGTCGCACGAAGAACAACCCCGTCCTGATCGGCGAGCCCGGCGTCGGCAAGACCGCAGTCGTCGAGGGCCTCGCGCAGCGAATGGTCGCCGGCGACGTCCCCGAATCGCTGCGCGGCAAGAAGCTGATCGCACTCGACCTCGGCGCAATGGTCGCCGGCGCGAAGTACCGCGGCGAGTTCGAGGAGCGACTCAAGGCCGTCCTCACCGAGATCAAGGACTCCGACGGCCAGGTCGTCACATTCATCGACGAGTTGCACACAGTCGTGGGCGCCGGCGCGACCGGCGACGGCGCGATGGACGCCGGCAACATGCTCAAGCCGATGCTCGCGCGCGGCGAACTGCGCATGGTCGGCGCGACGACCCTGGACGAGTACCGCGAGCACATCGAGAAGGACCCCGCGTTCGAGCGGCGCTTCCAGCAGGTCTTCGTCGGCGAGCCGTCCGTCGAGGACACCATCGCAATCCTTCGGGGACTCAACGGCAAGTACGAGGCGCACCACAAGGTCGACATCACCGACGGCGCCCTGGTCGCGGCAGCGACGCTGTCGGACCGGTACATCACGAGCCGCTTCCTGCCCGACAAGGCGATCGACCTGGTCGACGAGGCGGCGTCGCGGCTGCGCATGGAGATCGACTCGAGCCCGGTCGAGATCGACGAGCTGCAGCGTGCCGTCGACCGGCTGAAGATGGAAGAAATGGCGCTCGCCAGGGAGACCGACGACGCGTCCAAGGACCGGTTGACGCGGTTGCGCGGCGAGCTGGCCGACCTCACCGAGAAGCTGGACGCCCTCAACGCGCGCTGGCAGCGGGAGAAGAGCGGTCTCAACCGGGTCGGCGAACTCAAGGAGCGCGTCGACGAGCTGCGCGGCCAGGCCGAGCGGGCCCAACGCGACGGCGACTTCGACACGGCATCGCGCCTGCTCTACGGCGAGATCCCCACGCTGGAGAAGGAGCTCGCGGCCGCCAGCGCCGCCGAGACCGAGGCGGTCAGCGACCCACTGGTCAAGGAACAGGTCAGCGCCGACGACATCGCCGACGTCGTGGCGGCCTGGACGGGCATTCCCGCCGGCCGCCTGCTCGAGGGCGAGACCGCGAAACTGCTGCGCATGGAGGACGAACTCGGTGCGCGCGTGATCGGCCAGAAAGCTGCTGTGCGGGCCGTGTCCGATGCCGTGCGCCGTGCACGCGCAGGCATCAGCGACCCGAACCGGCCGACCGGTTCGTTCCTGTTCCTCGGCCCCACCGGCGTCGGCAAGACCGAGCTGGCCAAGGCGCTCGCCGCCTTCCTGTTCGACGACGAGCGGGCGATGGTGCGCATCGACATGAGCGAGTACAGCGAGAAGCACTCGGTGGCTCGGCTGGTCGGTGCCCCGCCCGGCTACGTCGGCTACGACGAGGGCGGCCAGTTGTCCGAAGCGGTGCGTCGCCGGCCGTATTCGGTCGTGCTGTTCGACGAGGTCGAGAAGGCCCACCCCGACGTGTTCGACATCCTGCTCGCCGTCCTCGACGACGGGCGGCTGACCGACGGCCAGGGCCGCACGGTCGACTTCCGCAACACGATCCTGGTGCTCACGTCCAACCTCGGCTCGACCACGCTGGTCGGTGAGGCTTTTGCCGGAGAACTGAACTCAGACGAGTTGCGCCGCGACGCGGTGATGGCGGCGGTGCGCGGCCACTTCAAGCCGGAGTTCTTGAACCGGCTCGACGACATCGTCGTGTTCGGTTCGCTCACGACCGAAGAGCTGACCGAGATCGTCGACATCCAGATCGCCGCGCTCGCCAAGCGGCTCGCCGGACGCAGGCTCGCGCTCGACGTCACCGACGCCGGACGTGAGTGGCTCGCCCTCAACGGCTACGACCCGCTGTACGGGGCTCGCCCGCTGCGGCGCCTGGTGCAGACCGCGATCGGTGACACCTTGGCCAAGGCCTTGCTTGCCGGGGAGATACGCGACGGGCAGACGGTGCACGTCGACGCGAACGACGACCGGTCGGGGCTGACGGTGTCGACCGGCTGACGATCAGCCGTACGGCGAAGGCGGCGTGGGCGATGCCGGCGGTTCGCCCGCCAGCCACGCCTTCGTCGACCCGGTGAACGCCATCGCGATCGACAACACCGACAGGGCGGCGAAGAGCAGGCCGTAGAAGATCGTGGTCGCGAACGCGTCGAAGCGGGTCAGCCAGTAGATCGCGAGCGCGATCACGATGGCGCCACCGCTGGCGAGCAACGTGCGGCCGAGGGGTTTGCGTCCGGCGAACATGACCCCGCCGGCGATGAGCAACCCCGAAGCGAGCAGGTTCACGAACCCGTCGATGGTGAATTCGGCCGTTGTGTAGGTCGTGTCGGACTGGGTGACGTTGCCGAAGTCGCTGATCAGGCTCGCGCCGGCGAACAACAGCAGCGCAGCCGCGATCAGCAGCCCGCCGTTGACGAAGGCGAGCACGGATGCGGTCGTCGCCGTCCCGGGACGCTGCGGACCGGGCGGTTGGTAGATCTGCGGATAGCCGTACGGAGGCGGCCCGTACGGATAGCCGGGCTGCGGGTAATAGGCCGGCGGCGGGTATCCGGGCTGCTGGTATCCCGGCTGGTATCCCGGTGGCGGTTGCTGGCCGTAGTAGGGCTGCCCGCCGTACGGGTCCTGCGGCGACTCGGTCATGGTGTCGACCTGGCTAGAGGTGATCGTTCACGCACGACTGCGACACCGCGCCACCGCTGTGGATGCACGGGGAGATCCGGACGATGACGACGATCAACACGATGATGACCAGCAGCAAGCCGATGCTGCCGCAGATGACGCCGGCCAGGGCACGGCCGCGTCCGCCACGCTGCGGGAAGCGCTTGGCGTCGCGCATGCCGAGCGCGCCCAGCACGATCGCCGGAACCGCCAGGCCGAGGTCGAGAAAGGTCAGGAAACACAGCACGATGCTGACGATCCCGAGCACCATGGCTGCCGTTGCCTTGCCGTTGCTCTGCTGCACCGTCCCGTAGTGGGGGTAGCCGGGCGGCGGTGGCGGGTGCGGCGTGTAGCCGTACTGCGGGTAGCCGCCGTACTGCTGGGGCGCTTGCTTGGCATCGCTCGGCGGCCACACCGGTTGCTGGGGATCGTTGCTCGGCGGTTGCGTCGGCGGCGGCGGTACGTAGCCCGGCGGTGCGTACTCCGGCGGGACCGGATGATCCGGCCTGCCGTAGCGGTACGGGTCGAACTCGAGCGGACTCGTCGGGTCCGGCGAGGTGCTCGACTGGCTGCCCTCGTCGGGCTGGTCGGTCATCGCACGGGCCTCCGCGGCATGCTCCCTCTTCGGGTGAAGCGGTGTTGCCGCCGACTCTAAGCCATCGAACGGCGCGGCCCTCGCAACCGTCACGGCGTCCGCACCGGGATCGCCACGTACACTGCGCCGGTGAGCGACACGCCCCAGAAGACCAGCCCGGACGCGCGTCCGTCGCTGCGCAAACAGCCGCAGACGACGGCGACGAGATCGTCCGGCAGCGAAGTACCGAAGCGTCTGCCGACGCCGCGCACCATCGATTACGCCTGCATCGCCCTCGGGGTGACGGCGCTGGCGCTGGTCGCGCGTGGCCTCACGCTGTTCGGATCGACCGGCAAGCTGAACGCCCTGATGATCAAGGCGAACAACGACGCCACCGGGTCGAAGAAGAAGGTGCCCTACACCGCGAGCGAGATCGCCAAGGACGTCCACACCTACCGTCAGGGCGCAATTCTTCAAGGCGTCATCATCGGGTTCGCGTTGGTGCTGCTGCTGCTCGCCTACCGCCGCACCCGCACGGCGAGCGGGTCGCGCTGGGCGATGTTGATCGTCATGCTGTTCACGTTCCTTCCGCTGAGCATCATCCCGGTCCAGGGTCTGCCCATCGCGTCCAACGTCGCCGGCGTCATCGTCGGCCTGGGCGCCATTGCGGCGCTGGGGCTGGTCTTCATCCCGAAGCCGTCGCAGCAGTACTTCCGCGACTGCCGCGAGGCGTTGGTGCCACCGGAGCTGCGCGGCCAGCCGCGTCCGAGCCTGTTCGGCGGCCGGCGCGCCGGCCTGGCCGGTCCCGGCGGACGGGCCGCCGCGGCCCGCGCCGCAGCGCAGACCCGGTCCGCCGAGGCGAGCACCGACCGCACGCCCGGCTCGTCCAAGGCGCGCGCCAAGGTGCGCTCGGACGCCGACGCCATTGCGCACGGGGCCGAGCTGGCCCGCTCGCGTGCCAAGGCGAGCAAGTCGCGTCGCACGACGGACTGACCCGTGCCGACCGCCCTCGTCACCGGCGCGACGGCCGGCCTCGGCGCCGAGTTCGCGCGCCAGCTCGCCGCTGACGACTACAGCCTCGTGCTGGTCGCGCGCGACACCGAGCGGCTCGAGCAGATCGCGGCCGAGCTGTCGCAGCGCAACGGTGCGACGGTCGAGATCATCTCGGCCGACCTGATCAGTGACGAGGGCTGCTCGGCCGTCGCCAAGCGCATCGAGGACCGCGAGCACCCGATCGACCTGTTGATCAACAACGCCGGATTCGGCATGTACAAGGTGTTCGGCAGTGCAGCGCTGGCGGACGAGGAGCGCCAGCTCGACCTGAACGTCCGCGCCGTTCTGCGGCTGTCGCACTCGGCGGTGCGCGCGATGACCGGACGCGGCAGCGGGCGCATCGTCAACGTCTCGTCGGTCTCGGCGTTCGTCCCGCGCGGGTCGAACGCGACGTATGCCGCCAGCAAGGCCTGGGTGACGATGTTCAGCGAGGCGTTGTCGGTGCAGCTGAAGGGCAGCGGCGTGACCGTCACCGCGATCTGCCCGGGCTTCACGCGCACCGAGTTCCACGAGCGCGCGCAGGCAGACATGTCGCACGTCCCGGAGCGGATGTGGCTGTCGGCGACCGACGTCGTCCGCGAGGGGCTGGACGACGCCTTCGCCGGACGTCCGGTGAGCGTGCCGACCCGGCAGTACCGGCGGCTCGTGCTGCTTGCCAGGCTCGTGCCGCGGTGGCTGCTGCGCCGCGTCATGGCCCGCCGCAACTTCTGATCCTGCGTCGATAGGTTCGCTCTCGTGTCTGATCAACTGCTCGACCTGATCAAGGACCTCGCTGTCGTGCACGGCAAGGTGACGCTGTCCTCCGGCAAGGAGGCCGACTACTACATTGACCTGCGGCGGATCTCGCTGCACCGCACGGCCGGCCCGTTGGTCGGCGTGGCGCTGCGCGAGCTCACCGCCGACTGGGACTACGACGCGGTCGGCGGGCTCACGCTCGGAGCGGACCCGGTCGCATGTGCGGTGATGCACGCGTCGCACGGCGCGGTCGACGCATTCCTGGTCCGCAAGGCGCAGAAGGCGCACGGCATGCAGCAGCAGATCGAGGGGCCCTCGGTCGACGGGCGCCGCGTGCTGATCGTCGACGACGTGTCGACCACGGGCGAGTCGCCGCTCACGGCCGCACGCGCCGCCCAGGAAGCGGGCGCCACCGTGGCGGGCATCGCCCTGATCGCCGACCGTGGCGGGATCGCGAAGATCGAGGCCGAAGGCTTCGAAGCCCGCTCGGTGTACACCCTGGCCGACCTCGGCCTGGAGTGACCGAACCCGAGGTCGGAGTCGGGCCGCATCCCCAGCCGTGGCCGGACGATCCGCGCCTGGATGTCGAACTGCTGCGAACGGGCGACCGTCGCAACGTGGCCGACCGCTACCGCTACTGGACGGTCGATGCGATCCGCGCCGACCTCGACACCCACCGACATGACTTCGCCGTCGCGATCGAGAACTGGCACCACGACCTGAACATCGGGACAGTCGTGCGCACCGCCAATGCGTTCCAGGCACGCGAAGTCATCATTGTCGGACGCCGCCGCTGGAACCGCCGCGGCGCCATGGTCACCGACCGGTACATGCATGTGCGCCATCTCGACACCCCGGCCGACCTCGCCGACTACGCCCGCACGAACGGCTACACGCTCGTCGCCGTCGACAACCTGCCAGGGGCGGTCCCGCTCGAGCAGACGGAGCTGCCCCGCAAGGCGCTGCTCCTGTTCGGTCAGGAGGGCAGCGGACTCAGTGCGGGGGCGCGCGAGGTCGCCGGCGCGACGGTGTCGATCGCGCAGTTCGGCTCGACCCGCTCGATCAATGCCGGCGTCGCGGCGGGGATTGCGATGCACACCTGGATCCGCCAGCACGCCGGCTGAGTCAGGCCTCCAACTCGCGCAGGTACCGCCCGAAGTGCGGGACGGTGAACGCGATTCGGCCGCGCTGGCCGGAGTAGATGAGCCCCTTCTTCAGCAACGCGTCGCGCGCCGGCGACACCGACTGCGGCGATCGTTCGAGGGCCTCGGCAACTGCGGCGGTCGCGACCGGCTCGTCCGGTGCGACCGGGACGGCGACCTCGGCCATCGCGCGCAGGTACTCGCGCTCGGACGGGGTTGCCCGCTCGTAGCGTGAGCCGAAGAAACCGACGGCGAGCTCGCTCTCGGCGACCGGCGCGGCCACCGCGACGTCGTCGGCCGTTATCGGCGTGCGGGGCGCGACGTCCCAAGCGACCTTGCCGTACGCCTGCACGAAGTACGGGTAGCCGCCGGTTGCCTGGTACATAGCTGCCAACGCGTCGTCGGTGAAGTCGGCTCCCTCTTCGCGCGCCGGCACGCGCAAGGCGACGTCGGCGGCGGTGCGCTCGAGGCGGTCGATGCGGGCGAACCGGAACAGCCGCTCGGAGTACGACTTGGCTGCCGACAGCACCGCGGGCACGTGCGGCAGGCCGGCGCCGACCACGACCAGCGGCAGTCCCTGCTGCGACAGTTCGTGGCACGCGGCGCACAGCGCGGACACGTCGTCCGGATCGATGTCCTGCATCTCGTCGATGAACACGGCGATGCCGTGCCCGGTGTCGGCGGCCAGACCGGCGATATCGGTGAACAGTTCGACGAGGTCGATCTCGGTGTCGCCGGAGTCGGCCCGGCCGACCGCCGCCGGAACGTCGATCCCGGGTGACCATCGCTGCTTGGTCGGCTTCGCTCCGGCAGGCTCTCGTTGTGCGAACGCCTTCACGACGCCGAGGACGGCGCGCACTGCGTCGTCCTGGGGGTGGGCCAGTTCGCGCACTGCAAGGTGCAGCGCGGCGGCGAGCGGGCGACGCAGCGACTGTCCCGGCCGGGCTTCGAGCTTGCCGGTGCCCCACCCACGCCGCACAGCCGCGCTGCGCATCGCGTTGAGAAGGACGGTCTTGCCGACCCCGCGCAGCCCGATCAACACCATCGAGCGTTCCGGACGTGAGCGCGCCACGCGCTCGAGCACGACCTCGAAGCCGTCGAGTTCGGCGTCGCGGCCGGCGAGTTCAGGCGGTCGTTGGCCCGCGCCGGGTGCATACGGGTTCCGGACGGGGTCCACGCTCGGACTGTATCCGCGAATCTAGGGCAAGCCGCAGATTTGCGAATAGTGTCGATCAGCGGCGGTCTCAGTCGGTCGGCAGGGTGAGGATCTCGGCGCCGTCCTCGGTCACGACCACGCTGTGCTCCCACTGCGCGACCCACGACCCGTCCTTGGTCACGATCGTCCAGTCGTCGTCCCACGCCTCCCAGTCGGTGCCGCCGAGGCTGAGCATCGGCTCGACGGTGAACGTCATTCCGGGTTCCATGATCGTGTTCGCACGCGGCTCGTCGTAGTGCAGGATCGTCGGGTCGGTGTGGAAGCTCCAGCCGACGCCGTGACCGGTGTAGTCGCGGATCACGCCGTAGCCGAAACGCTTCGCATAGGACTCGATCACGCGCCCGATCACGCTCACCGGGCGGCCGGGACGGATCGCCTTGATGCCGCGCAGCATCGCCTCGCGCGTGCGTTCGCCGAGGTCGCGCACCTGCTGGCTGGCGTCGCCGGCGTAGAAGGTCGCGCAGTTGTCACCGTGCACGCCGTCCTTGAACGCCGTGATGTCGACCTTCACGACATCGCCGTCCTGCAGCGGGCGGTCGTCGGGGATGCCGTGGCAGATGGCCTCGTTCACGCTCGTGCACAGCGACTTCGGGAAGCCCTTGTAGCCCAACGTGGAGGGATACGCCCCGCGGCTGATCATGAACTCGTGGCCGATGCGGTCGAGCTCATCGGTCGTGACGCCGGGTGCGACGTGCTTGCCGACCTCGACGATGGCATCGGCGGCGATGCCGCCCGCGATGCGCATCCGGGCGATGGTGTCGGCGTCCTTGACCATCGGGTCGTCGTAGTCCCACGGCGTCCCGGGCCGCGCGTCGACGTAGTGCGGACGGCCGATGCCGCCCGGCACCCGCAGGCGCGGGCTGATCGTGCCCGGACGCAGGGGAGCGGTGCTGGTGGTCACCATTCCATTGTGCCTGCACCAGTTCGTGCAGTCCCGCTGGAGCCGGGGTCAGACCTCGACGACCGTCGGGATGAGCATCGGCCGGCGACGGTATTCGCGGTCGACCCAGCGGCCGACGGTGCGGCGCACCAGATGTTGCAGCGAGTCGACGTCGCGGGTGCCGTCGACCAGCGCCCGCTCGACCACGTTGACCAGCTCGGCGACGATCGGCTCCAGAGCGCCCGGATCGTCGGTGAACCCCCGCGCGGTGATCTCGGGGCCGAACACGACCTTGCCCGCCTCGAGATCGACAGCGACCAGGATCGACAGGAACCCCTCTTCGCCGAGGATGCGCCGGTCCTTGAGGGTTGCGTCGCCGATGTCGCCGACCTCGAGCCCGTCGACGTAGACGTAACCGACCGGGATCCGGCCCGTGATCGTGGCCAGTCCGTCGACGAGGTCGACCACGGTGCCGTCTTCGGCGAGCATGATCCGCTCACGAGGGATGCCGGTCGACCGCGCGATCTCGGCGTGCGCGCGCAGGTGCCGCCATTCGCCGTGCACCGGCATGTGGTTGGCCGGACGGACTGCGTTGAGCAGGTAGCGCAGTTCCCCGGCGGGCGCATGCCCCGACACGTGCACGAGTGCGGTCGACTTGTGCACCACGGTCGCACCGAGCCGGGACAGGCCGTTGATCACCTGCCCGACGGACGTCTCGTTGCCCGGGATCAGCGAGGACGCCAGCAGGATCGTGTCGTCGGAGCTGATGCGCACCGTCTGGTGATCGCGGTTGGCCATGCGCGACAGCGCCGACAGCGGCTCACCCTGCGACCCCGTCGAGACCAGCAGCACGCGGCGCGACGGCAGGTCCTCGGCGAGCTTGAGGTCGATGAGCAGGCCGTCCGGCACGTTCAACAGCCCGAGCTCGCGCGCGATCGTCATGTTGCGCACCATCGACCGTCCGACGAGTGCGACGTGCCGGCCGGTCTGCTGCGCTGCGTCGAGCACCTGCTGCACCCGATGCACGTGCGAGGCGAAGCACGCGACGATGATCCGGCCCGGCGCCTTCGCGATCACATCCGCGACAACGCGTCCGACATCGCGCTCGGACGGGATGAAGCCGCCGACCTCGGCGTTCGTCGAGTCGGCGAGCAGCAGATCGACGCCCTCGTCACCGAGCCGGGCGAAGCCGTTGAGGTCGGTGATGCGCCCGTCCAGCGGGGTCTGGTCCATCTTGAAGTCGCCGGTGTGCAGCACGGTCTGCCCGCCCACGCGGATCGCGACCGCCAGCGCGTCCGGGATGGAGTGGTTGACGGCGAAGAACTCGAGCCCCCACGGACCGACGTCGGTGAGCTCGCCCTCACGCACCTGCCGCAGTTCCGGGTTGTGGATGCGGTGTTGCTCGAGCTTGGCGGCGACGAGGGCCAGCGTGAGCCGTGACCCGTACACCGGCACGTCCGGACGCGCCTTGAGCAGGTACGGCAGGGCGCCGATGTGATCCTCGTGGCCGTGGGTGAGCACGACCGCGTCCAGGTCGCCGAGCCGTTCGTCGTAGTGCGACCAGTCCGGCAGGGTGAGGTCGACGCCGGGCGAGTTCGTCTTGCCGAGCAACATGCCGCAGTCGACGACGAGCAGACGCCCCCGATGCTCGAACATCGTCATGTTGCGCCCGATCTCCTTGATACCGCCGAGCGCAACGACACGAAGTCCGCCCGCAGGCAGTTCAGGGGGCGAGTCCACGTCCTGAGGCTATCGTTCGCCTGTGGCACTGGCACTGGACGCAGGCAACGTCACCGGTATCGGGGTCGGCGTCATCGTCGCGCTGATCGTCATCGGCCTGATCATCAGCTTCGTCGTTTCGGCGATTGTCGTGCGGATCGTCGTCGCGATCGCCGTGGTGGTGCTCGCGTTCGTGGTCTGGCACCAACGCAACGTCATCGAGGACCACATCGCGCACCACAAGTGCAGCTTCTCGTTCTTCGGCGTGCACCTCGGCCCGCCCGATCACCTCAAGAAGGTCTGCGACTAGGACGCGGAGTCTTTCGCGCGGCGCCGTCCCTGCAGGTAGTGCAGCGCGGCCGGCACCAGGGACAACACGACGACCGCGATCACGGCGTAGTCGATGTAGCTCTTGTGGTCTTGGACGAACTTGACGTGCCCGAGGCCGTAGCCGGCGAGCAACACGCCGTCGGTCCAGAGGATGCCGCCGATGATGGACGCGGTCGCGTAGACCGAGAAACGCATCCTGGCCGTTCCCGCCATCACGGTCGCGACGGTGCGCACGATCGGCACGAACCGCGCAATGAAGATCGTCAGGATTCCCCACCGCTCGAAGAACGCCTGGGCGCGGGTCACGTACTCGGGACGGAACAACTTCGAGTTCGGACGATCGAACACGACCGGCCCGGCGCGATAGCCGATCCAGTACCCGACCAGGTTGCCGACGACGGCGGCGATCGGCGCGACGATCAGGTACCACGCGAGCGAGGTGTGGATCGTGCCGATCGAGATCGAAATGCCGGCGGCCAGCAGGATGGTGTCGCCCGGCAGGAAGAAGCCGATGAGCAGGCCGCACTCGGCGAACAGGATCACGGCGAGCCCGAGGAGCCCGAAGTTGCTCAGCAGGGTGTCAGGCGAGATGGGGTTCGCGAGAACGTGCATCACCGCACCCTACGAGGCTCAACGGCTCTCCTGAGCATCGCGCTCAGGTGTTGCGTGCCAGGCCGCGAGTAGCTCCTGCTCCCGGTCGGCGGCCAGACCCGGGGTCGAGGTGCTGGGCGTCCAGCCGCCGTCGATCGCTCGTTGCCAGGCCCAGGTGTCGGCGAGCGTCTCCGTGAGCGGGCGCCACGTCAGTCCGGCGTGCACGGCGGCGTCTGCGTCGCTGCGGAACGTCGCCGGGCCCTCCGCGTCGGGGATCCACAGCGGCAGCTCGGTCCAGAACTGCACGCCCTGCCCGACCAGCCACGCCTCGTCGGTGACATAAGTGAGCTCGGCGTCGGTGCCGGTGGCCGCGAGGCAGCCGGCCATCAGGTCTGCGCGGGTGTCGCGAGCAGGCGGACCGGGCGTGTCGAACGTCCCGGGCACTGCCAGTAGCGCGAACCGGGCAAGATCGCGTGCGTCGATCAGCGCGACCGGTGCGTCGGGTGAACCCGGGACGAGGATCTCGCCGCCACGCGCAGCGCGCTGCAACCACCAGGGCAGCCGGCCGACCGCGCCGTCGTGCGGTCCGACGATGGCGCCGGCACGCAGCACAGTCGTCCGGTCGACGCCGAAGGCTTGCCCAACAGCACGCTCGCAGCCGACCTTGAGCCAGCCGTAGGACTCGGCCGGGCCGACCCCGGCGGGCACGTCGTCCTTGGTCGCGTGCGGGTCGGCATCATGCGCGCCGCGGGCGATGTAGTCGAGATGTTCGGGCCACGCCGGGTAGGCGTTGATGCTCGAGACGAAGACGTAGTGCCCGCTCGTCGCTGCGAGCACGTCCACGCCGGCAGCGACGACGGCAGGGACGAATCCGCAGGTGTCGACGACGAGGTCGAAGGGCTCGCCGCGCAATTGCTCGAGGTCGTCGGCGACCGTCCGGTCTCCGGTGATCTGCCGGACGCCGTCCGCCGCGCGACCTGACCTGCCGCGATTGAATACCGTGACGTCGTGGCCGGCCGCGAGCGCTTCGTCCACCACCGCCCGGCCGAGGAAGACAGTCCCGCCGATGACGAGTACGCGCATGTGCTGAGTCGACCAGTCAGTCGACCGATTCGGTAGGGGCGTTCGCCGAGCGCGAAGTATGCCGTGGCGGTTTCGACGCCACCCTGACGACGGCGACGAGGATGGCCATGATCGGCACAGCGATCAGGAAGTGGATCACCGCGGAGTCGACGGGGACGGTCTGCACCCACAGCGCCGAATACAGCGTGGGCAGTGTGACCACGAACGCGAGGAGGATTACCGACCAGCGCATCAGAGGTCCAAGGCCGCCAGGCCGTCGATGAGCAACGACGCCCACGTGCCGCGGGTCGCGGGGCGTCCGTCGATCAACGCGACCGGAGCGTCGAGCTCCCAGACCGAGGCCGGGCTGGCCGTCGCCGTGGAGTTCACGACGGCGAGCGCGTCGCTCGCGCGACCGAGTGCGGCCAGCTGGCGCCGCAGGTCGGCGGGCTTGCGGGTTGCGTCGACGATCGTCCACAGCGTGTCCGGAGCGAGTTCGGCGATGATGCCCGCGGCCCAGACCGAATCCTCGTTGTTGACGGCGACGACCACGGGATCACGACGCGCGGTCCGCGTGTCGGTCGCGAGCTTGGCCGCCTGCCAGCGCTGGGTGACATCGCGGCGGGCGGGCAGATCGGCCGAGTTGCACCCCGCGGTCACGAGCGCGCCCGGATTGATCCGGTGGGCCGCGCACAGATCGTGCGCCAGGGCCTGGGCTGCGGCCGGCGGACCGGCGATGACGATCACGGCGCCGGGAGCGGGATCGAACGCGGGTGCCACGTCGATGCGGGTGCACAGCTGTTCGATCGCCCAGTAGCCGTCGGCAGCGCCGTCCGGGATCCACGAGACCGGGACGCCGAGCTCGGCGAGTTGGCGGCGCAGGGTGAACTCGGTCCGTGCGCCGGCTTCCGCAGCGGCGCGGTGAGCGCCGACCGGACGGGTGCGCACCGAACGCAGCAGGTCGCCGATGTCGACCTGCTCCGGCGCGCGGTGCGAGCCGGGGGCAGCCGCACGCCGGGCTCGGCGCGGAGGGGCCGGCGCGGCGATCGGAGCCGGCTGCGCGATCGGTGCCGGCTGGGCCTGCGGCACAACAGGTGCGCTGACCACCGGCGGCGTCGGGACGCGAGGCGGTGGGGCGCTCCAGACCTGTTCAGTGCGAGGTGCCGGTGCCGGGGCCGGGGCCGGGGCCGGCGCGGCGGGCGGCGTGATCACCCGCGGGGCCGGCGGCGTGGGGATGGGCTTCGGCGCGGGCAACGCCTCGACCACGACGGGCGCGGCAGCTGCTGTGAGCTCCTGCTCGGTCGCCGGCACGATGCGGGTGCCGGTCTCGACGAAGGCCGCCTGGGCGGCCTCCTCGGCCGCGCGGCGCTGGTTGGCCTTAGACACGGCGAGGTCGAGCAGTAGCCGCGCGAACTCGACATTCGGCTGGTCGTCCCCGCTCGAGGGTGCGACGCCGTGGGTGACCATCGCCTCGGCCTCGGCAGCGTCCGCCGCGCTCAACAAGTCCTCGAGCGGTCCGGCGGCGCGCACCGGACGGCCGAGGTCGAACTCGTCGTCGGCCGCGTCGATCAGTGTGCTGAGCCGTGTGTCGAGCCCTGTGTCGAGCCCGGCGTCGATCGTCGGCTCGAGGCTCGACGACTCGCCGTCGAGCGCGTAGCGCACACCGACGCGGCGCTTGGCGAAGAATCCGAGCACGCCGCCCTCGCGGCCGTAGCTCACGTCGACCACCCGGACCTTGCCGGGGTGCTCCTCGTCGAGCTCGGCGAGCAGGTCGTCGAGCTCGACGCCCTCACGATACAAAGTTGCCGACTGGCGTGCGGACGTCATCGATCATCCCCAGGGTCTGGACGGTGACGGAGCTGACTGCCAGCTCCGGGAAGGACAGGACGGCCAGGTCGGGAACCGAGAGCCGCATCATGCGGCGCAGCGGCATCCGGACCGGCCCGGCTACCACGAGCACCGGTCGGTGCCCGCGTGACTGTTCGGTGGTCAGGCGCTCGCCGAGCTGACCCATCAGGCGTTCGGCGATGTCGCCGTCGATGACGAGCTGCGCGCCGCCGTCGAGCGGACGGACCGACTCCAGCAGCAGCTGCTGCAGTCGGGGCTCCAAGGTGAGTACCTCGAGGCTGCCGTCCTCGGCGTGCGCCGCGACGATCGCCGGTGCGAGAGCCGCCCGCGCGGCCTCGATGAGACGGTCGGGATCGGTGGTGGTCTTGGCAGTGAGCGAGAGCGCCTCGTAGATGCGGACGAGATCGCGGATGCACACCCGCTCGTCGAGCAGTGCGTGCAGCACCCGCTGGATCTCGCCGAGGGTGAGCAGTGCGGGCGTGAGGTCCTCGACCACGACCGGGTGGCTGCGCTTGAGCGCCCTGGTCGCGGCGGCGACCTCCTCGCGGCCGAGCAGGCGGCTGGCGTGGCGGCGCACCGACTCGGACAGGTGCGTGATGATCAGCGACGACCGATCGATCACGGTTGCGCCGAGCAACTCCGCCTGGGGGCGCAGTTCGGCTGCCATCCAGCGTCCGCTCAGGCCGAACACCGGCTCGCGTGCTTCGCGGCCGGGCAGCCCGTCGAGACCGTCGCCCAGGGCCAGGACCATTCCGGGTGGCGCCTGGCCGCGGCTGACCTCGACCCCGTTGATGCTGATCGTGTACGTCGACTGCGGCAGCTGCGCGCTGTCGCGGGTGCGGACGGCGGGCATGACGATGCCCAGTTCGGTGGCCAGGCTGCGACGCAGCGTGCGGACCCGGTCCAGCAGGTCGGCGCCGAGACCGTCGACGAGGGGGACCAGGTCCGGCGACAGGCTGAGTTCGAGCGGATCGACAGCCATTTCGTCCTGCAGCGTGTCCTCGGTGCCGGACGGGTCGACGGTGACCAGCTGCTCGACGTCCTCGTCCTCCTGCGCGGCCCTCGACTTCGACCGCGCGGCCATGACGAGCAGCAGCGATCCCACGACGAGGAACGGAAGCTTCGGCAACCCGGGCACGACGCAGAGCAGCAGAGCCGCCCCGCCGGCGATCTGAAGGGCGCGCCGGTGGGCGCTCAGCTGCATGGATACGACCGAGCCCATGTCGTCGGCGTCGGCCGAGCGGGTCACGATCAGACCGGTCGAGACGCTGAGCAGCAGGGCGGGAATCTGGCTGACCAGCCCGTCGCCGACGCTGAGCAGGCTGTAGGTCGAGAGCGCCTGACCGAAGCTGAGGTGGTGCTGGGCGATTCCGATCGCGAATCCGCCGATGAGGTTGATGAACGTGATGATGATCGCGGCGATCGCGTCGCCCTTGACGAAGCGGGTCGCGCCGTCCATGGCGCCGTAGAAGTCGGCCTCGGCGGCGATCTCTGCGCGTCGCTTGCGAGCGGTCTTCTCGTCGATGAGTCCGGCGTTGAGATCGGCGTCGATCGCCATCTGCTTGCCGGGCATCGCGTCGAGGGTGAAGCGTGCACCGACTTCGGCGACTCGTCCGGCACCGTTGGTGATGACGACGAACTGGATCACCAGGAGGATCGCGAAGATCACGAGGCCGACGACGAGCGAACCGCCGATGACGAAGTGCCCGAACGCGCTGATCACATTGCCGGCGAAGCCGTCGCTGAGGACGAGACGGGTCGCGCTGATGTTCAGCGCGAGCCGGAACAGCGTCGCGACGAGGAGCAGGGACGGGAAGCTGGAGAAGTCGAGCGGGCGGCGCACGTACATCGACACCAGGACGACCAGCACGGCACCGGTGATGTTGCATGCGATGAGCAGGTCGAGAAGCTGGGACGGCATCGGGACGACGAGCATCACGACGATCGCGACGACACCGATCGGGATGGCCAGTTGACCGAGACGGCTGGGCTTCACGGCACCTCTCTGAAGCGCTTATCGCGTTGGTGTCGGGAGTCCGTCCCCGATGGTGTGTGCCGTCCTGGCATCCCCCTCGATCGTCGGGGCCGCCCGGAACTTAAGCGGGCGTCGGAACCTTGAGCTGATCTTTATGACGCAGCGCCGGCGGCCGGCTGCAACGTCCGTACCGTGTGCACGCCGACGTGCGAGCCACGCCTCTTGAGGGTCATGATGAACGCGAGCACGGTCGCCACCGCCTTGTAGAGGTCCGGCGGAATCTCCTGCCCGATCTGGCACGACGCGTAGAGGGTGCGGGCGAGCGGGACGTCGGCGACCATCGGCACGCGGTGCTCCTCGGCGACAGCGCGGATGCGGGCAGCGACGTGATCGGCACCCTTCGCGACGACCCGCGGCGCGCCGCGCGCCGGGTCATAGCGCAGCGCGACGGCGACGTGTGTCGGGTTGACCACGACGACATCGGCCTTCGGTATGTCGGCCATCATCCGGTTACGGCGCATCGCCATCTGCCTCGAGCGCCGTGCCGAGCGCATGTGCGGGTCACCTTCGGTGCTCTTGAACTCGTCCTTGAGCTCCTGCTTGGTCATCTTCAGGTGCTTGGCGTTGCGGCGGTGGACGACGACCCAGTCGGCAACCGCCATGGCCACGCCTGCGACCGATGCGTAGCGGAGCATGCCCAGGGTCGCGTTGGTTGCGTCGTGGAGCAGCGCGGCAAGCGGCAGAGCGCCCGCGCCCATCAGAGTCGGGACGAGGCCACGCACCGACATCCACACGACGATCGCCAGGGCAGTGGTCTTCAACAGTGCCTTGGTCAGGTTCCACCAGCCGTGCGGGCCGAACATCCGCTTGACGCCGGACAGGGGATTGAGCCTGCTGAACTTGGGTTTGAGCAGCTTGGGAGCGAACCACAGTCCACCCTGCATCGCGACCGAGGCGACGGCGATCGCGGCGATCATCGCACCCAGCGGGAGTACCGACTTCACCGCCGCGCTGAACGCCGAGCTTGCCGCGGCAACGGCGTGGCGCGTGTCGCCGCTGCGGATCACGGCGCCGGCTTCGACAAGGGTCTGGGTGCCGCCGGACATCATCGACTCGACTATGGACGGGATGACGAACGTTGCCGCGAGCAGCCCGAGCCAACTGCCGACCTCGTGCGTGTTCGAGATCTGTCCATCGCGGCGCGCCTTCTTCCGCTTCTTCGGCGTCGCCTTTTCGGTGCGGTCAGCACCATCGCTCATGGCCGGCTCACCCCGTCACCTGCGTGATGACCGAGGTCGCGCGTTGCGCGATGTCGGTGACCGTCTGCGGCATGAGCAGCAGACCCAGTCCGACAAGCATCAGCGTCAGGCCGATCTTGATCGGGAAGCTCATCGAGAAGGCGTTGAGTTGTGGTGCGATGCGGTTGAGCACGCCGAGCGCCATGTCGGCAATGAACAGGACCACGATCAGCGGGCCGGCGATCTGCAGCGCCCCGACGAACAACTGCGTGACGCTCGATTCGAGCGCCGTGCCCAATTTGGCAAGGGAGATGCCCGAGTCGAGCGGCACGGCACGGAAGGTTCGCAGGAACCCCTGGAAGATGACCAGGTGCATGTTCGTGGCGAAGATCAACGTGGTGCAGAGCATTCCGTAGAAGCGCCCGAAGACCGACGTCATCGTTGTCGAGAGCGGGTCGTAGGCGGCTGACAGCGAGAAGCCGCCGAACACGTCGAGCAACGAGCCGGCTGCCTCGATCGCCGAGAACAGGATCCGGGTGACGAAGCCCAGCCCGGCGCCGACGATCACCTGCAGCACGACCGCGCCGATGATTCCGGTCGTCTCCAGTGGCACGCTCTGCCCGTGCACGGTGGGTAGCACGGCGAGCGCGAGTCCGACGCTCAGAACCGTCTTGACGACCGTCGGCAGTCCGGCCGTCGCGATGGGCGGAGCGATCATCGACCACGCGAAGATGCGCGCGCTGATCAGCATCAGGCCGATCAGCGTCGTCGCACTGAGGTCGATGTGCATGCCGCGTGGTCAGCCGGCGAGCTTGGGAATCGAGTTGAACAGCTCGGTGGTGAACGTGACGATCGTCGTGAGCATCCAGTGCCCGCAGATCAACAGTGCGATGGCGACGCCGATGGCCTTCGGCACGAACGCGAGCGTGAATTCCTGGATCTGCGTTGCCGACTGGAACAACGACACGGCAAAGCCGATGACGAGCGCGGTTACGAGAGCCGGTGCGGCGAGCTTCGCCGCGACCAGCATCACCTGCATGCTCAGGTGGATGACGTCGGTGTCGGTCATGGTGCCTACCCGGTGTGATAGCTCTGGACGAGGGACGTGACGATCAGGCCCCAGCCGTCGACCAGGACGAACAGCAGGAGCTTGAACGGGAGGGACACCGACACCGGCGGCAACATCATCATGCCGAGGGACATGAGTGACGACGACACGACGAGGTCGATGACCACGAACGGGATGAAGATGATGAAGCCGATGATCATCGCCGAGCGGAGTTCCGACAGGACGAACGCCGGGATGAGCGTGGTGAGGTCGATCTTCGATTTGTCCGTCGGATTCGGCAGGCTGCCGGCGCGCAGCATCAGCGCGATCTCTTGGGGGCGGGTGTGGCTGAGCATGAACTGCCGCAGCGGCGCGACCCCGTCCGCCCACGCTTGACTGCGGGTCTTCGTGCCGTGCAGGTAGGGCTGGATCCCGAGCGAATTGATCTTGGACACGACCGGACCCATGATGAACAGGCTCAGGAACAGCGACAGTCCGGCCAGCACCTGGTTCGGTGGCACTGACTGCAGCCCGAGCGCGTTTCGTGTCAGCGACAGCACCACGAAGATCTTGGTGAAGCTGGTGACGAGCAGAAGCAACGACGGTGCGATCGCGAGCACTGTGACGAGCAGCAGCACTGTCAACGACTGGCTCGGCTTGTTGCCGCCGATCTTGACGCTGATGTCCGGTGAGTTGCTGTCCGAGGACGGCCCGGAGGTCGACGCGCCGCTGGGCGGGGTCGGTGTCTTAGGGGCGACCGGCGCGGTCGGCCCGGTCGGTGCGGCAGACGCCGCTTGCGCATCCAGCCCGACGCCCACCCCCAGCCCGATCATGAGCAGGACGAGGACGGCGGCTGCTTTGAGCCACCTCATGATTGATCAGTCACCGCTCCGTCAGGCCGACCTGGACGTGAGGTCACGCAGCGACTCGACGGTCTGGCGCCAGGTCTGCGGAGACAACGCCGATCCGCTCAGGCCGGTTGTCTTGCGGCGGCTCGGTTCGGCCGACGCCGACGCATCGGCGGGCTCGGCGTGCCGGCCGTTCGAGCCAGGCGCGCGGTCGAGCTTCGCTGTGCTTGTCGCCGTGCGGGCGACGGCCCGCTTGGCCGGCGCGGAAGAGTTCGACGCCGCGACCATCGCCTGGGCCGCGCCGAGGTCTGTCTCGCCGAGCACCGACACCTGCGCGTCGGTGACGCCGATGACCAGCGCCTGCTCGCCGACCCGCACGACGGCGACGGAGGCGTTGCGCGAGAGCTGTTGACGACCGAGCACGTCGATCAGCCGGGTGTCCTTCATCCGGCCGCCCTTACGCATGCGGCGAGCGAGCAGCCACATGATTCCGAGCACGGCCGCCAGCGAGACGAGCAGCCGCCCGATCATCGACACGGTGTCCATGACGACCTACCGATCGATCTCGTCGGTGACGATCTGGGTGATGCGCAGCGCGTAGTTCTCATCGACGACAACGACTTCGCCGCGTGCGATGAGCCGGCCGTTCACGAACAGATCCGCCGGATCGCCTGCGGCCCGGTCGAGCTCGATCACCGCGCCGGTGCGCAGCGAGAGCAGATCGTTGATCGTCATGCGCGCCCGGCCGAGCTCGGCGCTGGCCTGCATCTCGACGCCGCGCAGCAGGTCGAGACGGTCTGCCGACAGCGGAGCGCCTCGACCGAGGGACTGAGCTGCAGGCTCGGCCGACGGCGTGAGTCCGATCGCGATGACTGCCCGGAGCCCGCCGGCGCCGGCGAGCCCGATGCTTGCGCTGTCCGGATAGCCGGTCGCGCGGCTGGTCGCCAGGCGCGGGTCCACCGTCTGCGGCACGCCGCCGTGCACGTTGCCCATGGCGCTGACGACCGCGTCGATCACCGGGGCGAGCGCAGCGGCCAGGCCCTGGCTCTCGACCACGCCGGGCGCGGTGCCCGCGATGGTCTGCTCGTCGACGATCAGGGCGAGCTCGCCGGTGACCGAGCCGGTGAACGGGACGATCACGGCGCCGGCCAGGTCGGCCGAACCCGGGTCTGCGACCGGGTTGAGTTGCTCGGAAAGCGGCAGCGTCCGGGCCGCGGCGACACCGGCTCGTTCGAGCAGCTCGGCGGCGCTGGTGGCGACTGTCGTGGTCAACGGGGCTCCTTGGCGAGGTCTTCGGGGGAATCGGTGACGAGGGCGGCCAGGCGGGTGCCCGACTTGCCGGCAATTGCTCGGGCGACGGGCGACGTACCGACCTGGACGGTGAGCGGGGCGCCGACGCGGTGGCCGAGGTGGACGATGTCTCCGACGCACAGGGTGAGCACGGTCGCGGAGTCGATCGCCGACCGGCATGAACCGCACCCGCACCTCTGCGCTCATGTCGAGCAGCTCGTCGCGCAGGTGCCCGGCGGCACCGGCGTCGTACTCGGTCGGCGCGACCTCACGCGGACGCTGCGTCATCAGCCGGGGGAGCAGCGGAGCGAGGGGCAGGCAGACGGTCATGGTGCAGGACTCGCGGCCGATGACGAGGTCGAACTCGCCGATGACGACAGCGTCCGCGGCCGTTGCGATCTGCAGGAACTGCGGGTTGTACTCGATCGCGCCGACTTCGAACTGGACCGGGACAACCGGTTCGAGCGCGTACCCGAGCACTCCGAAGATCTGGTCGATCAGGCGGCGGACGAGGCTCGTTTCGATGTCGGTGAGCCCTCGAGCCGGCTGCGTCCCGCCCGGGCCGCCGAGCATGTGGTCGATCGCCGCGAGCGCTGCAGGGAGTGAGATCTCGAGCGCTCCGGCGCCGAGCGGGGTGACTTCGACGGGAACGAGCAACGTCGGCGTGGCCAGCATGCCGATGTACTCGTCGTAGCTCTGCTGGGTGATGTCACGGATGGAGACGTGGCACACCTGCCGCAGCGTGCTCGTGAGCACGGTGGTCAGCCGGCGCGCGAACGTCTCGTACGCCTGCTGCAGCGAGCGCACGTGATCGCGCGAGAGCTTCGTCGGCCGGCGGAAGTCGTAGGCAACGACAGGACGAGAGCGGTCCGCCTGCGGCTGCGCGGCGCCGGGAAACACACTGACCGAAGAGGGTGGCACGACTTTGCCTATCGACCGGCCTTCGCCAGAACATGAGGACTGGATCGATGATCACTTAGGCCTTGAGCAGATCTTGTGCCTGAATTCGGAATCCGTTGTCGGCTCCGTGTCACGTGGTCCGGGCGTCTCGCCCCGGGGTTGCCTACCGCACCATCACTGCATCACGAATTGGGTCAGGAAGATCTTGAACACCGAACCGTCGTAGGCGGACTTGATCTTCTTCTCGAGCTCGGTCGAGAGCTTCTTGCGCATCGCGTTGGACGACAAGCTGGGGACGGAGCGGTTGCTGAACTCGTCGATGATCAACTGCTCGGCCTGGCTGCCCTGGAAGGTCGCGGCCGTCGACTTGCCTTGGACGACCTGGACGGCAACCGCGATCTTCAGGTAGTGGCCTGCGTTCAGGTTGACCGTCTCCGGGTCGAGCTGGACGATTTCGCCCCCGGTCGGCGGGCCCGCCTTGGCCGGCTTGGCCAGCAAGAACTGGTACGCCGCCCCGGCCACGCCGAGCAACAAGACGATCATGATGATCAACTTCTTCTTGGACTTGCCGCCCTTGCCCTTCTTGCCCTTTCCGGCGCCTTTGGCGCCGCCCTTGGCGGGCGCAGCCTTCTCGGTGTCGGTGCTCATCAGATACTCCTTCGATCCGGGCTCAGCTCGAGCCCGCAGTTGCCAGTGCGGCACCGGCCGTACTCGGCAGGCTGGACAGGACCACGATTTCGACGCGCCGGTTCTGGGTGACCGAGCGCGGGTCGGACGGTGGGTAGAGCGGGTGGAGGTCGTTCATCCCGACCGCCGAGAGCCGTTGTTCGGACACGCCGTTTGCCACCAGGTAGCGAACGACGGCCGAGGCACGTGCCGAGGACAGCTCCCAACCACTCGGGTAGGGGGCGGTCGAGGTGTGCTCCTGGTTCGTGTAACCGTCGACCTCGAGCATGCGATGCTCGGCGGCCAGCGGTGTGACGACGTTGGCCAGGATCTGCTGGCCCTCCGGCAACAGTTGCGCGCTGTTGCCCGGGAACACGAGCGCGTTGGTGACCATCGTGATCACCAGCCCGCGGGAGGTGATCGAGAACTTGACCGCGCCCTGCATGCCGTGGGCGCGCAATGAGGCTTCGATCGCCTTGCGCACCGACTTGTAGTCGCTCACCTCGTTCTGCACGTCCTGCTGGGTGTAGCCGCCCGGCAGGATCGCGGACTTGTAGTGCGGGACGCCGGCCGGTCCGGTCTTGGTCGTGGTGCCCTGGGTCGTGTCGATCGGGCTGCCCGCCATGACCATCTGCTGGCCGGTGCCGCTTGCGTCGTTCTCGTTCAGACCGTTGCCCCCCGAGAGCATTCCCTTCGTGCCGTCCCCGAAGACGGCAGCGAGGGAGGTCTTGAGCGAGATGAATTTCGACGTGTTCACGACCGAGATCGAGAACAGCACGATGAACAACACGAGAAGCAGGGTCAGCATGTCGGCGTAGGTCACCAACCAGCGCTCGGCGCCGCCCTCCTCGTGGTCGTCCCCGTGGCCGCCGCGACTGCGGGTCCGTCGCGCGCCGTGCTTGCTCGGCGGAGGCATCAGGCCGCGTCCTTCTCATCGTCGTCGTCGCCGTCCGTCGGCGTCGTGCAGCATGCTCTTGAGCTTCTGCGCGATCAGGCGCGGGTTGGCGCCGGCCTGGATCGCGAGCACACCCTCGATGGTCATGTCCATCTGCTCGCACTCGACCTCGCTGACGCGCTTGAGTCGGTTGGCCAGCGGGAACCAGAAGACGTTGGCCGTCATGACGCCCCACAGCGTCGCGACGAACGCCGACGCGATCTTCTCGCCCAGCGTGGACGGGTCACCCAGGTTGCCGAGCACGTGCACCAGCCCCAGGACGGTGCCGATGATGCCGATCGTGGGAGCGAAGCCGCCCATGTCGTGGAACAGCTTGGCCGCGCTCTTGTCGGCGGAGCGCTTGGCGTCCACCTCGGCACCGAGGATGTCGGCGACCTCGTCGGCGTCCGTGCCGTCGATCGCCAGTTCCAGCGCGCGCCGCAGGAACGAGTCCTCGACCTCGGCGACGTCACCCTCCAGCGCAAGCAGGCCTTCGCGCCGCGCCTTCTCCGACATCCGCACGATGGTCGCCACGTTCTCGCTCGGCGACACGGCCTTGGCAGTGAACGCACGGATCAACGACTTCGGCATGGCCTTGAGGTCGGGAAGCATCCCGCCCGCGACCGCCGCGCCGATCGTGCCGCCGAAGACCAGGATCATCGGCGGGATCAAGAACATCGACCCGATGTCGCCGCCGTCCATGATCAACGAACCGACGATCGCGCCCAGCGCCATGACGACGCCGATGATCATCGCGGGATCCATCTAGTCCTCCTCGGGGTGGAGCACCACGACGTTCGCCGATGCGTCCACGCGCGGTGACGCGTGACGGGGCTGCTGTGGCGCCTTGGCCTGAGAATGAACCGCCTGTGCCGGTCGCGGCGAGTACCCGTGTGCGGGGCCGACGCCGCCGGCTTGTGCCGCAGCGACCAGTCCGACGCGGTAGTCGTGGACGAGCTCGATGAGTTCGTCCAACGTCTCGCGGATGACGTACTTGCTGCCGTTGACCAGGGTCACGACAGTGTCCGGGGTGGCCTCTGCTCGTTCGATCAGATCTGGGTTGAGCGCGAAGGCCGGCCCGTTGAGTCGGGTCAGCTGTAACACGATTTCCGTCCTTGGAGTTGTCCGGCCCCGTCCGTGGGGCCGCACTGATCAATATCGGTCGTCTTGGGGCGAACTTGAGCTTTGTCGCACCGCTCCGGACCCCCGGAGCGGCGCGACCGGCTCGGTAGCGACTACTGCTTCAGGTTGACCAGGGTCTGCAGAATCTCGTCGGAGGTTGTGATCACCTTCGAGTTGGCCTGGAAGCCGCGCTCGGCGACGATCAGGTTGGTGAGTTCCTGCGACAGGTCGACGTTGGACATCTCGACGTAGCCGGAGCTGAGGGAGCCACGCGACCCCGATCCGGGTGCGCCGATGTTGGGTGCGCCCGAGGAAGCCGACATCGTGAACTCGTTGTCGCCGTTCTTCATCAGCCCGTTCGGGTTGGGAAAGGTCGCCAGCGCCATCTGACCCAGCGTCGAGGTGGTGCCGTCGGCCTTGACGCCCGTGATCACACCGTCGGCGCCGATCGAGTACGACTTGTAGTTGCCGCTGTTGAGCGCGGACAGGTCGACCGGCGACCCGTTGATGTCCTGCGCCATCGCGCCGTCCGGCGCGACCAGGTGACCGGCGCTGTCGAGGGTGAAGGCGCCCGCACGGGAGTAGAGCTGCTCGCCGCTCTTCTGCAGGACGAAGAAGCCGTCACCGTTGATCATGCAGTTGCTCGGCACGCCGGTCGGCTGCGCGGCACCTTCGGTGAAGCTCTGGTTCGTGGCCGCCAGCTTGACGCCGAGACCGACCTCGGTCGCGTTGGTGCCGCCGGTGGGCGTGGTTGCCGCGCCGGCGCCGGACAGCTGCTGGCTCAGCGCGTCCTCGAATACGGCCGAGCTGCTCTTGTAGCCGACGGTGTTGACGTTGGCGATGTTGTTCGACGTGATGTCGAGCATTTGCTGGTGAGCGTCGAGCCCGGAGATTCCGGTGAACAGTGAACGCAGCATGGTGACTCCTTCGGGGGTTGGGGTGCTACGCGTTTCGGGGGGTGGGTTCGTGGGTGGACGGTGGGTTGGTGGGTGTGGGTCGGGTCAATTGGTGGTGGTCGGCGGCGCCTCACTGACGCCGATGACGCTGGACAGCGGGATCGTGTCCGAGCCGACCTGCAAGGTGGCGCCGCTGGAGAGCAGGTTCGCTGCCGAGACGACGCCGGTGGTCCGCATCCCGGACGAGTCGAGGTAGGTGACGGTCTTGCCGAGCAGCCCGGTCGCCGACTGTGCCTGCTGGGCACTGACGAGCGCGCTGAGCGTGCCCGACATCGAGTTCATCGTCTGGACCTGGCTGAGCATCGCGGTCTGGTTCATGAACGACGACGTGTCGACCGGGTTGGACGGATCTTGATACTTCAGCTGCGCTACGAGCAGCTGTAGGAAGGCCTGCGGATCGAGCAACGACCCGCTCGTGCCGGTTGTCGAGCCCGTGCCGGTCGACCCGGTGGTGTCGGTCGTGCCCGTGGTCCCGGCGGTGCCGGTCGTGCCGGTGGTGCCGGTCGTGTTCTGGGCGGCAAAGGGCAATGCGCCGACTGCGCTGATCGGGGTGGTCATGTCCTCACATCCATTGGTCGAGTCCGTCGGGGTCCTGGCGCGTCTGCCGCTGTCGGGACCCGCCGTCCTGCTCGGCCGAGCCGGACGGGTCGCGTTGTTGTTCCGGGCTGCGGTCGGTGCTCGCCTGGTCCTGTCGTTGACCTGCGTCACGCGGGTCGACGTCGATCGAACCGAGCCCGCCGAGCGCGTGATGCAGATCCGGCAAGGCCGCGGTCACTGCCTGCCGCGCGGCGTCGTCGGCACAGGCGACGGTGACCGTCAGCGTGCCGTTGTGCAGAGTCGCGCGCACATGCACTGCACCGAGCTCGGCCGGATGGAGCGCTATCGACAGCTCGTGATTGCCATCTGCGCGCGAGCGCAGCCGGGTGAGCGACTCGACCAGATGT
Source organism: uncultured Actinomycetota bacterium (assembly GCA_963757455.1). GTDB lineage: Bacteria > Actinomycetota > Actinomycetes > Mycobacteriales > Jatrophihabitantaceae > RYN-133. The sequence goes on from CAVWSE010000005.1 coordinate 47,834, forward strand.
GGCTGGGCAGGCGTTGGCGCAGCTGCGGGCGAGGTCGGCGAACTCGGTGCCGGCGCCGGAGCCGCGGCGATCGGTGCGGTGCTCGGCAGCGTCGCGGCGAGCGCTTGGTCCGGTGCCGTCATTGCGGTCCCTGAACCGGGGTTGGTGGTCGCAGCCGGCCGGGCCTCGGTGTCGGCGCGCTGCGCCGAATGAGTCGTGGCGTTCGTCGGCTTCGTCTGGACGGGCAGCGTCGACACGATCGGCGGGGCCTTCGCTGTACCCGTCTCGTGGCGCGTCCCACTCGGCGGCGTCGGGTTGGCATGCACCGCACTGACCGTGTCGGCGGTCGAGGGCGCGCCGGCATTCGCAGCGGCCGAGGCATGCACCTGCGACGCGGCGGGCGACGCGGCGGGCGACGCGGCAGGGCGACGCGGCGGGCGACGGCGGCGGCGACGCGGCAGGCGACGCGGCAGGCAACGCGGCAGGCAACGCGGTCGGCGCCATGGCGCCGAGTAATCCGAATCCGAGTCACCTCGCCCGTTGCCGGTGTCGGTGATTCGGGTCGGTCGTGCTTGCCAGTCGTCGTGTGCGCGCTGCCGGAGTCGTCGGCGCTGTGTGCGGCGGGATCCGTTTCGGGATCGGTAGCCGCGTCGGCGACCGGGACCGCCGACGCGGGAGCAGCGATCGGGTGGGCGGGTGCGGAGGCGTTCGCCAGCGCGGCCAGGAGTGTGGAGAAAGTCGTGTGCGCTGCTGAGGGCGCGTCGGCACCCGCTGTATTGGCGGTCGAGACGTTGGCCGGACCGGGTGCCGCGGCGAGCGCGGTGGGAATCGTCATCCACCGGCCTCCAGCGTCGCCATGATCTTGCTGACGTAGTTCTGGGTCTCTGCGTACGGGGGGATGCCGCCATATTTCGATACCGCGCCGGCGCCCGCGTTGTACGCGGCCAGCGCGAGCGGCACCGATCCGTTGAACTGCGCCAGGTTGGTGTGGAAGATCTTTGCCGCGGCCATGATCGCCTGTTGTGGGTCGAAGGCGTTGACCGACATTCCGGCGGCCGTGCTCGGCATGAGCTGCATGAGGCCCTGGGCGCCGGCCGGGCTGACCGCGTTCGGATTGCCGCCGGATTCCTGCTGCGCGACTGCGGCGAGAAGTCCGCTTGGCAAGCCGTAGGTCTGCTCGGCGGAGGCGAAGTCGTTGGCGTAGTTCGCGACTGCGGGATAGACGCCTGCCGCGATCAGCTGCGAGGACGAGAGCCCGGCACCCGCGCTCAGCTGCGGCGACGCGATCGAAGCCGACTGGTCAGGGATGATGCGACGGATGGAGGTCGGGGTCTGGTACACGTCGGTGATGTGCACGGTCTTGCCGGGCTCCGGGCTTTCGATGAGCTGGTTGTTCCCGGCGTAGATCGCGACGTGATAGGCAGGGTTGCCGAAGAAGAGCAGGTCACCGGGCTGGGCATCGGCGAGCGATGCCACCGCAGTTCCCTCGTGAGCCTGGTCTGCCGCGACCCGTGGCAGGTGGATCCCGAGATCGCTGAACGTCTTCTGCACGAGCCCGCTGCAATCGAGTCCGGACGTCGACTCGCCGCCCCACACGTACGGGATGCCGAGGTAGCGCTTCGCGTCCGCGACGACGTCGGCACCGGTGACACTGCTCGAACCGGTCGTCCCCGTCGTCGTGGCCGTCGCGGAGGTGGTCGTCGCGGAAGTGGTCGCCGCGGAAGTGGTCGTCGCCGCCGCCGGGACCGCGCCGGTTCCGGTCGTGGTCGACCCGGAGGGGGCCGCGCCGGACAGCGCGGCTGCGAAATCGGCGGCGGATGTGGGGTTGTTCGTGACCGGCGGTGCCGAGAGCGCGTCCAGCTGCGCTTGCAGGGCGGCGATCTGGGCGGTGACGTCGGCGAGTCCGGCGGGGGCGGTCATTGACCCACCTCCATGCGGCGACGGTGCAGCCGCGCGGCGCTCTCATCGAGGTCGCGCTGCGCCACGCGGGCGGCCTCGGCACGCTCGGCCTCGCGCGCGTTGTCCTCCAGATGCTCGGCAACGTCGCGGTCGGTTGCGGCCTGGCGTAGCGCGTCGCGGCGGTGCCCGGTGCTGAGATCAGCCTGCTCGGCAACGAAGGTGGCCAGTGCGTTGGCCGCTGCGGCCGACTGCAATGCAGCGGCCGACGCTGCGAACGCTGCGCCCGTCAACCGGGCGTCGGATTCGGACAGCTCGGCGAGTGCGTCCACCCGCGAGCTCGCCCGCCGACGTGCGTCGTGCGCTTCCTGGGCGCGTCGCGTCGCGGAAGCCAGTTCGTGCTGGGCGACGTCTTCCTGGGCCTGCCGGGCACGCACGAGCGCGCCCATCCACCGCGGGCTCATGCCGCCGCCCCCGCCGTGCCGTCGAGTGCGGATTCCAGCCGCTCCCAGGCCTGCGCGCCGGGCGTGAGGTCGTGCAGGTCCTGCTGGAGGAACTGTTCGATGGTCGGCCACAGGGCGAGCGCGGCATCGGCGGCGGGGTTCGTGCCGGCGACGTACGCCCCGATCTCGACGAGTTCCTTGACGTCCTGGCGCGCCGCGATGAGGCGCCGGGCCCGCTGCATGTGCGCGCGCTGGTCCGGTGTGGTGATCGCGCCCGCGACGCGCGACAGCGATTGCAATGCGTCGACGGCCGGGTAATGGCCGGCGTTGGCCAGCCTGCGCTCGAGGACGATGTGACCGTCCAAGATCGAACGGGCGGTGTCGGCGATGGGCTCGTTGTGGTCGTCACCCTCGACGAGGACGGTGTACAGGCCGGTGATCGAGCCGCGTTCGGCAGCGCCGGCACGCTCGAGCAGTTGCGGCATCGTCGCGAAGACCGACGGCGGGTAGCCACGCGTGGTCGGGGGCTCGCCTGCCGAGAGGCCGATCTCGCGCTGTGCGGCCGCGAGACGGGTCAGGCTGTCCATCATCAGCAGGACGTGACGGCCGGTGTCGCGGAACCACTCGGCGATCCGAGTGGCCACATACGCGGCCCGCATCCGAACCACAGGCGGCTGGTCGGAGGTCGCGACGACAACGACGGCGCGGCGCAGTCCCTCCGGCCCGAGATCGTCCTCGAGGAACTCGCGCACCTCGCGGCCACGTTCCCCGATGAGTGCGACAACCGTGACGTCGGCGCTGGTGCCCCGCGTCATCATCGACAGCAGGCTCGACTTGCCGACACCGCTGCCGGCGAAGATCCCCATGCGCTGTCCACGGCCCAGCGGGGCCAGGGTGTCGACGACCCGAACGCCCAGCGACAACGGGGTGTCGATGCGTGCACGGCTCAAGGCGTCAGGGGCATTCGCGGCTACGCCGACGCGCGGCAGCGTGGCGGGCAGCGCGGTGCCTTCGAGCGGTCGACCGAGACCGTCGAGCACGCGTCCCAGCAGCTGGTCACCCACCTGGATCGTGAGCGGACGTCCGGTGGCAACTGCACTGTCGCCGGCGCCGATGCCGGCCAGCGAACCGAGCGGCAGGCAGGTGGCCAAGTGCCCCGCCGGACCGTCCTGCACCGCCACGACCTCGGCCGGGACGACCGCATCGGCAGTGCCGATGTGCACGAGCTCGCCGATGCGCGGTGAGATGCCTCGGACGGTCACCGACAAACCGCGCACGTGGTCGACCTGCCCGCAGACCTGCGGGCCGCCGGCGGCGGCAGCAGCGTCCGCGGCGAGGTTGATGCGTTCGGCGACGCTCGTCACGGGATGTCCTCGCGCAGCAGTTGGCGGCGCACCCGGTCCAGCGCTGCGCCGATCCGTGCGTCGATGCGGGTGGCTGCCGAGATCGCGAGCGCGTCGCCCGGGGCCAGCGTCCGGTCGGGGACGAGATCGACGCACTTGTCGTGCTCGATGCCGGCCGCCGCGAGGACGGCGAGGTCATGCGGGTTCATCCGGACGGTGACCGGGGTGTTCTGCGGGGCAGCGGCGAGCGCGCGGTGCAGCGCAGCGCGGCCGCGCAGTTCGTCGTCGGCCAGGCTGACCCCGACCACTGCCTCGGCGATGCGAAATGCCGTGTCCAGGATCAGTTGCTCGACCTGCTCGGTCGACGGCGCGGTGCGCCGGTCGAATGCAGCCGCTGCGTCGTACAGCGCGGTTATGGCCCGGCCGATCTCGCCGCGCACGGCCTGCGACTGCTGGTCGGCGACCTCGCGGGCAAGGGCGGCCTCGGCCTCGACGGCGAGCTGCCCCGCGTCATGCCCGGACTTCCAGCCCGCGACGTAACCCGCGGACTGTGCTGCCAGCCGCGCAGGGTTGAGCACGGCGTCCGGAATGCCGGCGGTCGGTGAGACCTCGAACAGGTCGGCGGCTGCGGCAGCCGCGGTGGATGTCTGCGGCGGTGCGAGGTAGGGCCGCGCCGAGGACGCGGTGAGGTCGTGGGGCTGCCAGACCTGCAGGTCCTCGGGCCGTGCCTCAGGCGACGAAAGCGTCATCGTCTCCACGTCCAACCAGGATTTCGCCGGACTCCTCGAGTTGGCGGATCACACGCACCACGGCGGCTTGCGCTTCTTCGACCACGTGGATGCGCACCTTGCCGAGCATCTCGATCTCGTCGGCGAGGTTGAGCGCCGCGCGCTCGGACATGTTCTGCATGATCTTGGCCCGGACCCGGTCCGAGACGCCCTTGAGTGCGGTCGCCAGGTCGGCGGTCTGCACCTGCCGCAGGACGAGCTGGATCGAGCGGTCCTCGAGATTGACGATGTCCTCGAACATGAACATCTGCGCCCGGACCTTTTCGGCGAGCGCCGAGTCGAGCTCCTCGAGACCCTCGAGGATCATCCGTTCGGTGTTGCGGTCGGCGCGGTTGATGATGTCGACGAGCGGGCGAAGACCGCCGACGGTCGACAGGTCGGATGCGACGCCGAGCGAGGACAGCCGACGTTCGAGGCTGAGCTCGACCGACCGGATCAGGTCCGGCGACGTACGGTCCATCACCGCGATGCGATGGGCGACGTCGGCCTGCAGGTCGCGGCCCAGGCCGGCCAGGACGAACGAAGCCAGGTTGGCCGGGAGGTGGGCAAGGACGAGTGCGATCGTCTGCGGGTGCTCGTCGGACAGGAACGACACGATCTGGCGGTGGTCGAGGCTCTGCAGAAAGGCGAACGGTGCCTGCACGAAGTTGGCCGAGATGCGCTCGGCGATGGTGCTCGCGCGGTCACGACCGATCGATGCGCTGAGCAGATCGCGAGCTGCGTCCAGGCCGCCCCGCGTGTGGGTCGCGCCGTCCGACATGAGCGCCGCGAACTCGTCGAGCACCGCGTCTGTCACCTCGGGCGGCACCGTGCCGAGCCGCGCGACCTCGGTCGAGAGCTCCTCCAGCTCCTGCTCGTCCAGCTCGGCGAGCACCCGCCGCGACTCGTCACGTCCGAGCGCGAGCACCAGCACAGCGGCCTTCTGTCGCGGATTCATCGTCGCGAGAAGCGCAGAGACCTCTGCGGCATCGGACAAGGAACCGGTGGGGAACTGCAGGACGGTTGCGGTGGTCACGGTCAGGCCTCCTTGGTGTTGAGCCAGCTCGAAAGCACGCGGGCGACTTCCTGCGGACGGTCGTCGGCCGTGGCCGCGAGGGCGCGACGCCGATCGGCGACAGTGTGGAGATCGGTGACGTTGGTGGCACGCGAGGAACCGTCATCGCTGTCGGCCTCGTCATTGCCGAACGGCAGCACATCGTCGTTCGGGACCGGAGGATCCTTCTTGCGCCGCTTGTTGGCGATGAAGACGGCGATCAGCACGGCGAGGACGATCGCGCCGAGCGCACCCTGCTTGATCATGCCCATCAGCTGGCTCTGCGACTTCGCGTCCGCCGCCGCCTTGGCAGCCGCGGTGCTGGCGGTTGCCGCCGCCTGCTGCGAGGTCTGGTTGAACGGCAGCGACTGGACGGACACCGAGTCGCCACGCGCTGCGCTGTAGCCGGAACCGGACTTGATGAGCGACGTGATGGCGGCGACGTTGAGGTTCTTGACACCGCTGTCGAGGGCGACCGAGATCGCCAGCGACTTGACCTGTCCCGGTGCGGTCTCCGTGCGGACGCGTTGCGTCCCGAGCGCGTTGTTCACCGTCGAACTGACATTGGAGTACTTGCCGTTGTGGGACGTGGCGCCGGTGGTCCCGGTCGAGCCCACGGTGCCTGTTGCCGACGGTGCGCCGGAGCCGGTGTAGGTCTCCTTCGTGGTCGTCTGCGAGACGGGTGGCAGGTTCGAGCCGATGTACTTGTCGGTCGTGGTGACCGTCGAGTCGAAGTTCAGCAGGGCGTTGACCGTGACGTTCGAGTGGCCCGGCCCGAGAATGCTGTCGAGCTTGGCCTGCAGCTGCGACTGGAGGTGGTTGTCGTAGGCCTGGGTCTGCTGCGTCTGCGAACTCGAGTCGGCGAGCCCGCTGCTGCCGGCCTGGCCCGGCGCCTTGAGAACGTTGCCGTTCGAGTCGCTGACGGTCACGCCGTCGGCGTTCATGCCCGGGACGCTCGAGCTGACGAGATACACGATCGATTGCACCTGGGCGGAGCTGAGCACGTTCGCGGCACTGGTGGTGACGAGGACGGCGGCCGTCGGCTTGCTGCTGCCGTCGCTGAACACGTCCTGCTGCGGGATCGCGAGGTGCACCGACGCGGCGTTCACGCCCCCGATCGACTCGATCGTCTTCTCGAGCTCGCCCTCGATCGCGCGCTGGTAGTCGACCTGCTGCTGGAACTGGGAGGTGGTGACGCCTTCCTTGTCGAGCAGCGAGTAGCCGGTCTGACTCGAGCCGGGCAGTCCGGCGGAGCTCATGGCGATACGCGTCGTGTACACCTGCGACTGCGGGACGAGAACCTCGGTCCCGCCGGCGCCGAGCTGGTACGGAACGCCTGAGGAGTTCAGCTTGTCGATGATCGCGCTGGCGTCCGCCGGGGCGAGGTTGGTGTACAGCGGCGAGTACGTCGGCGTGGCCTGCCACGTGACCATGAAGTAGCCGCCGATGACCAATGCGGCGAGCGCGGCGACGACAACAATCTTCTGGCCGGGCGTGAACTTGCGGAACTCCGCCCACGCGCGTTGCCCGAATGCCTGCAAACGTTCCTTCATCAGGCTTGCATCCCCATGATCGTGTTGAAGGCGGTTACCGCCTTGCTCTGGACGGTCGCGACGAGCTGCGTCATGAGCTGCGCCTGTGTCATGGCCACGGTGACCGCGGCCGGGTCGACGGCTTGGCCAGTTGCTGCCTGCAGCGCGAGGTTGTCAGCGGTCTGCTGCGTGGAGTTGACCGCGTCCAGGCCCTTGCCCAGGGCGCTCGAGAAGTCCGTGCCGCTCGTCGCACCGATGTCGCCGGTGCCTCCCGCGGGCGAAACCGCTCCGGTAGAGCCGACCGTGCCGACCGAACTGATCGGATTGATAGCACCGACGGACGAAATAGGGGAGGTCATCGTCGCCTCAGACGCCCTTGCCGATGTTGATCGCTGCCGTGTACGCGTCCTTCGCCCGGTCGATCATGCTGGCGTTCGCCTGGAAGGCGCGCTGGGCCATGATCATGTCGCCCATCTGCTCGCTGAGATTCACATCCGCGTGACGCACGTAGCCCTGGCTGTCTGCGAGCGGGTTGCCGGGTTCCGGCTGCAGGACGCCGTTGTTGGCCTGGTCGGTCGTGCTGACGACGTGCACGCCGTCGCCGCCGTTGTTCTCGGCCACCTGGACGTAGTGGGTTCGGAAGACCTTCCCGTTGGGACTGGTCGTGTCGTTGACGTTCGCGACGTTGTCAGCGATGACGTCGAGCCACGTGCGATAGGTCTCGAGCCCCGTGGCTGAGGTGTTGATGGCGTCGAACATCGTCAGTACGCCTTCAGCGCGGTCGACAGTTCGGCGTACTTCGATGTCAGGACCTGGGTGAGCAGCTGCTCCTGCAGGGTCGTCTGGGTTGCAGTGACGACCTCGTTGTCGAGGCTGACGTTGTTGCCGTTCACACCGGCCGGCTCGGAGCTCGCGCCGACCGACACGTGCGCCGACGCCGGGTCACCCGCATTGATCGCGTTCGCCAGGCTCGACTCGAACGACACGGTCGATGCGGTGAAGTTCGGCGTCTCGATGTTCGCGATGTTGTTCGAGGTGACCTGCTGGCGCCGACCGAGGTCGGCGATCGCGGTCTGCAGCGCAACGGACGCTAGATCATCGATCACGACGGATGTCTCCCGTTAGAGGGGGGCGCCGATCCGTCGGCTGGAACTGTGGTGAGCCTCCTGCTCGCGATCCTCATCGACCGCGCTGCGGTCAGCTTTAGCGCGTGAGGAGATCTTGAGGGAACCTCGAGCTGGGGTCAGGCCACGGTGTCGATGTAGCGCGGCGGCGTACCCGGTGTCGCCGGCCGGATGTGGCTGATCTCGGCGACCATTTCGCGGTTCGCGCGCATCGCGAACTCGAGTTCGTCACGCAATTGCGAGATGCGCGTGCGTAGAGCCTGCACCCGCTCGAGCAGCGACGGGGGCAACACCGGCATCGTGGTGAGCGGTGGCAACGTGTGGTCCGAAACCCGCTGCATCAACAGGCGCGCCGCCGAGGCCACGCGGGCCTCGTCCGGGTCGTTCGCGTTGGCAGCAGCAACGACGAGTAACGCCTCGGTACGCAGAACGTCACGTTCCACCGTGTGCAAGACCGTCTCCCAGGACGGCACTTCGGCCATGGTCATGGGTCAGCCCACCCAGGCCCGGGCCGCAGGCGACGTCGACGAGCCCGACGCGGCACCTGCCGTGGCAGTGACGGCGACCGCCGCCGACACCGAGGCTGCGCTGGCAACGGCAACTGCCGCCTCGGCGAACGAGTCGCGCAAGCCGGTGACGATCGCCTGCACAGGGACCAGGCGCGTGCGGTCGTTGTCGCAGCGAGCGGCGGTGAACTCGCGGAGAAGGAACGTGTACAGAGCGGCCAGATTGTCGGCCGGACCGCCGGCGGACTGGTCGAGGCTGCCCAACAGCTCCGCGACGATAGTGGTCGCATGCCCGATGTGGGTGCCGGCCTCCAGGTCGTCGTCGCACTCGACCGCGCGCTGTACGTCGAGCGCGAGCCGGTCGAACAGCATGACGACCCGCTGCGCGGGAGTCGCCGTCATGACCCGATCCCGTAGGAACCGAATACGAGCGTTGTCCACGATGCCCTCCTTGGCGTTCAGTGGCTCAGCCGGAACGAGAACTTGACGAGCTGCTCGACGAGTTGAGGCTCGCGAACATCGAGTTCAGATAGGTCTGCTGGGACTGCAGCTGCGCCAGCGCGGTCTCCATCGCGCTGTACTTCGTCTGCAGGTTGGTCTGGATGGTCGCGAGCCGGGTCGTCCAGTCCGCGATCTCGCTGTTGAGGCTCGTCGTCTGGGTTGTTGCCGAGTTGATCGCGGCGGTGACACTGCCCGAAGTCGGATCCACCGCAGCGGTCGCCGTGGTGTTGAGTGACGCGGCGAACGAGTTCGCGATCGCCGATTGAGTACCGGCCGGGTCAGCGGCATAGGCGGCGGCGAATGCCGTTGCGTCGAAGGTCAGGTTTCCTGAACTGTCGAGATCGATGCCATAGGTCTTCAGGCTGGCTCCGGTCGAGGTGCCGTGACTGACCGAGTCGCCGATCGACGCGCCGATGAGGTTGACGTCTCCTCGGCCCTGCAGCACCGCTCCCTGCGCGGTGGCGCTGGCAACCGTGCTGGCAGCGTCCTGGGCAGCAGAAACGAGTGCCTGGACCTTGTTGCTGATCGCCTGTTCGTCGCTGGTCACGGTCAGCGTGACGTTGTTGGCCAACGCGTTGGCGGAGAACGTGACGCCGGGGATGAGCGAGGTGAATGTGTTCGTGGAACTGTTCACGGTGTATCCGCCGGCCGCGGGGTTGCCCACCGACACCTGGGCGTCCTGTGCAGCCGACAATGTCGTGGGGGCAGTGTCCGTCCCGTCGATAGAGAAGCTGTTGGCCGCGCCGGTCTTGTTCGAGCTGACCTGCAGCACGATGCCTTGACTGGTCTGGATCGCCGATGCGCGCACGCCCAGGCCGGCTGCATTGATCGCGGCCGCGACGTCGGCTGCCGAGCCAGACGTGAGCGCGACGTTGTGAACGTTGCCGGAAGCGTCGGTGATCCGGATTCCCGCCGACGGGACGGACACGACGGTCCCGCTCGAATCCGCGGCCACGGTGGTGACCTGGGCCTGAGCGAGCTGGGTGATGCTGAAGGTGGTGGTTCCCGCCGACGCGGTCGCCGAGCTGGTGGCGACGACCGCGCTCGACGATGTCGTGGCCGTCGTCGCCTGCCATGCGGTCGAGGTCGGGTCGGTGAGCGCCTGGGCCGCGGTCTGCAGGGCGGTCATCTTGCTGTTGATGGCCTGGTAGGCCGACAACCGCGAGGTGACCGTGTTCAGCTGGTCTTTGAGCTGGTTCTGTGGAACGGACTGCGCGGCCATCAGCTGGCTGATCAGCGTGGTGGTGTCGATCTGTCCCGCCGTGCCGCCGAGTAGACCGGACAAGCTGATGCTCCCGGTGCCGGTAGGCGTCGTCATCGCTGGTCCTTTCGATCGAGGGTGGGCGGGAGATCAGGCCGGACGCCCGAGCTACGGGGGACCACTGAGAGTGGAAACCCGGGCGCCCGGCCGGATCAGGGGGATAGCGCCGTTATCTACTGCAGCAGCTTCAGGATCGCCTGCGGGGCGGAGTTGGCCTGGGCCAGCACCGAGGTCGCCGCGGAGGTCAGGATCTGCTGTTGGGTCATCTTGGTCACCTCGGTGGCGAGGTCCGCGTCGGTCAGGTTCGACCGGGATGCGGTCACGTTGGTGATCGCGGTCTGCAGGTTGGTGACGGTGTAGTTGAGCTGGTTCTGCACCGCACCGATCGTCGACCGGGCGCCCGACACCGTGGCGATCGCAGCGTCGATCGTCGCGAGGTCGTCCTGGCCCTGGCTGCTGCCGTAGCTCTGGACCGCCGCAGTGCCCTCGTTGTCGGTGTAACCACCGACCGCGTTGGTGTACTTGACGATGTTGAGCTGCGTCAGCTTGGCGCCGGTGAACGAGCCGCCGGCTCCGGTCGCGCCGGCTGCCGCACCGAGGTTGTTCGCCTTGACGTTCGCCGACGACAGGTCGAGGGTGATCGTCTCGTTGCCGTTGGCGCCGACCTGGAAGACACCCTTGGTCGAGCCGTAGCTGCCGTCGACCAGCGTTGTCGAGCCGAACTTGGTCTGGTTCGCGATGTTGGTCAGCTGCGTGTTCAGGTTGGTGATCTCGGACTTGACCGCGGTGAGCGAGTTGTTGTCCTGCGTACCGGCGTTCGAGGCCTGCACGACCAGGGTGCGCATGCGCTGCAGGATGTCCTGCACGGTGCCGAGAGCGCCGTCGGCGATCTGGGCGACGTTGATGCCGTCCTGGGCGTTGCTGACGGCCTGGGTCAGACCGTTGATCTGGCTGGTCAGGCCCTGGCTGATCGACAGGCCGGCGGCGTCGTCGGCGGCCTTGTTGATCCGCATGCCCGAGGAGAGCTGGCTGAACGCGCTCTCGAGCTTGCTCTGGTTGGCCGACAGGTTGTTGTACGCGTTGAGCGCGGCAACGTTGGTGTTGATACGAAGACTCATTGTGTTTGCCTCCCAAACTTGAGTCCTGGGTGCCCGGGGTTGGGCCGGCGATCCATCCGTGGATCGACCGTTGTTGACGTTGTTGTAATCGGCTGCGCCCGGCAGAAGCTGAGCCCCGACGGGCGCAGCCGACGAATGCGATGGACTACTGCAGCAGCTTCAGGATCGCCTGCGGGGCGGAGTTGGCCTGGGCCAGCACCGAGGTCGCCGCGGAGGTCAGGATCTGCTGTTGGGTCATCTTGGTCACCTCGGTGGCGAGGTCCGCGTCGGTCAGGTTCGACCGGGATGCGGTCACGTTGGTGATCGCGGTCTGCAGGTTGGTGACGGTGTAGTTGAGCTGGTTCTGCACCGCACCGATCGTCGACCGGGCGGCCGAGATCTTGCCGATTGCCGAGTCGAGCGTGGTGAGGTCCGTGCTCGCCTGCGCCGAGGTGTAGCTGGTCGGCGCGGTGCCGCCCGCGATCGTCATCGCCGTCAGGTCGACACCGCCGCTGGCCGCGCCGACCGAGCTGGCGGTCGTGTTCGCCGTCGACAGGTCGAGGGTGATCGTCTCGTTGCCGTTGGCGCCGACCTGGAAGACACCCTTGGACGTGCCGTACGTGCCGTTGACCAGGTTCGTCGCACCGAACTTGGTCTGGCTCGCGATGTTGGTCAGCTGGGTGTTCAGGTTCTTCACCTCGGCGTTGATCGCCGACAGCGAGTTCGAGTCCTGCGTACCGGCGTTGCCGGCCTGCACGACCAGGGTGCGCATGCGCTGCAGGATGTCCTGCACGGTGCCGAGAGCGCCGTCGGCGATCTGGGCGACGTTGATGCCGTCCTGGGCGTTGCTGACGGCCTGGGTCAGACCGTTGATCTGGCTGGTCAGGCCCTGGCTGATCGACAGGCCGGCGGCGTCGTCGGCGGCCTTGTTGATCCGCAGGCCTGAGGAGAGCTGGCTGAACGCGCTCTCGAGCTTGCTCTGGTTGGCCGACAGGTTGTTGTACGCGTTGAGCGCGGCAACGTTGGTGTTGATACGAAGACTCATTGTGTTTGCCTCCCAAACTTGAGTCCTGGGTGCCCGGGGTTGGGCTGCCGATCCCTCCATGGATCGGACGCATCATTGATCGGCAGCGCGACGCCGGTCTTGAGCGTTAAATGACGCGATCCTGCCGCGGTGTGCAGCAGGATCGCGTCGGCGTTTTGATGCCGCGTGTAGGGACGAGTTTTCAGTTGGCGACCGGGAGCTCGCCGGCGGTGCGCCGCGCCTCGCCCAGAACGGTCGTCGCCGACAGCCGGCCGGCCAGGCTCGAGCGGGCGGCGACGGCGGAGGCGTAGGCCTGCCGCGCGGCGGCCGCGCGGCCGCGACCTGCGCCCGGGTCGGTCGGACGCTCCTCGACGGTGTTCATCGCGGCGCGGAGCAGCACGAGCGCTTCGGAGCGCAGCTGGGACACGCGCGACTCGGTCACCCCGAGATCGGCGGCGATGTCGGACATGCGTCGCTGGCCGAAGAAGTACTGCTCGACGACCAGGCGCAGGCGCTCGGGGAGTTCGACGACGGCGTCGCGCAGGTATCCGATCTGCTCGCGCTTGACGAGCAGGTCGTCGGGCTGGTCGTCGACAGCGGGCACGGTCGCCGCGCCGTCCGTGGACGGAAGCGCCTGCAGGCTGACCACGCCTGCTCGGTGGACGTCCGACTCAAGGCCTGCGAGTTCGTTCATCGTCATACCCATTGCCGTCGCGACTTCCTGGCGGGTGGGCTCGCGGCCGATCGAGTGGGTGAGGTCGGAGTGGACCGTGTTCAGCTCGCGGGCTTTGCCACGGACGGCCCGGCTGGCCCAGTCCATCCCGCGGAGCTCGTCGGTCAGGGCACCGCGGATGCGGATGACGGCGAACCGTGCGAACGGGACGCCCAGCGTGGGGTCGAAGCTCTTGGCGCTCACGGTCAGGGCGTACATGCCTGCCGAGGTCAGGTCGTCGCGGTTCACGTGCGCAGGCACTCGGTTGAGAACATCGCGCACCAGATGGCCGACAAGGGCAAGGTGGGCCGTGACCAGCGCCTCGACGTCAGCAGCGGTCGGGGTCGACTTGGCCGGCTGCGCGACGTCGGCGTCGTCGGTGGCCGTGTCGGTGCGGTCGAGGATCAGCGTCATTGCGGGGGCTCCTGTGCGTGAGTCCGGCCGTTAGCCGGTCGATCGGTCCCCCGCGGACCAAGAAGGCTCCCAAGCCTTCCACCGCTCGTTAGATCGGTGTGAAGTGGAGTCTGCCAGGACTGAGATCCGGAGCGCAAGGTCCCAGTCCAAAGTTTGTAAAGTTTGTGTGTGCAAATCGGACTTCACTACGGATTCAGCGGCGAATGGGCTAGAAATCTACGAATCCAAGCGCTTACGGGATGCCGATTTCACTAATGTTTCTGCCTTCCGCGCCGATGGAAAGGGGCGTGACCATCCAGTCCCGCGCCGCTCTGCATTCGGTTCCCGATCCCGGTCGGCCCGGCGCTGTGCTCGGCGAACTGGCCGCTGTGCTCTGGCAGGAGCGTGAGCTGCTCGAGGATCTGCTTTACGCGCTTGTCCAGCAGCAGCGAGTGCTGTCTGCAGGCGAGGCCCGCTGGCTGCCCCGTGCGGACGCGCTGGTCGCCGCCGCCGCCCGTGGAGTGCAAGACCATGAGGTGCTGCGCGCCATCGAAGTCGAAACGTTGGCTCCCACCGTCGGCCTGGCTCCGACGGCGTCCCTGCTCGAGATCGCGAACTGCGCCGAGGAGCCGTGGTCGGGCGTTCTGCACGAGCACCGTGCCGCCCTGCGTGGCCTGGCCGCGGAGGTCGAGCACGCGACCGCGCAGAACCGCAGCTTGTTGCTTGCCGGCGAGCGCTCCACCCGGGACGCGCTGGAGCAGGCGGGCGTGCTCGCGCCGGCCGCCCGGTCCACCACCCGCTACGACGGTCGCGGGACGGTGACCCGCGCGAGCGCGTCCGTCCTCGACGAGCACGCCTGAGCCCATGACCAACTGGTTTGCCGGCATCGGGCAGGCGATGACAGGCCTGAACGCCGCCCGCTACGGGCTGTCGGTCGTGTCGCAGAACATCGAGAACGCCGATACCGACGGATACACCCGGCAGACGGTGCAGCAGGCCGAAGTCGTCACGCCACCGACGTCCGGTCTGTATACAACTCGCACCTACCTGCCCGACCTCGGCGGCGTCAAGGTCGCCAGCACCGACCGCAGCGACGACCCGGTGTTGGACGCGCGGGTGCGCGGCGAGCACGCCCAGGGAGCCACTGCCGACACGACCGCGAGCACGCTGAGTTCGTTGGACGGCGTCCTCGGTGAGCCGTCAGACACCGGCCTGTCCGCGCAATTGGGCGCGTTCTGGGCTGCGTGGGGCACCGTTGCGAACTCACCCGGACAGCGCGTCCGCCCGCACGGTCGTGTTGCAGAACGCGCAGGGCGTCGCGTCGACGCTGCATTCCCTCTCAGCATCGATCGGCGACGTCGCGTCGAGCACCGCCGCCTCGCTCGGATCCGACGTCACGCAGGCGAACTCGGCCGCGACCCAACTTGCCACCCTCAACGGGCAGATCGCGATCGCGAATGCGCTGCACAACAACGTCAACGACCTCGTCGACAAGCGCGACGTGTTGCTCGACCAGCTCAGCAAGCTGGTCGGCGGGACGGCCACGATCGGTGCGAACGGAGCCGCGACAGTGACTGTCGGCGGCCAGACCCTCGTCTCCGGCGTGACCGCGTCGTCGATGAGCGTCGACGCGAGCAACAACGTCAGCGTGGGCGGGACCGGCGTCACCCTGACCGGCGGCAGCGCTGCTGCCCGCGTCACGCTGCTGACAAGCACGATTCCCAGCTATCAGGCTCAGCTCGACTCGGTCGCGAACACCTTTGCCGCACAAGGAAATGCGATCCAGGCTGCGGGCTACGACCTGTCGGGCAACTCCGGCTCGCCGCTCTTCTCCGGAACCGGAGCTGCAGGCATCACAGTCGCCCTGACAGACCCCAATGGCGTAGCCGCGTCGGCGACGCCGGGGGGCAACCTCGACGGGAGCAACGCGTTGCAGGCGTCGCAGTCGGGCGGCTCGCCGTCCGGTGCGGATCGCAGCCTTCGCGAGTCTCGTCGGCGTCATCGGGTCGGCCAGCGCCCTGGCCAGTCAGCAACAGAGCACGCAGGCCGCAGTCGTGAGCAACGTCGACGCGCTGCACGCATCGACGAACGGCGTCAACTACGACGAGGAAGTCAGCAACCTGATGACCTACCAACACGCCTTCCAGGCGTCATCGCGCGTTCTCACCGCGATCGACCAGATGCTGGACACATTGATCAACCACACCGGGGTGGTGGGCTCAGCATGACCACGATGCGGGTCACTGTCGGTTCGTTCGCGTATTCGGGGCTGCAGGCCATCCAGGTCGACGTCGTCGAATCTTGCTGCGCTGCAGGCCAAGCTCACATCGGGCAAGCAGATCCAGCAGCCGTCGGACAACCCCACCGGGACCGTGCGGGCGATGAACTTGAGGTCGGAGATGGCGCGCAACGACCAGTACGCCACGAACGCCAGCGACGCTCTTGCGTGGCTGTCCACTGCCGACTCCGCGTACTCGCAGGTGGTTTCGGTCCTGCAACAGGCACGGACGTTGGTCGTGCAGGGCCTCAACGCCGGGGCGAACGATTCCTCGGCGAATGCTGCCGTGGCGCAGCAGATCGACGCGCTGCGCACCTCGCTGCTGTCGCTGGCGAACACCAGCTACAACGGCCGCCCGGTCTTCGGCGGAACGACCAGCGGCGGCGTCGCGTACGACTCGAGCGGCGCCTACGTCGGCGACAGCGGCAACGTGACCCGCATGGTGGGGACGGACAACACCGTCGCTGTCAGCTCGCAGGGACCAGCGGTGTTCGGCAGCGGCTCTTCCGACGTGTTCTCGATGTTGAGCTCGATCGCCTCGACGATGCGCACTTCGCCCGGCTCGCTCACGTCTGCGCTGTCAGGTCTCGACAGTGCGATCTCACGAGTCAGCAGCGCTCAGTCGATCGAAGGTGCGACGTATCAGCAGGTGCAGCGGGCACAGACCACGCAGACCGCGACCTCGACCTCGTTGACGACCGAACTGTCATCGATCGAGGATGTCGACACCGCCCAGATGGCGATCCAGGTGACCACGGCGAATACCGCCTACCAGGCCGCGCTGCAGACCACGGCGTCCATCCGGCAACTCTCGCTGCTCGACTTCCTCAAGTGAGCCGGCTCGACCCCGGGACTGAGGCATGATGATCCTGATGACCGCCGCGACGACAGACGCCAACATCGTCCAGTTCGTCGAGCCGATGCCCGGGTTCGACGACGAAGAGTCCTACGCGCTGAGCGCGATCGACGATCATGGCGTCCTGCTGTCGATGCGGTCGACGCGCGACCCCGCATTGCGTTTCGTGCTGACCTCCCCAGAGGTGTTCTTCGACGACTATCGGCCCGAGCTCGGCGGTGTCGTGACCCAGGCATTGGGCGCGTCCGACGATGAGGACGTGCGCATCCTGCTCATCCTCACGATCGGCGAGGGCCTGGTCGACGCGACCGCGAACATGCGCGCGCCGATCGTCATGTCGACGGCGACCGGCCGGGCGATACAGGTCGTTCTCGAGGACGAAACGCTGCCGATGCGGCGCCCGCTGGCTGGTGCTCGCTAGTCTGAAGCGGTGACAGTCCTTCGTCGACGCGCGTCGCGTGGCGCGCCGTGCTGATCCTCACCCGCCGCGTCGGCGAGAACGTGATCGTCGGTGACGACATCGTGATCTCCGTGATCGAGGTGCGCGGCGATGCCGTCCGCATCGGCATCCGGGCGCCGAGATCGCTCAGCGTCCACCGCGAGGAAGTGTGGCTGGAGCTTCAGCGGGCCAACGCCCAGGCCGCGTCGACGTCCGACGAGGCAATCGGTTCGGCGGTGTCCGGGCTGAACGACCTGCTTGCCGGCAAGCGCCGGCCCCGCGACTGATCGCGACGTCCCGCCCATCCGCGACGCCCAGGAGACACGCCGTGCCCATCGCCACGCCTGAGATCTATGCCGACATGCTCGATCGCGCCAAGACCGGCGGTTTCGCCTATCCCGCGATCAATGTCACCTCCTCCGAGACGCTGAACGCGGCGCTGCGCGGCTTCGCCGACGCAGGCAGCGACGGGATCGTGCAGATCTCGACCGGCGGTGCGGAGTTTGCGTCCGGGACGGCGGTGAAGGAGATGGTCACCGGCGCGGTGGCCCTGGCCGAGTTCGCCCACGTCGTCGCGACGAAGTACCCGGTCAACATCGCGCTGCACACCGACCACTGCCCGAAGGACAAGCTCGACAGCTATGTCCGTCCGCTGCTGGCGATCTCGAAGGAACTGGTCGACTCCGGCGGCGAGCCGCTGTTCCAGTCGCACATGTGGGACGGCTCGGCCGTCGATCTCGAGGAGAACCTCGAGATCGCGAAGGAGCTGCTTGCATCGGCCGCTGCCGCGCGGATCGTGCTGGAGGTCGAGATCGGCGTCGTCGGCGGCGAGGAGGACGGCGTTGTCGGCGAGATGAACGAGAAGCTCTACACGACCCCCGGCGACGCGCTGCGCACCGCCGAGCTGCTCGGGACCGGTGACAAGGGCCGCTACCTGCTGGCCGCGACCTTCGGCAACGTGCACGGCGTCTACAAGCCGGGCAACGTCAAGCTGCGTCCGTCCATCCTCAAGGATCTGCAGGACGAGGTCGGCAAGCAGGTCGGCAAGGACAAGCCGTTCGACCTCGTGTTCCACGGCGGGTCCGGTTCGACGCTGGACGAGATCCGCGAGGCGGTCGGCTACGGCGTGGTGAAGATGAACATCGACACCGACACCCAGTACGCCTTCACCCGCGAGGTCGCCGGGCACATGTTCACCAACTACGACGGCGTCCTCAAGGTCGACGACGAGGTCGGCAACAAGAAGGCCTACGACCCGCGCTCGTACCTGAAGCTGGCCGAGACCGGCATGGCCGCCCGCATCCAGCGCGCCTGCGAGGACCTGCTGTCCGCCGGCACCAGCCCCACCGCCTGATCGCTTCCTCCGGCGCAGTCATATTTGCGGCTCGATTCTGACTGCGCCGGGGCGGAAGCGGGGGTTCAGGCGGCCAGGGCGAGTTCGGCCGCGTCGACCTCGCGCTGGGTCGTGCCGCGCAGGGCGACGAAGGCGGCCACGCCGCCTGCCGCGACCAGGATCGCCGCCACGATCAGCCCGACGCGGTAACCCGAGAGGAACGCGTCCACCGGGGCGTGCCCGGCCGCGAGTTCCGAACCCTGCCGTGCGGTCAGGATCGCACCGATCACGGTGATGCCCAGCAGGCCGGCCACCTCGCGGGCGGCATTGAAGATCCCCGACGCGACGCCTGCCTGGTGCACGGGCATGGCACCAAGCACCATCGCGGTCAGCGGCACCGACAGCCCGCCGCCGACACCGATCACGGCGAAGCTCGGCATCAAGTCGAGGAACGTCGCGTCGCGGCCGAGCAGGCTCACCGTCCCGATACCGATCGCCATGAGGAACATGGCCGCGCCGACCGCCCGGTACGGACCGACCGCGCTCGCGACGCGCTCGGCGACGGTCGCACCGACCGCCATGAGCAGTGCCATCGGGACGAACGCCGCGCCGGCGACGGTCGGGCTGAACCCGAGCACGTTCTGCAGGTACAGCGAGGTGAAGAAGTAGATCCCGAACAGCCCGAAGCCCCACATGACGACGGCGATGATGCCGCCGGAGAACACCCGGTCGGTGAACAGCGACACGTCGACCATCGGCTCGAGGCTGCGCCGCTCGACGACGGCGAACGCAAGGATCGCTGCGGCCGCGAGCCCGAACGCGCCGAGGATGGGCGTGGACGTCCAGCCCTTGTCGTGGCCCTCGATCAAGGCGTACGTGAGTGCGAACAGTCCGACGGCAGAGGTCACGATGCCCGGCAGGTCGAGCCGGTGCCGCGCCGCGCTTGCCGAGTCGTCCGGAACCGCCCACAGTGCGAGCGCGATCGTCGCCAGGCCGGCGGGCACGTTGATGAAGAAGATCCAGCCCCAGGCCAGATGCTGGCTGATGAGACCGCCGAACAGCGGGCCGACGGCGAGGGCGAGCGCGCCGATCGCCGACCAGATCCCGACGGCCATGGCGCGGTCACGCCGCGAGGTGAAGGTCGCCGAGATCAGGGCCAGCGTGGTCGGGGTGACCAGCGCCGCGCCCAGGCCCTGCACCGCACGGGCCGCGATCAGCACACCGTCACCGCCGGCGAATCCGGCAACCAGCGAGGCGGCCGTGAACACGCCCAGTCCGAGCACGAACAGCCGACGCCGTCCGTAGATGTCGGCCAGGCGGCCACCGGCGAGCAGCAGGCTGGCGAAGGTGAGGATGTAGCCGCTCACGACCCACTCGAGCGCCGACGTGCTCAGGTGCAGGTCGCGCTGGATGGCCGGGATCGCCACGTTGACGATGTTGTTGTCGAGGTAGGTCATGAAGGTTGCCAGTGAGACGGTCACCAGTACCCAGATGCGTCGTTTCGTGTCCACGAGAAGGCTCCTATACAGCGTCCATGTACTAAGTACATTTACGCTGTATAGGAAACCCTGTACGGTGTATAGTTGTCAAGCGTGATGGCGAAATCCGATCTCAGCAGGGCAGCGATCGTCGCTCGCGCCCTCGACATCGCCGATACCGAAGGCCTCGACGCGATCACCGTGCGGCGCATCAGCCGCGAGTTCGGCGTGACCCCGATGGCGCTGTACTGGCACGTCAAGGACAAGGACGAGCTGCTCGAAGCGATGGGCGACGCCCTGTTCGAGGGCACCGATGTGGCCCTCGATCCGGCGCTGGCCTGGCACGAGCAGCTGCGCGCGCTGGTCACCTCCCTGGTCGAGGGGCTGCGCCGCCACCCGGGGGCCGTCCAGCTCGCATTCATGCGCGTGCTCGCGAACGAGGCCGGTCGCCGGCTGTCCGAGCACGTGTTCGACGTGCTGCGCAATGCCGGCTTCGACGTGCGGCAGACCGCCGACATCGGCGTCTACGCGCTGCGGATGGCCGTCATGCTCATCGACGGCGAACCGGGTCGCGAGGTCGGGCCGACGGCCCAGGAGCGCGAGGCGGTGCTCGACGCCAAGCGTGCCGCGCTGCGGGCGCTGCCGATCGAGCAGTACCCGCGCCTGCACGAGATGACCGAAGCCATGTTCGACTGCGACGACCAGGACGACTACTACCGCTTCGGCATAGACACCTTCCTCGGCGGCGTGCGTGCCCTTCGGCCCGCGCTGACACAATCGGCCGGGTGACCCACTCGCACGGCAACCTGCTCACCCCGCCCACCAAACTCCCGGACGATCCGGCGGCAGCTCGGCTGGCCGCGGGCGACGACCCGGTCGCGGTCGCCGCGGCCAACCCGACCTCCTCGCTCGCCTGGGCGACGCTCGCCGAGAGCGCGCTGGCCGGCGGCCGGACGGTCGAGGGCTACGCGTACGCCCGCACCGGCTACCACCGCGGACTGGACGCGCTGCGCCGCGCCGGCTGGCGCGGCTCCGGCCCGGTCCCGTGGGCGCACGAGCCGAATCGTGGATTCCTGCGCGCGCTGCACGCGCTCGCCCGGGCCGCGGCCGCAATCGGCGAGGACGACGAGGCGCAGCGCTGCGCCAGCTTCCTGGCCGACAGCGACCCCGAGGCCGTCACCGCGCTAGCTGGTTCTTGAGCACCTTGCCCATCGGGTTGCGCGGCAGCTCGGCCACGACCCGCACCTCGCGGGGGCGCTTGTGCGCCGACAGCTCGCGCGCCACGTGGTCGATGAGGGTCGCCTCGTCGAGGTCGGTCCCGACGACGTAGGCGACGACGCGCTGGCCCAGATCTGCGTCCGGCGCGCCGATCACCGCGGCCTCGCGCACGGACGGGTGGCCGAGCAGCGCCGCCTCGACCTCGCCGGCGCCGATCCGGTAGCCGCCGCTCTTGATCAGGTCGTCCTTCGTCCGGCCGAGAATCCGGTAGCCGTCGGCGTCGAGCTCGGCGGTATCGCCGGTCGCGAACCAGCCGTCGGCGGTCAGCGCGGACGCACGGTTGAGGTAGCCGTCGAACAGCGTCGCCCCGCGCACCTCGAGTTCACCGTCGCCGACCAGTCGTGCCTCGACGCCGCGCAGCGGCGTCCCGACCAGACCCGGTCGACGTGGTCCGTCGGCGCGTGCTGCGAGCGTGATCAACGTTTCGGTCATGCCGTACCGCTCGAGCGGTCCCTGCCCGGCCAGCGCCGCGAGATCGTCGAACACTGTGCGCGGCAGCCCGGCGCTGCCCGAGACCAGCAGCCGTGCTCGTCGTAAGGCCCGTGCGCTCGCGGTATCGGCGGCCACCCGGCCCCAGACCGTCGGCACGCCGAAGTACAGCGACGCCCGTGCCGCGGCATAGGCCTGCGGTGTCGGCCGGCCGGTGTGGACGAGCGGGCTGCCGACCCGGAGCGGGCCGAGCACCCCGAGCACGAGGCCGTGCACGTGGAACAGGGGCAGCCCGTGCGCGAGCACGTCGTCGGCGCTCCACTGCCACGCGTCGGCCAGCCCGTCCAGCCCGGCGGCGATCGCGGCGTGCGAGAGCAGAGCGCCCTTCGGCGGTCCGGTCGTCCCGCTGGTGTACATGAGCAGCGCCGGCCCGGACGGCTCGGGCCAGGTGCGGTCGCTGCGCTCGCCGACGTCGACCGGCGGACACTCAACGGCGCCCGAGTCGCTCAGGATGTGGTCTCGCTCGCGCGGTCCGGCGTCCGGCGGCACCGGCACTGCGACGACGCCGGCGCGCAGGCAGCCGAGGATCGCCACGACCGTCTCGAGCGACGAGGACGCAGTGACCGCGACCCGTCCGGCGCCATGTACCCGCGCGCCCACCGCTGCGGCGGCGCGTTCGAGGGCCTCTCGATCGAGCGAACGACCGGCCACCGTCACCGCAGGATTCACGGCCGCAACGATAGGTCGACTACCCTGCTCGGGGCCGCAAATCTTCACGAGGTGAACCAATGCCAGCGATTGTTCTGGTCGGCGCCCAGTGGGGCGACGAAGGCAAGGGCAAGGCAACCGACCTGCTCGGTAGTCGAGTCGACGCCGTCGTCAAGTTCAACGGCGGCAACAACGCCGGGCACACGATCGTGGTCGACGGCGAGAAGTACGCGCTGCACCTGCTGCCGTCAGGAATCCTGACGCCGGGGTGCACTCCGATCATCGGCAACGGCGTCGTGATCGACCTCGGCGTGCTCTTCGACGAGATCGACGGGCTCGACCAGCGCGGCGTCGACACGTCCCGGCTGATCGTCAGCGGGTCGGCGCATGTGATCACGCCCTACAACCGCACGCTGGACAAGGTCACCGAGCGCTTCCTCGGTAATGCCAAGATCGGGACGACCGGGCGCGGCATCGGCCCGACCTACGCCGACAAGATGGCGCGCATCGGCATCCGGGTGCAGGACCTGTTCGACGCCGACGTCCTGCGCGCCAAGGTCGTCGGTGCGCTCAACCTGAAGAACCAGGTCCTGGTCAAGATCTACAACCGCAAGGGATTCGACGTCGACGCGGTGGTCGCCGAGCTCAGCGGATTTGCCGAGCGGCTGCGGCCGTACGTCACCGACACGGCATTGCTGCTCGACCGCATGCTGTCCGACGGCAAGACCGTCGTGCTCGAGGCCGGCCAGGCGACACTGCTCGACGTCGATCACGGCACGTACCCGTTCGTGACGTCCTCGAACGCGACGGCCGGCGGTGCCTGCACCGGCAGCGGCATCCCGCCGACGCGGATCAGCCGCGTCATCGCCGTCGTCAAGGCGTACACGACGCGCGTCGGCGAGGGCCCGTTCCCGACCGAGCTGCTGGACGCGAAGGGCGAGCAACTGCGCGACGCGGGCGCCGAATTCGGCACCACCACGGGACGCCCGCGCCGGTGCGGCTGGTTCGACGCGCCGATCGCGCGGTACGCGGCGCGCATCAACGGCGTCACCGACTTCGTCCTCACCAAGCTCGACGTCCTCACCGGCATGGACGAGGTGCCGGTGTGCGTCGCGTACGAGATCGACGGCGAGCGGGTCGACGAGGTGCCGACCAACCAGGCCGAGTTCGCGCGCGCGATCCCGATCTACGAGACGTTCCCCGGCTGGACGGAGGACATCTCGAAGGCCCGCACGCTCGACGATCTGCCGCGCAATGCGCGCGACTACGTGTCCGCGCTCGAGCAGATGATCACCGCGCCGATCTCGGTCATCGGCGTCGGGCCGGGCCGCGACGAGACGGTCGTCGTGCGCGACCTGCTGGACTGACTACCAGCGATCCCAGTGGATGACCTCGTCCGGCTCGGGGCGTGCCGCGGGCTTGAAGTCGGTGCCCTTCGTGTACGCGATCGGCGCGAGCACGGGTAGCGCGACCGTCTCGTAGGGGACGCCGAGCAGCTCGGCCACCTGCTGCTCCTTGATGCGGTGGACAGTCGTCCAGGCCGTCCCGAGGCCGCGCGCCCGAGCGGCGAGCATGAGGCTCCACATGCCGGGCAGCACATTGCCGAGCCCGCCCTCGGCAGCCTTGCGATCGGGGCCGGTGTTGGCGGCGAGGATCAGGGCGGGCGCGTCGCCCATGTGCTCGCCGAGGTACTCGGCCGAGTCGCGCACCCGGTCCTGTTGCGACTGCTCGCCGGCGTCGGTGCGGACGGCATTGCCGAGGTAGCCGCGCGACTCTCGATAGATCGCCCAGCACTCGCGGTAGATGTCGCCGATCCCGCGGCGCAGGTCGGGATCGCGCACGACGACGAAACGCATGGTCACGTTGTTGCCGCCGGACGGCGCCTGCAGTGCGAGCCGCACGCACTCACGGATCTGGTCGTCCGGAACCGGGCGCTCGAAATCGAGCCGTTTACGCACGGTGCGGGTCGTCGACAGCAACTGATCGGGATCAAGATCGAGCAAGGCCATGGTGTGGACGGTAGCGATTGACCCCGTGATGAATAAGACTGCGGAGATGACCCGCCGGACATTTGCCGCAGTCGCCGTCACTCTCACCGCCGCCGCCACCGCGCTCGTCGGCATCAGCGGGCCGGCCGTGGCCGGGCGGCCCGGCCGCGCTGCTCATCGGCCGGCGACCGACTGGACGGCCTACCACGGCAACGTGCTTCGCACCGGACGAAGCACGTCCATGCCCACCTATCGCGGTGGGCTGCACGTGGCAAAGCAGATCGCGCTGGACGGAGCGGTGTACGCGTCGCCGATCGTCGCGCGCGGTCTGACGATCGTGGTGACCGAGAACGACACGGCCTATGCCTTCGGGCCGAGCAATCGGCTCGTCTGGAAGCGGCATCTCGGCACGCCTGCGCCCCAGTCGCAGCTGCCGTGCGGCGACATCTTCCCGCTCGGCATCACCGGCACGCCGATCTACTCCGTCCCGCACCGGGCTCGTCTACTTCGCCGCCGAATTCGCCGGCCCTGTGCGGCATCGGCTGTTCGCGCTGCACGTCGGCAACGGGCGCATCGCCTCCAAGCGCACGCTCGACTTCAAGGGCGTCGAGACCAGTGCCATGCAGGAACGCGGCGCCCTCACGATCTCCGGCGGCCGGGTGTGGACGCCGTTCGGGGGCCTCGCCGGCGACTGCGGCGGCTACAAGGGTCGCGTCGATCGGCTGGCCGCTGACCGGCCGCGGCCGCGCCGTGACCTACACGGTCCCGACCGCGCGCGAAGCAGGCATCTGGACGCCACCGGGCCCGACCGTCGGACCATCAGGCAACCTGCTGGTCTCCGTCGGCAACGGCGCGTCCGGGCCGGGCGATCCGTACGACCACAGCGACTCGGTGTTGCAGCTGAGCACCCGCGCACGCCTGCTCGACTCGTTCTCGCCGTCGACCTGGGCCAGCGACAATGCGTCGGATCTCGATCTCGGTTCGCAGGGACCGGCGATCGTCGCGAACAAATGGGTGTTCAGCGCGGGCAAGTCGGGCAACGCGTACGTGTTACGGCTCGGCCATCTGGGCGGGATCGGCGGCGCGGTCGACCGGCGATCGGTCTGCACGTCGTTCGGCGGCACCGCGGTGCGTAACAGCGTCGTCTACGTCCCGTGCACGGACGGTGTACGCGCGGTGCGCATCGGGCCGAACGGTGGCATGCACGTGCTGTGGCAGGCGTCCTCATCGGTGACCGGTTCACCGGTCATCGGCGGAGGTGTGGTGTGGGCGCTCGACCCCGGCGCCGGCGTACTGCACGGGCTCGGCCTGGCGCATGGCGGCAACCGCGCGTCGGTGTCGGTCGGATCGGTCACGCGCTTCGCGACGCCGGCGCTGACCGGTCGGCGGATCCTGGTCGGCACGACCGTAGGCCTGACCATCCTGCGTTACTGACGGACGCGCACATGCGGGTCGCGTTCGCGGTCGCCGCCGCGGCGCTGCTGCTGGCCGGGTGTCCGAGCAGCGGCGGCGGGACGGACGCGGCGACCACGCCCGGCAGCGCGCCGCCGCCCGTCTCGAGTGGACCGTCCGTGGCCGGACCGACGCAGGGCGGGCCGACGAGCGGCCCCACGGTCCGTACTGCTGACTGGCCGACCTACCACGGCACCGCTGACCGCAACGGTGTCTCGCCGGACATGCCAACGGTGCGGGGCCGGCCGCGTGTCGTTGCGGATCTCAAGCTGAACGGGGCGATGTACGCATCACCGGTCGTGGTCGGCGGCACGGTGATCGCGGCGACCGAAGGCAATCGTGTCGTACGCGTTCGACCTGTCCGGGCGCCGGTTGTGGGAGCAGCAGTTCGCCGCGCCCGCGCCGGGCGATCAGCTGCCGTGCGGAAACATCGACCCGCTCGGCATCACCGGCACACCAGTCGTGAGCGGCGGCGTCGTCTACGTCGCCCCGGAGTACGGGTCGCCGCCGCGTCACGAACTCGTTGCGCTCGACCTGAAGACCGGCGCGGTGCGCTGGCGCCGCAGCCTCGACCTGCCCGGTGTCGAGACGCAGGCAATGCAGGAGCGCGGCGCGCTCGCCGTCGACGGGGGACGGGTGTGGGTGCCGTTCGGTGGCCTCGACGGCGACTGTGGCGGGTACAAGGGGCGCCTGGTCGGTATCCGACTCGACGGGACCGGGTCGCCGATCGCGTACACCGTCCCGACCGCGCGCGAGGCGGGGATCTGGACGCCGCCCGGGCCCGGTGTCGACGCGGCGGGGAACCTCGTGGTCGAGGTGGGCAACGGCGCGTCGGTCGAGGGCGACAAGTACGACTACAGCGACTCCGTGCTCGAGATCAGCCCGGCCGGCAAGCTCGTCGACTCCTTCTCGCCGTCGACCTGGGCCGGCGACAACGCCGCCGACCTCGACCTCGGCTCGCAGGGCCCGGCGCTGATCGGCACCCAGTGGGTGTTCGCCGCAGGCAAGTCCGGCACGGCGTACGTGCTCGACCAGCAGCATCTCGGCGGCATCGGCGGTGAGGTGAGCAAGGCCCAGCTGTGCCCGTCCTACGGCGGCACGGCCGTGCTGAACGACGTGGTGATCGTGCCGTGCACCGACGGCGACCGCGCCGTCCAGATCGACCGCGGGGTGTTGCAGATCCTCTGGCGAGCCACGCCGAACGGTTCCCCGGTCGTCGGCGGTGGTCGGGTGTGGTCTCTCGACGTCTCGGCCGGTGTGCTGGACGCCCTTGACCCGAACACCGGCCAGACCCTCGAGCGCGTGCCGGTCGGTGCGGTGACGCGGTTCGCCACGCCCGCGCTGTACGGCCGGTTCGTTCTCGTCCCCACCGAGGCCGGCCTCGTCATCATCCGCACGTCCTGAACGCTGCTGGTACCGAGACGCCGGATTCGAGGACCGAATCTGGTCGCTCGGTACCAGCAGCGGGTAGTTAGGCTCGCGGGCGTGCGTGTGCTGGTGATCGGTTCCGGGGCCCGCGAGCACGCGTTGTGCCTCGCCCTCGCCCACGACCCCGCGGTGACAGCACTGGTGTGCGCGCCCGGCAACGCGGGGACGGCAGCAGTGGCCGAGCAGCGCGGCGTCGACGCGACCGACGGCGCAGCCGTCGCCGACCTCGCCCAGCTGGTGCAGGCCGACCTGGTCGTCATCGGCCCCGAAGCCCCGCTCGTCGCTGGCGTCGCCGACGCGGTGCGCGCCCGCGGGATCGACTGCTTCGGTCCGTCGCGGGAAGCGGCGCAGCTCGAGGGCAGCAAGGCGTTCGCGAAGGACGTGATGGCAGCTGCGGGCGTCCCGACCGCGCGGGCGCGCGTGTGCATCACCGCGGCCGAGGCCGAGGCGGCGCTCGACGAGTTCGGCGCCCCCTACGTCGTGAAGGACGACGGGCTGGCCGCCGGCAAGGGCGTCGTGGTCACCGACGACCGGAGCGCCGCGCTGGCCCACGCTGCCTCGTGCGGACGGGTGGTGATCGAGGAATTCCTCGACGGCCCCGAGGTGTCGCTGTTCTGCCTCACCGACGGAACCGGCGTCGTCCCGCTGGTCCCGGCGCAGGACTTCAAGCGCATCGGCGACGGCGACACCGGACCCAACACCGGCGGCATGGGCGCCTACGCCCCGCTCGACTGGCTGCCGGCCGGCTTCACCGAACAGATCGTGCGTGCCGTCGCCCAGCCGACGATCGACGAGCTGCGCGCGCGCGGCACGCCGTTCGCCGGGCTGCTCTACATCGGCCTCGCGATGACCGCGCGCGGGCCGCGCGTCGTCGAGTTCAACGCTCGCTTCGGCGATCCCGAGACACAAGTGGTGCTGGCCCTGCTCGACACCCCGCTCGCCGCGGTGCTTCGCTGGGCTGCCGTTGGCGGCGCAACCCCGCAGCTGCGTTGGCGCGCGGGCAGCGCAGTGACAGTCGTACTCGCTGCGGCCGGCTACCCGGGCACACCGCGCGGCGGCGATGTCATCACCGGCGCCGAGCAGGACGGTGTGATCCACGCGGGCACCCGCCGCCGCGACGACGGCGCCATAGTTTCCAGCGGCGGCCGGGTGTTGTCGGTGACGGCGACCGGCGCGACGCTCGCCGACGCGCGCGAGGCCGCGTACGCCCTCGCCGCCACCGTAGAGCTGCCGCACGGGCAGTGGCGCTCCGACATCGCGCAGCGCGCGGTCGCCGGCGCAATCACGCTCTGACGCCTGTCACCGCGCGACGGCTACCGTTCGAACTGATGCCCATCGAATTCATCGACGACGCCGAGGACGACGACGACGGCACGGACGAGCGACGCGAGCCGCCGCCGCGGCGGCCGGTGCTGTACCGGGTCGCTGCCGCGGCCGTAGTCCTCGTCGCGGTGATCGCGTGGGCGCTCACGCGTCCGGCCGACAACACGGCGACCGGCGGATCAAAGCCCTCGACCTCACCGACCAACGTGCCGACGACCTTCGCCGCAAGCAGCACGTCTGCGACAGCCGGGACCGACATACTGGTGTGCCAGACCGACGCTCCGGTGATGATCCCGATCGCCTCTGCGATGAAGCGCTACCTGCCGACACTCGACCTCGCCGACCTCACCGCGTACCGCTGCACACGCGGCAGCGGAATGGGAGGACAGGTCGTGTCTGAGGGGATCAGCGGGCGCTACCACCGGCTCAGCATCATTGTCGAGGCAACGCTACGCACCGAGGTCGACACTTCGATCGCAACGCCCCCCGATGCCGGCAAGGTGCTCGTCGCGCGCATTGAGGCACTGGCGGCCGGCGTGAAGGTGGACGTATCCGCGTGGGGCCGAAGCGGCGACCGTGCGCCCATCGACGCGATGCGCAACCTCGCCGACTTCGTGAGCCTGAACGTCGTTCTGTGACGATCCCTTCGCGGGTGGGTGGGACAATGGACGAGTGCCCAAGCCCGTGATCCCGGACGTCCTCGCCGCTCGCTATGCGTCGGCGGCGATGGCGACGATCTGGTCACCGGCGCACAAGATCGTCGTCGAGCGCCAACTATGGCTTGCTGTGTTGCGCGCGCAGGACGAACTCGGCGTCACCGTGCCGGACGGAGCGATCGAGGCCTATCAGCGCGTCGTCGACCAGGGTGTCGACGCGGTCGACCTGGAAAGCATCGCCGCACGTGAACGGGTCACCCGGCACGACGTCAAGGCGCGCATCGACGAGTTCGCGGCGCTTGCCGGGCACGAACAGATCCACAAGGGCATGACCAGCCGCGATCTCACCGAGAACGTCGAGCAGTTGCAGGTGCGGCAATCGCTCGCGATTGCGCGCCGCAAGGCGCTGGCGGTGCTGGCTCGGCTCGGCCGCCGCGCCGCCGAGTACGAGGCGCAGGTCATGGCCGGCCGCTCGCACAACGTCGCCGCGCAGGCGACGACCCTGGGCAAGCGGTTCGCCACGGTCGCCGACGAGCTGCTCGTCGCGCTTGCCCGCCTCGACGACCTGATCGCGCGCTATCCGCTGCGCGGCATCAAGGGACCGGTCGGCACCGCCCAGGACATGCTCGATCTGCTCGACGGCGACGCCGACAAGCTCGCTCGGCTCGAGCAGTCGGTGGCCGGTCATCTCGGCTTCGACCGCGTGCTCGACAGCGTCGGTCAGGTGTATCCGCGCTCGCTCGACTTCGACGTGCTGAGCGCACTCGTCCAGCTCGCGGCGGCACCGTCCTCGCTGGCCACGACGATCCGGCTGATGGCCGGCAACGAGCTGGTGACCGAGGGCTTCCGTCCCGGCCAGGTCGGGTCGAGCGCGATGCCGCACAAGATGAACTCACGTTCGGCCGAACGCATCAACGGATTCATGGTCGTGCTGCGCGGCTACGCATCGATGGTCGGTGAGCTCGCCGGCGATCAGTGGAACGAGGGCGACGTCTCGTGCTCGGTCGTGCGTCGGGTCGCGCTGCCCGATGCGTTCTTCACCATCGACGGGCTGCTCGAGACGATGCTGACCGTGCTCGACGACTTCGGTGCGTTCCCGGCCGTCATCGAACGCGAGCTCGACCGCTACCTGCCGTTCCTCGCCACGACCAAGGTGCTCATGGCAGCGGTGCGCGCCGGCGGCGGGCGCGAGCAGGCGCATGAGGCCATCAAGGAGAACGCGGTCGCCGTCGCACTCGAGATGCGTGAGAAGGGCACCGACCGCAACGACCTGTTCGACCGGCTTGCCACCGACTCGCGGCTCGGCCTCAGTGCCGCCGAGCTCGACGGGCTGCTCGCCGAACCCCTCACGTTCACAGGTGCTGCGCGGGCACAGGTCGCAGCGGTCGTGCGTCGGATCGACGACGTGCTCGCCACCGACCCGGCCGCCGTCGAGTACGAACCAGAACCGATCTTGTAGCGACAGTCGCAAATGCCGGAGATCGAGTTCCTCCCGGACAGCGTCGCCGACGACGCTGACGAGGAACCTCGCCCCCGGACGCCCAACGGCTTGCCTCGATGGGTGTGGATCGCAGCCGTGGCAGCGGTGGCGGTGACGGCGGTGATCGTGTCCGCCCGACGGCACGGCCTGGGTCTGACGCCCCTGATCGCGGCGCCGTCGCAGGCCGCGATCGACCTCGGCAGCGGGTTCCGTCCGGTCTTGCCGGGCCGCGAGCCGGCGCTCGACGTCGCTGCGATCACCGGCTCGTCGTGGGTGCTGCGTCGTGACGCGTTGTACGTGATCCGACCACGGCGTCCGATAGCGAAGATCGCCCTGCCGGCTCCGCTGGCCGACCCGCAACTGGTGTCCGACCCGGGCGCCGGTCTGGTGTGGCTGGTCGCGAACGGTTTCGCCCGCTCGTACGACGGCCGCACGCTGCAGCCGGTCTCCACCCGATGGGCCCCGCCGTGCGACAACGTCGCGGCGATGGGGGGACGGCTGTTCCTGACGGTCGACCGCGACGTTGTCGAGGTCGGTCCGGGGCTGCGGGTGCCGCGCCGCATCGCGGTGACGGCAGGGCCGATCGTTGCGCTGACCGCCGATCCGACGCGTAACCGACTGATCCTGGCCTATGTCGGCCGGCCGAGCCGGGTGGTCGCGCTGGTACCGCAACCTGACGCTCGCGCGAGCATCGAACAGACGTCGTTGCTGCATGTCAATCAACCCACGCTTGCCGTGGCCGATGGGCAGATCTGGCTCGCGGGCTACTCGGGTGGTGACGCGTTGGCGCGACTCGACCCGGCGACCCTGCGTCCGGTCGCCCTCAGTTCGGTCGAATCAGCGCTCGGGCTCGGGGCGTACCTGGCGGGTGCCGGTGCGTCCACCGTGTGGGTGCGCGGCGCCGGTGACGACGGTGAGTTGCGTTGTCTCGACGCGTCGACTGGTCGGCAACTGCAGAGCTGGTTGGTCAGCGGACGCGTCGCCGCGGCCGCGCCCCACGCGCTCGTCGGGACGGTCACCGGCCCGATGGAGCTCGACCTAGCGCGCTGCGCCGGCTAGCACGGCCTGCGTCTGGGTCGTTTGCGCGACGAGATCGGTCATGGTGTCGTCCCCCGGATCCGGTCGGGTCGGCCGATGTTCCAGTAACCCTTGACGAAGATCGTGTCGTGTTGGGCTCCACGCGCCTCGAACAGCGCACGGAGCGCGACCATCGACCGCGTCTCGCCGAGCAGGTAGAACTGCGCCCACGCGTGCGGCACCGCCAGGGCTTCGCACACCGGCGCCATCAGGTCGGGCGTGCCCGGCGGATGGGCACCGCGATGCACCCAGTGCACCGTTCCACGCACCGGCAGTTGGTCACTCGCGGCGCCGACCTCGAGCACCGTGACCGACTGCTCGTCCTCGGGCAAGGCCTCGGTGATCGCAGCGATGGCAGGCAGGGCCGACTCGTCGCCGCAGAGCACGTGCCACGGCGCGCGACGCAGTTCGAGCTTGCCGCGCGGACCCTGGAAGGCCACCTCGTCGCCCGGGCCGGCCGTCGCGCCCCACGCTGCACCGGCCCCGATGCCGTGGATCAACACGTCCAGGTCGAGCTCGCCGGCGTCCGGACGGGCGTGCCTGATCGTGTATCGACGTTTGACGCGCCGGCCGCCGTCCTCGCGCAGGTGCACCTCGATGTCCTGGGCGGGACGGATCGCGACCCCGCGCATCGCGTCCGACTGCACCGTCACGCGGCGCATGCGGGCGGTGAGCTGTTCGGCGGCGATCACGTGGCCGGTGTGCACCGGCGAACGTCGCACGATCGGCTGGGCCACCCGGCGACCCTATCCAGCCGGATCCAGGAGCGGATCCATCCGCCAGGTGTCCCACTCGTCGAGCTTGCGGGCCCCGCGTGCGGTGTAGAACCGCGCCGCGTCGGCGTTCCAGTCGAGCACGTGCCACTCGAAGCGCGGATAGCCGCGCTCGACGCAGATGCGCCGCAGTTCGTCGAACAGCGCCACGCCGACCCCGGTACCCCGGGCGGCCTCGGTGACCACGATGTCCTCGAGGTGCATGCCGTGCCGGCCGGTCCAGGTCGAGAAGTTGACGAACCAGATCGCGGCGGCGACGACGGCCCCGTCCAGTTCGGCGACATGGGCCCACACGGCCGGAGTCGGGCCGAACAGTGCCGCGTGCAGCCCGTCCTCGGTGGCCCGGACGGTCGACGCGGGCTCGCGCTCGTAGACGGCGAGTTCGCGGATGAGGCCGAGAATCGCCGGGACGTCCTCGACCCGTGCGGGACGGATCACCATCCCGACGTTAGCGTGAGGTTGTGGCAACCCGAGTGAACGCTGGTCAACGCTTCGCGGGGCCACGCTGTCCACTTGAGGTGCACTGATGGCAATCAGCGTGTTCGACCTGTTCTCGATCGGCATCGGGCCGTCGTCCTCGCACACAGTCGGCCCGATGCGTGCTGCTCGCACGTTCGCAGTCGGGCTCGATGCGGACGGAGTGCTCGACGACGTCGTCCGAGTGCGGGCTGAACTGTTCGGATCACTCGGCGCGACCGGGCACGGCCACGGCAGCGATCGGGCGGTCATCCTCGGGCTCGAGGGCGAGACGCCGGAGTCGGTCGACACCGACTCGGTGGCCGAACGGGTGGCTGCGGTCAAGTCCGTCGCGATGGTGAAGCTGCTGGGCAAGCACGAGGCCGCGCTGCACGACGACGACCTCGTGCTGCACCGTCGCGAGAGCCTGCCGTTCCACCCGAACGGGATGCGCTTCTACGCCTACGACGCATCCGGCGAATGCGTGCGCGAGCGCACGTACTACTCGGTCGGCGGTGGGTTCGTCGTCGACGAGGAGGCTGCGGGCGCCGACCGGATCACCGAGGACACCACGCCGTTGCCGTATCCGTTCTTGTCCGGCGCCGCACTGCTCGATCACTGTCATGCGAGCGGCCTGCCGATCAGCTCCGTGATGCTCGAGAACGAGAAGGCCTGGCGCACTGACGACGAGGTGCGCTCCGGGCTGCTGCGCATCTGGAGCGTCATGCAGGAGTGCGTGGCCAACGGCTACCTGCACGACGGGACGTTGCCGGGCGGGCTGAAGGTGCGTCGTCGCGCGCCGGAGCTCTACCGGCGCCTGTGCGCCGAGCAGTACAGCGTCGATCCCCTGCGGGTCATGGACTGGGTCGACCTGTTCGCGCTCGCGGTGAACGAGGAGAACGCCGGCGGCGGTCGCGTCGTCACTGCGCCGACGAACGGCGCGGCCGGGGTGCTGCCCGCGGTCTTGCACTACTACGTGCGGTTCTGCCCGGGCGCCTCGGACGACGGCGTGGTGCGCTTCCTGCTGACGGCGGGCGCGATCGGCGTGTTGTACAAGGAGAACGCGTCGATCTCCGGCGCCGAGGTCGGCTGCCAGGGCGAGGTCGGTTCGGCCTGCTCGATGGCCGCGGGCGCGCTGTGCGAGGTGCTCGGCGGCACGCCGGATCAGGTCGAGAACGCCGCCGAGATCGGGATGGAGCACAACCTCGGCCTGACCTGCGACCCGGTCGGCGGCCTCGTCCAGGTGCCGTGCATCGAACGCAACGCGATGGCTGCGGTGAAGGCCATCAACGCGGCCCGGATCGCGCTGCGCGGCGACGGTCAGCACATCGTGAGCCTCGACAAGGTGATCAAGACGATGCGCGAGACCGGCGCGGACATGAAGGTCAAGTACAAGGAGACTGCCCGCGGCGGCCTCGCCGTCAACGTCATCGAGTGCTGACTCCGCGCCCTTGATGTTGAGTGGCGCGCCGTTGATGTTGAGTGGCGCGTTTTCCCCTTGAGTGGCGCGACATTTCGCGCCACTCACACGCTGAACGCGCCACTCAACAGAGATGGACGGGGCGTGGGCGGCCGGCGAGCCCAACCGGGGTCGCGCTCGTCGAGCATTGCCCGCACGTAGGGCGCGATGCGATACGGATGGCCGAACACCTCGCTGGGGCCGAATACCACGACCTTCCACTTGTTCTGGTCGATGTCGATCTCGCGCGTCATGTCCCTGCGCGTACGGCCGACCTCGGCGTGCTCGCGACCGTTGTACTCGAGTGCGAGCCGCGCACAGAGGTAGGTCAGATCAGGCTCGGCCAGCCACTCACCGTGCTCGGTGTAGATCGGCACGTTGACTTCCGGCCACGGCAGTCCGCCGAGGACGAGGGCGCAGCGCAGGTGCGATTCCCCGCGTGAGCGCGATCGTGGGTCGAGCAGATCGAACGCCGCTCGTGCCTTACGAACGCCGCGCCGACGCCGCGCGCGGCGCAGCGCCTGCTCCAGGTCGGGCACGCTCGCCTGACCTCGCAGGATGCCATCGCCCGCCGCGACGACGTCCTCGAGGCTGAGTCGCTCGGCCAGATCGACCCAGGTACGGGCGACGCTGAGCACCGGGATCCCGTCGATCACGTCGATCTCGTCGCGCCGCACTGCGCGGCGCCGGGTGGCGATCTCGCTGCGTCGGCAGCGCGCAAGCCGACTCGCGCTTGGTGTCGGGCCGGGTCAGCGCGAATTCGAGACGCTCGCCGGCCCCCGGCAGAGGAAGCCAGAAGTCCCGCACGCGTGCAGCGGTGAGCCCGGCGACAGCCGTGCCGGGCGGCAGGACGTCGAGATAGGCAGCAATCCTGTCGGTCAGCTCTTCGACGGTCTCTGCCGGGCGGCGCAGCCCGTGCCCGAGACGGATCAGTTCGCTCATGGCGGCGAGGCTCGCGCGCCGCAGCCAAGGACCGTCGGCCGCGATCACGGACTGTGGACACGTCGGCGTCCGTCCACAGCGTCGTCCCGAACGTCGAGTGGCGCGTTAGCGCCCTGAGTGGCGCGAAATATCGCGCCACTCAGGGGCCAAACGCGCCACTCGACGTAACTGGCCGGGGGACGGATCGATCGGCGAGCGCCTAGGCCGCGATCGCGGCAGCCTCCATGTCCTCGGGCAGGTCGGTCTTCTTGACGTTGATCAGCACAACCGCCGAGATGATCGCGATGACGCCCAGCGCCGCGCCGAGCAGGAAGCCCTTGCCGGACGCGTAGGCGAGCAGCTCACGCACGAACGTGTTGAACGGACCGCCTGCGGCGAAGAACGAACCGGTGCTCGGATGCGCCTGCACGAACGCCTGGATGTCCTTCGGCTCGGCGTTCTGGCCGTGGGCGTGCAGGAACCCGACGACCGCCTGCAGTTGCGACTTGTCGGAAACCTGGGCGAGCAGGCCCTTGACGTGGTCGGTGCTCCAGTTCTTGGCGGCGGTGCCGAACACCGTCGTCATCACCGACAGACCGAGCGCACCGCCGACCTGCTGCCCGACATTCAGCAGCGCCGAGGCCAGCCCCGCGTCCGTGTTCGCGACGTTCGACACCGCGGTCACGGTGAGCGGGACGAACAGGCACCCCATCGCGACGGCCAGCACGAACATGCCGGGCAGCAGCTTGCCTGCATAACTCGAGTCCTTGTTCACGGTGGCGAACCAGAACAGGGCCACGGTGAGCAACGACGTGCCGGTGATCATCAACGGTTTCGGCCCGAGCTTCGGCATCAGCCTCGCGTTGATCTGCGAGACGATCCCGATCACGAACGCGACCGGCAAGAATGCGACACCCGTCTTGAGCGGCCCGTACTCGCGCACGCCCTGCACGAAGAAGGTGATGAAGTAGAACATCCCGAACATCGCCGCGCCGACGACCAGCATGATCAGGTACGTGCCCGCGCGGTTGCGGTTCTCGAAGATCCGCATCGGCATCATCGGCTGCGCGGCGATCTTCGCCTCGAAGTACACGAACGAGGTCAGCAGCACGATCGCCGCGGCGAAGACCGTGTAGGTCTGGGCGTTGTTCCAGCCGCTGTGCGCGACGTGGATGAATCCGTAGACCGTCGCGACGAGTCCGGCCACCGACAGTCCCGCACCGATGAAGTCGAACTTGCCGCGCAACCGCTCGGACTCGTGCAGGTACAAGAACGCACCGATCATCAGCAGGATGCCGATCGGGACGTTGACGAACAGCACCCACCGCCAGCTCAGATAGTTCGTCAGGACGCCGCCGAGCAGCAGCCCTAGTGCCGCGCCGGCGCCGGAGACCGCAGCGTAGACAGCGATCGCCCGCGTGCGCGCCTCACCCTCTTCGAACTCGGTGGTGATCAGTGACAGCGCCGTCGGGGACGCGATCGCGCCGCCGATGCCCTGTACGGCGCGGCCGGCGAGCAGCAGCCCGAAGCTGGGTGCGACGCCGGCCAGGAAGCTGCCGATCGTGAACAGCGACAACCCGAGGATGAACATGCGTCGGCGACCGAGGATGTCACCCATCCGGCCACCGAGCAGCAGCAGCCCGCCGAAGGCGAGCGCGTACGCGTTGAGCGCCCACGTCATGTCGGTCTGGCTCTTGTCGAAGTAGCGCCCCATCGACGGCAGCGCGATGTTCACGATCGTGCCGTCGAGCACGACCATCATCTGCGCACCCGCGATCACCATCAGAATCAGCGCCGTGTGCGCCTGGCGCCGCGCCCCTTGGTACGCGGTCGGAGTGGTCTTCCCGCGCTCCACGTCTGTGTCGGCCACGAAATCTCCTGCTGTGCTCGGAACTTTAAGGTACGTTTGCGTTCCTTATCGAGTAAGGTAAGCCTGGACGGGTAAGGAACGCAACCGTCTTTTAGAGAACGTATTGATAAGACGAAGTCTGACCCGGAGATGTGACAACGACGTGACCGCGACTGTGCAGCGCAAGCGCGGGGCCGCGCTCGAGGACGCGATCCTGGACGCCGCCTACACCGAGCTGTCCGAGGTCGGCTACACGGCGTTCAGCGTCGAAGGCGTGGCCGCCCGTGCACGCACGGGCAAGGCCAGCATCTACCGCCGCTGGCCCACCCGCGCCCAGCTCATGCTCGACGCGATGAGCGCGCACCTGCCGACCCCGGACCAGTGCGGCTTCCCGGTCGACGTGGGCGACGACGTCAGCACCGCAGACGTCCTGCGGCAGATCGCGAACGCGATCAGTTCGACGCTCGACAGCCCGGCCGGCGCGGTGATGCGTGCGATCAAGTGCGAGGCCATCAGCGATCCCGAGCTCGCGCGCGCCGTCGACGAGCGGTTTCAGGCCCCGCGCCGCGAGGCCCTACTGGCTCTGCTGCGGCGCGGCATCGAGCGCGGCGACGTGCGTCCTGGTGCCGACACGCCGCTGATCGCCGACGTCCTGCCCGCCGTGCTGACGCATCGCATCATCCTGCAGCGCGAACCGATCACCGCCACGACGATCCACGAGATCCTCGAACAGGTGCTCCTGCCGCTCATCGAACCCCGCTGAGGACGCCCGCAGCGCCGTCACGACCGGCAGGGCAACCTTTGCGACGATAGGTCCGTGGCACGGGGCGGTCAGGACACTGCGGCGCGGCAACAGCGCCAGACCTCGGCAACCCCTCCGCCCGACCCGTCCGAACCGTCGCGGTGGCAGCGGCTGAAGGCCGGCTACCTCGCACGCGCGCCGCGGATCGTCGCCGGCATCGCCTGGCTGCTCGGCGTCTTCGTCCTGCTGGACGCCCTGTGGGCCGACGAGCGGGGGCGGGTGCACGCCCTGACGAAGATCATCCCGATCCCGGCGACGGCGGCCGCCGCGGCCGTGACTGCAATCTCAGGCCTGCTGCTGCTGCGCATCGCCGCCGGGCTGCGCAAGCGCAAGCGGCGCGAATGGATCGCCGCCGTCACGATCACCCTGGTCATGACCGTCGCCCACCTGGTGCGAGCCGAACGTCGTCCAGTCGAAGCGACGATCACCCTCGTCCTGCTGGTCGCGCTGCTCGCGGCGCGCTCGCGCTTCACTGCGAAGCCCGATCCGCGCAGCCGGTGGTTCGCGGCGCGCGTGTTCGTCCAGTTCATAGCCGTCGCGATCGCGTTCGGGCTCGTGCTGCTCTATGCCTATCCGCGGCACGTCGCCGGGTCGCCGTCGGTCTGGCTGCGGCTGCGGGAGGTCGTCCAGTCGATCGTCGGTGCCGGTGGAGTCATCCGGCTCAAGGGCGAGCGCTTCGGCGACATCTTCCACGGCACCCTGCTGGCCTTCGGTCTCGTCACCCTCGTCGTCGTCGCGTTGCTGATCCTGCGTCCGTCCCAGCCGATCGCACGGTTGTCGGACGAGGACGAGCAGCGCCTGCGCGAGCTGCTCGCCAAGCAGGGCGAGCGCGACTCGCTCGGCTACTTCGCCCTGCGCCGGGACAAGTCGGTGGTCTGGTCGCCGTCGGGCAAGGCAGCCGTGACGTACCGGGTCGTGCACGGCGTGGCGCTGGCAAGTGGCGACCCGATCGGCGATCCGGAGGCCTGGCCCGGTGCCATCGCCGCCTACCACTCGCTCGCCGAGGAGTACGCCTGGACGCCCGCGGTGATGGGCTGCAGCGAACTCGGCGCCACGGTCTACAAGCGCGAGTGCCGGCTGTCCGCGCTCGCGCTCGGTGACGAGGCGATCGTCGAGGTCGGCGAGTTCAGCTTGGACGGACGGGCGATGCGCGGTGTGCGGCAGGCCTGCACCCGCGTCGGCCGCGCCGGCTACGAGGTGCAGGTGCGGCGCGCCCGCGACATCCCGGCCGCCGAACTCGCCGCCCTGCAGGACGCTGCCGCGGCCTGGCGCGGCGACGCAGTCGAGCGCGGCTTCTCGATGGCGCTGTCGCGGATGGGCGACCCGGCCGACGGCGACTGCGTCCTCGCCACGGCTACCGACAACGGCTCCGTCCGCGGGCTGCTGCACTTCGTCCCATGGGGTGCGGACGGGCTCTCGCTCGACCTCATGCGCCGCGACCGCGCTTCCGACAACGGCCTGAACGAGTTCATGATCGCCTCGCTCATGGCCGCGTGCCCCGACCTCGGCGTGCGCCGGGTGTCGCTGAACTTCGCCGTGTTCCGCGACGCGATCGAGCGTGGCGAGCGCATCGGCGCAGGCCCGATCCTGCGCATGTGGCGGTCGTTGCTGATCTTCGCCTCGCGCTGGTGGCAGATCGAGTCGCTCTACCGGTTCAACGTGAAGTTCCGCCCGTACTGGGAGCCGCGGTTCATCTCCTACCCCTCGGCCCGCGACCTGCCGCGCATCGCGGTGGCCGCGCTCGAGGCCGAGGCGTTCATCGTCCGGCCGCACCGGCTGCAGCGCTGGCTGGGCCGCGTGTAGCGATTCGTCCCATCTGGGTAGGTCGTTGGCATGACTGACAACGAGAAGTCGATCACCGTCTCGCGCAGCATCCCGGCCTCGGCGAAGGACATCTTCGCAGTGCTGACGCTGCCCGCGCGCCACGTCGAGCTCGACGGCTCCGGGTTCGTCCGCAGCGACGACCACACCGACCGCATCACCGCCACCGGACAGAAGTTCCGCATGAACATGACCGGCGACCACATGGGTGGCGAGTACCAGACCGACAACTTCGTCACCGGCTACGTGCCGGACAAGGTCGTGGCGTGGCAGACGGCGCCGGCCGGCACCGAGCCGCCGGGATGGGAGTGGACCTGGGAACTCGACCCGCAGGGGCCGGACGCGACCGAGGTCACCCTGACCTACGACTGGCGCAAGGTCACCGACAAGCAGCTGCTGGCAAAGGGCCTGTTTCCCCTCGTCAAGAAGGATCAGCTCGAGGGATCCCTGGGCAAGCTCGCTGAGGCCGTCAGCGGCTGATCGGCGCGTTGGGTACGCTTTCGGCTGGTCGCGGACACGTCCGGGACCGCTGGAGGCTTCGCCTAGTCTGGTCTATGGCGCCGCACTGCTAATGCGGTTTGGGCTAACCGCCCATCCCGGGTTCGAATCCCGGAGCCTCCGCGCTGCCCGGTCGGCAACCGAGTGGAGGCACTCGGCTAAACTGATCGGTCGGTTCACCAAGCGCCCGTAGCTCAACGGATAGAGCACTTGACTACGGATCAAGAGGTTGCAGGTTCGAGTCCTGCCGGGCGCGCATCTAGAGGCCAGGAGCATCAAGCCCTGGAAGCATTTCATCCCTAGTTCTCTGATGGGGAATCCTGCGTTCAGTCCGCAAATGGTCCGCAAGGGATTGCTTCACATCCTGTCGGTCCGCAGCCGTCCGCGCGCGGTCGAGAGCGTCCGCGACCTCGTCGAGCTGGTCGGCGAACAGATGTCCGTAGAGGTCGAGCGTCATCGTCGCGGACTTGTGCCCGAGCATCGTCTGGACGACTTTGACGTTCGCGCCGGCGGCGATCGCCAGCGAGGCTGCGGTGTGACGTAACGCGTGCGGGGTGAGGTCGGGGCGTCCGATCGCTTTCGCGGCTGGGTCGAAGACCGCACGGCGGAAGTTCCGCAGCCGCAGCACACCGCCCTGCGGTGCGGTGAACACGAAGTCGTCGTCGGCCTTTCGGGCGGTCAGCGCTCTGAGGTCGTCGACCAGGAAGCGCGGGACGGGCACGCTGCGCGTCTGGTGGTTCTTAGGCGTGCTGAACACGGCATGACCGCGGACCTCGGCCATCGATTCGGCGATCACGGCGCGACGTCGCTCGAGGTCGAGGCGGCCCACCCGGAGCGCGGCGAGCTCGCCGAACCGCACGCCGGTATAGGCGAGGAGGAGAACAGCCGTGCGTTGCGGGCCGGCGGCGTCGGCGAGCGCTCGGACCTCGCCGTGGCTGAGGTAGGTCCGCCGGCCCGGCGCCGGACGCGGCAGCGGCACGCCCAGCGCCGGGTTACGCGCCAGCCGCCCGTCCCGCACGGCCAGGTCGAGCATCAGCGACAGCACTCGGTAGGTCTGCCGGATCGTCGAGGCGCTCAACTCCTTGTTCTGCAGCTCGCCGATCCAGTGACCGACGCCCTCGTGGGTGACATCAGCGAACCGATGGGTACCCCAGCTCGGCAGCACGTGGTGCTTGAGCAGCACCTCGTATGCGGCCCGCGTCGTCGCCTTCAGATTGGTCTTCGTCTCCAGCCAGCGCGGCGCCCACTCCGCGACCGTCATGCCCGCGGCGGCGAGGTCGAGGTAGGTGCCGGTACCCACCGCGGTCGTGATCGTGTCCAGCCACTTCTGCGCGTCGACCTTGCGGGTGAAATGGCGTGCGTGCTCACGCCCTGCGGCGTCCCGGTAGCGGGCGCGCCAGCGGCCGTCCGGCCGTCGCGCAATGTTCCCCATATCCTGACGGGTTGTGTGTCGGGGATTCCCCGTCGCCGGTGCCTTCCGTCACGACAGCAATCGTCGTGACGAAAGGAGCTACATGAACTCGCGACGCGAGGCAGCCGGCGTGTGCGCGTGGTGCGGCGGGCAGATGAAAGTGCGGCCAGTCGGCCGGATCCCGAAGTGGTGCTCTGCGTCGTGTCGACAGCGTGCCTGGGAGCAGTCGCGCGCTGCCGCTTCCGGCCGGGCGGCCGTTCGAGTGGTCGAGCGCGTCGTGGACAGCGCTGTGGCGCCGCCGAAGCACGGCGCGTGGATCGACATGCTCGCCGAACTAACCCGCCAACTCGACACCGGCCAGCTCTACAAACGTGACCTCCCAGCCCTAGCCACCGCCCTAGACCAAGTCCTCCACGCCTACCGCCGAGCCACCCATTGATCCCATCTCCTAATGAAACCTCCAACCCTCAATTCATCCGTTCACGCTTCTGGCACCAATGGGTGCGCGCGTTTCGTCGTGACGATGAAGGAGGATCAGTCGTGGAACCCACGCGCCGGCGCAGCGCAGGCGGTCGACGGCGCTTTCGAGCAGCGGCAAGTCGTTGGTGACCGTCGCGTGGAGCACGGCGTGACTGGTGTCGAACGATGCTCACGGCGCCGAAGACCGACCCGTCGCACTAGTCCCCGCGCTCGAGATGGTCGTGAATCGCGTCGATCGCGGCGGTGATGTCATCGAGACGTTGCCAGTCGCGAAAAGCTCACAGCGGTTCGGCCGGCTCGCGGGAGAACTCGAAGCGCTGCCACGCGCGCCCGTCGATGTTGTCCCGTCGAGTGATCTCAAGCTCGATGTACGAGCGCGCGTCGAGGCCGAACTGGATATTTAGGCGGTGAGGTGCGCGGCGAGTCCGTCGGCGATGAAGTTGGCGTACTGGTCGAGTTGCCAGCCTGTGCGTAGCACGAGTAGGTCGTACAGCTGGGGCGAGCTGTAAGTCCATAGGACGTCGCGGGCATGTTCCACGCTGAGCGCGGGGGGAAGGTGACCGGCCTCAGCAAGCCGATGGGCGTTCGCGGCCATTCGGGCTCGCCGGTTGTCGTCGAGTTCGCGGTCGAGTTCGGCGAGTTCTCCGTCGTGCGCGGAGGCGATATGTACCAGGAGCAGGATCGGGGCGACCCGGGGGGCGACTTCGCTCGTTAGGCGAGCCCAGCCGCGCAACAAAGAGGCGAGGTCCTCGGTTGGCAACGCATCGGATCGGGTTTCGGCCGGCACCGGCCCGGCGCCGCGCAGGGCCCGCGTCACGACCGCCCGGACCAGTGCGGGTTTGCCCGCGAACCGCTTGTACACCGACTCCGGCGACACCCCGCACGTTTCGGCGAGCCGAGGGATCGTCGTCGCGGCATAGCCGTCGCGTAGGAGCATCTGGTGGGCCGTGTTCAACAGCGTCTCGCTGACCTGTTCCGCACGGGCGCGGCGCGCCGAGCTGTCGTATCGCCGCTTGACTTCCGGCACGCGACCCCCCACACTCCCAATTAGTTACAGACTACTGTAACGGAAAGTGAGAGCTCATGTCCGCCACCGACGCCGCGCAATTCCTGACGAAACTGACGCAGGCCACCAACAGCCACGACCTGGACTCTCTCGTCGCCTGCTTCGCGCCCACCTACCGCAACGAGGCACCGGCGCACCCGACCCGTAATTTCGACGGCCTCACACAGGTCCGTGCGAACTGGCAACAGATCTTCCGATTCGTGCCGGACGTGCAGGCCCGCGTGTTAAGGCATGCCGTCGACGGCCCGCGGGTGTGGTCGGAGTGGGAGATGAGCGGAACTCGCCTCGACGGCACTCGCCACCTGATGCGCGGCGTCATCATCTTTGGGATCGACGGCGGCCAAGCCCAGTCGGCCCGCTTCTACCTCGAACCGGTCGACGAATCAGACACCGCAGATGTCAACGACGCCGTCGCCCACCAGACCCACGCGGACTCGGCCTCCACGCCCTTGAAGACCGCGACGACCGTGACACGCGTGATGACGTGATCGTCGTCGCGGGCGGCAGCGGGACGCTAGGCCGCCTGGTGGTCGACGAGCTGTTGCGGCACGGCGAGCCGGTGCGGGTGCTCGTGCGCGACGCCGCGCGGGCGCGCGCCGTGCTCGGTGGTGCCGTCGACGTCGTGTCCGGCGACGTCCGCAAGCGCACCAGCCTGGAACCCGCGGTGGCCGGCGCCGAAACGGTTGTGTCCGCGGTGCACGGCTTTCTCGGAGGTCGCGGTGGCGGACCGACCGAAGTCGACGAACGCGGCAACGCCAACCTCGTCGATGCTGCGGCCGCAGCGGGTGCGAATTTCGTGCTGGTGTCCGTGGTCGGCGCCGCACCGGACAGTCCTGCGGATCTGTTTCGCGCGAAATACGCCGCCGAACAGCACGTGCGCGCCAGCGGAACGGACTGGACGATCGTGCGCGCCGGCCCGTTCCTCGAGACCTGGCTGACCGTCCTCACTCACACGGCCGGCGCGTCGGGCCGACCACTCGTGTTCGGACGCGGCGAACAACCCATACCGTTCGTCTCTGCACTCGATGTCGCCGCCGCGGTGAGTCTCGCGGCCATCGACCCGGCCCTGCGCGGTCACGTCCTCGAGATCGCCGGCCAGAGCCTCACAATGACGGAACTCGCGCAAGCTCTGCAAGCCTCGCAGAACTGGCACACTTCGCCGCGCCACCTGCCCCGAGCGCTCCTACGCGTCCTGAGCGTCGTCGCCCGCCCGCTGAACCCGGCGTTC
Organism: uncultured Actinomycetota bacterium; assembly: GCA_963757455.1. Taxonomy (GTDB): domain Bacteria; phylum Actinomycetota; class Actinomycetes; order Mycobacteriales; family Jatrophihabitantaceae; genus RYN-133. The sequence goes on from CAVWSE010000005.1 coordinate 92,433, forward strand.
GCTCGCCAGAACAAGACCGCCCTCGCCATGGACACAGGACACCTCACCGGTCCCACCGCCCCGGGGGCACTCAGCGCGCCACAACACACATTGCCCGACGTGCTCGCCCAGTTCGCCCGGAACTGAGGCGCCGTGATCGGAGCACTTCTTGGTAAATGTATTTCGCGGCGGGGAGCGAGATGTCGATCTTCGTTAGTCCGCATTTGGTCCGCAGCAGGTCCGCAAACGGTCGTTCGGCACCGATCTTGACCAACGCGAGCCAACGCAATGCAGGCCAGCAAATCCGAGCACTGCAGCGACGGGCGCCGAGACTCTGGGGATGGCGAACAGGCCCTCGAAGCGACTACGGATCGAGAGGTTGCAGGTTCGAGTCCTGCCGGGCGCGCACAGTAGGAATCAATACGGCGACCCACAGGCTGCCGAGGTGAGCACCAGGTCATCGGCGCCCGCCCCCCGCATCGTCACGGTGCCTGCCGTGGTGCTCGTGGTGCCGGCTCCTGCGTCGCCGCTGGGGTTGACCCATCAAGGCAGGCAGTCGTAGTCGTGGGAGCACTCCGGCGCCGGGTGCTCCGCTGCGGCGCCTCGTCGCCGACGTCGGTGTCCTCGTCGCCGGCACCGGTGTCCACGGTTGCCTCGGCCACGGTGGCGTCGCCGAGGTCGTCCGTCGCTTCGTCCGCCGCAGGGGGCGCGGCGGTCGGAGCGGCGTCCGGATGTCCTTCCGGGTCGAGGTGCGGCAGGATCCGGTCGAGCCAGGCGGGAATCCACCAGTTGGCGCGCGCCGCGAGGTACATCGTGGCCGGGACGACGAGCAGCCGGATGATCGTCGCGTCGACGAGGACGCTGACGCCGAGGCCGAGCGCGAGCATCTTGATCACGACGTTGGTCGAAAGCAGGAACGCGAGGAAGACGCTCGTCATGATCACTGCTGCGCAGGAGATGACGCGGGCGGTGGCGGCCAGGCCGTGCGCGACGGCCCGGTGGTTGTCCTTGGTCGCCACCCACGTCTCGCGGACCCGGGCGAGCAGGAAGACCTCGTAGTCCATCGACAGCCCGAACACGATCGCAAACATCATCATCGGGACGTAGGACTCGACGGGCACCTTCTCCGAGACGCCGAGCGCCGAGCTGCCCCAGCCCCACTGGAACACTGCGACGACGACGCCGTACGCCGCGCCGATCGACAGCAGGTTCAACAGCGCCGCCTTGATGGCGAGGAACGGGCTGCGGAACGACGCGAGCAGCAGCAGGAACGCCGCCGCGATCACGACCGCGATGATGATCGGCAACCGGGCCGAGACGATGTCGCGGAAGTCGAGTTGTCCGGCGGTCGTGCCGGTGACGTAGCTGTGCGCGCCGGTGCCTGACAACGCGTCCGGCAACGTCGTGTTGCGCAACGTGTGCAGTAGTGCATCGGTCTTGGCGTCCTGCGGGCTCGAGTCCGGGATGACGGTCGTCGTCAGCAGCGCGCCGTCCGGGCTGGCGGTGACCGGCGTGACCGAGGCGACGTCGGCTGTGCCCGACAGCGCGGTCTGCAACGTCTGCGGCAGGGTGCCGGCTGACCCGCCTTGCGGGAGCTCGACCACAACAGTCAGCGGTCCGTTGGTGCCGGGGCCGAAGCCCGCGCTGATTGCGTTGTAGGCACGCTTGTCGGTGTAGTTCTGCGGGTCTGCGCCGGCGTCCACGTGCCCCAACGTCATCGACAGCACCGGGATCGCCAGGACGATGAGCAGCCCGGCCCCCGCGGTGAGGTAGCGCCACGGGTGCGCGCCGATCCGCTCGGCGTAGCGTCCCCAGCCGCCGTCGGTTCCGTCGGAGGACGACTCCGCGACCGGCGTGCGTACCGCGATGCGGTCGATGCGATTGCCGGCGAGCGACAACAAGGCGGGGACGAGCGTCACGGCTGCAACGGCGCTGACAGCAACGGCGATCGCGGCGGCGAGCCCGAGGGCGCCGATGAAGGCGACGCCCGATGCGTAGAGCCCGAGCATCGCGATCACAACAGTCGACCCGGCGATCAGCACGGCCCGTCCGCTGGTTGCCACGGTGCTCGCGGCAGCGTCGCGTGGATCGCGTCCGGAGATGACCTGTTGTCGATGACGGGTGATGAGGAACAACCCGTAGTCGATGCCGACGCCGAGACCCATCATGATCGCGAGCGTCGGTGACACGGTGCCGAAGCTGATCGCAGCGGCGGCCGTGCCGAGCAGTCCGAGGCCGGTGAACACGCCGAGCACCGCGCTCACGATCGGCAGTGCGGCGGCGAATACGCTGCCGAATCCGATCAGCAGTACGGCGATCGCGACGGCGATGCCGATCAGTTCCGAGCTCGCGTCGCTGGGCTTGGGGCGGGCCGCCTGCCCGAGCTGGCCGCCGTAGTCGACCTGCAGCCCCGCCGAGCGAGCCGGCGCGACCGCTTGGTCGATCTCGTGGACGTAGTCGGATCCGAGCGTGACGGGATTGGTGTCGAAGTGGACCGTGGCGAAGGCCGTCGACCCGTCCTTGGAGGTTGTCTGCGGCGACAGGGGATCTGAGACGTTGAGCACGTGCGGCAGCGCCTGGACCGCCTTGACCGACGACTCGACCTGCTGCTGCTTCGCTTGCACGGTGGCACCGGACGGGGCCACGAAAACGATCTGTCCGCTCTGGCCGCCGGCAGCGGCTTCATGCGCGGAGAGCAGGTCGGCACCCTGCTGCGACTGCGACCCCGGCAGGTCGAAGTTGTCGCTGTAGCTCCCGCCGGCGACACGGTGTGCGACGGTGGCGAGGATGAGCACGACGAGCCAGCCGACGATGACGACGGCGCGATGGTTGGCGCACCAGTAGCCGAGCCGGTCGAGTCCGCGTCGGGCAGGCAACTTTTCTGTCATGGCTGACAGTTTTACCAGAAATCTGTCAGCGCTGACAAGTGTCAGTTCTGACTTTTTGTGCCAGAATTGAGAGCGTGACGGAAGTGATCGGCCGCCGCGAGGCCAACAAACGCGCGACCCGCAGTGCCCTGCAGGACGCCGCCAGCCGCCTGTTCGCCGAGCACGGATTCGGCGGAACAACCGTCCGCGACATCGCCGACGCCGCCGGCGTGACCGAACGGACGTTCTTCCGCTACTTCGCCGGCAAGGAGGAGCTGCTGCTGGACGACATCCTCGAGTGGTTGCCGGGCCTGCAGCGTGCGATCCGTGACCGACCGATTGACGAGGCGCCGATGCAGGCGGTCGGCGAGGCGGTCAAGGGATTGCTTCGCCTTGCCGGCGCGCAGGCTGCCGAGGGCCCGCTCGCCCTCTTCGCCAACGGTCGTCCGGTGAGCCGGCTTGGGACCTCGGGAGCGGCGTTCCTGCTGCGGGTCGAGAACGATGTCGCCGATGCCGTCGCCGACCGGTTGTCGCGGATTCGCCCCGACGAAACCGGTCAGGATCGGTTCCTCGCCGAAGTCGTGGCGCGGGTCAGCGTGGCTGTCTTCCGCAGCGCCATGATCCGCGACGTCGAGTTGCGCAATGCGGGCTGCAGCGACCGTCCCGCGCTCGACGAGCTCTACGACAGCGCGCTGGCTTCGGTCGCCGACGTCCCCGTGGCCTGACCGTCAGCGCGCAGACATCGCGTCGAGGCGTTGCAGCAGATCGTGCGCGGCGAGCTCGACGTCCTTGTGCCGCCATTCGGAGGCCCGGTAGACGCACGCGATCAGTCCCGTGCGGTGCACGCGGCGGAAGTCGCCGTAGACGAAGGCGTACCGGGCTTTCGTCTCGTCGGTCGCACCCTCGGTCAGCCCGAGGTGCCAGGCCGCATAGGACGCCCAGTCGGTGCGCTCGAGATACGCGTTCTGCGCGGCGGCGTCCGGTTGCACGTCGCCCCAGTCGCTGTCGAGGACGTACTGCCGCGCGTCGATCAGTGCTCGGGCGTGGTCGACGGCTGCGCTGTTCACCGAATAGGACGCCATGAGGCGGTCTTACCCGTCCTGGCCGCGTCGCAACGGCCGGGCGCGGCGCAACAGCCAGGGCACCATCAGGTGATGGAGCGGCGTCGCGGCCGTCCAGAGCACGCGGCCGAGTCGCGTCCGGAACCGAACCGTCGCGACCCACACGATCCGCCCGCGATCCAGCACGAACACGTTGCGGGCGATCAGCAGCGGCGAGCTCATCTCGCAGACGACGGCGTCGTCGGCCTCGCTGATGACAGGCATGCCGAGGACGGTGTCCGGCGCGTCGGCGCGGCCGACGTCCAGGCCCAATCCGAATCGCCAGCCGACGCGCAGCAGCCATCGGACCCAGGACGGCGCTTCTTCGAGGATCGCGCCGGCCCACCTGCGGGCCGTGACTTCGGACTCGGAGGTGCGGGCGAACGCCGACGCGTAGTCGCCCGCGAAGCCGCGATCGACGCCTGCCGGCACGCTGGTCCGAGCGACTGCACCCATCCCTCGATCATCGCCGATAATGGGAGCGTGAGAGCACCGCAGCGCGTCGCCGAGCCGGGACTGCCCACGGCGGTCACGATCCACGAGGTCGGGCCACGGGACGGGCTGCAGAACGAGGCAGCGATCGTGCCCGTCGAGGTCAAGGTCGAGTTCATCGACCGCCTTGCCGACGCAGGGCTCCGAACGATCGAGGCGACCAGCTTCGTCCACCCGAAGTGGGTGCCGCAGCTCGCCGACGCCGAAGAGCTGATCGAGCGACTCGCGCGTCGCGACGGCGTTCGCTATCCGGTGCTGGTCCCCAACGAACGCGGTCTCGACCGGGCCCTCGAGCACGGCATCACCGAGATCGCGATCTTCGGCAGCGCGACCGAGTCGTTCGCCAAGCGCAATCTGAACCGCACCGTCGCCGAGTCGATCGATATGTTCGCCCCGGTCGTTGCGCGCGCCGGCGAGGCCGGCCTCGACGTCCGTGCCTACGTGTCGATGTGCTTCGGCGACCCGTGGGAGGGCGACGTCCCGATCGACCAGGTCGTCGACGTCGGCGCACGGCTGCTCGAGCTGGGCTGCTCGCAACTCTCGCTCGGCGACACCATCGGCGTCGCGACGGCCGGACATGTCACCGCGCTGCTTGCGGCCTTCGCCGAGCGCGGCGTCGGCGCCGATCGGCTGGCGGTCCATTTCCACGACACCTACGGCCAGGCGTTGGCGAACACGCTCGCCGCGTTGCGCGCGGGCATCACGACCGTGGACGCGTCGGCCGGCGGCCTCGGCGGCTGCCCCTACGCGAAGAACGCCACCGGCAATCTCGCCACCGAAGACCTCGTCTGGATGCTCGACGGCCTCGGCATCGACACCGGCGTCAATCTCGAATCGCTCGTCGCGACCAGCCGCTGGATGGCCGAACAGCTCGGCCGGCCCAGCCCGTCCCGCGTCGTGCAAGCGCTGGCCGGCGCGGACGACTGACCGTCAGACGAGTTCGCGGTCGTTGTCGGGCAGCGGCGGCGGGGTGGTGTCGTCCTCGCGCTCGCTACCGCCGCCACCGGAACTGCACCACGGGCACCACGGCTGGAATCGGCGGTGCGCGACGTAACTCAGGATCAGATAGATCATCGTCAGCTGGATGGCGGCCCAGGCGATGCGTCCCCAGGTGCCCGGAAAGAAGTTCGAGCCGATCAGCACCGCGAGATACGGGATCAGGAACCGCCGCTCCGAGCCGGTGTGCGCCATCCAGAACCGGCGCTGGTACTTGACGGCTTTCTCGGCTGCGTTCAACGGCATCGAGGACATGCATTGTTCGCACAGGCGCCGGTCGTGGCGCCGCATCAACAGCCAACTGGCGACCACGATCGTCATGAGCGCAACAGGCGCGGTCACCATCAGCGCGTTCGCAGGCGGGCGCAGCCCGATCAGCACCGCGCCGACGATCGACAGGCACAAGACCTCGGGCGCAAAGTGGCCCCACACGTCGGCAACGCGTGCTGATAATCGATTCTCGGCGCCCCCCGGCATACAACGCCTCCTCGAGGCCAAGAATACCTGTCAGTCCACGTTTGTATAACGCTGCAGACAGGTCTCTGGCGACTCTCAGTGCCGGTGCGGGCGCAGCTTCCAGATCAATCCGCTTGCGCCACCGGCGGCTGCCAGGACGAGGCCGATCAGGAGCAGAACAGTCGGCAGTTGCGGCGAGCCGCCACCGATCGGACCCTGTCCGGCCGGGATGCCGGTGGGGATGCGGTGGTCGTGCTTCACCGCGCCGCTCGTCGCCGGTGCCGGCGGGGGAGCGGGCTGGCTCGACGGGCCGGCGGCCGCGTTGGCCAGCGCCACGCTCGCACCCTGCCCACCGCCGAAATCGATCTCGATCGCGCGGACGATGGTCTGTCCGGCGACGACCGGCGTCGCCTGGTCCGGAGTGGCCTTGAGCGGGCTGGCGTACGTTCCGCGCGGGCCGTTCGGCTGGACGTTGACGCCGATCTGCAGCGCCTGCTTGAGCCCGTTGACCAGCGGCGCGAAGGGGTGCTTGCCGCCGGCGCTGCCGATCTTGGCGATCGCGCCGTTGATGCGCGTCAGTCAGCTGCTGTCTGACCAGTCGTGAGCTGCGTCGAAGAAGGTCTGGAGCAACCGTGCCGACGTCGGGAACCTGTTCGCGATCGCGGTAGCGCAATCGACGAAGTTCTGCTTCTGCGCGGCGAAGGTGTTGTGACAGCGCGTCCTGCAGGCCGGCGGACAGACCCTTCGCGCTGCCCAGGTAGTTGAGCACGTAGGCAAGCAGGTCGGTGTTGGCGGGCAGCGCGTTGAGGTTCGACGCCCAGCGTGCGCAGCAACGCCGCGACGTCGATCGTGATCGAGCCGGTGGTCGGGTCGATCGTGATCGCGCCGCCGGCGAGCGTGATGGTGGTCAGCGCCTGGGTCTTGAACGAGCAGGCGTTCGGCGGCGGACCCGGGCACGCCGCTGGGCAGACCGGCTGGCGGATCGAGCGCGGTACGCGAGCTGCTTCAGCACGCCACCGAGCGCGGGGGAGGCGAGCGTCAGGCGTCAGGCTGCCGATGCCGTAGCGCGTGTCGCCGGCGACACCGACGCCCGGTGGGGTGTGCGCCCGCGCGAACACCGCGCCGATCGACGCGGTGCAGCCCGCCGAGCGCAGCCGCGCCTCCACCGCCGGGAAGCGGCAGCGGGGTCGACGGGAACGATGCAGCCGAGAGGTCGAACGTCGCGTTCGAGGGCGTGCCGCCCTGACCGCCCGCGGAGATGCCGCCCTGGTTGCCCACCGCGCCGGCCGCGCCGAGGGAGTAGCCGTTGGACCGAGCCGCGGCGACCTGGTTGGCAGCACCGACGTGGAACGCGTTGCCGCTGCCCGGCAGCTGCAGCTTGTGGCTGAGCGGGATGTCGCCCTGCCCACCGACGACGACGTCGAACGGGTTCTGGTCCGAAACCGTGCCGGGGTTCGTGGCCCGCGCGTCCTTCAGGTCGACGACCGACTGGAGCGGCGTCCCGCCGGCCGCACCGTCGAGGAATCGTCCGACGGCCTGCGCGCGCGGGGTGTCGGCAGCCGCAGGGGCTGCCGAGTCCATCAGCGCGATGCCGACTCCGAGACTGACGGCCACGGATGCGGCAACCGCCCGGACGGCACGAGAGCGGCGGCGACGGGGCTCGAGCATTCGGTCCTCCTGGATCGTCGGCGGGCGTCCTACCGGACAGGACGCGCGCTCAACACCAAGAACGACTCAGTCGCCCGAAGGTTGCGCTTTCAGGCGCTACGAATGTCGCGGCATTCCCAGCTTCACCGTGCGTAACGCGGCCGGTGCCGACTCGGGGACCGCCGGACGCACGGGCGCGATGGGGTCGAGCCGCTGGTAGCCCGCACCGATCAACGGCCGCTGTTCGGTCTCGCCCTTGTTCGGCCACAGCGCGGTCGCCCGTTCGGCCTGCGCCGTGATCGACAGGGACGGGTTGACGCCGAGGTTCGCCGACAGCGTCGACCCGTCGATGACGTGCAGCCCGTCGTAGCCGTAGAGGCGGTGATAGGCGTCGATGACGCCGCTGTGCGGGGAGTCACCGATCGCGCAGCCGCCGATGAAGTGCGCGGTCATCGGGATGTTCATCAGGTCGCCCCACGTGCCACCCGGGGTGCCACCGACATTTTCGGCGAGCTGCTCGGCGGCCCGGTTGGCTGCCGGGATCCACGTCGGGTTCGGCTCGCCCTCGCCCTGCACCGAGGTGAGGCGCGCGAACCCGAGCCGGGTGCGCTTGCGCAGCACTGTGATCGAGTTGTTCAACGACTGCATCACCAGCAGGATGATCACCCGCTCCGACCAGCGCCGCGGCACCAGCATCCGGGCGAGCGACGGCGTCCGCAGCAGCGTCTTCAGGAACTGCAGCCAGCGCTGCCGCCGCGTGCCGCCGTCGGTCATGATCGTGTTCAGCAGGCCCATGGCATTGCTGCCCTTGCCGTAGCGGCAGGGCTCGATGTGCGTGTTCTCGTCCGGATGCCAGGACGAGGTGATCGCGACGCCCTTCGTGTAATCCGCCGTGGGCTTGTCGATGCGCACGCCGAGCAGCGATTCCGAGTTCGTGCGGGTGAGATACCCCAGCCGCGACGAGATCTTCGGCAGCGTCGTCGCGCGCAGCGAATGCAGCAACTTCTGCGTGTTGTACGTGCCCGCGGCGAACACGACCTGATCGGCGGTGAATGTGCGGTCAGCGCGGCGGGAGAACAGCTTCCCCGTGCGCACCGTGTCGACTGCGTAGCCGCCGCCCCGCATCGGGCGTACGCCGGTCACTGTCGTCAGCGGGTGAACGACGGCCCCGGCTCCCTCGGCGAGCGCCAGATAGTTCTTGACCAACGTGTTCTTCGCGCCGTGTCGGCACCCGGTCATGCATTCACCGCAGTCGGTGCAGCCCGTCCGGTCGGGGCCCGCGCCGCCGAAATACGGATCCGGGACGGTTGCACCCGGTTCGAGGGCGCCGTCGCGTCCGAAGAACACGCCGACGGGTGTCTTGCGGAACGTCTGCCCGACGCCGAACTGATCGGCCAGCCGCCGCATCTCGCGGTCGCTGGGGGTGTCGCCGGGATAGGTGACGACTCCGAGCATCCGCTTCGCCTGCTCGTAGTGCGGCGCGAGCTCGGCGCGCCAATCGGTGATGTGCGCCCACTGCGGATCGTCGTAGAACGGCTGCGGTGGCTCGTACAGCGTGTTGGCGTAGTTCAGCGAGCCGCCACCGACGCCGGCGCCGGCCAGGATGAGGCAGTCCTTGAGGACGTGGATGCGCTGGATGCCGGTGCAGCCGAGCTTCGGCGCCCAGATGAAATCGCGCAGGTGCCACGAGTTCTTGGGCAGCGTCTCGTCGGTGAACCGACGCCCGGCCTCGAGCACACCGACCCGGTAGCCCTTCTCGGACAGGCGTAGGGCCGTGACGCTGCCACCGAATCCCGAACCGATGACAAGAACGTCGAAATCTGGCATCTCGCTCCTTATTGACCGACGATCAATAGGGCGGAGCTTACTCCGTGGTGAGCCGATCGAGGCCCGTTGCCTGATCCTGACGTCCCGTTCATATTGCGTTCATTCGTGAGTCAGCAACAGGTAGCAATGCGTCCCTACCGTCCGAGTCGACAGAACAAAATCGACACCAGTCAAGGACGGTGACGTAGTGAGGCGTATTCGCCTTGTTTCAATCGCTGCGCTGATTGCAGCCGGGTCGGTCGCTCTGGCCGCCTGTGGCTCCAGCGGCGGCGGCACGACCACAGCTCGGGCTCAAACGGCGGCGGCGGCAGCACCTCCGGCTCGACCGGGGGCGGCAACGCCGGCTGCGCCTCGGGCACGCTCAACGCCGCCGGCTCGACCGCGCAGGCCAACGCCATGGACGCGTGGCGCAGCGCGTACGACCAGAAGTGCGGCGCCACGATCAACTACTCGCCGACCAGCTCCGGCGACGGCGTCACGGCCTTCAACCAGGGCTCGCTCGACTTCGCCGGCTCGGACGCGGCGCTCGACCCGACCGCCGGCGAGCCGCAGGCCGCTGCGAAGCGTTGCGGCAGCACCGCGCTCGACATCCCGATGGTCGTCGGCCCGATCGCGATCGCCTACAACGTCAAGGGCGTCAACAAGCTCGTCCTGAACGGCGACGGTGCTTGCCAAGATCTTCCTCGGCAAGATCACGATGTGGAACGACCCGGCGATCAAGGCGCTGAACTCGGGTGCGAACCTCCCGGCGGCGAAGATCTCGCTCGTTCTACCGCTCGGACTCCTCGGGTACGACGAAGAACTTCGAGAAGTACCTCGCGGCGAACGCGCCGACAGTGTTCACCTCAGAGCCCGACAAGGACTCCTCGAAGGCGGGCTTCGCCGGCCAGGGGTCCAACGGCTCGCAGGGCGTCACCCAGTCGGTCAGCTCGACCGACAACAGCATCACCTACGTCGAGTACTCCTACGCGGTCAACGCCTCCCTGCCGACCGCGGAGCTCGACAACGGCGGCGGCCCGGTCGCGCTGAGCATCGCCAGCGCCTCCAAGGCTGCCGGCACTGCAAAGGTCGTCGGCAAGGGCATGGACCTCAGCCTGAGCATCGACTACGCGCAGAAGACGGCGGGCGCTTACCCGCTGATCCTGGTCACCTACGAGATCGTCTGCTCCAAGTACAGCGGGAGCGACGCCGGCAAGGTCGGGCTCATCAAGAGCTTCTTGCAGTACACGTCAGGTGACGGCCAGGCCTTGCTCCCTCAGAAGGGCTACGCGCCGCTCCCCTCGGCGCTGCTGGCAAAGGTAAAGGCGTCGGTCGACTCGATCAGCTGATCGCGCACCACGCTCCCTAGCGATCCGCCGGGCATCGTGTGATGCCCGGCGGATCGGCCGCAGAACGCACGTCCTGCCAGAGGACCTCGCCATGACCGACCGAACCACCGGAGTCGACCCGCAGAAGGGCACCCCGATCGACGACAAGCCGGACGACGACCGCCTCCTTCGATTCGACGTCGGCGCAGCGGCCAGCTCCGAAACCAGTACAGCGCCCGAGCCTGCTGCGACGCCACCGAGCGGCGACGGGCCGGATCGCACAACCGTCGGCACCCCGGACGACTCGCCGGGCATTTCGACCGGCCCGGCGAACTCGCGCCGTGGTGATCGAATCTTCGCCTGGCTCACCTCCGGTTCTGCCGCGCTCGTCATCGCCCTCGTCGTGCTCATCGCGACGTTCCTGCTCGTCAAGTCAGTCCCGTCGATCATCGACGACAAGGCGAACTTCTTCTTCTCGACGCAATGGAGCGTCAGCAGCAACGACCTGCGCTTCGGCATCGCCTATCTGACGTACACGACCGTGCTGATGTCGCTCGTCGCACTGATCATCGCCGTCCCGATCGCCGTGGGCATCGCGCTGTTCCTGACGCAGTACGCGCCGAAGCGGCTCGCGAGGCCGACTGCCGCTCTGATCGACCTGCTCGCGGCGATCCCGTCGATCATCTACGGCGCCTGGGGAGCGTTCATCCTGGCGCCGAAGCTGCAGCCCGATCCAGCACGCGCTGGAGCACCTGAGCTGGATCCCGCTGTTCAAGCCCCTCTACGACACCAAGACCGTGTTCGACGCGGCCGTCGTGCTCACCGTGATGATCCTGCCGATCATCACTGCCATCGCGCGCGACGTCTTCGACCGGACGCCGACCGAGAACAAGGAAGCCGCGCTGGCACTCGGCGCCACGCGCTGGGAAATGATCCGGATGGCGGTGCTGCCCTACGGCCGCCCCGGTGTGATCAGCGGCGCGATGCTCGGCCTGGGGCGTGCGCTCGGCGAGACGATCGCCGTGCTGTTCATCCTGGGCAAGGTGGCCAAGTTCAACCCGTCTCTTGTTCAACGGCGGCGAGACCTTCGCATCGAAGATCGCCGGCAGCCTTGACGGGTTCGGCCAGCATCCCGGCCCGTACCTCGCCGCCGGCCTCACCCTGTTCGTGCTGACCTTCATCGTGAACGGGCTCGCCCGGGCGATCGTCAACCGACGGAAGGAATTCCGATGACCGCGGTCGACACGAGGCAGCCGAACACCGCCTTCGCGCGTGCCTCGGGCAAGCGTCGGTTCAAGAACAACCTGGCGACGGTGTTCGCGTACGGGTGCTTCCTGATCGCGCTCGTCCCACTCGTGTGGGTGCTCTGGACCGTCCTCAGCAACGGTTTGAGCGCGGTGCTGCACGCGTCCTGGTGGACCGAGACGCAGGCCAATCAGCTCAACACCACTCCCGGCGGCGGTGCGCTGCACGCGATCGTCGGCACGCTCGAGCAGGTAGGACTGTGCACGATCATTTCGGTGCCGATCGGGCTGCTCGTGGCCGTGTATCTCGTCGAGTACGGGGCGAAGGGACGGTTGGCCAAGACGGCGACGTTCATGGTCGACATCCTGACGGGCATTCCGTCGATCGTCGCGGCTCTGTTCATCTACGCCCTGATGGTGCAGACGCTGGGCCAGAACCAGCTGTACGGCTTCCTCGTGTCGCTCGCGTTGGTGATCCTGATGGTCCCGGTGATCGTGCGGTCGAGCGAAGAGATCCTCCGGCTGGTGCCCAACGAGTTGCGTGAGGCGTCCTACGCGCTCGGTGTCCCCAAGTGGAAGACGATCACGAAGGTGGTCATCCCGACCGCCTTCACCGGTCTGATCACCGGCGTCATCCTCGGCATCGCCCGCGTGGCCGGTGAGACTGCTCCGCTGCTGATCCTCGTCGGCTACGCCGACGGCATGAACGCCAACCCGTTCAACGGATTCCAGGGCGCGCTGCCGACGATGATCCGCAAGGAGTTCCTGAACTTCAACACGACTGCGTCCGGGGCGCGGCCGTATCACCTCGATGCTCAGGGCAACAAGGTCTACGGGGCGGTGGCGAACTACGCACCGGATCGTTTGTGGGGCGCGGCGTTGACGCTGATCGTCCTGGTGTTGGCACTGACTCTCATCGCCCGCTTCATCGGGCGGTTCAACAAGGTAGCGAAGTAGGGATACGACGATGGCCAAGCGCATCGATGCCAACAACCTCAACGTCTATTACGGCAAGTTCCTCGCTGTCAGCGAAGTCAACTTCACGATCGAGCCACGCTCGGTGACGGCGTTCATCGGCCCGTCCGGATGCGGCAAGTCGACCGTGCTCCGGACGTTGAACCGCATGCACGAGGTGATCGCCGGCGCCCGCGTCGAGGGTGACGTCCTGCTCGACGGCGACAACATCTACGCCGACAACGTCGACCCCGTGAACGTCCGCCGCACGATCGGCATGGTCTTCCAACGGCCCAACCCGTTCCCGACGATGTCGATCTACGACAACGTCGCAGCCGGGCTCAAGCTGACCGGTAAGCGCAGCAAGCGCGAGCTGGACGGCGTCGTCGAGAAGGCCTTGCGGGGCGCCAACTTGTGGGAAGAGGTGCGCAACCGTCTCGACAAGCCGGGCGCGGGCCTGTCGGGTGGACAGCAGCAGCGCCTGTGCATCGCACGCGCGATCGCGGTCGAGCCGCAGGTGTTGCTGATGGACGAGCCGTGCTCGGCGCTCGACCCGATCTCGACGCTTGCGATCGAGGACCTGATCCAGGAACTGAAGCAGCAGTACACGATCGTGATCGTCACGCACAACATGCAGCAGGCCGCGCGGGTCTCCGAGCGCACCGCGTTCTTCAATCTTGCCGGGATCGGTAAGCCTGGTCAGCTGGTCGAGATGGACAACACGCAGAAGATCTTCTCGAATCCGACTGACAAGCGCACCGAGGACTACATCTCGGGACGTTTCGGCTGATCACGACAACCATCTGGCACTGACAGCCCCGCCAACGACAGAGGGAGCTCCGAACCATATGCGCGACATCTTTCACGACGAACTCGACGACATCGGCAATCGCGTCATCGAGATGACGCACCTGGTTGCCGTGGCCATGGAACGCGGCACGCAGGCGCTGCTCGATGCGAACCTGGCACTCGCCGACCAGGTCATCGCCGACGACCGTCGCGTCGACGCATTGCGAACGGACCTCGAGGACCGCACGTTCCAGCTGATCGCTCAGCAACAACCGGTCGCCACCGATCTTCGCGTGCTGATCAGCACGATCCACCTGGCCGCGGACCTCGAGCGGATGGGCGACCTCGCGCTCCACGTCGCCAAGATCGCGCGGCTGCGATACCCGGAAACCGCCGTGCCGCCGGAGGCGCGCGACATCATCTCGCAGATGGGCGAGGTGGCAGCCTCGCTCGTCCAGAAGGTCGCCGACGTCGTCGACGGTCGCGATATCGCGCTCGCGCAAGCGATCGAGCAGGAGGACGACTCGATGGACGCGCTCCGGCGCAAGCTGTTCACCGTCGTGTTGTCGCCGAACTGGACACGCGGCACGGAGGCAGCCATCGACATGACGCTCCTCGGGCGCTACTACGAGCGCTACGCCGACCACGCGGTCGCAGTGGCGCGACACACCATATTCATCGTCACCGGCAAGCGGCCGCGCGCGGTGGTGTGAACGATCGATGAGCCAAGCAGCCGAACTCCCGGATCGGCTCCAGGCAGGTCACGTAGTTCTGGATCGGGCCGCGCATCGGGTGACTGTCGGCGGGCACGGAGTCGTGCTCGCGTTGCAGGAATTCCGCCTGCTCGAGCTGATGATGGCGAACGCGGATCATGTCGTGCCGAGCACGACGATCCTCGCCACGTTGTGGGGCTCGCAGTTCACCGGTGACCCCGGCACGGTCGCGGTGCACATGCTGCGGTTGCGCAAGAAGCTCGATCGGTGGCAGGGCGCGAACCATCTGCGGACGGTGCGTGGGATCGGCTACGTGTTCGACACCGTCCCGGACGCGGAGTTCGACTAGGCGCACCGCCTAGACCGGCGCCGCCCACTGCACATCGAGGTCGTGACGCCGGAACCCGTTGCGCTCGTAGAGCCGCATCGCGGCGGTGTTGTCGCCGTCGACGTAGAGCAGTGCCTCCGGACAACCTCGTTCGCGCAGATAGGCCAGGCCGCGCTGCAGCAACACGAGGCCGAGGCCGAGCCCTTGCGCCTGTGGCGCCACCGCGAGGACGTACACCTCTCCCGCGCCGTCCGGGTGGACCTTCGTCCAGTGGAAGCCGATCAGGTCTTCGTCGCGCCAGGCCATCAGGAATCCTGACGGATCGAACCATGCGTCCTGCTCGCGTGCTTCTAGGTCGGCGCGCGTCCACGTGCCCTGCTCGGGATGGTGGACGAATGCCGCCGCGTTGATCGCCACCCAGGCGTCCTCGTCCGTCCCGATCGCGAAGGGCCGGATGTCGACACCAGCCGGTGTCGGCGGCACGTCGATCGTGTCCGAGAGCGGGCGACGCAGCTGGTGCAGTTCGCGCGCCACAGTGAACCCGTGCGCCTCGAGCTCGTCCGGCAGCCGGGACGTCCGGCCATGTGACCACACCAGGAGGCGGCGGCCAGTGAAGATGTCCAGCAGCGGCCCGACCGCATCGCGCTCGGCGACGATCTCGAGCGAGTCACCGTCGAGCTGGGCGTAGCCGATGACGGCGTCGTCACGGGTCGCGACGACGTGCTCGACCGCGTCGGACGTGAGTCGCGTGAGCGCTTGGTCCGAAAGAGGGTCGCGGCCGTCCTCGTCGGCAACCTTGGCGATCAGAGCATGGATGCCGGCCTGCTGCGCGGCATCGGGCACGGCCGGGCGGAGGAACGCAACGGGCGCTGACACAGCGCCAACGTATCGCTCGAGGTCAGGCGCGCACGGCTGAGCTGCGAGTCGACTGCGTGCGAGGCGCGGGCTCGCCCGCCGGCCGCACGAACTTGTACCCGACGTTGCGCACGGTTCCGATCATCTGCTCGTGCTCGGGGCCGAGCTTCGCGCGCAACCGCCGCACGTGGACGTCGACGGTGCGCGTGCCGCCGAAGTAGTCGTAGCCCCACACCTCCTGCACCAGGTGCGAGCGGCTGAAGACCCGCCCGGGGTGTTGCGCGAGGAACTTCAGCAGCTCGAACTCCTTGTAGGTGAGGTCGAGCGCGGTTCCCGACAGTCGCGCCGAGTAGGTCGACTCGTCGATGGTGAGGTCGCCGATGTCGACCTGTTCCGGCGTCGGGTCACTGGCCGCAGCGCGGCGGTCGACGGCCAGTCGCAGCCGCGCGTCGAGCTCAGCCGGGCCGGCTGTGTCGAGCACGATGTCGTCGACGGTCCATTCCGCCGAGAGGGCGATCAGGCCACCCTCGGTCAGTACGCCGATGATCGGGGTGGTGACACCGACCGCGGCCAGCACCCGCGTGAAGCTGCGTGCCGACGCGAGATCACGACGGGCGTCGAGCAGGATCGCATCGCCGAGCGGACGGTCGACCAGGGCCGCTGCGTCCAGCGGGAGCACGGTCACGCGGTGCGGCAGCAGACCGAGCGCCGGCAGGATTTCAGCGGTTGACTGCTGGCGGGCTGCCGTCAGAAGGATGAGATCCATCCAGTGCCTCCGCTCGAGGTCGGCTCGGTGTGTCGTGATTCGGGTAGGTCACGTCCACGCAAAACCCTGCCCGACGTTTGTTTCCAGCCGGTTTCGGCACGCGCGGCTGCCACCGATTAGTGCTGTTGAGACAATATCGCCGTGATCGTGGCCCGGGACGTGCCGTTACACACGGCAGACGGCGTGCGGCTGCACTCTCGGCACTGGGATCCGGGCCTGCGCGACGTGGGATGTGTCGTTGCCCACGGTTTCACCGGATCGTCGCGCAGCGAGGACGTGGTGGCCATCAGCCGGGCGCTCGCCGGCCATGGCGTGGGTGTGCTCGCGATCGATTTTCGTGGCCACGGCCGTAGCGCGGGCCGCAGCACGGTCGGTGCCGCCGAGATCCACGACGTCGCCGCAGCCGTTGCCTGGCTGCGCGCCCACGGCTACCGGCACGTCGCGGTGCTGGGCTGGTCGATGGGCGGTTCCGCGGTGCTGCGCTATGCCGGCCTCGGTGGCGATGCCGACGCCGTCGTGAGCATCTCCTCGCCCGGCAAGTGGTACGAGCGCGGCACCCGTCCGATGCGGGTCGTGCACTGGCTGTGCGAGACCCGGACGGGTCACGCGGTCCTGCGCCTCACCCGCCACACCCGCATGGCCGCCAAGGGTTGGGATCCCGTCCCTGAGGCACCGCACGAAGTCGCCGGACGGATCGCCCCGACACCACTGCTCGTCGTCCACGGCGACGCCGACCACTACTTCCCGTTGCCGCACGCCCAGCTGCTGCAGGACGCGGCGCCGGAAGCAAACGTGTGGATCGAGCCGGGCATGCGTCACGCCGAGAGCGCTACCTCGCTGGAGCTGATCGAGCGCATCGTCGAATGGGTCCGCGCCGCACTGTCCGCAGCGGCGGGCACACGATGACGATGGCCGCCGAGGACGAGGTCGGGACGGTCGACGAAGATCGGTACAACTTCTCCGGGAGCGTCGCGGTTGCCGTACTGATCGGCGCCGTGCTCGCCTGGGCCGCGCGCACCGGCGCGGTGCAGTTGCTCGTCGCGATCGCCGCCCTGCAGGCGTTGCTCGCGTTCGCCTGGATGCAGGTCGTGCGCGTCCCCGGCCGCACCGGCGGGCTCGTTGTCGCCGCCTTGACTGCTGCAGGTGTCGACGTCGCCGCATCGGTGTGGCCGCACAGCCGCCTCGCCGCGATGCTGGTCGTGCTCGCCCTCGCCGTGCCGGTGATGTTCGTCCACCAACTGCTGCGGGGGGCGGGTCGGGTGCGGGTGGGTGCGTCCCTCGGCGGTATCGCGTTGCTTGTCGTCGCCGAGGCGAGCCTGCCCGCGTTACTGCAGCTTCGTCACGAGTTCCCGGCCGGTGCGCTCACCGGTGACGCGGCATTCGCCGTCGTGGTCGTGGTCGCTGCTGCGCTCGCTGCGGGGTACTTCGCCGACATGGTCGCCGCTGTGCCGCGCTTCGACGCCGATGTGCCGCGCGGTCTGTTCGGTGTCGTGATCTCGACCGTTGTGGCCGCGGCCGTCGGGCATCTCCTGCTGCGCAATGCGCACGACTTCGAGGGCGGCCGCGGACTGTTCGTCGGTGCCGCGCTCGGCGTGCTCGCCGGGCTGCTCGCTGTCGGGATCGCCTATGTCGAACACGTCACGCCGCTCGCCGAGGCCGGTTTTGCGCGCCGCGTGCGGCCGGTCCTCTCAACGCTCGTCGTGCTCGCACTGGTTGCCCCTGTCGGGCTCCTGCTGTGCGCCGCGATCAGCCGCTGACAGGAACTTGTCGTGGACGGGTTGGTGCTCGCTGCGGTCGTCGTCGCTGTGCTGGTGCTCGGCGTCCTGATCGCCGCCGCCGACCGGTACCTCGCCGCGGAGGCCGAACGGCGCGCCTCGGACTATCTGTCGACGCCGCTGGGCAGGGCGGCCCGCGTGCGGGTGCACGGCCGGCCGTTTCTGACCCAGGCGATCCGCGGGCGCTACCACCGGGTCGAGGTGTCGGCCACCGACCTCGAGTTCGGCTCGCTGCGTGGCACGAAGCTGCACGCGCACCTGGCCAACGCGTACCTGCCGCTGCGCGACCTGCTCGGGCGCCGCGCGAGCGAACTGCCGGTCGAGCGCGTGCACGGCGAACTGGTCATCTCCTACCGCGAACTCGCCCGGGTCAGCCGGGTGCCCGGGCTGCGGTTCTTCTACCGCGACGAGCAACTCATCGTGACGGCGCGACTCCCGGTCCCCGGCATCGGCCAGGTGGCCGGCGTCAGCGGCGAGGCCGTGACATCGATCAGCGCGGACGGCGGCGTCTCGGTGCGCGTGCGCAACCTCTCGGTCGCCGGGTTCGCCGTCCCGCGCATCGTGTTGAGCCAGCTCATCCCGGCGCTCGAGTTCGCGGTGCCGCTGCCGCCGCTGCCCTACGGACTGCGCATCGAGCAGCTCACCCCGACCGCGGACGGCCTGCAGGTGTCCGGCTCGTCCCAGGCCGTCGTGTTTCGAGGCGTTCCCACCCCCTGAGACGGTCGTCCCAACGGACTGGAGGGCGCCCGCGGCCTGCGGTTAGGCTGTCCGCATGGGCCTGACGGGGAAGCGCTGGATGAAGCGCATCGCCCTGCACTCCCGCCGCACGGTCGACCTGTGCCGTGTGGGCAGCTGCCTGTGTCAGGGCTGACGCGGTCCACCAGCCTTTCGACATCCTCTGCATGCCGCGCGCTGTAGAGTCATCCCGATCTTTCCTACCAAAGGAGTCAACAAATGAGCCGCGCTGACGCGCTCGTCTCGGCCGATTGGGCCGAGGAAAACCTGAACACCCCGGGTGTCGTGCTCGTCGAGGTCGACGAGGACACCTCGGCCTACGACGGCGGCCACATCCCCGGCGCCGTCAAGCTCGACTGGAAGACCGAGTTGCAGGACCAGGTCCGCCGCGACTTCGTCAACAAGGAGCAGTTCGAGCAGCTGCTCTCGACCAAGGGCATCGGCAACGACGACACCGTCGTGCTCTACGGCGGCAACAACAACTGGTTCGCCGCGTACGCCTACTGGTACTTCAAGCTCTACGGACACCAGGACGTCAAGCTGCTCGACGGCGGCCGCAAGAAGTGGGAGCTGGACGGCCGCGAGTTGTCCAAGGACACGGTCAGCCGCGACAAGACCTCCTACACAGCTCAGGACCAGGATCTGTCGATCCGCGCATTCCGTGACGAGACGGTCGACGCGATCGGCAAGAAGAACCTGGTCGACGTCCGTTCGCCCGACGAGTTCAGCGGCAAGCTGCTCGCGCCGGCGCACCTTCCACAGGAGCAGTCGCAGCGTGGCGGGCACATCCCGACCGCACTGAACGTCCCGTGGTCGAAGGCGGCCAACGAGGACGGCACGTTCAAGAGCGACGACGACCTGCGCAAGCTCTACGCCGACGAGGGTCTCGACGACGGACGCGACACGATCGCCTACTGCCGCATCGGTGAGCGCTCGAGCCACACCTGGTTCGCCCTGCACGAGCTGCTCGGCCACCAGAACGTCAAGAACTACGACGGCTCGTGGACCGAATACGGCTCGCTGGTCGGCGTCCCGATCGAGAAGGACGTCTGACATGTGCGGCGCACCCGCCCAGACGCCCACCCTGCCGGCAAGCGTCGACCTCGAGAAGGAGACCGTGATCTACGGCGTCGTCTCGCAGGGCGATGACCCCGTGCCGGCCGCCTACGTCCGGCTGCTCGACGGCACGGGCGAGTTCACCGCCGAGGTGGTCACCTCGGCGACCGGCGACTTCCGCTTCTTCGCCGCGCCGGGCGACTGGACGCTCTCGGTGCTCCACCGCGACGGCAAGGGCCGCCGCAGCGTGACCGCGACCGGCCCGGGCCTGGTCGAGGCGTCGTTGACCCTGTCCTGACACGCTTTTGGCGGTTGGGCCCGAGATATCGGGTTCAGCCGCCAAAAGTGGTTAAGGTGGCGCCCATGGAGACCGGCTACCTCGTCGTGCTCGTTGGCGCGCTCATCGCGGTCGCAGCGATCTGCGGCTATCTGCTGGTGAAGGTGGTCTCCGGGCGGTGAGCGAGCCCGACACTTCCGATCTGCGCGCCGGGGCGCCGATCCACGACTCGCTGCTCGCGCTCCTGCCGCTCGTCGGGGTATGGACGGGTCAGGGCAGCGGCATCGCGCCGAGCGGCGAACAGTTCGCGTTCGGCCAGCAGGTCAGCTTCGTCCACGACGGCCGGCCGTTCCTCGCCTACGAATCGCGCGCCTGGCTGGTCGACGAGAGCGGTGCGGTCGTGCGGCAGGCCTGGCGCGAGTGCGGGTTCTGGCGCCTCGGCGCCGGGCCGGACGACCTCGAGGTCGTGCTCGCAGCCAACACCGGCGAGGCGCTGGTCTACACGGGGCTGGCCGGCGATCAGCGCTGGGAGATCGCCACGACGTCCGCGCAGGGGACGCCCACGGCCAAGGTGGTCGACGGCGAGCGGCGCCTCTACGCGCTGGTCGACGAGGTGTTGGCCTACGCCAGCGAACTTGCGCCGGGTGGACGGCCGATGGCCCCGCACCTGAACGCGCAGCTCGCCCGCGTGCGCGCTTGAGCGATCTCAGGACGGCGGCGACGGGAGCTGTTCGTCGAGGTCGAGTCGCAGGCCCGCGGCCCGTGCGGTCTGGTCGATGATCAGCCACGTCTGTTCGGTCAGCTGACCGGTCAGCTCGGCCCGCGGCACATCGGGGTGCTCGAGCCACCACGCCGCCGTGGCGTCGACCATGCCGACCACGCCGATGATCACGCGCTCGGCCGGTGAGGTGTCGAGGTCGAACATCGCCATGTAGCGCTCGAGCAACCCGCTCAGCTCGGCGGCAAACGCGGTCTTGGCGTCGTCGGCGGCCGGTGAACCGGTGTTGGCCACGGCGTACGCATGCTGGGCGAGGAAGCGGTAGAGGTTCGGGTGCGCCTCGACCCAGCGCAGGTGCTCGTCGATCGCGCCGCCGATGATCGCGCGGGCCGATCCGGTCGCGGCGAGCCCGGAACGGATGGTCTCGCCGATCTGCCGGGCGACGTGGCGCGAGACCGCGAGGTCGAGGGCCTGCTTGCCGTCGAAGTGCCGGTAGACGTGCGTGCGCGGTACGCCCGCGAGCTCGGCGATCTGGGCGGTGAGGACGTCCGGGCCGTGGGCCTCGATCGCCTCGACCGCGGCT
This sequence comes from uncultured Actinomycetota bacterium, assembly GCA_963757455.1. Lineage (GTDB taxonomy): Bacteria > Actinomycetota > Actinomycetes > Mycobacteriales > Jatrophihabitantaceae > RYN-133. The sequence goes on from CAVWSE010000005.1 coordinate 113,897, forward strand.
TGGATGATCGCGGCCCGCCGCCGGCGCCGATGCGGATCCCACCGGGTCGAGCGGCCGTCACGCGTTCGGGGCGCGCCGCTGTGGGTGCCGCGAGTGCCGGTGGTCATTGGGTGAGCCTAGCCGATTTATATGTGACAGCTTGTCAACGGTAGAAGTTAGTGCTACACCTTGTGGCACATACCTTCCCCGCCCGAAGGGTGCTCGCCATGACCGCCGTCCGCGACAACGTTCACGACAAAAATGGTCACGACAGCCGCGACAAGACCGCTACCCGGCTGTTGCGCTCGTCGTCGAAGAACTCCTACGACCCGCAGCTCGACATCGACTGGGACGCACCGGTCGACGGGCCTGGCCTGGACGGGCTCACGTTCTTGCCGTTCGAGCGCGTCTCGCTCTACGGCACGCCGCTGTGGGACGAACTCAGCCACGAGCAGCGCGTCGAACTGTCGAAGCACGAGCTCGCCAGCGTCGCCGGCACCGGCCTGTGGTTCGAGATCATCCTGATCCAGCTGCTGGCCCGCTACGCCTATCACCAGGATCCGCAGAGCCCGCACACGCAGTACGCGCTGACCGAGGTCGGCGACGAGACCCGGCACGTGATCATGTTCGCCAAGGCGCTCGAGCGGATCGGCACGCCGACCTACCGACCGAACCGGTTCGTGCACCACCTGGCGCGGGTCTACAAGGCGACCGCCCGCGGCACGACGCTGTTCGCGCCCGTCCTCGTTGCCGAAGAGATCACCGACCGACTGCAGCGCGCCACGATGAACGACGAGTCGATCCATCCGCTCGTGCGCATGGTCAACCGCATCCACGTCATCGAAGAGGCACGCCACGTGCGCTTCGCCCGCGAGGAGGTCGCGCGGTTGATGCCGCGGATGGGGCCGGTCGCGAAGCTGGTGAACAACACGCTTGCCGCCGCAGTGTCGGCGTTCGTGGTGAGTTCGCTGATCAATCCGCAGGTGTATGCGCAGGTCGGGCTCGATCCCAAGCAGGCCGCCCGGGTCGCGCGGCGCAACCCGCATCACCGGCAGACCCGCCGCTGGATGGCCGAGAAGATCATGGCCTTCCTGGACGAGCAGGGCATGCTCACCTGGACCGCCCGGCCGATCTACAAGCTCGTGCACCTGATCTGATCCGGACATGGTTCGGCCCCGAGCCTGGTCGCGTCGGTGACGCGGTCGGCTGGACGGGCCGACGGCTCGGGGCCGGGTAGCTGCCTGGTATTGCTCGCCGCCTCGAGAGAGGGCTCGCGGACAAACCACGCTGGTCCTTGGTCTAGCGGCTAGCTGGCAGCCACCTCACGTGTCCAACAGGTATACAACTTCGGACCACCTCCTCTCTCGTGTACTGCCACGTTACGACGAGGGCACAAACGCGGGCAACGGGTTTGGCTCAGAACCCGCAGAGCTTCTTGATCTCGCCGTCGAGGTCCGGGCGCCGCTCGCGCGAGTGGCCGGCAAGCTCGATCACCTCGACGGGGCCGCGCACGCTGCTGATCACCCAGAGCGCGTCGCTGTCATGCAGCTCGGCGACGGTGGCCAGCGTGTGCTGGGTCTGCCAACCGGCGTCGGCGGCGTGCTCGAACAGGAGCGCCTGCGTGGTGCCGGCGAGGATGCCCGTCGCGCCCAAGGGCGTGGTGTGCAGGGTGCGACCGGTCGCCCAGACCACCGAGCCGGTCGGCGTTTCGAGCACGTGTCCGTCGGCCGAGACGAACATGGCGTCCTCGGCGCCGCGCCGCGCTGCCTCGCGTTGCGCTGCCATGTTCACGGCGTACGACAGCGTCTTCACCCCGCCGAGCAGCCACGGCGCGTCGGCAAACGCGTCCGCGGGATAGCCGCGGTCCACCACGACCACGCGAATGCCCTCGGTGCGTTGCCGTGCATAGTCGGGGTCGAGTTCGGTGATCGTCAGGAAACCTGTTGGAACTCCGTTCACGCCGCGAGTGAGGACGAGCTTCATCGCGGCCTCGCTCGGCGTGGTCCACGCGGCGCACGCCTGCGCGACGAGATCGCGCCAGGCGGTCTCGTCGAAGGCGATCTCGAGGGCCGCCGAGGAGCTCGTCATGCGCGCAATGTGCCGATCGAGTTTGTCGGCGGTGCTTGTGCCGGCGTGGTCGGTGAGCACCCGGATTCCTTCGAAACACCCGTCGCCGCGGGTCACCCCAGGATCGACCGCGCTGATGACGGGTGTGGCCGGATCGACGATTCCCCGGCCGAGTACGGCGAGCACCATCTGCGTCACGGGCTCAACCTACCTACCATGGTCTCGTGAGCGGACACCATCACGCGCCGGTCACCGGTCCCGACCTGGCGGAGCGGCTGCACTCACGAGGGCTGCGCGTCACCCCGCAGCGCGCCCGGGTGCTGGACGCGGTGCGCACCATGGGCCATGCCACGCCCGAGGAGATCTTCGAAGGCGTTCCCGACATCGACCTCACGACCGTGTACCGGACGCTCGAACTGCTCGAGGAACTCGGCATCGTCCGGCATACCCACCTCGATCACGGCGCGCCCGCCTACCGTCCGGCCGAGGACGACCACGTACATGTCGTGTGTCACGACTGCGGATCGGTCATCGATGCACCACCGGCACTTGCCGACGACCTGGAGCGCCGCCTGCGCGACGAACGTGGCTTCTGGCTCGACCGCGCGCACCTGACAGTCTTCGGCCGCTGCTCCGACTGTGCGGAACAAACCCCCGAGCCAGAACGATGAACCAGGTATGACCGTCACCGCTCCCGGCATCGACGCCGCCATCCCGTGGCACTTCGGTGACCCGTTGCGCGAACAGCGCACGCTGGCAACCGGCGCGGGCGTCGTCGACCGGTCGAATCGCGACGTCGTGCAGGTGAGCGGCCCTGACCGGCTGCCCTGGTTGCATTCGATCTGCTCGCAGCACGTCAGCGATCTCGGCGACGGCGACGCGACCGAGTCGCTCGTCCTCTCACCGCACGGTCACGTCGAGCAGCACTGGCAACTCGTCGAGCTCGGTGGTGGCGCTGACGGCACGGTCTGGATCGACACCGAACCGGGTGCCGCTCCGGCGGTGATCGACTATTTGCAGAAGATGCGCTTCCTGAAGCGCGTCGAACCGGTGGACGTGTCCGCGAGCTGGGCAGTGCTGAGCCTCGTCGGGCCGGCCAGCGCGGCCGTGCTTGCCGCCGCGGACCTGCCTGTGCCCGAGACCGGCCACGCTGTTCCGATCGACGCGGGTGGTTTCGTGCGTCGGATGTCGTGGCCCGGACCAGACGCTGCCGACGTTGTCGTTCCCCGCGACTCGCGCGAGCACTATCTCGACCGACTCGTCGCGGCCGGCGCGGCGCCGGCCGGGATCTGGGCCTTCGAGGCCGCGCGTGTCGAAGCAGCCAAACCGCGACTCGGCTTCGAGACCGATCACCGCACGATCCCGCACGAGATCGGGTTCATCGGCTCCGCCGTTCACCTCGACAAGGGGTGTTATCGCGGGCAGGAGACGGTCGCGCGCGTGCACAACCTCGGCAAGCCCCCGCGTCGGCTCGTCCTGCTGCACCTGGCCGGCGAGTCGGACGAGTTGCCGGCGCCCGGTACGCCGATCGAGGCCGGGGGACGCACGGTGGGCTTCCTGGGTACGGCCGTGCATCACTACGAACTCGGGCCGATCGCGCTCGCGGTGATCAAGCGGGCACTGGCTGACGACACCCAGCTCACCGTCGCTGGGAACGCGGCGTCGATCGACCGCTGATTCAGGGCCGGTTGCGGCGCCGGCCCAGCCACCGCCGCCGCTGCTGTTGCGGCGGCGCAGAACGCGCCTCAGGCGGCCGCATCGCGGCACGGGCGGTTCGCCAGTCGGCGACCACCTGCTCGACGTCCACGCGGCCCACCCTCATCGGTGGCCCGACCTGTGGCGCGAGGTGCGCCCGACGGATGCGCGCGTTCAGATCGTCCACCAACTCGCGCACCTGAGACTCCGAGCGCAGCCGTACCACCCGTTCCGGCAGCCGCTCGACCTCGCGGGCCAGTGCGAGCGACGGAGGGAGCACTTCGGCGATGTCGACGTGCTCGGAGCGCAACTTGTCGGCGATCCATGCCATGTCGTCGCGGGGGCGGCCCAGGCCCGGAATCGGTTTCCCCTTGCCGGGCAGGTTCTCGAAAGCGCCGGCGTCCTCTGCCGCGCGAATCTGCGCTTCGACCCAATCGGGAAACGTCATCCGCGCGGGTTTCCGCGTGGTCACGTGATCGACTCTAACGAATCGAATGGGGTTTGCGCGGATCGCACGAGTCAGGAGCGCACGAGCCGCGCGATCGCGTCGGAGGCCTCTTTGACCTTGGCGTCGGCCTCGTTGCCGCCGGCGCGGGCCGCGTCGACGACGCATCCGGCCATGTGCTCCTCGAGGAGCCCGAGCGCTACCGACTGCAACGCCTTCGTCGCGGCGGACACCTGGGTCAGGACGTCGATGCAGTACTTGTCGTCGTCGATCATCTTCGCGATGCCGCGCACTTGCCCTTCGATCCGGCGCATCCGCTTGAGATAGGCGTCCTTGTTCTCGGTGTACCCGTGCATGGCAGTGACGATACCCCCTAGGGGTACTTGCAGCCAATACCCCCAATGGGTATGTTCGAGTCATGGCCGAACACACCTACATCGTGGCCGGAATGACCTGCGCGCACTGCGTCAACGCGGTAACCGCCGAGGTCGGCGACGTGGACGGCGTCGACGCCGTCCACGTCGATCTCGAGTCCGGTCGCGTCAGCGTCACCGGGACCGGTTACACGCACGAGCAGATCAACGCGGCGGTCGACGAAGCCGGCTACGAGCTCGTCGGCAGCGCGTCACAGGACTGATCCACGATGGACGCGACGGTCGAACTCGCCCTGGACGGCATGACCTGCACGTCCTGCGCGGCGCGCATCGAACGCAAGCTCAACCGCCTGGACGGGGTGAGCGCGTCGGTCAACTACGCCACGGAGAAGGCGACCGTCTCGTACGACCCGGCCAAGCTCGGTCCGGCCGACCTGGTGGCCACGGTCGAGCAGACCGGCTACGCAGCCCGACTGCCGCAGCCGGTCAGCACCGACGATGTCGCCGACCCGGAACTGGCGACCCTGCAACAACGGCTCGTCCTATCGGCGGCGCTCACCGTGCCGGTCCTCGTGCTCGCGATGGTCTCTGCCGCGCAGTTCGACAACTGGCAGTGGCTGTCGTTGACGCTCGCAGCCCCCGTCGTCGTCTGGGGCGGCTGGCCGTTCCATCGTGCTGCGTGGCTGAACCTGCGGCACCGCGCAGCGACGATGGACACTCTGGTCTCCCTCGGCACGCTCGCCGCGTTCGGCTGGTCGCTGTACGCGCTCTTCTTCGGTGACGCGGGCATGCCGGGGATGCGGATGCGGTTCGAGCTCACCGCGTCCAGCGGCGATGCAGCAGCGCAGATCTATCTGGAAGTCGCATCGGCCGTCGTCGTCTTCGTGCTCGCCGGGCGCTATCTCGAACTGCGCGCCAAGCGTCGCTCCGGCGCCGCCATGGCGGCGCTGCTCGAACTCGGCGCGAAGGACGTCGCCGTGCTGCGCGACGGTGTCGAGACGCGCCTGCCGATCGACCAACTCATGCCGGGCGACAGCTTCGTCGTGCGACCCGGCGAGAAGATCGCGACGGATGGCGTCGTCACCGACGGCCGATCGGCGATCGATCAGTCGCTGTTGACCGGCGAACCGATTCCGGTCGAGGTCGCTGTCGGTGACGCGGTCACCGGCGCCACAGTCAACGCAGGCGGGCGCCTGCTCGTCCGCGCGACGAGGGTCGGCGCGGACACAACGCTCGCGCAGATCTCACGCCTCGTCGTCGCTGCCCAGACCGGCAAGGCTCCGGTCCAGCGCCTCGCTGATCGCATCTCGATGATCTTCGTTCCGATCGTCCTCCTGCTCGCGCTGGCCACGCTCGTCGTGACGCTCGCAGTCGGCGCCGGAACGGTGCACGCGTTCACGGCGGCCGTCGCAGTCGTGATCATCGCGTGCCCGTGCGCGCTCGGGCTGGCTACTCCGACGGCGCTGCTCGTCGGCACCGGGCGCGGTGCGCAGTTCGGTTTGCTGATCAAGGGTCCCGAGGTCCTCGAATCGACCCGTCGGGTCGACACGATCGTGCTCGACAAGACCGGGACGGTGACGACCGGCGCGATGTCGGTGCGCGCGGTACACGTGTCGCCAGGTGAGAGCGTCGATGACGTCTTGCGCTACGCCGGCGCGCTCGAGGCAGCGAGCGAACACCCGATCGCCACCGCGGTTGCTTCCGCGGCTCGCGAGCGCATCGGTGGGAGCCTCCCGGCCGTTGCCGACTTCGCCAACCACGCCGGACGCGGAGTTGTCGGCGTCGTCGAAGCGCGCCGCGTCGTCGTCGGGCGGCCGGCATTTGTCGCGGCGGAAGGCATGGCGCTCGACGAAGAACTGAGCGCGCGCCGTGCAGAGGCGATCGGTGCGAGCGTCGTCGCCGTCGGTTGGGACGGACGAGCCCGCGGGATCGTCGTCGTGGGTGACTCGGTCAAGCCGACGAGCCGGGCGGCGATCGCCGAGCTGCGCGCGCTCGGGTTGCAGCCGATCCTGCTCACCGGCGACAACCGCGCCGCCGCGCTGGCCGTCGCCGCCGAGGTGGGCATCGCTGCCGATGACGTCGTCGCCGAGGTACACCCCGCCGAGAAGGTGCACACGATCGAAGCGCTGCAGGCGCAGGGACGCGTCGTGGCGATGGTCGGCGACGGTGTCAACGACGCGGCAGCGCTCGCTGTCGCCGACCTCGGGCTGTCGATGGGCACCGGCACCGACGTCGCGATCGAAGCGGCCGACATCACGCTCGTCCGCGGCGACCTCACCGCGGCGGCTGACGCCATCCGACTGTCGCGGCGCACGCTCGCGACGATCAAGGGCAACCTGTTCTGGGCGTTCGCCTACAACGTCGTGCTCATCCCGGTCGCCGCGTTCGGCCTGCTGTCGCCGCTGATTGCCGGCGCAGCGATGGCCTTCAGTTCCGTGTTCGTCGTGACCAACTCACTGCGGCTGCGCAGCTTCCGTCCGGCTTCCGTGACGAGCGAATAGCAGTGTCACCGCTGACGAAGCAGGCGGGCCGAGAGATCAGGCGAAGACGACGATGCAGATGACGCCGGCGACCAAGCTGTAGATCGCGAACGGCGTCAGCGTCTTGGTCTCGAACCACTTGGTCAGCCACCGCACCGAGATGTAGGAGGCGACGCCGGCGAGCACCGCGCCGAGCAGCACCTGGCCGTGGATGTGCGATCCGCCCGAGCCGGCGAGCGTCGGCAGTTTGAGCACGCCGGCGGCGAGGATGACCGGCGTCGCGAGCAGGAACGAGAAACGCGCGGCGTCGCGGTGCGACAGGCCGCGGGCGAGGCCGCCGACCATCGAGATGCCGGAGCGCGAGATGCCCGCGAGCAGCGCGAAGGTCTGGAAGAACCCGATGATCGCCGCCTCGAGATATGACAAGGTGGCGAGGCGGCGCACGGGACGATGGGTCTGCGGTTCGAGCACCGGCGGGGCCGGAACCGTGGACGTGCCGTCTGCGGGGACTGCACCGACAGGCTCGTGCTCCGCTTCGGCGTCGTCAACAGGTGCTCGGCGCCGCAGTACCTCGCCCGCGAGCAGGATGAGCCCGTTGACCGTCAAGAAGATCGCGGCCGCGAGCGGCTTGGCGAACAGCGTGCGGAACGTGTGCTCGAGCACCAGCCCAGTGATCCCGACCGGGATCGTCGCGATGACGAGCAGCCAGGCGAGCCGCTCGTCGCTGTCGCGCGCGACGATGCGGCGCGCCGCGATCGTCGGCTTCACCGTGCGGAAGAACGCCCGGATGATGCGCACCCAGTCACGCCGGAAGAAGATCAGGAGTGCGATGGCCGTCGCGACGTGCAGCGCGACGATGAATGTCAGGTACGGGCTGTTCTCCGAGGTCTGCGACGCCGACTGCGTGACCAGCTGCTTCCAGTCGCCGCCGATCAGCGCGGGCACGAGCACCGAGTGGCCGAGGCTCGAGACGGGGAACAGTTCGGTGACGCCCTGCAGTACGCCGATGACGGCGGCCTGGAAGTAACTGAGCACGCCTGCGGCCTCGCGATCTGTTAAACCGGCTTACTCCTACAACTTTGTCGGAGATTACACCTACTATTCTGTAGGAGTTGCTCGATCGAGGCGGTCTCTCATCGAGCCCGTCCGGCGGGAGGCGACGGTGGGATCACGGCGAGCCAGAGGCAGCCTCGAGTCCGAGGTGCTGGCCGCGTTGTGGGCCGCCGACGGGCCGCTCACGCCGGCGCAGGTCGCCGACGCCGTCGATGCCGACCTGGCGTACACAACCGTCCAGACGATCTTGACGAGACTGCACGCCAAGGGCGTCGTGACAAGAGAGCCGGTCGGACGCGCGCATGCGTACACCCCCGTGCTGGACGACGCCGGCATCGTCGCGCACCGCATGCAGGAACTGCTCGATCATGGCGCTGACCACGCAGCGGTGCTGTCGCAGTTCCTCGGCGCGCTGACCGCCGAGGACGCCAAGACCCTGTCCGGACTGCTCGCCGACCACGACGCGGATCGGCCCGGACGATGACGACCTGGGTGCTGTTGCCGCTCGCGCTGTCGGCCGTGTTCGGGCTCACGGCGCCCACGCTCGCGCGCCGACTGCCGCCTGCCGTCGCGACCTGGCTGCTCTCGACCGGGGCGCTTGTGGCGGCGGCCGCCTCGAGCGCCTCGCTCGGCCTCGTGACGCTCGTCGTCTGCGCGCAGGTGCCCACCGCCGCTGAAGAGGGCCAGTGGTCCAACGCCGTCCTGCACTCCGAGACGGGACTGCCCATCTGGATCGGTGTCCTCGCCGGCGTCACGCTCACCGCACTGGCAGCGCGCTTCCTGCTCGCCTTCACGCGCCGCGCCCGGGCGCTCGTCCACGCCCACCGGATCGCGGCCGCGCTACCCGCGCGAGGCGGCGAGCTCGCCGTCGTCGACCTCTCGCTCCGACAAGCGCTCGCCGTGCCCGGGCGTCCCGGCCGGATCGTTGTGACCACGGGCCTGCTGCGCAGTCTGGACGGCGGCCAGCGTCGCGCGCTGCTCGCGCACGAGCGCTCGCATCTGGTCCGCGGGCATCACTGGCACCAGAGCGTGGCCGCGCTCGCGTGCGCGGCCAATCCGCTGCTCTGGCGCATCCCGGCGACGCTCGAACTGACCTGCGAGCGTTGGGCGGACGAGGACGCCGCCACCGTCTCGGCACGCTCCACCGTTGCAACTGCGCTCGCGCGGGTGATGACGGCACGACTCGGGCCGGCGGTCGTGCTCGCGGCGGGCGCTGGCGATGTCGCCACGCGGATCGGAGCGCTCAGCGCACCCGCGCCGCGACCTGCGCGCTTGTCGTTGGCGGCGGGTCTGGTGTTGCTCGCAGCGCTCGCGGTCGCGGTCGCCGTCGCGATGCGCGATGTCGACGGGTTGTTCGAGCACGCCCAAGCCGTCTATCGCTCCGGGCAGCGCTGAGCGCCCAGGCTCAGAACACGAATCGCGTCAGGCCACCGGGCTCGGCGGACCACACGACGGTCGCCGACGTCGCCTCGATGCGGTAGACGTGCCACGGCGCGGGTCCCTGCGAGGGTGCGTTGAACGGCGCACGGATGCCTTCGCCGCTTTCGTCGACCTCGACAGGCCACCCTTGTGCGACCCATGCGGCGACGGCTCGTGACAGCGCGTCCGGCTCGGTCTGACGCACGGCCCGTCCGGCGATGACCACGTCGGCGTCCCGGACCGACAATGCCAACGAGCAGCGCGGATCGGTCACGACGTTGCGGCCCTTGCGGGTGCCGGCGCCGGTCTGGAACCAGAAGGCTCCGTCGACCCAGATCGCCCCGACGGCTGTTGTGTGCGGACTGCCGTCGGCGTTGATCGTCGTCAACCACGTGCTCCGCGAGTTCAGTGCGTCCGGCTCGGGTGCTGATCCGGTGTCGAGTGCTTGCTTGACGACGTCCCAGTCGATGGCCCGCAGGCCGTCCGTCGCACCCAGATTGATCGTTTGCATGATTCAGACCTTTCTCCTCAATGCTGCTCCTTCCTGCACACGTCGATCGGGCGACGCCGGATTCGACAGGTCGCTACGTGACGAAGGTCGCTAGCTGGCTGCTTGCAATAGTTAGCACTACTCAGGAGAATAGGAAGCGTGATAACCGCAGGACCGAAAGAACAAGCCAAGCGCGGCGGTGCCGCGATCGGCGAGTTCATCCGTGAGCAGCGTGAGCAGGCTCAGGTTTCGCTGCGGCAATTGGCCCGGCTCGCCGGAGTGTCAAACCCCTACCTGTCGCAGATCGAGCGCGGACTTCGTAAGCCCAGCGCCGACATCCTGCAGCAGATCGCCAAGGGCTTACGGATCTCGGCAGAGCAGCTGTACGTGCGTGCAGGGATTCTCGAAGCGCACGACGGCGACCCCGAGGTCGTTGCCGCAATCCTGGCCGATACCGGCCTGAGCGAGCGCCAGAAGCAGGTACTCGTCGAGATCTACGAGTCGTTCCGCCGCGAGAGCGGGACGGCCGGCGTGCAGGCAGCCGGGTTCTGACCCGCTCCACACGCTCCGACACCGCAACCGCATCGAGCACCACAACACAATGAGGAGGACACCTATGTCGATCACCAACGACATCCGTGGCTACGCCGACACCGCTCTCGAGCAGGGCAAGCAGGTCGTCGGCCAGGCGCAGGCCCAGATCAACGGCATCACGGGCACCGCGCGCAGCAACGTCACCCAGCTCACCAGCCGCGCGAGCGGCGCCGTCACCGATCTGCGCACGCAGGCGGAGAAGACGCTGAACATCGACGCCATCAAGACCGCGGTCGAGCCCTACCTCGCGCAGGCCAAGCAGTACCGCGCCAGCGTCACCGACCGCGCCGAGGGCCTGTTCGGGAGCGTGAAGTCGGACAAGCGCGTCGCCAAGGTCGTCGCAACCGCTGAGTCGGTCACCGGCACCGTCGTCACCACCGTCGTCGGCACTGTCAGCGAGCGCGTCGTCAAGCCCGTGTCGTCGCTGACCGGGATCGGCGCGAAGCCGGCCCGCAAGCCCGCCGCGAAGAAGGCCAGCAAGCCGGCCAGCACGCGTCCGGCCGCGAAGAAGACGGCCGCGAAGAAGACGGCTGCGACGAAGACGGCCTGCCGCCAAGAAGACTACGGCCGCCAAGAAGACCACCGCGGCGAAGACCACCGCGGCGAAGAAGACCGCTGCCAAGAAGGCGACCAGCTGACCAGCTGATCGAGCACCACAGCTTCAAGACCGCTGCCCCGTCCGAGTTCGCTCGGGCGGGGCAGTCGTCGTTGTCACCGACATCATTTGAGTTCGGTCATTACTCTGGACCTGTGCTCGTGGTCGCCAAGCTTTACCAGTACACGGACTGGATCCTGTTCTGGGGTTTGCTCGCGCTGCGCGTCTGGGCGCTCGCCGACTGCCTGACTCGCAAGGTCGCCGCCTTCCCGGCCGTCGACAAGCTGACGAAGCCCGCGTGGCTGGCGATGCTCGTGCTCGGCGCGCTGTTCAGCGTGCTGGCCTTCGACCCGCTCGGGATCTTCTCGCTGATCTCGGTGGTGATCGCCGCGGTCTACCTCGCCGACGTGCGTCCCGCCGTGCGCGAGATCAGCGGGGGAACCCGCTGATCGTCCCCTCGGCCGGCTGATCCGGGAACGAGGCGGAGAAGATCATCGAAAGCCCGGCGATCAGCGTGTCGCCGTCCGGCACGCGGTCGGGGTCGAGCAGGTATTGCACGGCGAGCCCGTCGCACACGGCGATCACGAACGAGGCGACCGCCCGACAGCGCGGATCGTCGGGCGAGGTGTTGCCGCCCAGCGATTCGGCGGCCCGCTCGGCGACCATCATCCGAACGGCCTGCATGTGCTCGGCGATCTGCGCGCGCAGGGTCGGCTCCCGCTGGGCTTGCGCCAGCGCTTCGACATAGGCCTGCAGCATCGGCCCGCGATCGGGCAGGGCGTCGCGCACCGCGACCCAGGTCGTCAGTGCGCGCTGTACGGGTGTCGCCGCCGGGTCGGCCATCACGAAATCCGCCAGTTGCCGCGCCCAGTCGGCGAACGCGTCCTCGATCGCCTGGTTGAGCAGAGCGGCCTTCGACCCGAAGTGGTAGCCGATGCTGGCCAGGTTCGTACCCGACTCGGCGACGAGATCGCGCGCGGTGATGTGGGCGTAGCCCTGGCTTTCGAGCAGCGTCCGAGCAGCGCTCAGGAGCTGTTCACGGTGACCCACGGCGCCAAGTCTAGCTAGACGAGCGTCCTATACGGATGTATAAAACCATGCATGGCAGTCACCGAGCGATTCGTGACCCGACGCGACCTGCCCACCACCATGCGCCTGCCGGACGGCCCGCGCTGGCCGGCCTTCGCGCAGACGCTGATGTTCATGGGCGCACGCAAGATCTTCGCGCCACGCTGGCAGCGCAAGTACGGCGACGTGTTCGCGATCCACGTCGCGCCGGCCGGGCACGCGGTCGTGCTGAGCCGGCCCGACCACATTCGTGAGGTCTTCTCCGGACCGGCCGACGTCTTCCATGCAGGCGAGGGCAACGCGATCCTCGGCCCGATCATGGGTGAGCACAGCGTGCTGTTGCTCGACGAGGCCAAGCACCTGGCCGCGCGCAAACGGGTGATGTCGGCCTTCCACGGCGAGGCGATCGCCCGCTGGGGCACGGTCGTCGAGCAGCTCGCCGAAGACACGGTCGCGTCCTGGCCGGTCGACCAACCGTTCGGCGTGCACCAGCACATGAACGACATCAGCCTCGAGGTGATCCTGCGCATCGTCTTCGGGGTCAGCGACGAATCGCGCCTGGCGGAGATGCGTCCGCTGCTCAAACGACTGGTGCGCATCGGGCCGGTCATCTTCCTTGGCTGGCTCTATCCGGGATTGGACAACATCGGGCCGTGGAAGCGGTTCAACGACGTCAAGCAGAAGACCGACGCGCTGCTCTATCGCGAGATCGCCGAGCGCCGTGCCGTCACCGATCTGGCCGGGCGTACCGACGTGCTGTCGAAACTGCTCGTCGCGGATCCGAGCCAGACCGACGCGGAACTGCGCGACCACCTCGTCACGCTGCTGCTCGCCGGGCACGAGACGACCGCGTCGACGCTGGCTTGGACGTTCCATGATCTGGCGCGCCGGCCCGAGCTGCAGGCGAAGGTTCAGCGGGCTGCGGACGCCGACGACGATGACTACCTCGAGGCCGTGATCAAGGAATCGATGCGGCTGCGTCCGGTGATCGGCGAAGTGGCGCGGCGGCTGAACAAGCCGGCCACCGTCGCCGGGTACGACCTGCCCGCCGGCGTCGTCGTCTTCCCGTCGATCGAACTGGTCCAGCGCCGCTCGGCGGTGTTCCCCTCGCCGGACGAGTTCCGTCCCGAACGCTTCCTCGAGGGCAACCCGCCGCCGGCGACGTGGATCCCGTTCGGCGGCGGCATCCGGCGATGCCTAGGCGCCGCCCTCGCGATGGTGGAAGCGAAGGCTGTGCTGAAGGTCGTCATGCGGCGGGTCGACATCACGCCGGTGGGCCGTGAGGAATGGCCACGCGCGCGGAATGTGACGACGATTCCGGGTCGGGGTGCCCGCATCATCAGCCGTCCGCGCTGAGCGCCGCTGCCGCGTCCAGAGGACGGCGACCAGGGCCAGCGCGATCACCCCGATGCCGGTCAGAGAAGCGACGTCACCGCCGCCCTCGCCCAGTCCGTCCGGCGTGGCGATGCAGGCGGCACACGACAGCGCCACCAGACAGTCGATCAACCAGCGCCGCGTGAGGTCGGTGGCCGACGCGAGGCACACCACCGACCACAACACGAACTGTGGGTAGAGCACGGGCGCCGCGAGCGCAGTCGCGAGCAACGTCAACCCGAGCGTCTGCTCGATCGGGCGTGCCCTCATCGTGAGCAGCAGCGCGACGACCGCGATTGCGCCGGCCGCCGCTGTCGCGATGCGAGCTCCCGTCTGGACGTCGTCGTAGGCAGCGGGCACGACGAGTCCGATCAGATTGCCGAGCGCCGTCGCCGGTGTGTACTCCAGGTGCTCGTGGAACGCGTCGCCGAGATTGGCCAGCCAGCCCAGCCCGCGTGGCACCACGAGCGTGCACGCGGCGAGCACGACTGCGATGAGCCCGACGTCACGCAGCCCACGCCGCCAGATCTCACGGCGCGGCTGGCCGACCACGTGGTACGCGATCAGGACAGGCACGGCCACCAACGCGGCAGGCTTCAGAGCCGCGGCCAGCGCGACAGTCACCGCCGCAGCCGCCCAGCGCCGGCGCCGGATCGCAACCAACGTCACGAGCAGCAGTGCGGCGAGCAGGCCGACGAGCTGGCCGGCCGAGACGACGAACAAGAGCACGGCCGGGTTCAGGATCGTCAGGCACAGGGCCGATTGGGGGCGGTGCCCGGCCGACAGTTCGTGCACACATCGTCCGATCACCACGACGCTCGCAAGTGCGATGACGCGGAACACCAACAACGCAGGGACGACTGCGCCGCCGCAGAGCGAGACCACCAAATGCCCGAGCAGCGTGCTCAGCGGGCCGTCACTGCTCTGCGTGCCGCGCCACGTCGGATCGATCGCGTCGACGATGCGCAGTTCGCCGAGGTCGGCCGGCGCGCGCGAGTAGGGGCTGCCGCCTGCCCGCGAGATCAGGCCGCGAGCTACATAGCCGAACACGTCCGTACTCAGTAGCGGCGGCCCGACGACGAACGGGACCGCCCACGCCGCGGCGAGCGTCCACAGTGCTCGCGTGGTGAGCCTCGTCCGGACAGCGACGACGAAGGCCACGATCCACGTGGCGAGCAGACCGACAGTCGCCGCGAGCATCACCAGCCCCATCGCGACGCCGGTGATGTGGTAGCCGGCCTCGGGGAGCAGCCCGAGCCATCGGTCGATCGGTACAGCCGCCGGCGCGGCGCCCAAGCGGGCACCGGTCACGACAACGGCCGAGGCGAACACGAAACCGGTGACGCCGAGTGCGGGGACCGGGCGGGCGGCGATCGCGCGCCGGGCGGCGATCAGGCCGTCCAGCGCCTTCTCCGCCAAGTCGTTCATGCGAGTTCGTGGCCCCCCGGGTGCCGGTCGAGTATGCCGTACTGCCCCGACGGCCCCACGACGGTTTTGCACGATCCTGACATTTCCGAGGCGGAGCGCTCACCTGCGCGCGGCACGCTCACAGGGTCAGTCACCACGAGCAGGGAGCACGATGTATCGCAAGATTCTCGCCACCGCCGGTACGGCGGTCGCCATCGTCGGCGTCGCAACAGCGGCACTCGCGACCAGCGGATCCGATCCGTCGACGACATCCGGGACGGGTCACCCGAGCGGTCAGTCCGACTCGCACCACAACCGCCGCCATGAACTGCACGCCGCGCTGCGGCATGTCCTGCACGGCCAGGTCACGACCAAAGGCCGCAACGGTTACATGACGCACTCCGGCGTGCGCGGGGCCGTCACTGCGGTCTCGCCGACCTCGATCACGGTCAAGGCCGTGGACGGGTACACCGAGACGTTCACGCTCAGCTCCGACACGAAAGTGCGTGAGCGCACGCCGGGTCGGCGCGGCGCCACGTCCGGCACGGTCTCGGACGTGAAGCAGGGCGACCAGGTCGCGGTGCTCGGCAAGGCACCCGAGCACTCGAGTGCGCCGCCCGTGGCGCACGTCGTGATCGACGGGCTGCGTGCCAAGTAGTCACACAGTCAGGCCGGGAGGCAATCGCACGGTGAAGCGGGCACCGCCTTCGGGCGCCTGACCCGCTTCGACCGTGCCGCCCTGGCGCTGCACCAGGCGGTGCACGATCGCCAGGCCGAGACCCGTCCCGACCTGCCGGACGCCGCGGTAGCGCCGGTAGAGCTCGCCGCGCTCGAAGGCGACCGGGAGATCGTCCGGACGCAGGCCCGGTCCGCCGTCGCGCACCTCGGCCCGGGCCCGTCCGTCCGGTTCGACGCCGACCGCGAGGACGACCGGGGCACCTGCCGGGGTGACGCGCAAGGCGTTCTCCATCAGCCCGTCCAGCACCTGTCGCAGGCGAGCCGCGTCGGCCCAGGCAAGCGCCGGCGCCGCTTCGAGCCGGAACTCGACGCCGACCCGGGCACAACGTGTCGACCACACCGCTGCGGCGGCCCGAGCGAGCGCGACCAGGTCGACCGGACCGAGCTCCAGCGCGACGTCGGTCGCGTCGAGCCGGGCGAGATCGAGCAGATCGCCCACCAACCGCTCGAGCCGTCTCGCCTCGGCCAGCACGACCTGGCCCACCTCGGCGGTGCGCTCGGGCGGCACCACCGACCCGGCCAGCGACTCGCCGTACCCGACGATCGCCGTCAGCGGTGTGCGCAGATCATGGCTCACCGAAAGCAGGAACTCTCGTTGGCGAGCCTCGGAGTGCGCCAGCGCAGTGGACAGCGCGTTCACCGCGGTCGCGACGTCGGCGACCTCCTTCGGGCCGTCCGGTGGCACCACCACGTCACGTCGTCCGGCAGCGAGCGCCCGAGCGGCGTCGGCCGTGCGCCGCAAGGGCCGCGCGAGCCAGCGCGCCAGCAGCACCGCGAGCAGTGCCGACGCGCCGACGCCCAGCAGGATCGCCAAGAGGGTGCGCCGCAGCGCGGCCTCGCCGCCCGCGGTCGCGTCCGACCTCGCCTCGACGAGGACGACGGCGCCGGAGTCAACCGGTCGTGCCTCGAGATACACGTGCAGGCCGCGAACGTCGCGGCTGGCCGACACCGCACGTCCGGCCGCGAGTTGCGCGCGGTCGCCGGCAGTGAGCGTCAGCCGCACGAGCGGATCGGCCTGCACGAATGCGCCGGCGGCAGTGAGGACGCCGACGTGTACTCGCAGTGCCCGCAACACACGCCGTTTGAGCGGATGTGGCCGGCCCGCCGCCAGGTCGTTCTGTGCTGCGATCGCGAGATTGCCGAGCTCGCGGCGGGCGGTGCGATCGTCGGCCGAGCGGATCAGGTTGATCGCGAGCAGCCCGGCGACCGCGCCGGTCACTAGTGCACTCACCACGCCGAGCAGGGCGATGCGGACCCAGAGCGGGCTCCGGCGCTTTTCTGCCGTTGGTGTCGCAGTCATCGCCGCTCGGCGCGGACGTCGACCGAGTAGCCGACGCCGCGCACGGTGCGGATCGGCCCGGCCGCTCCGAGCTTGCCGCGCAGCTGTGCGATGTGGACGTCGACGGTGCGGGTGCCGGCCGGGGTGCTGTAGCCCCACACCTCGCTGAGCAACTGCTCACGGGCGAATACGCGTCCCGGTCTGCGCATGAGGAATGCGAGCAGGTCGAACTCCGTCGCCGTCAGGGTGATCTCGTCGTCGCCGAGGTAGCAGCGATGCTCGGCGAGGTCGAGACACAGGTCGCCGAGGGTCATCGGCGGCGCGCCGTCGGGCATTCCGCGGGTGCGGCGCAGGACCGTCGTCACCCGGGCGACGAGTTCGCGCGGCGAGAACGGCTTCGTGATGTAGTCGTCCGCGCCGAGCTCGAGACCCACGATCCGGTCGACCTCGTCGTCGCGGGCGGTCACGAACAGCACCGGCGTCCAGTCACCATTCGTGCGCAGCGTGCGGCACACCTCGATGCCGTCCATGCCGGGCAGCCCCACGTCGAGGACGATCGCGGCGGGCCGATGCGCACGGATCGCCGTCAGCGCGCCGTCGCCCGTCGGCTCGATATGCACGCCGTAGCCGGCCCTGGCCAGGTTGAGCCGGATCACCTCGGCAATAGCGGGTTCGTCCTCGGCGACGAGGATCAGGCCGCGCGCAGGGGTGTCGGCACGGTCCACGCGGCTCACGGTAGCTGCGCGAGGCGGCGTGCCGGTCACGCGAATGTCAGGACATTGTCAGGACTCGGCGGCGGGGTACTGGTATTGTCTATTCATTCCATAGACAAAGGAGAAGTTGTATGCCGGGTCGATGTTCGCCGACGCCGAGCGCTGCGCCGACGTCCGCGGGTGTGATCACGCAGATCACCGTCGCGGTCATCGGTGGGGGAGCCAGCGGAACGCTCGCTGCTGCCCACCTGGCGCGGGCGGCAGGGCGCCGCGGAACCCGACTGCAGCTGCTGCTGATCGACCCGTCGCCGGTCGGCCGCGGCGTCGCGTACTCGACCAGCGACCCGCAACACCGGCTCAACGTTCCTGCGAAGAACATGACCGCCTGGCCCGACGACCCGGACCACTTCCTGCGCTGGGTGCATGAGCACGTCTCGCCGGACTTCCCGGCTGACGGATTCGTCGCCCGGATGCATTACCGCGACTACCTCGCACAGGTGCTCGACGATTCGGTGGGCGCCGCGCACGGCGTGCATCTGACGCATGTGCGCGCCCGCGCGACCGACCTGCGCCGTCATGGCCGCCGGCTGCGCGTGACCCTCGACGACGCAACGAGCCGTCCCATCGACGCCGCGGTGCTCGCCACCGGCCACGATGCGCCGTCCACTTCGTGGGCACCCGCCACGCTGAGCCGCTCGGCACGCTTCGTCGCAGATCCGTGGGCCGGCGGCCCTGAGCCGTCGGTGCCGGCCGACGGCCAGGTCCTGCTCGTCGGCGCAGGCCTGACCATGGCGGACATGGCCATGCGTTGGGGACAGGCCGGCGTCGCAGTGCACGTCACCTCACGGCACGGGATGCTGCCGCTGCCGCACGCCGAGCAGCAGTCCGCGCCTGCCCCGCTCGACGCCCTGCCCGAGGGGCCGCTCTCGCTGGCCCGCGCACGCCGGCTGGTGTTCGACCACATCCGGACGGCCGGCGACTGGCGCGCCGCGATCGACGGGCTCCGCCCGGTCACGTCCGAGCTGTGGCAGCGACTCGACGAGGCAGGACGGCAGGCGTTCCTGCGCACCGGTGCCCGCCGCTGGGATCGGGCGCGGCACCGCGTCGACCCGGCGATCCACGCGTGGCTCGAGCAGCGCCGCGCGGACGGAGCGCTCGAGACTCATCGTGGCGGCGTCGTCGCCGCCGTCGAGACCGAATCGGGCCTCGACGTCACCCTCGGCGACGGAACCCACGTGCGCGTCGACGCAGTGGTGAACTGCACGGGCGCCGACGCATCGGTGCGCACCAACGCAGATCCGCTGGTCATGAATCTGCTCGATTCGGGTCTGGCGCGGCCGGGGGCGCTCGATCTCGGCTTCGCCACCGACCCAGCCGGACGGCTCGCGGTGGACGGCGCCACGCCGGCGGCGATCTGGGCGATCGGGCCACTTCGCCGCGGCGAGCTGTGGGAAAGTACCGCCATACCCGAGATCAGATCGCAAGCTGCCGATCTCGCGCAGTCCGTTGTCGACGCGTTGCCGTCGCCGAAGCTCGTGCGGCGTGCCCGCGACCCCTACGGGTTGCCGCTGTCGGCGAACTCTGCGGCCGCCGCGCATTACGTCGAGGCGGTCGGACGCATCCTGCGGGTGCAGTCCGGCGCCGACCGACTCGTCGCCGCCGCGGTGCGCGCTGACCCGTCCTTCGCACTCGGGCATGCCGTCCGGGCGCTGCTCGGTGTCGAATGGGGCGCAGATGTGGACGTCGCGGCTTCGGTCGAGGCGGCGCAGCGGGCTGCATCGGGCGCAGACGAGCGCGAGCGGCGCTTCGTCGACGTCGCGATCGCGCGGGCGAGCGATCCCGGTCCTGAGTCCGCGGCGGCACTGATCGCCTACATCCACTCCTATCCCGAGGACGCGCTCGCGGTCAGCCTGGCCGTCCCGACCATCGCGTTCGGCGGGGCGACCGAGGTGCCGGCCGAGGCCTGGGCGCTGGTCGAGGGCCTCGAGCCGAGCTACGGCAATGACTGGTGGTACCGCTCGCTGCTGGCCTTCGTGCGGCAGGAGCAGAACCGCTTCGAGGAGGCTGCCGAACTCGCCACGGCTGCGCTCGCGGTCGAACCCGCATCGGGGCACGCCGTGCATGCGCGAGCGCACGTGCACTACGAGACCGGCAACCATGCGGCCGGGCTGGCGTGGCTCGACCAGTGGATCTCGACCTGCGGTGCGCACGCGTCGCATCGCGCACACTTCTCGTGGCACGCGGCGCTGCACGAGCTCGCCCTTGGCGACGACCGAGCGGCCGCGAAGCGCTACTCGGTGCAGCTCGCGCCGCCGACCGTCACCGGGATGCGCGCGCTCGTCGACTCGGCCTCGTTGCTGTGGCGCGGGTACACCGTCGGGGCATGGGACGCGGTCGCCCTCGACGGCGTTCTGGACACGATTCCGCGCGCGCTGCTGACCGAACCGCCGACGCCGTTCGCCGCCCTGCACGCTGCTGTCGCGCTGGCCGCGGCCGGCGACTGCAAGGGCCTGGTCGCGCTGCGGCGCCACGCCGCCGACCGGGAGGACGAGGTCTTCACCGACACCGTGGCGCCACTGGCAGACGCGTTGCTCGATCTCGTCCACGACGATCCGGCCCGGGCCACAGACACGCTGCTCGCGCTGCCCGGCGTCGATCGGCTTGGCGGAAGTGCGGCGCAGCGCGAGGTCGTGGAGGACACGCTGATCCACTGCGCGACCCGCGCCGGCCGGGTCGAGCTGGCCGCCGACCTGCTCGCTGCCCGGCTCGACCGCCGCACCTCACCGCGCGATGCTCGGCGCCGGGCAGCACTCGTGAGCGCGGAAGGTGTGCGCGTCGACTGACCGCCTAACAACCGTCCGAGCCGGCCGGAAGCACGACCTCGCCGCTCCCGCCGCGCTGCGCCCGGCGCCACAGTTGGGTGCTGGCGGCGCCGAACGGCGCTGAGTAGGACGTGTTCGGGCTGCAACCACCCTGGTGATAGCCGCCCGTTACGCCGACGAGGACGCCCTTCGACGTGCGCCACGGGCCGCCGCTCGTCCCGTCGCCGAAGCCCGGGCAGTTGATCGCCGGGTAACTCGGATGTGCGTTGCCCCGGTAGGTGCGGCGGGTGCAGTGCAGCGCCGTGTCGTTCGTCCCGACGAGGTAGCCCGACATGGTCACGCGCTTTCGACGCGGCGGTGCAACGCCGAGACGCAGGGCGTGAACCCGCGACTCGAGGCTGTGCCCGCTGTCGGCCGCGACCCGCAGGAACGCGAAATCGTTACGCGGGTCCTTCGACTGCTGCCACGCGGGGTCGACGTAGACCGCCACCACGCGCCACGCGCCGTACGGGGCATGACCATCGCGGTAGCCCGGCACGAATTGCAGCGCCGTCCCGTCGCCCGTCACGCAGTGCGCGGCCGTCGCGACGAGATCGTGCCCTGCGCTGTGCACGGCCGCAGCCGAGCAGAAGTGGGCCGAATGGTGGTAGTCGCCGACGAACAAGGCACCCTGAGCCGGGCCGAGCGACACCGCATCGGCCGGCCCGTGGCCGGTGACCGCTGCGCACACCCCGAGTGCAAAAGCGGCAAGAGCCTGCAAACTGCGCATCACGACAGGCTACGACCGACGTGGGTGTGAACGCCTGTCGAACACAGGACCTCGGGAGTGACTACGGGACACCGTGTGTCGTTTACTTGGGCGTGACCCTCAGTAGACGAACATTCCTGTCGGGTGCCGCTCTGGCAGGCGCGGCGGGCGCCGCAGGTGCCGTCGGGATCGGTGACACGGTTACGAGCGACGCGGCCGTGGCGCGACGGCTGCCGGCACCGCAACACTCCGGCATCGACCACATCGTGGTCGTGATGATGGAGAACCGTTCGTTCGACCACTTCCTCGGCTGGGTGCCCGGCGCCGACGGGAAGCAGGCGGGCCTCACCTTCACCGACCGGCTCGGCCGGCGGCGCAGCACGTTCCACCAGACGCACTTCAACAGCTGCGGATTCAACGACCCCGACCACTCCTACGAGGGCGGCCGGATCGAACTCAACGGCGGGCGTTGCGACGGCTGGCTGCGCGCCGGCCAGAACGATTCGCTCTCGATCAGCTACTACAAGCAGGCAGACCTCTCGTTCCTCGGCAAGGCCGCGGTCGACTGGACGACCTGCGATCGCTACTTCGCGGCCACGCTCGCCGAGACCTACCCGAACCGCTTCTACCAGCACAGCGCCAAGACCGACCGGCTGCACAACTCGACGACGATCTCGACGATGCCGACGATCTGGGACCGGCTCAAGGCGAAGGGACGCACCGGTACCTACTACTTCTCGGATGTGCCGTTCCTGGCGTTGTGGGGCACGAAGTACCTCTCGATCTCGAAGCCGTTCGCCAGCTTCCTGACCGATGCCGCCAGCGGACAACTGCCGGACGTCTCGTTCGTCGACCCGCGGTTCGAGGACGAGGATTCCGGGTCGTCGGCCGACGACCACCCGCATGCCGACATCCGTGCGGGCGAGGCGTTCCTCAACCAGGTCTACACAGCGGTGACGACGGGCGCGAAGTGGGCCAACACGCTGCTGGTGATCAACTACGACGAGTGGGGCGGGTTCTACGACCACGTGGCGCCGGGCGTCGCGCCGGACGCGCATCCCTGGACGGCGCGGCGCGGGTTCCGGGTGCCGGCGATCGTCGTCTCGCCGCACGCAAGGGCGCACGTCAACCACACGGTGTTCGACCACACCTCGATCCTGCGTGCGATCGAGTGGCGGTTCGGGCTCAAGCCACTGACCCGCCGAGACGGGCACGCGAACAACATCGTGTCGGCGCTCGACTTCTCGACGACGCGCACACCTCCGTCCTATGGCGTGATCACTCCGCCGCCTCCGACGGATTGCTCCGCACCGACGACCGGAGCCACCGGCGAGAGCACCGAGTGGACCGGCTTGAAGAAACTCGCGCTGCGCGAGGGATGGGTGCTGCCGTCATGAGGCGTGCTATTGCCATTGCCGCAAGCCTGCTTGCCGTAACCGGGACGGTCACAGCTGCGACTGCGTCTCGACCGCACACGGTCGCGGCGCGCGCGGTGCCGCTGTCGAACTATGTGCCGCCGGTCAAGCACGTGTTCGTCATCAACATCGAGAACAAGGGTTATGCCGAGACCTGGGGCCGCCTGTCGAAGGCGCCGTATCTCGCGCACACCCTGCGCAACAAGGGTGTTCTGCTCTACAACTACTACGGGACGGCGCACAACTCGCAGCCCAACTACATCGCGCAGATCTCGGGACAGGCGCCCAACCCGCAAATGCAGGGCGACTGCCAGATCTATTCGAGCTTCACGGGCTCCGGCACGCAGGCACCGCAACAGGCCGTCGGCACCGGGTGTGTGTTTCCCACGTCCGTGAACAGCTTGCCCATCGAGCTCGATCGCGGCGGCTACTCGTGGCGCGGCTACATGCAGGACATGAAGACGCCGTGCCTGCATCCGACGCTCAACAGCCAGGACAACACGCAGAAGGCGGTCAAGGGCGACCAGTACGCGACCCGGCACGACCCGTTCATGTACTTCACCGCGATCACCGGACGAGCGAGCTACTGCAAGCAGCACGTTGTCAACCTCAACTCGTTGCCGAAGGATCTGCGCTCGGCGGCGACCACTCGCAACTTCACCTACATCACGCCGAACCTCTGCGCGGACGGACACGACGCGCCGTGCGTCGACGGCCGCCCCGGCGGTTTGAAGTCGATCAACACGTTCATGCGCAACTGGGTGCCGATGATCCTCAGGTCAGCGGCGTTCAAGGCGAACGGCGTCCTGATCATCACTGCCGACGAGTCGGACGGTCCGCAGTCGGATTCGACCGCGTGCTGCAACGAACAGCCCGGACCGAACTCACCGGCGCCGGGCATCGCCGGCATGGGTGGCGGGCGGATCGGCGCGCTGATCATCTCGCGGTGGACGAAGCCGGGCACGTACAGCACGACGCCCTACAACCACTACTCGTTGCTTGCCTCCATCGAGAACATCTTCCGGCGTCCGTACCTCGGGTTCGCCAAGCAGGCGGGCCTGGACCGGTTCGGGTTGGACATCTACAGCAACTACCAGCACCGCTGACCCGGGCGGGTCAGAGGCCGGCGCGCATGACCTCGGCCAGACGTGCCGCACGGTCGCTGGTCAAGACTTCCTCGAGCAGCAGGGGCGCACCGTCCGGCCCGGCCAGCGGCATGCGCCAGTTCGGGTAGCCGACGTTCGCGCCGGGCTGGTTCTGGGTGCGACGGTCGCCGACCGCGTCGGTGAGCGCGAGGCAGCGCAGCCGGGCCGGGCTGAACCCGAGCGCGCGGTGCAGCGCCACCACCGTCTCGTCGTGCGAGGCATCGGGCGCGAGCAGGCCACGGGAGCGCATCGCCGCCAGCCAGGCGCCCTGTTCCGCGCGATCGGCGTCCAGTTCCTCGTCGAGCGTGCGCACGAGCAGGCCCAAGTCGTTGCGCAGCTTGATGTGGTCGCCGGCGAGGTAGCCGGTCGTGGGCGGCAGGTCGTGGGTCGTGACCGACGCGAGGCAGTACTCGCGCCAGCGCTCCGGCGCGAGCGGCCCGCCGCCGCCGTCGTAGTCGAACTCGAACCACAGCACGGACGTGCCGAGCAGGCCGCGCTCGCGCAGGTAGTCGCGCACCCACGGCTCGACGGTGCCGAGGTCTTCGCCGACGACGACGGCGTCGGCACGGGCGGCCTCGAGCGCCAGGATGCCGATGGATGCATCGTGGTCGTAGCGCACGTAGGTGCCCTCGGTCGCGCCGGCGCCCGACGGGATCCACCAGAGGCGGAACAGCCCGATCACATGGTCGACGCGGATCCCGCCGGCATGGCGCAGGGTGTTTGCGACTAGGTCGCGGAACGGTGCGTACCCGAGTTCGGCGAGCCGGTCAGGCCGCAGCGGCGGCTGGTTCCAGTCCTGACCGGTCTGTGCGTAGGCGTCGGGTGGCGCACCAACGGTGATGCCCCGCGCCAGTTCGTCCTGCCACATCCACGAGTCTGCGCCGATCGCGCTGACGCCGACCGCCAAGTCGTGGACGATCCCGAGTTCCATGCCGTATCCGCGTGCTGTCGACTGTGCGGCACCCAATTGCTCGTCGACGAGCCACTGCAGCCAGCAATGGAAGTCGACCTCCGCCGCGTGCTTCGCCGCGAACTCCGCGACGCGCGGGCTGCGCGGATGCCGCAACTCGGCGGGCCAGTCGTGCCAGTCGGCGCCGTGCTGTTCGACCAATGCGTTCCAGGTTGCGAAGTCGGTGAGCGCCTGCCCTTCGCGTCGGCAGTACGCGCGGAACGCGAGTTCGCGGCCGGCGGAGCGGCCGGCGCCGAAGGTAGTGAGCAGGGCTTGCCGTTTGGCGGTCCATGCTGTGTCGCGGTCGATCAGGTCGCTGTGGTTGTCGAACTCGCCGGACCGCTCGCTCCCGCGATACTCAGGAATCCTGTCTACGCGCAGGTAGATCGGATTGCCGAACCGGCGCGAGGTGGGCAGGTACGGCGAGGGCTCGACGGGGGTCACTGGTTCGGCTGCGTGCAGCGGATTGACGAGCACGTAGCCGGCGCCGTGCTCGGTGGCCGACCACACGGCGAGATCGGTCAGGTCGGTGAGGTCGCCGACGCCCCACGACCCGTGCGAGCGCACGCTGTAGAGCTGCGTCGCCAGGCCCCACAGCTTGCGATCGCCGAGGCGCGCCGGCATCCCGAGCCACGCCGGGGTCACGATCAACGTGGTGTCGTGCTGTTGTTCGGACGTGTACGCGTGCAGGTGGTGATAGCCCAGTGGCAGATCGGTCGGCACCTGCGCGCGGGTGATCGCGCGCCAACGTCCGTCGATCTCGTGGGGCGGGTCGGTGCCGGCACCGGTCGCAAGGTTGGAGTGGTACGAGCCGTCCTCGAGGGTGATCCACACATCGGCCGACGCGCCGTCGGCGACGTTGACATCGATGCTGCGGTGCTCGCCCTGGCGCACGACGACGTACGGGGGCAACACCCGCCGCCGGGCATCGAGGTCGCGCTCGCGCAGCGCTGCCGTGCACGCCTCGGGGGTGGCAGCGTCGACATCGAGTGCTGCCAGGACGGCGACGAGCGTCTGGTCGCTGACCCGGACGTGCTGATTGCGCCAGTCCCAGTACTCGACGGCGACGCCGTACGCAGTCGCCAGCTCGCGAAGCGGGTCGGTCACTACCGCAGGCTAGTAGTCGAACAGCGTCAGCTGGGCCATGGCCGGCTTGCGGGCGGGCAATTTCGGTGGACGGGGCGGCGCGACGTAGCCCTGCCAGGAGGCGTCGACCCACGCCGGTGGCTCTTTCGGTGCCTCGTCGACACCGGCGAGCACCCGGACGGCGTCATTGACCGTCCACGTCAGCTGCTGCCCGCGGAACGTTGCCGCCACTTGGTGCGCATCGAGCGGAAGCGGTCGCGGCGCGATCCGCACGTCTCGTCGCATGGTCATCACCTGGCAGTTGAGCTGCCAGCTCTCGCGCGCGCCGGCGGCGGCGAGTTTGCGCGCGAGCCCCGGACCGAACCGGCCGGCCACGGCTTCGGGTGCGTCGAAGGCCGCGGCGGCCGAACCGAACTCGGTCAACAGCTGCGCGGCGGTGCGTGGCCCCACACCCCGAACGCCCGGAAGGTTGTCGGACGGGTCGCCGCGCAGTGCGGCGTAGTCGCGGTACTGCTCGGGCCGCACTCCGAGGAGCAGCACGAGGCGCTCGGCTGTCATCACCGGCGAGGCCTCGACGCCACCGTTGATGATCCGCAGCACGCGCGTGCTGTCGTCGATGAGGGCGAACGCGTCGCGGTCGGAGGTCACGATCATCGTTTCGCCGCCGCAACGCCGAGCGTGCTCGGCGGTCGAGGCGAGCACGTCGTCGGCCTCGAGGCCGGGGGGCACGACCACTGTCACGCCGAGCTCGCGCAGGGTGTCAGCGGCCAGCGCAAGCTGCTCGACGAGCGTCTCGAGCTTCTCGGTGCGGTGCGCCTTGTACTGCGGCCACCGCTCGCGGCGTTCGGACCGGTCGGGGTCGTCGAAACCGACCACTACTGCGGTGGGGCGCACTCGCTCGACGGCCGCGACGAGCTGGGTGAGCAGGCCGCGCACGGCCCAGGTGGGGACGCCGGTGTGTGCCTGGGAGTGATAGCTGCGGTGGACGAGCGAATTGCCGTCGATCGCCATCAGCAACGGGCCGTCCACCCGTCCACTCTTGCACGCCACGACGACAACGCTGGTCGCTGTCGAGAACGTCTTTCGATGCGGTCGGCCAGTCCCGTTAGGTCAGGGGACGAGTTGCACCGAAATAGCCCGACGAGACTGCCCCGAGCGGCGTGATGCGCACGATGTCGCCCGACTCCGGCGCTTGGATCACATTGCCGTCGCCCACGTAGATGGCCACATGGTGGATGCCGGCCGCGGTGCCGTCGCTGCTCCAGAAGACGAGGTCGCCCGGCAGCAGGGAGTCGGGGGCCGGATGCACCGACCCGGAGTGGTACTGCGTCGCCGCGAAATGCGCCATCGACAGGTATGGCGCCCACCCGTACAGCGCGAGCCCGGAGCAGTCGAATCCGACGTAGTGACAGTCGAGGTGCGCGTCGCCGGGTGCACACACGCCGGCCGTCGGGCCTGCTGCGTTCCCGCCGGCCCATGCGTAGTTCGTGCCGAGGTAGAGCAGGGCGCGTTCGACCACCGTCCGTCCCATCGCGGCGGTCCAGGTCGGTCCGGCCGGCGCGGGCATGCGGTGCTTGTTCTGCAGGGCGAGCTTCTCGTAGGCCAGGTTGAGCGCGTCCGCGCGCTTCGGATCGGCGCTCGACCAGCCGCCGAGGAAGGTCGACAGTGCGGCATCGGCTACACGTTGGCTGACCTTGGCCTTGGCCAGTGCGGCGGTGAGCGTGGCGATCGCGCGACGGGCGTCGGTCAGCGCCGCCTCCGCCTCGGCGCGCAGGCTGGCCAGCCGCGCGGTTTCGCGCGACACCGCTACTTCTGCAGCCGCCTGATGTTGTTCGGCCGAACGAGAAGTCTGCAGTGCCAGCTTGACCTGGCCGATGATGCCGACCTGATGCGCGACGAGCATGCGCTGTTCGGTGTTGGTGTCGAGGACGGCGTTCGGGTCGTCGGCGATCAGCAACGTGCCGATCGTCGACACGCCCATCGACGCCGGGCCGGTGTAGCTCTCGTAGGCGGCCGCGGCGGCAGCCGCGAGGGTCTGCTGATCACGGTGCAGGTCTGCTTTGGCCTGCGCGACGCGCTGCGTCGCTTCAGTCGCCGCCGCGCGGGCTTGAGCGTCGACACCGAGTTGGGCGACGTACTGCTGCTCGGCCTGCGACGCAGCGACCGAGCGCTGCTCTACTTGGGCGGCCTGAGCGGCGATGCGCTCGGCGAGCGTCGCGACGCTGTGGTCCGCGCGGTTCTTCGCCGCCTGCGCGCGAGCAGCGGCCTTGAGTTCGAGGAGAGTGATCTTGGCGGCTTGTCCGTTGCTGCGCCGCCTGCCGTGTCCCTTACCGGCCGACGAACTGTGTCCGGACGGCGTCGGGTTCGTTGTCGGCGTCGGCGTGGCCGATGGGCTGGAGCTCGTCGGCGAGCCCGGAGTGCGCGTCGGGCTCGGAGAGTGCGTGGGCGTGTGCGTCGGCGAGTGACTCGGATCAGGGCTGTGCGTCGGCCCGGAGGACGTCGGGCTGGGCGTTGGCGAGGTCGACGAGGGCGACGGCAGCGGCAACGTGGTCGGCGCCGCGTGCGCCGCCGGAACGCCGCAGGCCAGCATCGCGGCAGCTGTCACTGCCACTGCTGTCAGCCGTGCGCGCACCGTAGCCCACCGTTTCTCCTTGCCCCGATGCCTTATAGATCGACGAATCGGGCGCGAACTTGAGCTTGTGTCATCCGAGTCGGCCGCCCAGGGTCTTGATACTGATGTGGTGATCTCGGGCTCGAGCACCTGGCGTTTATCGCTGATCTGCCATGGTGAGCGCATGGCAGCGCCGCGTTCTAGTGCACAACGCATCACCGACACTCGCGCCAAGCTCGCCGAGACCGGTGCAGACGTATGGGTTTCCACGTGCTCGCCCGACGGCGATCCCTACCTCGTTCCGCTGTCGCTGGCGTGGCTTGACGATCGCGTCGTCATCGCAGCGGAGTTCACCTCGCGCACCGTGCGCAACCTCGAGGCGAACCGCAGGGCGCGGCTCGGCATCGGTCCGACGCGCGATGTCGTGCTCCTCGACGTCGAGGTCGATCGCATCGAGGTAGCGGGCGAATCTGCGCTGCTCACGCGTTATTCGGCGCAGGCAGACTGGACGCCGCCCGGCGACTATGCGGTGATCACCTTGCGGCCGACGCGCGTCCAGGCGTGGCGCGAAGCCAACGAGATTTCGGGTCGGACACTCATGCGCGCAGGCGCCTGGGTGTGAGGAAGTAAACGCAAATACGAGCGTTGGCCCGGCGTTCATCGGGAGGGCACGTCGATGCCGTCGCGGTGATGGGTCACCCTGATCAGCATTGGTGACGTGCGAGTAGCAGTGGTCACCGAATCGTTCCTGCCACAGGTCAACGGCGTTACGAACTCCGTGCTGCGGGTGTGCGAGCAGCTCGGCGCCGCCGGTCACGAGGTGAGGGTCATCGCGCCCGGCCAGGGCCCGCAAACGTGCGCCGGCGCGCGCGTGTTGCGAGTGCCGTCCGTACCCGCGCCGGGCTACCAGGACTTCCGGCTCGCCGTACCGGTGCCCGGGCTGTCGAGCGCGCTGAAAGCGTTCCGTCCGGACGTCGTGCACCTTGCGTCGCCCGCAGTGCTCGGCGCGCAAGCAGCCTTCGCCGCCGACCGGCTCGATCTGCCGATCCTGGCCGTCTACCAAACCGACCTCGCCGGCTTCGCCCACCGCTACGGCATGCGCTACGCAGTGCCGTTCGTGTGGAGTTGGCTGCGCCGCGTGCACGGCCTGGCCCGCCGCACGCTCGCACCGAGCCGCCCGGCAGCGGAGGAACTGCAGCGCAACGGCGTGCTGCGCGTGGCGACGTGGGCGCGCGGCGTCGACCTGCAGCGGTTCCGTCCCGACCACCGCGACGACGGACTGCGTCGCCGGCTCGCACCGAACGGCGAGGTCATCGTCGGCTACGTCGGCCGGCTCGCGCAGGAGAAGGAGCTCGAACTGCTGGCCGGTCTCGACCGGCGTAGCGACATGAAGCTCGTCATCGTCGGCGACGGCCCGGTGCGCGCCGGGTTGGAGCGCGAACTGCCCGGCGCGACCTTCCTCGGGTTCCAGGGCGGCGACCAGCTAGGACGCACGTTCGCCTCGCTCGACATGTTCGTGCATCCCGGTGCGCACGAGACGTTCTGCCAGGCAGCGCAAGAGGCGCTCGCCAGCGGCCTGCCGGTGATCGGCCCGGCCGCCGGCGGCCTGCTCGACCTGGTGCAGCCAGGCGTGACCGGCTCGTGGTTCACCCCGGGGTCGGCGCGGTCGCTGCACGAACGGGTGCTCGAACTCGTCGCCGATGAGCCTCGCCGCGCCGCAATGGCTGCAGCCGCACGTCCGTCCGTGGAAGGTCGCGGCTGGGACGTGATCGGACGCGAGCTGGTGCAGCACTACGCCGAGGTCGTTGCATGAGCACGATCGCGCAGGTCGCGAACTTCGTTGCACCGCACTCGGGCGGCATCCGCACCGTGCTCGCCGAACTGGCCGACGGCTACGGAGCTGCCGGGCACCAGGTGGTGCAGATCGTGCCCGGAGCTGCGCGTATTACCGAGCACTTTCCTTGGGGTCGCCGCGAGGTGCTGCCCGGTGTCGCGATCGCCGGCACTGGATACCGCATGCTCCGTCCCGCACAAGTGCGTCACGTCCTGGACGAAAGCACGCCCGACCGCGTGGAGGTGCACGACCGCACAACCCTGCGCGGGTTGTGCCGCTGGGCTCGCGGCTCCGGCGTACGCAGCACCGTCGTGTCGCACGAACGGGTCGATCGACTGCTTGCGCATTGGCTGCCGACGTCCGCTGCGCGAGGCGTCGCCGACACCAGCAACCGGCGCTTGGCGCACGGCTACGACAACGTGGTGTGTACGACCGACTGGGCCGCAGCCGAGTTCGAGCGGCTCGGTGTCCCCAACCTGCGACAGGTGCCATTGGGCATCGATCACGACCTGTTCACGCCGTCGGCGCGCGATGAAACTCTGCGCGCACGGTTGGTCAAGGACGGCGAGGTGCTGCTGGTGATGGCCAGCCGGCTGTCTCCGGAGAAGCGTCCTGACCTGGCGATCGCGGCACTGTCGGTGCTCGTGCACCACGGTGTGCTCGCGCGGCTCGCGATCGCCGGCGACGGGCCGTTGCGTGGGCGGCTGGCGCACCAAGCAAGTGGGCTGCCGGTCGTGTTCCTCGGTCACCTGTCGGCACGCGCGGACGTCGCCCGGCTGTTCGCGAGCGCCGACGTCGTGTTGGCGCCCGGGCCTGTCGAGACGTTCGGCCTGTCCGCGGTGGAGGCGCTGGGCTGCGGAACTCCCGTCGTCGTCAACGCGAACTCGGCGCTGCCGTCGGTGATCGGTCACGCAGGCATCGCCGCGGCGGGATCGGGCATGGCGTTCGCCGCGGCCGTGCAGCGGTTGTTGCAGCGTCCACCGGAGCAGCGCAGACGCGACGCGCGAGAACGCGCCGAGCGCTACAGCTGGCCGCACAGCGTGCGAGGTTTCCTCGCCGTCCACGACCTCGAGTCGACACCGGTCGCGTCATGACCGGGCTCCTGACCGCCTTCGGCGACAGCTTCAGCTGTGGGGAAGGGGTCGGGACGACGATCGATCTCGACTCGACGTGGGTGAGCCTGCTGGCCCGCTCGTTGGACTTCGACGCGGACGTGCGCGCCCGTCCCGGTGCGGGGTTGCGGGAGGTCGCCGCCCAGGCGCGGACGGTGAGTGCACGAGCTGACGTCGCGACCCTGCTCGTCGGGCTCAACGACATCGTCCGCGCCGATTTCGATCCGGATCGCATGCGGCAGGACTTCGCCCGCCTGGTCGCGGAACTGGCCGCGACCCATCGCACCGTGCTCGTCGGGCGTTGGCACGACCCGGTCGAGCTGCGGCCGGTGCCGGTACGGATGCCGGCCCAATTGCGCGCGCGCATGGCCGCGCGGATGGCGCGGGTCAACGATGCGGTGTCCGCCGCTGCGGCGCTGCACGGAGCGCTCGTCTTCGACCTCGCCCAGATCCCGCAATTGCGCGAGCGTGCCGCGTGGGCAGTCGACCGCGTCCATCCGAGCCGCTACGGCCAGCATGCGATCGCCGCGGCAGCAGGTGCCGTGCTTCGCGACGCGGGTTACAGGGTGCGTTGCGTTCCCGGTACGGCGCCCACGTCGATCAGCCGCATGGACGAATGTCGCTGGCTGGTTGCCCACGGCGGGCCGTGGCTGGTGAAACGGCTACGTCGCGTCGCGCTGCCCGTGGCTGCCCTGGCGGTACGCGGCGGTGCCGCGGGTGTCACGTCCGGCGAGCCAGCGCACGGTCGCCTGCTGGCCGGCCCGGACGAGTTCGGCGGTCAGCGTGCAGTCTCGGGGACCGGCCGGTAGCCGCGACAGCAGCCCGGCCGCCCACGCGTCCGCAACATGCGGCAGGACGTGCACGCGCGGGTCGGCGAGGTGCGGACCGGTGGCCGCCCGGTTGGCCGCTCCGCGCGCAATCGTGAACGACGACAGCACCACCTGCAGCGCGCCACGGTGTGACTCGACCGGCGGCTCGTAGTGCGGCACGGCCGGGCCGACTGCGAGGCCGCACGCCTCTTGCTCGGCAAGGCCGGTCAGGCCGACGCCCGCACAGCCGCCCGGCTGCCCGGTGACCGGTGCGAGCGCGCAGTCGAGGACGAAGATCTCGTCGCACGGTCCGGCGGCGGCGACCGCGGCACCCACCGGGACGCCGCACAGGACGCCGCCGTCGACGTGCCGGTGCCCGTCCGCGAGACGGACCGGCGGGAACAGGCCCGGTAGTGCGCAGCTGGCGACCAGCAGATCGCCGACCGCGCCGCGGCTGTGGTGGATCGCCTCGCCGCAATCGAGACAGGTCGTTGTGACGGTGAGCGGTACGGCCAGCTCGGCGATGTCGTGCGCGTCGACGTTGCGGGTGATCAGGTCGCGCAGCGGGCGTTCGTCGAACAGTGCACGTCCGCCGGCGACCGCAGCCGCGGCCACTCCGCGAACCCGGCGCCACAAGGACGGCGCGATCACGCCGTGGGTACGCGTGTCCAGCCACCACTCGGCGAGCTGGGCCGCGCGACGCGGACCGGGATCGCCGGCGAGGAACGCTGCGTTCAGCGCGCCGACCGAGCACCCGTAGAGCGCATCGGGGACGATGCCTGCTTCGGTCAGCGCGAGAAGCGCGCCGACTTGGTACGCGCCCACCGAGCCGCCACCGCCGAGCACCATGACGACCCGGCCGGGCCGTTCCGAAGTGTCAGCGGGTAGTGATGAGAACAAGGACATTGCCGCCGCCACTCACAAGACCACTGGGCGCACGAGCCTAGTTCGCGATCTTAGGGATCTCCACCGCACGAGTCCGGATCGCGCGCTATCGCCGCAATGTCGGCCCGGTCGCAGCCGAGCTGGCTGCGGTCTCCGCGCCGGGCCTCCGCACACGACCGTCCGCGCCGTTGAAGTGTTAGTCAGTGAACTCACTTGACCGATGGAACGATCTCGGTTCATAGTGAGTGGACTAACTCACTCATGGAAGGTGCGGGCGCCATGGAACTGATGCAGGATCGAGTCGGGTCGCCCCCGAGGTTGAGGCTTCGCTCGGGATTGGGGCTGGCCACCCTCGCACTGTTGTGCGCCGTCCAGTTCCTCGACATCGTCGACTCGGCGATCGTCAACGTCGCCCTGCCCTCGATCCAGACGAGCCTGCACTTCTCCCAGCAGAACCTGCAGTGGGTCGCGAGCGGGTACATCCTGACCTACGGGGGCTTCTTGCTGCTCGGCGGTCGGCTGGCGGACCTGCTCGGGCGACGCCGGATGCTTCTGGCCGGCCTCGTCGTGTTCGCCGTGTCGTCGTTGTCGGCCGGAGTGGCGCAGGACTCCGGGCTGCTGGTGGCTGCCCGCTTGGTGCAAGGTATCGGTGCCGCGTTGATGGCGCCGGCCGCGCTGTCCGCACTGACCACCAGCTTTAGCGAGGGCAAGGATCGGAACACCGCGCTCGGCGTATGGGGGGCGATCAGCGGCATGGCTGCCGCGGCGGGCGTCTTCTTCGGCGGCGTACTCACCGACGGCCCCGGCTGGCGATGGGTGTTCTTCGTGAACCCGCCGGTCTGCGTGTTGGTGGCGCTCGGCGCGCTGTTCCTGCTCGCAAACGACCCCGGTGCGCGCGGGGACGTGCGGCGCTTCGACTCCCAAGGAGCTCTTCTCGTTACTGGGGGCATGCTCGCCCTGGTCTACGGCTTGGTGCGAACGCCGATCGTCGGATGGGGCTCGAGCCAGACGATTGCGCTGCTCGTCCTTGCGGCGACGCTCCTCGGACTGTTCATATTCAACGAGTCGCGAAGCCGGCACCCGCTGTTACCGCTCGCCGTACTCCGGGTGAAGGGGTTGGTAGCGGCCGATGTCACCCAGCTGATCGCCTTCTGCGGATTCTTCTCGCTGTTCTTCTACGCCACGCTCTACATGCAGGACGTGCTGCACTACTCCCCACTGAAGGCAGGCGTGGCCTACCTGCCCGTCACCGCCGGCTTCGCCGTCGCCGGCGCAGTGGCATCTCAACTCGTCACTCGCATCGGCACCCGCCCCGTCGTCGTCGCCGGATGCCTGATCGCGGCGGCGGGCATCTACTGGGTCTCGCGCGTGCCTGTGCACGGCTCGTACGCGACCGACCTGCTCCCCGGGTTCGTCGTAATGGCACTCGGAGCCGGTTCGGTCTTCGTATCGGTCGCGGCGGCAGCCAACGCGGGCGTCCCCTCCGACAAGGCCGGCCTGGCTGCCGGGCTGCTGAACTCCTCGCAGCAGGTCGGCAGCGCTCTCGGCCTCGCCGTCCTCTCCGCCCTGGCCGTCACCCGCACCGACCATGCCCTTGCCTCCGGCGCGCCGCGGCTGGTGGCCGCCGACGACGGCTACCACCTCGCGCTGTTCGTGGGATCGATCCTGATGGCAGCCGCCTCATTGATTGCCTTGCGGATCGGCAACACTCGCCAATCTGCGCCGATCGTCATGGTCAGCGCAGAGCCAGATCCCGAGCCGGCGACGGCAATCGCCTGACCTGGTCTCCGGCAATTGCTACATTTATCAGTGAGATGACTGACTCAACGCGCCGCCAGGCTGCACAGGCCCCGCCGCGACCCGGCAAGCGGGAGCGGCTGGTCGCCGCCGCCGTCGAGCTCATCCACGAGCAAGGTGTCGAGAGCACCACCCTCGCCGACATCGCGCAGCGCGCCGACGTCCCAGCGGGCAACGTGTACTACTACTTCAAGGCCAAGGACGACGTCGTAGCTGCCGTTGTCGAAGCCCACACACGACAAATCGAGAACACACTCGCCGCGATCGACAAACGACACCGATCGCCACGGGCGCGGCTGAAAGCCCTCGTGAATCAGCTCGGCAGCCAGAGTGACGTGGTCGCCCAGTACGGGTGTCCGCTCGGCAGCCTGTGCGCGGAGGTGGACAAACGATCCGAGGCTCCGCAGTTCGCCACTGCCCAGATGATGAGCCGGATGGTCGACTGGGCGACGACGCAGTTCAGAGAGCTGGGACAGCGGCCCGCAGTGGCGCACGGCCAGGCCATCGACCTTTTGGCAGCCTATGAAGGGAGCGCGCTGCTCGCGAACACACTGCGCGACCCCGCGGTCCTGTCCGACGCCGCAGGCCGACTCGCGCGCTGGATAGACACACTGTGAAGCCCGTCCACGTACCGGTCGTTGCGTAGGGACTGGACGCACGCCCTGGTGGGCCCCGCGGGGCTCGAACCCGCAACCTACGGATTAAAAGTCCGCAGCTCTGCCAATTGAGCTAGAGGCCCGCATCGGTGCTTCAGCCTACGGGGTGGTCCCACCGGTTCAGGCAGATGTCGCTCGCAACGTCGACGACAGCCCGTCCAGAACCTCTGGGACGACTGCGTAGTAAGCCCATTTCCCCCGCTGGTCGCGGGTGACGAGGCCGGCGTCGACGAGAACCTTCATGTGATGCGAGACGGTCGGCTGCGAAAGGCCGACGGGTTCGGTGAGTTCGCAGATGCATGCTTCGCGATCGCCCGACGAGGCGATGAGTGACAGCAGCCGGACGCGCGTCGGATCGCCGAGTGCCTTGAACCGGGTGGCCAGCTGTTGCGCCTCGGCATCGTCCAATGCCTCGCCGGCGATCAGCGGCGTGCAGCACGCATCGCGCGTGGTCGCGAGCTGCACTCTGGTCGGCACGTGAGCGAGTATTGCACACGCATTGACACTCATCGATGCATCGATCAGTATCGATGCATGAGCCAGAGCGAGATCCGCGAACAGGTCCGGCAGCGGTACGCCGCTGCGGCACAGGCCGTGACGCAAGCGGGTGTGAACGCGTTGACCGTCCTCGACGACGCGTCGTGCGGTGAAGCGTGCTGCTCCGGCGGTGGAGCGGAGGTGGACGCCGGCTTCGGCGCCGAGCTCTACGACGTCGGCGAACGTGGCGAGCTACCGGCGCAGGCGGTGGCGGCGAGTCTGGGCTGCGGAAACCCGACAGCGGTGGCTGACCTGCGTGCGGGCGAGCGGGTGCTCGATCTCGGTTCGGGCGGCGGTATCGACGTGCTGCTGTCAGCTCGCCGGGTCGGCCCGACCGGATTCGCCTACGGCGTCGACATGACCGACGAGATGCTCGCGCTTGCTGCAGCCAACAAGGAACGGTCCGGCTTGTCGAACGTCGAGTTCTTGAAGGGCACGATCGAGGACGTCCCGTTGGCTGACGGCGCTGTCGACGTGGTGATCTCGAACTGCGTGATCAACCTGTCGACCGACAAGCCTGCGGTTCTGGCCGAGATGTTCCGCGTCCTCGTGCCAGGCGGTCGAATCGGCATATCGGACGTCGTCGCCGAAGACCACCTCAGCGCGGACGATCGTGCCGAGCGCGGCTCCTACGTGGGCTGTATCGCCGGGGCGCTGTCGAAGGCCGAATACCTTGCCGGGCTTGCCGATGCCGGTTTCACCGACGCCGAAGTCACCTTCACCAACGAGGCCGCACCAGGCATGCACTCAGCCATCGTCCGAGCGACCAAGCCGGCGGCGGCATCGTGCTGCGAGCCGTCCGTTCAAGCGTCCTGCTGCGAACCGGCTGCGAAGTCCGACTGCTGTGGTTCGGGGCACCACCCCGCCGGAACCTGTGGCTGCCAGTAGCGCCGTGTCCATCACCCCGTCTCTGCTGCGTCGCTGCGGCGCTGAGGCCTTGGGCACTGCGTTCCTCGTCGCCGCCGTAGTCGGCTCCGGCATCGCCGCTGCGCGACTTTCGCCGAACGACGTTGGTCTGCAATTGCTCGAGAACAGCCTCATCACCGGCGCCGCGCTGGTCGCCCTCATCCTCGCGCTTCAGCCCGTGTCGGCTGCCTTCAACCCCGTCGTCACCTTGGTCGAAGCCGCCCTCGGACAACTGCGCCTCGTTGCTGCCGGCGCCATGATCTGCGCACAGCTGGTCGGAGGGGTCGTGGGCGCCGTCGTCGCCAACCTCATGTTTGATCTGGGCGCCGTCAACATCTCGACTCACGACCGCGGCACCGGCGGCCATTGGCTGGGCGAGGTGGTCGCCACCCTCGGACTGTTGATCGTCATCTTCGGCGCCGCCCGCGCGAATCGGTCGGACCGCATCGCGTATGCCGTCGGCGGCTACATCACCGCTGCCTACTGGTTCACCAGCTCCACGAGCTTTGCCAATCCCGCCGTCACCGTGGCCCGCATGTTCTCGAACACCTTTGCCGGGATCGCGCCGTCGTCGGTGCCCCTGTTCGTCGTCATGCAACTCGTAGGCGGCGCGCTCGGCTACCTCGTCATCCGGAGTCTTTTCCCGTTGTCGAACCCCAGCCCGATCAGCGCTGCCAATGACGTTGCGGTCGACGGAGTCGTCTCATGACCCACAGGCCCACCGTCTTGTTCGTCTGTGTTCACAACGCCGGACGGTCGCAGATGGCCGCAGGTTGGCTGACCGAACTCGCGGGCGACCAGGTGGACGTGCGCTCGGCCGGCTCTGAACCTGCGGGTTCGATCAACCAGATCGCGGTGCAGGCGATGGCCGAGGTCGGCATCGACATCACGGGCGAGGTACCGAAGCTCCTCACGACCGACGCGGTCTTCGAGTCCGACGTCGTGATCACGATGGGCTGCGGTGACACGTGTCCGATCTACCCGGGCAAGCGCTATGAGGACTGGGATCTCGAGGATCCCGCGGGCAAGGACATCACGGTCGTCCGGCGGGTGCGGGACGAGATCGAAGGACGGGTGCGCGCGCTGATCGCCGAAGTCGTCCGATCTGAAGAGTGAGCCGAATGTCCTGCCGTAGCTAGGGATTCTCGTCCAAAATTGTCAGACCCTGGTCGTAGGTTCGGGTTGTGGCGAGGAAGATCGAGCGGTTGTTGCGGGTCGATCCTGCGGGGTTGTCGCGTGATCAGCTGTTCGATGGCTTGGCTGAGGTCGACGCGGTGGTTGCTCGTGCGCAGGCGTGTCGTGAGCGGTTCTTGGCCGCGATCCACGACCCGTCGGATGGCAAGGAGTGGGCGCGTGAGGAGGTGGCGTGTGCGCTGCGGTGGTCGCCGGATTATGCGAAGACGCGGTTGGTGCAGGCCAGGCATCTGACGACGAAGCTGCCGAAGCTGTTCGCGCTGCACGAGGCCGGTCGGATCAGTGATGCGCATGTCCGGGTCGCGGCGAACCTGACCTGCCACCTGGACGCGGCGGTGATCGCGCAAGGTCGAAGAGCGGGTGATCGGGCGGGCGGCGGAGCAGACGGTGACGCAGTTCCGGGCGTCGTTGCGGCGGGTGATCGCCCGCCTCGATATTCGTCAGGCCGAAGAACGTCATGTCGAGGCGAAGGCGCAGCGGCTGGTGCACTGTGTGCCGTTGCCGGACGGGATGGCCGGGATCTGGTCGACCCACACCGCCGCCGATGCCGAGGCGATGTATGCGCAAGTGACCGAAGCGGCCAAGACGATCAACGACGGCCGCACCATGGACCAGAAACGGGCCGACACGCTGCGTGACCTCGTCCTGGGCCGCACCGCAGCCGGGCACGCCCGCGCGCGGGATGCGGGTGCAGGTGCTGGTCCGTCAGGACACCGCCGACGGCACCAGTGACCTGCCGGGTGAGCTGGCCGGCTACGGCCCGATCCCCGCGAGCCAGGTCCGGGAGATCATGGCCGATCAATCGACGCGCATCGACCGCGTCCTGGTCGACGCGTCCGGGCCGGGTCATCCCGGAGTGCGCCATCGACGACCACCCCGAAGCCCGCTACCCCTCCGCAGCCCAATGGCGGTGGGTCACCGCGCAGCACCCGACCTGCCGCTTCCCCGGCTGCAACCGGCGCGCGATCGGTTGCGAATGCGACCACATCGCCCCGTTCAACGGCCGCAACACCGTCATCAGCAACCTCGAGCCGGTCTGCTCGCGCCATCACCACTGCAAACACGACGCCGGCTGGCAGGTCTACACGCGACTCGAACGGCACCACCTGGTGGACCTCTCCCACCGGGCGGCGCTACGGCAAACCGATCGACGAATCCCCTGCCGCCGATCCGTAGCCGGACCAGCCGGAAGCGTTCGTGGCCAAGAACCGGTGTAACTCGGTCAACTCTCGTGGACCAAGACTGACTACTCGTCCTGCGCTCGCGTTGTGCGCGTCCCAGCCGGGTCATCGGGCTGTGGTCATTCCGCGCTGTGGTTGGGGTCAGAGATCTTTCTTGTCGTTCAGGCTGCCGACTCGCGTGCCCGTGAGTGGGCTGGAACGGCGGGTTCGCAGCGCACCTCGCCGTGACTCGCCCGGCCACAGCGCGAAGGCGACCACGGTGTCCGTCGTTCCAGTGGGAGCGAAGCTCCTGCTGGGCCGGAAACCCACGCTGGAACGGCAGCCTGACGACGATGCCGCCGATCCGTCGCCGGACAGCAGGCCGACTGACCGGCGACTGTCCGGCACGACCACTGTGATCGGCACGAGTTTCACCAGTAGCGACGCGGACGTCACCTGCGCGCAACACTTGCGACAGATCGTGACCCCATGCCCGCCTCAGACCTCACTGACACCCTTCGCGCACCATGGCTGCTGTACATCGACGGCACGCCGCTGACGGTGCGCGGCGCCCAGGCGCAGGACCTGCCCGGGGTTGCCTTGATGCACGGCCGCTGCTCGCCCAAGTCGCTGCTGGACCGCTACCGCTCCGGCGGTCGTCCGCCGGCGATTGTCGTTCTGGACGGACACGTACGCGATCCGTTGAGCTTCGTCGCCGCGACTGACAACGGCCGCATCGTCGCTCTCGCCCGAGTCGTCCCCGACGCCATCCACACGTTCAGCAGCGCGGAGATCTCGTTGCTCGTCGAGGACCAATGGCAGCGGCTCGGAGTCGGCCGCGCGCTATTGCGGCACTGCGCAGCAGTGGCGGCGTTGTCCGGCTACCGTCAGTTGATCTCGTATCCCGGGACGACCGCAGGCACCGTGCAGCGCATGATGACCGGCATCGGCACGACCCGGCTGATGTCCGACGTCACCCGCCATCTGCACACTTCGTTGTCCGAGCGCACCAAACTCGGTCTCGGAACGCTCAACGACGGTGGAGCGGCCGGACGAGCGGTGCGCGCCCTGGGCTGAGCGGGTTACCCCTGCTTCTCGCCGAGGGCGACGAGCGCCGCGGCGAGCGCGACGTACTTGTTGGCGCCGAGGTCGCCGATCGTCTTGATCCCGAGCGCGTCGGCGAGCGCCGCGTCGTGCTTCTCGGTCAGCCCGGCGAGCGCCGAAGGCGGGGCCGCCAGGATCTCGTCCAGGCTCTTGTCCTCCCAGGCCTTGTCCAGACCCTTGGCGAGATTTACCGACACCGGCATGGCGACACTCCTTCTCAGTTGGACGCAGCGTTCAGCCTTGCCTACCAAGCGTGATCCGTCACGGTGTCGGCGCGACGAATTCCCAGGGAATTGTCACCTCGCCGTGCCGGGCCCGCGTGATGTCGGCCGGGTAGTCGAGCGCTCGACAGGCAGCGATCCAGCGCTGCCGCGGCCCGAAGGCCGACAGCGGCGCCGCCGCATCCCACGCGGCGTCGAGATCACGCAGGAACCGGTGAATCGACGTGCCCGGCACGTTGTGGTGGATCAGCGCCTTCGGCAGGCGCTCGGCGAATTCGGCCGGACGCGCGAGAGTCTCGAGCCTGGCGGCCAGCGTGAGCGAACGCGGTCCGTCCTCGTCGAGCAGCACCCAGGAGCCGAGCCGACCGATCTCGTCGCACGTCCCCTCGACGAGCACGCCGCCCGCAGCGAGATTCGCCCGCATCATGTCCCAAGCCCGCAGCGCGGCGGCCTCGTCGTACTGCCGCAACACATTGGCGGCGCGAACGAGCGCCGGACGCAGCCCGGCCAGTTCGAAGCCGCCGTTCTGGAACGCGAGCCGGGGCGGATCGGCGGCGGCCGCAGCGGCAGCAACCCGCTCCGGGTCGATCTCGACTCCGACGACACGCACGTCCGTCCGCACACGGCGGAGCCGGTCGGCCAGCTCGACGGCGGTCACCGGCGTCGCGCCGTACCCGAGATCGACCACCAATGGGTCGCGCGCCGTTCGCAGGTGCGCACCGAGGACGGTCGCAATCCAGTTGTCCATCCGGCGCAGCCGATTCGGGTTGGTCGTGCCGCGGGTCGGGATGCCGAGCGCGCGTGCGCGACCGGCCGCGTACCGCTTGGCCACAACGCGCCAGGGTAGCGTCGGGCGCCGTGCCCGGTGAGCAGCTCGCGCTGTCCGACCTGACCACGATGCGTCTCGGCGGACCCGCGGCGCGCGTGGTCACGGCGTCGTCCGCGGACGAGCTCGTCGACGCGGTGCGCTCGGCCGACTCGGCGGACGAGCCCGTCCTCATCGTCGGCGGTGGGTCGAACCTCGTCGTCGCCGATGCAGGCTGGCCGGGTGTGGTCGTGCTCGTCCGCTCGTCCGGAGTCGAGCGCAACGGTGACGAGGTCACCGTCCAAGCCGGCGTCGTCTGGGACGACCTCGTGCGGCAGAGCGTCGACTCGCAATGGTCCGGGCTTGCGGCAATGTCGGGAATTCCCGGGCTGACCGGCGCGACGCCGATCCAGAACGTCGGTGCGTACGGCAACGAGGTGGCCGAGACGATCACCCGGCTCCACGTGTACGACCGCACCACCGACTCCGTCGACGACTGGGCGCCCGAGCGCGCGGAGTTCGGCTTCCGCACGAGCGCCTTCAAGTACACCGATCGCTACGTCCTGCTCGCCGTGACGTTCGCGCTGCCGTCGTCACCGCTCGCTCCGCCGGTGCGTTACCTCGAGGTCGCGCGCCGCCTCGGCGTCGAGCCAGGCACGCGCGTGCCGTCCGCCGATCTGCGCGAGGTCGTACTCGACCTGCGTCGCAGCAAGGGGATGCTGCTCGACCCCGACGATCACGACACCTGGAGCGCCGGCTCGTTCTTCATCAACCCGTTCGTCGCGCCGGACGCTGTGCCGGACGGCTGTCCCCACTTCGTCGTCGACGGGCAGATGAAGCTGTCCGCCGGCTGGCTGATCGAGAACGCCGGGTACGGCAAGGGCTACGGGACGGGACGTGTGCGGGTGTCGTCCAAACACTCGCTCGCGCTCACCAACCGCGGCGGCGCCACGACCGAGGAACTGCTGACACTGGCCCGCGAGATCCGCGACGGCGTCGAGGCCAAATTCGGCATCCGACTGCGTCCCGAAGCGCACCTGACCGGCGTCTCGCTCTAAGTGCGGTGCACCTTGTGCGGTGCCGCCTGCGCGATCGGCTTCACGACGAGTAGATCGATGTTCACGTGTGCCGGACGGGTCACCGCGAACGTGATGCAGTCGGCAATGTCGTCGGCGGTGAGCGGCGCGTCGACACCGGCGTACACCTTGTCGGCCGCGGCCTGGTCGCCCCGGTAGCGCACCAGCGAGAACTCGTCGGTGTGCACCATGCCCGGCGCCACCTCGGTGATCCGGATCGGTCGGCCGTTCAACTCGAGCCGCAGCGTTTCGACCAGCGCGGCCGCGCCGTGCTTGGCCGCGGTGTACCCGCCGCCGCCCTCGTACACGAGATGTCCGGCGATCGAGCCGGTGACCACGATGTGCCCGCCATCGCCGCGTTCGAGCGCCGGCAGCAGCGCCTGCGTCACGCGCAATACGCCGATGACGTTGGTCTCGTACATCGCCTGCCAGTCGGCAGGATCGGACAGCTCGACGGTCTCCGTGCCGATCGCGCCGCCGGCGTTGTTCACCAGCACGGCCACGTCCTCGACCGACTCGGCCAGCTCGCGCACCGACGCCGGATCGGTCACGTCCAACGTCACCGCGCGCACGTTCGGGACGGCCGAAGCCAGGTCGTCGAGACGCTCGCGCCGGCGTGCAGCGGCGACAACCTCGAACCCCTCGGCCGACAATCGGCGAACCGTCGCCGCCCCTATTCCGCTCGACGCTCCGGTGACGACAGCAACTCCGCGCATGGCCCTATCCTGCCGCTGCGGCATTATCGAAGTGTGGGAGACATCCGCAGGGTCGCGATGCTCAGCGTCCACACGTCCCCGCTCGACCCGCCCGGGGGCGGCGACGCCGGCGGGATGAACGTCTACATCGTCGAGACTGCGAAGCGTCTCGCCGCCCGCGGGATCGGCGTCGAGATCTTCACTCGCGCGACCCACAGCGAGCAGCTGCCGGTCGTCGAGCTGGCGCCCGGGGTGCTGGTGCGCCACGTGACCGCCGGGCCGTTCGAGGGCCTCGCCAAGGATGACCTTCCGGCTCAGCT
Organism: uncultured Actinomycetota bacterium; assembly: GCA_963757455.1. GTDB lineage: Bacteria > Actinomycetota > Actinomycetes > Mycobacteriales > Jatrophihabitantaceae > RYN-133. The sequence goes on from CAVWSE010000005.1 coordinate 157,554, forward strand.
GTGTGCGTTCACGGCCGGCGTGCTGCGTACCGAGGCGTTCCACGAACCCGGCTGGTACGACCTCGTCCACTCGCACTACTGGCTGTCCGGTCAGGTCGGCTGGCTGGTGCGCGATCGCTGGCGGGTGCCACTCGTGCACAGCGCGCACACCCTGGCCAAGGTGAAGAATTCCCTGCTGGCCGAAGGCGATTCGCCCGAGCCGAGGGCTCGCGTGATCGGCGAGGAGCAGGTCGTCGCCGAAGCCGACCGCTTGATCACCTTCACCGCGGACGAGGCGAAGCAGCTCATCGAGCACTACGACGCCGATCCCGCGAAGGTGCAGACGGTCGCGCCGGGCGTCGACCTCGATGTGTTCACCCCCGGCGATCGTGGCGCCGCACGCAGCGCCCTCGGCTTCGACGCGCAGGTTCCGCTACTGCTGTTCGTCGGCCGCATTCAACGATTGAAGGCTCCGGACGTGCTGCTGCGGGCGGCCGCGCGGCTCTCCCGCGAACGTCCGGTGCAGGTCGCGGTCGTCGGCGCCCCGAGTGGATCAGGGCTCGCCGATCCCACCTGGCTGGAAGATCTCGCCCGTGACCTGGGCATCGCCGATGCCGTGCACTTCGTCCCGCCGGCTACCCCGACCGCGCTCGCGTCGTACTACCGCGCGGCCGACCTCACGGTCGTCCCGAGCTACAACGAGTCGTTCGGGCTCGTCGCGCTCGAGTCGCAGGCCTGCGGCACCCCGGTCGTCGCCGCAGCGGTCGGCGGCCTGCCGACCGCGGTACGTGACGGCGTCTCCGGCGTCCTCATCGACGGGCACGACCCGGAGCAGTGGGCCAAGGTCATCGGCGACCTGCTGCGCAACCCGGCTGACCTCGACCGCCTCGGCAGCGCCGCGCGAGCGCATGCCGAGCTGTTCTCGTGGGACCGCACCACGGACGAACTCGTGCACGCGTACCAGGAGGCTCGCGCATGACCGACCCCCGCGACGTGATCGAGTCGACCCTGAAAGAGCTCGAGCTCGACTTCGAACGGGACTCGCACGACCGGTTCGTCGTCGCGCTACCCGGCGAGAAGCGGCTGAAGACGGCGTGCTGGCTGTCGGTCGGTGCGCATGCGCTCGAGGTGCAGGCGTTCGTCATGCGCAAGCCGGACGAGAACCGCACGGCCGTCTACGAATTCCTGCTGCAACGCAACGTGCGCACCTACGGCGTCTCGTGGGCGATCGACAGCATGGGCGACGTGTACCTGGCCGGACGCATCCCGCTCGTCGCCGTGACACCGGACGAGCTCGACCGCGTGCTCGGGTCCGTCCTCGAATACGCGGACGGGTCGTTCAACGCGCTGCTCGAACTCGGCTTCGGCTCGTCCATCAAGCGCGAGTGGGCCTGGCGGGTGAAGAACAACGAGTCGCTCGCCAACCTGCAGGCATTCCGGGACTTCGCCCAACGCCCCGAGACCGACCCGGCAGAATGAGCACGTGCCGACTTTGATCCTGCTCCGCCACGGCGAGAGCGACTGGAACAAGAAGAATCTGTTCACCGGGTGGGTCGACGTAGACCTCACCGCGACCGGCGAGGCAGAGGCCCGCCGCGGCGGTCAGTTGCTCGTCGAGGCCGGGCTCGAGCCCGAGGTGGTGCACACATCGCTGCTACGCCGCGCGATCCGCACCGCGAACATCACGCTCGACGTCGCCGATCGGCACTGGCTGCCGGTGCGGCGGTCGTGGCGGCTCAACGAGCGGCACTACGGCGCGCTGCAGGGCAAGGACAAGGCGGCTGTCCGCGAGGAGTTCGGTGACGAGCAGTTCATGCTCTGGCGCCGCTCGTACGACCAGCCGCCACCACCGCTGGCCGACGACGACGAGTTCAGCCAGACCGGCGATGTGCGCTACGCCGACCTGCTCGAGTCCGTCCCGCGCACCGAATGCCTCAAGGACGTCGTCGAGCGACTGCTCCCGTACTGGTACGACGCGATCGTCCCCGACCTGCGCCTCGGCCGCACCGTGCTGGTCGCTGCGCACGGCAACTCGCTGCGCGCGATGGTCAAGCACCTGGACGGGCTGTCGGACGAGGCCGTGGTCGCGCTGAACATCCCGACCGGAATCCCGCTGGTCTACGACCTCGATGCCGCGACGCTCACACCGACGAAGCCCGGTGAGTACCTCGACCCCGCGGCCGCAGCCGACGCCATCGAAGCGGTCGCCAACCAGGGCAAGAAGTAAGTCGGGCTCGAGTACCATCGCAGGCGTGCTCATCACCGGCGTCGTGCTCGGCGTCGTCGCCGTCGCGCTCGCCGTGGCTCTGGTTGTCGTGATGTCCCGGCGCAAACCCACGCCGGTGTCGCCGCCTCGCCCGCGGCCGGTGTACTCGGCGGCCCAGCCGCTGTCGTCGCTCGTCGTCGAGGCGCTCGATCAGGGCGTGATCGTGCTGGACGCCGACGACCGTGTCGTCCTGCTCAACCCGGCGGCGAACGCGATGAATGTCGTCGACACCGACCGGCTCTCGTTTCCCGACCTGGCCGAGCTCGCCGACCGGGCTCGCGCGACCAGCAGCCACCAGTCCCGCACGATCGAGCTGCCCATCGGCCGGCTCGGACGCGAACCGATCGCGCTCGCCGTCGAAGCCGTTCCGCTGGTCGTCGAGGACCGCCGGGTCGGCGCGGTTGGCCTGCTGCTCACCGACATGAGCGAGCACCGCCGCCTCGAGGCGGTGCGCCGCGACTTCGTCGCGAACGTGTCGCACGAGCTCAAGACGCCGGTCGGCGCGCTCACGCTGCTGGCCGAGGCGGTCCAGGAGGCTGCCGACGATCCGGCGGCCGTCGCGCGATTCTCGGCGCGCATGCAACACGAGAGCACCCGCCTGGCGCGGCTCGTCCAGGAGCTGATGGAACTGTCCCGCGTCCAGGGCGCCGATCCGATGCCGGGCGCGGAAGAGGTCGAGGTCGCGCGCCTGCTGCTCGAGGCCACCGACCGCGTGCGGCTGGCCGCCGAGCAGCGCGACATCACCGTCAAGGTCAAGATGCGCGACTACACGCTGTCGGTACGCGGCAACGAGAGCCAGCTGATCACGGCCGTCTCCAACCTGGTCGACAACGCCGTCGCGTACAGCCCGGCCGGGACGCGCGTCCTCGTGGCCGCGGTCGCCAGCAGCGACCATCAGGCTCGTCCGACGGTCGACATCTCGGTCACCGACCAGGGCCTCGGCATCGCCGACGCCGACGTCGACCGGATCTTCGAGCGTTTCTACCGCGTCGACCCAGCTCGGTCGCGCGCCACCGGCGGTACCGGGCTGGGTCTGGCCATCGTCAAGAACATCGTTACGAACCATCTTGGGACGGTTGCGGTGCAGAGCACAGTGGGTGAAGGGTCGACGTTCACCATCCGGCTACCTCGCGTTCATTCCCGTACGGGACAGTCCGCACCGGAGCCAGTGAGGTCCGGGGAAGGACGCCGCCCATGACGCGGGTACTCGTAGTCGAAGACGAGGAATCGTTTTCCGACGCGTTGTCCTACATGCTGCGGCGTGAGGGCTACGAGGTCGAGATCGCCGCTACCGGTCCGGAGGCGCTTACGACCTTCGACCGTTCCGGGGCCGATCTCGTGTTGCTCGACCTGATGCTGCCCGGATTGTCCGGCACCGAGGTGTGCCGCGAACTGCGCAACCGGTCGAAGGTGCCGATCATCATGGTCACCGCGCGCGACACGGAGGTCGACAAGGTGGTCGGGCTCGAACTCGGCGCCGACGACTACGTGACCAAGCCGTTCTCGTCGCGCGAGCTCATCGCGCGGGTGCGCGCGGTGCTGCGCCGCGGCGGCGAGCCGGACGAGCTGATCACCAACACCGTCGAGGCCGGCCCGGTGCGCATGGACGTCGAACGGCACACGGTTTCGGTCGACGGGCGCTCGGTGAACATGCCGCTCAAGGAGTTCGACCTGTTCGAGTTGCTGCTGCGCAACGCCGGCCGCGTACTCACTCGCGGCCAGCTGATCGACCGCGTCTGGGGTTCCGACTACGTCGGTGACACCAAGACCCTCGACGTCCACGTCAAGCGCCTGCGCGCCAAGATCGAACCTGACCCGGGCAACCCGAAGTACCTTGTCACCGTTCGCGGACTGGGGTACAAGTTCGAGGTCTGACCCAGGGGAGGGCCTCGACATGACGCACGACACCAACGGTCCGGCTGACACCCGGATGATGGGCATCGTCCACAGCGCGCTGCGCCGCGATCTCGGTCGGCTGCACGATGCGCTCACCGACGGGCGTCCGGATGCCGGACAGCGCACAGCGCTCGGCGCGCACGCGGCCTGGATGATGGAGTTCCTGCACGACCACCACGCGGGAGAGGACGAGGGCCTCTACCCGATGGTGCTCGAGAAGAACCCCGAAGCGCGCGAACTGCTCGCTGTGATGGACGCCGATCACAAGCGCGTGATCCCGGCGATGGATGCGTTCAGCGAGGCTGCCGGTCGCTGGACAGCGTCGGGAACGGACGCCGACCGCATCGCGACCTTGACCGCGCTCGACGAGCTCACCGCGGTGCTCTACCCGCACCTCGAGCGCGAAGAGAACGAGATGATGCCGGTGGTCGCCGCGTCCATCACCCAGGGCGACTGGCATCGCTGGGACCAGCAGCACAACATCAAGCCGAAGAGACTGCCCAAGCTGGCCGAAGAAGGCAATTGGCTCATCGACGGTCTCGACGCCGACCGCCGCAAGATCGTCGAGGCCGAGGTGCCGACGATCCCGCGCTACATCGTCCTGTACGGATTCGGGCCGGGCTACCGCAAGCGCGCGAAGGCCCGCTGGGGCGCGAGCTAGGCTCTGGCTCGGCGCTTCGGCCGGGCGCGCAGGTGCATCCGCTCGCCCTGGGGACCGAACAGGCTGAGCACCTCGACCGAGCGCCGTTCGGCGCAGCCGAACCAATGCGGCGTGCGGGTGTCGAACTCGGCCGCTTCGCCCGGCCCGAGTACGAGATCGTGTTCGCCGAGCAACAGCCGAAGCCGTCCGTCCAACACGTAGAGCCATTCGAAGCCCTCGTGCGTGCCGCGGGTCCGGTCGGTCCGGTGCCGGATGACCAGCTTGTACGCGCGCACGCCGCCCGGCCGATTCGTCAGGGGCAGCATCGTCATGCCGTCACGGGTGACCGGCGTGGCGTGGACGCGGGGATCTTCCGTACGGCGGTGAGCCGACGAGCTCGTCGAGCGATACCTGGTACGCCTGCGCAAGCGGCAGAAGCAATTCGAGCGTGGGCCTGCGGCCGCCGGACTCGAGTCGCGACAGCGTGCTCGTCGATATGCCGGTGCGCTCGGCCAGCACCGACAACGTCACCTGCTGCCGCTTGCGCAGTTCGCGCAGTCGCTCGCCGACGCCGCCCAGCACGTCATCGTTTGCCATTCCGGCAACGATAGTTGTCAAATGCGCTTACTGATCAGCGCTCGTTGGCTGCCGCAGTCGCCGGGTGCACGGCAACCAGGCCGAGCTTGAGCCGGTCGCGACACACTCGCGCGAGTTCGTTGTAGGCAGGTTCGCCGATCAGCGCGATGAGCTCGGCCGAGTACGACAGGTACATCGGCTCGCCACCGACGTGTGCCTCGGGCGAACTCGTGCAGTACCAGTCGAGGTCGTGGCCGCCCTCGCCCCAGCCGCGGCGGTCGAACTCCTGGATCTCGCTGCGCAGGATGCGTGTTCCGTCCGGGCGATCGATCCATTCCTGCTCACGCCGTACCGGAAGTTGCCAGCAGACCTCGGGCTTCGTCTCGAGCGGGTTCATCCCGAGCCGCAGGGCGAGGCCGTGCAGCGCGCAGCCGATCCCGCCGGGATGATCCTCGCGGTTGGCGAAGATGCAGGCACCGTCGATGGTGCGCGTCTTGCGACGCTTGCCCCCGTCGTTGTCGTCGTCGTCCTCGGCCGGTTCGGCGAAGCGCAGCTTCCCGTTCTTGTGGCCCTTGTCGTAGAACTGCCAGTCCTTCGGAGTGAGCTTCTCAGCCCACTTGCGCGTGCGCTTCTCGTCGTCCTTGTCGGTGAAGTACGCGCCGTGGTTGCAGCAGCCCGTGCTTGCTTGCCCCTTGACCGTGCCGTGGCAGCCCTTGCCGAAGATGCACGTCCATCGCGAGCACAGCCAGGTGAGGTCGGCGCGGATCCAATGCGCGGAGTCGGCAGGATCCTGGAACTCGATCCACTCGCGGGGAAAGTCGAGCGAGACCTCGGTAATGACATCCGCCATGCGGTGCAGCGTAATAGCCGTCCGCATAGTGTGAGTGCATGCGGCTCGGTGTTCTGGACGTCGGTTCGAACACAGTTCATCTCTTGGTGGTCGACGCGCACCGCGGTGCCGAACCCACACCGCAGCATTCGGACAAGAGCGAGCTGCGCCTGGCAGAGCACATCGACAAGCACGGGAACCTCAACGGCAAGGGCGAAGCTGCACTCGTCCGAGCCGTTGCCGATGCACGCAAGCAAGCGACCGCACTCAAGTGCGACGACGTCCTCGCGTTCGCCACGTCGGCAGTGCGCGACGCCAACAACAGCGACAAGGTGCTGCGGCGTGTCGCGAAGGAAACCGGCGTCGACCTGCAGGTGCTCAGCGGTGAGGACGAGGCGCGGCTGACGTTTCTCGCAGTCCGCCGCTGGTTGGGCTGGAGCGCGGGCCTCCTGATCAGCCTCGACATCGGCGGCGGGTCGCTGGAACTCGCGGCGGGCGGCGACGAGGATCCCGAAGTCGCGCTGTCGCTCCCGCTCGGTGCGGCACGGTTGACGCGCGAACACTTCCACGACGACCCACCCGGCAAGGACGCGGTGGCCGCGCTGCGGGCCCACATCGACGACCAGCTCGCCGCACCGGCACGCAAGCTGCTCGCAGTCGGCACGCCCGACCGCGTCGTAGCGACGAGCAAGACGTTCCGCACGCTCGCCCGCCTCGCCGGTGCCGCTCCGAGCTCGGCCGGTCCGCGCGTCGAGCGACTGCTCAATCGCAACGGGCTCGCCCAGATCACCGCGTTCATCTCGCGCATGGGTTCGTCCGACCTCGCCGAACTCGACGGCGTGAGCGTCGCACGCGCCCACCAGACGTTGGCCGGCGCGGTTGTCGCCGCAGCCGCGATGGATGCACTCGAGGTGGACGTGCTGGAGCTGTGCCCATGGGCGCTGCGCGAAGGTGTGATCCTGCGCCGACTGGACTGGCTGTCCCATCCGTAGCCTGTCCTCTATGGAAGGACTGCTCCGTTCGTCGATCCTCGCTGCCTCACGCAGCAAGCGCGTCGAGAAGCTGGTGACCAACGCCCCCGTCTCTCGCGATGTCGTGCGCCGCTACGTCGGCGGCGCGACGACCGACTCCGCGGTCGAGGCCACCCGCACTCTCGTCAAGGACGGCCTCACGGTCACGCTCGACCATCTTGGTGAGGACACCACCGATCGGGCGCAGGCGGACGGGGTCGTCGCCGCGTATCGCGAGCTGCTCAGCGCGCTGCAACAGGACGAGCTGACCGAACGTCTCGCGGCACTGACCGCGCGCGTCGAAGTCAGCGTGAAGCTCAGCGCCGTCGGGCAGGCGCTCGGTGCGGACGGTGAGAAGATCGCGCTCGACCACGCTCGCGAGATCTGCGCGGCCGCGGACGCGGTCGGCGCCACAGTGACCCTCGACGCCGAGGACCACACGACGACCGACTCGACGCTGGGGATCCTCGGCGACGTCCGCGCCGACTTCCCCGCTACCGGTGCGGTCGTGCAGGCCTACCTCAAGCGGACCGAGAGCGACTGCCGTGACCTGGCGAGCGCGGGCAGCCGGGTGCGGCTGTGCAAGGGCGCCTACAAGGAGCCTGCGTCGGTCGCCTACCAGAAGCCGATCGACGTCGACCTGTCGTACGTCCGGTGCGCAAACATCCTGATGGCCGGCGACGGTTACCCGATGCTGGCCACCCACGATCCGCGGCTCGTCGAGATCGGCATCGAACGCGCGGCGTTCCACGGCAAGCAGGTTGGCAGGGACTTCGAGCTGCAGATGCTGTACGGGATCCGTCCCAACGAGCAGCGCCGGCTCGCCGATGCCGGGCACACCGTGCGCATTTACCTGCCCTATGGCGCTGAGTGGTACGGGTATTTGATGCGACGCCTGGCCGAGCGACCGGCGAACATGGTGTTCTTCGCGCGTTCCCTGGTATCGAAAGGCTGACAGCTATGGACACGATCGGCTTGCTCGGCGGCGGCAAGATCGGCGAGGCCCTGCTCAGCGGCCTGCTGCGCGGCGAGCGCGACGCGTCCGACATCGTCGTCTGCGAGAAGCACCCCGAACGCGCCCGCTATCTCGCCGACACCTACGGCGTGAAGGCGTTGGACGTCGCCGAGGCGGCCGTAGCCGCCCGCACCCTCGTCCTCGCGGTCAAGCCGCAGGACATCGACGCGCTGCTCGCCGAGCTCGCTCCCGTTGTCGGTCCCGACCACCTGATCGTCTCGGTCTGCGCCGGCATCACCACGTCCAAGATCAGCTCGCGGCTGTCGGACGGCGTGCCCGTCGTGCGGTGCATGCCGAACACGCCCGCCCTCGTCGACGAAGCGATGACCGCCGTCTCGGCGGGCACGCACGCGTCCGAGGCGCACCTGCAGACCGCCGAGGCGCTGCTCGGGTCGGTCGGGCGGGTGGTGCGCGTCCCCGAGACGCAGCTGGACGCGGTCACGGCGCTGTCCGGTTCGGGGCCGGCGTACTTCTTCTACCTCGTCGAGGCGATGATCGACGCCGGCATCCTGCTCGGGCTGCCGCGCACGCTCGCCGCCGAGCTGATCGTGCAGACCGCGATCGGGTCGGCGAAGATGCTGCGCGACTCCGGCGAGCACCCCGTGCAACTGCGCGAAGCGGTCACCAGCCCGGGCGGGACGACGATCTCCGCGATCCGCGAACTCGAGGTGCACGGGGTCCGGGCGGCCCTGCTGGCGGCCATCGAGGCCGCGGCGCAGCGCAGTGCGGAGCTCGGTGCGAAGGATTGACGCCACCAATATTGGGGACAATCAGGACGAAGGGTGCATTGCGCCGCTTAGTCTGCGTTCAGGTGGGGTACAGCTATCGCATCCGCCCCACCAGTACCGCTAATCTTCATACAGCACGTGCGTGTCCCGTCGTCGGAGGGGAAGCCGACGCACCGACACGTGCCGAGAGTGTCGGTGAACCATGAGTCCGTCTGCCAAGAAGGGCACCGCGAACGAGGGCAACGATGTGCCTCGACCGGTTGACCCTGCCCTCGCCGAGGTCAAGTTCCTCACTGTTGCGGAAGTCGCCGCAGTCATGCGGGTGTCGAAGATGACCGTCTATCGGATGGTCCACAGCGGCGATCTGCCCGCTGTGCGCGTGGGGCGCTCGTTCCGCGTCCCGGAGAAGGCGGTGCACGACTACCTGCGGGGCGCCTTCATCGAAGCGGGTTGATTTCTGCTGCTTTCCGGTGCTGCCTGCACGCCGGGTAGGCTGGGCGGTCGGTAGTCCACTCGATTCGAGGTTTGGCATTCATGGGTTCTGTCATCAAGAAGCGGCGTAAGCGGATGGCGAAGAAGAAGCACCGCAAGCTGCTGAAGAAGACCCGCGTCCAGCGGCGCAACAAGAAGTAGCCGAACCGCTCGTCCGCCGTCATGGCGAAAGTCGTTCTGGTTACGGGCGTCGGCCGGTACCTCGGAGCGCGCGTTGCAGCGCGCTTGGCCGACGATCGCTCGATCGCTCGCATCATCGGCGTCGACACGGTCCCGCCTGGTCCGGACGGCTCGGCACTGGGCCGCGCCGAGTTCGTGCGCGCCGACATCGCGCATCCGCTGATCGCGACTCTGGTCGACCAGGCGGGCGCGGACACTGTCGTGCACACCTACCCGGGCGCCGATACGGCCGCTCTGCTGAAGGCCTGCGAGCGAACGCGCGGGCTGACGCGGTTGGTCGCCACGACGAGTACCGAGGTCTACGGCGCGTCCCGCAACGATCCGGCCGTGTTCACCGAGTCCAGCGGGCCCGCGCGCAACCTGTCGAACCGGTCGGCGCGCGTGGCAGCCGAGGCCGACGCGGCCGTGCGAGCGTTCGCCCGCCGGCGTCCCGAGGTCTCCGTCACGACGCTGCGCCTGGCCGCCGTTGTCGGGCCGACCGCGGACAGCTGGGTGGCCCGATACCTCGACCAACCGGTTGCGCCGACTGTGCTCGGCTTCGATCCGCGCCTGCAGCTTGCTCCACGAGTACGACGCCGTGCAGGCGGTGACGCGCGCCGTGCGGTTGCGAGTCGCCGGCGCGATCAACGTGGCCGGCGACGGCATCGTCACGCTCGTCCAGGCGCTCCGGCTGGCCGGACGGCTGCGCGTCGCGGTGCCGCCGCGCTCTTGTCGGCGAGCTCGCGCCGCTGCTGCGGTACAGCCCGGTGGCCGACACGTCCCGCCTGCACATGGAGCTTGGCTATCAGCCGCGCTACACGGCGATCGAAGCGCTCTTTGCGCATCTGCGCGCGCGCGGCGCCCGGTCCGGGCCCGGCCCGCTCGCCGCGGCCGCCCTGGCCGGAGTGCAGCGCCTCGTCGAGGCCGCACCGGGAGCGATCCGGTGAGCGGCGAGGACGACGGCGTCGTCGTGCCCCTGCACGCGCCGGACGCCGTCGCGCGCCGTCGGCCCCGGCCACATCCGTCCCAGGGCGGCAAGGTCGTCGAGTTCACCGCCCAGACCGCCGCGCTGCCCGAAGCTGCTCCGCCGGGCTCGTCCGGCTGGGAACAGCGCCTTGCAGACGGGCTCGCCTTCGTCCGCCGCCGCCTCGAGGGCAGCTACGAGGTGGACGAGTTCGGGTTCGACAAGGAATTCGCGGAAACCCTCGCGCTGCCCGCGCTGCGGACCCTCTACGAGAAGTGGTTCCGAGTCGAGGTCAACGGCATCGAGAACGTCCCGGACACCGGCCCGGCGTTGCTCGTCGCGAACCACGCCGGCGGGCTGTGGCCGCTGGACGCCGCGATGACCTCGGTCGCGGTCCGGCTCGAGCACCCGAACGCCCGGTATCTGCGTCCACTTGCCGCCGACCTGCTGTTCGGGACGCCAGGAGCGGGCACGCTCGCGCGCCGCGCCGGAGCGACCCTCGCCTGCCCCGCAGACACCGATCGGCTGCTGAGGGCCGGCGAACTCGTCGGCGTCTGGCCGGAGGGCTTCAAGGGCATCGGCAAGAACTATCGCGATCGTTACGAGCTGCGTCGCTTCGGACGCGGCGGATTCGTCCGCAGCGCGATCACGGCAGGCGCGCCGATCGTGCCGGTGTCGATCGTCGGCTCCGAAGAGATCCACCCGGTACTCGGCAACGCATCGCTGCTCGCGCGGCTGCTGGGCCTGCCGTACTTCCCGCTCACGCCGACCTTCCCCTGGCTCGGCCCGCTCGGCCTCATCCCGTTGCCCAGCAAGTGGTACCTCGAGTTCGGCGAGGCGATCGACACGACGGGCCTGGACGCCGCCGACCCCGTCGAAGTGTTCGAGACGACCGACATCGTCCGCGAAACGATCCAGGCAACGCTGTACCGGTTGCTCGCCCAGCGCCGCTCCATCTGGCGCTAGCGCGGCGACGTTCAGGGGCGGCAGGGCGAGGCGCCGACCAGCAGGGACGCGTTGAGCCGCGCCGACACCTCGACGCTGCCGGCGTGTGCCGACCGCACGACGAGCCACCCCTGGCGGGTTGCCCCGACACAGCCGTCCGGCTGGTCGCTCGACCACAGCTTCGATGCCCGCATCCGGACGATCGCCGAGCCGGCGTGCTGGAACTGCAGGGTCAGCGACGAGGCGTCCTCGTCGGCGAGCGTGGCCGCGCCGGTGACCAACGGTGTCGGATGCGCGACGCGCCACACCTGCCAGTTCGCGTTGTGCCACGCCGGGATCAGATAACCCGGCGGGTGTTGCAGCAACGTGGCCTCGGCCATGCCGCCGTAGTCGATCGGCGCTCGGGGCAGCGCGACGATGTCGACGGCGTTGTCGTCGAGCCAGCGTCGATAGCTCGTCGCCGTCAGCGGGTGGTAGAGGACGTTGTTGTACTGCAGGTCCGACTGCCGTTCCCAACCGCGCGCGATCGGGTACTGCCGTGCGACGAAGTAGGCCTCCCAGTGCCCCTTCGTGAACGGGATTTCGAGCCGGCCGGGCGGATTGGGCTGGTGCCCGAGATAGCCGAGCAAGCCGGTGTAGTAACTCGCGTTGTGCGTCGGGTCGAGCGCGCTCGCCCGCAGCGCCGTCGTGAATTCGGTGGCCGGCTTGACGATGCCCACAAGGACGACCAACGCCGCCGACAGCAACGACCGCGCGTTCCGCGACGACAGGAAGTAGCACGCGAGCGGGACGAGAACCATCTTCGCCAGGCGGGCGACGTTCCCGCCGATCGGGTTGGGGACCAGGAAGGCGAGGATGTCGAAGGCCAGGTAGCACGCCGCGAAGACCCGCAGCGCATGGTGGTTGGCCGGTCCGATGAAAAGGACCGCCACGCAGAACACGGCCACGCCCGCGAAGGTCTGCCACGGGCACGGGAACGGCCCACTTGCGCCGCCGACGACGAGAGCTACGGCCGACCCGGTGAGCCCGCCGGCCAGAGCGGCCGCGCGGCGCCAGCCCAGTGAGGTCGCAATCGCGGGGGCGACGATGAGCAGCAAGAAGCCCGCCAGCGGGCTGGCAAGTGATGCGAGGCAGCTCAGCACCGCTGTCGCCGGCCACGGCCGGCCGGTGAGCACAGCGGCGAACGCGGCCACTGCGAACGCAGAGCCGAGCAGGAACGGCACCTCGCCGAGCAGCAGGTCTTCGCACGCGCTGAGGACGACCGCGAGGCCGAAGACCACTTGGCGTCGCAACGACAGCCCGGCTGCCAGGCGCGACGCGGCCCAGGTCGCGCCGGCGCACCCGGCGACCCCAACCACGGCAGCCCCGATTTCGCCGTTGTGGAACGCCGCCGTCACCAGCGGGTACAGCACGCTGTACCCGGGCAACGCCGAGCCGCCGTACCAACGGAACGTCCAGACCGACAGGCCGTCATGCCCGGCGATCCACGCCCGGAACTCCTGTGCGGGCCAGTCGACCCCCCACCGCGCGAGGGAAACGATCAACGCGCCGGCGAGCGCAGCGAGCAGGACGGTCGACGCGCGCACGAGGCGAAGCTGCGCCGCGGGACTACGAGTCCGCGCTGCAGCAATCGTCATCGCGGGCCTCGCACGCGTCAATCGTCACGTGCGCGCGCTGTGACCACCCTGACTACGGACGTCATCGTGCGCCGTGACACATCGGGATCATGGTCGTTGATATCGGTATGAATCCTCGCACGTTGCTCGTCTCGGTCACCGCATTGATCGGCCTCGCAGGGCTACTTCAGCTCCAGCAGCCCGCCGGAGCGGCCACCGCTCCAGCGCGGGCGCAGGCGGCGAGCACCGGGCAATATGCGCCGCTCGACCGTCCCGGCCCCGCGCTGAGCGTGCCGCACGCCAAGCTCGCGGCGGCACTGAGTTGCCACGGATCGCTGCACGGCTCGAAGCTGGAGCCGGTACTGCTCAACCCGGCCACCGGGGTCACGGCCACCCAGAACTACTCGTGGAACTACGAGCGTGCGTTCACCGCCCAGCACCGGCCGTGGTGCCAGGTGACGATGCCGTACAGCACCCTCGGCGACATCCAGACGGCCGGGGAATACCTTGTGTACTCGATCCGGACGATGCACGCGCGCGCCGGCGAGCGCATCGCGGTGCTCGGCCACAGCCAGGGCGGCATGTCGATGCGATGGGCGCTGCGGTTCTGGCCCGACACCCGCTCGATGGTCGACGACGTGATCGGGATGGCCGGTTCCAACCACGGCACGACGGTGCAGACGGGCTGCGTCCCGAATCAGACCAAGTGCCCGCCGGCGGTGTGGCAGCAGGGTGCGACCGCGAAGTTCATTGCCGCCCTCAACAGCGGCACGGAGACCTTCAGCGGCATCTCCTACACGGAGATCTTCACGCACACGGACGAGGTCGTGCAGCCCAACTCCACCGACGCAACCTCCTCGTCCGCCCTGCACACCGGCGCCGGACAGATCACGAACGTCTCGACCCAGGACATCTGCCCCGCCGACGTCAACGAACACCTCAACGTCGGCACGATCGATCCGGCGGCCTATGCACTGGTTGTCGACGCGCTCGACCATGCCGGGCCGGCCAAGCCGTCCCGCATCGACCCGGCGGTGTGCGAGCAGGTCTACCAACCGGGTGTCGATCCGAGCAACGTCGCGATGTACGAGCAGATCCTCGAAGCCGCGCCGGGGCTCGGCGCCGTCGGGACGCCGTACGTGAACGCAGTCGGCGCGCCGGAGGTCTCGGCCGAACCGAAGCTGCGCTGCTACGTCCTCGCGAGCGGGTGCTGATGACGGCTCCGAGCCGTCGCAGCTTCCTCACCGGTGCCGGTGCCGCTGTAGGCGCATTTGCGGGCGCGAGCCTGCTCCCGTCGTGGACGGCGTCCGCCCTTGCTGCGCCGCCCGGCCTGCCGTCGATGGACGAGGTGTGGCGTTGGCAGCACGAGTTGGTCGGGTTCGGCACCCGGTACACAGGCAGCCCCGGCCACGTCCAGTACACCGACTGGCTGCAGGACAAGTTCGCGCAGGTCGCGGGCTTGCGGCTGCACACCGACCGGCTCACGTTCCATCGCTGGCTCGCGCGCGACTGGTCGCTGTCGATCGAGCAGGACGCGTCCCTCGGCAAATCCGGGCCCGTCCCGGTCAGCTACTACTACCCGTACTCGGGCACCACCGGCCCGCGGGGAGTTGCCGGCCGGCTGGTCGATCTCGGCACCTACACCCCGGCCGTCCCAGGCACGCCCGGCACCGGCTACACGCCCGAGTTCTGGCTGCCCGCGAAGGACGCGATCGCGCTCGTCCGTGTGCCGCCCTCGACGTTCTCGCTCGCGGCCGGCCAGACCGCCACGGGTGGCTACCGCCGCGGCCGCACGTCAGAACAGGCCGCCGCCGACTTCGAGCAGTACGCCGCCGTGGTGACCAACCCTGCCTTCAACGGGATCTTCGCCGCGGTTCCCCTGCTGGACGCGAAGAACGCGGGCGTGCGCGCAGTGGTCGTCGTGTGGACGGGGATGTCGGACGACCAGGTGCACAACCAGTACAACCCGTTCATCACGCCGTACCCGAACACAGCCGGTCTTCCCGTTCCCGGCGATCCCGGCTGTCCCGCACTGTGGGTCGGCGACAGGACCGGGCAGGCCCTCGAGAACAGCGCCCGCGGCGGCAGCCCGACCGTGACCCTGAAGCTCACCGCATCGATCACGCCGAACGCGGCCACCGAGACGGTCTGGGGCGTGCTGCCCGGCTCAGGCGCCGATCACGGAGACGGCCTCATCGTCAACACGCACACCGACGGCCCGAACGCGACCGAGGAGAACGGCGCGCTCGGCATGCTCGCGCTCGCCCAGTACTTCGCCCGGCAACCCCGCCGCCGCGACCTGTACTTCGCCATGGTCACCGGCCATTTCCAGTTGCCACAGTTCATCAAATCGATCCCGACGCCGCGTCCCGAAGTCGGTAGCGACGCGACGAGTGCCTGGATGGCCGAGCACCCGGCGATCTACCAGCGCGCACTGGCCGGGCTCACGGTCGAGCACCTCGGTTGCACGATGTGGACCGACGACAGCAGCGGTCGCTTTGCGGCCACCGGCGGCTACGAGTGGGGCACGACCTACACCGCGCAGAAGCAGGGGTCGACGAGCCCGACGAACCTAGAGCAGCAGGCGTATCTGGCGGCCGTGCGCGCCGTGAACGCCCACGGTCACGTCGACCGGCCGGCAGTCACCGTCCTGCCCGGCGCGGTACCGCTCTACCTGGGCGAGGGCGCGCCGCTGTACGCAGGCGGGCTCGGGACGGTGTCGCTCGTCCCGCTGCCGAGCTACCTGCTGCAGGCCGGCGATCGCCGCAATCCGCGCATGCTCGATCTCGACAAGCTCGACAAGCGGCTCGCCTACGGGCAGATCCTGAGCTTCGCCCGAACGATCAAGACGCTCGACCGGGCACCAGCAAGCGCATTCTGACAGGCACGCGGTCGACGAACCGGTGCTGAGCGGCCTCGTGCCGGTGGCGCACGCGGCGTCGCTGCAGGATGATCGCGGCCGCGATGCCGCCGCCGAGCGCGCCGGCGCCGATCGCCGACGGGACGCCGATCAATGCCGCCTTGCGGCCGGTACGGAAGTCGCGGATCTCCCAGCCGCGGGCCTTCGCCTCGGCACGCAACGCGGAGTCGGGATTGACCGCGACGGCATGGCCGACCATTGACAGCAGCGGCACGTCGTTGATCGAGTCGGAGTACGCGCTGCACTTGTCGAGCTCGAGACCTTCGCGCTCGGCGAGCGCGAGCACCGCGTGCGCCTTGGCCTCGCCGTGCAGTACCTCGCCCACCAGGTGGCCGGTGTACACGCCGTTGGACGACTCGGCGACGGTGCCGAGGGCGCCGGTCAGGTGCAGCCGCCGCGCGATGATCGTCGCCAACTCGACCGGGGTTGCAGTCACCAGCCAGACACGCTGGCCGCGGTCGAGGTGATCCTGCGCGAGCGCGTTCGTACCGGACCAGATGCGATCGGACATCTCTTCGTCGTAGATGTCCTCGCCCAGCGCGACGAGATCGGCGACGTTCTTGCCGGCGATGAACGCCAGCGCCGATTCGCGCGTGCGGTGCAAGTCGTCGTGGCTCTCGCCGCGCACCCGAAGGCGCAACTGCCGGGCGCTGAAGCGGACCAGATCGCGCCAGTCGAAGAACTTGCGGGCCGCCAAGGCCCTTGGCGAAGTGATAGATCGACGCGCCGATCATCATCGTGTTGTCGACGTCGAAGAAGGCGGCCGCATGAGGATCGAGCGCAACGTTGCGCAGCAGAGCGACCTGATCGCCAATGCCTGGCTTCGGCCTCACGCGCCCAGGCTATCGATCGGCGATGACACCCGGCCGGGTGTCATCAGAACTTCATCAGGGCGTCAGCAGTTGCCGACACCGATGCCGATCCCGGCAACGCCGGCGCTCACGCACGACGTCGTCACCTTGATCGGCAGCTTCGTGCCCGTCTGACCCGAGCCGGAACCGGAGTGTCCGCCGATGCCGGGCAGGCTCGGCAGCGGGATGTGCGGTGAGCTCGGGCCCCCGAGGGGCGTCTTCGTCGGCAGGATCGAGCTGCCCGGACCGGTCGAGTGCCCGGTTCCGCCGTCCGTGGGCGTCGGGTTCGTGACGGTGCCGGTGCCCGTACCCGGGCCGGGGCTGACCGGTGCGGTGGTCGGCGTTCCGCCGACGTGGTGACCGGCACCGGTCGAGGCCGGCGAGCCGGACGGGCCCGCCCCGGGGGTCCTCGTCCCCGGAATGCCGCCGGGGCCGTTCGTGGGGGTCGAGGAGCAGGAGCCGGAGCAGGGCAGCGGCCCGAACTGGTCGCCGCCGGTCGTGCTCAGGCAGGTGCAACCGAGCTCGGATCCGAGCACTGCCGAGCGCTGCTTTGCCTGCTCCAGCAAACGAAGCGTGCGTACGGCGTCCTGATGGAGCGACCCGGCCGGGATGCGGCCCACAATCACCTTCATCGCGTTGATCTGAGCAGGTGCCCAGGACGTGATCGCGTCCAACGAGCCTGCGTCGTGGTTGCGGACGGCCTCGCCGTTGAGCATCTGCGATGCCGACCGGATGTCGTCGTTCGCCGAGCTGAGCGTGTCGTGCACCAGGCCGGCGGTACTCGAGCTGATCTGGCCGCTGTCGGCGAGCGCACCGGCGCCACCCGCCATTGCGGTGGGGGTGTGCAGCAGGTCGGCGACCTCGCCGATGCGTGTGGCTGCGAAGTCGAGCTTCAGCTTGCCCTTCGCGACGGCGCCGCTGGTGGTGCTGTACTCGACGTCCTCGCTGGCCCGCTTGACGCCGTAGAGGGCGTCGCCGGGCAGCGCGTGCTGGCTGAGCAGCACTGCGCCGCCGAGCAGCAGCACGAACGCGGTGAGCGCGCACGCGACGGCGATGAGGGGCTTGGCGAACCGGAAGCGCCTGGCGGGTTCGGCTTCTGCGCGCTCGGCCTTGGCCGCGCGCTTGGCGCGCGCCTGGGTCGCTGTGGCCCCAGCGGCCGCCGGCGCTACCGACGCTTCGCCCTCCTCGACCAGGCGCGGCGTGACGGCGACGAGCTGGGCGCGCAGTTCGGCGCGGAACTCCGCGCGCATCGGCGGGGCGACCTCGAGGCCGGCCAGCGCACCGACGAGCTCGCGGACCCGCGGGTCGGACGAGCGCGCAGGGTCGCCGTGACGACGCCATGCGCCGCCCAGCATGGGCACCCGGTGCTCGTTCATCGCGATGATCTTCCGTTGACTGGTTGGTCCACAGCGATCAACGAGCTGGAAACGCTTCGGATACTGCTTCGGATACTCAGATTTTCCGCAAGATGCGTACTCATCAGTAACGTTTTCCTGTTCATCGCAGGTCGTTCCCGACTAATTCCGCGAGCTTGCGCACCGCGCGGTGCTGCAGGGCCTTGATCGCGCCGTCGTTCTTGCCCATGACCGCAGCCGTCTCGCTGACCGAGAAGCCCTGGATGAAGCGGAGCATCACGCACTCGCGCTGCTCGTCGCCGAGGCGGCTGACCGCAGCCATCAGCCGCTCGGAGGTGAGCAGGTCGAGGACGGCCGCTTCCGGGCTGGGTTCGCGCTGATCACCCTCGACGGTGTCGGCCGTGGTGATCTCGAGTCGGTTCCGGGCCGACTTCATGTGGTCGAGGATGATGTTGCGCGCGATCGTCACGAACCAGGCGCCGATGTCGCGGCCCTGGTAGCTGATCGTGCTGATGCGGCGCAGGGCGCGCAGGAACGTCTCGCTGGTGAAGTCCTCGGCCAGCGCCCGGTCGTTCACGCGGAAGTAGATGAACCGGAACACCGTGTCGACGTAGCGGTCGTAGAGCTGGCCGAAGGCCTCGCCGTCGCCGCCCTGTGCGGCGGTGACCAGCCGCCAGGTCTCGACGTGCTCGTCGCTGACTGCCGGCATCGGGACCGTCTGGACCGGACGGAGGGTCCGGACGCGGGTCGGTGCGGCTGGAGCGATGACCGATTCGGTGGCCGCGTTTGGCCGCTGCTGCGGCGGACGGAGCCTGGGTGGAGGTCGCTTCCATCGCGCAGCCAGGACGGCCCGACCGGTTGGGGGACGAGCTGCGTACCCAGGCGGCGGGTCAGCTCGTTGAGTTCGGCGGCGACAAGTTCGGCCAGCGCGCGCAGCCCGGCGCCCGAGGAGACACCCTCAGGTGCCGATCTCTTCGCGCGCCGCATCGCGTCCCTTTCCGCGGCGAGTTCGGGCGAGCTGGCCCTGCGCCGCGTTAAGACCGCGCTAACGCTACCCGGGACAGGGGACCCTCAAACCGTTCGCGCGGTCGAGCTCTTGTATGTGCCGCGGATGCCGGTTATGGCCAAAATGCGCCGCGAACCGGCATACGCTAGCTGTCAAGTAGCCAAGATCGGTACCGCTGTGTGGCCCATCCCATTGTTCGGCGCCAATTTGGCACCGTGGCCCGAGCACAATGGCTGCGTGGTGGCCGGCGCGTATCGTCCGCGACCATTCCGCGGACCATTCCGTCACCCTGATCACCCGCGCGCGGTGCCATCTGTGCGAGGTCGCCGAAACGACGCTGCGCCGGCTGCGCGACGAACTCGGCTTCGGCTACGCCGAACTGGACGTCGACGCCGACCCCGCCCGTCGGGCGGAGTACTCCGACCGGGTGCCGGTGGTGCTCATCGACGGTCGCGAGCACGGCTACTGGCGCGTCGAGGAGCCGCGGTTCCGCAAGGCGCTGCGTAAGCCTGTGCGCGGCGGTGCGACCGGTTAGGCGGCGGCCTGAGGAGGGCCTATAGCACGGCCTCGCGCGATTTGGGAAAAGATTCACGAGCGGCGTACCGTCCGAGAGACCGAATCGCCCTACCACACCGGTCGTCGCTCGACCGGGATCGACGAGGTGTCATGTCCGCCGAGCGCAGCGCATCGCGCGTCGCCGGTGTCGTCCGGCGACAAGGTCGGGTGGACGGGCGGGTGCCCGACGCGACCGTCGCCCGACTGGCCACCTATCTGCGCGTGCTCGGCTCGCTCGGCGATCGCGCGATCACGACCGTCTCGTCCGAGGAACTGGCCGCAGCGGCCGGCGTGAACTCGGCCAAGCTGCGCAAGGACCTGTCCTTCCTCGGCTCCTACGGCATCCGCGGCGTCGGCTACCACGTCGCGACCCTGACCGAAGAGATCGCCCGCACGCTGGGCATCACCGTGCACCGCTCGGTCGCGCTCATCGGTGTCGGCAACCTCGGCCAGGCGCTCGCGGGCTACGCCGGCTTCGCCAGCCGCGGGTTCCGCATCGCCGCCCTCATCGACGCCGACCCGGCGACGCATCGGGACCACGATCCGCGGCCTGGTCGTGCGCGACATCGCCGACCTCGAGCAGATCGTGTCCGAGGAGCAGATCACCATCGCCGTGCTCGCCACGCCCGGCTCGGTCGCCCAGGACCTGTGCGACCGGCTCGTCGCCGCCGGGGTCACCAGCATCCTCAACTTCGCCCCGGTCGTGCTGTCGGTGCCCGCGCACGTGGACGTCCGCAAGGTCGACCTCGCCGCCGAACTGCAGATCCTGTCCTTCCACGAGACCCGCAAGGCCGCCGCCGACATCTCGCGAGGCGGTGGGCAATCCGATGAGCGTTCTCGTGGTCGGCCTGTCGCACCGCACCGCTCCGGTCGCGCTGCTCGAGAAGGTGTCCGTCGCCGCCGACGACCTGGCCAAGACCCTGGACGAGCTGCACCGCGCCGAGACGATCAGCGAGGTGCTGCTGCTCTCGACGTGCAACCGCATCGAGGTCTACGCCGACGTCGCCCGCTTCCACCCGGCCGTCGCCGAGATCAGCACGGTGCTCGCCCGGCACGCCGGCGTGCCGGTCGCCGATCTGGCCGAGCACCTCTACGTCCACTTCGCCGAGGCCGCGGCCGAGCACATGTTCACCGTCGACGTCCGGGCTCGACTCGATGGTCGTCGGCGAGTCGCAGATCCTCGGCCAGGTGCGCTCGGCCTACGCGCTGGGCACCGAGGCCGGCTCGCTCGGCTCCGTGCTGCACGAACTGACCCAGACCGCGCTGCGCGTCGGCAAGCGGGTGCACTCCGACACCGGCATCGACCAGGCCGGCGCGTCGATCGTGTCGGTCGCGCTCGACCACGCCGAGTCGGTGCTGCGGCACGCTCGACGGCGCCCGCGTGCTGATCGTCGGTGCCGGGTCGATGGGCGCGCTGGCCGGCGCCACCCTGCGCCGCCGCACCGTCCGGCGTCGAGCTCATCGTCGCCAACCGCGGCGCCGAGCGGGCCGAGCGGCTGGCGGCCTCGCTCGACGCCCGGGCGATCGGGCTCGGCGAGCTGGGCGCCGCGATCGCCGACGCCGACCTGGTCATCTCCTCGACCGGCGCGACCGGCCTCGTCGATCGAGGCCGCCGCCGTCGGGCCGCGGCCGCACCGGCCGCTCATGGTGCTCGACCTCGCCATGCCGCGCGACGTCGACGCCGGCCGTCGCCGACTTCGAGGGCGTCACCTACGTCGACCTCGATGCGCTGCGCGAGAACGGCGGCGCGGTCAGCGAGGACGAGGTGCGGGCCGCGACGGCGATCGTGGCCGAGGAGCTGGGCAGCTACCTGGCCGAGCAGCACCAGCTCGCGGTCGCGCCGACCGTGACCGCGCTGCGCGCGCGCGCCAACCAGGTCATCGACGCCGAACTGGCCCGCCTCTACGCGCGGCTGCCCGACGCGGACGAGGACGTGCGCCGCGAGGTGGCCGCCGCCGTGCGCCGCGCCGTCGAGAAGGTGCTGCACGCGCCGACCGTCCGGGTGAAGGAACTGGCCTCGACCCCCGGCGGCGACCAGTACGCCACCGCCCTGCGCGAGCTGTTCGACCTCGATCCCGCCGCCGCCGAGTCGGTCGCCGCCGTCCGCAAGGGCGGTGAGCCGAAATGACCGCGGTCCGCACCCTGCGCGTCGGCACCCGCGCGAGCGCGCTCGCCCGCGTGCAGACCGACCTCGTCGCGCACGAGCTCGGCGCGCCGGTCGACATCGTCCCGATCACGACCGAGGGCGACCGCTCCAGCGCCGCCCTCGCCCAGATCGGTGGCACCGGAGTGTTCGTCTCGGCATTGCGCGAGGCGTTGCTGGCCGGCGACATCGACGTCGCCGTCCACTCCTACAAGGATCTCCCGACCGCTGCGGCGGACGGGGTTGTCATCGCGGCCGTCCCGGTTCGCGAGGATCCGCGCGACGTGCTCGTCGCGCGTGACGGGCTCACCCTCGGTGAGCTCCCCGCCGGCGCTCGCGTCGGCACCGGCTCGCCTCGGCGGGCCGCCCAGCTGCACGCCCTCGGGCTGGGGCTGGAAGTGGTCGCCATCCGCGGCAACGTCGACACCCGGCTCGGCAAGGTTGCCGCCGGTGAGGTGGACGCCGTCGTGCTCGCATACGCGGGCCTGCGCCGGCTCGGCCGGGGCGACGAGGCGACCGAGGTACTCGACCCGATCCAGGTCCTGCCGGCTCCCGCGCAGGGCGCCCTGGCAGTCGAGTGCCGCACGTCCGACGACGAGGCCCGGGCCATGCTCGCCGGCCTCGACCACGCGGACACCCGCACGGCGGTCGCCGCCGAGCGGGCCCTGCTCGCCGCACTCGAGGCGGGCTGCTCGGCGCCGGTAGGCGCCTTGGCCGAGATCGCCGAGGGCGATTCCGGCACCGAAGTGTTCCTTCGCGGCTCGGTGACCGCGGTCGACGGCAGTGACGCCGTTCGGCTGTCGGCAACGGGCCCGACCACAGACGCCGAGGACGTAGGACGCCGCCTGGCGGCGGACCTGCTCGCCGAAGGCGCAGATCAGATGATGGGGAAACCGACATGACCCGCTCGCGCAAGGTCCTGGGCAAGATCACGTTCGTCGGGGCCGGTCCCGGCGATCCCGGACTGCTTGCCGGCCGCGCCCGCGACGCCCTGACCAGCGCCGACCTCGTCGTGGCCGACGCGTCGGTCGCGTCGGCGATCGTGGCGCTCGCCGGTGCCGACGTCCGCGACCCCGAGGCCACGCCGGCCGAGACGGCGAAGCTGCTCGGCGCCGAGGCCCGCAACGGGCTATCGGTCGTGCGCCTGGTCGCCGGCGATCCGTTCGCCGAACGAGGACGTGATCAAGGAAGCGACGCGCCGTCGGGCGCACGTCCGTCCCGTTCGCCATCGTCCCCGGCGTGGCGACCGGTGTCGGCGCAGCGTCCTACGCCGGTGTCGCGTACGGACCGGTGCGCACCGAGGCCGACCTGACCACGCTACGAGACGGCCGACTTCGAGGCGCTCGCCGCCGCGCCCGGCACGCTCGTGCTCACCGTCCCGGCCGCTGAGGTCGCCGACGTCGGCCGGCACCTCGTCACCTACGGCGTGAAGCCGGACAGCCCGGTGACGGTCAGCTGCGCGGCCACGACGACCGGCCAGCAGACCGTCGGCGGGACGCTCGGCGACCTCGAACTCGCCGCCGTCGGCATGACCGGCACCGTCGTCGTCACCGTGGGCAAGGCCGCCGGCGCAGCGCGACAAGCTGTCGTGGTGGGAGTCGCGTCCGCTGTACGGCTGGAAGGTGCTCGTGCCGCGCACCAAGGAGCAGGCCGGCGCGATGAGCGACCGGCTGCGCGGCTACGGCGCCGTGCCGGTCGAGGTGCCGACGATCGCCGTCGAGCCGCCGCGCACGCCGACCCAGATGGAGCGCGCGATCAAGGGCCTGGTCACCGGCCGGTTCGAGTGGATCGTGTTCACCTCGACGAACGCGGTGCGCGCCGTGCGCGAGAAGTTCGAGGAGTTCGGCCTGGACGCCCGCGCGTTCGCCGGCGTGAAGATCGCCTGCGTCGGCGAGGCGACCGCTGATGCGGTGCGCGCGTTCGGCATCTCGCCCGAGCTCGTGCCCGTCCGGCGAGCAGAGCTCGGAAGGCCTGCTGGCCGACTTCCCGCCGTTCGACGACGTGCTCGACCCGATCAACCGGGTGCTGTTGCCGCGTGCCGACATCGCGACCGAGACGCTGGCCGCCGGGCTGCGCGAGATCGGCTGGGAGATCGACGACGTGACCGCGTACCGCACGGTGCGTGCGGCACCGCCGGCCGCCGAGATCCGCGACGCGATCAAGTCGGGCGGGTTCCAGGCGGTGTGCTTCACCTCGTCCTCGACCGTGCGCAACCTGGTCGGCATCGCCGGCAAGCCGCACGCCCGCACCGTCGTCGCGTGCATCGGCCCGCAGACCGCGGCCACCGCACGCGAGTTCGGGCTGCGCGTCGACGTCCAGCCCGAGAACGCCACGATCCCGGCGCTGGTCGACGCGCTCGCCGCGCACGCCACCGTCCGGGCCGCCGAGGAGAAGGAGAAGGCCGCCGCTGCGGCCGCGAAGAAGTCCGCGCGCTCGTCCTCGCGCCGCGCCTCCCGCTGACGCTCGCGACTGCGCTTCCCCGACAGTGGTCGGTTCCGGCCACAGTGGTCAGTTGTTACTGACCACTGTGTGCCACAACTGACCACTGTCGCGGGGACGGGGTGATCAATACTGTGCGGCCCATGTCCGTGATGCGCGGTATCACCGCCTTTGCCGCAACTGCCACCCTCGCCGCCTGCATGTCCGGCGTCATGCCGGCACTGCCTGCGACGCCCTCGCACGCTGCCACCGTCAGCTACCACGTCCTGTTCGACGACACGAAGGCCGAGACGGCGGGCAACGCCGACTGGATCATCTCGACCTCGATGCCCGACCCGACCGCGCAGAACCCCAACCCGTCCAGCGAGACCGACTGGACGGGCGCGCTCTCGTCGTGGGGCGTCGCGCTGCAGAAGAGCGGCGCGTACGGGCTCGACACGCTGCCGCCCGGCGGACGCATCACCTACGGCGACACGACCAACGCCCTCGACCTGTCGAAGTTCAACGCGTTCGTGCTGCCGGAGCCGAATGTGCTGTTCACCGCGGCCGAGAAGACCGCGATCCTGAACTTCGTCCATGCCGGCGGCGGGTTGTTCATGATCAGCGACCACTCGGGCAGCGACCGCAACAACGACGGCGTCGACTCGGTGCAGGTGCTCAACGACCTGATGGGGACGGGCGACCCGTTCGGATTCTCGATCGACTCGCTCAACATCTCCTCGGAGAACCCCAACGTCCTCGGCTCGACCGACCCGGTGCTCTCGGGGCCGTTCGGCAAGGTCACCGGCACGATCATCCGCAACGGCACGACCGCGACGTTGCACCCGAGTGACAACCCGTCGGTCAAGGGCGAGGTGTATCGCAGCGGCTATCCGGCCGGCGGCACCACCGGCGCGGCCGTGGCGTCGTCGACCTATGGATCGGGACGCGTCGTCTATTGGGGCGACAGCTCACCGATCGATGACGGCACGGGGCAATCGGGCAACACGCTGTACAACGGCTGGACCGATCCGGCGGGCACCGACGGCGACGCTCGCGCTGAACGCGACCGCCTGGCTGGTGGGCTCGGGTTCGTCCGGCGGGGCGGCGGTGGCGGCGGTGGCGGCGGGTCGGCGCTGACCAACGGCGGCTTCGAAGCCGGCACGGCGCCGTGGACGCTGTCCGGTCCCTACGTCGTAACGAGCCAGGCCCACAGCGGCACCCACTCGTTGCACTTCGGCGCGGTCACCTCCGAGACGGACACCGCGACCCAGACGTTCACGGTCCCGAGCTCGGGGAACCTCACCTGGTGGACGCGCATGACGACCACTGACACCGGGTCGACCGCGCACGACAAGCTCGCGGTGCAGCTCGGATCGACGACGGTGAAGACGTTCACGAACACCGGCGCCAAGTCGATCTGGACGTCGTCGGCGGTGTCGCTGGCTTCCGTACGCCGGACAGACGGTGACGCTCACGTTCACGGCGACCAACGATGCGAGCAACCCGACGACATTCTGGGTCGATGACGTCGCTGCCGGCTGACCTCAGCCGGCGCGGAACGAGACCGGGTGCTCCGGTGCGGACGCGTAACCTCGAAGCGTGCCGTTGCCCGATCTCCCGCCGTTCCCGACGTCGCGTCCGCGCCGGCTGCGCCGCACCGCGGCACTGCGCCGACTCGTCGCCGAGGTCGAGGTGCGCCCGTCCGATCTGGTGCTGCCGATGTTCGTGCGCGAGGGCATCGACGAGCCCGTGCCGATCGCGTCGATGCCCGGCGTCGTGCAACACAGCAACGAGAGCCTGGTCAAGGCCGCGGTCGAGGCGGTGTCGGCGCGGCGTCGGCGGGTTGATGATCTTCGGCGTGCCCGAGCACAAGGACGCGACCGGATCGGGCGCCGACGACCCGGACGGCGTACTGAACGTCGCGCTGCGCCGGCTGCACGACGAGCTCGGCGACGACACCGTGCTCATGTCCGACCTGTGCCTGGACGAGTTCACCGACCACGGGCACTGCGGCGTGCTCACCGACGCCGGCGAGGTCGACAACGACGCCACGCTGATCCGGTACGAGGCGATGGCGCGCGCGCAGGCCGACGCCGGCGCCCACCTGCTCGGCACGAGCGGAATGATGGACGGCCAGGTCGGCGCGGTACGTCGCGCGCTCGACGACGCGGGCTACGTCGACACCGGCATCCTCGGCTACGCGCCGAAATACTCGTCCGGTTTCTACGGCCCGTTCCGCGAGGCCGTGAACTCGTCACTGACCGGCGACCGGAAGAGCTACCAGCAGGACGCTTCGCGCACCGTGGCCGACGCGCTCGCCGAGGTCGCCCTCGATGTCGCCGAGGGTGCCGACATCGTCATGGTCAAGCCCGCGCTGCCCTACCTCGACATCCTGCGCGCAGTTGCCGATGCGAGCCCCGTCCCGGTCGCGGCGTACCAGATCAGCGGTGAGTACGCGATGGTCGAAGCGGCGGCCGCGAACGGCTGGCTCGAGCGCGATCGCGTGATCGCCGAGACGCTCACCTCGATCAAGCGGGCGGGGGCGTCGTTGATCCTCACCTATTGGGCGGCCGAGGTCGCGGCGGCCTCGTAGTTCGAGGCCATGCGTCGCTACGTCGAGCCGGCGCGCACGTACGTGTCGACGCTCGTGCTACTCGGAGCAGTAATCGCAGGTTTCCTGATCGATCTGCTGGTGATCGGCGGTGGCCGGGCGCACGTGCTCGCGTGGATCATCGGCGGTGTTCTCGTCGTTGGGTTGGATGCTCTGATCACGTCAGCCGCGCGGCAGTTGCGGTCGATCGTCGTCACCGACGACGACCTGACGGTCGGCGAGGAAACGCTGCCACGTAACGAGATTCTCGGCATCGATCTGGGTGACGTCGACAATGCCCCGCTGCTCGGACGTCGGTTCGGCGAGGGCCTGCCGCGCGGCACGGCGGCGCTCACGCTCGCTCTTGCCGACGGGCGCAAGGTGGCGGTCGCGACCCGCCGTCCGCAGCGGTTGGCCGAGGTGCTCGGTGCTGCCGGCGGTGATGCCCGAGGTGCGGCGCGCGTTGCCGGCCGACCTCGAGCACCTGCCCGAGATCGATCTTCGTGCGGAATCGCTGTTCCGCGTGGCCGGGATGGATCTGCCCGACCTGCCGTTCCCGCTCGACGCGCTGCACGATTCGCGCGCGGTGTTCGTCGCCGGGAACCCGCCGGTGGGTTTCGTGCAGATCGACGAGATCGACGGCAACGCGCACGTCCAAGAACTCGCCGTGCTGCCCTCGCACATGCGTCAGGGACTGGGCTCGGCGCTGCTCGACGCGGCGTGCGAGTGGGCGCGCACGACGGGCTACGCCGGCGATCACTCTCACGACCTATGCCGAGGTCGCGTGGAACGCGCCGTTCTACGAAGCGCGCGGCTTCCTCGAGATGACCGAGCTGACGCCCGAGCTCGTCGAGATCCGCGACTGGGAGCGCGACGTCGGCCTCGACGAGATCGGGCGCCGGATCGCGATGCGCCGCGAGCTCACTTGATCGCTCCCGCCCCGCGGCGGACGAGCAACGTGATCGTCGCGGCGGCGGTGATCCCGACGAGATTGATGCCCAACTGGGCGAGCGACTGCGAGGTCTCATGCCAGTTGCCGAGCACGCCCGCGACGGCGGCATTGCCGGCGGCCGGGATCGTCGTGACCGAGATGAACACGCCGACCAGCACCGCCGATTTCGCGCTCGACAGCGACAGCATGCCCGCGGTGCCGGCGACCAGCGCGGTGATCAGCGAGAACCATCCGGGGTGATAGATGAAGTCGGTCTGCCTCGGGCCGGCGATGTCGGCCGGCGACACGAGGCCGACGCCACGCGCCGAGCAACGTGCGCGAGCGCGACCGACGACGATCGCGATCACGAAACCCGACGACCAGTGCGGTCGCCGCACGCCGCGCGATCGCGGGCCGGCGGCGCACGAGCGCGATGGACAGTCCTGCCAACGGCCCGAACTCGGGCCCGACCACCATCGCGCCGACGATCGTGATCTGCGAGTCGGTGACGACGCCGATCGCGGCCAGCAGCGTGGCGAGCACCATGAAGGCGACGAAGGTCCAGGTGAGCGTCGAGTCCTCGCCGACACGCTCGGTCAACTCGTCCCAGATCACGCGCGTCGGCACCCTCGCCGGGCGCTTCTTTCTCGGCCTTGTCGACGAGCGCGCCGAAGGCCGCATCGACCGGATCGAGCGCGACAAGGCCGCGATCGACGACCGCCCGACCGCAGGTCGTGCAGCACGCCGTCCGCCGCTTCGCGAGCGAGGTCGGCAGTGATCACGACACCGTGCGTCGACCCGGCCACGCTGACACCGCGACGACGCCGGTCCGGTCGCGACACGCGAGCACGTCGTCTCGAGTCGTCGGGGCACACGACGCGCAGATGAACCATCGACACCGCGGTCAGCCGATCGTGACCGGTGCCGCACGATCGTCTGCAGCACTACGCATCCTCTGAGGCGACAGGGTGGCGATGCCAGGACGTCCCGGTACGCTGTCACGGTTCACTGGATCGTGCGCAGGTCGGGCGCCTGACTGCTCATCACGTCAGGGTTGCAGACTGGACGGGTGGACGCACCGAGGTCGGCCGAGCTGTTCGAGCGCGCGCAACAGGTGATCCCGGGCGGGGTGAACTCGCCGGTGCGCGCGTTCCGCGCCGTGGGCGGCACGCCGCGGTTCATGGTCGAGCGGCTCCGGGCCGTACCTGACCGACGCCGACGGCGTGCAGTACGTCGACCTCGTCTCGTCGTGGGGGCCGATGATCCTCGGACATGCCCATCCCGCGGTCGTCGACGCGGTGCAGCGGGCTGCGGCGCACGGCCTGAGCTTCGGCACGCCGACCGAGGGCGAGATCGAACTCGCCGCCGAGATCGTCGATCGCGTCGCCCCGGTCGAGCAGGTGCGGCTCGTGAACAGCGGCACCGAGGCGACGATGTCGGCGATCCGGCTCGCCCGCGGTTTCACCGGACGCCATCGGGTCGTGAAGTTCGCCGGCTGCTACCACGGCCACGTCGACGCGCTGCTGGCCGCGGCCGGCTCGGGCGTCGTGACCTTCGGCCTGCCCGACACTCCCGGCGTCACCGGCGCGCAGACGGCCGAGACGATCGTGCTGCCCTACAACGATCTCGCCGCGGTCGAGGCGTGCTTCGCCGAGTTCGGCGACGAGATCGCCTGCCTGATCACCGAGGCGGCGGCCGGCAACATGGGCGCGATCGCGCCGCTGCCCGGGTTCAACGCCGGCCTGCGCGAGATCACCGCGCGCCACGGCGCGCTGCTGGTCATGGACGAGGTGATGACCGGCTTCCGGGTCAGCGCAGCCGGTTGGTACGGCCTCGAGCCGGTCGACGCGGACCTGTTCACCTTCGGCAAGGTGATGAGCGGCGGCCTGCCCGCCGCCGCGTTCGGCGGCCGGGCCGACGTCATGAGCAAGCTCGCACCGTCCGGGCCGGTCTACCAGGCCGGGACGCTGTCGGGGAACCCGGTCGCCGTCGCGGCGGGCCTGGCGACGCTGCGCAACGCCGGCGCGGACGTGTACGCCGAGCTCGACGCCAACGCGCGCACGATCGGCGCGCTGGCGACCGAGTCGCTCGACGCGGCCGGCGTCGCGCACCAGGTGCAGTTCGCCGGCAACCTCGTCTCGGTGTTCTTCGCCGAGAAGCCGGTTACCGACTTCGCCGCCGCGCAGGAGGCGGAGACGTTCCGCTACACCCCGTTCTTCCACGCGATGCTCGACGCCGGTGTGTACCTGCCGCCGAGCGCGTTCGAGGCGTGGTTCGTGAACGCCGCGATGGACGACGCCGCGATCGGCCGCATCGCCGAGGCGCTACCGGCGGCGGCGCAGGCCGCCGCTACTGCACGCCGGAGCGAATGATCTCGACGAAGCGCGCGTAGTCGCCGTCGAGGCTGATGTCGGCGCGCGTCGGCCGGTTCCACAGCCACGCGTCGAGATCGCGCGCCGTGCCGCTGACCGAGAACGTCGCGTCACCCGGATCGACCCGCGTCGATCGTGCCCTCGTCGGTGTAGGTCGTTGCCGGTGTTCGGGCTCGTCCCGCTGAACGCGCCGAGCTGCACGAACCACTCGCCGCCGGTGTCGGTGGTCGCTGACGCGCCCGAGCGCGCCGGCGCGGTCGTGCTGCAGCCCAGGCCGGGACGCCGCTGTACATCCAGTCGAACACCTCGGCGACGCCGTCGCTCGGCCAGCTCGGGATCGATCGTCGGTCACGTCGCCCGCGGTCAGTTCCGCGTCGAGGCGATGGATGAGCGCCTCGTGGGCCTGCCGGCGCCGCACGAACCCGGCGCTC
Source organism: uncultured Actinomycetota bacterium (assembly GCA_963757455.1). Taxonomy (GTDB): domain Bacteria; phylum Actinomycetota; class Actinomycetes; order Mycobacteriales; family Jatrophihabitantaceae; genus RYN-133. The sequence goes on from CAVWSE010000005.1 coordinate 188,244, forward strand.
TGGTCGGCGTCGAACCACGTCCACACCGCGGTGCTCGGTGGCGTCGCCTCGAGAGCATCGCCGAGCGTGGCACTGGCTCGTCGGTAGAACTCGAGCAGCTCGCCGTAGTCGTCCGGACGAGGCGGTTTGGCCGCGTCGGCCGCGTCCGGATCGTCGAGCCGCTCGGCGACGATCGTGCCCCAGAACAGCTGCACCTCGCCGAGGTGCCACAGCAGGTCGGCGGCCGTCCAGTCGGGGCAGGACGGGACGGGCGCAGCCGGGTCGCAGGCGGCCAGTGCCCGGGCGAAACGGTCGGAATCCGAGCGCAGATGGGCGAGGTAGTCCATGCCCCCGGACGCTAGTCGGGCAGGCCGACAGCATCTTTCACAAGAACAGTTGCACAAGAACAGTTGTGCAACTACTCGTTGTGGGTATGGCGAAGGATCCCACCGTCCGCACCATCAAGGACGCCGCTGCCCTGTCGGCGCTGGCCAACCCGTTCCGGGCCCGCATCCTGGACGCGCTGCAGGTCGACGGCCCGTCGACGGCCTCGGCCCTGGCCAGTCGCACCGGCCAGGCCGTCGGCAGCGCCAGCCACCATCTGAAGGTGCTCGCCGCTGCGGGGCTGGTCGAGGAGGCGCCCGAACTGGCCCGCGATCGGCGCGAGCGCTGGTGGCGGCTCGTCTCGGTCGGCTGGCAGTGGTCGCGATCGGACGTCCGGGACGACACTGCCGCCTACACCGCTTCACTCGCGGCCGAGTCCCTGCAGTTGAACCGGCAGTTCGACCGCGCGCGCGACTGGCTCGACAACCACGAGGGTGCCGAGGAGTGGGGCGACGTCGCGTTCGCGACGTCCGGCTGGCTGAAGCTCACGCCCGCCGAACTGCACGAGTTCAGCGCGGAGATGGTGACGCTGTTCAACCGGTGGCGCCGCCGCGAGGTCCCGGACGACGGCCAGGAGCGCGAGTCGGTTTACGCCTTCGCGCGGGGTTTCCCGGCCCAGCCGTGACCGCCACCCTCGAGGCGCCTCGTCGCGACCTCCGGGCGACGCCGGCCGTGCCGTTGCGCCGGCAGCGTGCCTTCGTGACGCTGTGGTTCGGCGAGGGCGTGAGCGTCCTCGGCGGCGCGACGTCGTCGATCCTGATCCCGCTGCTCGCCGTCCTCGATCTGCACGCAACCGCGTGGTGGATGGGTCTGTTGACCGCAGCGGCATGGGTGCCGTGGCTGCTCATCGGCCTGCCCGCAGGTGCGATCGTCGACCAGCTCTCGCCGCGTGCCGTGATGATCGCGGCCGACCTGGTCAGCGCGCTCAGCCTTGCGACGGTGCCGCTTGCCTGGTGGACGGGCCGGCTCACGCTCGCGCAGCTGTTCGCTGTCGCGCTGATCAACGGCACGTGTTCGGTGTTCTTCCGAGCTGCGTATCCCGCTCTCGTCAATCGCGTCGTCGCGCCGGAGCAACTCACCGAGGCCAACGCCCGGATGTTCGGCACCGAGTCGGCGAGCACCGTCGTCGGACAAGGCGTCGGCGGCTGGCTCGCCGGTGCGCTCGGCGCGGCAACCGGTGTGGTTCTCGACGCGATCAGCTTCGTGGTCTCGGCGCTGTGCCTGTGGCGCATTCGGCTGCGGCCCGACCCGCGTGCGCGGCAGGCGCCGGCGCCCATCGTCGAACGAGTGAAGGACGGGCTGCGCTTCGTCTATTCGGACGGGCTGCTGCGCCTGTTCACCGTGCTCGGCGGAGTGTCGAACTTCGGGCTGACCGGCTATCAGGCCGTGCTCGTGCTCTACCTCGTCAACGACGGCGGGCTGACCAGCACGCAGATCGGTGTGCTTTTCGCAATCGACGGCGCGGGCGGTCTCGTCGGGGCAGCAGTCGCTGCTCCGGCGGCACGCCGGTTCGGCACCGCGCGGGCGATGGTGTGGTTCGGCCTGGCCAGTGGTGCGCCGACGCTGCTGCTCGGCCTCGTGCGACCCGGCTGGTCGGTGCTGTTCGCCGCGGTCGCGCTGCCCGCCGTCGGGTTCGGTGTCGTGGCCGGCAACGTGATCAAGGGCGGCTGGCGGATGCGCTACGTCCCGTCCGAACTTCAGGCCCGTGCAGTGACCGCGACCCAGATCGTCAACTTCGGGACGATGCCCCTCGCGGCGCTGTGCGCGGGCTGGCTCGGCAGCACCATCGGGCTACGCGCGACCGTGCTGATCATGGTCGCCGTTCACGTCGCGACCACGCTCGCGATTCTGGCCAGCCCGGTCGCCCGGCGGCGTGATCTGCCGGGTTTGGCAGGATCGGCGTCATGACCACAGCCGTGCACCTGCTCCGGCACGGCGAGGTCTCACAACCCCGACCACGTGCTCTACGGACGGTTGCCGGGCTACCACCTGTCCGACCTCGGTGTCGCGCAGGCCGAGGTGGCCGCGCAGTTCCTGGCCCAGCGTCCGATCGGCTGTCTCGTGTCCTCGCCGCTCGAGCGGGCCCAGCAGACCGCCGCCCCGCTCGCGGCGCTCACCGGCAGGTCGGTCGAGCTCGACGAGCGCCTCATCGAGGCCGACAACAAGCTCGAGGGGCGACCCGTCGCCGGTGGCAAGGGCCTGTTCACCGACGTGTCCAACTGGAAGTACTTCCGCAACCCGCTGCGTCCGAGCTGGGGTGAGCCGTACGCCCAGGTCGCCGCGCGCGTGCTCGCGGCGGCCCGGGCCGCGCGTCGTCGTGTCGAGGGCACGGGGCTCGAGGCCGTGTGCGTCAGCCATCAATTGCCGATCGTCGCCGCCCGTCGCCGGGCCGAGGGGCTGCGGCTGTTCCACGACCCGCGCAAACGGCAGTGCAGCCTGGCCTCGGTCACGACGCTCGTCTTCGACGGCGAGATCGTGGTGGGCGTCGAGTACGCCGAACCAGCGGCCGCAGTGCTGCCGGCCGGGCGGGGCGCCGGCGCCTAGGACCGCGCGGTCACACCGACGGCCGTCACAATGGCAACCCCGCGATTCCGTCCGCACAGCCGGGTAACGCACACTGGACGGCGATGAGAACGCCGGTCAGAGCACTCGTGGCCGTCGCTGCCGCGACGTTCGCGCTGTCGGCGTGCTCAGGCAGTTCGGGCGGCAGCGGCGACTACAGCTACAGCGGAGCGCAGCAGGTCGGCTCGCTCATCCCGGTCAAGGACCGCAAACCCGTCCCGAACTTCGGCGGCTCGCTGCTCAGCAGCGGCGACTACAAACTGTCCGCGTACGACGGCAAGGCCGTCGTCGTGAACTTCTGGGGCACCTGGTGCCCGCCCTGTGTCGTCGAGACGCCACAGCTCGAGAGCGTGTACCAGGCCTACAAGAACAAGGGCGTCACGTTCGTGGGCATCGACATCAAAGAGGGCTCGCGCGACGCACCGAAGTCGTTCGTCAAGGACAACCACATCGAGTACCCGATGGTCTATGACGAGAACGGCGAGACCGCGCTGCGGATGGGCAACATCCGCGTGCAGGCCACACCCTTCACAGTGCTGCTCGACAAGCAGCACCGGGTTGCCGGTGTGTACGTCGGCCCGTTGACGCCGAAGGATCTCGAGCCGATGCTCAACCGGCTCACCGCCGGGGACTGACGACAGGTGGGTCTCGCCGAGAACGGCTTCACGCACGCGGTCCAATCCGGGCCGCTGCTGTTCGCCGCTGCCGTCGCGGCGCTCGTCGGGCTGATCGGGTTCCTGTCGCCGTGTGTGTTGCCGCTGGTGCCCGGCTATCTGTCCTACGTCGCGGGACTGGCGGGTGACGGGGCGAAGCCGAGCCAGCGGCGGATGGCGCTCGGCTCGGTGCTGTTCGTGGCCGGATTCAGCGCGATCTTCGTGTTGCAGGGCGTGCTGTTCGGGCAGTTCGGTGCGGCAATCAGCGACCACCGTGAGGCGCTCGAACGCATCATGGGCGTCGTCACGATCGTGCTCGGGGTGGTGTTCGTCGGACGGGATCGGGCTGCTGCAGCGCGAGTTCAAGATTCATCGCCTGCCGCGTCCGGGGCTGGTGGGTGCGCCGGTGCTCGGGGCAACGTTCGGGCTCGCCTGGACGCCGTGCCTCACGCCGACGTTCAGTGCGGTCTACACGCTGTCGGCCGTGCAGGGTACGGCCGGACGCGGCGCCTTCCTGATGGTGTTCTACTGCCTCGGCCTCGGCATCCCGTTCGTGCTCGTCGCGCTCGGGTTCGGCTGGGTCGCGTCCGCATTGAGCTTCGTGCGACGTCACCGGCGGGCCATCAGCGGCATCGGTGGCGCGCTGCTGATCGCGATCGGCGTGCTGCTCGTGACCGGCGCCTGGGACCATTTGATCAACGTGCTCCGCTCGCACATCGATCCGACGTCCGGGATTTCGGTGTGACGCGCGTCTGGCGGATTCTGCTGCGCGCGTGGCGGCGGCTGACGAGCATGCGCACCGCGCTCATCCTGCTGTTCCTGCTCGCGGTTGCGGCGGTGCCGGGCTCGCTGTTGCCGCAGACCCCGCTCAACCCGGACAACGTCCGCGTCTACATCGACTCGCACGGCTCGTGGGGCGAAGTGCTCAACGCGCTCGGCATGTTCGACGTGTTCGGGTCGGTCTGGTTCGCGGCGATCTACTTGCTGCTGTTCGTGTCGCTCGCCGGCTGTCTCGTGCCGCGCATCCGGGTGCACGCCCGCGGCGTGGCTCGCAAGCCGCTGCCCGCACCGCGCAACCTCGAGCGGCTGCCTGAATCGGGATCGTTCGACAGGTTCGGCGAGCCCGCCGAGTACGCGGCGGCGGCGCGGGCGACGCTCGGCCGACGGTGGCGGGTCGAGCGACGTGCCGAAACGTCCGGCGCGATCACCCTGTCGGCCGAGAAGGGCTACAGCAGAGAAACAGGAAACCTGATCTTCCACATCGCGCTGCTGGTGTCGCTCGTCCTCGTCGCGGTCGGACGGCTGTACAGCTACGAGGGCCAGAAGATCGTGGTGCAGGGCCACGGCTTCTGCAACACCGTCAACAGCTACGACAACTGGAAACCGGGCCGGTTCGCCGCCGAGGGAAAGGTCTCGCCGGCGCCGTTCTGCATCGACAAGGTGTCGAAGTTCGTCGCCAAATACACGAGCGACAACGAGCCCGTCGAGTTCCGAGCCGACCTCACCTACCGGCCGACGCTCGATTCGCCGGAAGAGCATGCGTCGCTGTCGGTCAACCATCCGCTGCGCATCGGGGGCGACCGCGTCTACCTGATCAACCACGGGTTCGCGCCGCAGCTGACGATCACGATGCCCGACGGCTCGGTCGTGCACGACACCCAGCCGTTCATCGCCTCCAACGGCTCGACCCTGCTGTCAGAGGGCGTGTTCAAGGAGCAGGGCAAGCCCGGCGCGAAGCAGGACATCGGGGTGCGCGGTCTGTTCGCGCCGACCCCGGCGTTCCAAGGCAACGTCGTCACGTCGGTCTCGCCGCGGGTGCACAACCCCGTCCTCGCGATCTTCGTTTTCAAGGGCGATCTGAACTACACCGGGCTCGCGCAGTCGGTCTTCAGCCTGGACACGTCCAAGATGGCCAGGATCGGCGCAGTGAACCTGCGGATCGGAAAGACCGCGAAACTGAGCGGTGGAGTGCGAGTGCGATTCGACGGCTGGCTGCCGTGGATATCGATCCAGGTGTCGCACGACCCGGCGCAGGGCTGGCTGCTGTGGTCCGCCGGTGCGATGGTTGTGGGGCTGCTTGGTTCACTCGGTGTGCGGCGGCGTCGTGTGTGGCTGCGGTTGACCCCGTCGTCGGACGCCGCGGGCGAATCGCTTACCGTAGTTTCGGTAGGCGGGCTGGCGCGCAGCGATTCCGGCAACTTCACGACCGAATTCGCGGCCTTGCTCGACCGGCTGCGGGCGGCTGGACGGCCCGCTCAGGAACAGCTCGTCCCGGTGGGAAGGGAGTAGGCGATGGCCGGAATCAACGGCTCGATGGCCCACCTGTCGGACACCTTCTTCACGACGGCGATCTCGGTCTACGCACTCGCCGCGGTCAGCTACACCGCCGAGTACTCGTTCGGACGCAAGGGTCGTATCGCCGCCACGTCCCCGGCAGCCGAACCGGCCCGCACCCTTGTCGGCGCCGGCGGCCCGCCGGTCACCGAGCCGCCGACCACGACGACTCGAACGCCGGCCAAGCGCACGTTCGCCGACCGAGCCGGACGCGCTGCCGTCGCACTCACCGTGGTCGGTCTGTTGCTGCACGGCGTGTCGATCGCGATCCGCGGCCTCGCCGTCGACGCGGTGCCGTGGAGCAACATGTACGAGTTCGCATCGGTCGCGGGTGCGATCGGTGTGGTTGCGTTCTTGGCCGTGCTCTGGAAGGCACCGGCGATCCGGCACCTCGGCGGGTTCATCCTGCTGCCGGTCGTGCTGCTGATGTTCCTTGCCGGGACGGTGCTCTACTCACGGGCGCAGCCGTTGGTGCCGGCGTTGCAGTCGTACTGGCTCGCGATCCACGTCACGCTCGTGTCGATCGGCGAGGGCGCGCTCATGACGAGTGCGGTCTTGACCGTCTTCTACTTGATCAAGCAGCGCCACGACCGGCTGTCGAAGCGCGAGAACTACCGTCCCGGCGCGATCGGCAACCTCGCCGCCCGACTGCCGTCAGCGCAGACGCTCGACAAGTCGGCCTACCGCATCGTCGCGTTCGCGTTCCCGCTCTACACGGTCGCGATCATCTGCGGCGCGATCTGGGCCGAGGCCGCTTGGGGACGCTACTGGGGCTGGGATCCAAAGGAAACCTGGGCGTTCATCGTCTGGGTCGTGTACGCGTGCTACCTACACGCCCGCGCAACCGCGGGGTGGAAGGGCCGCGCCGCAGCCTGGATCAACCTGCTCGGCTTCGGCGCGATCACCTTCAACTTCCTGGTCGTGAACATCGTGGTGTCGGGCCTGCACTCCTACGCCGGGTTGAACTGAGCCATCTCGCCCGGGTCGAACTCGCGCTCCTCGACGAGCACCATCCAGTTGCCGGAGTTGTCGCGGCACACGGCCTCGATGCCGTAAGGCCGCTCGGCCGGATCCTGGATGAAGAACACGCCCTTGCTCTTGAGATCTTCGGCCGTCTTGCGACAGTCGTCGACCGCGAAGCCAAGACCGTTCATGCCGCCACTGTCGAGTGCGCGGTTGATCGCATCGACCATCTCGGGCGAGTGCGGCGGCCCCGGGACGCTGAGCGTGATCTGCAGCTCGGGCTGGCTCGGATGCACGACGGTGCACCACCGGTAGCCGTTGCCGAGCGTGATGTCGTCCTTGGCCTCGAGGCCGAGGACCTCGGTGTAGAACTTCTTGGCCTCGTCGACGTCCTTGACGAAAACACTGGTGATGGAAACGTTGGTCAGCATGCAGCAAGGCTAGGCAGCGCAACTGATCGGACGCTTCTTCTATCTTGCGGAGCTGCACGCTATTTGTGTTCGGCCAGACCCCACATCAACACATAGCAACCGGGGATGCGCGGCGCATTCGCTCCCCATCGTGCCTGGAACTCGCTCGGCGTCTCGCCGACGATCTGTCGGAACCGCGCGCTGAACGAGCCGAGGCTGGTGTAGCCCACCGCGTGGCAGACCTCGGTGACGCTGAGGTTCGTCGCCCGCAGCAGATCCTGGGCTCGCTCGACGCGCCGTTGCGACACGTATGCGGCCGGGGTGAGGCCGTACGTCGCGGCGAACAGTCGATGGAAGTGGTACTTGCTGACGCCGGCGATGGCGGCGAGTGCGTCGAGGTCGAGGGGTTCGGCATAGGCGCGGTCGACGTGGTCGCGCGCGTGACGCAGGTGCACGAGCACGTCGCCCGGAACCCGCGTGACCGTGCTGCCGACATTGCCCACGGCTCCATCCTGCCGGTCATGAGCTGAGGTCGTACACCGTCATGCCACCGATCGTGTGCGCTGTGAAGGCCGACGCCACCCACTGCTCGATCGCGTACGCCGTCGAGGTGTTCGCCGCGGTCGATCCGATGAATCCCTGCGAGTCGGCGACGAAGTAGTGCACCATTCCGTCCCGCACGAGGGTCTTGAACTGCGCGAGCGTGATTGCCGGATCGGTGCCGTTGAACCCCCCGAGTGACATCACGGCCTGGCCGCCGGCGAGCTCGAGCGAGGCTGCGGTGTTCGCGCTCACCGTCGCGGCGGCCCATCGGTAGGCAGCCGCGTCGCGCTGCAGCGCGGACGTCAGCGCCGAGCCGACTGTCGTCGCGCCGCCGAGGCCGCCGGGCATGCCCCGACCGCCGGTGCCGCCGCGCGTGGGCACGGTGCCGTTACCCGTGCCGGTCGGTGGGCCGCCGGTACCGGTCGGCCGTTGACCCACGCCGGTCGGCGGCGTGCCGCCACCGGGGAAGCCGCCACCGGCGCCGCGTGGAGCCCCGCGTGGCGTCCCGCCCGGTGTACCGCCGAAACCGCCGAATCCGCTCGTGCTCGACGGACCAGCCGTAGGCAGTGCGCCGGTGTGCGCGGTCGCCGCGGTCTGCAGGGAGTACGCAGCCGGCGCGAGCAACATCGTCCCGGCCACCAGGGGCGCGACGATGGCCGCGACCGCGCGAGGCAGCACGACGACGATCGCCGCCGCCACACCGAGCAGCACCACGGCCCACTTCAACCATGACGCCCAGTCAGCTCGTCCGAGCAGGTCGAAGGACCACCACGCCGACACCGCGACGATGGCCGCCAGGACCCAGCGGGCGGCTTCGCCCTTGCGTGCACGCCACAAGGTCACCGTCGCCAGCGCCACCACGGCGGCGATCCCCGGTGCGAGCGCAACCGTGTAGTACGGGTGGATGATGCCGCTGGCGAAACTGAGCACGACGCCCGTGCACAGCACCCAGCCGCCCCAGACGATCAGGCTCGCGCGGAGCCGGTCGGTTCGCGGCGCTCGTGCGCACAACCACGCGAGGGCGACGATGCCGATGAGTGCCGCAGGCAACAACCAGCTGATCTGGGTGCCCATCTCGCTGCCGAACAGCCTCGTCCATCCCGTCTCGCCGGACGAGAATCCGCCGGTTCCGCCGCTGACATTGCCGTTGTTGCTCGATCCGGTGATGCGGCCGAAGCCGTTGTAGCCGAAGATCAACTCGAGGATGCTGTTGTGGTTCGTTCCGCCGATGTACGGACGAGACCCGGCCGGCCACATCGTCACGAGTACGACCCACCACCCGGCGGCCGCGACCATCGCCGCGCCGGCCGCAAGAAGATGCAACAGCCGTTTGCGAACCGAGGTCGGCGCGGCAACGAGGTAGGCGATCGCGAACGCGGGAACGATCAGGAAACCTTGCAACATCTTGGTGAGGAACGCGAAGCCCAAGAGCACACCGGCGAGCACCAGCCAGTGCGCCCGCGCCAGCTCGATGGCACGGATCGTCGCGTATGCAGCACCGGTCATGAGCAACACGAGCAGCGCGTCCGGGTTGTTGAAGCGGAACATCAACGTTGCCACCGGGGTCGTCGCGAGGATGGCTCCGGCGAACAGCGCCGCGCTCGGCGACGAGACGCGTTTGATCGCGGCGTAGAGCAACGCGACGGATGCGACGCCCATCAGTGCCTGTGGCACTAGCAGGGCCCATGAATTCTCGCCGAACAGCCGCACGGACAGATCCATGACCCACAACGAGGCCGGTGGCTTGTCGACCGTGATGAAGTTCGACGAGTCGAGCGAGCCGAACAAGAACGCCGTCCAGCTCTTGCTGCCGGCCAGCGCGGCCGCCGAGTAGTACTGGTTCGCCCAGCCCGACGCACTCAGGCCGACGAGGTAGAGCGCTCCGGTCGAAACGAGTAGCGCCCCGAACGCGATCCGGTGCACGCGACTGTCCTGCAGACGTCGAGTGGCGCGTTTGGGCGGCGAGTGGCGCGAGTTATCGCGCCACTCGCCTTCGGACGCGCCACTCGACGGAGGTGGCGGCAGCTCATGCACGGGTGCGGACATGGCTACTTCGCTTTCGTGAGGTCGTAGACAGTCGTGCCGCCGACGGTCGAGGACGAGTAGTGCTGCTGCACCCACTGACTGATCGCGCTCGAACCGCCATCGCCGCGCCCACCCGGGCCGCCGAACCCGCCGCCACCGATGAAGTAGTGGATCTTTCCTGCCTTCACCAGCGCCTCGAACTGCGCGAGGGTGGGCGCGTTGTCGGAGCCGCTGAACCCGCCGATCGCGAGCACCGCCGTCCCCGACCGCAATTCCAGCGGCGCCGCCGACTGCGAGCCGATCGTCGCTGCCGACCACGTCGTTCCCGCGTCCTTCAGCAGCGTGACGAGCGCGGACGAGACGGTCTGTCGGTCGGAACCGCCGCCCGGGTTGCCCTGTCGGGTGCCGCTCGGCGGGGTCGACCCGGACGGAGGGGTCCCACCGGACGGTGGTGTGAACCCCGAGGGGGGCGTTGCGCCGCGCGTCCCGACGTGCGGTCCGCCGGGGAAGCCGCCGCCTGGCGCGCCGCCCGGACCGCCGAAGCTCGCCGACGCGACTGTCGGCCCGGCCGACGGGGTCGACCCGGTGTGCGGCGTCGCGGCGGTATTGACGGCGTAAGCCGCTGATCCACCGCTGATAGCGACGATGCCGGCCAGGGCACCGGCGGCACCGAGCATCCGTACCCGTCCCGGTGGCACCAGCAGGGCGATCGCGGCCACGATTGCTGCCAGGGCGACCAGCACCGCGAGCCAGGGCAGCCAGCCGCTGCTGCGATGCAGCAACGACATGCTCCAGGCGCCGGTGATTATCGCGCCGGCGGCCAGTGCGACGCGGGCGCCGAGCTCGGCGCGGTTGCGCCAGAGCAGGACGGCCGCGATCGCGACAAGGGCTGCGATCGCCGGTGCGAGTTCGATGTCGTAGTAGGTATGGATGATCCCGGTCGCGAAGCTCAGCACCGCGCCGGTCACCAGCAACCAGCCGCCCCACAGGATCAGAGCGGCCCGCCGGCGATCAGTCCGGGCTCCGCGCGAGGAGACGACACCGAGCGCGACGATCGCAATGACAGCCGCGGGGAGCAGCCACGCGATCTGCCCACCGTTGAGTGAGTTGAACAAGCGGCCGATGCCGGTCGACCCACTGAAGCTCGCGCCGCCGCCACCGCGCCGCGCCGCTACCGCCCGTGATGCGTGACAATCCGTTGTAACCGAAGGCGAGACCGAGTGCGGTGTTGTTCCCCGATCCGCCGATGTAAGGCCGGTCGGCCGCCGGCGTGAGATCGACAGCCAATACCCACCAGCCGGCCGCGACGACAATCGCGACGCCGGCGCCGAGCAGCTGCAGCAAGCGGCGCTTGAGCGAGGTCGGCGCGGCGACCGCATAGGCGATGGCAAGCGCCGGCAACACCGTGAAGGGCTGCAATCCCTTGGCCAGGAACGAGAATCCCATTGCTGCGCCGGCGATGAGCAGCCACTTCGTCGACGCGTTCTCGAGTGCGCGCGTCACGCAGTACGCCGCCGCGACGATGAGCAGCGTCATCAGCGCGTCCGGGTTGTTGAACCGGAACATGAGCACCGCGACCGGCGTGATCGCGAGCAATGCCCCCGCGAGCAGTCCCGCGGCCGGTCCGAACCAACGCCGCACTGTCGCGTACAGCAGCCACACCGAGAGCACGCCCATGATCGCCTGCGGCACCAGCATCGACCACGACGAGAAGCCGAAGATCCGTCCGGACAGCTCCATCGGCCACAGCGCGGCCGGTGGCTTGTCCACGGTGATGTAGTTGGCCGAGTCGAGCGAGCCGAAGAAGAACGCCTTCCACGACTTCGTCCCGGCCTGCACGGCAGCGGCGTAGAACTCGTTCGCGTACCCGGACGCGCCGAGGCCCCAGACGTAGAGGACCGCGGTCAGCCCGAGCAGCGTGGCCAGCGCGCCGTTCTCGCGCCCCGTCCGCGCGAGTGGTCGGTAATCGCGCGAGTGGTCGGAAATAGGTGCCGACTCGCGCCGTGAGTCACCAATCGCGGGGGTGCGACGGGGACGGGGTGGCCGGTGGCGTTGTTGCCGTGGTCATCGAGGTTCCTTTCGGGCAAAGACCCATTCGCGGAGCAGGACGAAGCGCAGGACGGTGGCGGCGAGGTTGGCGGCGATCAGGACGACGACTTCGAGGAGACGAGGTGGATCGCTCGTGAGCAGGGCGAGTAGCCACAGCGAGCCGCTTGTGAGAGCGAGGCCGAGCGCGAACACCAGCAGCCCTTGCAGCTGATGCCGCAGTGCACCGTCGCCGGTGACGCCGAACGTGAACCGGCGATTGACCGCCGTGTTCGCGAGAGCTGTGACCAGCAGCGCGAGCAGATTCGCAACCTGCGCACCCATCGGGGCCCGCCACAGCAGGAACAGTGCGAGGTACGCGAGCGTCGACCCGACACCGACCGCAGCGAAGCGGATCGCCTGCCGGAACAGCGATTCCGGTGCGGCGCCGCGGTGTCCGAGCTGCGCGCGCAGGTCACGGATCGGCAGGTTGCCGCGCATCAGTGAGCGGGCCATCCGCGCTACGCCGCGCACGTCCGCGACCGCCGTCGAGACGATGTCGACGCGGCTGTCGGGATCGTCGACCCAGTCGACCGGTACTTCGGCGATACGCAGTCCGCTGCGCTCAGCGAGCACAAGCAACTCGGTGTCGAAGAACCACGACATGTCGCGGACGTGCGGCAGCAGTGCGCGGGCGCATTCGATCCGCATCGCCTTGAATCCGCACTGTGCGTCGCTGAAGCGAGCACGCAGCGTGGCGCGCAGCATCAGGTTGTAGCCACGCGAGATCAGCTCGCGCTTCGGCCCGCGCACAACACGCGACGACCGCGACAACCGGCTGCCGATCGCCACGTCGCTGTGGCCGGACAGCAGCGGTGCCACCAGCGGCAGCAGTGCGTTCAGATCGGTCGACAGGTCGACGTCCATGTAGGCGACGACGCGTGCTTCGCTCGCCGTCCAGACATGCTGCAACGCACGACCGCGGCCCTTGGCGTCGAGATGTACCGCCCGCACCCGATCGAGCTCGCTCGCCAGCGATGTCGCGACGAGCCACGTGCCGTCGGTGCTCGCGTTGTCGGCGATCGTGATGAGCGTGCGAAAGGGGAAGTCCTCGGTCAAGTATTCATCCAGCCGCCGTACGCTCGGCTCGAGATCGATCTCCTCGTTGAACACCGGAACGACGATCTCGACGTCGATCATCTCGACGGGTGCATCCACCGCGTCCAGTTCCGGCGCGCTCACTGCGACTGCAGGCGGAGAGCGAGCGCCGGGCACATGGCGACCGCGCGCCGGGTGTCGATCAGCTCGGCGTCATCGACGGTCGTGCGGCGGATGAGCGGGAATCCCCACTCGTCCATGACGATGCGGTTGGGGACGAGGGCGGCGCACAGGCCGTGCCCGTCGCATCGGGTCCAGTCGATCTCGAGAGTCTGTTCGCTCATCAGAACGCTCCCGTGGGTAACTGGCCGCGGTCGATCCGCCCACAGCCGCCGGTGCGGTGTGCAACGATCTCGTCGTGCAGGACGGCGAGGCCGGACGCCACGAAACGCGCGGTGCCGTCCGGATGCGCGCATGCACCACGGCCCGTGACCAGTTCGCTGTGCCGCTGCGCTTCGGCCAGCCCGCGCGGATCGCCGTGAGCGGCGGCGATGACGTCCGCGGCAAGGGCGGGCAGCCCGAACCGGCACGGCCCGCACTGACCCGCCGACTGCGCGGCGAGCCATGCGGTGGAGCGGGCCAGCTCTCCCAGCGCGCAGGTCGTCGAGTCGAGCACGAACAGCACGCCGGCGCCGAGGCTCGCGCCGGCCGCGGCGATCCCGGCCCGGGACAGGGGAATGTCCGGCGCCGGCCGCAGCCACCGCCGTGGTAACCGCCCACGACGACGTACGCGGCATCGTCCGCGCCCGCTGCGCGCAACAGGATGCCGAGCGGCGTGCCCAGCGGCACCTCGACCACGCCCGGGCGGGCGACCGCCCCGCCGACGCTGAGCAGTACCGTGCCCGGTTCGCGCCGCGTGCCGGTGGCGGCGAACTCGCGGGCGCCGAGTGCGGATCAGAACCGCAGTCTGCGCGAACGTCTCGACGTTCGCGACGCAGGTAGCCGTCGCTGTCGCATGCGCACGGCGTCCCGGGGGCAGGGCCGGCCCGCCGGCGAGGACGCGGACGCAGGGTGCGCGCCTCGCCGCCGACGAATGCCGGACCGGTGAGCATCGACCACGACTCGCCGGGCGTCCGGACGCTCGGCGGGCGGCGTGCTCGATCGCGTCGGCTGCTGCCATGTCGTGGACCGCCACGATCACGCGGCGCGCGCTGCACGGCGGAGGCGACAGCGAGCGCCCCGTCGAGGACGAGGTGCGGCGTGCGACGCAGCAGGGTGCGGTCCTTGGAGCTGGCCGGTTCGCTCTCGCTCCCGTTCACGACGACGGTCGGTCGCGCGCCGCGCAGCGAGCGCAGCTTCATGGCGAGCGGGAAGCCGGCGCCGCCGCGTCCGCTCAGCCCGGACGCGTCCAGGAGGGCGAGTAGTCGCGCGACATCGAGCGCCGGGAGCGGGCCGTGCACGGCGAGGTGGGCAGCGAGGTCGAGCGTGTCGCGCGCGGTCGAGTCCGGCGAGCAGCGCGAGGGGGCACCGATCGTCCACACCGCGTCGGCGACCCGCTGGAGCGCGTGAGAACCTCGCGTCATCGGTTCGCTCCCGCAAATCGCTCCACCGACTCGAGGACGCGTGGGACGGACGAGATCGGGACTGCGCTCGAGCTGCGACGCGAGCCGTGACCGCAGCGGCGACGGCGACGCCACAGCGCGATGTAGAGGCCGCGCACCCAGCCGATGCCCGAGTCGGTGCCCGAGTTGAAGCCGTGCAGCATCGCCAGGCCCCAGCCGACGTAGGCCAGCTCCGTGCAGCCAGCGCCACGCGCGTGCGCCGTCGCGGCGATGTCGCGATGCGGCCCGCGCGAATCCGACCGCGGCGACGAGCACGAACGTGTAGACCGCGAGTGTTCCTACGCCGATCCACGTCGGGCGGTAGCCCGCGGTGAACGGGACGATCGAGCCCGCCCAGCCGACGTGCGCCCACGGAATCGGCGAGGATCGCCGTGACGTGCGTCAGGAGTGCCCAAATGCCGAGCGAGGCGGTGACGCGGTGAACGTGCGTTCCACATCACGCGCGTCGTCGACTTCCCGCGGCCCGTCATCACGGCGCCGAGCGCCGTCGAGATGGTGAGCAACACCAGCGCGGCCAGACCCGCGCCGCGCGCGATGTACCAGATCGTCATCGCGCGGCCTCCATGCACTCGCGCGGTGCCGGCCAACCGGTCGTCGTCTGCACCGACCCGTCGGTGGCGACCAGACGCGCCGCGTAGCCACGTGTCTCGAGCCAACCGAGGGCGTCGTCGCCGAGCACGATCGCCGCGGTGCTCGCTGCATTCGCGTGCAACGCGTCCACGGCGGCCACCGTCACGGTGCGCCAAGGCCCGTCCGACGGATAACCCGTACGCGGGTCGACGATGTGGTGGATGGGACGGCCACCGCGTCGCCAGCGACGCAGCGTGGTGGTGCTGGTAGCCAGGCCGCCGTCTCTCACCAGTACGAGCTGGCCGTCGCCGCCCTCGCGCTCGGCGACCTGCAGTACCCACCCGTCGGGTCGGTCTCCGGCGACTGCGACATCGCCGCCGAGTTCGACGAGCACGCCCGTCCCGTACCGGTTGGCGAGGGTGGCCGCCGCCATGTCGGCCGTGTGCGCCTTGGCGCTCGAGCCGAGATCGAGGGCGACGCCGCGCGGCACCGTGAGCAGCCCCATCTCGCGATCGAGCCGCACGTGCCGCCAGTCCGTGGCGGCGACGTGCGGCGCGACCAGCGGGCCGTCCGCTGCGACCGAGCGGATATCGCGGTCGTAGCCGAGGCGCCGCAAGGTGCGGCCGAGAGTGGGATCGACCGCCCCGTCTGTGTGGTGGGCCATGCGTAATGCGGCGTCGACCAGCTCGACCAGCAGCAACGACACCGGTGTCGGACGACCGGCACGCTCGTTCGCCCGGCTCAGCTCGGAGTCGTCGCGGAAGCGGCTTGCGGCCTGATCGACACGCCTGAGCAGCGCGTGCAGGTCGGCCGCGGCATCGCGCAGGACGCGGGAGTCCTCCACGACGAGCCGCACGGTGCAGCTCCATTCCTGTGCGGTGTGTGTGGCGCTCATGACCCGTGGCTCGCGGCGACCGGTTGCTGCTGGGTGGTGGGCGCTTGCACCGTGGTCGATGAGGACGGCGCCGACGGTGTCGTGGTCTTGGTCGTCGGACGCTGTGAGGTCCTCGTGCTCGTCGACTTCGATGACGACGACGACTTCGTCGTGCCCGTCGTCGTTCCGCTCGTCGTTCCGGTCGTCGTTGTGGAGGTCGTCGACGTCGAGGTCGTTGCAGCCAGCGAGTTGTGCGAGACGCCGACAATGAGTCCGACGGTCGCGAGCGACGCGCCGGCAGCGGTAGCCCAACCGACCGCGCGTGAGCGGCGGAGGAGGCGTTCTGATGAAGGTTTGCCAGTCATGCCGACAACGATGCGATCGAGCGGGTCAGGCCCTCATCAGCACAGCGTCAAATCTGTCCTAAGGCGAGGTAGGTACTGGCTACGGGCTGTGCAGCAGCAAGGTGACCAGCGCTCCGCCGGACGGCGCCGCGCCGACCGTCATCGACCCGCCGGCGGCCTCGGCGCAGCGTCGCGCGATGTCGAGGCCGAGCCCGGTCGAGCCGCGGTCGGACCGGCCACGGATCTCCGCGGATTCCGGGATGCCCGGCCCCTCGTCGGCGATCTCGAGGCGAGCACCGTCACCGGTCGCGGCAAGCGTCACGGAGAACGGCGTTCCCTCCCTGGTGTGGGCGACGACGTTCTCGAGCAGCGCGTCGACTGCGGCCCCGAGATCCTCGGCGGACGCCCGCACGGTGACGCCGTCGGCCGGCAATGACACGGTGCTCGTCCTGCCCTGCTCGTCGGTCAACGCCGACCAGAACTCGACCCGCTCGCGCACGACGGCGGTCGCGTCGCATGACGGCAGCCGTCCTTCACGCTGTGGCCGGCGTGCCGCGTGGATGACCGCGGTGAGCATCCGCTCCACCTCGCTGACCCGAGTGCTGACCCGTTCGGCCTCCTCCGGATCGCTGAGCGCCTCTGCGTCAAGTCGCAACCGGGTCAGCGGCGTGCGCAGTCGGTGCGAGAGGTCCGCAACCGTCTCGCGCTCTTCGACGATGAGTTGATCGATGCGATCGGCGAGGCGGTTGAGCGCGATGCCGACGTCGGCGACCTCGCGCGGACCGTCGGTCGGCGCGCGAGCTGTCACGTCACCGGTGCTGAGCCGCTGAGCCGTTCGTGCCGTGTCCAGGAGCGGCCGTGCGATGCGTCGCGTCAGCAGTTCGCCCGCCGCGATGCCGAGCACGATCAGCCCCAGGCTGGCGCCGATGATCAACGCGTACCAGCCGCTGAGACCCGCATATCGCTTGCTGTCGGACAGGTACACCCGTACCTGGTAGAAGCCATTGGGTGGCGTCAGGACGACGGCCACTGCCACCGAACCGCCCGGGGCGCTGGTCACCTGAGGCGGACCGTCGGGATCACCACCCCCTCCGGCCGATCCGCGCGGCGCGCCGGTCGGCGGTTGCGGGCCGCTCGAGGGGGGACGGCCGCCTTCGTGAGCGTCGTTGTCGTCGCCAGGTGTGCTTCCGACGATCTCGCCGTCCGGCAGGCGGACCGATATGGGATATCCCGTGTCGCGGCTCTGCTGATTCAGATACGTCGTCAGCTGTTTGCGGTTCGGCTGGGCGCTGCGCAGATATGCGGCCACACCGCGCGCCTGGTCCTGGACCGCCTTCTCGGACTGCTGCCCGATCACGTTGTGGGTGAGGACGGCAAGCGGGATCGCGAAGGCGAGGACGACCAGCGTCGTCATGCCGACGACGAGCAGGAGGATGCGGCGTCTCACGGCGGCCCGTCGGCCGGTGCCATCAGGCGAACGCCCACGCCACGGACACTGTGCAGGTATCTCGGCGCCGCTGCCGACTCGCCGAGCTTTCGCCGCAGCCACGACAGATGGACGTCGACAGTGCGGTCCGAACCACCCCAGGCGAGCTGCCACACCTCGCTGAGCAGATCGCGCTTGCTGACGACCTCACCGGCGCGGCGGGCGAGGGCGAGCAGGAGTTCGAACTCCTTGCGGGCGAGTTCGACCGGACGGCCGTCGACGGTCACCTCGTAGCTTCGGGTGTCGATGACGAGCCCGCCGACGGTGATGATCGGGTCCTCGTCGGTGCGTCCCATCCGCCGCAGGACGGCGCGGATACGGGCATTGAGCTGCGACGCGGTGAAGGGCTTGATCACGTAGTCGTCGGCGCCGATGTCGAGCACGCGCACCATTTCGCTCTCGTCGTCGCGCGCGGTGGCGACGATGACGGGGACGTCGCTGACGGCGCGCAGCATCGACAGGATGTCGGCCCCGTCGACGTCGGGCAGGCCGAGATCCAGCAGCACCACGTCCGGTTTCGTCTCGACGGCCGCGGTGAGGGCAGGCAGGCCCGCGCCGATCGCGGTCACGCTGTGCCCTTGCTCGCGCAGGGCGCGTGTGAGCGTGGTGCGGATCGCGGCATCGTCCTCGACGAGCAGTACCTGCACCATGCGCGCGACGGTACCGCGCGATACTGGGGGAGTGGCCTTCAGTGACCTGCAGGAGTTCGTGGCATCGCTCGAACGCGATCACGAGCTGAGGCGCGTTCGCGCAAGGGTCGATCCGCATCTGGAAGTCACTGCAATCGTCCAGCGTGTCGTGCGTGCGGGCGGCCCCGCCTTGTTGTTCGAGAACCCGTCGCGCGGCCGGATGCCCTTGCTCATCAATGCATTCGGCACTACGAGCCGCATGTCACGAGCGCTCGGCGTCACCGACCTGGACGAGATCGGGAACCGGATCGCCGACCTGCTCAAGCCCGAGTTGCCGCGCGGAGTTGGCGGGCTCAAGGACGCGTTGGGCAAGGCGGCGCAGCTGCGTTCGGTGCCGCCGCGACGGGTGAGGGGCGCGCCGTGCCAAGAGGTCGTGCTCCGAGGTGCGGACGTCGACCTCGACGCGCTGCCCGGCATCAAGGCGTGGCCGGAGGACGGCGGAGTGTTTCTCAACCTCGGTCTGACGCACACGAAGCATCCGGAGACCGGAGCACGCAATCTCGGTATGTATCGCCTGCAGCAGCAAGACAATCGCACTGTCAGCCTGCACTGGCAGATCCACAAGGACTCGACCTCGCACGCCGCGATCGCCGAGCGTCGCGGCGAACGGCTACCGGTCGCGATCGCGTTCGGCTGCCCGCCTGCGGTCACGTATGCCGCGTCGGCGCCGTTGCCCGCAGATATCGACGAGTACCTGTTCGCCGGGTTCGTGCAGCGCGAGCGCGTCGACATGGTCGACTGCGTCTCCGTCCCGCTGCAGGTGCCGGCGGCCGCGCAGGTCGTGCTCGAAGGCTGGGTCGAACCGGGATCGCGTCTGCCGGAAGGGCCGTTCGGCGATCACACCGGCTTCTACACACCGGTCGAGCCGTTCCCGTTCGTGCGGGTCGAGACGATGACGATGCGCGCCGATCCGATCTACCAGTCGATCATCGTTGGACGGCCGCCGCAGGAGGACGGCCCGATCGGGAAGGCGACCGAACGGATCTTCCTGCCGCTGATCCGCATGATGATCCCGGAGATCGTCGACTACGACCTGCCCGAGGCGGGCGTGTTCCACAACTGCGTGATCGTGTCGATCGACAAACGCTTCCCCAAGCACGCGCAGAAGGTGATGAACGCGATCTGGGGTGCCGGCCTGCTGTCGCTGTCGAAGCTGATCGTGGTCGTCGACGCCGACTGCGACGTCCACGACTATCGCGAGGTCGCGTGGCGCGCGTTCGGCAATGTCGACTACGCGCACGACGCGTTGCACACCGTTGGGCCGGTCGACCATCTCGATCACGCGGCGTACGAGCAGTTCTTCGGCGGCAAGCTGGGCATCGACGCGACCCGCAAGCTGCCGACCGAGGGCTACCGTCGCGCCGGCGGCTGGCCGGCGGAGTGCGTGCTCGACGAGGAGACCGAGGCGCTGGTGAGCCGACGCTGGAGCGAGTACGGCCTGTAACTGACCGGCTGGCAGACTTGGGCCGTGAGCACCCTCGCCGTCCCGGCGCCGCGCTCGAAGGTTCGCGCGTTCCTGTCGCTCGTGATGATCGAGCACTCGGTGTTCGCGCTGCCGTTCGCCTACATCGCCGCGCTCACCGCCATGTGGCTGCAGACGCGGTCGGTCCACTGGGCCCAGCTCGCCCTGATCACAATCGCAATGGTGTCGGCCCGCACGGTCGCGATGTCGGCCAACCGGATTCTCGACCGGCGCTTCGACGCGCTGAACCCGCGCACCGCGCGACGAGAGCTGGTCACCGGCGAGCTCAGTGTCGGTTCGGCGTGGGCGGGCACAGCGCTCGCGCTCATCGTCTTCCTCGCCAGCGCCGCAGCACTGTCGTGGTTGTGTCTCGCGCTCGCCCCGATCGCGGTCGCGTTGCTCGTGCTCTACTCCTACGGGAAGCGATTCACCGACTTTCCGCAGGTGCTGCTCGCACTCGCGCAGTTCATCGCACCGGTGGGCGCGTGGCTCGCCGTCACGAACGGGACGGGCGCGGCACCGATCGCGTTGGGCATCGCGGTCGGCACCTGGATCGGCGGCTTCGACTTGATCTACTCGTGCCAGGACGCCGAGATCGACCGGCGGATCGGGTCGCGCTCCTTCCCGGCCCGCTTCGGCATTCCGGCCGCGCTGGCGTCCTCGTCCGTCGTTCACGCGGTGACGTTCGCAGCGTTCGCGTGGTTCGGTGCGGCGGCCGGGCTCGGCTGGCTGTGGTGGACGGGGCTCGGGCTCACCGGGGCGGTGCTCGTGTACGAACACGCGATCGTCCGGGCGAATGATCTGTCGCGGGTGAACCGCGCGTTCTTCACCGCCAACGGTGTCATCGGTATCGGGCTGTTCGGCTTCGCGCTTGCCGACCTGATCGCGCACGGGCTGTCTCGTTGAGGACGCCGTGGGTGGTCGGGGTGTCCGGCGCGTCCGGCACGCGGTACACGCGTGCGGTGCTCAACGCCATGTTGGACGCGGGCGAGCCTGTCGACCTCGTCGTGTCACGCGCGGCGAGGCTGACCCTGCTCGACGAACTCGGCCTCTCGTATCGCGATTCGCATTGGCAAGAGGATCTCGAGACCTGGCTCGGTCGCGAGGTCGGCGACGTGCAGCACTGGACGCCGGGCGATCTCGGCGCCGGACCGGCCAGCGGCTCGTACGCGACGCAGGGCATGGTCGTGGTCCCCGCGTCGACGGCCGCGGTGGCCGGCATCGCGCTCGGGTTGTCGAAGGACCTGCTGCAGCGCGCCGCCGAGGTGACGCTGAAGGAGCGCCGCCGGCTGGTCGTCGTGCCGCGCGAGACGCCGTACACGCGCTCGACGTTGCAGCACATGCTCGCGCTCGACGAGGCCGGCGCGGTGGTCCTGCCGGCAAACCCAGGCTTCTACGCCGGCCTCGACACCGTTCAGGATCTGGTTGACTTCGTCGCGGCGAAGATTCTTGACGTACTCGGGGTCAAGCATGATTTGAGCACCCGGTGGACGGGTGAACTCGGAGCAGGGAGGTCGTGATCGTATGGACGAAATCGACCGGCAGTTGCTCACTGCGTTGCGGCAGAATGCGCGCGCCACGTACGCCGACCTCGCGCGACAGGTCGGGCTGAGCCCGCCGGCCGTCCATGAACGCGTCGGCAAGCTCGAAGCTTCGGGTGTGATCATCGGATATCACGCCGCCGTCGAGCCGGCCGCGCTCGGCAAGTCGATGAGCGCGCTCATCGGGGTGTTCATCGCCGACAATGCCGACGAGGCCGCGATCGAAGCCGGTCTCGAGCGATTGCCCGCGGTCGAGGACGCCTGGTTCGTCGCCGGCGAGGAGACCTTCGTCGTGAAGGTCTCCGTCCCGGATGTGGTGGGCCTCGAGCAGGTTATCCGCGCGATCAATTCGATCTCCGGCATCGCTCGCACGCGGACGACCGTCGTCCTCTCGACCAAGTTCGAGGGCCGCCTCCGCGCCTAGCCCTGTCAGCTGAGCCGCGCGGCGAGGACGTAGAGCGACTCGAACGAGCGTCGGCCGCCGGTGGCGTAGCGGTGCGCGAGGGTTGGCGCATCGGCCAGATCGCTCATCGCAAAACCGTGCCGGCTCAGGACGCGATGCATGCCCTCGGGCGGCGCGCCGAACGTGACAGGTTCGCCGATCAGCGCGATCGCTCGCGCGCCGAGGCGGCGCAGCGGCGCGAGCGGACCCGGCCCACCGGTGCCGTCCCACATGTCCATCGCCAGCACCGAGCCGGTTCCGCATATGGTGCGCAATGCGGCGAGGGTCGCGTCGACGGCTGCCGAATCGAGGTACGGAGCGACGCCCTCCCAGGCGACGAATGTCCTTGCACCGGAGGCGAATCCGGCCGCCGCGAGCACGTCGGCCAACGCCTGTCGGCGGAAATCGATCTCGACGCGCACGTACGAGCCGGCGCCGAATCGAGCGCTGTGCTCGGCAATGACCGCGGCCTTGCGACGGGACAGCGGCGGCAGGTCGACCTCGTACACCGGACGGCCGGCAAGCTGTGTCGCGAACCGGTACGCGCGGCTGTCGTAGCCCGCACCGAGGATCACGACCTGCTCGGCATCGACCGTGGCAAGCAGGTGCTCATCGATGAAGCGATGCCGGCACAGCACGTACGTGGGCAGGCCGCCGAAATCGTGCCGGGCTGCCAGGTCCCGCAACGGCGAGGTGACCGACAGCGGATCGAGCAGGGCCCGTGTGCCTCTGGTCAGGAACAGCGCTGCGTACGGATCGCTCACGATGCGCTGCGCGGCCGGCCGGCGGTGTTCGAGCGCGCGGTAGAGCGTGACCGCCTGTGCGGTGGCGCTCGGGCGTTGCGAATCGTGCAGCTCGCGGGGCAGCAGCCGGCGCAGCCCGCTCAGCTCTTGTGCGCCGTCAGCCACGACTCCAGTGTGTCCGGAGTGGGGGCGTCGGGAAACAGGGCGGACAGTGCGTGCCCGGCCGCCGCCGAGCAGAGCACGCGGTCGGCGAACTCGTCGAGGTTTCCCCACGGCAGGTACGGCTTCGCGATCACCAGCGACGCCACGCCGTGCGCCGCCGTCCAGAGGTCGAACGTGATCGGCAATGGATCGTCGCCGGCGAAGATGCCGGCTGCGATGCATTCGACGACCGTTTGCTGGAAGTGCTCGAACGCCGACGAGCGGAGCACCTCGTCGACCTCGATGTTCGGTTTGGGGCACGGATCCATCGCTGCCAGGCGGTAGTGCTCGGGGTGGGTGATCGCGAACCGCACGTAGGCGAGCCCGCACGCGCGCAGCCGGCCGAGGGGGGAGGTCGCCGTCGCAGCTTCGGCGAGCATGGCGTCGTCGAGCTCGCGGAACGTGTCGGCCACGACCGCACCGAGCAGGTCGTTCTTGTCGGCGAAGTGCAGATAGATCGACGGCGACGTCACACCAACCGCTTCAGCGACCGCACGGATCGACACGTCCTGCGAGCTGCCGGCTTCCATGAGCAGCTTCTTGGTCGCGGTGATGATGTCGTCGCGTAGCAGCTCACCCGACCCACGCGCCGCCCGGCGCCGTTTGGTCACACACCCACCGGCTCACGCTGCAAGGGTGTGGACGGAGCCTCGTGCAGCCCGATCTTCTTGTGCAACGCGGCGAGCGGACGTGGCGCCCACCAGTTCCATCGCCCGGCCAGCCGCATGAAGGCTGGAACGAGAATCCCGCGCACCACGGTCGCATCCATCACGACTGCCAAGGTAAGCCCTGTCCCGAAGAGCATCATGAAGGACACCTGCGAACCGGCCATCGCGGCGAACACGATCGCCATCAGCAAGGCCGCGGCGGTGACGATGCGTCCGGTGCGTCCCAGGCCCAGCGCGACCGCGTGCGTGTTGTCGGCGGCCGTGCGGCCTGATTTGAGCCACTCCTCGCGGATGCGCGAGAGCAGGAAGACCTCGTAGTCCATCGACAACCCGAACGCCAGGCAGAACATGAGCGGCGGCATCGTCGGCACGAGATAGCCGGTTGTGGTCAGGTCGCGGAACAGCGAACCGAAGTGGCCCTCTTGGAAGATCCACACCATCGCACCGAACGTCGCCGAGAGCGACAACGTGTTGAGGATCAACGCCTTGAGGGGGAGCACAACGCTGCCGGTGAACAGGAAGAGCACGATGAACGTTGCGAGCACGATCAGCACGAGCGCGTAAGGCATCGCGGCACCGAGCGCGGCGAGGCTGTCGTGGTTCACCGCCGTCTGCCCACCGATCTCGACCGGCCAGGGACGGGTCACTGTCTTCACGTCGGCGAGCACGGTCTTCGCGGCGTCCGACTCGGGATCGGTGTTCGTGCGCACGTTCAGGTACGTGGCGTTGCCGGATCGCATCGATGCAGTGCCGGGTGCGACCGAATGACCGTGCACGTACGTGCCGGTTGCCGCCGACACCGAGGTCACGCCGGAGACCGACGAGAGCCGCTCGGCGTACCCGGCGATCGAGTCGGGCGCGGCCGAGATGTCGGGTGCGACGAGCACGATCGTCGACGCCGCATTGGCCGAGAAGTCGTTGCGCAGGTCGTCGCCGACCTGGTGCGAGCTCGCCGAGTGCGGCAGCACACGGTCGTCCGGGTACCCGAAGGACGCGTGCAGGAACGGCAGACCGATGGCTACGAGCACGGCGGTGACCAGCAGTCCGACCGGCACGGCGCGACGCATGACACGGGTTGCGAAGCGGTACCAGAAGCCGGCCTCGACCGGTTTCACCTGCGGTGGCGGACGGCGCAATGTGCGGCGCACGAACACACGCAGGTCCCATGCGTCGACGCGCTTGCCGAGCACGGTCAGCATCGCCGGGAGCAGCACCAGCGCGGCGACGGTCGCAAGGGCCACGACCGCGATGCCGGCGTATGCGAACGAGCGCAGGAAGAACACCGGGAACACCATCAGCGCGGCGAGCGAGAGGCCCACCGTCATCGCCGAGAACAGCACTGTGCGACCGGCGGTCTGCATCGTGCGTCGCACTGCGTCGTCCGGCGCGGCTCCGTCGCGCACTTCCTCGCGGTAGCGGCTGACGATGAACAGGCTGTAGTCGATCGCGAGTGCCAGACCCATCGCCGTCGTCATGTTCAGCGCGTAGATCGACACGTCGGTGAACGACGCGAGGCCGCGCAACACGGCCATCGTCCCGATGATCGACGAGAGGCCGACGACGAGCGGCAGCAGCGCGGCGATGAAGCTGCCGAAGACCCAGATGAGCGCGATGACGGTGAGCGGGATCGCGATCGCCTCGGCGATGGCGAGATCCTTCTTGGTCTGGTCGTTCACCTGGCTGAAGGCGATGCCGAGTCCGCCGGCTTTGACCTCGACGCCGTCGTGCGTGCCGATCAGCGGCGCCGCGATGTCGGCCGCTCGCCTCGGTGCTGTGCTGTCGTTGCCTTGCACACGCGCGAGGACGAGCGCGGACGAACCGTCCTTGCTCACGAGCGAGCCCGCTGCCTGCTTCGGCACCGTCCAGTACGAGACGACGCTGCTCGTGTTCGGCGCCTGCCGGAGCGCCTGCACCAGCTGAAGTCCCTCGGTGCGGGCCGCCGAGCTCGACGCGCCGCCGGGCGCGATGACCTCGAGGATCAGGTTGGGGTCGCCGGTGTCGAAGCGCGACTGCAGGAGGTCGGCAGCTTTCGTCGATGAGGCGTTCGGGTCGGAGAACCCGCCCGAACTGAGATGGGATGCCGCGCTGATGCCGTAGACGGCCAGCAGCACGAAGAACAGTCCGGCCAGGCCGAGCACGCGCCGCGGGGCGCGGATGCCGAGGTTGGCGAGTCGGGTCAACACGGTGGGTCCTCTCGACGACTTAGCGCCGCTAAGTTACCAACGATAAGTTAGTACCGTCAACCGAGGCGGCTGCTCGCGCCACCAGGCCCGTCCGTACCCTCGGAGCATGCCGTTGAGCGACGCCCGCAAGACCGAGCTGACCGAGAAGATCACCGCCGGCGAGCGGTTGACCCGACAGGACGGCGAGGACCTCTACGACAGCGAGGACCTGGCCTGGCTCGGCGGCCTGGCGCACGGCGTCCGCACCGCCAAGAACGGTGACCGGGTCTTCTTCAACGTGAACCGGCATCTGAACCTGACGAACGTGTGCACGGCCTCGTGCGCGTACTGCAGCTTCCAGCGCAAGCCCGGCCAGAAGGACGCGTACACGATGCGTGTCGAGGAGGCCGTCGAGAAGGCCCTCGCCATGAAGGACGACGGCCTGACCGAGCTGCACATCGTGAACGGACTGCACCCGACGCTGCCGTGGAAGTACTACCCGCGCGTGCTGCGCGAACTGAAGGCCGCGCTGCCGCAGGTCGCGCTGAAGGCATTCACCGCGACCGAGGTGCACTGGTTCGAAGAGATCTCCGGACTGCCCGCCGACGCGATCCTCGACGAGCTGATCGACGCCGGGCTCGAGTCACTGACCGGCGGCGGCGCGGAGATCTTCGACTGGGACGTGCGCAAGCAGGTTGTCGATCACAAGACGCACTGGGAGGACTGGTCGCGCATCCACCGCCTGGCCCACCAGAAGGGGCTGAAGACGCCCGCGACGATGCTGTACGGGCACATCGAGCAGCCGCGGCACCGAGTCGACCACGTACTTCGCCTGCGCGAACTGCAAGACGAGACCGGCGGGTTCCAGGTGTTCATCCCGCTGCGGTTCCACAACGACAACAACCGGCTCTCACACCTGCCGATGGCGCAACCCGCCGACGTCCTGCGCACGTTCGCGGTCTCGCGGCTGATGCTCGACAACTTCGCGCACGTGAAGGTGTTCTGGGTGATGCACGGGTTGTCGACCTCGCAGCTCGCGCTCAACTGGGGCGCCGACGACATGGACGGCTCGGTGGTCGAGTACAAGATCACGCATGACGCCGACGGGTACGGCACGCCGGACAAGCTGACGCGTGACGACCTGCTCACGCTGATCCGCGACGCCGGGTTCACCCCGGTAGAGCGCAACACGCGGTACGAGATGATCCGCGACTACGACGGGCCGCAGCCGCTGGCCGAACGCCGTGCGCAGCCGCAGGCGATCTGGTCTTGACCCGTACCCTTGGCCGCATGTCCGATCGTGAGGGGCCCAGCTTCGTCAACTGGATGGGCTCGCTGTGGGGCTACACGATCCTGCGCTTCGGGATGTTCTTCGTGCTCTGGGGACTGCTCGTTCTCGTCGGCCTCGGCGGGCTGCTGGCGCCGCTGATCGCGCTGGTGCTCTCGATCCCGCTCTCGCTCGTGCTCCTCGCCGGTCCGCGTGCGCGCGTCGCCAATAACATCGAGCACCGCATCGAGGCCAGCCGCGAAGCGCGCACCAAGCTCGACAAGCGCCTCGACCCCAAGCAGGACGACGACTAGTCACGAAGCAGTGCGGCGATCTCGGCCACAGCCTGGCGCGAGCCGGCCACATGCCAGCGATGCCCGTGCGTCTCGACGATCTCGGTGACGCCACCCGCCGCAGTCACAAGAGCTGCGCCGGGATACCAGTCCCACGGCAAGCAGTCGTACTGGACGTAGGCACCCAACCGTCCTGAGGCGACCGAGGCGAGTTCGATCGACCCGGACCCGAGCATCCGCACGGTCGCCGAGTTCTGCACGACGCGCACGAGCGGTTCGCGCACCGAGTCGTCGGGCAGCGTCGTCGGGTGCAGGTACGTGGCAAGCGAGATCTCGTCGAGCGGACGATCCTCGAGGTGCACGACCGGCTCGCCGTTCAGCGTCGTGCGCCACGCCCGTCCGCCGATCCACAACTCGTCCGTCACGGGTTGGTAGACCGCGCCGAGCACGGGATCCTCGTCCTGGACGACGGCGAGCGCCGAGCACCAGAGCGGCAGCCCGGACAGGAAGTTGTACGTGCCGTCGATGGGGTCGATGTACCAAGTCCGGTCGCCGGCGCGTTCGGTGCCTTCCTCGCCGATCACGCCGTCGGACGGACGCTGGTCGGCCAGCCGCGATCCGATCAGCTCCTCGGCCGCGTGGTCGGCGGCCGAGACGACGTCGGACACCGAGGTCTTGCGCTCGGTACGCAGCCCGTCGCGGAGCATGTCGGCTGCGAGCAGGCCCGCCGCACGCACGAGCGACGCTGCCAGGGCGTGGTCGTCCACGCCAGTGACGTTACTGGTTGTAGAAGTCGACGAATTGCTTACGCACCACGTTCTTCTGGATCTTGCCCGTCGAGGTCTTCGGCAACTCTTCGACGACGATCACCGACTTGGGTGCCTTGAACCCGGCGATCGATGCGCGCACCTTCTCGACGAGCGCCTGCTCGTCGATCGTCGCGCCCGGTTTGGCCACGACAACTGCGGTGATCGCCTCCGTCCAGCGCTCGTGCGGCAGGCCGACGACCGCTACTTCGGCGACCTCGGGCGCGGCGGCGTAGATCGCCTTCTCGACCTCGATCGACGCCACGTTCTCGCCGCCGGTCTTGATCACGTCCTTGTACCGGTCGCTGAACCAGAGCATGCCGTCCTCGGCGAGGACTCCGGAGTCGCCGGAGTGGAACCAGCCGTGCGCGAATGCCTCCTCGGTCGCCTCGGGATTGCGCAGGTACTCGTTGAGGGCCTGCGGCCCGCGATAGACGATCTCGCCTTCTTGCCCGCGCGGCAGCAATTCGCCGTCCGGCGACATGATGGCGATCTGCACGTTGACCACCTGCGTCCCGACCGCGCCCGAATGCGACAGCTGGTGTTCCGGCCGGAAGAAGGTCGTCACCGGACTCATCTCGGTCTGGCCGAACGCGAGATAGAAGTCGCAGTCGAACGTCTCGATGCACTTGCGCAACAGCGCGTCCGGCATCGGTGCCATTGCGTACGCGGCTTTGCGCAGCGTCGACAGATCCCGCGACGCGATCGAGGGATCCTCGACGAGCGCGCGCCACATCATCGGCAGTGCGAACACCCGAGTGAGCTGCTCGCGCTCGATGAGTTCCAGCAGCGCAGTCGCGTCGAAGCCGCGCATCAGATACTGCGTCGCGCCCATCATCACGGCCGGCGTGCCGAAACCGTTGAGCTGCGCGGTGTGGAACAGCGGCATGAGGCACGCGATGCGATCGTCCGGCGAGATGCCGGTCTCGGCGGCTGCCATCAGCGACTCGAGATAGATCGCGGTGTGGCTGCCGACCACGCCCTTCGGGAACGACGTCGTTCCGCTTGTGTATAGGTAGCTGATCGCGTCGCGGTCGTCGACCGTCACCTCGGGTTCGGACGAGTCGTCGGCGTGCAGCTCGTCGAAGCGCAGCCAGGTGCGATCGGGCAACGCCTGCTCGTACTCGCCGTCCGTGCCGTACGCGACGACGATGTCGGCGATGGCCGGGACCTTTTCGACCGCCGGCGTGACGAGCGCGACGAGCTGTGCTTCGACGACGATGCCGCGTGCCTGCGAGTGATCGAGCACGTAGGCGATCTCGTCGGCGCGCCAGCCGAGGTTCATCGGCACGCACACGAAGCCGAGCTTCGCGCACGCGAAGTAGGTGACGAGGAACTCCGCGCTGTTGCCCGACGCCAAGGCGAGCGCGTCGCCGCGCACATATCCCCGCGCGGCGAGGCCGTTCGCCACGCGGTTCACGCGGGCGTTGAGCTCGGCATACGTCCAGCGCCGATCGCCGTCGACGAGGGCGACCTGGTCGGGCAGCCGGGCGGCGGTGCGGGTGAGGGCGTCGCCGATGTTGACCCGGGTGATCAGGTTCTTGCGAGCTCGAAGTCCATGCGGGCAGACTGCCCCTGCGAGGCGGCGAACGGAAGTGTGCGCCTACCGTGATGGCGTGGTCGTCGCTCGTCCTCGCGTGGGGCACATCCAGTTCCTGAACTGCCTGCCGATCTACTGGGGGCTCGTGCGCTCCGGTGCGTTGCTGGACGTCGAGCTGACCAAGGACACCCCGGACCGGCTCAACGACATGCTCGTCGCCGGCGACCTCGACATCGGCCCGATCTCGCTCGTCGAATATCTGCGCCACGCGGACGACCTCGTGCTGCTTCCCGACATCGCGGTCGGGTCGGACGGCCCGGTGCTGTCGGTGAACCTGGTCTCGCAGGTGCCGCTCGCCGAGCTGGACGGCGGCCGGGTCGCCCTCGGCTCGACCTCGCGCACGTCGGTCCTGCTCGCCCGCATGTGGCTCGCCGGCGTGCATCGGCGTCACGCCGGAGTACTTCGACTGCCCGCCGGACCTGACCGCGATGCTGCTCGAGGCCGACGCCGCGGTGCTGATCGGCGACGCCGCATTGCGCGCAACCTACGACGCGCCCGCAGCGTGGCTTGACGTCACGACCTCGGCGCGGTGTGGCGCGAGTGGACGGGGTTGCCGATGGTGTTCGCCGTGTGGGCAGCACGACGCGACTACGCCGAGCGCAACCCCGGCCTGGTCAAGGACGTGCACGAAGCATTCGTGCGCAGCCGCGACGACGCGCTCGCCCACGTCGACGAGGTCGCGCGACCGCGGCCGCGCATGGGAGATCTTCGACGCCGGCGACGCTCGCAACGTACTTCCGCACGCTCGACTTCTGCCTGGGCGCCCGCCAGCTCGACGGCCTCGTCGAGTTCGCCCGCCGCGCACACGCGGCCGGCGCCATCGAGCACCCGGTCACGCCGAGATTCGCCGCCGTCTAGGCCCTGGGCCTTGCCCGGTAAGACTGTTCGGGCTGCAGCGAGACTGCGTCGCCGGCCTGTTTCGCGTGCATCTTGCGGGCCCACATTGCGGCGATCGCACGTCCGACGCAGGGACGAGCAGAAGGATTGCCGAAGAATCGTCGCGTAGCGAGCCGGATCGTCCTACCGTGGAAACAGAAGCCGACGGACGGAGTCGACGATGACGGTCCATCAGTGCCCGAAGTGCGAGCTGAGGTTCAGCTTCAAGACCGAGGTTGACGACCACTGCTGGCACGATCATCCGGAGTTCCGACACGAGTACCCGGCCGTGCACGTCGCGGAGGAACCGGCTCCGCACCCGGCGCCGGCTGCGCCGACCGAGGAACGGCACACGCACATCGGGGCCGGCTCGTTCAGTCAGTGGTTGCAGCCGAATCGGCCGCGAGCACGCCGTGCTGAACCCGATCGGCAACCGCCACCGCGATAGCCACGGCCAGCGTCGCGACCCCGAGCACGAGCGCCGTGCACGTGCGGCGCGAGCGCGAGCAGGCACACCAGCACGAGCACCGCGATGACGCGCGGCCACGAAACGACCCGCCACACGATCGCTTTGAAGATCGCGTGGCCGGCCAGGAACAGCGCGACGCCGCCGAGCACGAGCCACGCCGTCGACATGCACGCCGCGCTCGGTGGGATCGTGCGAGCACGACCTCGTCGGCCGCCGCGCTCACGATGATCCCGGCCACGATGATCGGGTGCACCCAGTGGAACGCGTTGCGTCCGAGGCGGCCCGGGATCGTCCGACTGCGCGATCGCTCGCGCGCTGTCGGCGGCGCTGCGGTCGAAGTAGACCCACCACAGCGCAACGGCAGCGACGAAGGCCGCGACGAACGCGACGAGCCGGCTCGCTGTCGCAGTGCGCGTGCAGCAATTCGGAGAGACGCCCGCCGGACACGACGATCGACTCGCCCAGCGCGATCAGGACGAACGCCTGGCAGCGCTCGGCGAAATGCCCGCCGTCGATCGTCCAGTCGCTGGTCGCGGATCGGCCGATGCCGGGCGTGGGGAATCCGATTGCGGCGCCGCCGATCTCGATCGCAACCGTCAGCGCCCACAGCGCCTCGCGCGCGTGGCCGTGCACGGCGGCGCCGATCAGCATCGGGACGGCGCCGAGCACGCACCAGGCGCCCGCGCGCCAGAACACGAACTCGAGGCGATGCCCGTGCAACCCGACGGCGACGAGCAGGCTGCGGCCGACCTGCATCGACGACGTACATCGACGCGACAAGCCACCCGCGTGACCCGAAGGCTTCGGGGATCGCTGCGGCGAGGACGAGGCTGGCCAGCATCAGCGCGATGAGCCCGAGCCGCACCGGCTGGGTGTCGGGATCGAGGTAGTTCGTCATCCACGTCGTGTAGACCCAGATCTGCCACACCATCGCGAGCAGCACCGCCGTGCGCACCGCGCCGTCGACCGTCGTGTGGGTGACCAGCAGGTGCGCCAGCTGGGTCACCGCGAAGACGTAGACGAGGTCGAAGAACAGCTCGATCTGGGTGACGCGGCCGTCCCCGGCTCGCAACACGCGCGGCATCGCCGCAGCGTACGGAACACCCGAATTGCGGCGGTACTACCCGATACATAGTGTCGGGAATATGCCGAGACTCCCGTCCGCGCTCGCCGCCGCCGTCCTCGGTGCAGTCCTTGTCGTGATCGCGCCCGGCGGCGCCGCCGGCGCCCAGCAGCGGTACCCGGTGAGCTACCACTTCCTGTCCTCGGCGATCGCTGCCGGCGCGAGCGATCCGTTCGGCAGCCCGCCGGGCGCGAACGACTGGCGCTGCCGGCCGAACGCGGCGCATCCGGAGCCGGTGGTGCTCGTCCACGGCCTGCTGGGTAACCGGAACACGAACTGGCAGACGTACGCGCCGTTACTGAAGAACAACGGCTACTGCGTGTACGCGCTGACCTACGGTCAGTCGCACAACGCGCCGGCGCCGTTCAAGAACGCCTTCGGTGGGCTCGAGCGCATGGAGCACAGTGCGCTGCAGCTGAAGGCGTTCGTCGCCCGCGTGCTGCAGCACACCGGAGCGAGCAAGGTCGACATCGTCGGCCACTCCGAAGGCACCCAGATGCCCGACTACTACGCGAAGTTCCTCGGCGGCGCGCGTTACATCGACAAGTACGTGTCGCTGGCGCCCTTATGGCACGGAACGAACTCAGCGGGCCAGGCAACGCTCTACGGGCTCGCGAAGAAGTTCGGCTTCAAGGGCACCGTCGACCAGCTGTTCGGTGCGTTCTTCCCCGCCGGCCCGGAACTGCTGCACGGATCTGCGTTCTACAAGAAGCTGCGCTCCGGCGGCACGCCGGCGGTGCCTGGAATCGCGTACACCAACATCGTCACGAAGTACGACCAACTCGTGTCGCCGTACACGAGCGGGATACAGGCCGGCATGCACAACGTCGTCGTACAGAACAAGTGCGCACAGGACTACACGGAGCATTTCGAGATGGCTGCCGATCCGGTCGCCGCCCGCATCGTGCTGAATGCGCTCGATCCCGCGCACAGCCGTCCGGTGCCGTGCGAGCTCGTGTTGCCGTACGAAGGGCCGCCGACCAACTGAGACGTTGAACGGCTGCGACACTGGACGATGTGTTGCGTGCCGAAGCCGTCGTCGATCTCGCTGCCATCCGCGCCAACGTCACGACACTCAAGGCCGCCACCTCGGCTGCGCTCATGGCGGTGGTCAAGGCCGACGGCTACGGCCACGGTCTGGTCGAGAGTTCGCGAGCCGCGCTCGCCGGCGGTGCGACCTGGCTCGGGACGGCGACGATCGACGAGGCGTTGGTGTTGCGTCGTGCCGGGATCGATGCGCCCGCCCTGTCGTGGTTGTGGACGCCCGGCGAGACCGAGACCGTGCGCGCGGCGATCGAGGCCGACATCGACCTGTCCGTCAGCAGCACGTGGCAGCTAGCGATCGTCGCGACCGCGGCCCGCGAGACCGGGCGCACCGCGCGCGTGCACCTGAAGATCGACACCGGGTTGTCGCGCAACGGTGCATATGTCGACGACTGGCCCGGACTCGTGGGTGCGGCAGACGCCGAACGCGCCGTCGAGATCATCGGCATCTGGAGTCACTTCGCGTACGCCGACGAACCTGGTCATCCCACGATCGCAAAGCAGCTGGACGCGTTTCGCGCAGCGCTCGATGTCGCCGAATCACTCGGTGTGCGGCCGCAGGTGCGTCACATCGCCAACTCGGCCGCGACGCTCACGCTGCCCGAGGCGCACTTCGACCTCGTGCGTCCGGGCATCGCGATCTACGGCCTCACGCCCGTCCCCGCGCAGGGAGAGTTCGGCCTCGTCCCAGCCATGACGCTGCGGTCCGGGCTCGCGTCCGTGAAGCGGGTGCACGCCGGCGAGGGTGTCTCCTACGGGCACGTCTACACGACCGACCGCGACACGACGCTCGCGCTCGTCCCGCTCGGCTATGCCGATGGCATCCCGCGGCACGCGACCAACGTCGGGCCGGTGTCGATCAACGGGCACCGGTTCACGGTCAGCGGACGAGTGTGCATGGACCAGTTCGTCGTCGACGTCGGCGATCTGGACGTGACCGAGAACGACGATGCGATCCTGTTCGGCGCAGGACCCGAGGTGCCGCGGGCGCATGGACTGGGCCGAGGCGATCGGAACCATCCACTACGAGATCGTCACCCGCATCGGACCGCGCGTGCCGCGTACGTATCGAGGCGGCACCGCGTGAAACGCGGCGGCATCTGGGCCGGTGCCGCTGCCGCAGGCCTGGCCGCAGTCAGCGCCGGCATCGCCGCCGATCGGCGCGTCCGCACGACCCGGCGCGAGACCGCGACTCGACGCAGTTCGCCGCACCCGAACCGGAGCGCGCCGGCTTCGTGCGAGCCAGCGACGGCGTCCAGCTGTACTACGAGCAGGACGGGCCCGTCGATGCCGCGCTCACCGTCGTGCTGGTGCACGGCTTCTGCCAGAACCGCGACGACCTGCTCTTCCAACGACGCGCGATCCTCGCGCAGTTCGGCGACCGGGTACGGATCGTCAGCTTCGACCTGCGCAGCCACGGCCGTTCTTCGCGCAGCACCACTTCGCACGCCACGATCGATCAGCTCGGCGCCGACCTGGACGTCGTGCTGCATGAACTCGTGCCGACCGGGCGCGTGGCGCTCATCGGGCACTCGATGGGTGGGATGACCATCCTCGCGCTGGCCGACGCCCGGCCCGAACTGTTCGGCGAACGGATCGTCGCCGTCGCACTGATCAGCACGTCGACCGGCAAGCTCGCCTGGCTCACCCTCGGTGTGCCCGCCGGCCTCGCTCAGCGTCGGTGACCCGGCGCTGCGGCTGGCGCTACGGGGTGTGCGCCGCCAGCAGCAACCTCATCGAGCGCGGCCGCGCGCGTTTGACCGATGCCGCCTGGCTGTTCGTCACGTCGCCTCGCGTTCGGGCCGCGACACCGACCCGGCACTGGTCGAGTTCATGGCGCGCATGATCGGCGAGACGCCGGTCGATGTCGTCGCGGACTTCTTCCCGACGCTCACGTCGCACGACAAGCTGGCCGCGCTGGACGTCCTGATCGACCTGCCGGTCGTCGTCATCTGCGGCGAGGACGATCTGGTCACCCCGGCCGACCACAGCCGCGCACATGGCCGACCGGCTTCCGAAGGCGGAGCTTGTCCTCGTACCCGATGCCGGCCATCAGGTGCTGATGGAGCGTCCCGATGTCGTCAACCCGCCGTTGCTGCGACTCATCGACGACGCACTTACCGATGCAGCAGCGAGCCGCGCATGATCATCCTTCCAACCGCTGGCGATACGCGGGCCTTCGGACGTCGACTCGCCGGGGTGCTACGAGCAGGAGACCTGATCGTTCTCGGTGGTCCGCTCGGCGCCGGAAAGACGACGCTCGTCCAAGGAATCGGCGCCGGGCTCGAGGTGTCGGGACGCATTGCCTCACCCACCTTCGTCATCGCGCGGGTGCATCCCGGCGCCGTGCCGCTCGTCCACGTCGATGCCTACCGGCTCGGGTCGCTCGAAGAGGTCGACGACCTCGATCTCGACGTCTCGGCCGACGAAGCAGTCACCGTCGTCGAATGGGGCGAGGGCAAGGCCGAGCAACTGGCCGAGTCGTACCTGACGGTCGCGCTCGATCGCGCGCGCGAGTCCGAGGAACGCACGGCGACCCTCGTGGCGCACGGTGGCGACTGGGCGACGCGCATTGCGGCGCTGACCGAGCCGTAACCTGGACCATCGTGCTGGTGCTCGCTCTCGACACGTCCTCGGCCGCGGTGACGGTCGACCTCGTCGACGTGTCCGATGCCGATGCGACGACAGTGGCGCATCAGCAATGGGTCGGCCCGCACGGGCACAGCGAGCAACTCACCCCGACGATCGCCGCCTGCCTCGACGCCGCGGGTGCGACGGTGCGCGACCTCGGCGCGCTGGTCGTCGGTGCGGGCCCGGGACCGTTCACCGGGCTGCGGGTCGGGCTGGTCAGCGCCGCAGCGATGGCCGAGGCGCTCGGCATCCCGGCCTACGAGGTGTGCTCGCTCGACGGCCTGGCGCCGGACGAGGGCAACGTGCTCGTGGCCACGGACGCGCGGCGCAAGGAGGTCTACTGGGCGACCTACCGCGACGGCCGGCGCGTGGGCGGTCCGGACGTCAGCTACCCGGCGGACGTGCCGCGCGGCGACGTGGCGGCGATGGTCGGTGCCGGCGCGCGGCTGTACGCCGACGTCCTCGCACTGCCGTTGCTGGCCGGCGATCACCCGGAACCGGCGCGGTTGGTGACGCGTGCGCTGGACCGGATTCGGGCGGGTGCGGAGTCCGACGCGCTGACCCCGCTGTACCTGCGCCGTCCGGACGCTGTGCCGCCCAAGGCGATGCAGCGATGACCGCCGCCGGCACGAGAGTCGTGACCATGAACGCCGCACACGTCGACGCGCTGATGGCCTACGAGCAGGACCTGTTCGGCACCGAAGCGTGGTCGGCCGACAGCTACCGCGCCGAACTCGGCGACACACGCACCCGCCATTACGTAGCGGTCGAGGACGACGACGGCGCGCTGCTCGGCTGGGGCGGCGTGTTGATCGCCGGCGACCAGGCGGAGCTACTCACGGTCGGCGTGGTTCCGTCCGCCCAGCGGCGTGGTCTCGCCCGACAGATGCTCGCCGCGCTCTACGCCGAGGCGAAGCGGCGCGGGGCACAGGAACTGTTCCTCGAGGTGCGCGTCGACAACGATGCTGCCATCGCGCTGTATCGCGGCGAGGACTTCTCCGAGCTCGGACGCCGTCGTGGGTACTACGCGCACGGCCGCATCGACGCGCTCGTCATGAGGAAGCCGCTATGACGATTGTGATGGGCATCGAGACGTCGTGCGACGAGACCGGCGTCGGCTTCGTCGAGGACGGCGTACTGCTCGGCGACGCTCTCGCGTCGAGCATGGACGAGCACGCCCGCTTCGGCGGCGTCGTCCCCGAGATCGCAGCGCGTGCGCACGTTCAGTCGATGCTGCCCACGGTGCGCAAGGCGGTCGCGAACGCAGGGATCACGCTCGGTGACGTCGGCGCAGTCGCCGTGACCGCGGGACCGGGACTGGCCACCGCGCTGCACGTCGGCGTTGCCGCCGCGAAGGCGTTTGCGCTGAGCCTCGGCGTTCCGCTTTACGGCGTGCACCACCTGGCCGGTCACGCCGCCGCGGACACGCTCGAACACGGCCCGTTGCCCGACCGCTCTGTCGCGTTGATCGTGTCCGGCGGGCACACGTCGTTGTTGTTCGTGCGCGACCTCGTCCGCACGCCGATCGAGCATCTGTCGGACACACTCGACGACGCCGCGGGGGAGGCGTTCGACAAGGTCGCCCGGCTGATCGGACTTCCGTATCCCGGCGGGCCGTCCATCGACAAGGCGGCGCGCAGCGGCGACCCGACTGCAGTGCAGTTTCCGCGTCCGCTGATGGGAGCCAACGACCCCGCCCTCGGCTTCTCGTTCTCAGGGCTCAAGACGGCGGTTGCCCGGTACGTCGAACGCACGCCGGATCTGGACGTCGACGACACCGCGGCGAGCTTCCAGGAAGCCGTTGCCGACACCCTGGTCACCAAGGCGCTGCGCGCCTGCCGGCAGCAGGACGTCGACACGCTCGTCGTCGTCGGCGGGGTCGCCGCCAACTCGCGGGTGCGCGCGCTGGCCCAAGAGCGCTGCGACGCGTCCGGGATCGAATTGCGCGTGCCACCGATGCGGTTGTGCACCGACAACGGCGCGATGATCGCCGCCATCGGCGACCTGCTCGTGCGCGACGGCGCGCGTCCCTCACCCGCCACGCTGGGCGCGATCCCGACCATCGAGCTGTCGAGCGCGCAGCTCGACGCGCTCTCGGCGTAGCAGCTGCGACAAGGGCAACTGCAAGTTGCCAATCACGGCGCCGACAACGAGAGTTCATCCTCGTGAGCGAGCAGAAGTCCGAAATCGAGCCTGCGGGGCGGTCGCACCGGGGTCTGGCCAGCCGGCTGACCACGACCGCGCGCAACGTCGCCGAGGTGGTGCGCTTCGGGGGCCTCGAGACCGGCGAGGCGCCGTCGCCCTACGCGGTCGAGGCCGAGCACCACAACTACCGGCTGCGGCACTACTTCGCGGACGAGGTTCCGGGCGCAGCCGTCCCGATCCTGCTCGTCCCACCGCTCATGCTCACGACCGAGGTGTGGGACGTGTCGCCCCAGGCGTCGGCCGTCGGCGCGCTGCATGCCGACGGGCTCGACACCTGGGTGGTCGACTTCGGCCATCCCGACCGCGATCCGGGCGGGCTCGAACGCGATCTGAACGACCACGTCCTGGCTGTCAGCGAAGCGATCGACATCGTCCGCGAGAAGACCGGACGCGACGTCATACTCGCCGGCTACTCGCAGGGCGGCATGTTCGCCTACCAAACGGCTGCCTTTCGCAGGAACAAGGGCATCGACTCGCTGGTCACGTTCGGCTCGCCGGTTGACGCGAGTGCGCCGCTCCCGATCCCGCTGTCGCCCGAAGCGGCATCCCGGTTGGCTGCGACACTCATCGACAGCGGGCTGTTCCGCAAGCTTGCGGTGCCCGGCTGGTTCAGCCGCACCAGCTTCAAGCTGCTCACGCCGGCCAAGTCGGTGCAGGATCGCATCAAGTTCCTGCTGACCCTGCACGACCGCGACGCGCTGCTGCCTCGTGAGCGGCAGCGCCGCTTCCTCGAGAACGAGGGCTGGACGGCGTGGTCGGGACCGGCCGTCGCGCAGTTCCTCGAGATGTACTTCCAGCACAACCGGATGCTCGAAGGCGGCTTCGTCATCGACGAGCGCCTCGTCACGCTCGCCGACATCGACCTGCCGGTGCTGACGGTCGTCGGGTCGACAGACACGATCGGCCACCCCGACTCCGTGCGCGCGATCCGTCGCGCCGCGCCGAGTGCTGAGATCTATGAACTGACGCTGCGCGCCGGGCACTTCGGCCTGGTCGTCGGGTCGACCGCGATGGCACACACCTGGCCCGCCGTCGGTGCGTGGGCGCGCTGGCGTGCCGGCGCCGGGCAACTGCCCGACACGATCGTCCCGGCCGAGCAGGTGCAGACGAGCGCGCTGCGTCCGGCCGTCGCCGGCGGACCGAGCGTGCTGGTGCAGGCGAGCGAACTCGGCGTGGGCGCGAGCCGGCTCCTCCTGTCGACGGCACGTCGAGCGGCCCGGTTGGCCCGCTCGGTTGTGAGCGAAGCACCGGCACAGCTGCCGCGGCTGCAGCGCATCGAGGCACTCGATCCGTCCACGCGCATCAGCCTCGGGCTGCTGCTCGACGAGCAGGCGCGCCGCAATGCCGACGAGATCTGCTTCCTGTTCGGCGACCGCGCGCATCGCCAGCGCGAGGTCAAGTATCGCGTCGACGCCATTGTGAAGGGCCTTATCGAAATCGGCGTCCGACGGGGTGACACGGTCGGCGTGCTGATGAGCACGCGGCCGAGCGCATTCACCGTGATCGCCGCGCTCAGCCGACTCGGCGCGACCGCCGCCGTCCTGCGTCCGGACGGCGACCTCGGCCGGGAAGCGAGGCTGACGCGCATCGACCGCGTGATCACCGACCCCGAACACGCCAGTGCGGTAAGCGGATCCAGGACGGTGCGCTGCTACGTGCTGGGCGGCGGAGCCGATGACCGGCAGCTGCCGGCGGACGCCGTCGACATGGAGCAGATCGACCCCGACGCGGTCGACGTACCGAGCTGGTACCGGCCGAATCCGCAGCGTTCGCAGGACATCGCGTTCGTGCTCTTCACCGGTGAAGGCGCGGGCACGAAGGCAATCCGCATCAGCAACAAGCGTTGGGCGTTGTCTGCGCTCGGGACGGCGAGTGCGGCCGCGCTTCGTCCGGGCGACACCGTCTACAGCGTCACGCCGCTGCACCACACGTCGGCACTGTTGATGTCGATCGGTGGGGCGGTCGCCGGCGGGGCGCGGTTCGCGATGTCGCTTGCCGACGACCCGGACACGTTCTGGGACGAGGTGCGGCGCTACGGCGCGACGCACGTCAGCTATACGTGGACGTCGCTGCGCGGCGTGGTCGACGCACCACAGCATCCGAACGAACGGTTCAACCCGATCCGGATGTTCATCGGCTCGGGTATGCCGCGCAATCTGTGGAAGCGGGTCAGCGCGCGGTTCCCGGACGCGAAGGTGGTCGAGTTCTACGCGTCGGCCGCGGGCGAGGCGATCCTCGCGAACCTGACCGGGCAGAAGCCCGGTTCGATGGGGCGGCCGCTGCCCGGCACCGCCGAGGTGCGCGTCGCTGCGTTCGGCCTGACCGATCGCAAGCTCAGGCTGACCAGCGACGGCTTGGCGCGCGAATGTCTCACCGACGAGGTCGGCCTGCTGCTGAGCCGGGTGCATGAGAGTGACGCGGCGTCCGGCTCGATCCTGCGCGACGTGTTTGCGTCCGGCGATGCGTGGCGCTCGACCGACGACCTGTTCCTGCGCGACGAGCAGGGCGATCTGTGGCTGGTCGGTTCGGTCGCCGAGATCGTCGAAACCGACAACGGTCCGGTGCTGCCCGCGGGCACACGGTTCTGTCTCGGCACCATCAGCGCGGTCGACCTGATCGTCGCCTACGGCGTCCAGGACGGGGATGCGCAAGCGCTGGTCGGCACGGTGACCCTGCGCGCCGACTCGGACCTGACCAGTGCCGATCTCGACTCGGCGATGGATCGCTTGCCGCGCCGGCAGCGACCACGTTATGTGCAAGCCGTGGCGTCCATCCCGCTGACGACCTGGCACCGTCCGGTATGGCGTGATCTGCAGAAGCGCGGCGTGCCCAAACCGACCCGCACCCGCAAGGTGTGGCGCCTCGACGACAGCACCGGCCGTTACACCCAGCTCTGACCCGCCTGGCCCCGTCCCGCTTCAGGTATCGACTCGCCGACACCGCGCCCGATTTTGGTCGTTCGGTACCAGAAGCGCGGATTGGAGCGGCGTAGGTGGGGTGGTAGCACCCCGCGGGACGCCGGTTAACCACCTCGTTGGCGACCTCGCTCGGGGACGAATCTGTGATCACACAACGTGATCCCACTCGTCCAGGAGCATTCGTCATGACCTTCACGCTTCCCGCCACCGACGTCTTCGCCGGTCTCGCCGAGGCGCTGCCCGGCCAGGTAACCCTCCCGACCGACCCCAACTACGACGCCGACCGGCACGGCTTCGCCCTCGCCGTCGACCAGCGCCCGCTCGCCGTCGTCCACGTTCAGGACGCGCAGGACGTCGTAACGGCCGTCCGCTACGCGATCGAGCACGGCATGACCGTCTCGGCCCAGCCGATCGGCCACGGCGCGACGCTCGCCAGCAACGGCACGGTCCTGCTGCGCACCCGTGCGATGCAGTCGATCCACGTCGACCCCGATCAGCGCATCGCCCGCGTCGGCGCCGGCGTCAAGTGGGGCGAACTGCTGGCTGTCACCAGCGAGTACGGCCTGACGGGCCTCGCCGGCAGCAACTCCGACCCGTCCGTCACCGGC
This sequence comes from uncultured Actinomycetota bacterium, assembly GCA_963757455.1. Lineage (GTDB taxonomy): Bacteria > Actinomycetota > Actinomycetes > Mycobacteriales > Jatrophihabitantaceae > RYN-133. Next base: position 229,864 of record CAVWSE010000005.1, read on the forward strand.
TTCTGCGTCAGCGGCGGCCTGAGCTGGTTCGGCCGCAAGTACGGCGTCGCAGCCCACAGCATTCTCGCCGTCGAACTCGTCGACGCGCAGGGCAATCTGCGTACCGTCACTGCCGACTCCGATCCCGACCTGTTCTGGGCGATCCGCGGCGCGGGCGGCGACTTCGGTGTCGTCACCGCGATCGAGGTGCAGCTCTACCCGGCGTCGCAGCTCTACGGCGGACGCATCATGTGGCCGATCGAGATGGCCCGTCCGGTGCTGCGTGCGTGGCACGCGATCACGCAGAACGCGCCCGACGAGTTGACGATGTGGGCGCACATCCTGCGCTTCCCGCCGGTCGACTTCCTGCCCGAGCCGATCCGCGGCAAGAACTTCGTCACCGTCGAATTCACCTACCTCGGTTCGGCCGAGGAGGCCGAGGCGCTCGTTGCGCCGCTGCGCGAGCTGCCGGCCGTCTGCATCGACGCCACCGGCGAATTCCCGGTCGCCGCCCTGTCGGACGTGTGCCAGGAGCCGACTGACCCGATGCCGACGATGGAGTGGTCGGAGCTGCTGACCGACCTCGACGCCGAGACGATCGACAAGGTCGTCGACATCGCCGGTGCGGACGCACCGAACGCGCTCACGGTGCTGCAGTTCCGTCACCTCGGCGGAGCGCTCGCCCGCGGCACGGCCGACGAGGGCCCGAACGCCGCGATCACCGAGCAGTACTCGGTGTTCACACTCGGCGTGCCGATGGTGCCCGAGCTCGTCCCCGCCATCGCCGGGTCGACCGCAGCGGTGCAGCAAGCTGTCGCCGACAAGCGCAGCGGACGGACGTTCTACACGTTCCTGTGCGCCGACGCCGACGTGACGCCGGCCTTCCCGGCCGACTCGCTCGCCCGACTGCGCCAGATCAAGCAGGACGTCGACCCGAGCGGTCTGTTCCGCAGCAACCGCCCGGTCTGACGTCCGCGCGAACTCGACGCGCCCTGCCTGCAACCAAGCGGGCGGGGCGCGTCGTCCGCTGTGCACACCCAAGATCCGCGACTACTTGATGCGGATCGCGGAGGGGACCCCCAACGCCTCCACCGCCGGACCGTCGAAGTACGGCCACCGAGTACGGGCGACGCGGAGCCGGACGAACCGATGACCCGCGACAGCCTCGACCGTCGGATACCCGACCGCGCGGCATGCAGCGCTATCTCGATTCACCCAATCCAGGATCAGAAATTCGGCACCCAAACAAGAACTCGCATGCCGTGAAGACACCGAGATCGGCCGTCCTGTTGCATGCAACGGAATCGTCCCGGCCGCTGTCTACTTGGCGTGGGAGGCATTGTGGCCATCACCGGGGTGGATTTCACGCGGTTCGTGCGCGAGCACACCGCTGATCTCCTACGCACCGGCTATCTGCTCACGGGCGACGGCAGCGCTGCCGAAGAACTCGTCCAGGACACGCTTGTGCGGCTGTACCCCAAATGGCATCTCGTCGAAGCAGCCGAGGTGCCGCTCGCCTATGTGCGGCGCAGTCTTGCCAACGGATTCGTCAACCACACCAGGCGAGCCGCGCGACGCGAGTTCGCGGTCGAGTTCCTGCCCGAGAGCATCGACGGCGCCGACCGCCCGTCCCAACTCGACGACCGCGACGAGATCTGGACGATGCTGCGCACCCTGCCTGAGCGGCAGCGCGCAGCGCTCGTCCTTCGGTATTTCCACGACCTGCCCGACGATGAGATCGGCATCGCGCTCGGCTGCCGCGAAGGCACCGTCCGCAGCCTGATCAGCCGAGGCCTGGCGGCGCTGCGTGACAGTGCCACCGCGTCCGGTGCTGGAAGGAATTCGGCATGAACCCCCCGACCGACCTCGAGACGCGGCTGCGCGCGTCGTTGCGTGACAACGCGCGGCACGCTCCGCCCGACGGACCGCTCGCCGAGCGCATCCTCGCCGAACTCGACGCGCCTGTGCTGCGTCCGCACCGCAGCTGGCGGACGTGGACGTTTCCGCTCCTCGCCGCCGCCGCGATAGCAGCGGTCGCGCTCACGCTCGCCGGCGTCGGTGCCGACCGTGACACCGCGGCACCACCGGTTCATCCCGGCACCCAGCCGGTCAAGCATCCGACACCGAGCGTGCAGCTGACCACGCCGGCCGTGCCGAGTCCGACCCCGACCGGTGCCGCTCCGACGACCGCGCCTCCGGCCCCCGGCTTCCATGCGTTCGACGTGAGCTTCGTCGGGACGAGCGACGGGTGGGCGCTCGGCAGCGAACCGTGCATCACGGCGCCGCACCATCGGTGCACCGCGATCCTTCGCACGACCGACGGCACGCATTGGACGGGCATCGGTGGCGAAATCTTCAACGTTCCGGACGTCAGGGAATGTGCCAGTCGATGCGTGCGAGCACATTCGGTTCGCAAACCAGAACATCGGTTACGCCTACGGCCCGAACGCGCTGTACATGACCACCGACGGCGGCACGAACTGGGTGCGGCAAGCGGGGATGGGCGCTGACGCGCTGGAGACCCTGTCCGGAAATGTCGTTCTCGTTCATGGAGTGGGCGGTTGCCCGAGTCAGTGCTCGACCGCCGAGACGGCGACGATCGGCAGCAACACATGGACGCCCGTCACCGTGCCGAGCGGAGGTGACCTGGTCTTGGCCTATCGGGTCGACCTGGCTCGCGCAGGAAACGACGTGATTCTCGCGCCGATCTTCAACAACCCCGCGAAGGGGCGGTCGAACTTCTCACCGATCTATCGCTCAAGTGACGACGGCACCACATGGTCACAGGTAAAGGCGCCATGTCCGCTACATCGCGGCCGACGCTGAACGACAGGTCACCGCCGCTACGGTCGGCACAGATGGCACGGTTGCCATCGATTGCGCGACGACCACGAATACCTCGGACCTCACGGGGTACGGCGAGACCGCGACCTCGACAAACGGGGGACGGACATTCCAGTCGCCTCCGAACGGCGGCAAGCTGCGGCCGGCCGAGCTGATTGCCGCCGGCGACAACGGCGTCCAACTCGTCGTCGTACAAGGCACCTTGTACCGCAGCACCGACTCGGGCGATTCGTGGAGCCGGGTAACGAAGTTCTCGAACGTCACGTTCGTCGGGTTCGAGGACGGGCACGACGGTCGCGCCGTCGCCGATGACGGACGCACGATCTGGACAACCCACGACGCCGGGGCGTCGTGGTCGGGCGGCCCCTTCACAAAGTGACCGACCCGATGTATCACCGGCGCGAGTAACGACTCTTCGCCATCAACGAGTTCAGAGAGGAACCCGCTCATGCGCAAGCTCATCGCAAGTGTGGCCGCGGCCGCCGCTGTAACGACCGGTGCCGTCGGCGTCGTGTCCGGCTCGGCCGCAGCAGCCGCGCCGGTACCCCAATGCCAAGGTGCGCTGATCCAGCTCAGCCACAGCCACCCGCAGGGCGCGACGGGTCACGGCAACGTGGTCCTCATCTTCCGCAACATCAGCCAGAGCACGTGCAGCCTGCGCGGCTACCCGGGCCTCGACGCGATCGGCCCGCACGGCGGCGTCCTCGCCCACGCCCGGCGCAGTCTGCGCGGCTTCACCGGCGGCGCGCACGCCATCAACACGATCGTGCTGCACTCCTTCCAGCGGGCCTCGGCCGACGTCGAGTGGATGAACTTCCGCAGCAACGGCGGCAGCTGCCGCTTCTCGAAGTCGATCGCCACGACACCGCCGAACACCACCAAGACTTTCCACCGCCCGGTGTCGGTCAGCGTCTGCAATCTGCAGGTTCATCCGGTTGTTCGGGGGACTTCCGGTAACGGCTGACGCCTTACGTCAACGCCGGGTTGTGGCTGCCTGTGGTCGCAACCCGGCGTTGATCTTTGTGGTTTGGGCGCGATCCACAGCGCTGACGCGTGTCCACAGACGGCGCCGGCCAGACCCACGCCGCTGCCTGCGGCGGTTGAGTGCTGATCGTGCTCTACGAATTGCCGCGCGTGCTCATACCCGCCTTCGCCAACGATCTCGGGATCTCGCGAGCTCGCGTTCGCACCGAACTGCGACGAGAGAATTGGCGGATGATCGCTCGCGGAGCGATCCTCACCCGCCCCGAGGAACCAACGCGTGACGACTGGGCGGCGGTCGGCGTTGCACTCGGGGGTCCGTCGGCCGCGTTGACCGGATGGGATGCCGCGCGGGCTGTCGGACTGGGCGATCCGATCCCGCCCGCCAACGAGGTATTGGTGCTGTCGCGACACGCGTCCAACCGCGTGATCGGACGGGTTCGCATCCGCGGGACGGCTCGGCCCTACACGATCCGGCTCACCTCGGCCGACCAGTTGCTTACGGAGCTGCGCCCGGACCGCAGAACGGCAGCAGATGGCTTCGCTTAGCGCTGCGTGATGCCGTCGACGGCGCCCGCTCTGTCGCCGAGGCCGCCGCGTCCCGCCGCATGACACGAGCACAGGCCCCGGCGTTCGAACTGAACGTCCCGATCGTCGACGGCTCGGGTCACATAATCGCCGTCGCGGACGTGCTGTGGCGCGGTTTGCGGGCGATCCTCGAAATCGACAGCCGCGAATATCACCTCGGTGAAGCGGACTGGAAGCGGACCAGGCGCCGGCACAACATGCTCACGCGCCTCGGATTCGCCCTGACCCACATCGCGCCGTCGGAGGCGACCGGGCGCAACGCACTCTGGCTCGACGAATTGCACTCTTGGTTGGGTCACCGCGCGCGCGAACTCGGTGTCCCGCTGCCGATCGGCAGCGGTGTCATCACGCCGGTCGGCGGTGAGCCCCGTCCCTACCTGTTGGCTCGCGCATGATCATCGCCGACTTGTGACCATCCACCGCCACGTCTCGGCGTTGATCAAGCTCGGAACGCCCGCTGCTGAGCGGTCACAGCAACCCCTCGTTGAAACGCTGGCACTCGGCGGGCTAGAGTGCCAATTCGGGACGGTCGACCACCCGCGACGGCGACCGCACCGACGAAGAAGAACTTATCGCCCGAGAAGGGGAGACCCACCGTGACCGCCACCAAGGTCAGCATCAAGCCGCTCGAGGACCGCATCGTCGTCTCCGCCAACGAGGCCGAGACCACGACCGCGTCGGGCATCGTCATCCCGGACACCGCCAAGGAGAAGCCCCAGGAGGGCACCGTCCTGGCTGTCGGCCCGGGCCGCATCGACGACAAGGGCAACCGCGTCCCGCTCGATGTCGCCGTCGGCGACGTCGTGCTCTACAGCAAGTACGGCGGCACCGAGGTGCGCTACGGCGGCGAGGACTTCCTCGTCCTGTCCGCGCGCGACGTCCTCGCTGTCATCGAGAAGTAATTCATCCACCCTTACCGCCCCGGCGCGCAGCAGCGCGACCGGGGCGGTGACGGTTGTAATCAGGAAGGACCCACATGGCGAAGATCCTCAGTTTCGATGAGGACGCCCGCCGCGCGCTCGAGCGCGGTGTCGACAAGCTGGCCAACGCCGTCAAGGTCACCCTCGGCCCGCGGGGCCGCAACGTGGTGCTCGACAAGTCCTTCGGCGCGCCGGTCATCACCAACGACGGCGTGACGATCGCTCGCGAGATCGAGCTGGTCGACCCGTTCGAGAACCTCGGCGCGCAGCTGGTCAAGTCGGTCGCCACCAAGACCAACGACGTCGCCGGCGACGGCACGACCACCGCGACCGTCCTCGCGCAGGCCCTGATCAACGCCGGGCTCAAGAACGTCGCCGCCGGCGCCAACCCGACCGGGCTCAAGCGCGGTATCGACGCCGCCGTTGACGCAGTCAGCGCCGAGCTGGACAAGGTCGCGATCCCGGTCGAGGGCGAGACGTCGATCGCGCACGTCGCGACCATCTCGGCCCAGGACGCCACGATCGGCGAGCTCATCGCCGAGGCGTTCACCAAGGTCGGCAAGGACGGCGTGATCACGGTCGAAGAGAGCCAGACCCTCACGACCGATCTCGAGTTCACCGAGGGCATGCAGTTCGACAAGGGCTACATCAGCCCGTACTTCGTCACCGATCTCGAGGCCGGCGAGACCGTTCTCGAAAACCCGTACATCCTCATCACGACCCAGAAGATCTCGGCCATCGCCGACCTGCTGCCGCTGCTCGAGAAGGTCATCGAGGCCGGCAAGGCACTGGTCGTCATCGCCGAGGACGTCGACGGCGAAGCGCTGAGCACCCTGGTGGTCAACGCGATCCGCAAGACCTTCACCGCGGTCGCGGTCAAGGCGCCGTTCTTCGGTGACCGCCGCAAGGCGTTCCTGCAGGACCTCGCGATCGTCACCGGCGCGCAGGTCGTCGCTCCCGAGGTGGGGCTCAAGCTCGACCAGGTCGGCCTCGACGTGCTCGGCACGGCCGGCCGCGTGAGCGTCACGAAGGACCTCACGACGCTCACGCACGGATCGGCGGCGCAGGGCGACATCGACGCCCGCATCGCGCAGATCCGGCGCGAGATCGAGGACACCGACTCCGACTGGGACCGCGAGAAGCTGCAGGAGCGGCTGGCCAAGCTCGCCGGCGGTGTCGGCGTCATCAAGGTCGGCGCGGCCACCGAGGTCGAGCTCAAGGAGCGCAAGCACCGCATCGAGGACGCCATCGCCGCCACCCGCGCGGCCATCGAGGAGGGCATCGTCGCCGGCGGCGGCTCGGCCTTCGTCCACGCCGCGTCGGTGCTGGACGGCGACCTCGGACTGTCCGGTGACGAGGCGACGGGCGTCGCCGTCGTGCGGACGGGGCTGGTCGAGCCACTGCGCTGGATCGCCGCCAACGCCGGTGCCGAGGGCTACGTCGTCGTCGCCAAGGTGCGCGAGCTGCAGGCCAACCACGGCCTGAACGCGGCCACCGGCGAGTACGGCGACCTGGTCAAGGCCGGCGTCGTCGACCCGGTCAAGGTCACCAAGGCGGCCTTGGCGAACGCGGCGAGTGTGGCGGGCCTCGTGCTCACCACGCAGAGCGCGGTCGTCGAGAAGCCCGCCGAGTCCGAGGACGACCACGGGCACGACCACGGGCACGGCCACAGCCACGGCCCGGGCGGTCACGTCCACTAGCGCTGCGTCCGACAGGCAACACAAACACCGAGGCCCCGCGATCGATGATCGCGGGGCCTCGGTGTCCCCCTCCAGTCGTGCCCCCCACGGGCCCACCTGGAAGTCTTGATCGAGCCGGTCAGGCGCTGCGCTTCTGCAGCATCGACTCCCGCTCCTCGGCGGACAGGCCGCCCCACACCCCGTACGGCTCACGCGCCGCGAGGGCCCAGCGCAGGCAGTCCCTGATGACCGGGCACTGCGCGCAGATGGCCTTGGCCTGCATCTCGCGCCGCACGCGCGAGGGGCCGCGCTCGTTCTCCGGATGGTAGAAGTTGGCGGTGTCCAGGCCGCGGCACGCCGCTTCGACCTGCCAATCCCAGTCGCCCTCACGCGGGGCTGGGAGACGCCGAACCTCGGCCATAGCGCCCTCCGATGAACCATTCGTCGCGACCGCGGCGGTCGCGATCTCCTGACTGGTTCAAAGAGCGAGCCCGGAAAAGGTGACGCAAGTTGCACGAATTGTTCGACTGTGCTGGCCCGAGCGCCGAGGTCAGGCGGACTTGCTCCTGGCGACCACCGCATCGGCGTACCCGCGGGCGTAGTCCCAGCTGACGTAGGCGTCCGGATCGGGCGCGAAGGCGGGCTCGTGGACGTGCGTGCGTCCCTCGCCGAGCAGCGCCTGCAGGTTCGCCGCCATCAGGTCCCATCCGAAGAAGTGCTGCTCGCCGCAATCGGCGCACTCAACGATGATCCCGTCGACCCCGACCGGTCCCAGCACCGTCCGGAACTCCGCCAGTTCGACCAGATCCGCCCGCACATCGGCGACCTCGCCCTCATTGAGCGGGGAGCGGGCTCGATTGCGTCGAGCAGCGCTGCCGGATCGTCCGGGTCGCCGAGGAACGGGTCCAGCGGACCCGGAACCGGGTCGGGCCGGTCGTCTCCGAAGGGGGGTTCAACGGTCACGGCGTCCACGGTAGATCGCATCTGGGCTACCTCGCCAATCGGGGCGAATCGGGCGACTACCCGTCCACCCCGATCGGCACGTGCTCACGCCGAGGCGATGGCCTCCAGCGGCTTCGTACGCGCGGCCCGGATTCCGGGCCACAGGGCCGCCAACACGCCCACGACCGCGGCCAGGACGAGGAACAGCGAGCTCTGCGACCACGGCACGCTGATCCGGGTCAGGCCCTGACTCGACAGTGACCGAGTGAACAGGGCGCCGAACCCGATCCCCAGGCCGAGACCGAGCACCGCACCGAACACCGAGATCAGCACAGACTCGAGGTAGATGGTTCGGCGTACCTGCACCCGTTGCATACCGACCGCGCGCAGCATCCCGATCTCGCGGCGCCGCTCGACGACGGACAGCGCGAGCGTGTTGATGATGCCGAGCACAGCGATGATGATCGCGAGAGCGAGCAGGCCGTACACCACGCCGATCAGGCCGTTGACCTGGCTGGCCACCGTCCCCTTGAACCCGTCGCGGGTTTCGACCGACACGACGTAGTACGGGTTCGTCGCGTGTTCGAGCTGCGTTTGCAGCGTCGCGAGACCGATACCCGGCGCGGCGTTCACCAGCACGACCATCGCCGACCAGCGGTCGCGCGGCGTCAGCTGCCGGTACACGTCGCCGTTGGCCAGGAAGGGGCCGAGCAGCTGGTTGTCGGCGTAGATGCCGGCGACGTGCTCGGTGATCGTGGTCTGGCCGGGCGCTGCAAGCCGGATCGAGTCGCCGACCGACAGCCCGGCGTCACTCGCGGTCTGCTTCGACAGCATCACCGAATTGCCGCCCGTGTCGATGCGGCCCTGCACGAGCGGGACGCTCACTGCGTTCGTCAGGTCGCCGTCCACACCGGTCCCGTCGTAGTGGGTACCGCCGAACGAGACCCGCAGGTCGTGCAGGGTGACAGTTGTCCCCGCACCCGGCACGTGCGCCGCGGCCGTGGCAGCGGGCTGCGGAACCATCAGACCGCCGAAGGTGGTCACGAGATAGTCGGCGCGCACCGTGTTGTCGACGACGCCGCCCAGGCTCGACTTGATGGACGACCCGAGCACCGAGATGCCGGCGACGAGGACGAGACCGAGCGTCAGCGCGAACGCCGTCGCCGCGGTGCGGCGTGGGTTGCGCACCGCGTTCGTGCGAGCGAGTTGTCCGACGGTGCCGAACGGACGTCCGACCACGCGGCCGAGCGGCACGATCAGCCACCGGGCGAGGACGGGCGACAGCAGCATGGCCGCGATCATGACTGCGACCAATCCGACCGCGGTGAACGCGGACGCCGAGCCGGCCGAGTCGCTGGCAACCGCTGCGACTGTCGCCGCTACGCCGAGAATTGCGACAACGACACCGGCGATGATCCTGCGGCGCATGCTCGCGGCGGTCGGCGTCGCGAACTGCTCGCGCATGGCGGCGACCGGCGCTATTCGGGACGCGCGTCGGGCTGGGCTGAAGGCGGCGAACAGCGTCACGATCGTGCCGAGCAGGACGGTGACGACGATGGTGCGCGCCGACATCACCAGGCCGCCCGAGGGCAGGCCGAGGTCGAGCGCGTCGAGCAGCGCGTAGAGGCCGGTCGCGATTCCGAGCCCGGCTGCGACACCGAGTCCGCTGCCGACCAACCCGACGACGCTCGCCTCGAACAACACCGACCGACGCACCTGGCGTCCGGAGGCGCCGATCGCGCGCAGCAGGGCGAGTTCGCGCTGGCGCTGGGCGACGATCATCGAGAACGTGTTGTAGATGATGAACGTCCCCACCAGCAGGGCGATGATCCCGAAGCCCAGCAGGATGTAGTTGATGAACGCCATCGCGCCGGCGACGCCCTGAGTGTCGTCGTCGCGCACCTGCGTCCCGGTCTTCGCAACCAGATCGCTCGGCAGCAACTTGGCGATGCGTTCGGTGACCGCCCGCTCCGAGACACCGGGCGCAGCGGCGACGTTGACCACGCTGAAGTGGTGGCCGTCGGTGAACAGCCGCATCGCCTCGCGCGGTGTGAACAGCACGCCGATGTAGCCGCCGGTGTCGTAGGAAACCTTGTAGATGCCGCTGATTCGCGCGTGCATCGCGGGCGCGTTCTCGACGACGACTGTTACTCGCTCGCCGGTGTGCAGGTCGTGCCTGCGCGCCGCGCCGTCGTTCACGACGACTTGGTGGGCGCTGCGCGGCGCGTGACCGCTGACGAACGTCGGCACCGGATTGACCGACTGCGCGGACCAGGCGCCGCCCTCGGAGGGTGCTCCGTTCGACTGCAGCTTGGTGCCGTGTGAGTCGACGAGCACCGCAGTGCCGCTGACGCGCGGTTCGACCGTAGCGACGCCGGGGACGGCACGGATCTTGGGGACGAGCGAGGTCGGGACGCCCGGGTCGCCGTCATGGGCCGGCCGCACCTGTGCGTCGATGCCCTTGTCGCTGGTCTGGAAGATCGTGTCGAAGCTGCGCTGCAGGGTGTCGGTGAACACGAACGAGCCGGCCACGAAAGCCGTCCCGAGCACGACCGACGCGATCGTCAGCGCGAGCCGGACCTTGTGCGCAGCGAGATTGCGCACGGCGACCTTGCGCATGGCACTCATTTCTCGAAGTCCTTGATGCGATCGAGCACGCGCTCGGCAGTGGGGTCGCGCAGTTCGTCGACGATGCGTCCGTCCGAAAGGAAGACGACGCGGTGCGCGTACGCCGCGGCAGCCGGGTCATGGGTGACGATCACGACCGTCTGGTCGAGGTTGTCGACCGAGCGACGCAGCATGGCGAGCACCTCGCCGCTGGTGCGCGAGTCGAGGTTTCCGGTGGGCTCGTCGCCGAACACGATCTGCGGACGCGATGCGAGCGCGCGGGCGACAGCGACGCGTTGCTGCTGGCCGCCGGACAGCTCGCTCGGACGGTGCGCGAGCCGGTCGCGGATCGCCAGCGAGTCGATGACCGTGTCGAGCCACTGCTGATCGGGACGGCGGCCGGCGATCGCGATGGGCAGCGTGATGTTTTCGAGCGCGGTGAGCGTCGGGACGAGGTTGAAGGCCTGGAAGACGAACCCGATCCGATCACGGCGCAGCGCGGTGAGCTTCTTGTCCGACAGCCCGGACAGTTCGACGTCACCGATCAGCACCGAGCCGGAATCGACGCTGTCGAGGCCGGCGACCGCGTGCATGAGCGTCGACTTGCCCGAGCCGGACGGACCCATGATCGCGGTGAACTCGCCGGCGACCAGGTCGATGCTGACGTGGTCGAGGGCGCGGACCTCGGTGTCACCCGATCCATACGTCTTGACGAGGTCGACTGCACGGGCTGCGATGCGCTGGGCGGCGCGGTCGACCGGCGGCGAGTAGGACTGCATGCTGGTGGTCATGGCGACCAGCGTCGTCGTCGACCGTCGCCCGAACCATCCGGACAACCCCCTAAATGACCCTGGCGTTTTCTCCGGGGCGGAGGTAGTGCCAGCACCATTGCGCACCCTCGGGCGGTCTAGACTCGGTTACCGGCGACAGAGGAGAAGACGCCTTGCCTGACGAGGTACACGACCAAGTTTTTCCAGCCAAGTTCGCCACGATCGGCCTTACGTACGACGACGTGCTGCTGCTCCCCGGCGAGACGGACGTGGTGCCCAGCGAGGTCGACACCACTTCGCTGCTGACCCGCGACATCTCGATCCGGGTGCCGCTCCTGTCGGCCGCGATGGACACCGTGACCGAAGCGCGCATGGCGATCGCAATGGCCCGTGAGGGCGGCATCGGCGTGCTGCACCGCAACCTGTCGATCGCCGACCAGGCCTACCAGGTGGATCTCGTCAAACGCACGCAGACAGGCATGATCCCGAACCCGGTCACCATCGGTCCGGACGCGACCCTCGAGGAACTCGACACGGTGTGCGGGCAGTACCGCATCTCGGGCCTGCCGGTTGTCGACGCCGACCTGCGGTTGCTGGGGATCATCACCAACCGTGACCTGCGCTTCGTCCCCGTCGCAGAGTGGGCGACGACCAAGGTGGACGAGGTCATGACACCGATGCCGCTGATCACCGCGCCCGTCGGCATCGATCCCGACGACGCCACGAAGATCCTGCGCAAGCACAAGCGCGAGCGGCTGCCGATCGTCGACGAGCAAGGTCGCCTGGCGGGGTTGATCACGGTCAAGGACTTCGTGAAGTCCGAGCAGTATCCGCACGCATCGAAGGACGCGCACGGCCGGCTGATGGTCGCAGCCGCGATCGGCTACTTCGGCGATTCGTGGCAGCGCGCCACGACCCTGGTCGACGCTGGGGTGGACGTCCTTGTCGCCGACACGGCGCACGGGCACGTCCGACTGCTCCTCGACATGGTGCAGCGTCTCAAGACCGACCCGGCCACCAAGCACGTCCAGGTCATCGGCGGCAACGTCGCGACCCGCGCCGGCGCGCAGGCCTTCATCGATGCCGGCGCCGATGCGGTGAAGGTCGGCGTCGGGCCCGGTTCGATCTGCACGACGCGCATCGTGACCGGCGTCGGTGCGCCGCAGATCACCGCTGTCTACGAGGCGTCCCTCGCCTGCAAGCCGGCCGGCGTTCCGTTGATCGCCGACGGAGGTTTGCAGTACTCCGGTGACATCGCCAAGGCGATCGTCGCGGGCGCCGACACGGTCATGGTGGGTTCGCTGCTCGCCGGTTGCGATGAGTCGCCCGGCGACCTGATCTTCGTCAACGGCAAGCAGTTCAAGTCCTACCGCGGGATGGGCTCGCTGGGCGCGATGAGCTCGCGCGGCAAGAAGTCGTACTCGAAGGACCGCTACTTCCAGGCCGAAGTGGCCAGTGACGACCAGCTGATCCCCGAAGGTGTGGAAGGGCGCGTCGCCTACCGCGGCCCGCTCGGTGCGGTCGTGCACCAGTTGGTCGGCGGACTGCGTCAGTCGATGTTCTACGTGGGCGCGCGGACGGTGCCCGAGCTGGCCGAGCGCGGCAAGTTCGTCCGCATCACGCAGGCGAGCCTGAAGGAGTCGCACCCGCACGACATCCAGATGACGACCGAGGCGCCGAACTACAGCGGGTAGCCAAACGATCTTGCTTGGTGGCGCGATTAGGCTGCCAGGGCGTGAGCACCTACCTCCGTTCTCCGCAGCTCAGTGGTGACCGCATCGTCTTCGTCGCCGACGACGACGTGTGGGTGGTCGACAGCGGCGGCGGGCGCGCCGAGCGGCTCACGTCCGACCGGGTGCCGGCGTCGCGGCCACGGTTGTCGCCGGACGGATCGACGCTCGCCTGGGCGAGTGCGCGCGACGGCCATCCCGAGATCTACGTCGCGCCGGTGGCCGGAGGCGCGGCAACCCGGTTGACCTACTGGAACCACCCGTCCACTCGCGTGCTCGGCTGGGCGGGCGACGGCCGGGTGGTCGCAGCCAGCGCCGCGTTGCAGCCCTTTCGCACCCGGGTGTGGGCCTACGCGCTGCCGACCGACGCCGGCCCGGGCGAGCGGCTGCCGTTCGGCCCGATCAACGGCCTCGCCCGGCGCCCCGACGGTGTGGTCGTCGTCCAGTCGGTGGTCAATCGTGAGCCGGCGACGTGGAAGCGATACCGCGGCGGGACCCGTCCGAAGTTGTGGATCGACCGCGGCGGCAACGGCGAGTTCGAGCGGCTGCTCGCCGAGCTGAACGGTCAGCTCGCAGATCCGGTCTGGCTCGGCGACCGACTGGCGTTCACGTCCGATCACGAGGGCCACGGCAACGTCTACTCGGTGCTCGCCGACGGTAGCGACCTGCGCCGGCACAGCGACCACACCGGCAACTACGCGCGCGATCTCGCCGGTGACCTCGAGGGCGGCTCGACGCAACTGGTCTACCAGCGCGCCGGCGTCCTGTACCGCCTCGATTCCCTCGCCGCCGACGTCGAACCGATCGCCGTCGAGATCGAACTGCCCGGCGCTCGAGTCGGCCGGCAGTCGACCGTGGCCGAGGTCGGCCCGTCGCTCGGCGCCGCCGAGGCAGTGTCGGTCGACCGCGAGGGTCGCGCGAGCGCCGTCAACGTGCACGGCACCGTGCAATGGCTCACCCACCGCGACGGCCCGGTGCGCGCACTGGCAGACACCGCGGGTGTTCGCACGCGGCTGCCGCGGGTACTGCCCGGCGAGCCCGGCCGCGCGATCTGGGTGACCGATGTCGACGGTGACGACGCGCTCGAGATCAGCGACGGCAGCGACGGCAGCGGCACGCGCCGGCTCGCGGGCGGACAGATCGGCCGGGTGCTCGAGCTGGTCGTCTCGCCCGACGGCGCCAGCGTCGCCGTCGCGCCGCACGACGGACGTGTCCTGCTCGTGACGTTGGCCGACGGCACCGTCCGAGTGCTCGAGAGCAACGACGACGCGGGTGCAGCCGGCGGACTCACTTTCGCACCGGACTCCGCCTGGCTCGCCTGGTCGCACGAGTATCCGTCGCAACTGCGCTCGATCCGCCTCGCCGAGCTCGGCACCGGCACGGTGCACGAAGTCACCGGTGAACGGTTCCTCGACACCGATCCGGCGTTCACGCTCGACGGCAAGCACCTCGCCTTCCTGTCGGCGCGCACGTTCGATCCGGTCTACGACACGCACGCGTTCGACCTGTCGTTCACGGTCGGCGTGCGGCCGTACGTGGTGCCGCTGGCGACCGACACGCCGTCGCCGTTCGATCCCGAGACCGACGGCCGCACGGTTGCGAGCAAGGGCGGCGACAAGGGCGGCGACAAGGGCGACAACGGCGGCGACGACATCGTCGGGCCGGTGCGCGTCGACCTGGACGGCATCACCGAGCGTGCCGTCGTTGCGCCCGTGCCGGTCGGCCTGCTCAGCGACCTGCGCGCGGTCAAGGGCGGCCTGCTCTGGCTGACGAACCCGATCACCGGCGTGATCGGCGCGGGGCTGCCGGACGGTGCGGAGCGTCCCCGTCCGTCCCTGACGCGGTGGGACTTCGCCGATCGCGAGATGCGCACCATCGTCGACGCGCTCGACTGGTACCAGCCGAGCGGCGACGGCACCCGCGTTGTCGTCCGCGACCGGGACGCGTTGCGGGTCGGCCCCGCCGACCACGCCGTCCGGCCCAAGCCCCAGCCCGATTCGGGGCCGAAGGAACTCGTCGAGGTCGACCTCGATCGCATCCAGGTGCGTTACGACCCGCCGGCGCAGTGGCGCCAGATGCTGGTCGAGACATGGCGCCTGATGCGCGACCACTTCTGGATCGAGGACATGGGTGGCGTCGACTGGGACGACGTCCTCGAGCGTTACCTACCGCTGACCGATCGCATCGCGACGCGCAGCGACCTGTCCGAGGTGCTGTGGGAGATGATCGGCGAGCTCGGCGCGTCGCACGCGTACGAGCGGTTCGAGCCCAAGGCGCCACCGGCCGGACGTGCGGCCGCGTTCCTCGGTGCCGACCTCGTGCCGGCAGCGGACGGTAGTTGGACGCTGGCGCGGGTGTTGCCGGGTGAGTCGTCGGTGCCTGCGGCGCGGTCGCCGTTACGCGCGGCCGGCGGTGACGTGCGCGACGGTGACGAACTGGTGGCGGTCAATGGGCATCCGGTCGGCGTGGTCGGCCCCGGTCCGCTGCTGGCCGGGTTGGCGGGCAAGCCGGTCGCGGTGACGTTGCGCCGCGCGGGTGTCGAGCGCACCATCGCGGTCGTCCCCACTGGCGACGAGGCGCCGATCCGTTACCAGGATTGGGTTTCCGGACGCCGCTCAGCCGTCCACGAACGCAGCGACGGCCGGATCGGTTACGTGCACGTGCCCGACATGATGTCGACCGGCTGGGCCGAGTTCCACCGCGACTTCAAGCGCGAGATCCTGCGCGACGCCCTCGTGCTCGACACCCGTGACAACGGCGGCGGACACGTCTCGGAACTGGTGATCGAGAAACTCGCGCGTCGACCGGTCGGCGGCGGCCACGCCCGACACGCCGCGGACGAGTACTACCCGGGCAGCGCACCGCGCGGGCCGATCGTGTCGATCGCCAACGAGTTCGCCGGCTCCGACGGCGACATCGTCAACCAGGCATTCCGCTCGCTGCGGCTCGGCAAGATCGTCGGCGAGCGGACGTGGGGCGGGGTGATCGGTATCGACGGCAGGTACGCGCTGGTCGACGGCACCGTCGTCACCCAGCCACGCTTCTCGTTCTGGTTCCGCGACTCCGGCTGGGGTGTCGAGAACTACGGCGTCGACCCCGACATCGAGGTTCCGTTCCCGCCGCAGGCGTGGGCGGCCGGTGACGATCCGCAGCTCGCCGCGGGGCTGGACGTGCTTGCGGACGAACTCGCGAACACCGCACCTCTGGTTCCGACGCCGCTCGCCGAGCGTCCCGACCGAGCCGCGCCCCCGCTGCCGCCACGCCCATAAGGCAGACTCGACTTCATGCCGGAAACCGTGGAGATCGGCCTCGGACGCAGTGCGCGGCGGGGCTATCACCTCGACGACATCGCGCTGGTCCCGACCCGGCGCACGCGCGGGTCGTCCGTGGTGTCCACGAGTTGGCAGATCGACGCGCACACCTTCGACCTGCCGCTGGTGGCCGCGCCGTCCGATGCGATCGTCTCGCCCGAAACCGCGGTCGAGATCGAGCGCCTCGGCGGCCTCGCCGTCCTCGACGGCGAGGGGCTGTGGGCCCGCTACGACGATCCCGCCGCGGAACTGGCAGACCTGGGCGACGACACAGCGACGCTCCAGCGCGTCTACTCGCGGCCCGTGTCGCCGGAGCTGCTGCGGCAGCGGGTCAAAGAACTTCGCGCCGCGGGCGTGCGCGTTGCAGTGCGACTCAGCCCACAACACACGGACGACCTGGCGCCGCACGTGCTCGGCGAAGGCATCGACCTGCTGGTCATCCAAGGAACGATCATCAGCGCCGAACACGTCGCCGAGCAGGGCCCGGGCCTGAACCTGAAGACGTTCATCGCCGATCTCGACGTGCCGGTGCTCGTCGGCGGCTGCACGAACTACCAGACCGCGCTGCACCTGATGCGCACGGGCGCGGCCGGGGTCATCGTCGGATACGGCGCGCACCTCGGCTCGACCACGCACGCGATGCTCGGCATCGACGTCCCCATGGCGACCGCGGTGGTCGATGCCGCGGCCGCACGGCGCGACTATCTCGACGAGACCGGCGGCCGCTACGTCCACCTGGTCGCGTACGGCGACGTCGAGACCGGCGGCGACATCGCCAAGGCGCTGGCGTGCGGCGCCGACGCCGTCATGCTGGGTGAGCCGCTCGCGATCGCCGCGGAAGCGCCCGGCGGCGGACGCTATTGGGATGCCACGGCCGCCCATCCGCGCGTGCCTCGATCGGCCGTCGTAGACCTCACCGCCGGCCTCGACGTGCGCCCGTCCCTGGAGGAATTGCTTGCCGGGCCGACGTCCGATCCGAGCGGCGAACGCAACCTGTTCGGCTCGGTTCGGCGGGTGATGGGCAAGTGCGGGTACTCCTCGCTGAAGGAGTTCCAGAAAGCAGAATTGATAGTCACGAGGGGCAGATGACCGAGATCAGATACGGCTACAAGGCGTCGAACGAGCAGTTCGCGCCGACCGAGTTGCTCAACTACGGCGTCATCGCCGAAGAGTGCGGCTTCGACTCGGTGTTCATCAGCGACCACCTGCAGCCGTGGCGTCACGACGGCGGGCATGCGCCGTTCGCGATGAGCTGGCTCGGCGCGCTCGGTGCGCGCACCGAACGGATCACGATGGGGACGTCCGTGCTCACGCCGACGTTCCGCTACCACCCGGCGATCGTGGCGCAGGCGTTCGCGACGCTCGGCTGCTTGTTCCCGGGCCGAATGGTGCTCGGCATGGGTACGGGCGAGTCGATGAACGAGGTGCCGCTCGGCGTCGAATGGCCTGACGGCAAGGAACGATTCGCCCGCTTCCGTGAGGCCGTCCGGCTCATTCGCGAGCTGTGGTCGGAGGAACGCGTCACCTTCGAGGGCGACTACTACCGCACGGACAAGGCCACCATCTACGACCGGCCCGAGCAGCAGGTGCCGATCTATCTCGCCGGGTCCGGACCGGCCGCCACGCGCTACGCGGGACGCCAGGGCGACGGTTACATCACCACGTCCGGCAAGGACCCCGCGCTCTACACCGACACGCTGCTGCCCGCCGTGCGCGAGGGTGCCGAGAAGGCCGACCGGTCGGTGAGCGACATCGACATGATGATCGAGGTCAAGGTCTCCTTCGACCACGACCGCGATGCCGCCATGCAGGCGACGCACTTCTGGGGCGCGTTGGGGTTGTCGGCCGAGCAGAAGGCCGGGGTCGAAGACCCGGTCGAGATGCAGCGGCTGGCCGACGAGTTGTCGGTCGAGCAGACGGCCAAGCGCTTCATCGTGTCGACCGATCCCGACGAGCATGTCGAGAAGATCAAGACCTATCTCGACCTCGGTTTCACCCATCTGGTCTTCCACGCGCCCGGACCCGACCAGGAAAAGTTCCTCAGGTTGTACGGCAAGGAAATTCTCCCGCGACTCCGGAACTTGTGACTGTATGAGTTCCTCCGCACTGCGGCGTGCGCTGCGTCGGGCACGAGATGGCGTCACGCTGGATCAGACCGAGGCCGAAATTCTGCTCGGCGCCCGCGGCGAGGATCTTGACGATCTGCTCGCAACCGCGTCGCGGGTGCGCGATCAGGGTCTGGCCGATGCCGGCCGTCCCGGCGTCGTCACCTATTCGCGCAAGGTGTTCATCCCGCTCACGCGGCTTTGTCGCGACCGCTGTCATTACTGCACGTTCGCTACGACACCCAATCGAGTCGACGCACCGTTCCTCTCGCCGGACGAGGTGCTCGCGATTGCGACGCAGGGCGCCGCACTCGGCTGCAAGGAAGCACTCTTCACACTCGGTGACCGTCCTGAGGACCGCTGGCCGGCCGCGCGCGAATGGCTCGACGCGCACGGCTACGACTCAACCCTCGCCTACGTGCGCGCAATGGCGATCCTCGTCCTCGAGCGCACGGGCTTGCTGCCGCACCTGAACCCCGGCGTGATGTCGTGGGCGGAACTGCAGCGGTTGAAGCCTGTCGCCCCGTCGATGGGGATGATGCTCGAGACGACCTCGCGTCGGTTGTTCGAAGACCCGCACGGTGCGCACTACGGTTCGCCCGACAAGGATCCTGATGTTCGGCTGCGCGTGCTCGAGGACGCCGGTCGCACCACCGTCCCGTTCACCACCGGGATCCTCATCGGCATCGGTGAAACGCTCGCCGAGCGAGTCGACTCGCTGTTCGCGATCCGCAGAATCGCCCGTGCATACAGCGGGATCCAAGAAGTCATCGTGCAGAACTTCCGCGCGAAGCCGGACACCGCGATGGCGCGCATGCCCGACGCTGACCTGGACGACCTCGCGGCAACGGTCGCCGTGTCGCGCCTGGTGCTCGGTCCGCGGATGCGGATCCAAGCACCGCCGAACCTGATCGGCGACGAGTTCGCGTTGCTGTTGCGGGCCGGCATCGACGACTGGGGTGGCGTCTCGCCGCTCACGCCCGATCACGTCAACCCCGAACGTCCGTGGCCGCAGATCGATGAGCTGGCGCGGCGTTCGCAAGAGAGCGGTTTCCAGCTCGTGGAGCGGCTCACGATCTACCCGAACTACGTGCAGGTCGGTGAACCGTGGCTCGACCCGCGGGTGCTGCCGCACGTCACTGCGCTTGCCGACGCCGATACCGGTCTCGCACGCGAAGATGCTGTGCTGCAAGGGATTCCGTGGCAGGAACCCGAGGATGCGTGGGTGTCGGGCGGGCGCACCGATCTGCACACCACGATCGACTCGCGGGGTCGCACGTCCGATCGTCGTGAGGACTTCGACAGTGTTTACGGCGACTGGGACGCGGTACGCACCGAGGCAGTCCGGACGGGTGCTGTGCAGCGCATCGACAGCGATGTCGCTGCTGCGCTACGCGCGGCGGAGCGCGATCCTGCCGGGCTGTCCGACGAACACGCGCTGGCGTTGTTGCACTGCGACGGCGCAGAACTCGACGCGCTGAGCACGCTCGCCGACGACCTGCGCGCCGACGCTGCTGGTGATGACGTCACCTACGTCGTGAACCGGAACATCAACTTCACCAACGTCTGCTACACCGGCTGCCGGTTCTGCGCGTTCGCGCAGCGCCGCACGGATGCTGACGCATACACGCTCTCGCTCGACCAGGTCGGCGATCGTGCCGAGGAGGCGTGGCGACTCGGTGCGACCGAGGTGTGCATGCAGGGCGGCATTCATCCTGACCTGCCGGGCACGGCGTACTTCGACATCGTGCGCGAGGTCAAGAGCCGCGTGCCGGACATGCATGTGCACGCGTTCAGCCCGATGGAGGTCGTCAACGGCGCGTCGCGCACGGGCATGTCGATCCGCGAGTGGCTGACCGAGGCGCACGCCGCTGGGCTGGGGTCGATCCCGGGGACGGCGGCGGAGATCCTCGATGACGACGTGCGCTGGCTGTTGACGAAGGGCAAGCTGCCGGCGGCCACCTGGATCGAGGTCATCACGACCGCGCACGAGGTGGGGCTGCGCAGCTCGTCCACGATGATGTACGGGCACGTCGACAACCCGTCCCATTGGCTCGGGCACTTCCGCACGTTGGCGAGAATCCAACGTGAGACAGGGGGATTCACCGAGTTCGTCGGGCTGCCGTTCATCCACACGAACGCGCCGATCTATCTCGCGGGTGCGGCTCGTCCCGGCCCGACGATGCGTGAGAACCGTGTCGTGCACGCGATGGCGCGCGTCATGCTGCACGGCCTGATCGACAATGTGCAGTGCTCGTGGGTCAAACTCGGCCCCGACGGCTGCCGCCAGTTGCTCACCGGTGGTGTCAACGATCTCGGCGGCACGCTGATGGAAGAGACGATCAGCCGCATGGCCGGCAGCCAACATGGATCCGCGATGACGGTCGCGCAGCTCGAAGAGATCGTCTCCGCGCTGCCGGGGCGGCGTGCGGTGCAGCGGGACACGCTTTACGGATCGGTCAGCGACGAACGCCTCGCTGCTGCCAACGCGTTCACCGGGACGCTGCCGAGCGTCGTCGCTGCCGCAACCTAGTCCGGCGAGCGGTCAGCGGTCGAGCGCTGCCGCAACGCGCTCGGCGAGATTGCGCGGGCTGAAAGGTTTGGCGAGCAGCTCGTCGGCGCCGGTCTCTTCGAGGCCGTCCGCGCCGAGCGGGCGGGCGGTAAGCATGATCACCCACGTGCTGTCCAGCGCGGGGTCGGCGCGCATTCGCGCACAGATCTCCGGACCGCTGAGGCTTGGCAACGTCCAGTCGACGATCACGACATCGGGACGGTCGGATTGTGCGCGCTCGAGCCCTTGGAGGCCGTCGGTCTCGGTCGCAACTGCATGGCCGTCGAGGCCCAACTTGAGCCCGACCAGGGCAGCGATGTCGGTGTCGTCGTCAATCACAAGGATCTGCGCCATGAGTACGTTCGCCCGATCAAACCGTTCCGCGTAGTGGCAAGGTCAGAGTGAAGGTTGTTCCGTCCCCTTCCTCGCTCTCGACGGTCAGCTTGCCACCGTACTGCGTAGTGATCGTTTGTGCGATGGCCAATCCGAGTCCAGTTCCGGCCGGCGCGGACTCCCGCACATCGCCTGCGCGATAGAAGCGTTCGAAGATGCGAGGTTTGTCCGCGGCCGAAATACCGATGCCCGTGTCGGTGACCTCGATGACCGCCTCACCGCCGGTGCGCCGGCCGGTGACGGTGACCGTCCCGTCCTCCGGCGTGAACTTCACGGCATTCGTCAACAGGTTCACAATGACTCGTTCTATGCGCAACGCATTCGCTGCAACGACCGCACCGTCGAGCTCGTTCGTCACGATGAGATCCTGACCGCGGGTCATCGCCTGCAGTGCGACTGAATCGATCGCCGACTGCAGGACCACCTCGAGGTCGGCCGATCCCGGATCGACCGGCCCGTGCTGGCCGGGGATCGCCATCCCGAGCACGTCGTCGACGATCCCGTCGAGACGGGTCAGGCTGCGTGCGACGGTGTCGAGCATGTCGCGTTGTTCGTCAGTGAGCGGGCCGGCGTCGCCTTCGACGAGCAGTTCCACATAGCCGGCGGCACTCGTGAGCGGCGTACGCAGCTCGTGCGAGACGGTCGAAGCCATCTCCGAGCGCACGCGCTCGATCTGCTTGAGTCGCTCGTTGGCCTCGCGATCGGTCTCGAAGGCGTCGAGCAAAGCCTGATCGGACTCGCGCCGCATGCCGAGATCCTCGATCTGCGTGACGAGATTGCGTGGCCGACCGTGCTCGTCGCTCACTATCGAGTACGACACCGACGCCCAGATGATCCGTCCCGACTTGTGCAGGTACCGCTTCTCGATCCGGTGCGGGTATTCAGGGTCGAGCGCGTGCTCGAACCGAACCTCGGTCAGGGCTTGGTCGTCGGGATGGGTGAAGTCGACGATCTTCCGGCTGGTCAGTTCCTCGGCCGATCGTCCGAACAGCTCGCACATCGCACGGTTGACACGCAGCCACCGGCGGGCGTCGGCGCCGTTCAGGCCTGTCACCGCGATCGGAATGGGCGCGTTCTCGAACGTCGCGCGGAATTCCGCTTCGCTGCGTTGCAGCGCACGATTCGACGCCGTTGTCGTCGTTACCAGTCGATGGATCAGCGGGCCGATCGCGGCGCTGATGATGACCAGCAGCAGATAACCGCGCCAACTCACGTTCGGGTACTGCGGAGCGCCGACGATGAGCACGGGCAGGGCCAGCGTGAGCGCGCCGGCGAAGACGGCGAGCCACACGTCACGCATGCGTCCGTAGAGGGCGAACCACACCACCGGCAGGTCGATGAGTGGGCTGAAGCCGGCCATCGCGTTGCCGTCTGCGCAGCGAAGCGCATGGATTGCCGGGAAGAGCATCAGTGGCGCGAGGATGTTCGACCAGTGGCTCGGCTCGCGCCGCGCACCGAGATAGCCGAGCCCGATCATCACGCCGATGAACCCGATCGAGACGGCCCACCACGCGTAGTTGGGCGTGATCGAGTGCGGCAGCGCCGGTGTGATCGCGCTCAGCATGACGACCGTCAGGAACGGTACGTACCGGCTCACCCTGAAGACGCGGAACTGCCGCGCCTGGCCGAGGTTCAAAGCCACCCCTTGCGTTTGAACACGGCCCACAACCTCGCGCAGTGGCCGATGATCAGGAGCAGACTAGTGGTAAACGCAGCGGGTTCGGATGCGCGACGGTCGTCCTCGACGACACTGCTGCGCCACACTCTCGTGCGAACTGCGCCCGGCGACATGGGTCAAGTTTGCCTGGTGTGAATCCGATTCCGCGCGCGAATACGGAATTCTCGTAACTAGCGAGGAGTCGTATTGCACATGAGGTGGACTGCCGCACAGCTTCCCGATCTGTCCGGACGCGTCGCCGTCGTCACCGGCGCAAACTCGGGCATCGGCTTCCGCACGGCCGAGGCGTTGGCCGCGCACGGTGCACGCGTCGTGCTGGCGTGCCGAGATCTGGTGCGCGCCGAGCAGGCCGTGCAGCGCATTTCGGCCGATCACAAAGTCCAGGTCAGTTCGGCCGGTCTGGACCTGTCGTCGATGTCGTCGGTCCGCGAGTTCGCCGCATCGTGGACGGGCCCGCTCGACCTCCTCGTCAACAACGCCGGTGTCATGGCACCGCCGAAGCTTGCGACGACGGCGGACGGTTTCGAATTGCAGTTCGGGACGAATCACCTCGCGCACTTCGTCCTCACCGGGTTGTTGCTTCCCGCATTGCTCGAAACACCTCGGGGACGAGTGGTCACGGTGTCGTCCGTCGCGCACCACGGTGGGGGCGCGGACGTGCTGGAGGCCAACGTCGGAACCGGTTACGACCCGCAGCACGCGTACTCGAACTCGAAGCTGGCGAATCTGCTGTTCGCCGACGAACTCGACCGACAGTTCCGCGAGCGTGACCTGCCGCTCGTGTCCGTTGCGGCGCATCCCGGTGTGTCGGCGACCGGCCTGGTCAGCGACCCCGAGGGAATGGGCGCCAAACCTGTGGTGCGCACGGTGGCGCCGGTCGTACTGCGGTTGGTGTTGCAATCGGCGCGCGCCGGCGCCCGGCCCGTCCTGTACGCGGCAAGCGAGGCCGAGCGGGGCAGCTACACCGGACCGCAGCGCTTCGGTGAGACGCGCGGTCGGATCGGGCCGGCTCGGCGCTCGGATCCGGCCCAGGACGCGCAGCTCGCGCGGCGACTGTGGCGCGTCAGCGAGGATCTCACCGGCTTCAAGTACCCGTGGCCCGACGCCGGTGCGGCGCCGCGTCCCGAGGACGTCACGCTGAAATAGACTCGGCAGATGCAGGCCGATCTCGTCCTCGTCGTCGACTACGGGGCGCAATACGCGCAGTTGATCGCGCGCCGCGTGCGCGAGGCGAAGGTCTACTCCGAGATCGTGCCGCACACGATGCCGGTCGCCGACATGCTGGCCAAGCAGCCGGCGGCGATCATCCTGTCCGGCGGCCCGTCGTCGATCTATGCCGAGGGTGCGCCGCGCACAGACCCAGGACTGTTCGACAACGACGTTCCCGTCTTCGGGATCTGCTACGGCTTCCAGGCGATGGCCGACGCCCTCGGCGGCACTGTCGCGCACACCGACCGGTCCGAATTCGGACGCACGACGTTGCAGGTGAGCGAGCCCGGCGTGTTGCTGCGCGGCCTGCCCGAGTCGCAGCGCGTCTGGATGAGCCACACCGATGCGGTCACCGTCGCGCCGCCTGGTTTCGAGGTACGCGCGTCCACGTCCGGCACGCCGATCGCCGCGTTCGAGGACGTCGCGCGCGGGCTCGCGGGCGTGCAGTTCCACCCCGAGGTGATGCACTCCGAGTTCGGCCAGGACATCCTGCGGCACTTCCTGTTCGACATCGCCAAACTGCGTCCGACCTGGACCGAGGCGAACATCATCGACGAGCAGGTCGAGACGATCCGCGCGCAGGTAGGTGGCAAGCAGGTCATCTGCGCGCTGTCCGGCGGAGTCGATTCCGCAGTCGCCGCCGCGCTCGTGCAGCGAGCGATCGGCTCGCAACTCACGTGCGTGTTCGTCGACCACGGGTTGCTGCGCCAGGACGAACCCGAGCAGGTCGAACGCGACTTCGTCGCGGCGACCGGCGTCCGGCTGAAAGTCGTCGACGCCGAGAAGCAATTCCTGAACGCGCTCGCCGGGGTCACCGATCCCGAGGAGAAGCGGAAGATCATCGGTCGTGAGTTCATCCGCTGCTTCGAAGAGGCCGCGCGCGGGATCGTCGCGGAAGGCCACTCGGTCGACTTCCTGGTGCAGGGCACGCTCTACCCGGACGTGGTCGAGTCCGGCGGCGGCACCGGCACTGCGAACATCAAGAGCCACCACAACGTCGGCGGGCTGCCCGACGACCTGCAGTTCTCACTCGTCGAACCACTGCGGACGCTGTTCAAGGACGAGGTGCGCCGCGTGGGCGAGCAGCTCGGGCTGCCGTCCGAGATCGTGTGGCGCCAGCCGTTCCCCGGGCCCGGTCTCGGCATCCGCATCGTCGGCGAGGTGACTGCCGAACGGCTCGCCGTCCTGCGTCGCGCCGACGCGATCGCGCGTGCCGAACTGTCGGCCGCCGGCCTCGACCGCGATATCTGGCAGTGCCCGGTCGTGCTGCTCGCCGACGTCCGGTCGGTCGGTGTCCAGGGCGACGGACGCACCTACGGCCACCCGATCGTGCTGCGTCCGGTCTCGTCCGAGGACGCCATGACCGCCGACTGGACCCGCATCCCCTACGAAGTCCTCGAGCGCATCTCCACCCGAATCACCAACGAGGTGCGCGAGGTGAACCGGGTCGTCTTGGACGTCACGTCCAAGCCGCCCGGCACCATCGAGTGGGAGTAGCGCCCTAGCTGCGATCGACGTCGATGTGGCCGTCGGACAGGTGCACGATCAGAGTGATCGGCTGGCCCTTCGCGCCGGTGAGCGGCTCGACGACCCGGCTCACGCCGACCCCGTGCGCCTGGTCGTTCGAACCGTCCACTGCGACGTCGCCGAAGCGGACGTTCGCCACGACGGTCAGGTTCATCGTCGCGGGAGCGAGGATGTGCACGTCTCCGGCGGCTTGATCGATGCGGACGGTGCGCGGGCCGCTTTGCGGGTCGAGCGAGCGCAGGTCGAGTTCGGTGTGCCCGAACGCGAGGTTGTAGTGCGCCGAAATGCTCTGCGTCGGCGTCCAGATCCGCTGGCCCACGCCGTCGTGCAGGCTGGCGTGTGAACCAGCCAGCGCGACGAGGCCGACCACGGACGGCACGAGCAGCGCGGTGACGCTGCGCGGGGTGCGCCGCAGCAACGACCCGATGATCAGGCCGAGGGCCAGGATGCCGGTCGAGAACCAGAAGTACAGCGGCACCGGGATCCCGGTTGCCGCATCGATCAGGCCGAGCGTCAACAGCGTGGCTGCGAGGACCGCCAGCGTCGCGACCTTGACCGGAAACGCGCGACGCAACCGCACGTTGCGCGCCTCGCGCGATTCCGCGAGCCAGCGGCGTGAGTCGGAGACCCACGTCGGTCCGGCCGGCGGCTGGTCGGCGGGCGGCTGGTCGGCGGGAACGTCCTTGTCCAGGCGCACCGTCTGCGAAGCCGTCTCCTGCATCGGCTGGGTCGCAGCTGCCGCGGGAGTCGGTTGCGCCCGCTCCGGCGGGTTCTGGCCACGACGACCGAAGACGACGACCAGGATGATGACCACCGCCATCACCGGGAAGAACGGTCCCGGCGCCCACCAGCTGAATGCGGCGAGCCACAGCAGCAGTCCGGCCGCCACCGCGACCAACCACATCGGCACCTGCCGGTGCCGCAGCGAACTCACCCAGCCGTCGATCGGCGCGTGGTCGCGTCCGGCCTCGGGGATGGCCGCCCAGGCGAGCAGGTAGGCGAGGATGCCTGCGCCGCCGAAGAATGCGGCGGTGGCGAACAGGACGCGGAAGATCACCGGGTCGATGCCGAAGTACTCGCCCAGTCCGCCTGCAACGCCCGCGCCGATGCGGTCGGTGCGGCTGCGCCGCAGCCGGCGGGTGGGCGGCAAGGGCGTCATGTTCGAGGTCTCGGTGCTGGTCATGGCGTCAACAATGCGACGGGACGGGGTCTAGGGGCATCGGGGACGTGCCCTGATTTCGACCCTGAGCACGGGTTTCGGGGGAGCACCTGATGCAATCCGGACGGTGGAGTCGGAATCATGACATGGTGACCCCGACTTTGGGAGCGCCTGCCGCGCCCGGACCCGCCGAGCCTCGCCCGGCGATCCGGCGTGCGTATCGGCGTCCCGATCGCGGCGCGCTGGGCGGGGTCGCAGCCGGTCTTGCTGAGCACATGGGCGTTCGGGTCGCCCCGATCCGGGTCTGCTTCGTACTGCTGACGGCCGCCGGCGGCCTCGGCGTCGCGCTGTACGGCGCGTACTGGATCGTGCTGCCGACTCCACCGGGCGTGCGTGGACGGATGGCGCAACGGCTCGAGTACGTGCTCGGCACGGCGGCCGCGCTGATAGCAGTGGTCGTCGTCGCGACGACCTTGCCTGCAGGTGGGCTGGTCATCCCGACCGTCCTGGCCTGTCTGGGTGGCGCGTTGATCTGGCGGCAGGCGTCCGACAGTCACCGCGACCGGCTGTGGACGATGTCGCGCGACTCGCTCGCCGCGGGATCGGCCGAGCGCATGGGACGGGTCCGCATCGGTGTCGGCATCGCCCTTGTCGCGGCGGGCGCGGCATTCGTGCTCGTCCGCGAGAACTTCTCCGCCATTCGGGACGGCGTGCTCGCGACGATCGTCACCATCGTCGGCATCGCGATCGTGACGGGCCCGTGGTGGATGAAGCTCGTCGCGCAGCTGAGCGAAGAGCGCAGTGCGCGCATCCGGTCGCAGGAGCGGGCCGACATCGCCGCGCACCTGCACGACTCGGTGCTGCAGACGCTCGCTCTGATCCAGCGCAACGCCGAGTCGCCGCGCGAGGTCGCCCGGCTAGCGCGCGGTCAGGAACGCGAGCTGCGCACGCTGCTCTACGGCGACCGCACGGCCAGCGGTCAGCTCGAGGACGAGTTGCGGCGCACGTCGGGCGAGGTCGAGGACGGTTACGCGGTCACGGTCGACGTGGTCGTCGTCGGCGACACCGCGATGACCGACGACCTCGCCGCGCTCGTCGCTGCCGCGCGCGAGGCACTCGTCAACGCCGCCAAGCACTCGAAGTCGACCGCGATCTCGCTCTACGCCGAGGTCGAGCCCGATGCGGTGCACGTGTTCGTGAAAGACCGGGGTGTGGGCTTCGACCCGTCCGACATCGCCGACGACAGGCAGGGCCTGCGCGGCTCGATCACCGCCCGCATGGAGCGACATGGTGGGACGGTCGAGATCATCAGCAAGCCTGGCGAAGGCACCGAAGTGCGATTGGGGATGCCGTCGAAATGACGACCGTGGTTCTGATCGACGATCACGCGATGTTCCGCTCGGGCGTGCGCGCCGAACTCGGGACGCGTGTCGACGTGCTGGCCGAGGCGGGTGATCCGGCGAGCGCGGTCATCGCGATCCGCCGGCACCGTCCCGATGTTGTGTTGCTCGACGTGCACATGCCCGACGGCGGCGGGCTCGCGGTGCTCGAGGCGATCGGCTCCGATCTGCCCGACACGCGTTTCCTGGCGCTCTCGGTGTCCGACGCGGCCGAGGACGTCATCGCGGTGATCCGCGCCGGCGCCCGCGGCTACGTCACGAAGACGATCTCGGCCGACGACCTGGCCGACGCCGTGCGCAGAGTTGCCGACGGCGATGTCGTCTTCAGCCCGCGGTTGGCCGGCTTCGTGCTGGACGCATTCCGCGACGCTCCGGTCACGCCGTCCGTCGACGACGAACTCGACCAGCTGACGCCCCGCGAGCGTGAGGTGATGCGGTTGCTCGCGCGCGGGTACGCATACAAGGAGATCGCCGCCGAACTGTTCATCTCGATCAAGACGGTCGAGACGCACGCGTCGAACGTGCTGCGCAAATTGCAGCTGTCGAGTCGGCACCAGCTGACCAGGTGGGCCGCCGACCGGCGCATGCTGTGATGCAACCTTTCCGGTGACGAGATCCGTTTACGTGGTGTGACGAGGACGGCCGACCGAGACACGCAGTTCCAGGACTATGTCCGCGCCCGACGGGGCGTGCTGCTCAACATCGCAACCCTGCTGTGTACGGGAGATCGGCACCGCGCCGAGGATCTGGTGCAGATCGCCCTCACGCGCCTCTACACCGCGTGGCCGCGAGCCCGCCGCATGGACGTCGACGCGTACGTGCGGCGGATCCTGGTCAACGCACTGATCGACGAGAAGCGCCGAGCGTCTTCACGGCGCGAGACGCCATCGTCCGAACCACCCGAACCGATGCGCCACGTGGACACCGACGCCGACGGCGATGGTGCATTGCGGTCGGCGCTGGCGACCCTGCCGCCCGGCATGCGCGCAGCCGTCGTGCTGCGCCACGTCGAAGGCCTCAGCGTCGATGAGACCGCCCACGCGCTGCAATGCAGCACGGGCACCGTCAAGAGCCAGACAGCCCGCGGGCTGGACAAGCTGCGCGACCTGCTCAGCGAACCGTCCCGCTCGACCTTCTGATCACTGGAGAATCCGATGGACGACATCATCACCCGCCTTGCCGACCTGCGTGAGAACGAGACGACGACCGCGTCCGACGCAGTTGTCACCGACGATGTGCGCCGCGGTCGTCGAGCACTCGGCCGCCGTCGCGTGCGTATCGGCGTTGCCGCGAGTGCGGTGACGCTGGTCGCGGCCGGCGCGTTGACCGCGGGCCTGACCGGCGGCTCGACCGCGACTCGCACCTCGCTCGACTCGCGGTCGATCAAGCTCGTCGACTACACCGGCACGCAGCCGCACGGGTTCGAGGTGGCGCAGGTGCCTGATGGCTGGGTGCTCAAGGACTCGACGCCGGACTATCTCGACATCGCCGTGCCGTCCGACAACACCGACGGCAGCGTGTTCATCAACAAGCTCGTCGTCATGCTGGAGTCGGTCGACGAGACCGGCGCTCCGCAGGGCACCGCGGTGACGGTCAACGGCCATTCGGGCGCGATTTCCGAACAGGACGGCGTGAAGACCCTGCGCTACTCCGACGGCGCGCACCGGGTCGAGATCCAGGCCTGGAGCAACCTGCACTGGAGCGACGACCAACTCGTCCAGTTCGCCGACGGCGTGACGGTGACATCGGCCGCGGTGCCCGGACGCGGCTGAGGCGCGCGCATGCTGTGACGGTGAGCGACTACGAGGTCGAGCTGACCCGCACACCGTCGGTCCGCACCATGGTCGTCGCCGCGGTAACGACGTGGCCGGAGTTTGCAACGCTCTGGCAGCCGATGCTCGACGAGGTGTGGAGCTGCTTGCGGGCCAACGGCGTCACCAGTGGTTGCCGCAATGTCATGCGCTACCGCGACGACCGGCCGGCGGTCGAAGTCGGTGTCATCGCCGATCCCGACTTCGCACTCACCGGACGCGTGGTCACGTCGAGACTGCCGCGCGGGCTGGTCGCGACCACGACGCACCGCGGCGGCTACGCCGGGCTCGACGGTGCGCACCGCGCGGTGCACGAGTGGTGCGCGGCCAACGACCGTGCGCTCACCGGCGAACGCTGGGAGGTGTACGGACCGCATGACGACGATCCCGCGAAGGTGTGGGTCGAGGTGTTCTGGCGGGTCGCTGCGCGCCGGCGCGATCCGGGGAGTCCGGCTGCGGCCGCGCGGGCGATCGCACCGATCCTGCCCGTGCGCGATCTCGAGCGGTCACTGGCCTTCTATGCGGGTCTCGGGTTCGCGACGTCGGCCTATGACGACGGTGGATACGGCTTCGCCCGGCTCGGACGGGTGGAACTGCATTTCGGCGTCGATGCCGCGGGCCCGCCGACCTCCGCATACCTGTTCGTCGACGATGCCGACAGGCTCGCCGCTACGTGGGCGGCCAACGGGGCCGAGGTGCATCCGCCGGTCGACACGCCGTGGCGCCAGCACGAGGGCGTCCTCGTCGATCCGGACGGGAACCGGATCCGGTTCGGCTCGCCCGTGCGCTCGCAGGCCTAGCTCATAGGGTCTTCGGTCAGACCGCGAGGCCGAGGTCGACGGCCAGTGCCTGCGGATCGTCGACGCCGATCAGCACGCGGTCGTAGTCGCCGGACGTGGTGATGACCAGTCCCGGCCCGGCGTGGTGGATCAGGACGAAGTCGTGGAATCTGCGGCCGTCCAGCGTGCCGCGCCACGTCCCGATCGCGAGTACGCCGGGGATGCCGGCGCCGGGCATCCGCAGCCCGCGCAGTTGACCGAGCACGTCGCGCACGACGCGGACGCCGGTGATGTCGGACAGGGGGACTACGACGCTCTCGCCGTGCAGCGAGAGCACTCGCTCAGGGACGGTGAGCTCGATGTGCAACGCACCGTCACGAATCGTGACAGAGCCCATAAATCAAACAATACGGGCAGCGCTGCGAGGCCCGAGGGGCGGTGGTCAGCGTGCGCCGCGGCAGACCTGCAGGACGGCCTCGGCGAGCGTGACGGCGTCGGGCCCGAGCCCGTCGCGGTAGGTGTTGCGCACGGTGCGCTCGCGGCCGAGTTCGACGCGCGTGCCGCCGGCGTTCATCCGCGCGGTCTGGATCCGGCGCGAGACGCGGGCGCGCTCGGCGACGATCTGGATCAGCGCGGCATCGAGGGCGTCGATCTGGCGGCGCAGCGTGTCAATCAGGTCGGCCTGCGTCTCGGGGCTGTTCACGGCGGTGGTCATTGTTGCTCCAAGGGTTCGTGGCGCCTCGGGCCCAGGAACGACAAAACGCCCCGAGGCTCGTGGCCCGGGGCGTCGTAGGTGAGTTGCGGTCAGCCAGCGACGATGGGCACCAAGCGGCGGTACCCATAAAAAAATCGGCTGGTCTGCACAAGGCCATGGTGGCACGGGTGTCCACGATGCGGCAACCGCATCCCAACCCGCGGGACGGGGTCCCGCGCCGCGACGGCTGCGCGTCAGTGCGACGCGCCGAGCTCGTCCTTCTCCGCGTTGGCCTCCGCCTCGGTGTCGGCGATGTGCGCCTCGATCCGGTCGCGCGCGAGGCGGGAGCGCATCGCGATCGCGTAGATGATCGCGCTGAAGACGAGCACCACGACGAAGCCCCAGCCGAAGCCGAACAGTTGCCGGTTTCCGGCCGCCGGGTCGGGATAGTCACCCAGGTAGCTGATGAGGGCCTGTCCGGCCAACCACGGCACCACCCACGTCGCGCCGGCGCGCCAGTCCATGGGCGGCATGTCGCCCTTACCGGTCAGGTGAAACACCCCGAGCAGGACGAAGCCGAGCACGATGGCGACGAACAGCTTCCAGTCGACGTCCCAACCCGACCAGTACACGATCAGGTTCGAGGCGTAGAGCGCGAGGAACGGCAAGACGTCGCCGAACGGCACGCGGAAGGGCCGTTCCCGCTCCGGGAGCTCGCGTCGCAACGCGCCGATGACGAGGGTTCCCGCGCCGAACGAGAGCACCGTCGCCGAGGTCACGAAGCCGACCAACTGCTGCCAGCTCGGGAACGGCAGGAACACGATCAGGCCGATGACGAACGTGACGAACAGACTCACCAGCGGGACGCCGCGTGGTGTGGTCTTGGCAAGGATGCGCGGCGCGTTGCCGTTGCGTCCCATGGCGTAAGAGACCCGGCCGGTGACCGTGGTGTAGATGAGGCCGGTATCGGCTGGTGAGATGACGGCGTCGACGTAGAGCACCGTCGCCAGCCAGCCGAGCCCGATCACACCGGCGATGGCCGCGAGCGGTCCGTAGTCGCCGCTGAAGGCCAGCTTCGCCCACCCCTTCGAGCTCGCGAGGTCGGACGGGCGCACCGCGGCGATGAAGGCGACCTGCAGCAGGATGTAGAGCACGCCGGTGAGCAGCACCGACCCGATGACGGCCACCGGGATGTTGCGCCGCGGGTTGCTCGTCTCGCCGGCGAGCTCGATGCCTTGCCGGAAGCCGAGGTAGGAGAACACGATCCCGCCGGTCGCGATGGCGGTCAGGACCCCTTGCATGCCGCTCGGTGCGAAGCCGTGACTGGTGAAGTTGCTCCCGTGGAACTCGGTCACCATGAAGGCGATGATCACCAGCAGGATGACGCCGATCTTCCACCACACTGCGACGTTGTTCACGCGGGCGAACCAGCGGATGCCGTAGTAGTTCACGACGACGAAGAACGCCATTCCCAGCACTGCGACGAGATAGCCCAGCGCGGTCAGCGTGTGGACCGTCTCACCCGACACGGTGTGCGACTTGGTGAACGGGGCCCATTTGGTGGCGTACTGCAGCGCTCCCTCGACCTCGATGGGCGCCGTTGTCGCGACCGCGACCCAGAGGATCCATCCCGTGGTGTAGCTGGCGAACGAGCCGTACGCGAGGTGGGGGAAGCGCGCGACTCCGCCCGAGATGGGGAACATCGTGCCGAGCTCGGCGAACACGAGCGCAATGATGATGATCATGACGGCGCCGATGACCCACGCGAAGATGGCGGCCGGGCCGGCCAGCTGTGCCGACGTCAGTGCGCCGAACAGCCAGCCCGAGCCGATGATCGAGCCGACACTGGCGAACAGCAGGCCGACGATCCCGACGTCGCGCCGCATCTTGTGCTGTTGCGACTGATCGGTCGACCGGGTTTCCACAGCCGTCACAGCTACCTCCACTCGATGGATCTCCTGCCGTCGCCACCTACCCGTCCGTTCGTGTTCCGAAACGTCTTCTTCATCCGAGATGTCGGGTTACGTCGGCTGACACAGGCCGGACGTAGGCTTGCCTTCTCATGACGGATCAGCTCTTCGACCTGCCGCCGGACCCTGCGCAATCGCGCCCGCGGCCGAAGCTCGCAGTCGATCCGACCAAGCTGCTGGACGGGCTGAACCCGCAGCAACGAGCCGCCGTCGTCCACCACGGCGGGCCGCTGTTGATCGTCGCCGGTGCGGGCTCGGGCAAGACGCGCGTGCTGACCAATCGCATCGCCTACCTGCTCGCCGAGCGCGACGTGCAACCCAGCGAGATCCTCGCGATCACCTTCACGAACAAGGCCGCCGGCGAGATGAAGGACCGCGTCGCGGCGCTCATCGGTCCGCGTGCGCGATCGATGTGGGTGTCCACGTTCCACTCGATGTGCGTTCGCATCCTGCGTCGCGACGGCAAGGCGCTCGGGTTCAAGTCGTCCTTCTCGATCTACGACGCCGACGATTCGCGTCGGCTGCTGACGATGGTCGGGCGCGAGCTCGATCTCGACCCGAAGCGCTACCCGGCGCGTTCGCTCGGCTCGCAGATCAGCAACCTGAAGAACGAACTGGTCACCGCCGAGATGTGGGCCGACAAGGCGAGCACACCGCCGGAGAAGGTTCTCGCCGATGTCTATGCGCGCTACCAGCGCAGGCTCGGCGAGGCCCACGCGCTCGACTTCGACGACCTGATCATGTCGACGGTCGCGCTGCTGCAGAACCATGCCGACGTCGCGGAGACCTATCGGCGGTGGTTTCGGCACGTCCTCGTCGACGAGTACCAGGACACCAACCACGCGCAGTACGTCCTCGTCCGCGAACTGACGCGATCGACCACCGATCGACCGCCCGCCGAGCTCGCGGTCGTCGGCGACGCCGACCAGTCGATCTACGCGTTCCGCGGCGCGACGATCCGCAACATCCTCGAGTTCGAACGCGACTACCCCGACGCGACGACCATCCTGCTCGAGCAGAATTACCGCTCCACGCAGACGATTCTCAACGCTGCCAACTCGGTGATCTCGCGCAACCCGGATCGCAAGCCGAAGAACCTGTGGTCCGAGGCGGGGCACGGAGCGAAGATCCAGGGCTACGTCGCCGAGAACGAGCACGACGAAGCGGCGTGGGTGGCCCAGCAGATCGAGCTGCTCGGCGACGACGGCGTGACGCCGTCCGACGTCGCGGTGTTCTACCGCACCAACGCACAGTCACGCGTGTTCGAGGAAGTGTTCATCCGCCTCGGCCTGCCGTACAAGGTCGTCGGCGGGGTGCGGTTCTACGAGCGGCGCGAGATCCGCGACGCGCTCGCGTACCTGCGGGTCATCGCCAACGTCGACGACCTCGTGTCGCTGCGCCGCATCCTGAACACGCCGCGCCGCGGCATCGGCGACAAGGCCGAGAAGGCCGTCGAATACTTCGCCGATCGGGAGGGAATCAGCTTCGGCGCCGCGCTCGAGGTGGCCGACTCGTCGTTCGGTCTGGCGCCGCGCTCGCTCAACGCGATCCGAGACTTCACCTCGTTGCTGCTCGAGTTGCGCGGGTTGCTCGCGTCGCCTGACGGCACTCCGTCCACGATTCTCGAAGCGGTGCTCGACAAGACCGGATACCTCGACGAACTCGAGCGCTCGAAGGACCCGCAGGACGAAGGACGCGTGGACAACCTGCGTGAGCTCGTGTCCGTGGCACGGGAGTTCGAGGAGCAGCGCGCGGGCACCGATGAGGCGACCTCGCTCGACGCGTTCCTCGAGCAGGTGTCGCTGGTCGCCGACGCCGACTCGGTGCCCGACGCGACCGGCGGAGTCGTCACGCTGATGACCCTGCACACCGCGAAGGGGCTCGAGTTCCCGGTCGTGTTCCTGAGCGGCCTCGAGGACGGCGTGTTCCCGCACATGCGCTCGCTCGGCGATCCGGCCGAGATGGCCGAGGAGCGCCGGCTTGCCTATGTCGGCATCACCCGGGCCCGCGAGCGGCTGTACCTGTCGCGGGCGCTGTCGCGCTCGGCGTGGGGCGCCCCGTCGTGGAATCCGCCGTCACGCTTCCTGGACGAGATCCCGCCGGAGCTCGCCGAGTGGACGGGCGAGATCGGCCGCGCTCCGTTCGTCCCGTCCTATGGCGACGACGCCCCGTCCCGCTACGGCGATCACGGCTATCGTTCGTCGCCGCGAGGCCCCTCGGCGCAGGCGCAGCTCGCCGCGGCGCGGGGCAGCCTGCGTGGAGGTGCAGGCAATCGTGCGGTCCCGGCGCTCACAGTCGGTGACCGCGTCAACCACGACACGTGGGGTCTCGGCAAGGTCGTCGACACGCGTGGCGCCGGTGACGGTGCGCAGGCGCAGGTCGACTTCGGCTCGTCCGGTACCAAGTGGCTGATGTTGCGCTACGCCCCGCTGCAGAAGCTCTGACGCTCGGGTTGTCCACAGGCTCGTGACGGGTTTGTCCGGGTCGGCCTAGGTTCGTCGCCATGACGGTGTTGGACGTGCGTCCGGTCGGCTACGCGCTGGCCGCGCGGACGGTCGGCGGCGAGATCGCGGGCGACACGGTCATGATCGCCGAGAACCTCGGCTACGACCTGGCCGGCTGCTACGGCATGGCCGGAACCGACCACGTCGGTTCGCGGTGGGGCGCGTCGTATGACGTGGCTGCGGCGGCTGCGCAGGCGGCGACTCACGACGCGGCGAACGCGATGTTCTGCGTCGCGGCCCTGCTCGAGCAGACGGGGATCAACTACGCCGGCGCCGAGGCCGCATGCATCCCGTGGGAGACGGCGGCGCAGTCTGCGGCGCGGTGGGCGGCCTCGAGCGCGCCCGCCCCGGCGCCCCTGCCGTCGGCGGTCGGCGCCGGGCTACCCGAACCGTCCGGCTGGTCGCTGTTGCAGCACGCGATCGGGCGGCTCTGGCCCGACGGACACCAAGACCTGTTGCGGGACGCGGCGCAGGCCTGGCGGTCGGCAGCGCACACGCTCGAGGCGATCGCGCCCGATCTCGACGCCGCGATCGGCGAGGTCGCGTCGCAGCGCGCGCCGGAGGTCGATGACGCGGTCACGGTCATGCGGTCTGCGCAGGGCCGGTTCCTCGCGCTCGGTGGTCGGTACCGCGAACTTGCGGCCGCGTGTGAGGCATACGCGCACCGCCTCGACGAGGCGCACAGCGCGATCCTGCGCGAGTGCGTCGAGTTCGTCGACATCACCGTCGCAGCCGAGGCGGCCGGCGGGCTGTTGTCGGTGGTGACCGTCGGGCTGTCCGAGGTCGTCGCCAACAGCGCTGTGGTCGCCGCTGCTTGTCGGATCGGCCGCACGATCGCTGATCTGATCGACGCCCTGGCCGCCGCCGTCGTCCCGATGGCAGCCGAACTCGACGCCGCAGCCGCCGGCTTCGCCACCGTCCAACGCGAACTCGCGCCCATCCTCGCCCGCCGGGTGGAGCAGGCCGAGCTCGTGCGGCCGGGAGTTGCCGGCCAGGTCGCACCGGCCACCGTGGGCTCGCCGACCGATGTGGTGCTGACCCGGTTGTCGCAGTTCGCGGCGAAGCCGCAGACGGTGCTGAAGGATGTCGAGAACCCCAAGCTGTTCGATCCGGATTCCCTGGAAGGGCATCGATATGGCCGACTTGAAGATCGCGAATCCCAGCCGACTGGGATGTCAAGCCATCGAGGTCGCGGCGGCGGCGAGGTATTCGAAGACCCTGTCGCACCGCGGCCGGCAGATCCGGATCATGCCCGGCTATCCGGAAGATGTGCGAGCCGAACCGATAACTCACGGTCCCTATGTAGTGGTGTAGTCAGAGCGGCCGGCGCGATGAAGGTTGCACTCGCCGGAAACCCGACGCTCAAATGAACGACGACGTCAGTTGGCTCGTTGCCGAGGTCGAAGCACTTCTGCGAGCGGGTCGAGGTGGGGCTCTACGAATTCGTCGAGATATTGCACGCGCGGTACCCGGATGACCCGTGAGACGACTTCGACCGATATGCCGCGCCGCACTGGACAAGCTCCTTGCCGACCCAGCGATTCACCTCGGCTCGTACATATGGCCGAGCGGTCGGGATCCGCGACGGCAGCCACAAGGCCGATATTCAGGACAATCACCTTCGACGAGATCGGCGACGATCCCTACCTGGGGATCGAGCGCAGCTGATCACCTCTTCCTCCCTTCTGCCCGGTCCGTCGGCCTCAGGCCGGGCAGAACGGAGGAAAACGCGATCGTCCGGCGACCCCGCTTTGCCCCGCGCAGGCACGCGATTCGAGCAGATTCACGTGTCGTGGCGGGGCAAGGCGCTACGGCGGCGGGGCAAAGCCGGTGCCGGCACCCCGCTTTGCCCCGCGCAGGCACGCGATTCGAGCAGATTCACGTGTCGTGGCGGGGCAAGGCGCTACCGCCGCGGGGCAAAGCCGTGCTGGCACCCGCTTTGCCCCGCGCAGGCACGCGATTCGAGCAGATTCACGTGTCGCCGCGGGGCAAGGCGGTGCCGCGGCGGGGCAAAGCAGGGCAAAGCCGGCCCGGCTAGACCCCGCGGCGGGCCTCGCGGGTGCGCTGGTCCCGCTCGGCCAGGCAGTTGACGACGGTGGCGCCGGCCAGGATCCACGCGTTGCGGGTCTCGGGCGCCAGGTGCGTCCAGCGGATGGGTCCGCCGTGCGCCAGTTCCTGGTCGTACGGGATCTCGCACACCGCTCGCGTACGAGCGGTGAAGTGCTCGAGCAGCTGCCCACGAACGACCTTGTCGGTGGACGGATCGGCAGCGGTCAAGATCGTGACCGCGTTGTGGGCCAGGTCGTCACGGCCGGTCTGGGCCAGGTGGTCGAGCACCCACGATCCGCTGTAGCCGACATCGCGCTGGTAGGTCGACACGACGACCACGAGGTCGGCGGCATTGACCGCGGCCTGCCAGTTCGGCGACCGCACGTTGTTGCCGGTGTCGATCACGATCATCCGGTAGAAGCGCTGCAGCACGCGGTGCAGCCGCTGGAACTCGTCCTCGCCGATCTGCGCCATGTTGCCGGGGTTGTCGTCGCTGACGAGCGCATCGAAGTGCGCGTCGGGCTGCGGGCGGACGTAGTACGACAGATCGCCCACACGGGCGTCATGGCGCTCGAACGCGGCCAGATCCGACAGCAGGTCCCACACGGTCGCCCGCTGGCTGTCCGGATTGCTGACCCGCACGGACAGCGTCCCGCGGGTCTCGTTGTCGTCCCAGCCGACGACATAACCGCCGCGGTGCGCGCCGAACGCCGCCGACAGGCAGATCGTCGTCGGCGTCTTGCCCGCGCCGCCCTTCGGCTGCACGACGACGACGGTCATCGGACGCGAGAAGCCACGCTGGAGGTCGTTGATCGCCTGCCGGATCACGAGCTCCTGCTCGTTGGCGCGGGCCTTGATCGCGCCGCCACTCATCCGGTTCATCCGGCCGCGCCAACCCCACGACGCGGGTTCGGTCGTGATCGGCGAGCGGTCGGGCAGCAGCAGATCCTCCGGACGGGGGACCGGCGGTGGCGGCGGTGCCGGCGGCGC
This sequence comes from uncultured Actinomycetota bacterium, assembly GCA_963757455.1. Taxonomy (GTDB): domain Bacteria; phylum Actinomycetota; class Actinomycetes; order Mycobacteriales; family Jatrophihabitantaceae; genus RYN-133. The sequence continues at coordinate 269,034 of CAVWSE010000005.1, forward strand.
AAACCCGGGTGCCTGCTCCTGCGGGACGAACCCCGGCTGAGTCTGCGGCGACGGCGGTTGCTGGGTCGGCGGTTGCTGGGTCGGCGGTTGCTGGGTCGGCGGTTGCTGGGTCGGCGGTTGCTGGGTCGGCGGTTGCTGGGTCGGGTACGGCACGTCCTGCTGGAAGCTCGGCGGAATCGGGTAGGGCTGCGAGGGTGCATTCGCCGCGGCCCGGCGCTCGGCCTGCCGGTCCGGCAGGGGCCGCGCGTGCGCCCCGCCAATGCGTCGCGGAGTGGCGTCGCCGTCGGTGCGAGGGCCCGTTTCCGGCGAGTCGTCCGTGCTCTCGCCGCGACGCTCCTCGGGTGCGTGGGTCATCCGTACTCCTGTGTATGCGGGGGCTATGAGCAGTTCCGGCTGGTTGTCCATACTGAACGAACCACCATGGTCTACCCAAGTACGCTCGCACCATGGCCGCTCGGTTGCGCATCGTCATCGCGAAACCCGGCCTCGACGGGCACGATCGCGGCGCGAAGGTCATCGCCCGGGCCCTGCGCGACGCCGGCATGGAGGTCGTCTACACCGGCCTGCACCAGACCCCGGAACAGATCGTCCAGACCGTCATCCAGGAGGACGCGGACGCCGTCGGGCTCTCCGTTCTCTCCGGCGCGCACATGACTCTGTTCGCCAAGACGCTCGCGTTGCTCAAGGACGCCGGCGTCGACGACGTGATCGTTTTCGGCGGCGGGATCATCCCGGACGCCGACATCCCCGAGCTCGAGGGCGCGGGCGTTGCGAAGATCTTCACCCCCGGCACCCCGCTGGACGAGGTCGTGCGATGGGTCACGACCAATGTCGGCGGTGGCGAGCCGGCAGCCGTGGCCGAATAAGGTCCGAACAACACACAGAAGAGGACGTGTCAGCGTGGATCTGTTCGAGTACCAGGCCAAGCAGCTGTTCCAGAAGCACGGCGTCCCGGTCAGTCTCGGTGAGGTCGCCACCACCGCCGACGAGGCCCAGGCGATCGCCGCGAAGCTCGGCGGAGTCACCGTCGTCAAGGCGCAGGTCAAGATCGGCGGACGTGGCAAGGCCGGCGGCGTGAAGGTCGCCAAGACGCCGGACGACGCCAAGACCAACGCCGAGCAGATCCTCGGCATGGACATCAAGGGCCACACGGTGCACCGCGTGCTCGTCGATCCCGGCGCCGACATCAAGGAGGAGTACTACGTCTCCTTCCTGCTGGACCGCTCGAACCGCACGTTCCTCGCGATGGCGTCCTACGAGGGCGGCATGGAGATCGAGCAACTCGCCGAGGAGCGTCCCGACGCACTGGCGAAGGTGCCCGTCGACGCAGCCAAGGGCGTCGACCTGGCCAAGGCCAAGGAGATCGCGACCGCCGCGAAGTTCCCCACCGAGCTGATCGACCCTGTCGCCGACGTGCTGGTCAAGCTCTGGGAGACCTTCGTCGAGCAGGACGCCACGCTGGTCGAGGTCAACCCGCTCGCCAAGGTGGGCGACGGCTCGGTGGTCGCGCTCGACGGCAAGGTCACCCTCGACGACAACGCCGACTTCCGGCACGACGAGAACGCCGGCTTCGCTGACTCCTCAGCCGCTGATCCGCTCGAGCAGAAGGCCAAGGAGAAGCACCTCAACTACGTCAAGCTCGACGGCGAGGTCGGCATCATCGGCAACGGCGCCGGCTTGGTCATGTCGACGTTGGACGTCGTTGCCTACGCCGGCGAGAAGCACGGTGGGGTCAAGCCTGCGAACTTCCTCGACATCGGTGGCGGCGCGAGCGCCGAGGTCATGGCCAACGGGCTCGACATCATCCTCAACGACCCGTCCGTGCGCAGCGTGTTCGTCAACGTCTTCGGCGGCATCACCTCCTGTGACGCGGTCGCGAACGGCATCGTCTCGGCTCTGCAGATGCTCGGCGACGAGGCCAACAAGCCGCTGGTCGTGCGCCTCGACGGCAACAACGTCGCCGAGGGACGGCGCATCCTCACCGAGGCCGCGCATCCGCTGGTGACCCTGGTCGACACGATGGACGACGCCGCGGACAAGGCGGCCGAACTCGCTGGGAGCGCTGCCTAAATGAGCATCTGGTTGGACGAGAACTCCTCGATCGTCGTGCAGGGCATGACCGGCTCGGAGGGCACCAAGCACACCCGCCGCATGCTCGCGTCCGGCGCGAACGTCGTCGGCGGAGTCAACGCGCGCAAGGCCGGCACGAAGGTCGAGATCGACGGCAACACCCTGCCGGTGTTCGGCAGCGTCGGCGAGGCGATGGCCGAGACCGGCGCGAACGTGACCGTCGGGTTCGTCCCGCCTGCGTTCACCAAGGACTCGGTGATCGAGGCGATCGATGCCGAGATCCCGCTCGCGATCGTGATCACCGAGGGCGTCCCCGTCCACGACACCGCGGCCTTCTGGGCGCACGCGCAGGGCAAGAACACCCGCATCGTCGGGCCGAACTGCCCGGGCGTGATCAGCCCCGGCAAGTCGAACGCCGGCATCATCCCGGCCGACATCACCAAGGCCGGCCGCATCGGGTTGGTGTCGAAGTCGGGCACGTTGACGTACCAGATGATGTACGAGCTGCGTGACTTCGGCTTCTCGACCTGCGTCGGGATCGGCGGCGACCCGATCATCGGCACGACCCACATCGACTGTCTCGAAGCGTTCCAGGCCGACCCCGACACCGACGCGATCGTGATGATCGGCGAGATCGGCGGCGACGCCGAGGAGCGCGCGGCCGCCTACATCCAGGCCAACGTCTCCAAGCCCGTCGTCGGGTACGTCGCCGGGTTCACCGCTCCCGAGGGCAAGACGATGGGGCACGCCGGAGCCATCGTCTCCGGTTCGTCCGGCACGGCGCAGGCGAAGAAGGAAGCGCTCGAGGCGGCCGGGGTCAAGGTCGGCAAGACCCCGTCCGAGACCGCCCAGCTGATGCGGGAGATCCTCGGCGGCTGACCCGCGGCGCGGGACGATTTATGGGCATTTGCGGCCGGCCCACGACAAACTGTGCCCGAAAGTTCCGGCGTTGCCTGTAGGCAATCCAGGGCGGTGGCGCTAACTTTCGTCACAGGATCGTACGGATCCGTACGTCGTCGACGAGGAGAACGCCATGACGTTCCAGCCGCCGCCTCCGCCGCAGGGGCCGCCGCCGCAAGGGCCGCCCCCGCAGGGGCCGCCGCCACCCCCCCAGGGCCCGCCGCCTGGCGGACCAGGCGGACCGCCCGGGCAGTGGGGACCGCCGCCCGGTGGCGGTGGTGGGAGCAACTTCAGCAACTTCGACCCGAAGTCGATCAACAACCTCGACTGGGGCATTCTCGGCGCGGGTGTGCTGACGTTCATCTTCTCGTTCTTCAGCTGGTACACCTACGACGCGAAGGGCTGCGGCACCGTTGGTGTGTGTGTCTCGGCAACCGACAGCGCGTGGGGCGGGTTCTTGACCCTGCTCGCGATCCTTCTGGTGCTGGTCGGAACAGCGATGGTCGTGCTGGAGCTGTTCATGCCGCACGTGAAGCTGCCCGTCCCGAACCGGCTCATCGGGCTCGGCTGCTTCGCACTCGCATCGCTGCTCACCATCCTCGCGATCTTCGTGATTCCCGGACTGAGCTATGCGGGCATCGACGTGCCGTCCTCGGCCTACGACTCCGGTCACGGCTTCGGGTTCTGGGTCGGGCTGATCCTCATCCTGGCCGGCACGGCGCTGTCGTTCATGCGCTTCCAGCAGACCGGTGGTCAGCTGCCGATCGGTGGACAGCGCCCCGGTGGCCACTCCTGGCGCGCCTGGCCAGCAGCCGCCGCCCGGCTACGGGCCGCCGCCGCAGTAGCCGCCAAGCACGTGCAAAGACAGTGCCGGGACGCGATCGCGTCCCGGCACTGTTCTGTCTCCGGCACAGCGCCGCGTGCACGATAGGCTGCGTCCCCCGTCAAGATCGTCGCGCTTGGGCGTTGCAGGAAGGTAGTTCCAAATGACCGACAACGCCGCTTCCGAACCTCCCCAGGGCGGCGAATCCGGGCTCGAATCGGGGTCCCAGGGGTCCCACGGGTCCCACGGCGCTGCACCGTCCCCGGGCACCTCGGTCGACCCGAAGACGGTCAATCCACTCGACTGGGCGATCGCCGGTGCGGCCCTGCTCGCGCTCGTGTTCAGCTTCTTCACCTTCTACACCTACGACGCCAACGGCGTGATCAAGTCAGCCTGTATCAACGACGCGGCCCATGCCCCGGCGGCGCTCAAGCCGCTGTGCAGCGGCGACACGGCCTCCGCCTGGCACGGGTTCTTCGGCTGGTTCGGGGTCATCCTGCTGGTCCTCGCAGCTGTCGCGGCGCTGACCGCCGTGTTCTCGCCGCAACTGGGCATGCCCGTCTCGGTCCGCCTGGTCGGCGCGGGCCTCGGCGGGCTCGGGACGCTGGTCGTGCTGCTGGCGCTGTTCCTCGTCCCCGACTGGCCGCCGGTGGCAGGCCAGATCAGCGATGAGAGCCAGTACGACAAGGCCGTTGTCGGCGGCGTCGGGTTCAGCTGGTACATCGTGCTGGCCCTCGGACTCGTCGTGACGGTGGTGTCGTTCCTGCGCTTCCAGCAGACCGGCGGGGGGCTGCCGTCCCAGCAGGGGCAGCAGGAGCCGGCGCAGTAAGGCCCCCGCACACACAGAATTAGCGCGAAAACGGGGCCGCAACCCGCCGGGCGCCGCAGCCCCGGCGCGTCTGCGGCAATACCACGGATGCCTTTGTCAGCCTGTGACGATGGGAGGTGGCGTCCGGAGCAGGCCGGCGCAGCCGCCTGTGGACCCCGATCCCGACCACGGCCGGCGCAGCGTCGTCCCGAAGCAGCTGCAATCCGCGGCCGGACGGTCGTTATGGCCCGCCGCGGTCTGGACGGGTCTCGGGGCGGTCATCGTCTGCGCGACGCTGTCGATCATCGTCGTCGCGGCGTGCTGGCTGCCGGTGTCCGGCACGACCGGACACACCAACTCCGCCATCCGAGCGGGTCTGCTCACCTTCCTCGCCGCGCTGCACGGTGGCATCACCGTCGACGGCGTCACCGCAGCGTGGCTCCCGCTCGGCATGCTGGCCATCGTCGGGCTCACAGCGTGGCGCGCCGGCGCCGGCCTGGCCGATGCCGCCGACGACTGCGGCGAAACCGACCCGGCCCGCCTGCTGCTCGCCGGGCTCGCGCAGATGCTCAGCTTCACCGTCGGCTGCCTCGTGGCCGTTCCGTTCGCGACCCTGGGCACGAGCCGCGCGCCCTTCCTCGGGGTCGGCATCGCCGCGGCTGCCCTGTTCACGCTCACCGGCGGCATCGCGTTCGTCCGGTCGAGTGACGCCCTGCGGGATGGGTGCGCACGACTCATCCCGGCGTTCGTTCGGGTCGTCCTTCGAGCCGGCGCCGCCGCAGCGCTGGTCTACCTCGCGATGGGTGCGCTCCTCGGCGCCGCGTCGCTGGTGCTGCACCACACGGCGGCCGAGCGCCTGTCACATTCGGTCGGCGGCGGCCTCGGCGGCGTCCCGGTGCTGCTCCTCGGCGTGCTTGCTGCGCCGAATGTCGCGATCGCGAGCGCCTCGTACCTGGCCGGGCCCGGGTTCGCGCTCGGCTCGGGCACGCACGTCGGCCTGTTCAGCACGACGCACGGGCTACTGCCCGCGTTCCCGGTGCTCGCCGCCGTCCCGTCCGGAGCGCCCAACCCGGCAGCCTGGACGCTTGCCGCACTGACTCCCCTCGTCGCCGGGATCGCCGTCGCCCGGCATGCGTGCCGGGTGAACGGGTGGTGGTCGCGGTTGGCCGCGGCGCTCGCCGGTTCCGGATGCGCGGGCCTCGTCATGTTCGTGCTCGGGTGGCAGGGCGGTGGCTCGGTCGGCGACGGACGGCTGCACACGGTCGGCGCATCGCCGTGGCAATTGGGCGCAGCCGTCGCCGCGAGCGCGGTGTCGGTGGCACTGCTCGCGCTCGGACTGGCCGCAGGGTGGCAGTGGGTTCGGCACCGCTGGAACGACTCGGACGAGTGGGACGACGAGGCGGGCGGCGCCGATGACGAACCGTTCTTCCCGACGACCCGCGTCCGGCGGTTGGTCGTCACGGCCCATACCGACGCCGACGCCGACGAGCCGGATCACCTGGCCGGATAGGGTTACGCGGTGGCTGCCCGGATCGTCGTCCTCGCGTCCGGAAGCGGCACGACGTTGCAGGCGATCCTCGACGATCCGCAGCTGCGCAGTGCCGTCGTCGGCGTTGGTTCCGACCGGCACGGGACGGGCGCGCTGGAGCGCGCGCAGAGTTCCGGGATAGACGCGTTCGTCGTGCCGTTCGCCGACTACGACGACCGAGCCGAGTGGAACCGAGCGTTCGAGAAGGCGCTCGCCGACCGTGCGCCCGACATCGTCGTCCTGGCGGGGTTCATGCGCATCCTCGATGCCCAGGTCGTGACGCGTTTCAAGATGGTGAATACCCACCCGGCGCTGCTGCCCTCGTTTCCCGGCGTCGGGATTCGCGCGATTCGAGCCGCGCTGGCAGCCGGCGTGAAATTGTCCGGCGCAACGGTGCACTGGGTCGACGAGGGTGTCGACTCGGGCGCGATCATCGCCCAGGTCGCCGTCCCTGTGCTGCCCGACGACGACGAAGTCACCCTGTTCGGCCGCATCCAGGCTGCCGAGAAACCCTTGTACGTCCAGGCAATTCGCGAACTGATTTCGGAGAGCTAGTTGACCAGAATTGCGGTACGCCGCGCGTTGATCAGTGTGTACGACAAGTCCGGGCTGGACGAGCTCGCCCGCGGCCTGCACGAGGCCGGTGTGGAGATCGTGTCGACCGGTTCGACCGCGGCGCGCATCCGTGACCTCGGTGTGCCGGTGACGCCGGTCGAGGACGTGACCGGGTTCCCCGAGATCCTCGGCGGGCGGGTCAAGACGCTGCACCCGCACGTGCACGCGGGGCTGCTGGCGGACCAGAACGACCCAGCGCACGTCCAGACGATCGACGAGCTGGGCATCGCCGCGTTCCAGCTGCTCGTGTCGAACCTGTACCCGTTCGCCGACACCGTCGCCAGTGGCGCGAGCGCGCCGGAGATCATCGAACAGATCGACATCGGTGGGCCGGCGATGGTGCGAGCCAGCGCCAAGAACCACGGCTCGATCGCCGTCGTCACCGACCCGGCGAGGTATCCGGACGTGTTGGCCGCGGTAGTTGCCGGCGGGTTCGACCTCGCGGCACGGCAGGCGCTCGCGACCGCCGCGTTCCGGCACACGGCCGCCTACGACATCGCGGTCGCGTCCTGGCTCGGCAACGCGATCGCGCCTGACGACGAGGTCGAGGGGACGCCGAGCGGATTCCCCGGCTGGATCGCGGCCAACTACGAACGGGCCGCGGTGCTGCGCTACGGCGAGAACCCGCACCAGCGCGCCGCGCTCTACATCACGCCGGGCCAGACGGGTGGCATCGCCAATGCCGAGCAGCTGTCCGGCAAGGAGATGAGCTTCAACAACTACACCGACGGCGACGCTGCGTGGCGTGCCGCGTACGACTTCACCGAGCCGTGTGTCGCGATCATCAAGCACGCCAACCCGTGCGGCATCGCGATCGGCGCCGACATCGCCGAGGCGCATCGCAAGGCGCACGCGTGCGATCCGGTGAGCGCGTTCGGCGGAGTCATCGCCACGAACCGTCCGGTCAGTGGCGAGATGGCGGCCCAGCTGGCCGACATCTTCACCGAGGTGATCGTCGCGCCGGCCTTCGAGCCCGACGCCCTCGAGGCGCTCGGGCGCAAGAAGAACCTGCGTCTGCTGGTGGCCGGGCCGCGTCCGGACCAACCCGCCGTCGAGCGGCGTCCGGTGTCGGGCGGGATGCTGCTGCAGACCGCCGACGCGATCGACGCGCCAGGCGACGACCCGGCGTCCTGGACGTTGGCGGCCGGCGATCCGGCCGACGAGGCGACCCTCGCCGACCTCGCTTTCGCCTGGCGTGCCGTACGGGCGGTCAAGTCGAACGCGATCTTGCTCGCGTCCGGGCAGGCGACCGTCGGCGTCGGAATGGGCCAGGTGAACCGGGTCGACTCGTGCAAGCTCGCCGTCGAGCGGGCCGGCGAGCGCGCTGCCGGATCCGTCGCCGCGTCCGACGCGTTCTTCCCGTTCAACGACGGCCCGCAGGTATTGATCGACGCCGGCGTGCGGGCGATCGTCGAGCCGGGCGGATCGATCCGCGACGAGGAGACGATCGCGCTGGCCAAGGAGCACGGCGTCACGCTCTACCTGACCGGTACCCGCCACTTCGCGCACTGAGCACGTCGAGTGGCGCCTTCTGCCCGTGAGTGGCGCGAAAATTCGCGCCACTCAACGCCGTAGCGCGCCACTCGACCAGAGGGGACGGGCATGCGCACCGACTATCGTGACGCCGACTTCTCCGGCGAGAGCTGGGACGGTCGCGAGTTCGAGGGGTGCGACTTCAGCGGCGCCTACCTCGTCGATCTTGTGACGACCGGGTGCACGTTCGTCGACTGCGACTTCACCGAGGCCGATCTGTCGGCGTCGCGCCACGAGGGCAGCGCGTTCGTGACGGCGACGTTCGTCCAGACCCGTCTGGTCAACGCGTCCTTTCGCGGGTGCAAGCTTGCGGGCTCGACCTTCGACCGGATCGGCGCACGCGGGCTGAGCTTCGGCGACGGCGGCGACTACAGCGGCGTCTCGTTCGGCGCGACCAAGCTCGGCGCCCAGGATCTGGCGGGCGCTCGGCTCGCCGGCGCCAACTTCGTCCAGACGGACCTGAGCGGTGCCGATCTGTCCGGCGCCGACCTGCGCGGCGCCCGGTACGGACGGACCGTCTTTCGAGAGGTCGACCTGCGCGGCGCACGCATCGACACGCTCGACCCTCGCAACTGCGAGCTGGTCGGTGCGCGCATCGATGTCGAGCACGCGATCGCATTGGCAGCGGTGTTCGGCGTCATCATCGGGTGAGCCCGCGAGGTCCCCGCGCGGCCGCTCCGGCGACGGTACGGTCAGCGAGCACCAGCCGCGCCACAGGAAGGGACAGCGATGACGGCCTACCCGCCGCCACCCGGTCAGCCCGGCCAGCCGCCCTACGACGCGCAATACCCACCGCCCCCACCCGGGTCCGCTTACACCCCACCGCCGCCACCGCCCAACTTCGGACCGCCGCAAGGCGGGGCGCCCTGGCCGACCGCGCCCGGCCGGCCCGGGCAGACGCCGGTCCCGCCGCCGCCACCGGGCACGGTCGCCGCGGCCAAGGCGCCGACGGTGACTTGGCTGCTTCCCGCGGCCGCACTACTTGCCCTCATCGGTGCACTCACACCCTGGTTCACCCCACACGGTCAGGCCGGCGGCGTGAGCAAGGACTTCGACAGCCTCTACTCCTTCAACGACGGCAAGATCGGGCTGGTCGTTCCCATCGCGAACGTGGTTGTCGCGATCATGGCGATCGGGCTGCTGCAGGGCCGCACCCGCGGCCGGCTGTCGAGCGCGCCAGACCCTGTGCGCTCGGTTGCCCGGTACGCGATCATCGCGGGCGCCGTGTCGGCGCTCTGCCTGGTCATCGCGTGGTTCTTCGTGACCTCGCAGTACAAGTTCGAACTCAACGGCACCGAGCTGAGCTGGGACGACTTCGCAGCGAGACTGAAAGCGGCCGGCGGATCGCTGACCAAGGGTCCACAGATCGGCTACTGGCTGTCCGCGGCCGCGGCGGTGGTCGCGATCGTCGGCGGACTGCTGATCATGGTCCAGACGAAGCCGACCCAGCCCGCCCGATCCGGCCCACCGCCCGCGCCGCCGGCACTGCAGAAGCCGCCACCGCCGCCGACGTGATACGCCTGTCGGGATGACTGACGCACCAGACCCGCCCGCGACCGACCCCGCCCCGGACGCACGCGCAGCGCACGCACGCGCAGCGCATGCACGCGCAGCGGGCGCACCGGCGAAGAACCGACTCGCCGGGTCGCTCGAGTGGTTGCCGCTCACCCCGGCCGTCCCGGCTGCGATCGGCGCGGCGCTGCCCTGGTTCGCGCCCACCGGTGCGGGTCAGGGCGGCAGCCTCGCGATCTCGCCCGCGTACTGCTGGCAGGCCGGCCGCGTCGGGTTCCTCGCTCCGCTCGTCCTGATCATTGCGGCGTTGGCGATCACCGGGCCGCGGCACGGCTGGTACGCCAAGGACCAGGAGCGCACCTACCGCCACGACGGAGTCGTCCTGACCGCGACCGGGCTCGGCGCCGGCGCGATCCTCGCGCTGACCTGGTGGCTGCTGCCCAAGAGCTACACCTTCTCGGCCGGGCTCACCTGGGACTCGCTCGTTTCGCTGGGCTATCACATCGCCCGCAACCCGCAGCCCGGTTATTTCGTCGCGATCGCTGCCGCCTTGGACGCGGTTGTGTGCGGCGTCGTCTACCTCGTGGTCGGCCGGCGACAGGCTGCCACGGAGTCGTCCGACGACCCGGCACCGGCAGCTGGCAAAATCGTCAAGCATGACGGCGCGGATCCTGGACGGCACAGCAACCCTGGCCGAGATCAAGGCTGAGCTGCGCGATCGCGTCGCAAAGCTGGCCGAGCGCGGCATCGTGCCCGGCCTGGGCACGATCCTCGTCGGCGACGACCCGGCCAGCCGCTGGTACGTCAACGCCAAGCACAAGGACTGCGCCGAGGTCGGCATCGCCAGCATCCGGCGTGACCTGCCGGCGACGTCCACGCAGGCCGAGGTCGAGGCCGTCATCGACGAACTCAACGCCGACCCGTCATGCACCGCGTTCCTCGTGCAACTTCCGACCGGGCTCGGTGCCGGGGTCGACAACGAACTCCTCGTGCGGGTCGACCCGCACAAGGACGTCGACGGGCTGCACCCGACCAACCTCGGCTGGCTCGTCCTCGGCACGCCCGCACCATTACCGTGCACGCCGACCGGCATCATCGAACTGCTGCGTCGCTACGACGTGGCGATCAACGGCGCACATGCGGTCATCGTCGGACGCGGCATCACAGTCGGCCGTCCGCTCGGGTTGATGCTCACCCGCCGCAGCGAGAACGCCACCGTCACGTTGTGCCACACGGGCACTCGCGATCTCGCCGCCGTCGTGCGCGAGGCGGACATCGTCGTCGCGGCCGCCGGATCGGCCGGGCTGATCACGGCCGACATGGTCAAGCCGGGCGCTGCGGTGCTCGATGCAGGCGTCAGCCGCGTCGACGGCAAGATCGCCGGCGACGTCGCTGCCGAGGTTGCCGAGGTGGCCGGCTGGCTGAGCCCCAACCCCGGCGGCGTCGGGCCGATGACGCGCGCGATGCTGTTGCGCAACGTCGTCGACGCCGCCGAGCGCGGCTGACGACTTCTCGCGACGAGCAGGGACATGGCGGCACGGACGATGCGGCACGGACGCTGGCTGCGTGACGAATTCCCCTTCGTCCTCGTCGTGCTCCTCGTCGCGTGCGCTGCGGGAGTGCTCGCCGTGTGGCCCGGTCGCTGGCGGCCGGCGGTGACGCTCATCGCGTCCGCGATGTTCATTGCTGCGGGCCTGCGGCTCGTGCTGCCGCCGCATCGTGTGGGTGTGCTCGCCGTGCGGACGCGCTGGTTCGACGTCCTCTGCTACTTGGCCATAGGTGTCGTAATCGTCGCTGTCGCGATCCGGCTGCACTGAGCGCAGCGAGGCGGACTAGCCTCGCAGGCGTCCCTACACACGAGGAGAAACGCATGTCGGACAACGCCCGCCGCGGAAAAGTGACCGTAGTCGGAGCCGGGTTCTACGGATCGACGACGGCACAGCGCCTGGCCGAGTACGACGTGTTCGAGACGGTCGTGCTCACCGACATCGTCGATGGCAAGCCGGAGGGTTTGGCGCTCGACCTCAACCAGTCTCGTCCGATCGAGGGCTTTGAGACGACTGTCGTAGGCGCCACGACCACCGCTGAAGGCGGCGGCTACGACGCGACCGCGAACTCCGACGTCGTGGTGATCACGGCTGGTCTGCCCCGCAAGCCCGGCATGAGCCGCATGGACCTGCTCGAGGTCAACGCGAAGATCGTGCGCGGTGTCGCCGAGAACATCGCGAAGAACTCGCCCAACGCGGTGATCATCGTGGTGTCGAACCCGTTGGACGAGATGACCGCGCTGACCCAGCTCGCAAGCCAGTTCCCGAAGAACCGCGTGTTCGGGCAGGCCGGCGTCCTCGACACCGCGCGCTTCACCAACAACGTGGCGACCACGCTCGGCGTCCCGGTCGGCTCGGTGCAGACGCTGACTCTCGGCTCGCACGGCGACACGATGGTGCCCGTCCCGTCCGCCTGCTTCGTCGACGGCAAGCCGCTGACCGACGTGATGGACCAGGACAAGATCGACGAGCTCGTCACCCGCACCCGCAACGGTGGGGCCGAGGTTGTCGCGCTGCTCAAGACCGGCTCGGCGTACTACGCGCCGTCCGCCGCCGCAGCGCGCATGGCCCGCGCGGTCATCGAGGACTCCGGCGAAAAGATCCCGGTCTGCGCCTGGGTCGACGGCGAGTACGGCATCAGCGGCGTCTACCTCGGCGTCGAGGCCGAGATCGGCCGCGAGGGCGTGAAGAAGATCGTCGAGCGCGACCTCACGGACACCGAGCTCGCGGGCCTGAAGGAAGCCGCCGAAGCCGTCCGCGCCAAGCAGTCCGACATCGCCAACTTGTGATTCGCCGCAGGCGGATCACAAGTTGTTAGAGGGTTCGGCCGGGTCAAGCCCGAAGGAGCGACAGCGACCACGGCTTCGGGCGCCCACAAGGCGTAACGCTGCCTGGACGTAGCGGGCGACGATCTGGTCGGTGTCGGTGTCTCGCGTGCGGTCGAACCAGTCGCTGGTTCGGCTGCACATGTCGAGCACCATCAGCGTCTGCCCGACTGCGTCGCCGATCAGGTCGAAGCAGCCGGCCCTGGCACCGTCGGCGATGAAACCGGTCAGGATGCGCCGCATCGCCCGGCGGCGCGCGACGATGTCCGCGTAGCGCGCCGGGGAGAGGTTCAGGTACTCGTGCCGCACGAGTTGCGCCAGTTCGGGCTGGTCGACGTGGCCGGTCACGTAGGCGCCGACATAGGCACGCAAGCGCGCCACAGGATCGTTCGCCGCCAGCGCCAACGCCGCGTCGATGCGGCGCTGCATCCGGTCGTGGCCGTGCCGAACGATGGTGAACAGCAGCTCGTCCCGCGACGGGAAATGGTTGTAGAGCGCGCCGGGTGACAGCCCGCACGCCTTGGTCAGATCGCGCACGGACGTGTTGGCGGCGCCGTGCTGGTAGAACAGCGCCGCCGAGCTGGCGAGCACCCGCAGGGCCGCTGCCGACAGCGCCTCGAGATCGGGCTGATCGGAGAATGCGGCGTGAAAGACCGTTACGAGACGATCGCGATCATTGACCCGATCGCCCCTTGCTGGATATAAACGGGTGTTCACAAGAGTGCATCAGATCACACTTGGAGGGCGCTCGATGAGCGCAGGTACGTCCGAACTTCCCGCCGCCGCGCCGTCGGCCCGATCCAGCTTCTGGAACCGCCAGCTCGACCACTACCCGACCGGCCGCGTGCGCTTCAGCTGCCTCGGCATCGTGGTGCTCGCGACGATCGTCCTCTACTACCAGTTCTATCTGGCCGGGGCGCTCGCGACGCACATCCTCGCCGAGTACCACATGTCCTTCGTCTACTACGTGAACATCAGCGTCGTCGGCTACATCCTCGGCGCCGCCGCATCGTTCGTAACGGGAGCAGCCGACCGCTACGGCCGGGTCAACATCATCACTGTCGGACTGTTCGTCGTCGGGCTGCTCTGCCTGTTCGGCATCCCGCTCGTGCACAGCAAGCTCGGCTTCGGCATCGTGTTCGTCCTGATCGGCCTCGTCGAAGGCATCATCCTGGTCGCGACGCCGGCATTGATCCGAGACTTCAGTCCACAGCTCGGACGGGCGTCCGCGATGGGTTTCTGGACGCTCGGCCCCGTCCTCGGCAGCCTCGTCGTCAGCGTCGAGGTCAGCAACACCAGCGACAGCACCGCTTGGCAGGACCACTACATCGCCTCGGGCATCGTCGGACTGATCGTCGCCGGGCTGTCGGCGGTGTTCCTGCGTGAACTCGCGCCGAACCTGCGTGACCAGTTGATGGTCAGCGCGCGCGACCGCGCACTGATCGAAGCTCGGGCGAAGGGGATCGACGTCGAGGCGTCGCTGCGCAGCCCGTTCCGCCAGATGCTCAAGGCCGACATCATCCTGTCGGCCTTCGCGATCAGCGTGTTCCTGATCATCTACTACCTGGCCGTCGGGTTCTTCCCGGTCTACTTCCAGACGATCTTCGGCTTCAGCCAGAAGGACGCCAACGGCCTCGGCAACTGGAACTGGGCCTTCAACGCGGTGGCGCTGTTGCTGATCGGCTTCGCGTCGGACAAGTTGCGGGTGCGCAAGCCGTTCATGGTGATCGGCGCCGTCGGCGCGATCGTCATGACGATCATCTTCTTGTCGCGCGCGACGCATCCGCACACGAGTTACTACACGTTCGTGGTGATCGTCAGCCTGCTCGCGGTGTTCCTCGGCGTCGCCTACGCGCCGTGGATGGCGAGCTTCACCGAGACCGTGGAGCGGCGCAATCCCGCGCTGACCGCGACCGGACTCGCAGTGTGGGGCCTGGTCATCCGCATCGTCATCGCGATCTCGGTGTTCTTCGTCCCGCACGTCGTCGACACGGTGACGACCTTGGTCGAGAAGGGCGCGTCCGTGCAGGGTGCGCTGGACGATCCGACGCTGTCCGCCGATCAACGTGCGGTCGTCCAGGCGGTCGCAGCCGATCCGACGATCGTCCCGAAGGTGCAGTCGCTCGCAGCGAAGTACAAGACGCAACTTGCGACGGCGGCGAAGATCGATCCCGCGACACAGGCGGCGCTCGGGGCGAACCCGAACGACGCGAACGCGCAGATCAAGGCGCTCAGTGAGCTCACCGGCGTCAGTGCGGGCGACGTGACCACGGTGGTCACGGTGAACGCGCAGCACGGGCCGGCACTGCAGGCGGGCGCCGCGATCGACACGGCCACGGCTGCGACGCTGCTGACCAACCCGACCGACACGAAGGCGCTCTCCACGGCCGTCAGCGAGATCGTCGCGAAGCTGCACATCTCCCAGGCGCAGGCGATCGCCGACATCAAGGACCTGCGCACGATCCCCGTCGCGCAGTTACTTGTTGTGCAGCAGAACGGCGCGAAAGTGCTCGCGGCGGGAGCGCAGCTCAAGGCGCTCGGTGCCGTCCCGGCGTCCGACCTCGCGTTCTTGAAGAAGTACGGCCCGGCGCTGCAGACCCCGAAGGTCGTGGCCGACCTGAAGTATCTGCAGGCCAACGGTCCGTCCGTCCAGAAGGCGGCTGCTGACTCACCCAAGCAGTGGCAGCACTACTTCTGGGTCTCGGTCGGCGGCGAGATCGTGTTCATCCCGCTGATCTTCCTGATGGCCGGCTACTGGAGCGCGCGCCGTGCGAAGCAGGCCGAGGAGGAGCACGAGCAGATGGTCGAGAGCGAACTGGCCAAGCTCGGTTCTAACGCCTGACTCACCTGAGTTACAGTCCCGTCTGACCAATTTCCGGGCCGGATTTTGGTCGGACGGAACTGTAACTCAGGCTTGAGGTCTGGGTTTGTGTGAGCTATTCGCCCTCGGAAACCGGGTAGATCTCGTCGGCGACGAGGCCGTGTGCCTCGCGGTGGACCGTGGCCGCGGCGTCGGCGCTGGGTGCCTCGACGAGGCAGAAGATCTTGCCCTGCTCGGGGGAGACCCAGTAGCGGACGTAGTGCACGTCGTGCTCGTCCTGCTTGGCCAGGTCGGCCTTGTGGGCGATGGCGACGTCACCCTCGGTGACCGGACCGTCGATGTTGTGCACGTCCATGAACAGCGCCATGACGACTCCCCTGTGTGAGCGTGTCGAGCCGTGTTGCCCGACGCGTTCCAGTGAATCGATCCGGCAAGCGCGCCACATCGGGCACATTCCCTATGTTGGGCCGACGATGCCCTCGCGCCGGGCGGCCGCGACGGCGCGGCTGCGGCTCGGTTCGCCCAGTTTGCGCAATACCGACGACACGTGGTGGCCGACGGTCTTCTGCGACAGGAACAGCGTCGCGCCGACCTCGGCGTTCGACAGCCCGTCGGCGAGCAGCCTGAGCACCTCGAGCTCGCGTGCGGTGAGCTGGTGCGGCAGGTTGCGATGTGCGCGGCGTGGCCCGCGCGGGACGGCCAGCCCAGCAGCGGCACGGGCGCGCAGCACCGCGTGCTCGAACGCGGACGCGCCGGCCTTCCTGACCAGCTCCAGCGCGCGGCGGGACGGCTCGAGATCCGGTAGCCGGGTCAGGGCCGTGGCTGCCCAGAACGGGCAACCGAGCTCGTCCCACGCCTGCGCGGCCTCGGCCCACTCACCGGCCTGCATGAGCGCGAACGGACGTGCCAGGTCGGCCGCGACCGGGCGCGGCGAACCCGCCACCGTCAGCCACCACGACAATTCGCCGAGATACCAGCCGTTGCCCTCGGCCAGGGCCGGCGCCCACGCGTGCTCGACCTCGGCGACGATGTCGGCCTCGCGGCCCGCCAGCCACGCAACCTCCGCCCGCGCCACGGCCACCGGTACGAGCCGCTGTGCCTCGCCCGTCCGAACTGCGAGCGCCAGCACCTCGTCGAGATCGACCGCTTCGCCGCGCCGTGCCGCGACCGTCGCCGCCACCGTCGTCGCCCCGATCCGGGTGATCGGCGATACGTTGGCGTCGCCGAGCACCTCGGCGCTCAGGGCCGCGGCGCCGTCGAGGTCGCCCTGCTCGAGAAGCGCCCGCGCGCGTCCGGCAGACATGTAGCACCGCCACGAATCGAGATCCCGCTCGATGCAGTAGCTGATCCCGGCGCGCGCGTGCCGCTCGGCCGCCGCGTAATCACGCGTCTGCACCGAGAGCGAAACCAGATTCGTGTACGCGCGCGCAGCGTGTTCGTGGGCGTCGGCGGTGAGCGCCAGGTCGAGGCTGCGCGCCAGGAGGTGGACGCCTTCGATCCGGTCGCCGGCCGCGAATGTCGCCGTCCCGACGTTGTTGAGCGCATGGATCTCGGTGTCCTTGTCGCCGACTGCGCGCGCAACGGCCAGCGCCTGACGTCCGGACGCGATCGCCGCCGGGTTGTCGCCGGCAAGCATGCGCAGTTGGGCAACGTTGCTGATCGCCATGGCGAGCGCGGACGAATCGCCCAGCGGCGTCAGCGTTTCGACGGCCCGTTGCGCGTAGCGCTCGCTCTCGGCGTTGCGGCCGAGATACCAGCACAACCGCGAGAGCCACCGTGCCGTGTCGCCGATCGTGGCCGGATCGCCGGACGCTTCGGCCAGCTCGAGGACCTGCAACCGTGCGGCGAGCGCAACGTCGACCTGGTCGGTCAGATAGCACTCGTACGAGCGTGCCTGCAGCAACCGCATGCGCCGCTCGTCGTCCGGATCGCCGTGCTCGAGCGCGGCCAGGTACTGCTCGGCCGCCTCTCGGTGCGCGCCCAGCCGCGCCGCCCGATCGGCTGCGGCGACCGCGTGACGCAGCACCTGGACGGTGTCGCCGGCGCCGACCGCGTGGTGGGCGAGGCGGCGGTCGTCGGCATTGACCAGGACGGCGAGAGCGCGGCGATGGAGCTCGGCACGCACCCCCGGGCCGAGCGTGCTGTCGACGGCGCGGCGCGCAAGCTCGTGCCGGAACGTGCATTCGGCGCCGTCCCACACCAGCACGCCGTTCTCGACGCACTCGTCGACATCGCCGGCCGCGCCACCGGCGACGGCGGTGATCGCAGCCAGCGGCGCTCGACCGAGCACGGCCGTCGCCGCCAGCACGTCGTGCGCCCCGGTCGACAGCCCGGCGGTGCGGGCAAGCACGGCGTCGCGCACGGTGGCCGGCACGTCCCGGCCTGCCCCGGCCAGCACCTCCGTGACGTAGAACGGATTGCCGCCGGTCTCGGCGTGCAGCACGTGCGGGTCGGCGCCCGACGCGTCCGAGGCAACGAGCGCGGCGACTCCGTCCGCGCTGAGCGGTTCGAGCTCGACACGTCGAGCCGCCGTCAGCTCGCCCAACAACCGCTGCAGTGGCGGCCGCCCCGCGACCGACTCGCTGCGATAGGTCGCCACGACCAGCATGGCGAGGTCGTCGATGCGGCGGCCGAGATAGCGCACCGCGTCCAGCGTCGCGCCGTCGGCCCAGTGCACGTCCTCGAGGACGAGCAGCGTCGGCGCGGCGCTCCGGAACCGGCCGAGCAGTGTCCGGAGCAGGACGTGTTGGTCGGCGTCGGACGCGGCGAGCTCGCCGAGTTCCGGGACGGCTTCGAGCAACGGGCCGAGCGCTGCCGCCGTGGTCAGGTCGTCGCAGCTTCCGCGGCGCACGACGAAGCGATCGCCGGCCTGCTCGATCGCGGCGCGCGTCAGCGTGGTCTTACCGACGCCGGCCTCGCCGCTGACCAGCACGACGCTTCCGTGTCCGGCTGCGGCGTCGTCGAGCAGCGCGGACATCGTCCGAAGCTGCGCCTCCCGCTCGACGAGCACGAGCACATTGAACCGCGTACAGCGCGGACCTGGTTACGCGAAACCGCCCAACAATGCAGACCGCAGCACATCGAGCCCGACGGCGCCGAGGTCGAGCGCGCGGCGGTGGAAGTGCGCGAGGTCGAATCCGTCACCCTCGCGGGCGCGCACCTCGTCGCGCAGCTGCAGCCACGCCCGTTGCCCGACCTTGTAAGCCGGTGCCTGTCCTGCCCAACCCAGATAGCGGTCGAGCTCGAAGCGGCGCACGCCCTCGGCCGAGTGGCAGTGCCGGCCCAGGAACTCCCACGCCTTGTCGTAGGTCCACGCGCCGCCACCGACCGATGCCGGGGCGTCCAGCTCGCAGTGGATGCCGATGTCGAGCACGACGCGGGCCGCACGCAGCGACTGGGCGTCGAGCATGCCCATGTAGTCGCCGGGATCGTCCAGGAACCCGAGATCGGCCATCAGCTGCTCGGCGTAGAGCGCCCAGCCCTCGCCGTAACCGCTCGTCCAGCAGCCGAGCCTGCGCCAGTTGTTGAGCAGGTCGCGCCGGTACACCGTCTGGGCGATCTGCAGGTGATGGCCGGGCACGCCCTCGTGATAGACGGTGGTCAGTTCCTTCCACGTCCCGAACGAGGTCTCGCCCTTCGGGACCGACCACCACATCCGTCCGGGACGGGTGACCAGGTCGTCGCTCGGCCCGGTGTAGTAGACGCCGCCGTTGGTGGTCGGCGCGATGTGGCATTCGAGGACGCGGATCGGATCGGGGATGTCGAAGTGTGAACCGGCAAGCGCAGCGACGGCGGCGTCGGACTTCTGCTGCATCCATGCCTGCAGGGCGTCCGTGCCCTCCAGGTGCCGCGAGCTGTCGTTGTCGAGGAACTCGATCGCCTCAGGGACGGACGCGCCCGGCTTGATGCGATCGGCCGTTTGCTCCATCTCGGTGACGATGCGGGCGAGTTCTTCCTGCCCCCAGGCGTAGGTCTCGTCGATGTCGATCGTGGCGCCGAGGAACTGACGCGAGTTCGGGACGTAGCGCTCGCGGCCGAACGGCTCGCGCTCGCCGGCCCGCGGCAGCAACTCATCGCGCAGGAACGTCTCGAGTGCGGTGTAGGCGTCGCTGGCAAGCTCCGCGCCGCGGACGAGCTCCGCGCGCAACGAGTCGGGCAGCTCGCCCTCGGCAACCGCAGCGTGGCCGGCCCAGCGTCCGAAGAATCCATCCGGTCCGACGTTGTCGGCGCACTGCTTCATCGCCACCTCCACCTGGCGGCGGGCGCGCACGTGCCCCCGGTCGGCGGCGTAGCGCAGCGAAGCGATGTAGCCGTCGACCGATGCCGGCAGGGCGGCGAGCCGGCGCGCTCCGATCGCCCAGTGGTCGACGGTGTCGGTCGGCATCAGGTCGAACACGTCGCGCAGGCTCTGCACCGGCGACGCGACGTTGTTGAGGTCGGACTCCTCCTCGCCGAGTGCGCGCAGCGCCACGGCCACGTCGAACTCGTCGTCGAGCGCGGCGACCGTCACCCGATCATTGGCGTCGGCGGGCTCGGCGGCCTGCAGGGCGCGTCGCGTGCTGGCACGCAACTCGGCGCGCTGCGCGAACCAGTCGGGATCCAGCGCCGGGAGGCAATCGTCGTGCCCGGTGAAGCCGATGTAGGTGGCGGTGATCGGGTCGTGTGCAGCGGACTCGTCGAGGTAACGGTCGGCGATCGCGTCCACTGCCGTAGGGGTGCGTGCCTCGGTCATGCCTATGCACATTAGGAGCACAGTAGGACGTGCGTCACTGCCGTATTCAGGCGAGTCGGCTCGCGGAGCACCCTTGCGGACGTGAGCTGAGTCACTAGGACACCGCGTTACGGGTATGTATCGTCCGGGTTATCACCAACGCACAGTTTGGTGAACGCGACGGACGGAGAACCGAATGCTCGCCTGCGAACGACACGGTTCCGGCGAGCCCCTGGTTCTCATTCACGGCCTGACGCACCGACGCCAGGCCTGGTACCCCGTTCTGGACGACCTGGCGGTGCACCGCGAGGTGATTCTCGTCGATCTCCCCGGCCACGGGCAGTCGCCTGACCTGGTCACCAACGGCCGTCCGGTGCCGGACGTGCTGCGCGACATGTTCAAGGAGTTTCTCGACGCAGAGGGTCTCGACCGCCCGCACGTCGCCGGTAACTCCCTCGGCGGCCGGATCGCCCTCGAAGCCGCCGTGAACGGGCATGCCCGCAGCGTCACCGCGCTCTCGCCCGCCGGATTCTGGCGCACCGACAAGTCCTTCGCGCACACCCGCCGCATCTTCACCTCGGCGGCCGCGGTCGTCGCGCGGCTCGGTTCACGCGCCGACCGCCTCGCGTTCAGCCGAGCCGGACGTCGCGTCGTCTACAGCGCGCTGATGTCGCACCCCGCCCGCGTGCCCTCCGATGCCACGCTCGGCGACATCCGCGGGTTCCGTCGGGCAATGCCCGCGCTCCCGCTACTGCTGGACGCCGCGACACCGTTCACGGGCGAGATCTCGCGGCACATCCCGGTCACGATCGCGTGGGCCGGGCGCGATCTCGTCCTGCCGCCCTGGCAGGCCGAGGTCGCCCGCGCCGTGCTGCCGAACGCCGACCATCTCGTCATCCGCGGCGCGGGTCATGTGCCGATGTTCGACGACCCGAAGCACGTGAGCCGCCTGCTACTGCGTGGCAGCGCCGCGGTCAGCCGCCTGCCGCTCACCGTCGTCGGCGGCCGCACCGACCGGCCGGCGCAGGGTCGCGACCGCCTGAGGTAGGTAGGGCTGTCCCTACACTGAGCCTGTGAATGGCCAGACGCTGCTGAACATCGGCATCGTCTTGTTGCTGATCCTCATCGAGGGGCTTTTCGTCGCCGCCGAAATCGCGCTGGTCTCGCTGCGCGAGGGGCAGGTGCGTGCGCTCGCCGAGTCGGGACGGCGCGGCGCGATCGTCGCCAAGCTGATCAGCGAGCCGAACCGGTTCCTCGCCGCCGTGCAGATCGGTGTCACCACCACGGCGCTGCTCTCGTCCGCATTCGGCGCGGTCACCCTCTCGGACGCGGCGAAGAACTTCCTCGTCGACCACGGCTGGGGCGACGGGCTGGCTGCCGCGACCGGCGTCGTCGGCGTCACCTTGATCATCACCTTCGTCACCCTCGTCGTGGGCGAGCTCGCGCCGAAACGGCTCGCGCTGCAACGCACCGAGGGCACCGCGAAGCTGTTCGGCCCACCGCTGAACAAGGTCGCCGGCTTCTTCCGTCCGGTCATCTGGCTGCTGTCGCGGTCGACGAACGGGCTGGTGCGCCTGCTCGGCGGCGATCCGAATGCCGGTCGCGAGCCGATCACCCAGGACGAACTGCGCGGCCTCGTCGCGGCGCACGAGTCGCTGTCGAATGACGAGCGCCGCCTCATCGACGACGTGTTCGCGGCGGGCGAGCGCTCGATCAGCGAGATCATGGTGCCCCGCACCGACGTGGTCTTCCTCGAGGCGACCCTGACCGTCAGCAAGGCGACCAAGCTGGCCTCGGACGCACCACACGAGCGTTACCCGGTCGTCGGACGTACCTACGACGACGTGCTGGGCTACGTGCACATCCGCGACCTCGTGCTCGGCGACGCACGGTCGTCGCGCGACCGCACCGTCGGCGCGATCGCCCGCGACGTCAAGGTGATGCCTGGCAGCAAGCGCGTGCTCAACGCGCTGTCCGAGATGCGCCGCGAGGGTCACCACCTGTCCATCGTGGTCGACGAGTACGGCGGCACCGACGGCATCGTCACCCTCGAGGATCTCGTCGAAGAGGTCATCGGCGACATCCGCGACGAGGGCGGCGTGCCGGACGCCGACGAGCCGCGGCGTCTGTCCGGCGGCGTGGTCGAACTCGACGGCAAGGAGAACCTGGACGAGGTCGCCGAGGTCTCCGGCCTGGAACTGCCCGAGGGCCCCTACGCGACGCTCGGTGGCTGGGTGATGGCCGAGCTCGGACGCCTGCCGCAACTGCACGACCGGGTCAGCCACGACGGTTACCTGCTCGACGTCGTCGAGATCGACGGGCGACGCGTGGCGCGCGTGCGGGTGACCCCGCCTACTCCTGAGCCATCGGTCACCACCGAGCCGGCGCAGGATCACGCGGGTGCCACAATCGAGCATCATGGCTGATCGTCCGCGCGTCCTCTCCGGCATCCAGCCGACGGCCGACTCGTTCCACCTCGGCAACTACCTGGGCGCCATCAAGCAGTGGGTCGCCCTGCAGGACGACCACGACGCGTTCTACTGCGTCGTCGACCTGCACGCGATCACCCTCGATCCGCCGCCGCCGGACGAGCTGACCAGCCGCACGCGCATCGCCGCCGCGCAACTGCTCGCCGCCGGCCTCGACCCCGACCGGTGTGCGCTGTTCGTGCAGAGCCACGTCCCCGAGCACCCGCAGCTGTCGTGGGTGCTCGAATGCCTGACCGGCTACGGCGAGGCGAGCCGGATGACCCAGTTCAAGGACAAGTCGGCGCGCACCGGCGCCGAGCACTTCGCGGTCGGGCTGTTCACCTACCCCGTCCTGCAGGCGGCCGACATCCTGCTCTACCAGGCCGATCGCGTGCCGGTCGGCGAGGATCAGCGCCAGCACCTCGAGCTCACCCGCAATCTCGCGCAGCGCTTCAACTCGCGCTACGGGCAGATGTTCACCGTCCCGGACGCGTTCATCCCGGCGGGATCGGCCAAGGTGCTCGACCTGCAGGACCCCACCGCGAAGATGTCGAAGTCGCTCGGCGAGGCCGGGACGCTCTACCTGCTCGACCCGGCCGCGACGCTGACCAAGAAGATCAAGCGCGCCGTGACCGACACCGACACCGAGGTGCGCTACGACCCGACCACGAAGCCGGGCGTGTCGAACCTGCTCGCGATCCTCGGAGCGGTCACCGACCGCACACCTGAAGCCGTGGCCAAGGACTTCGAGGGCCAGGGATACGGCCACCTGAAGGTCGCCGTCGCCGAGGCGGTGGTCGCGTTCGCCGAGCCGTTCGCCGCGCGCACGAAGCAGCTGCTCGACGACCCCGCCGAGCTCGACCGCATCCTCGCCGCCGGCGCCGAGCGGGCGCGTGCGGTCGCGGGTCCGACGCTGGCCGAGGCGTATCGCCGGGTCGGCTTCCTGCCGGGCTCGGCGCGGTGAGCGACGCACTGCTGCTCGGGGTCGCAGTCGCGATCCCCCAACCGCATGCGGCGGTGCTGTCCGCGTGGCGCGACCGCGTCGGCGACCCGGCCGCCGACCGTGTCTTCCCGCACGTCACGCTGCTGCCGCCGACCGCGGTCGAGCCCGGCGACCTGCCCGACATCGAGAAACACCTCGAGGACGTGGCGCTGCACGGGCGTCCGTTCCTCATGCACCTGGCCGGGACCGGGACGTTTCGTCCGACGACTCCGGTCGTGTTCGTGCAGGTGGCGCGGGGCGTCGGCGACTGCGAGGAACTCGAATCGGCGATCCGCCGCGGTCCACTCGAACGCACCCTCGACTTCCCCTACCACCCGCACGTGACGATCGCGCACGACATCGACGACCTCGCGCTCGACGCCGCTTACGACGGCCTCGCCGGGTTCATCGCCCGTTTCGAGGTGACGGCGTTCGTCCTGTTCTCCCGGGACGCGGATCAGCGCTGGCAGTGGCGCCGCGAGTTCCCGCTCGGGCGGGCCGACGACTAACCGAACCGCGTTTGTGGGTAGGCCACGCGCATGAAACAACGCGCGTGGATCAAGCAATTCGCCGCCGCCTGGGAACGCCTTCGCGTCACCAACGGCAACCTGTACGCGGCCGCGATCACCTACTTCAGCTTCCTCGCGCTCTTCCCGCTGCTGCTGCTCGCGGTGTCGATCCTGGGCTTCGTCCTGCACGGACACCCCGACACGCTGCAGAGCCTGTTCGACAAGATCAGTGCCAACGCGCCCGGCCAGGTCGGCACGACGCTGAAGGACTCGATCAAGTCAGCGATCAACGCTCGCGCCAGTGTCGGCATCGTCGGCATCGCAGGCGTCGCGCTCACCGGTCTCGGGTGGATCGGCAACCTGCGCAGCTCCATCGACGCGATCTGGAAGGTCCCTCCCCGCAAGCAGAACCCGATCAAGCAGCGGCTCTACAACCTCGGCGTGCTCGCGGCGCTCGGAGCTGCGCTGCTCGTCTCGCTCGGCATCACGGCCGCGTGGGCCGCGTTCACGAACGAAATCCTGTCCTCGCTCGGCCTCGACAACGTCCCGGGAATGGGCACGCTGCTCGGCGTCATCGGCATCGCGGTCGCCCTCGCGGCGGACGCGGTGATGTTCTTCTTCGTGCTCACGCGCCTGCCCGAGGCCACGGTGCACGTGCGCGTCGGGATCCGCGGCGCCATCCTGGCAGCCGTCGGCTTCGAGATCCTGAAGATCGTCGGCACGTACACGGTGGCGGCGTCCGCGTCGAACAGCGCGACCGCCGGGCCGTTCGCCGCGCTGCTCGCCGTGCTGGTGTGGATCCAACTGGTGACGCGCTGGCTGCTGTTCTGCGTGGCGTGGACGGCCGAGCTGACCAATCCGCTGGCCTTCGCCGAGGGCTCGGTGCCGGTCGTGCACCAACCCGGCGAACCCGACGAACCCGCGGCGGACGCGTCCGTCCCGTTGTCGCCGGCCGCAGTGGGCGCGGCGCTTGTCGGTGCCGGTGCTGTCGCCGGGGCAGCGGTGACCGCCTACGGGTTACGGCGCCGCGATCTCGACTGAGCCGTTGCCGTCGCGCGCGACCCGAAAACGTGGCAAGGTCAGGTGTAGTAAGCGCACATTCTGATAGTTCGACCCATTCGGTACGTCCCTATACAGCTCGGCTTTCACAACTTTCACGTAGTTCGACAGCTCCGGTCCGCCGTGCGCGTGACCGGTGGTGTCGATGACCCTTTGCAGGAGTTCGGCATGACCGGAACTGGTTCCGTCCTGCCCTCTGGGCCGGACCCCGTGGCGCGCTTCGCCGCGCGTGCACGAGAACTCAGACAACGCACCGAGGCCGCGAAGACGGCCATCCTCAGCGCAACCGCCACCGCCACAACCGGCGACGGCGCAGTCACCGCGACCGTCGACGCCAACGGCGTCCTCACCGGCCTCCAACTCACGCCGTCGGCCAACGCCCGCGGCATGGACGAGCTGGCGCGCGACATCCTGACCGCAGCGCGCACCGGGCGCGTCAACGCGCTCGAGCGAGCCCGCCAGGACGTCGTCGAGATCGTCGGCCCCGACAGCGCCGCCGAGGCCGTCCTGCTGCGGCAGGAGCGCGACCTGGCCGCGGCTTCGCAGCGCGACGCAGCCGACGACCCAGCCTACGAACCTGCCGACGAAGTGGCCGACGAAGCCGCCGACGATGCCGGTGACGGGTTCGCCGGGCGCGGGCGGTGACCCGCAATGGCGATTGAGCTTCCCGGCCCCGTGGCCGACTTCCTCGGCTTCATCGGGATCAACTGGCCGAACGTGAACGAGGACAAGGTCCGCGAGTTCGGCCAACACGTCGCCCAGTTCGGGCAGTCCCTGCAGCAGACCCAGCAGGACGCATCGAGCACCGTGCAATCGCTCGGGCAGGCCTACCAGGGCGCGGGCTACGAGCAACTGCTCGCGACCTGGGGCGCCAAGTCCGACTCCCACATGTCCGAGCTGATCACCGGCTGCCAGCTGGTGTCGACCGCTATGGATGCCGGCGCCGACGTCATCATCGGCATGAAGACCGAGGCCATCGCGCAGCTCGTCGTCATGGCCGCCGAATTCCTCGCCGCGCAGGCCGCCGCCATCGAAACCCTCGGCGCGTCCGAGGCGGTCGCGGCACTGATCGAGGAAGAGGGCCAGCAGCTGGTCAAGTTCCTCGAGCAGGAACTGCTGCAATACGTCGAGGGCCAGATCATCGACGCCGCTGTCGGCCCGTTGATCGACAAGGTCGCCCAGGCGGTCTCCGGTCTCGTCTACCAGGGCGTTGCCGATGCGCTCGGCGTCCCAGCGGGCGGCGGCGGTGCTGCGGGAAGTTCGGTCACGATCTCGCCCAGCGCCGTGCTCGGCTACGTCCAGAAGCTGGACGAGCACGCGCAGACCGTTGCCGGCCACGCCAACGAATTCACCTCCGCCGCGGGAGGGATGAGCTTTGAGTAACGCAATCGTCCAAGCGCTCGAGGACGCCGCCAAGAAGGTCGAACAGGCCGTGATCGACGCGGCGAAGTCGGTCGGGCACTTCTTCGAAGACACCGGCACGCGGCTCAAGCAGGCCGTCGACGACCTGACCACCCACGACGGGAAGGCCGCGGCCGACCTCGAGAAGGCGGGCAAGCACGCCGACGAGACACCCAGCGTCCACGGCGCGGGCGGCGCGACCACGCCGGCTGCGGCGTCCGGCGGCGGGGCCGGTGCCAACCTGGCCGGCGACCTCGAGAACGCGACCCACCTGCCGAATGCGACCGGCAAGCTCAGCTCGTCGGACTACCCGTATCTGCAGCACGAGTCCAGCGCCCTCGAGGGCGAGGCCGTCCCCGGGGCGCTGCCCCGCACGACGAGCCGCGTCGTCGGAGACGCGAGCGCGCACCCGCCGCTGCCCGACCGCGCCTTGAGCACCTTCCAGGGCGAGGTCACCCCCACCTACCTCGAACCCGGCCAGACCTACTACCGGTGGGTCGGCGACGGCAGTTACCCGAACGGGTCGTTCTGGTCGCCGACTCCACCCCGCGGCGGGACGGGCGAGCTGCGCAGCGATCTTGCCGTCAAGAACGAGTGGAACGGCGATCACGGGATCGTCGCGTTCACGCCGTCGCAGCGCGTCCCGGTCTACTCGGGGCCGGCCGCGCCGCAGTGGGGGACGGGTTCCACCGACCACTACCTGCCCGGCGGTGGCACGCAGATCTGGACCGAGCCGGGCAAGCTGGGTCCCGGCGACGGCGAATGGTCCATCGCCCCGGTTCCGGAAGGGAGCGGCTCATGACCGCACCGAATCCCGGCGTCGACGACGTGCGTCGGCTGCTCGCGGAGGCTCGCGCGATCGTCGACGCCATCGATGCCATCAGCGCGAGCGCCGGCGATGCCGCGGCGCGCGAGTTCGGCGAGTACCTCTCGCGCCTCGCGCACCGGCATTGGGACGATCTGCTCGGTGCCGTCCGGCGGGCGGATGCCGACATGTTCGACCGCCTGCTCCAGCCGCTCGTCGCACTCACCGTGCCGCTCGACGACGCTCCACCCTCGGCCAAGCCGGCAGCCGACGTGGTGGGTGAACGCATGGACGTCCTGGCGCGCGACCTGCGGCGCAGCTTCGAAGCGCAGCTGACTGCGGACAACGAACTGCCGCAGCCGGTGCTGGCGTCGGTCGCCACGGCGCTGCGCGAGGTGGGTCCCGAGTTCGGCTGATCGGAGTGCAGCGCGCGACGGTCCCACGCCCGTCCACGTCGAGTGGCGCGTTCTGCCCGTGAGTGGCGCGAAATCTCGCGCCACTCACCATCGAAACGCGCCACTCAACCTTGGGACGGGGCGCAATCGGCTAGCGGCCGGCCGCGTACCCCTGCATCCCGCGGGGGTTCGCGGCGGCGCCGAGCTTGCCGGCCGGGTCGCGGCTGACGGCGCACATCCGTCCGAGTGACCACGGGCCGCTGACCACGACGTCGTGGCCGCGGCCGCGCAGGTCGGCGATCACGTCCGGCCCGAAGCGTTCCTCGAGCACCACCTGGCGCGGGTGCGCCTCGCGCGGATAGAACGAGCTCGGGAAGTGCGTGGTGTGGAACGCGGGCGCGTCGATCGACTCCTGCAGGTTCATCCCGCCGAGCACGTGGTTGAGCAGGAACCCCAGCTGCCACTGGTCCTGCTGGTCGCCGCCCGGGGTCCCGAACGCCAGCGACGCGACCCCGTCGCGCAACGCCAGGCTCGGCGAGAGCGTCGTGCGCGGACGGCGGCCGGGACGCAGGGTGTTCGGCAGCCCCTCCTGCAGCCACGCCATCTGCACGCGCGTCCCGAGCGGGAAACCGAGCGCCGGGATGACCGGGGACGAGTGCAGCCAGCCACCGCTCGGCGTTGCCGAGACCAGGTTGCCGAAGCGGTCGGCCACGCTCACGTGGCAGGTGTCGCCGCGCGTCTCACCGGTGCGCGACACCGTCGGCTCGGACGTGGTCGGGTCGTACTCGTCGTCGGCGTCGGCTCGCTCGGCCGCGGTGAGGACGAGGTCGGGCAGCGTCGGCGTCCGTCCGAACGGCGTGCCGGGACGTAGCCGGTCATCGGCCGTCGCGCCGACGAGAGTGCGGCGGTAGTCGGCATACTCGTCGGCCAGCAGCCCGGCCATCGGCACCTCGGGCGTATCGCCGTACCACGCCTCGCGATCGGCGAACGCGAGCTTCGAACACTCGACGACGGTGTGGACGAAATCGGCGGTGCCCGGCGTGAGGTCGAATCCGGCCAGCAGGGAGAGCTGCTGCAAGAGCACCGGTCCCTGTCCCCACGGTCCCGTCTTGCACACCGTCAGCCCGGCGAAGTCGAAGGTCACCGGCGGCTCGTAGTCAGGCGTCCAGTCGGCCATGTCCTGCGCGGTCAGCACACCGGCATGCGGTTCGCCGGACGAGTCCCACAGCGGTGTGCGGGCGAACGCGTCGATCTCCGCGGCGACGAAGCCGCGCTGCCACGAGTCGAGGGCGTGCTGGATCTGCGCCTCGCGGTCAGCGCCGGCGGCTTCCGCCTCGCGCACGAGCCGCTGCAGGGTGTCGGCCCACGCGGGGTTGCGCAGCCACTCGCCGGCACCGAGATAGACCTCGGCCGAGGTCGGCCACTGCTCGCGGAACAGGTCGGCCACCCGCGCGATGGTCGCCGCTATCTGCGGCAACACGGGGATGCCGTGAGTCGCGTAGTGGATCGCGGGCTCGAGCACGTCGCGCAGGGTGGCGGTGCCGTGGTCGCGCAGCAGCGTGAGCCAGGCGGCCGTACTGCCCGGGACGGCCGCAGCCAGCAATCCCGAGCCGGGGATCAGTCCGAGCCCCAGGTCGCGGAAATGGGCGATCGTGGCGCCGAGCGGCGCGGGCCCCTGACCGCACAGAACGGTCGGTTCGCGGTCTGGGCCGGCGAAGATCAACGGCAGGTCGCCGCCGGGTCCGTTCAGATGGGGTTCAGCCACCTGCAAGGTGAAGCCCGCGGCCACCGCCGCGTCGAAGGCGTTGCCGCCCGCTTCGAGCCGAGCCATCCCGGCCGCCGAGGCCAGCCAGTGCGTCGAGGACACCATCCCGAAGTCGCCACGCAATTCGGGACGAGTCGTGAACACGGTCTTCGACGCTACCCCGTCGCGATGGCAACGAACCGGTCACGAGATGCGATGCGTCTCGGCCCGGCCCCTTGCCAGGGGCGTCAGCACCGATACCGTGTCGCAGATATGCCAGCGCCGGCGCGAATGTCGGCCGGTTCTCGAAAGGAAAACATCGTGCGTGGTCTGCCTACCAGCGCCGTCATCGCAGGGGTCGCCGCGCTCGCGCTGACCCTGTCCGCGTGCGGCAGCAAGAGCAACGGCGGCGGCAACACCAGCGCCGCCCCGCCCGGCGGCGGTTCGTCGACGACCGGGCAGTCGTCGTCCGGTTCGTCCAGCACCACTGCGGGCGGGCCGTCGCTCAAGGCCTGCATGGTGCTCGACACCGGCGGCGTCTCCGACCATTCGTTCAACCAGTCGTCCTGGGCCGGCATGACAGCGGCCAAGCAGTCGAACCCGAACATCAACATCTCCTACGTCCCCTCGAAGTCCGGTAACGACTACACGCCGAACCTGACCCAGGAGACCAAGAAGGGCTGCCAGGCGATCGTCGCCGTGGGTGGCCTGATGTTCGACAACGTCAAGGCGATCGCCAAGGCCAACCCGAAGGTGCACTACGCGGAGGTCGACGCGCCGTCGACCGGCCCGAACGTGTACGGCCTGCAGTTCAACACCGCGCAGGGTGCGTTCCTCGGCGGCTACCTCGCTGCGGCCTTCAGCAAGACCGGCAAGGTAGCGACGTGGGGCGGTCTGCCGATCGGTCCCGTCACGATCTACATGGACGGTTTCTGGGAAGGCGTGCAGTACTTCAACAAGCAGCAGCACAAGAACGTCCAGGTGCTCGGCTGGGACGAGCACAACCAGAAGGGCGGCGTGTTCGTCAACGAGGGCAACAACTCCTTCAACGACCTGAACAAGGGCAAGCAGATCAGCCAGACCTTCATCCAGGAGGGCGCTGACGTGATCTTCCCGGTCGCCGGCGGATCAGGCCTGGGTGCCGCGTCCGCAGCACAGGCGTCCAACGGCGCGGTTTCGGTGATGTGGGTCGACACCGACGGTTGCGTCTCAGTCCCGCAGGACTGCAAGTACTTCCTCACCAGCGTGACCAAGGGCCTGACGACCTCGGTGAAGACGTACATGGACCAGGCGGCAACCGGGAAGTTCCCGACCGGCTCCTACATCGGCACGCTGGCCAACGGCGGGACGGGCCTGGCTCCGTTCCACGACTACGACAGCAAGGTGTCGGCGGCCATCAAGAGCCAGCTCGCGCAGGTCGCGGCCGGTATCAAGAACGGATCGATCAAGATCACGTCCCCGAGTCAGCCGACGAGCTGACGTTTCGTCTCGCAGCGGCGGGTGAGACCCTCATCGGGTCTCACCCGCCCTGTGCGTTAGGGCCCCGTTCGGCGTAAGGAACAAGCCGTGAAACTCGAGCTGCGCGCGATCACCAAACGGTTCGGCTCGCTGACCGCAAACGACTCGGTCGATCTCGTCGTCGAACCCGGCGAGATCCACGCCCTTCTCGGCGAGAACGGCGCGGGCAAGTCGACGCTGATGAACGTCTTGTACGGGCTCTACCACCCGGACGAGGGCGAGATCGTCATCGACGATGTGCCCGTCTCCTTCCGCGGACCCGGTGACGCGTTGCGCGCCGGCATCGGCATGGTGCACCAGCACTTCATGCTGATTCCGGTGTTCACCGTGACCGAGAACGTGATGCTCGGCCACGAGCAGAACCGGTTCGGTTTCCTGTCACGCCGCCGGGCCGCACGGGCGGTGCAGGACATCTCGAAGCGGTACGGGCTCGACGTGCCGCCGGACTCTCGCGTCGCCGATCTGCCCGTCGGCGTGCAGCAGCGCGTCGAGATCATCAAGGCCCTGAGCCACGACGCGAAGCTGCTCGTGCTCGACGAGCCGACCGCGGTGCTCACGCCACAAGAGACCGACGAGCTGATCACGGTGATGCGTGCGCTGCGCGACGGCGGCACCTCGATCGTGTTCATCAGCCACAAGCTGAACGAGGTACGCGAGGTCGCCGACAAGATCACCGTTATCCGCCGGGGCAAGGTCGTCGGCACTACCGAGCCGAAGACGCCCACAAGCGAACTTGCCTCGATGATGGTGGGCCGCCCGGTGCAGCTCGTCGTCGAGAAGGAACCCGCCAATCCGGGCGAGAATGTGCTCGAGGTGCGCGACCTGCGCGTTGTCGACAGCAGCGGTGTCGTGCTCGTCGACGGCGTCACCTTCTCGGTGCGTGCCGGCGAGATCTACGCGATCGCAGGCGTGCAGGGCAACGGCCAGACCGAGCTGACCGAAGCGCTCGTCGGTCTGACCATCCCGACGTCCGGAGCGATCTCGATCGCCGGTCGATCCGTGACGACGCTGACCACCGACGAGGTGCTCGAACTCGGCGTGGGCTACGTGCCGGAGGACCGGCTGCACGACGGTCTCGTCGGCTCGTTCACGGTGGCCGAGAACCTCGTGCTCGACATGCACGACAAGGCGCCGTTCGCATCGTTCGGCAGCCTCAACCTCGGCGAGATCGAACGCAACGCCAAGACGCGCGTCGAAGAGTTCGACGTACGTCCACCCGTCACCGACGCGGCCGCGAGCACGCTGTCGGGCGGTAACCAGCAGAAGGTTGTGCTCGCGCGCGAGCTGTCCCGTCCGCTGAAGCTGCTCATCGTTGCCCAGCCGACCCGCGGACTGGACGTCGGCTCGATGGAGTTCGTGCACCGCCGAATCGTCGGCGAACGCGACAACGGGACAGCCGTTGTGCTCGTGTCGACCGAACTGGACGAGGTGCTCGGGCTCGCCGACCGGATCGCCGTCATGTACCGCGGACACATCCAGGGTGAGGTCGAGGCCGGCACGTCGGCGCAACAGATCGGAGCTTTGATGGCAGGCGCGAGCCTCGAGGAAGCGATGCACACCGACGTGCAGCTCAGCGCCGCCGCGGCCGGCGACCTAGAGGCAGGTGGTGAGCTGTGACCGCCACAGTCGACAAGAACCCCGAGCCCGAGAGCACCCCGGACGAGGATCTGCCGGCGCGCAGGCCGAGCTTCGGAAAGCGGCTGCTCGACTACTACCTGTACGGCAACCAGGTCGTCGTGACGATCCTGGCGTTCATCGTGGCGCTTGTCGTCGGTGCGTTCTTGATCGCAGTCTCCGATGCACCGACCCGCAAGTCGCTCGGCTACTTCAGCAGCGTCCCGGGCGACACGTTCCGCAATGCCTGGACGGCGATCTCCGGCGCGTACACCGCGCTGTTCCGTGGCTCGATCTTCAACCCGGCCTCGCTCTACTCGAACGGCGGCGTCCCGGTCTTCGGGCCGATCTCCGACACGCTGCTCAACGCGGCGCCGCTGATCATGGGTGGCCTCGCGGTCGCCGTCGCGTTCCGTGCCGGGCTGTTCAACATCGGCGTGCAGGGCCAGCTGATCGCAGGCGCGATCTGCGCCGGCTACGTCGGCTTCCACTTCACGATGCCGAGCGGGATCCACCTGTTCGTCGCACTCCTCGCCGGCATCATCGGCGGCGCCGTATGGGGTGGGATCATCGGCGTCCTCAAGGCGAAGACCGGCGCGCACGAAGTGATCACGACAATCATGTTGAACTACGTCGCGCTCGGGCTGCTGACCTACCTGCTCGGTGTGAAGGGCTTCCAGCGGCCCGGTGCCAACGACGCGGAGTCGAGCCTCGTGCACAGCACTGCGCGGCTGCCCAACTTGTTCCAGGACTTGCACGCCGGAATCTTCCTGGCCATCGCTGCCGTGGCCGCCTGCTGGTGGTTGTTGTCGCGATCGACGCTCGGGTTCCGGCTCAAGGCGGTCGGTTCCAACTCGGCCGCCGCACGTACCGCAGGCATCAAGATCGACCGGAACTACATCATCGTCATGCTGATCTCCGGAGCGCTGGCCGGGCTGGTCGGCTGCTCGCAGGTGCTCGGCACGCGGTTGAAGCTGACCCCGGACATCGATGACGGGCTCGGCTTCGACGCGATCACGGTGGCGTTGCTCGGCCGCGGTTCGCCGATCGGCACCGTCGGGGCAGGTCTGTTGTTCGGGGCGTTCCGGGCCGGCGGCGTCGTCATCAGCGTCGACACGTCCACGCCGTCCGACATCGTCTCGGTGCTGGAACCGCTGATGGTGTTGTTCATCGCGGCGCCCGCGCTGATTCGAGGCATCTTCCGGTTGCGCGCCGCGCGAAGTAGCGGCACCGGTCAGCTCGCGAAGGGGTGGAACGGATGAGCGAGGGCTGCGGCGCGGACAACAGGCATCCCCGACACCGCCGGGTGACGTCATGACCGCCACCATGGAGCCGGACGAGGACCTGGTCGTCGTCCATCGCGTTGTCGAGCTGCGTCCATCGACAGGCCGGCGCATCGGATCCGGGATCGCGTTGCTTGCCACCGGGCTGGTGATGTTCTTCGGCTGGGGGATCGGCGCCAAGAACGGCGAAGCCGCCTTCCAGGTCTCGCAGTTCACGGATCGTTGGCACGTCCCGGACCTGCGCTTTCCGGCAGGCGGGGCCGCGATGGTCATGGCCGTCGCCGTGCTCGCGCTCGGCGTGTACCAGCTCGTTCGCGGGTTCACCCGTCCGCAGATGCGGTGGGTGCTGCTCACGACCGTGCTGCTGTTCATCCTCGCGTTCCTGAGCTGGGCGGCGTCCGGCAACCCGGCACTGCCGATCAGCCTCACGGCGCTCGTGCAGCAGTCGGCGACCGCGTCGATCCCGTACATCCTCGGCGCGCTCGCCGGCATCGTGTGCGAGCGGTCCGGCGTGATCAACGTGGCGATCGAGGGGCAGATGCTCTTCGGCGCATTCGCCGGCGCGCTGGTTGCTTCGATCGCGTCGAGCGCGGGCATCGGCGTCGTCGCTGCGATGCTCGCCGGCGGCGTGGTCGGACTGCTGCTCGCGGTGTTCGCGATCCGCTACCTGGTGAACCAGGTCGTGCTCGGAGTTGTGCTCAACGCCCTCGTGCTCGGCCTGACCAACCTCGGGTTCCAGTCGTTCATGAACACCGACTCGAACTCGTACAACAGCGGGCTGACACTCAACCCGATCAAGATCCCGCTGTTGGGTGACATTCCGGTGATCGGGCAGGCGCTGTTCAACGTCAACATCATCGTCTACATCACCTACGGACTGATCGTCCTCGTCGACGTCGTGCTGTTCCGCACGCGCTGGGGGCTGCGGACGCGGGCCGTGGGCGAGCACCCGCGCGCGGCTGACACCGTCGGCATCAAGGTGCTCGCGATGCGGTACCGCAATGTGATCATCGGCGGATTGATCGCGGGGCTGGCGGGCGCTGTACTGACCGTGGGTGGGTCTGGGCAGTTCAACGGAAACATCAGTTCCGGCAAGGGCTTCATCGCGCTGGCGTGTGTGATCTTCGGCCGCTGGAGCCCGCGTGGTGCGATCGCGGCCGCGCTGCTGTTCGGCTTCACCGACCAGCTGCAGACCACCCTGTCGATCGTCGGAACGCCCGTGCAGATACCGTCGGCATTCCTCGGGATGGCGCCCTATCTCGCGACAGTGATCGCGGTGGCGGGCTTCGTCGGACGAGTGCAGGCTCCCGCTGCCGACGGCGAGCCCTATGTGAAGGGATAGACCGCCCATGACGCGTCAGATCGACTGGCCGGCATTGCGCCGCGCAGCACTCGAGGCGATGGGCCGTGCGTACGCGCCCTATTCGCAGTTCCCGGTCGGCGCTGCCGCCATCGTCGACGACGGCCGGGTGGTCGTCGGGTGCAACGTCGAGAACGCCTCGTACGGGCTCGGGCTGTGCGCCGAGTGCGGCCTGGTTTCGGCGCTGCACGCAAGCGGCGGCGGCTCGCTCGTCGCGTTCGTCTGCGTCGACTTCCACGGCACCGTGATCATGCCGTGTGGACGGTGCCGGCAGCTGCTGTGGGAACACGGGGGCCCCGACCTGCTCGTGGACACCTCGGAGGGTCCGAAGCCGATGATCGACGTCCTACCTCTGGCGTTCGGTCGCGAAGACTTAGGATGATCGCTCGCGCGAAGACCGGTGTCGGATGACCGAGCGGTTCTCTGCCGTCGACGTCATCATCGCCAAGCGCGACGGTGGCGAGCTGTCCGACGCGCAGGTCGACTGGGTTATCGACGCGTACACGCGCGGCGCGGTCGCCGACGAGCAGATGTCGGCGCTCGCGATGGCGGTGCTGCTGAACGGGTTGTCCGCGCGCGAGCTCGCGGGCTGGACGGCCGCGATGATCGCGTCGGGGCAGCGCCTCGATCTGTCGGGCGTCGCTCGTCCGACCACTGACAAGCACTCGACGGGTGGTGTCGGTGACAAGATCACGCTGCCGCTCGCGCCCCTGGTCGCGGCGTGCGGTGCGGCCGTCCCGCAGCTGTCGGGACGCGGTCTGGGCCACACGGGCGGGACGCTCGACAAGCTCGAGTCGATCCCTGGCTGGCGTGCGAACGTGTCGAACGCCGACTTCGTGCGGCAGCTCAACGAGGTCGGCGCGGTCGTGTGCGCGGCCGGTGATGAGCTGGCTCCGGCCGATCGCAAGCTCTACGCGCTGCGCGATGTGACCGGCACTGTCGAGTCGATCCCGCTGATCGCGAGCTCGATCATGAGCAAGAAGATCGCCGAAGGGTCGGCAGCGCTCGTGCTCGACGTCAAGGTCGGCACGGGTGCGTTCATGAAGACGCTCGATCGGGCGCGCGAACTCGCGACGACGATGGTCGGGCTCGGCACGGCGCACGGTGTGCGCACACTCGCCCTGTTGACCGACATGAACACCCCGCTCGGACGCACCGCCGGAAACGCACTCGAGGTCGCCGAATCGGTCGAGGTGCTTGCCGGCGGCGGACCGTCCGACGTGGTCGAGCTGACCGTCGCGCTGGCCCGCGAAATGCTTGGTGCTGCCGGCATCGACACAGATCCGTCCGACGCATTGCGCGACGGTCGGGCGATGGACTCCTGGCGCGCCATGATCGCGGCACAGGGCGGTGATCCCGATGCCGAGCTTCCGACGGCGCGTGAGAAGCACGTCGTGACCGCACCCGAATCGGGCGTCCTCACCCGCCTCGACGCGCTGGCCGTGGGTACGGCGGCCTGGCGTCTCGGTGCCGGACGTGCGCGCAAGGAGGATCCGGTCGCATTCGGCGCCGGTGTCGTGATGCTCGCCAAGCCCGGTGACCGGGTGCGTGCCGGCGAACCGCTGCTGGAGCTGCACGCTGACGATCCCGCCCTGTTCGCCCGCGCCGAGGACGCGCTGGCAGGTGGCATCGAGATCGGCACCGAGCACCAGCACGTGCCGCTGATCCTCGACCGCATCGCCTGACCGCCGCCGCTGGTCGATAGCGTGGACGCATGCCGACGCCGCTCAATGAAGAGTCGATCCGCCGCGCTCCGAAGGTGCTCTTGCACGACCATCTCGACGGCGGCGTGCGCCCACGCACGGTGCTCGAACTCGCGCACGAGATCGGACACGAACTTCCTGCCGACGACGAGGCGGGTTTGTCGCGATGGTTCCACGACGCGTCGAGTTCCGGCTCGCTCGAGCGCTACCTCGAGACGTTCGTCCATACCGTCGCGGTCATGCAGACGCACGACGGACTCGCGCGAGTCGCCCGTGAGTGC
This sequence comes from uncultured Actinomycetota bacterium, assembly GCA_963757455.1. Lineage (GTDB taxonomy): Bacteria > Actinomycetota > Actinomycetes > Mycobacteriales > Jatrophihabitantaceae > RYN-133. The sequence continues at coordinate 306,349 of CAVWSE010000005.1, forward strand.
GCCGAAGACCTCGCTGCGGACGGCGTCGTCTACGCCGAGGTGCGGTGGGCTCCCGAACAGCACACCGAGGACGGGCTGAGCCTCGAGCAGGTCGTCGACGCCGTGCTGACCGGCTTCCGCGAGGGCGAGGCCAACGCGGCTGCGGCGGGGCACCAGATCCGCGTCGGCGCGATCGCGACCGCCATGCGACACGCCGCCCGCTCGCGCGAGATCGCCGAGCTCGCCGTCGCCTACCGCGATCGCGGCGTGGTCGGCTTCGACATCGCCGGCGCTGAAGCCGGCTTCCCGCCCACGCGGCACCTCGACGCGTTCGAGTACCTGCGCCGCGAGAACTACCACTTCACCATCCACGCCGGCGAGGCGTTCGGGCTGCCGTCCATCTGGGAGGCGATCCAGTGGTGCGGCACCGACCGGCTCGGGCACGGAGTGCGCATCGTCGACGACATCGACAACGACGGCACCCTCGGACGCCTCGCGCAATACGTGCGCGACAAGCGCATCCCGTTGGAGATGTGCCCGTCGTCGAACGTGCAGACCGGCGCCGCGACGTCGATCGCCGAGCACCCGATCGGCGAACTGCGCACGAAGCATTTCCGCGTCACGGTCAACACCGACAACCGGCTGATGAGCGCGACCTCGATGACGCGCGAGATGTCGCTGCTCGCCGAGGCGTTCGGCTACGACTGGAGCGACCTGCAGTGGTTCACGGTGAACGCCATGAAGAGTGCATTCATCCCGTTCGACGACCGGCTCGATCTCATCAACGACACGATCAAACCGGGCTACGCGGCGTTGATGGCCTAGCTCAGCAGCCCGCGTGAGGCCTTGGCGCGCAGGACAGTGAGCGCGGCCGCGTTGACGAGGTTGCGGAACGCGGCGTTGCTCTGTGCACGGTCGAGCAGCCGGGTCGCCATCGTGGCGACGGTGCTCGGTGACACGGTCAGCGCGATCGTCCCGCCCGCTTGAATGAAGCGCACTGCGCGGATGCCGGCCGGCACGCTCGCAACCTGCGCTGCCGAACCGATGTCGTCGGTGATGATCACGCCGCGGAATCCGAGAGCGCCGCGCAGCATGCTCGTCACGATCGTTCGCGAGAAGATCGCGGGCGTGCCCGGATCGATGCGTTGATAGTCGGCCGTCGACACCATCACGAACGGCACGCCCGCGCGGACCGCTGCTGCGAACGGCTGCAGGTATGCGTCGTTGCGAGTCGTCACGCGGTCGGTGACGCCGCTGGTCGTGTCGGTGTTGCCGGTGACCCGGCCGAGGCCGGGGAAATGCTTGACGGTGGTGTCGATGCCCGCATCCTTGAGGCCGTTCGCGACCGCAACGCCGCGGCTCGCGACCCGGCTCGGAGTTCGTCCGTACTCGCGGTCGAGATCGCCGATCGGCGGGTTGTTGTTGTCGCCCGGCGGGACGGTGTCGAGCACCGGCGCGAGATCGAGATTGACACCGGCCGAACGCAACTCGCTGCCCCACTGGCGAGCGAACGACCGAACCGCGGACGGTGACTGCGTCCCTTGTTGGACCGCGCTCGGGATCGTCGTGAATCCCGGTCCCTTCAGCCGCTGGACGAGTCCGCCCTCTTGGTCGGTAGCGATGAACAGCCGCACGTGCGCCGGCGCCAGGCTTTGCAACCGGGACGTGACCGAGCGGATGTGCGTGACGCCCTGGGTGTTGTTGCCGTCGAGGATCACCGAACCCGCGTGGTAGGTCCGGATCGACTCGATCGTGCTGCTCGATACCCCGGAGCTCGGGCAGTCGACCATGAGCAGTTGGCCGACGCGTTGCGCCAGATTCATCCGGGCCAGCGCCCGCTGCGCGGGACCACCGGTCACCTGCGGGCCATTATCTGACGAAGAGGAAGGGGACGACGGAGAGGACGGGGTCATGCTCGGAGTCGTACCCGTGCTGCGTCCCGTATTCGACGGTGCCGCGCTGTGGTGGCGATGGCGATCGTGGTGATGCGACGACGGCGTGGCATCCACAGCGCCCGAGGACGTACACGCCGCGGCCGCGATCAGGGTGCTCGCGCCGGCGAGCACGGAAATCCAACGCATCACGCCATCCTGACGTAAGCGGCGGGCGTCTCGTTGCGCGCCGCGCTCAGCTGCCGATCAGCGCACGGACGAGTTCGGTCGACCGGAGCCGGTCGGCGGGGTCGTGCGCCATGGTCGTGATCATGAGTTCGTCGGCGTGAGTCGCCTCGAGGACGGCCGCGAGCTGCTTCTCGACGGTTTCCGGGCTGCCGATCGCCTGACCCTCGCGGCGCTGGGCGACGAAGCCGAGCTCGACGTCCGTCCAGGGATGCGCAGCAGCGGTCTCCGGCGACGGCAGTGAACCCGGGTGGCCCTGACGCAACCGCAGGAACGACAGCGCGGACGGCAGGGCGATCCTGTCGGCCTCCGCGTCCGTCGGCGCGCACAACACGTTCACCGTGACCATCGCGTGCGGTGCGTCGAGGTCGCCGACCGGACGGAACGCTTCGCGGTAGCGCTGCAGCGCCGGCAGAGTGTTGGCCGAGCTGAAATGGTGCGCGAATGCGAAGGGCATGCCGAGCAGGCCGGCCAGCTCGGCGCTGTAGAGCGACGAGCCGAGCAGCCAGATCACCGGCTGCTGCGTCGCATGCGGGACGGCACGGATGTTGCGGTACGGATGCCCTTCGGGCCACTCGCCGGCGAGGAACGAGCCGAGCTCGCCGAGCTGTTCCGGGAAGTCGTCGGCGCTCGGCGTCGCCTCGCGCCGCAGCGCCCGCGCGGTGAACTGGTCGGTGCCGGGCGCGCGGCCGAGACCGAGGTCGATGCGTCCGGGATAGAGCGACGCGAGCGTGCCGAACTGCTCGGCGACGACCAGCGGCGCGTGGTTCGGCAGCATCACACCGCCGGACCCGACGCGGATGCGCTTCGTCGCGCCGGCGATCGCGCTGATCATGACAGCGGGGGCAGAACTCGCGATGCCGGGCATGTTGTGGTGCTCGGCCAGCCAGTAGCGGGTGAAGCCGAGTTCGTCAGCCCGGCGGGCCAGTTCGATGCTGGCCGTCACCGATTCGGAGGGATCTATCCCCTCGCCGACGGGGACGAGATCAAGAACAGAGATGGGCAGGTCGGGGAGCAGGCTCACCTTGGGTCAACCCGCGGAGGACCGATGGCTGTTCCCACCGATTCCGTGATCTTGGTGTGTTAGGTTTTGGTTAATTCGGCGCGGGCGACTCCGCTGGCGTCCACCAACCCCCGCTGGAGTCCCTTCGTGACCGCTCGTCTGCGCCTGCTCGCCGTTGCCACCACCTCCGCCGTAGTAGCCGGCGCTGTCCTCGCTACGCCTGCGCTCGCGGCCGCCACCGCGATCACCGGCGGCAACGTCTCGATCGCATTGAACGCGCACAGCATGCAGGTCGAGCACGGGCACGGCATCACGCTGAACCCGATCGCTGCGGCGACTCTGCGCAACGGCACCCTGCGCCTGCCCGTCAACGGCGGAACGGCGAACCCGCCGAACTACACGACCAAGCTGGGCGGCGGTTTCAAGTACACAAAGGCCGGCCACACCGTGTCCATCACCCACATCGTGATGAGCACCTCGACCCACCGCGCGAGCGCCGATGTCACCGGCCACGGCAACATCGACGTCTTCATCCTCGGTGACCCCAACGCTGGCAGTGGCGGCCCGGGCAAGGTGCAGTACGGCGGCTACTCGGTGAAGCTGACCGGCGCCCTGACTCGCGCTCTCGACAACACCTTCAACGTGCAGACGTTCGGCAACAACGCCGACTTCGGCACCGGGAGCACGACGGTCTTCTTCAAGTCCTGAGCGGCAGCAAGGCGTCAGTGCTCGCCGATGGTCTCGTCCGAGTCGTTGCGGTAGGACGTGCCGGGCGTACCGTCGTCGCGCGTCCACTGCACGATCAGCTCGTCCTTCTTGCCGAATCGGACGAGGTGGCGCCCGAGCACGTCCTCGAAGCGATCCAGGTCGTCCGACTCGATGCGCAGGTCCAGTGCACCGTCGACTGCGGTCAGTTCGGCCCGGCCGTCGCCGAGTTCGACCGAGCCGCGTCCGCTGTCCTCGTCCCACGAGGTGGTGAGGCGGCGTGACAGGTGCGCGGCGAGTTGCTTGGCGTAACGGCTGGGACGTTCGGTAGCGACGGACGCGGTGCTGATCGGCATGACTCCACGCTAGCCGCACCGCGTCCGCGCACTACGGCTGCGAAACGCGCCGCCTGATCGGTCAGCGCTGTGCGGGACCGCCGTCGGGTGCCGGCTCCCGCTGCTCGCCCAATCGAGGGTCGAGTTCTGCGGCACGCGATCGGTCTCTGCTCGCGCGTCGCGCTCCTGGCGCCGAGCAAGTGATCGCGCGCCCCGGCACGACGGCTTCCGAGCTGGGCCTGCTCACGCTCGACGCTGCGCCGCCGCATGCGCGGCCACGAGCAAGGACTTCCTCATATGCGCCGAGAAATAGCCTTTGTACGTATTCGGGTATGCGAGGCGTGCTTCTCAACGCGAGACGATCAGCGAGTACCCACCGACGAATTGGCCGTCGGCGTCGGTAGCCACGAAGCGCAGCAGGTGTGCGCTGTCGTTGCCGCCGCCGAGCGCGGTCGCGATGGAGCCGGCTTCGAGATTGCCGATGTCGAGCACGCGCTGCAGGGTCGTCCCGAGCACTTCGTGCGCGTTCTCGCCGACACCGGTGACCGCGACGCTGTGCAGAAGGTGCGGATCGGCGGCTCGCAGATAGCCCGGCACCGCAAGCGGGTCGATGGTCGGGACGGCGGCTGCCATCGCCTCGGTAGGTGCGACGACGACCTCCTCGCCACGTCGCACGGCCGTGAGCAGATGCAGCGAGTCGCCCGTCATGACACCGTGGCTGATGTTGTCCATGACCGGCGCGGTGGCCGTCTCGGCGTGTCGACGAAGTCCGCCCACGGCTTGCAGGATCGGGATGACCCTGTCGCCGCCGTGCAACACCTGCACCGCGCCGCCGCGCGGGATCCGTGCTCCCAAGGTCTTCAACAGCGTGTCCATCGGCATCGAGCCGGCGGCGATCGTGAGGTTGCGTTGCCCGACGTGCCGATCGTTGTTCGAGTCGAACACACCGCGCCACGGATCGGCGAGGCAATCGACGATCGCCATGAGGCATTCGTGCCCGGTCAGCTCGTACGGGATGTGCCACGCAGGCGCGATCTCGACGACCTGGACGGACTCGGGCCGGGTGCGATCGGCGAGCTCGACGAACGCGCCGCCGATCAGCTGCGGTTCGTAGTCAGCCGAGTTCGGTCCGAAGAAACCCGGGTCGACCCAGTAGAGCGTCACCTGCGTGCCGACGGCCGGCAGCCGGCCGAGATTGAACACGCGCACGAACGCGCGATAGGTGTTGCCGGACGTCGGATTGCCGACGCATCGTGCGGGATCGAACTCGCCGGTGTACGAGGCGTCGATGAGCAGGATGTCTGGCGATTCCCAGCAAGCGGTCGGCGGCCAGGCCGGTCGTGCGCCACGATCGCCTGCTGCGTCGCGAATCAGCAGGTAGGGCAGCACGTCCTCGCGATACGGGCGCCGGTGTTTGTCGCCGCCCTTGCCGACCAGGTCGCGCAGAACTTCCTTCACCCGTTCGGGATCCGGCGCGTTGGCCGTGTCGGGGACGAAGGGTGCGGACGTGTCGACGACCGGCTTCGGGTCCTTGCCGCGATGCGTGTCTTCGGCCATCACAGATCACCCCGCTGCAGCCCGCGCATGCCGAGTTTGCTCCAGTCGATGCCGCGGATGGGTGGTCGTTGCGGCTTGGCGTCGCAGATGTCGGGAGCATCGGGTTTCGGATCCTGCACGACCTCTCGTCCGAGGTAGTTCATCCGCAGGCCGGCGGTCGGGTCGTACCACTGCGTCTCGAGGATGTGGTGCGACGAGTCGACCTGCGCAGGGTTGTCTGTGTCGGCGTGGAAGAAGTGCGGCGGCGTGCACGGCTGCAGGTAGTGCCAGTCCTCGGGCGGATCGGCGATGTTCTCGAACTGCACGTGGCACAGCCAGGCCGGCGCACCCGTCGGCGGGATGTGTGGACCCTGCGGGTGCCGGTCCCAGTCCCACGTCTTCCACGCGTAGCCGCGGTCGGAGTCGAGGTTGAAGTCGGGGACGCTGAACTCGTCGTCCTCGACGCCTTCGGCCATCTTGCCGACGAGATAGAGGCTGTAATCGACCGGGCCGCCAAGGTGCTTGTCCTGTCCCAACAACGCATTCAGACTCGTCCAGGTGTCCAACGGGGACGGGGCTTGTTCGAGCTGCGCGCGAGCCGAATCGTCGCCGGCCGGTCCGGGGACAAGCACCGTGGCGCGATCGCCTGCGACGTACGGGCCGCTGTGCACCGGCGGTCCGTATTCGGTGGGCACGGTGTTGCCGGCGACGTTCGTCTGCGGGTAGCGCCATGGTGCAAGCCATGCGCTCGGGTGGAACTCGGCGGCGTCGTCCTTGTAGTGCAGGGGTTTCGTCAGCCCGAGCAGGTCGGTCAGCGACGGGTCGATCGTGAACGTGTCGCGCACGACGTTGCGCGGGTAGAGCCGGTCGCGGTCGTAGCTGGACACGTGTGTCGCGCGTCCGGACGGTTCGTCGTAGGTCGGGCTGATCGAGCCGTAGCCGAGCGGGTCGTCCAGCGCGGTGCCGATGTCGAAGCCCGAGCCGCTGTTGCCGACGCCGAGCGTGGTGAGGCTGAAGTCGATCTCTTCGGGGTTCGGCATCTGGAAGCCGGACATCACCAGTGCGCGGCGGGCGAGCAGGTAGAGATTCCACGCCGCGACCTCGGCGAGGTACACGAGGTTGCGCGCCCAGTAGTCGAGCACGTCGGCGGCCAGGCTCGGGATGATCGTCACGAGCCACACCGCAACCTGCACGAGGTATTCGGCCCACGCGAACAGGGCGAGCAGGAGGTCGTACCAATGGAAGCTGTCGTCGCTGTCGACGTCGGCGCCGCGGGACGGGTCGTCGCTCACGCCGTGGTCGCTGCCGGGCGGGCTCGGGAACGAGTGGTCGGTGAACACGTCCGGCGGTTGTGGTTTGCGTGGTGACAGGGAGCCGGTGCCGGTCAGCTTCAGGTACGCGTAGACCAGCGTCCACATCTCGGCCATCGCGTCGGGGTTCGGCCGTCCGTCGAGCACGCCGTTCGCGTCGGTCAGGCTCGAGCTCGCGTCCTGCGCGAGGATCTTCGGGCCGTCGGGATGGACGCTGGCCATCACGTCGGTGATCGCGGTCAGCAGATGGTCGGGCAGGTCGCCGGTGTCGAGATCGAAGAACGTCTTTCGTGTCGCGGTGTCGGTCGGTCCGTCGCCGGTCGGGTACGCAGGAAAGCCGGTGAAGTAGTCGTAGGCGGGTCCGTCGTTCCGTCCGGCGTACGGGCCGTCGCTGCGCGCGCGGAACGCCGTCCAGAAGTGCACTGCACTCTCGCCGATCTCGCCGTAGCACGGGCCGGGGTGGTTGGCCGAGTAGTTGAGCGAGTCGATGTGCAGTTCGACGAGGTGGTGGCGCTGCCAATGGTCGCGGAACGGTCCGCCGGACTTGGCATTCGTGAAGGGGTGGCCGGTGACATCGGTGGCGCAGTGCGTGAGCCAGCCGACTGCGAACGCGACGAGCGACTCAGCGTCGTAGCGCTCTTGATCGGTGTTCGCGTCTTTCAGCGCGCGTTGGGCGTTCTGATAAAGCACGAACGGGAACTGGTACGTGCGCCGGTAGTGGAAGATGTCGGCCCAGTAGAACGCGTCGTTCTTGAACGCCTGCGGTGGCCCCGAGCTGAAGATGCCGAAGATGTCGCCCGAGCTCGCGAGCAGTCCTTCGAACGCCTTGGTGATCGCGGACGACAGGTCGTTCAGGATGTCGGAGATCTGCGTCGACAGCCCGCCGGTCAGCTGGCTGGCCAGCTGCGCGCTGTTCGCGGACGTCGCGCCGAAGGCGTCTTCCCACAGCGTGATGTACGGGTCGATCTCGTCCCAGAACCCGATGACCCACCCGATGATCTCGCGGATCGTCGCGCCCTTCTTGTCGCCGTTCTTGTCGTTCGCGTAGTCGGGCAACATGTAGAACAGGTCGGGCCCGATCGACCCGAGAGCGAGGTAGTTGCGCCAGCGGTGACAGATCTCGCCCAGGTTCTTTGCCTCGGTCGCATCGATCGGGAAGTTCGCCGGCAGCGTCCCGTTCTCGAGACTGAGCGCCGTGCGCCGCGCGGACTCCATGTGGACGTACCAAGCAGGCATGCCGATCCCCTCCCTGTGGAGAACGTCGTGACCGACGTTCCCGCTGGTCAAGAGCGGCGTCAATGAGCGGTGATCGCTGGAGTGTGCGAATCGGCGCACAGTGTCCGGGTCGAATCGCCGAGTGATCGCTGGCATTGTCGGACGTGGATCGGATGGAGGGCGCATGAGCGACGTGACTTCTGGTGGGGCTCGCACGTTTCGCTTCGGCATCGTGGCGCCGTTCCTTTCCGACCTTGCTACCTGGCGCGAGCAGGTGCGCCGCATCGCTGATCATGGCTACTCGACGGTCCTGATGCCCGACTTTCCGCGGTTGCAACCGTCCCCGGCGCTCGCACTGGCAGTCGCCGCGACGGTGGCCGACGTGCGGGTGGGGACCTGGGTCTACGCCGTTCCGTTCCGCGCGCCGTGGCTTACCGCGTGGGAAGCGCATTCGCTGACGGTGCTCACCGAGGGTCGCTTCGAGATGGGCATCGGGGTCGGCCGGCCCGGCATCGAGGACGAGCTCCGCGAGCGGGCATTGGACGTGCCGTCACCCGGTCAGCGGCTGGACCAGGTGCGCGAGACGGTCGCCATACTGCGCGAGCTCGACGGCGAACAGGACCGAACGCCGGTGGCAATGGCGGTCATCGGCCCGAAGGCCCGCGCGCTGGCCGCCGAGATCGCGGACACTGTCACCTTCGCGATGGCACCGGACGAGCCGCGAGCCACTGTGATGCAGCGGATCCGGGAGTTCCGCACCACGCGTACCAGCCGCGCCGTCGAGCTCTCGATGCACGTCCCCGTCGTCGGGGACGCCGTCTCGCCGTTCATGGCGCCCCCGGACACGGACACCGCCGCGTTACGGGCCGCCGATTCCTTCGCCTACCTCCCACCCGATCCGCACGCGGCCGCGGACGAGCTGCGCCGGCGCCGCGAGGAGACCGGCGTGTCCTACGTCGCGTTCGGCGCCAACGTCGCCGACACGTTCGCGCCACTTGTCGCCGAACTGGCGGGTCAGTCAGGCCGCCGGGCCGGCAACGGTCCACGGGATGGCGGTTGCGGACGACCGCCCGCGACACAATGGGCTCGTGGAGCAGCAGCTCGGCGAGGTCGATCTCGACGACGGGACGGCGGTGCGCTTCGCCGTTGCCGGCACGGGTCCGACCGCGATCTACGTGCCCGGGTGGGTGTCCCATCTGGAGCTCGGCTGGGCACTGCCTGCCGAGCGCGAGTTCTACGAGGGGCTGGCGACCGACCGCACGCTCGTCCGATACGACCGACCGGGATGCGGACTGTCCGGGACGACCGATCGTGTCGATGTGGTCGAGCTCGAGCTGGAAGTCCTGCACCAGGTCGCGACTGCAGTCGGCGCGGACCGTTTCGACCTCATCGGTGCCTCCTTCGGAGCGCCGCTCGCGGTGCGGTGGGCGGCTCGGTACCCCGAGTCGGTGACGCGCCTGGTGCTCTACGGCGGCTGGGTCGACGGCAATGTCGTGGCCGCGCCGGCCGTCCGCGCGCATGTGCTCGGACTCGTCGAGCAGCATTGGGGCTTCGCATCGGACGTCCTGACCGAGATCTTCGCCCCGGACGCCGACGCGGGTTTCCGCGCCGTGTTCGCCAGTTACCAGCGGGAGTCGGCATCTGCGGCGTCCGCGCGGCGGCTGCTGGCGGCGTGCTACGCGATCGACGTCGCCGATGACCTCGGCCGGATCACGGCGCCGACAACGGTCATCCACCGCAGAGACGATCGTGCTGCGCCGATCGCCGAGGGTCAACGGTTGGCCGACGGCATAGCCGGCGCGAGCCTGACGGTGCTGGCGGGGCGCACGCACGTGCCGTTCGTCGGCGACGCGCATTCCGTGCTGAACGCGATGCGCCACGGCCTTGGCCTGCCGTCGCTCGACCGCCGCCCGCGTCCCGCGGTGACGCCGCGCCAGCTCCAGGTGGCAGCACTGGTCGCGCAGGGGTGGTCGAACCGCCAGATCGCCGACGAACTCGTCATCACCGAGCGCTCCGCCGAATCGCACGTCGAACGGATCAGGGCGCGCCTCGGCTTCCGATCCCGTGCGCAGATCGCGGCCTGGTACGTCGCGGAGAATCCGCCGCCTGAGCTCTGAAGAGCGGTATTTCCACTGCTGACCTGAGCCGGACCGTCGGGGCAGGCTCGATGCATGACGCTTTCGACGACCTCCCCGGAATCCGTGACGACCGCCCGCAGCCAGGCGCCCGACGGCTTCGCGGCGAACCCGGCTCGGGGCCGGTTCAACTCACTGTTCTTCTCGGTGCTGGGCGGCTTCATCAACTGGCACATGCGCGCGCGGAAGGCGGACGCTTTCGCCGACCTGCCGCAAAACGTTGTCGAACTCGGCTCGGGCGTAGGCGCGAATCTGCGTTACCTCCCACCGGACGCGCGCCTGATCGCAATCGAGCCGAACCCGTACATGCATGCGCGATTGCGCCGTGCAGCGCGCAAACGGGGTATCGGCCTCGAGATCCGCAGCGTCGTCGGCGAACATATCGATCTGCCCGACGCCAGCGCTGAAACCGTCATCTCCAGCCTGGTCTTGTGCACGGTGCGCGATCCGGCCGCGGTGCTCGCCGAGGTCCGCCGGGTCCTGGTACCGGGCGGACGGTTCAGCTTCGCCGAACACGTCGCCGCACGGCCAGGCACGCCGACACGCTGGTCACAGCGGATTCTGCGTCGACCGTGGCGATGGGTCTTCGAGGGTTGTTCGTGCGAGCGAGACCTGGGCAGCCTGATCGCCTCGGCGGGCTTTGCGAAGGTCGACATCAACCCCTACCGAATCCACTCGCCGTTCCTGCCCTTCAACACCCATATCGCGGGCACGGCGATCGCCTGACGGTTCCAGCGGCAGGGCCGAACGTCGCGCGGCCGACGTGTCACACCTCGTCTCGCACCTCGTCCACCGGTCGGGTCGAAGTGAGAGGCTGCCCGGTGGGCGAGGTGTGCTCGCCGGACGTCTTCCGTTTCAACTGTGGGGCGTAGAACACGCCGAGCAGGAAGGTCACGATCGCTGTCACAGAGACGATCGCCAGGCTCAGCGCGGGTTTGTGCAAGTACGCGTACAAGAACGAACCGGGCAGGACGAGTCCCCATGCTCCGAACGCCAGTACCGCTGACTGCACTTCGGCGCTGGTCAGGCTGCGGCGCACGCTGCCGACGACGGAATGGACGGCCCGGCCGGAGGTGATGATGGTGGCCAGAACGCCAACGACGTACACGACGACTCGGAACACGCCATAGCTGGTCGTCGAACCCACGGCGGACTCGCAGCCGGCGATCATCGCCGAGTACAGCGTGATGACCTCGCCGGGAACGGTGGCTTCCAACTCACCGCCGGACGCGGCTCGTCTCGACTCCGCAGCAGCTGCGCCGGTTGCGTGGGGCGCAGTACGTCGTTCTGCGGCGAGTGCTGATGTTCGTCGGATGGTCATTTCAGAACCTGATCATCGAGGAGAGTTGATGATGTGACTCCGACGCGGCGCGGTGGCGCGCGTCAGGCGGCGGTCTGGTTGGCGGTGGCGTGGGCCTGCGCTATCTCTTCTGCCGTCGCCGCTCTGCTGCCGGGATGGACCGGATGGTGCTTGCGACAGGTGATGTACGGCGTGCCCTCGACGTGGTGCAGGCCGACGCGGTAGCAGCCCTTTGCGTGGCAGTTCAGCTTGTGCCAGACGATGCCGAGGATGGCGAACTCGCTGAGGCAGCTGCCGATGCCGCCCCAGAAGAGGTTCCACCGGCTGCCCGCCGTCAGACCGAAGAGCGTGAGCAGATCGTTGATCATCGATGAGAGTCCCTCCACCGGAATGCATCGCGCATCATGCCGCAGTGGGCGATCCCGTCACCAGATCAGGCGGCAGCGATCTCTCAGCGCCGGGCCGGACGGATGCGTCGATCTCGTCTCGAACTCGGTCAAACTCCGCGCCGTCAGCCGTCCCTCGGCGCCGGCTTGACTGCCGTGGCGAGGACGACGTCGTTGTGCAGCCGCGTGATGCCACGTTCGCGCACAGCGGCGATGACGTCGCGACGTAGTGTCTCCTGCAGCGGCTTGTCCAACGCGTCCACCGTTGCGCGGAGTCCGGAACCGAGCACGATGTCCCAGAAGTCCTCGGGTTGGTCGAGGACGTGGTACTCGTCGGTTGTTGCCAGCACGGACGCACCGTGGACGCCGCCGTTCGCGAGCAGACTTCCGAGCGCGGGCTCACTCGTGATCTCGTCCCACGGATTGAAGTCCCGGAACAGCGTCGCGTCGATCCGGCGCACCGCTTCCCAGAAGATGCCCGACGCCGGCTCACACCAGTCGGGTCCCCATGTGGTGATCGCAAGCGTCCCGCCCGGGCGCACGAGTCGCCACAGCTCACGCACGAACCCCGGCATGTCCGCGGCGAAGAAGACGCCGAACACGCACACGACAGCGTCGAACGATTCGCTGTCCAGCGCGGTCGCTGTCGCGTCGCGCTGCTCGAACGACACGTTGGACAGCCCGAGGTCGACGCTGCGCTGCCGCGCAACGCTGAGCAATGGCAGTGCGAGGTCGAGCCCGAGCACGCTGCCGGACGGTCCAACGGCCTGCGCCGCCGGAAGGGCAGACGCTCCCGCTCCGCAGCACACGTCCAGTACGGCGTCGCCCGGGCAGAGCGCAATCCGATCGATCGTGCTGGCTCCCCAGCGGTCCCAGAATCCCAGCGCGGGACGGCGGTAGTGATCCGACGCGGCGGCATACGTGCGCTCAGCGCGCTCGGCATGATCACGCTGCGATCGCGCGCGCATCCTCGCGTCGTCCATGGGTGCTCAGCCCTGCTTGGCCTGGACGAGACGTTCCACCGCGCGCGGTGCGGTCCGCTGGAAGTCGTTGAGCCGCACCCACGTCGGCGTCACCTCGATGCGGACCATCGAGTCGTAGAGCGCGCGCACCTGCTGCTCGAACCCGGCGTGTTGGTCGGCGGGCATGGTGCGGAACGACGCCTCGAGGTATTCGTCGGGCACACCGTCCTCCTCCCGCAGCTCGGCGGTCCCGCGGACGAGCAGGCAGCACGGCGGCGGGTACACGTCGATGGTGAGGGCGATGCGCGGATCGCGCTGCAGCGCGACGACCTTGTCGGAGGTCGGGATGGTGAAGAACACGAACTTCCCGTCGCGCAGCAGATAGCCGATCGGGACGGCCCGAGGGCTCCCGTCGCCCGCGGCATAGGCGATTTGCATGATCGGCTGCCGTTCCACAAGGTCGAGAGTTACCGGGTCCGTGAGGATCTCACTGATTCGTGCGGTGTCCATGTCATGCCTCCATGCGTCGATGTTGCTGCTGGGACGGAGCCGCACGAACATTCTCGACACGCGGGGCGCCGGCGTCGTTGGTCGGTCCGCGCCGACCGATGGTGAATTTGCGGGAAGTGCGTCATCCTGCGGACCAACATCCGCAACCTGGGAGAATCCTATGAGCCGTAGCCTGCTCCGCCTGGTCATGTGCGCCGCGCTGGGTCTGATCGCGGTCGTCGTTCCGACCAGCGCCGCAACAGCTGTCGGCCATGGGACGTTCACCCGGATCACGTCGCCGAGCCATGACCTGACCCTGTCGATCGCGATCGGCAAATCCAACTCCTTCCACGTCTCAGGGCAATCGTCGCTCGACGTGACCGCAGTGGACATCATGTGCATCACGTTCCTCACCGGCCAGCAGCCGGACATCTCGACGCTCGCGACTTCCGTGCCGGTGAGCAGCGGCCAGTTCAGCGTCACAGCCGTGTACCCGTCGAATCCGCCGACCAACTGCCGCCTGCGCGCCATCCCTAGTGGTGTCGATCCCTCAACCGACTACCTGGGCGCTTACACCGGGCCGATCCTGTACACCGACGCCTTCGGAATCATCAAGGCTTCGTCCGTCGCATGGTCCTTCGTCGCCTACGCCGAGGAAGGCGACGGCGTCGGCCTGGTCGCCGACGCGGGCAGTTGCGGCACCCAGGCGCTCGCCACGATCGAGGCGCCGCAGATGGTGGCCGGCCCGCTGCTCAACGGCTGCGGGTTCGCGCTGCCGCCGTCGAACGTCACTGCCTCGGGTACTCCGACCGCCAGCGCCGTGCAGGTCGGCGGTCACAACGCCTACCTGCCGTCAGGGGTGCACAACTACCTGATCGGCACACGGTCGCTCACGGTAACGCAGCCGGCACTCACCGTCACCCGCGGAGTCGCTCGCAACGGTGACGTGACGATCACCGAGCGGGCGACGTTCATGCGGTGCGCGAACGGTGACACCTACCCGCCCACGACGTCGTCGTGCCCGAGCCTCGTATCCACCGGCGTGAGCTTCCAGCGCACGACCGAGATCTTCCGCAACGGGCACCAGGCGAGACTGCGCGATACGTTCGTCTCGCTCGATCATCACGCACACCCGGTGAGCCTGCAGTACCTCGTTGTCGAACAGAACGAGACCGCCGGGGGTACGGCGACGACCGGTTCGGTCGGCTACATCTATCCCGGTCACGGGGCCGCGTTCCGAGCCGCCAAACTCGGGCAGTCGGTGACGCATCTCGGCTCGAAAGCCGGCACGGTCCTCGTCCGCTCGGACCTCTACGCGCGTAGCGACGATCCGCAGGCGGACACCCTGGCCTACACGTGGTCGCGAGGGCCATCGTCGATCCGTTACGACGCGAGCACGAGCGACGTGTGGGGGATGTCGTACGCACTCACCGTTCCGGCGAGGAGCGCGGCATCGCTCGGGTTCGCACTCAGCGAGCGCTGGGCCACCGCGGACGTGAAGCCCCTCGCGCAAACGGCGGTCGCCGACATGATGTCGGCGCCGACCATCACGTCGCCGCGCTCGGGCGCCAAGGTGCACGGAAGGAGCACGGCCGTCCATGGGCGACTTGCCGCCGGCGCCAACGGGCTGCCGACGTCGGTGACCGTGAACGGGCACAAGGCGAAGATCACCAGGATCAACTCGACCACGGCGACCTATGTGGTGACCTTCACCGAGTCGCTCGGACGCCACGTGCTCACGGCGACGGCCATGGATGCTGCCGGCAACACCCGGTCGACCGCGATTCGGATCACGAACACGTAGCGTCGATGACGGTGCCGCTGGCGTCGATGGCATCTAGGTGGGGTCGCCGCCGGCAGTTCGCCAGGGTCGACTGGCGCCGATCTCCTTGTCGGTTTGCGATTTTCACGCCCAGTCGAAAGTGCGCGTGACGGCCTTCTTCCAATCCGAGTACAACGACTCGCGCTCGCCGGCGTCGAGCTGCGGATCCCATTGCTTGTCGGCGGCCCAGTTGTTGCGGATCTCGTCGGTCGACGACCAGAACCCGACGGCAAGCCCGGCGGCGTACGCCGCACCCAGCGCTGTTGTCTCTGCGACTACCGGACGGACGACGGGGACGTCGAGGATGTCGGCCTGGAATTGCATCAGCAACTCGTTCACCACCATCCCGCCGTCCACCTTCAGCGACGTCAAGGCGACACCGGAGTCGGCATTCATCGCCTCGACCACCTCGCGGGTCTGGAACGCTGTCGCCTCGAGTGCCGCTCGGGCGAGGTGGCCGCGCTCGACAAAACGAGTCAGGCCGACGATCGCGCCGCGCGCGTCGGGACGCCAGTACGGCGCGAACAAGCCGGAGAAGGCCGGGACGATGTACGCGCCGCCGTTGTCGTCCACCGAGCGCGCCAACGCCTCGATCTCCGACGCGTCCGAGATCAGGCCGATGTTGTCGCGCAGCCACTGCACCAACGACCCGGTAACCGCGATCGAACCCTCGAGCGCGTACACGGTGTCCTGCCCGTCGAGCGCGTAACAGACGGTCGTGAGCAAGCCGTTGTCGCTCATCACCTTCTCGGTGCCGGTGTTCAGGAGCAGGAAATTGCCTGTTCCATAAGTGTTCTTGGCCTCGCCGGGCTCGAGGCAGGCTTGCCCGAACGTCGCCGCTTGCTGATCGCCGAGGATGCCGGCGATCGGCACGCCGGCCAACGCGCCTCTTTCGCGCGCCTTCGCATAGACCTCCGAGGACGAGTGAATTTCGGGCAGCATCTCGAGCGGCACGCCCATCTCGTCCGCGATCTCAGGAACCCATGACAGCGTGTCGAGATCCATCAGCAACGTGCGGCTCGCGTTCGTCGCGTCGGTCATGTGTACGCCGCCGTCGACGCCACCAGACAAGTTCCACAGCACCCAGCTGTCGATCGTCCCGAACGCCAGCTGACCTTTGGCAGCTCGCGCACGAGCACCATCGACGTTGTCGAGGATCCAGCGCACCTTCGGCCCGGCGAAGTATGTCGCCAACGGCAGCCCGGTTCGCGCGCGGTATCGCTCGGCGCCATCACCCAGCTCGCCGAGCTCATCGCAGATCGACTGGGTACGCGTGTCCTGCCACACGATCGTCGGCCCGACCGGCTCGCCGGTCGACCGATCCCACACAACGGCCGTTTCCCGCTGATTCGTGATCCCGATCGCGGCGATGTCGCTCGCCCTCACCTCAGCACGACCGACTGCGCCGCCGAGTACCCGGCGGGTGTTCGTCCAGATTTCACTTGCGTCGTGCTCGACCCACCCGCGCTTCGGCAGGATCTGTCGGTGCTCGACCTGCTCGACCGCGACGATCTTCGCGTCGTGATCGAACAGGATGCACCGCGTCGACGTAGTGCCCTGGTCGATCGCCGCGACAACCTCAGCCATTGCAGTAGCGTCGCATTCGTGGACAACCCCACGATCCCCAAGGGTGGGGCCGCGTCCCGTTTGGACGCGAACTATCGCGAGGCGGCATGGGCGCGCCTCGGCGAGGGCGAGTTCGACGTCGTGGTCATCGGCGGCGGAGTCACCGGCGCAGGCGCGGCTCTCGACGCGGCAACCCGCGGACTGTCGGTCGCTCTGGTCGACGCGCGCGACTTCGCCTCCGGGACGTCGAGCCGCTCGTCCAAGCTGTTCCACGGCGGCCTGCGCTACCTCGAGCAGCTCGAGTTCGGGCTCGTCCGGGAAGCGCTGCGCGAGCGCGAATTGATGACCACCCGGCTGGCGCCGCACCTCGTCAAGCCCGTGCCGTTCCTGTATCCGATCACCCACCGCATGTGGGAACGCCCTTACGTCGCCGCGGGCCTCACGCTCTACGACACGATGGGCGGCCACAGCAGCCTGCCCGGCCAGAAACACCTGTCTCGACGCGCGGCATTGCGCGTGTTCCCCGGACTGCGCGACGACGCGCTGGTCGGAGCCGTCCGCTACTTCGACGCGCAGGCCGATGACGCGCGGCACACGCTCACCGTCGTCCGCACCGCGGCGCGCTACGGCGCTGTCGTGCGCGCATCGACGCGCGTCACCGGCTTCATCCGCGAATCCGATCGCGTCGTCGGCGTCACCGTGCGCGATGCCGAGGACGGACGTACGCAGAACGTCGCCGCAGGCGTCGTGCTCAACTGCACCGGCGTCTGGACGGACGAGCTCCAAGCCCTGTCGGGCGCGCGCGGGCGCTTTCGCGTCCGCGCCTCGAAGGGCGTGCACATCGTCGTCCCGCGTGACCGCATCACCGGCGACGCCGGCCTGATACTGCGCACCGACAGCTCGGTGCTGTTCGTCATCCCGTGGAAGAACCACTGGCTGATCGGCACGACCGACACCGACTGGAACCTCGACCTCGCGCATCCCGCCGCGACGCGCAACGACATCGAATACCTGCTCGAGCACGTCAACTCGAAGCTGGTCGCGCCACTGACCTACGACGACATCGAGGGTGTCTACGCGGGGCTTCGTCCTTTGCTGGCAGGGGAATCTGAAGAAACCTCGGCACTGTCGCGCGAGCACGCGGTTGCCCGCGTGGTGCCGGGGCTCATCTCCATCGCGGGCGGCAAGTACACGACCTACCGAGTGATGGCCGCTGACGCCGTCGACATGGCGATCGACGATCTACCGCGCCGGATCGCGCCGTCCTGCACCGACAAGGTCCCACTGCTCGGCGGCGACGGCTACTACGCGATGCGCAATCAACTCGAGGCGCTCGCCGCCGAGTACGGCCTGCACCCGCATCGCATCAGCCACGTGCTCGACCGCTACGGCTCGATGATCCGCGACGTGCTCGACCCCGGGCTCGCGCAACCGGCCCTGCTCGAGACCGTCCCGTCCGCGCCCGACTACTTGATGGCCGAAATCCGCTATGCCGTTACGCACGAAGGCGCGTTGCACCTCGAGGATGTGCTCACCCGGCGCACCCGCATCTCGATCGAGTACCCGCACCGTGGTGTGGCGTGCGCGGAGGTCGTCGCGGCCATGATGGGCGAGATCCTCGGCTGGGACGTCCCGACCAAGGACCTCGAGGTCGGCTCGTACGTCGCGAGGGTCGAAGCCGAACGTGAATCGCAGTCGCACTACGACGACGAAGCAGCAGACAAGGTGCGCACCGCCGTTCCGGAGGTGCGCACCTATCTGTCGGCCTGACGGGTCAGCTGTACAGACCCGGCGTCGCGAAGAAGCTGTTCAAGCTGTTGAGCAGGTGGTGGTACTGGTGGTTCTGCGCAGGCGTCTGGTTGGCGTCCGGCAGCGCGATCAGCTGCTGCAGCTGGTGCGTGTAGTACGAGTAGACATTGCCCACGGCAGCCAGATCGACCTTGGCGCGGTGCCAGAACAGACCCTCGTCCGCCGAACTCGCCGACGCCCCGCGGATCCACTGGAGCTGTGCACCGGCAAAGGCGCCGTAACCGGTCGTCCCGGCGGCAGTCGGGTGTACTTCGAGGCTGCAGATGCTGACCGACTGCTGCAGATCCGTGGCGTGCGCCGTGTTGGCCGGGGTCACGGCGATCGCCGACGAGAACGTGCAGGCGCCGTTGGTGTGCGTGTTGAAGTTCGCCCAGTCGACCACCGCGGACGCGTAGTGCCCTGGGGCGACGGTGATGGTGCGCAGGTGCTTGGCCCCACCGAACCCGCCGTTGAGGGTGCGCTTCGCGTGGGCGAGCGTGCTGCCGTAGCTGCCGAGGGCGTCGACACCCGGGTAGCCGTAGAGCGTGCAGGCCTGGTGGGTCTTGTTGCGGAACAGCAGGACGAGGCGGCTGTGGCCCATCGCCCCGTCGCTCGGCGTGCTCGTGACGGCGAGCGAGGTGTTTCCGCAGGCCGGCGCGCTGTAACCGCTGGCGTGGGCCGCGGTCGGACCGGCGACGGCGAGCGCGGCAGCGGCGCCGAGTGTGGCGACACCTGCGCGGACAAACAGGTTGGACATCGGTTGCTCCCTAGTGGCTTCGACTGGATCGAAGTGGAGGAGCACCCTCCCGAGGTCGTGATACGGCCTCTAAGCCCGCTCAGATGTTGATCAGTCGTCGTGGTCGAAACTCGTGACGACCTCGTCCAGCACGTCGCGCCAGTCGTCGCGGTCGATGCTCGATCCGTCCAGCACCGACGTGTCGATGTCGAGGTCGCAGAACGCGATCAACTCGCGCAACAGGTCAGCGCCGCGTCCGGACGGTTTGCGCAGGTCGTAGTTGGCGTCGAGGCCGGGCGTGAACACCGCGTCGTCCTCGACGTCAGCGAGCTCGGACCACCATTCGAGCTTGACGAGCCGGTGGTCCTTCGCGGTGCGGCAGTAGTGCGCGAGATCGGCGACCTCGGTGAACACCGCCACGCTGTCCTCGCCGCCGATGAACGCTGCGGTCGCTTGTTCCTCAGTGTCTTCGGGGACGAAGCCGCGCACGGTGAAGTAGGTGACGTCGGCGACCCGGATCGAGATCGGCTCGGCATCGACGCGGTCCCACACGGTCTCGCTCTCGAGATCACTCACCGAGAAGTCGCCCTGCCACGACAGCCACCGGTCGACGTAACCGATGGCGCGCTCCCACGAGTCGGCGATGGTGTCGCCGAGTTCGTTCCACGCGCGGCGGCCGTCCTTGCCGTGGTAGCTGACGTCGTCGTCGACGAGTTCGGCATAGGACGGAGTGCCTTCGACCAGGCGGCGTAGCGCACCGTCGTCGCAGCAGTCGGCGATGCGACCGACCATGTCGACGACGTTGGCCAGCGCCGACACGTGCACGGGATCGGGCTCGCCCGAGGCCCACTCATAGACCGCGTCGAGGTCGTAGGCGTCCTCGCCGCCGGGCCGCAGCTCGTCCGGAGTCAGCTTCAGGACGTAGCCCCAGGCAGGGTGGTCGGACAGGTCGTTCTCTTCGCCCGAGGCGATGAAGTCGGCCAGCTCGCGCGCGCCCGGAAACAGCAGGATCTTCGCGCCGTCGCCCAGGAAGCCCTGCCACTCCTCGCCGTCCTCGTCCTCCCACGGTGGCGCGTAGAGAGTCAGCCCGATGCGGCCGTTGACGGTGAGGGTGATCGGGACGATCGCGGCGTCGGTGAGGCTGGTCGTCATACCGCGAAACTACCGCCCTGCCCGTACCCACAGGCCGCTGAGGTAAGACTTCAGGTGTGGCTTTGACCGTCGCGGCGCTTCGTCGTGCCGACCCCCGGATCGCGGTGGCCCTCGTCGGCCTCGCCGCCGCGGTCGCCGTGCGGGTCGAGGTTGCCGGGACGACCGGTGCGCCGTCGATCCCAGCGGGCGTGGTGTTCGCGGTCATCGTCGCCGCCTCCGCTGCCGCGACCCGCGACCCGTCCCACCTCTGGCATCGATCGACCAGAAAGCAGGCCCATTTCTGGTCGGTCGATACCAAAAGCGGGGTTGTGGTCGCGGGAGTGGTCGGGGCGGTGGTGCTGTGCGTGCCGGCAGCGCTGCGGCATTTCGCAGGTGACGCCACGATCGTCTCGGGGCACGGGTACGCGCTGTGGGCCGTCGGTGTCGTCGCCGTCGCGAGCGCCGAGGAGGCATTGCTGCGCGGCAGCCTCTACCGCGCGGTCGAGCAGCGCGCAGGCGCGGTCGCGGCGGTCGCGCTCACCAGCGTGGCGTTCGCAATCGTGCACATCCCGCTCTACGGCTGGGCGGTCGTGCCGCTCGACCTCGCGGTCGGCGTTTGGCTCGGTGTGCTGCGCGCCGTCTCGGGCTCGGTGCTTGCACCCGCCATCGCACATTCGTTGGCCGACCTGGCCGGTTGGTGGCTGCGGTGACGTTGTCCCGGAACGCGCGGGCGGTGCTTGCCGGCCTGCTCGTGCTCACCCTCGGCTGGCTGATCGCGCCGCACTGGGCGCCGCCGGTCTACGACGGGCTCGGCTTTCCCGACGAGCCGTACCGATTCGTGGTGCGTCCCAGCGGCGCCGGAACCACGAAGACGCCGACGACGGCTAAGAGCGTCGTGCCGGTGACGAAGGGGACGGCCGGTGCTGCCAGCCTGGCCAGCGCCGAACAGGCGCCGCAGGTCGCGATCCTCATCCCGACCGGACGGCTGCAGGCGCCGACCGGCACGAAGCAGTTCACGTTCCAGGCCGCACCGGTGAAACCGATTTCGGCGCCGAGCGGGACATATCTGTGGAGCAACGTCTACGCCGTCAGCGCGACTGATGCGAGCGTGACGCTGAAGGACGGCAATCCGCCCGCGACCATCACCCTTCGTGCCGGCACCGCGCAACGGCCGGATCCGAAGATCGAGTACTACGCGCACGGAACGTGGACCGCGGTCACCACGATCGCTGTCGGCCGCGACATCTACCAAGCGAGCCTGCCCGCACTGGGCGACTATGCAGTTGTGGGCAGCCAACCACTCGTCGTCGGCGCGCAGGCAAACAGTGGCACTACCTCGCGCACCGGGGTGATCATCCTGGTGGGCGCCATTGTCGTCGTGATCGGCCTCGTCACCGTCGGCGTGCTGCGCCGCCGGCAACGCACCCCGGAGGAGCCGGAATGAACATGCCCCTCGCCCACGCGTTCGGGACGCGGGTCGAACTGCCGATTCCCGTGCTCGCGTTCGTGCTCGGCGGCGCTGCCATAGTCGCTGTGTCGTTCGTCGTGGTGCTGCCGACCGGCGTCAAACCGATGGACAACGAACCACCGGACACCGCCGGGGCACGGCGGGTCTCATCGCTCGCAGGCATCGTCGGCCTGGTTGTGCTGGCCGGCTTGTGCTGGGCCGGGTTCGCGGGTGACCAGGCGATTCCCGAGAACATCCTGCCGACCGTCTTCTGGGTGTACTTGTGGGTCGTGGTTCCGCTGCTCAGCGGAGTCATCGGCGACTTCTCGTCCGGCGTGAACGTGTACGGCTATCTCGCGCAGCTCGGTGGCCGGATGTCGCCGCGCAAGCGCTCGTGGCCGCAGCAGCTGGGTTGGTGGCCGGCGGTCGCGCTGCTCGCCCTCGGCACCCTGGCCGAGCTCGTGTTCAACAAGTCGACGACGTTGCCGTTCGTGCTCGCCTGGATGCTCGTCGGGTACGCCGCCTACTGCCTGCTCATGGGCGCGATCTTCGGCGCGAAGGAATTTCGTGAGCACGGCGAGCTCTTCACCGTCCTCTTCTCGACGTGGGGGCGCTTCGGCTACTTCCGGTTCGGGGCGCCCGGACGGCGCGGTTTCGCCGGCGGGCTGGAGGCACCGTTCCAGCGCAGCTTCAGCCGCACGATCTTCGTCCTCATGCTGCTCGTGTCGATCTCGTTCGACGGTCTGCTCGCCACTCCGCAATGGGCGAACTTCGAGAACGCGCACATTGCCTTCAACGACCTGCACGAGCAGGAGGTCTTCCGCACCGTCGCGTTCCTGGTGCTGACCCTGCTCATCTACGGCATCTTCTTGACGTTCTCCTACGCCGTGAGCCGAGCCGGCGGCGTGCAGCGCAACGTGCGCGACACCTTCTCGCACCTGCTGCCGTCACTGGTGCCCATCGCGTTCGGCTACCTGTTCGCGCACTACCTGCAGTACGTGCTGATCAACGGCCAGTTGATCCTGCCGTTGCTGGGCGCGCCCGGAGGTTCGGGGACGAACCTGCATCTGCCGTATCCGTTCAACGACAGCTACGAGGTCAACACGACGTTCCTGCCGAACAGTTTCTACTGGTATTTAGACGTGTTAGCGATCGTCGCCGTGCACATCGTTGCGGTCGTCCTGGCGCACCGGAGCCTGGCCCGGGTGTCCGCCACCGAACGCACCGCCCGGCGGGCCGAGTACCCGTGGATCGTGGCCATGGTCGCCTACACCGCCCTGTCCCTGTGGCTGCTCGCCCAGCCCCTGGCCGAGAGCAAGTCCGGGTCCTCCTGAGCGCGGCTGCGAAGACTGGTTGCGGCCGAACCGAAGCAGGAACATGAGCACTGCCAGCGGAAACGCCAACCGGAACAGGCCGTTGCGCGTGATCGCTTCGGGCTCGAACAGTGGCTCAGCAGCCTGACCCGTCCCGACGACCTGCTGACCGCTGTAGAACAACACCGTGGCCGCGACGAGGATGACGTAGCCGAGGAAAGCGAGCACACGTGACGCCCGGGGGATGCGGCGCGTGCCCTCGTTGGTCATCGATTCACCGGACATCACCACGTCCCACGCGATGGCGACAAGCACGATGATCGCGGCCCAGATCGCGATGCGGCTCGCCGCAAGCGCGTGGTCGTACAGGGCAGCCATGCCGACCAGCGTCCACACGGTGGCGAGCAGCCCGATCAGCCCGACCCACAACGTTCGTCGTCGCGCCGGGTCTTTGAACGGTAGGAACACCGCGAGGAAACCGAGCAGCCCCACCGAGAAGTACAACCCGTACTGCCCGACGTACGGGACGTGCACGCTCGGCCCGAACACCCCGCGCGCGTACTCGTCGGCGAAATACAGAATCGCCGCGAGGACGAACATGACGAACAGCAGCATCGCGCCGACCAGCCGCGGCGCCCAGCGCCTGCCGAGGAATCCGATGAGCAGCAGGAACACCAACGCAGCCGGGGCGAGCAGGTAGAACGTTGCCGCCTGGAAGTGGTCGTTCGCCTTCTGCTGCTCGGACTCCGGCGGGGGTGGTTCTTCCTCGAGGGTCGCGGGTTTCTCGTTGCCCGGACGGAACGTCTCGGCGATCGCCTTCCAAGTCGGCTCGACGCGGTCGCGCGGGACGCCGCTGACGCTGAACTCGACGACCCACGTCCCGCCCTTGCCATTGGGACGAAGCCAGAGCTGCACGGGGCCGCTCGAGAATTTCGTGTTGAAGACCTGGAACTGGCCCTCGTGCTCGACCTCCCCGATGACCGGAACCTTGAGTGCGCCGGCGAGTTGCTCGGGCGTCGGAGCGCTGGTGAGCGGGAAGACGATCATCCGCTCGAGGCCCTTGACGAGCTGGCCGGGCTGCGCACCCGGCAGCGCACCCTCGAGCCAGATGACCGTGCCGTTCTTCTCGTTCTCGCGGATCCAGCCGCGGGGGACCAGTACCGAATAGGCGAGATCGCCCGTGCCACCCCGCTCGACGGTGATGTCTGCAGCCGAGGTGTACCGGCCGTCCGGGGTGACCTGCTCGACCGGCGCGGACACGCCGTGGAACTTCCCCGCGATGACCCCGGCAAGCGGAGCCATGATGTAGAGCACGAGCGCGACGGCGGCGAACATGCCGGCCACGTTCAGCGTCGCCGGCCAGCGTCGCTTATGCAGCCCGAGCAGGCGTCCGACGACGATCATGACCAGCAATGTGCCGGCGAGGATCAGGGTCGTCCGAACTCCCGTCCACACACGCATGCCGGTGAACCACTGCTTGCCGTCCAGTCGCGCGTACCCGTACGCCATGAGCGCGAGCGCGATGACGGCCGCGATCGGCGCGAGCAACTTGTCGCGACTGACCTTGACCGCGGCAGCGACACGTTCGCCGAGCAGCCCACCCCACTCGCCGAAGTCGACCGCCGCGATGAACAGCAGCGGAGTCACGAGGTCGGCGATGTCGAGCATGAAGTTGCTGATCGACTCGGGGAACAAGTCGAGTCCGCCGACATTGGGCGAGCCGATCTTCACGATCGAGGAAGAACGCGCCGAACAACAGGGCGAACGCGGCCAGGACCGTCAGCCGAAAGCTACGCCGGTTGATCGACGCGCCTCGACGATGGTCGAAGACGACGATGCCGATCGCCAGCACCGTGATGACAACAAGGTCGAGGCGCGCTGTCACCGCCGCCCACGTCGGCAGGATCTTGAACAGGTCGACAGCGAACAACAGGGCGCCGAGGGCGCCGGTGTGCAGGGCGATCTCGCCCATGATCACGACCAGCGCCAGGATCGCGATCGGCGGGCTGGCGAGCACTGCGCCCGTCAGCACATAGGCGAGTCCGAGTGAGAGCAGCACGAGGGTGGCGATGAACAGCGGTGTCGAAACCGCGGTGACGACCTCGCCGTTGTGACCGAGCACGACATCAGGTGCCGACGCGTCGCGCAGCGCGATGAGCAGGACGGTGCCGAGCAGGCTCGCCGCGGCGGCACCGACGGCGAGCCGCAACCGCCGATCCATCGTGCGCAGCGACATGCGGCGCTCCCGGAACAGTCGGCGCAGGCTGTGCACCTCGTGTTCGGACGCGTCCGGGTCGTGCCGCTCGTGCTTGCCGTGATGCTCGGCCCGGTGCTGGGTCTGGGATGCGGGCCGAGGCGGCGGCGCGGTCCAGGG
Source organism: uncultured Actinomycetota bacterium (assembly GCA_963757455.1). Lineage (GTDB taxonomy): Bacteria > Actinomycetota > Actinomycetes > Mycobacteriales > Jatrophihabitantaceae > RYN-133. The sequence continues at coordinate 331,998 of CAVWSE010000005.1, forward strand.
CTGCCGAACGGTGGGGTCGAAACCCGTCACGAGGCGACTCCCTCCAGCCACCATGCGCCGCTCGGGCGGCGCAGTTCGTGGCAGCAGGGTAATAGATCAACCGCGCCGTCGGCGGGCGATGAGAACTACGTGCGGGTCTGTACGGGTTTGTCAGCGGGTGTCGCGCAGCATGGTGATGCCGCCGAGCACACCGAGGTAGGCGCGATGGTTCGGTCCGATCGAGATACCGGCGTAGTTGTTGTTGTAGCCGAGCCCGTCGCCGTTGGCACGAGACCAGATGCGCCGTCCGGTGCGGAAGCTCAGCGCGGTCCATGACCACCGGTCGGTGCTGTCGGTGCCCTTCGTGTACGTGTAGACGAGCCCGGTCGCGAGCGAGAGCTTCGGGACGACCGATGGTGCGGCGAAGCGCCGGTTCGTCCACACCCGGTGGCACCCGCGACCGTTGGCGTTGATGTCGACGCGCGCCAGCCCGGCAGTGGTGGTGCGTCCGCCGCTCGTCGCCGACGGATCGCTGTAGCCGTAGTTGTTCTCGACGATCAATGACCGTCCGGCGACGATGAGCGAGTTCTCGGTGTCGCTCGCGCCCTTGCCGAAGACGGGGACCGAGCACACCTGGCGTCCCGCGCTCGGATGCGGCGCCGTTCGGTAGACGACGACGTCCATCGGGTCGGCGTTGTCGGTGATCGCGACATAGCCGCCGGGCAGCAATGCGGGCGTCGTGCCGGTGCCGTTGTCGACCTGACCAGGCTTGGTGGCCGCGATGCGGCGGTACCGCGCCGACCAGACAACTCGTGGACGTCCGTCCGAGCCGGCGGTGAAGCGGTACAGGCGTCGATTGGTGGCGATGTAGACATCGCGGTGCGCGCCGACCGCGAACGAATTCTCGATCTCGCCGTTGCTGCCCTTGCCGAGCCGCATGACGTGCGTACGTCCGGTGCGTCGCGCGATCGTGCCCACCACGCCGTCTGTCTTGGCGACGAACCACAGCCTGCCCGTGCTGTCGGGAAGCACCGAGTTCATCGTCTCGCCGCTGCGCAGCTTCCCGGATTCGTTGTAGTTGCGTTTGAGCACGAAGCCGTCATGGGTCGGATTCTCGGCGAGGACCAGTACGTGGCCGTCGCGAGTCGCGATGACGGCGCGATCGAGGTTGTCGAGATAGAAGTACCCGCCGCCGCTGAAGTCGTTGAACGGGTTCGGATGGCTCGTGATCGACTGGATGTCGCGACCCGGCAACGCGTAGAACCCCAGCGTGGCAAGGGTGTTCGGGTCGATCAGGTACAGCCCGGTGCGCTCGCCGATACACGTCGCGACGATTCGTCCGGCATGGTCGAACGTGATCGACCCGCACTCGCCGCCGACCGCAGCCGACACCGTCGTCGGCTTGTGCCCGAGCGGGGCGGAACGCCGGTAGGTGTTCGTCTGCCAGCCGTCGTTGTGGATGCCGGAGTCGCCGTTCGGAGCCAGATAGGGATTCTGCGGGGTGCGCGCGACACCACGGATCGGGTGCGCCGCCGCAGCATGCCCGACGTAGGTCGTGTCCGGCGTCCCCGCGATCGGGACGACAGGTGTCGCGGCCGCGGCGGGTGTGACCGCAACGGCGGACAGGACGGTCAGCGCTGCGATCACGCGTCGCGGGCCAGACATGAATGGCTCCCTCGAGTCGGCATTATCGACTCGAACGCTAGACAATGTCGCGCCTTCGCGCGCGGCGAGGTTGTTTCGGTCACACCCCGATCGGGTGCCACACCGTCTTCGTCTCGACGAACGCCCCGATGCGCGTCGTGCCCGGGTCGTCGGCCCACGCCGTCGACCGCGGGATGAAGACGCGCTTGACGTTGTCGGCGGCGGCAACTTCGAGTGCTGCGCGCTCGCTCGTGGCCGCGCCGGTGAGGTCGATCGCATTGACGTCGCGGTGTGCGGCGAGCCACGGCGCGAGTTCGGCGGTGCGTCCGGTGAGCAGATTGATCACGCCACCGGGCAGGTCGGACGTCGCGAGCACCTCGCTCAATGACACCGCGGGCAGCGGGCGCTGCTCGGACGCCACGACGACCGCGGTGTTGCCCGTTGCGATCACGGGCGCCACGACCGACACCAGACCGAGCAACGACGAATCCTGCGGCGCGAGCACGCCGACGACGCCGGTGGGCTCTGGCAGTGAGAAGTTGAAGTACGGCCCGGCGACCGGGTTGCTGCTGCCCGCGACCTGCGCGTACTTGTCGGCCCAGCCGGCGTAGTAGACCCAGCGATCGATTGCCTCATCGACGAGCGCCAGCGCCGACTTCGCCGAACCGCCCTCGGCGGCCGCGACTTCGTCGGCGAACTGCGCCCGGCGTCCCTCGAGCATCTCGGCGACGCGGTACAGGATCTGCCCGCGGTTGTAGGCGGTCGCCTTCGACCAGCCGCCGAACGCCTTGCGCGCCGCGACCACCGCATCGCGGACGTCCTTGCGCGAGGCCTGCGCGGCGTGCGCGAGCAGGTCGCCCTTCGTGGATGTGACGGGGAAGGAGCGCCCCGACTCGGAACGCGGGAACGCGCCGCCGATGTAGAGCTTGTACGTCTTGCGCACGGGGACTCGATCAGTCATCTCTTTCGCTCCGCAAGCGTCGCTCAGTGGACATCGAGGTATGCCTCCAGCCCGTGTCGGCCACCCTCGCGGCCGTAACCGGACTCCTTGTAGCCGCCGAACGGCGAGGTCGGGTCGAACCGGTTGAACGTGTTGGCCCACACGACGCCGGCGCGCAGTCGATTCGCCATCGACAGGATGCGGGAGCCCTTCTCGGTCCACACGCCTGCCGACAACCCGTACGGCGTGTTGTTCGCCTTCGCCACGGCCTCGTCCGGCGTGCGGAACGTGAGCACCGAGAGAACGGGGCCGAAGATCTCCTCCTGCGCGATGCGGTTTGCTTGCGAGACGCCGGTGAACACGGTCGGCGCGAACCAGAAGCCGCGGTCAGGCAGCGTGCACTCGGGCGACCACCGCGAAGCTCCTTCGGCTTCGCCCGAGTCGGTGAGCTCGCGGATGCGCGCCAGCTGCGCGGCGGAGTTGATCGCACCCACGTCGGTGTTCTTGTCGAGCGGATCCCCGACGCGCAGCGTGCCCAGTCGGCGCTTGAGCGCTGCGATCAGTTCGTCCTCGATCGATTCCTGGACGAGCAGGCGTGACCCCGCGCAGCAGACCTGGCCCTGGTTGAAGAAGATGCCGTTGACGATGCCCTCGACTGCCTGGTCGAGCGGGGCGTCGTCGAAGACGATGTTGGCTGCCTTGCCGCCGAGTTCGAGCGACAGCCGTCTTCCGGTACCGGCGAGTGTGCGCTGAATGATCTTGCCGACTTCGGTCGAGCCGGTGAACGCGATCTTGTCGAGACCGTCGTTCTCGACGATGGCCTGACCGATCGCCGGACCGCCGGCGAGGATGTTCACGACGCCGGGCGGAAGGTCGGCCTCCGCGATGATCTCGGCGAGGACGAGTGCGGTGAGCGGCGTTGTCTCGGCCGGCTTGAGGACCACAGTGTTACCGCACGCGAGTGCCGGCGCGATCTTCCACGCCGCCATCAGCAGCGGGAAGTTCCACGGTATGACCTGACCAGCGACACCGAGCGGCTTCGGGTCGGGCCCGAACCCGGCGTGCTGCAGCTTGTCCGCCCAGCCGGCGTAGTAGAAGAAGTGTGCCGCCGCGGTCGGGATGTCGACGTCACGCGACTCGCGGATCGGCTTGCCGTTGTCGAGCGATTCGAGCACTGCAAGTTCGCGACCGCGTTCCTGGATCGCCCGGGCGATGCGGAACAGGTATTTGCCGCGGTCCTTGCCGGGCAGCTTCGACCACTTGTCGGCTGCCTTGCGCGCGGCCTTGACCGCGTCGGCGACATCAGCGGTGCTCGCCTCGGCGACTTCAGCGAGCGGCGACTCGTCCGAGGGATTGATCGTCTTGATCGCGTCGCCGCGACCGTCGCGGAACTGTCCGTCGACGAAGATCTGGTAGCTCGCCTTGAGCCGCGCGATGTCGCGCGACTCGGGAGCAGGTGCGTAGTTGAATTTTGACGTTTCCATCGGTCCTCCTATGGACCGCTCGCTGCGCTCGGGTCCGTCGTCGGCCCGATCCGCACCTGCGTTGCGGACTGTGCTTTCTGGTCGTTCGCGCAAGCGCTCACTCCACCGTCACATAGTCAGGACCGTCGTAATTGCCGGTCGCGAGTTTGTGTCGCTGCTGCAGCAGATCGTTGAGCAGGCTGGACGCACCGAACCGGAACAGGTGCGGATCGAGCCATTGCTCGCCGGCGACCTCGTTGACCATCACGAGGTAGCGCACGGCCTCTTTGGACGCGCGGATTCCGCCGGCCAGTTTCACGCCGCGAACATCGCCGGTCAGATCCGCGTAGTCGCGCACGGCCTCGAGCATCACGAGCGCGACCGGCGGTGTTGCCGCCGGCGACACCTTGCCGGTCGACGTCTTGATGAAGTCGCCGCCCGCGAGCAGCGACAACCATGACGCGCGGCGAGTGTTGTCGAGCGTCGCGAGCTCGCCCGTCTCGAGGATGACCTTCAGGTGCGCATCACCGCACTCGGCCTTTGTCGCGACGATCTCGTCGAACACCTGCAGGTATCGCCCGGCGAGGAATGCGCCGCGGTCGATGACCATGTCGATCTCGGTGGCTCCGGCAGCGACCGCATCGCGCACGTCCTGCAGCTTCGTACTCAGGGCAGCACGTCCGGACGGGAAGGCGGTCGCAACGCTGGCGATCTGCACGCTGCTGCCGCGCAGTGCGTCGACCGCAGTCTCGACGAGGTCGGGGTAGACGCAGACGGCAGCGACCGGCGGCGCCGTGGCGTCGGACGGATCAGGACGGCGTGCCTTCGCGCACAGCGAGCGGACCTTGCCGGGCGTATCGGCACCCTCGAGCGTCGTCAGGTCGACCATGCGGATCGCCGTGTCGATGGCCCAGGCCTTCGCGGTGGTCTTGATGCTGCGGGTGGCGAGTGCGGCGGCCCGTCCCTCGGCACCCACTTGGTCGACGCCCGGCAACCCGTGCAGGAATCGCCGCAGCGACCCGTTGTCGCGGGTGACGTCGCTCAGCGTCGAGCGATCGGTCGTGGCTGTCACGCGTCCAGTCTAGGGACGGCTGCTCGCGGAGAGTCGGGCATAGCGGGCACCGGCCGCGAGCAATACGAGTCCGGCACCGAGGAACGCCAGCACGCGGGGGATGCCGCTCAACGATCCAAGATCGAACAGGACGAGCTTCGCGAGCGCGGCCGCCACCAGTGCCAGGCCGGCCACCCGCAGCGGTGCGGAGCCGGTGTGCCGCAGCAGCAGCACGATCGCGCCGACCGTCCACGACAACGTCACGAGCATGTGGCCGATGAGGAATCCGTGCTGATCGGGCGAGATGGCGAGCCCGATACTCACGACGGCGACGCTCGCGCCGTACAGCGTGACAAGACCGGCAAGCGTCCAGCGAGTGCGGGCCGTCGATTGGTCGGTTGCGGTCGCGACGCGGCCGGCCGCCCACGACAGCACCAGGGCGGCAACGACGATGACGGCGCCGGTGGTGCCGGCGGACACGACCGCGTGCAGTCCGACCCGTTTCACCGGGGCGATCGCCAGATAGCTGGGACGGGCCGCTTCGCCGAGCGCAACCGCAAGTCCGGACGCGCCGAACACGACACCCGCGGCGAGGGACGCCACATGGCCCAATCGTTCGGCGACGACGGCCAACAGGGCTGCTGCGACGAGCAAAGCGAGCGCGCGCACGTCGCCGGTGCAGGCGATGCATGTCGCCTCGAACAGGGCCGCCAGGCCCGCGACCACCGCGGCGTCGGCGAAGCGCGACGGCAGACTGAGTACCCGGCGGGCCGCTCCGGTGACCACGAGCACGACGCCCAGCCCACCGGCCAGCGCGACGGCGTCCCAGCGCGGGACGAGCAGGACGGCGACGAGCGTCGTGACCGGAGCGGCGAGCACCATGCCGAGCGAGACCTCGGTCGGATGCTTCGGGCGGCGTGCGAGCAGGGTCGAGACGACGAGTTGCACCAGCGATGTCGTGACGGCCAACGCGGCGATCGTCAGCCGGTCGTTGCTGCGGCCGAGCCCGATCACGGTCGCGTCCAGCAACACTGCGAGGACGGGCGGTGCGGCGGCGACCGGCGCCAGCGTCGTCCAGTCTCGCTGGAGTTGCGCCGGTGCGCCGGCGATCTGCAGGACAAGCAGGAAGCCGATCAGCAACGGGGCGTCATGCGTCACGAACGGTGCGCTCGCCGCGCAGGCGAGGACCACGAACACGGCCAGCACCTCGGCGTCCCAGCGCCAGGCGATCACGACGCCACCGACCGCCACGAGCAGGCCGAGCGCGAGCCCGGCCCAGGCCGGCACGAAGTGGTAGTGGTCGGTCGCCGCGATCGTGTCGAGGTACAGCACCGCGGCTCCGGTGGCCGCGACCGCCACGGCACCCGCCCGTCCGTCCGGCGACCGGTGCAACCGCAGCGCGATCGCCGTCAGCGCAACCCCGAGACCGACGCCCAGCAGCACGCGCGGCACCGGGCCGATGTAGCCGCGCTGCACCGCGAGGACCAGGAGCAGAACGACACCGGCCAGGGTCACCGCGCCGCCGATCCAGGCCACCACCTTGCTGCCGGCGCCCTCGCGGCTCATCCGCTCCCAGAGGGTTGCGCGTGGCGGCGTCGATTCGTTGCCCGGGTACTGGGGGAAGCCGTGTTGCGGGTAGACGTGCGCCGGCGCGTAAGCAGGCGGGTAGTAGGCCGGCGGCGGGGCAGGAGCGGCCGCATACGGCGGTGCCGGCGCGAAACCGGGCACGGGGTTCGGCGGCGGGAAGTCGGGTTGGACGGGCGGTGATGCGGCGCTCGAGGTGGACGCGGTGCGAATCTCGGCGCTGATGTCCTGCAGTTGCGCGCTGATGTCGGACAGCGCGGCGGCCAGGCGAGGAAGCGGATCGACAGAGGTCATAGCTCGACCCTTATCGGTCGGGCCGGGGCCCACATGGGTAGCCGTACTCAGATTAGGGTCTGTCCCGTGGACACCACCGTTGTCGACCATCCGATCGTGCAGGCCCGGTTGACGGTCATGCGCGACCAGAACAGCAGCAACGCCGAGTTCCGCGCCGCTCTTCGCGAGCTGGCGACACTGCTGGTCTACGAAGCCACCCGCACGCTCGAACGTGCCGACGTCGAAGTGGTGACTCCGGTGGCGCCGACCACGGGCACGGCGATCGCGAACCCGCCGCTGCTCGTCCCCGTGCTGCGGGCCGGGCTGGGCATGGCCGAGGCCGCGTTCAACCTGCTGCCCGAATCGCAGATGGGCTTCGTCGGCATCGCGCGTGACGAGCAGACCCACGAGCCGCATCCGTACATGGCCTCGCTGCCCGACTCGCTTGCCGGGCGGCCGGTGATCGTGCTCGACCCGATGGTGGCGACGGGTGGCTCGCTGCTGCACAGCCTGCGCCTGCTCAGCGACCGCGGCGCCGATGACCTGACCGTGATCTGCGCACTTGCCGCGCCCGATGGCATCGCCGCACTCGAGTCGAGCGGGCTGCCGGTGCGGCTGTTCACCGCGAGCATCGACGAGCGGCTCAACGAGAACGCCTACATCGTCCCCGGTCTCGGCGACGCCGGCGACCGGCAGTTCGGCCCGCGTTAGCCAGGGAGGCGACATGCGACGCGTCGTCCTGTACGAGTTGCTCTCACTCGACGGAGTCGCCGAACGTCCGGATGAGTTCTTCACCGAGTGGGACGAGGCGATGGACGCGAACCTGGACGCGATCATCGCCGCGCAGGACGCCGTCATCCTCGGCCGGACCAGCTACAACGAGTGGGCCGACTTCTGGCCGACGGCCACCATCGAGCCGTTCGCGACGTTCATCAACGGTGTCGCGAAGTACGTAGCGACCTCGACGCCGCTCGACCGGGATTGGCCGAACGCCACAACGATCGACGGCGATCTCGTCGACTTCGTGCGCGCGCTGAAAGACCAACCCGGACGGGATATCGGCGTCCACGCGAGCATTTCGGTTGCTCGGAGCCTGCTCGCCGGTGGCGTGGTCGACGAAGTTCGCCTGGTGATCGCGCCGCAGGTCGTCGGCCATGGCCGACGTCTGCTCGACGACGTGCCGTCGACCCGGCTCGAACTGCTGCGGTCGTCCGCAACGCCGAGCGGCCACGTCCTGGCCGACTACCGCGTCGTCCAATAGCGCTTTGCCCCGCGCAGACACGCTGGATCGGGCGATTGGCGTGCGTCCGCGGGGCAAGGCGGGACGTCCGCGGGGCAAGGCGGGACGTCCGCGGGGCAAGGCGGGCCGGGCGCGGGGCGGGTGAGCGCGCAGCGCGTTTGATCATGTTTTCCTCCCGCCTGCCCGCTCCTGGCCTTGCGAACCGAGCACTACGAAGGAAAGCCGGCCGCTCGGCTGCCGCTTTGCCCCGCGCAGACACGCTGGATCGGCCGAATCACGTGCGTCCGCGGGGCAAGGCGGGACGTCCGCGGGGCAAGGCGGGACGTCCGCGGGGCAAGGCGGGCCGGGCGCGGGCGGGTGAGCGCGCAGCGCGTTTGATCATGTTTTCCTCCCGCCTGCCCGCTGCTGGCCTCGCGAACCGAGCACTACGAAGGAAAGCCGGCTGCTCGGCTGCCGCTTTGCCCCGCGCAGACACGCTGGATCGGGCGAATCGCGTGCGTCCGCGGGGCAAGGCGGGACGTCCGCGGGGCAAGGCGGGACGTCCGCGGGGCAAGGTGGGACGTCCGCGGGGCAAGGCGGGACGTCCGCGGGGCAAGGCGGGACGTCCGCGGGGCAAGGCGGGCGCCGCGGCAGCGGGCGGGCCGGTCAGCCGCGGATTGCGACCACGATCGAGTACACCGCGAGCGCGAGCATCACGACTGCGGCGATGCGGGTGATCCACTTGATCGGCAGCACTTTCAGCAGGGTCTTGCCGCCGAGGATCGCGAGCAGGCCGACCGCCCACAGTCCGAGGACGGCGCCGAGCCCGACCGACAGAGGATCGTGATACTTCGCCGCGAGGTTCGCCGTGAGGATCTGGGTCAGGTCGCCCCACTCGGCGACGAAGATGACACCGAAGCCCAATGTCGCGACCCTCAGGAATCCTGCTGACTCCGGGACGGCAGCAACTTCGGCCTCTTCGTCCTCCTCGGCCTCGAGTCCTTCGCGCCAGATCAGCACCGCTCCGAGCAGGAAGAGCACACCGATGACTGCTTCCACGGGACGACGTGGCAGCAACGACAGCAACGAACCCGCCGCGGTCGCGATGACGACGTGGACGAGGAACGCGGCAGCCATGCCGGTGAACACCCACCGTGCCGGAAACCGCGCGCCGAGCACGAGGCCGGCGACGGCGGTCTTGTCGGGGAGTTCGGCCACGAACACGAGGCCGAACACCGTGGCGATGACGGCAAGGTCGAACACGTAGCGCCACGCTACCGGCGCCGCCTCACCGACCTAGCAGTGCTCGTACACATAGTGGGGATTACCACGCGGCGTCACGTCGAGATCGCGCAGGATGATCGACATCGTCCTGCCACGACTCGCGCATGCCGTGCGATACGCCGGACGGGTGTATTCGATCTCGTAGACGCGTCGCCCGTAGAACTTCGTGTACCCGCCGCATTCGCGATACACCTGGCACTGTTCGGCGATCGCGAAGTCGAAGTGCACCTGGTTGCGCCCGACGCGCGACACCTCGACGGTGTTCTTCTGCGCGATCGCCAGCCCGTCCGCATGCGCACGTCGCGCCAGCCGCGTTGCAAGATCGAGATTGTCGGCACGGGTCAGCCGGTGATTGACGCCCGTGCGGGTCCACGAATCCAAGTTGTCCGGCTCGACCGCGTCGAATCCCTTTCGCGCGCACCCGTCGATCCAGCCGCCGACGATGCGCGCGAGCGTTGTTCGCCGCGACGCGGTCGAGGTGTTGAGGACGTACTCGCCGGGCCAATCGGGATCGGTCAGGAATCCGCCATGACCGTTACGCAGCAACAGATTCGCGTGATGGCGCACCCACCATCGTCCCTCTCCCGGCTGGCTCTGGAACGCGTTGATGTAACAGATGTTGTAGTAGCCCGCCGCCGGAGAATCGGTGCGATCGCGGTCGACGATGCGTACCCCGCGCGCCGGTCGGTACGCGCCACCGATCTGGTAGTCGAACACCGCGGCGCCGGGTGGTGCGGTCACTCGCGGTGCCTGCGCGTGCGCCGTGCCGACGAGCGCACTCAACGCGAGCAGGACGGCGGCGAAGAGCTTCACCAGCCCAGTGTCCCCGGTGCACCCTTGAACGGCCCGACGACATCGGAGGTGATCCAGCCGCCGTAGAACCCGCCCTCCTGCGGACGAACCGGCTCGCCGTCGATCGAGCAGGCCAGCCGGGCCGGATAGAACGTCACGTAGCCGGCGATCGCCTCGTAGCCCGGTGAGGGCGTCTCGTACGACCATGCCGCTGCAGTCAGCCCGAGCACGTCCCAGTACGTCGCCGCGCCCTTCCACTCGCACCACGTCGATGCCGCGGCCGAGCGTTCGAGCACGCCGTCGGACACCGAGTCGCGCGGCAGGTACCAAGTCGGCGGATGACTGGTCTCGAGCACGCGATAGGCGTCCCGGGTCTCGGCCACGACGGTGTCACCGAGTCGCACCAGCACGTGCCGCTCACTCGGTACGCACGCCGGCGGGCGCGGGTAGTCCCAGACCGATTCCTGTGTTGTCACACGTCCATGGTGCTACGTCAGGGCCGGTGCCGGCTGCTTCTGCGGCTCGCCGGTCGACAGCCGTTGTCCGCGCGACTCCGTACCGAGAGCGGCGAGCACTGCGACCGCGATGAACACGACGACCAACGTCGACCCGAGCGCGAACGTGTAGCTGTGGCTCGCGGCGAGGCGCTCCTGGATCGGCAGATTGAACGCGGCCAGGCAGTTGCCCAGCTGGTACGTGACGCCCGGGTAGAACCCGCGGATCTCGGCCGGTGACTGTTCGGTGAGATGCGCCGGGATGACGCCCCACGCGCCCTGTACGACGAACTGCATCAGGAACGACCCGAGGCACACCGAGCCCGATCGTGTGCGACGCGGCGAACAGCGGCAGGATCGGCAGGCCGAGCACCGCGCAGATGATCACGACGGCACGCCGCCCGATCCGCTCCGAGAGTGCGCCCATGATCGTGCCGCCGAGGATCGCGCCGACGTTGTAGACGATCGCGATGTACAGGGCCGTGTTCGGCGCGAAGCCGAGTCCCTCCTTCATGAAGGTCGGATAGATGTCCTGGGTGCCGTGGCTCATCCAGTTGAACGCGGTCATCAGCAAGATCAGGTAGATGAACCGCCGCAGCACCTTGGGCCGGGCCATGATCTCGCGCAGGGTCGTCTTCGACTTGACCGTGTTGGCGCGCGTTTCCTCCCAGGTCTCGGACTCCTCGACCCGTGCGCGCAAGAACAGCGACAGCAACGCGGGCAGGATGCTGAACGCGAACAGTCCGCGCCAACCCCAACTCGTCCAGTTGTCGATGGCGAGGAAGACGACCGCGGCGAGCATGTAGCCGACCGCGTAGCCCTGCTGCAGGATTCCTGACACCAGACCGCGCTTGCTCGGCGGCACCTTCTCCATTGCCAGCGAGGCGCCGAGACCCCACTCGCCGCCCATCCCGATCCCGTACAGCAGCCGCAGCACCAGCAACGTCGTGAAGTTCGGCGCGAACGCGCACAGGAACCCGACCAGCGAGTAGAACGCGACGTCGACGATCAAGACCTTCTTGCGGCCGACGCGGTCGGCCCATGCGCCGAAGACCGCGGCACCGATCGGACGCATCAGCAACGTCACCGTCGTCAGGAACGCCATCCGGGTCAGCGAGACGCCGAAGTCCGTCCCCACGTCGGCGTAGACGAGCACGACGACGAAGTAGTCGAAGGCGTCCATCGTCCAGCCGAGGAACGCCGCCAGGACGGCACGTTTGGCCTCGGGAGTCAGCCGGTCCGACTGCTGTCCAGTGATCGGTGTCTGTGTCATCGGGCCGTCCCTTCACGCTGGCTGTGCTCGGCGTATACCCACAATTCCCCCAAACCCGACCACAGATTTATCTTTGCAAAGAATTCTTTGCGGTTTACAGTCGTGGGCATGACGACGCCTCCTCCCTCGTGGCTCGACCCCGAACGTGATGTCGTCCTGACCCCGAAGGCGCTGCGCGGCATGGTTCACCCGATCCGGCTGCAGCTGCTCGAGCTGCTCCAGATCGACGGGCCCGCCACCGCGACCGGGCTCGCGGCGCGCGTGGGCCAGTCCAGCGGGGTCACCAGCTACCACCTGCGCGTGCTCGCCGAGCACGGATTGATCCTCGAGGACACCGAGCGCGGGACGGGACGCGACCGCTGGTGGCGCGCGGCGCACCGCTCGCTGTCGTTCACCTTCCGGGCTCCCGACGACCATGGCGACGCCGACACGATCGAGGACGCCGAGAACTACCTGCGCTACAACGCCGACGACGCCCACCGGCGCACGATCGCCTTCGTCGACAGCATCACCGCGCATCTGGGCGAGCTGCACGAGCTGCCGTGGAACATCGACGCCTGGCCGCTCCGGCTCTCGCGCGAGCAGGCACGCGCACTCGCTCGCCAGATCCGCGACCTGGTCAGCGCCTACCGCCGCGAGCCGGGCGATCCCGACCCACAGCCGGGCACCGAACGGGCCGTGTTCCAGTTCCAACTGCTCCCGGACGAGCCTGGCCCGCAGCGATGACCTCTGCGCGCAAGGCGCCGGTGCGCGGGCTCATCGCATCGGTGTGGGTCTCACAGACCGGCACCGCGATGTCGGCAGTCGCGATCCCGTGGCTCGTCCTCTCGCTGACCGGGAGCGCGGGCCGCACCGGTATCGCCGGGTTCACCGACCTGCTGCCGTACGTGATCGCGCAGGCGACATGCGGCCCGATCGCCGACCGACTCGGGTGGCGACGGACCTGCGTCATCGGGAATCTCGCCGCCGGCGTAGCAGTCTGCGCCGTCCCGCTGCTGTCCGCCGCGGACCTGTTGAGCTTCGGCGCACTGCTCGCGTTGGTCGCCGTCGCCGGTCTGGCGCGTGGCATCTCGGACGCCGCGACTGCCCCGCTCGTCCCGGCCACTGCGGTGCTTGCCGACATGAGCAACGAGCGCGTCGCCGGCCTCTACTCGGGCGCTACCCGCGCCGGGCTACTCGTCGGCGCGCCGCTCGCGGGCGCACTGATCGGTGTGACCAGCCCGGCCACCGTCGTCCTCGTCGACGGCATCAGTTTCGCGCTCGCGGCTGCGGGGATCGCGATGTGCGTACCAGCGTCGGTCCAGGACGCCGCCCGGGTCGATGCCGAACCGACCCGGTGGAGCTTCGCCGGCTACTTGCGCGACCTCGGCGAAGGCTTCCGATTCCTTGGCAACGAGCGGCTGCTGCTCGGGTGCGCGATCCTCGCGGCGACGACGAACCTGCTGGACGAGGCGCTGTTCACCGTCCTGCTGCCGGTGTGGTCGCGCGATCGATTGCACGAGGCGACCGGCGTCGGCTTGGTCAGCGGCGCCGTCGGCGTGGGCACGCTCGCGGGAGTGGTCGTCGGCGCCTGGCTGGGTGAGCGACTGCCGCGCTACCGCACCTTCGCGATCGGCTACCTCATCGGCGGTGCGCCGATGTTCTTCGTCCTCGCGGCTGTGAGCACGATGCCGCTCGCCGTCGCAGTGTCGGCAGTGAGCGGCTTGTTCGCCGGTTTCCTGAATCCGATCATCGGCGCGGTCAGCTACGAGCGCATCCCGCCGCAGCTGCGGGCTCGGGTGCTCGGCGCGATCAGGGCGTCCGCGTGGGTGGGCCTGCCGCTCGGTGCACTGCTCGGCGGCGTCCTGGCCGAGGTCGGCGGCCTGACCGGCGCCCTCGTCGCCACCGGGATCGTCATGCTGGCGGTGACGGCGATGCCTGCTCTGCGGCCACGGATCTGGCGCACGATGGACCGCCGCCCGGAGCCGTCCCGCAAGACCAGTGACGCCATGTCCGGGATATAGCTGATTCCTCGCGGAACTTCATCAAATCGTGTGCAACTTTCCAGGCTTTTCGTGCGTCAATACCAATGAGTGCACGACCAGCTGCACCCATTGAGCTCGGAGGGCGCCGCCGTGTCGCAGTGTCGCCGTGCTGTGCTGGCCGGTGTCGCGCTCGCCGCTTTGGTCCTCGGCGGCTGCGCCACCTCCCATCACGGTTCGGACGCACCGGCCGGAGCCGCTGCCACGACGACAACAACATCAAGGACAAGTTCGGCACCGGCAGGCGTGACGGCGCCGACGACGCGAGTTTTCACGCCATACGGCCGGGGCGGTGCGCCAACCGCGGGGGTAGTTGCGCACCGCTCCGGTTCGTGCTTCACGCGATCCATCACCGTCGCCGCCCGAGGCGCCTTCCGGTGCTTCGCCGCGAACACGATCCTCGATCCGTGCTTCGCCAAGCCGGGAACGAAGCACCTGCTCGACTGCTATGCGAGCCCGTGGGCGCGGGCGGTCCAGTTGCACGTCGCCACGCTGCCGACCGCAACCACGACCGTGAACGTCACTCGGCCGTGGGCGATCGAGCTGGCCGGCGGCCAGCGTTGTGTCGTCACCAACGGCACCGCGCCCACGGTCCGCGGCGTCTCGCTCGGCTACCTGTGCACCGACGGTGACGCCGGACTTCGTCAGGATCCGGTCGGCGGGGCGATGTCGGCCCTGTTCCGCGCGACGGACGGAGCGATCACGACCCGGGCCGTCGACGTCGTGTGGCGGGCTGTTACGAACGCGGGCTGACGGCTCGCAAAATCGACCCGCACCATGGGGCAACCTGGACCCTGTGCACCGCGACCAGTACATGTGGCAGCCTTGATGGTCGTGCAGCCGGGAGGCGACGTAGACCCATTGCGGACCGATCTGTTCTCGATCGGCCGCGTCGACGTGCCCGCGTTGTATCAGGCCCACTGGCACTACCTCGTTCGTCTCGCCGTCCTGTTGGTCGACGATCGAGCCAGCGCCGAGGACGTCGTGCAGGACGCGTTCGTCGCGCTGCATCGCAAGGCCGACAGCCTTCGCGACCCTGACGCGGCGCTCGGGTATCTGCGGACTTCGGTCGTGAACCTGTCGCGATCGGTGATCAGGCGTCGCCAGGTTGCGCGCAAACACATGAAGGTTGCCGAACCGGAAGCCACAGCCGGCGCCGATCACTATGTGCTGCTGCGCGACGAGCACCGCGCCGCCTTGGCGGCCGTGCGCGCACTACCGGCGCGGCAGAGCGAGGTGCTCGTGCTGCGGTACTGGGCCGGGCTGTCCGAGCGTGAAATCGCCGACACGCTCGGCATCTCCAACGGCTCCGTGAAATCTGCCGCCAGCCGCGGCATGGCAACCCTGCATCAATGGCTCGGAGGTGACCACCAGTGAACGACGACGAACTTGAACGCCTACTCGGCGGCGCCTTCGACGCCCAGGCTCGTTCGGCGGTCCCCGACGGCACAACGCCGCCGCCGATGCGCGAGAGCGGCGACGAACTCGGCCCGCATCGGCACCGGCGCCAACAGTCGCGCTCGCGCTGGATGGCGCCGCTCGCCGCCGCAGCCGTGATCCTGGTGATCGCGGGCACCGTCTTCGCCATCGCGCGGTTCACGGCGACCAACGACAAGCGGCTGGCTGGCCCGCCCGGCCTGAGTACCTCCGCATCGACCGGTCCGAAGACGTCCTCGTCCTCGACGGGGAGCCCGTCGTCGTCCAACTCGACGGGCACCAAGCCGCCGAAGCCGGCGAAGCCGGTGCATGTGTCGTTGAAGTTCGGTGATGGGCAGACGTTGGGTGTGGGGATGCCGATCATCGCGTTCTTGTCGCGGCCGATCACGGATGCGACGGGGTTTGCGAAGGCGACGAAGGTGACTGTGGATGGTCGGGTGGTGCACGGTGGCTGGTACTTCGAGCGTAAGTACGGCGATCCGGGTCATCCGATCGAGGCTGATTACCGGTTGCAGCATTATTGGCCGGCGCATTCGCGTATTCACCTGGATCTGCCGGTCAAGGGCGTGTCGGCGGGTAAGAACTTGGCGTTCCAGGATGACTTGACGTTGGATTTCGCGACCGGTGATGCGCGGGTCGTGACCGTGGATGCGGCCACCCACAAGTTGTCGGTCACTGATGACGGGCGGCCGTGGGGGACCTTCCCGGTGTCGTTGGGTGCTGATGCGACCCGCACGCGGCGGGGCATCAAGGTGATCATGGAGAAGTACCCGACCACGTGCATGCATGACACCAACGGCACCTATTACGAGTGCGGGATCAAGCTGGATCAGCGTCTGACCTATGACGGTGAGTATCTGCACTCGGCGCCGTGGAACATCTACAACATCACCCACGGCATCGATTCCTCCAACGGGTGCACCAACCTGCTGCCCGCCGATGCGAAGCGCCTTTATGACTTCCTCGATGTCGGCGACCCGATCCAGTACCCCAACGCCAACGGCTCGCTGATGCAGATCGGCGACGGCTACGGCGACTGGAACGTGTCCTGGCCGCAATGGCTGCTCGGCGGGCTCTACCGCACCAGCTGAGTCACCCGACAAGCAGAGCGACCTCGTCGCGCAACGTGGCGAGCAATGCGGATGCGGCCGGCGCCGAGCCGGACCGATCGACGACCTCCAGGTAGGCCTTGAGCTTCGGTTCGGTGCCGGACGGACGGATGACAACGCGCGCGTCCTCGAGAGTCAGCCGCAGCACATCGGCGTCCGGCGCGAGATCCTCGACCGTCACGGGTCTGCCGAGCAACTCACGCGGCGGACCGGTGCGCAGGCGCTGCATCGTCGCGGTGATCTGGGTCAGGTCGTCCACGCGCACCGAAACCTGGTCGGTGGCATGCCGACCCACTTCAGCCGCGAGCTCGTCGAGTCGCTGCTCGAGCGACGAACCAGCGGCCTTGAGTTGCGCGGCCAGCTCGGCAACGAGCAGCGCGGCGCTGATGCCGTCCTTGTCGCGCACCAACTCCGGCGCGACCGCATAGCCAAGTGCTTCCTCGTACCCGTACACGAGGTCGGGCGCGGCTCGCGAGATCCACTTGAAGCCGGTCAGCGTTTCCGCGTAGGCAAAACCACGCGCGGTGGCAAGTGCGCGCAGCATCGACGACGAGACGATCGTCGTCGCGTACGTCCCGCGAATCCCCTTGCGCATCAACGCATCCGCGAGCAGCACGCCGACCTCATCACCGCGCAGCATCCGCCAGCCACCGGCCGATGGCACAGCGACAGCGCACCGGTCGGCGTCCGGGTCGTTCGCGATCACGATGTCGGCATCGGACGTCCGCGCCAGCGCGAACGCAAGGTCGAGCGCGCCGGGCTCCTCGGGATTCGGGAACGCGACGGTCGGGAAGTCGGGGTCGGGCTGCTCCTGCTGCGGCACGGCGATCAGGCGATCGAATCCGGCCGCGGCGAACGCGCGTTGCGCCACACCGGTGCCGACGCCGTGCATTGCGGTGTGCACGACCTGCAGGTCGCGCGGGCCGTCGCCGACGAGTTTTGCCGTCGCGGCGACGTAGCCGGCGACGACCGAGTCGTCGAGCAACGTGACACCGTGCCCGGCGAGCGGGATGCCGCGTGTGCTCTTCACGGCCCTGATGGCGGCTTCGATCTCGCGGTCGGCGGGCGGCACGATCTGCGCGCCGTCGTCGGCGTAGACCTTGTAGCCGTTGTCCTGCGGCGGGTTGTGCGAGGCGGTGACTACGACACCGGCGGCAGCACCGAAGCGTTGCACTGCGAATGCCGTCACAGGAGTTGGCAACGGGGCCGGCATGAGCCGCGCGTCGAACCCTGCAGCCGCGAATATTTGGGCGGAATCCCGTGCGAAATCAGCTGATCCGTGCCGGGCGTCGAAGCCGACGACGACGGGACGGCCGGTGAAGCCATGGTCGCCGAGCCAGGCCGCGAGCCCCGCGGCGGCACGCCGCACCACGGTGCGGTTCATGCCGTTCGGGCCGGCTCGCAACGGTCCGCGCAGGCCCGCGGTCCCGAAGCTGAGCGGTCCGCTGAAGCGGTCGGCCAGCTCGTCGTCGGCGCCCGCGTCGAGCAAGGCCTGCAACTCGCGCGCTGCGTCCGGGTCTACCTCGTCGGCGATCCAGGCCTCGACGTCGGCTCGCGTCATGAGCGCACCTGAAGGATGCAGCGTGGCCCCGCGAAGCGCCGGCCAGCATTTACTCCGGTTGTCACCATCGGCCGGCCACTTCGTCGATTCCGAAGCCGGCCGAGGTGAAGCCGCCCCCGACGAATGCGTCGGACGGGTGCGGCTCGGGATCGGGCAGCGACGCCGCGTGCGCCTCCGAGTCGTCGACCGGCACGTACCCGAGCTTCTCGCCCTCGTTCAGTGACCACCTGCGGCGTGTGTTCGCCGAGATGCCCCACACGATCGAGAAGTCGAGCGCGTCCGTACGCAGGCAGGCGTCGACGAGTCGCGCGCAATCGTCCGGCGACAGCCACGTCGACAGGGTGCGTACATCGGTCGGGCGTTCCGCGAACGTCCCGATCCGGAGGCATGCGACGCGCGTGCCGTAGCGATCGAAGTAGTAGCGGCCCAGCGCCTCGCCGAAGACCTTGCTCACGCCGTACAGCGTGTCGGGACGGGGCGGCGCATCGGCGGGCAGCTGCGCGTCCTGGGAGACCGGCGTGAACCCGACCGCGTGATTGGACGATGCGTAGATGACCCGCGGCACACCATGCCGACGGGCCGCTTCGAACACCTCGTACGTTGCGTCGAGATTGCTGGCGCGAATGACGGGCCACGGCGCTTCGACCGACTGGCCGGCGAGGTGCACGATCGCGTCCGCGCCAACAACGACCGCGTCAAGGTCGCCGGCCGACGTTACGTCCGCGCGCTCGATGCCGTCGGCTTCGACACGGTCGACGCAACGCAGCGCCCAGCCGTATTCGGGAAGCCGCCGGCGCAGCGCGGTGCCGATGGCGCCCGCCGCACCAGTCACCAGCACGGTCATCGCGCGGTCATAACTGCGGGATCAGTTGCTTGAGCAGTTCACCCATCCGCGACGCCGCGGCCTTGCCGGCCGCAAGCACCTCCTCGTGGTCGAGCTTGTCGCCGAGGCCCGCAGCGAGGTTGGTGACCAGTGACAGACCGAGAACGTCGCAGCCCGCGGCGCGTGCGGCGATCGCCTCGAGCACCGTCGACATGCCGACGAGATCGGCTCCGAGCACGCCCGCCATGCGCACCTCGGCCGGCGTCTCGTACTGCGGGCCGGGGAACATCGCGTAGACGCCTTCAGTGATCGACGGGTCGATCTCGCGCACCTTCTCGCGCAACCGCGGCGTGTACACGTCGCTCATGTCGACGAAGCGTGCGCCGAGCAGAGGCGTGCGTCCGGTCAGGTTCAGGTGGTCGCTGATCAGGACCGGATCGCCCGGCTGCATCCCCGATCGCAGGCCACCACACGCGTTGGTCAGGACGATGGTCCGGCAACCCGCGGCCGCCGCGACCCGAACGCCGTGCACCACCGCGTCGACGCCGCGACCCTCGTAGAAGTGTGTCCGGCCGAGGAACGCGAGCACGCGCCTGCCGCCCACATCCAGCGAACGGATGCGGCCCGCGTGACCCTGGACGGCCGGCGGAAGGAACCCCGGCAGATCGGTCGTGCTGACCTCGGCGTCGGCCTCACCGAGCGCGTCGATCGCGGGTACCCATCCCGATCCGAGCACGATCGCAACGTCATGGCGTTCGACGCCCACGATGCGCTTGAGCACATCGGCCGCGCGCCGTGCCTCTTCCTCCGCTTCGGTGAGCTGCCGGTCAGGCCCCTCATCGATCGGTGCTGGTTCGGGTGGTTCAGGGGAAACGGTCGGGACGGTCACAGCTACACGCTAACGACCGTCCCGACCTCCCGTCACCGACCTGCACGCAGGGCGGCCTGGCGGCTGCACCGCAGGCAGTGCGCGACCTGCGGAAGCACCTCGAGTCGCTCGAGCGGGACGGCCGTCCCGCATTCGGTGCACAGGCCGTAGGTGCCGTTGTCCATGCGGTACAGCGCGGCGAGGACGTCGCCGAGGGCGACGCGAGCCCCGGCGGCCAACACCTCGGTGACCTCGCTCGAATTGTCCGGGTCGATCGAGCGCAGTTCCTCGAGTTGTTCGAGGCGGAAGCGCCGTTGCTCGTCGAGCTGGACGCGGAAGGCGGCAAGTTGCCGCGGGGTGGCTGCCCCGAAGGCAGCCGGAGAACTGATCGTCATTGCTGTGCTCTTTTCGGTACGAGAAGGAACTGGGGACGGCATTACGCCGTCGCCGGTGGCCCTCTAGTCCGGACTGCGTCGAGACCTCGCTGCTCGTGCGCCGGTCGGACGACGAGCGTCGCGGCCAACCGGACATTGGACGTCTGCGCCGCGGTCCAGTCGGCGGGCGCGGCGTCGAGGTTGCTGCGAGTGCCGGCGCCCTGCTGGTCGTAGCTGAAGGTCGCGGCTGCGAGGACGTGGCTGCGGTGGTGCGCCGGCTCGCCGACGCGCGCGATGCTCCCGGCAAGCACGGCCAGCAGGCACAACGCGCCGAGTGCAAGGCACAGGCCGCGATGGTGCGCGCCACGCTGCGGGTGCGGCAGCGGTGGCGCGTCCATACGGGTGCAACGCCCGGCCATGTACGGAAGGTTCCGCCGCCCGCCTGTGTGCTGCGACAGAACGATCTGTGGCTTGCCGACGGGGTGTCAGCAGCCCGTCCCGGCGTTAGTTGGGCCACCTGAGCAGGTCAGGGACGCCCGCACCGTCCTACGATCCTGAGAATGCCGGCTTCGACCGAACGTCTGGATCCCGACCTCGAGTTGGCCGCCGATTTCCCCGCCGCCAGCGAGGACGACTGGCGCGCGCTCGTGGCGGCAGTGCTGCGCAAGTCCGGTCTGGCCGAGGACGCCGACCCGATCGACGCGCTGAGCACGACGACGTACGACGCAATTGCGATCCGGCCGCTGTACACCTCCGGCCCGGCACCGGCAGTGCCGCGCGTGCCGCACGACGGTGCCTGGGACGTGCGTACCTGGCACCGCGATCCCGATGCCGCGGCGACGAATGCTGCAGTGCTCAACGATCTCGAGACCGGGGCAACCTCGCTGTGGCTGCGGCTCGGTGTGGGTGGTCTCGCCATCGACGACCTGCCGGTGGCGCTCGACGGGGTGCTGCTCGACCTCGCGCCCGTCGCGCTTGACGCAGGGGATCGCACGGTCGAGGCTGCCCGCGCGCTGCTCGACCTTGCCGGGTCGGTCGAGGTGAGCGGCTCGCTAGGTGCCGACCCGATCGGCTGGCGCGCACGCACCGGGGCTGATGTGTATGCGCTCGCCGACCTCGTCGAACTCGCCCGTCCACACGAGAAGCTTCGGGTGGCGACCGTCGACGCCACGATCTATCACGACGCCGGTGCGAGCGACGCGACCGAGATTGCCGTCGCGACCGCCGTCGGGGTCGCCTATCTGCGCGAACTGACCGAGGCCGGGCTGTCGGTCGACGACGCCCTCGCCCGCGTCGAGTTCCGGTTCGCCGTGAGCGGTGACCAGTTCGCGTCGATCGCCAAGCTGCGCGCCGCAAGGCAGGTCTGGCAACGCGTCGCGGAGCTGTCTGACGCGGAGCAACGCGTGCAGTTCCAACACGCGGTGACTTCGGCAGCGATGATGACGCGCCGCGACCCGTGGGTGAACATGCTCCGCACGACGATCGCCTGCTTCGCCGCCGGCGTCGGCGGTGCCGATGCGATCACCGTGCTGCCCTTCGACAACGCGCTCGGGCTTCCCGATGACTTTGCTCGGCGCATCGCACGCAACACGAACGCCGTGCTGCACGACGAGTCGAGCATCGGTCGGGTGGTCGATGCCGCCGGCGGATCGTGGTACGTCGAGACGCTCACCGCGCAGCTCGCGCAGAAGGCCTGGGACGAGTTCACCGCCATCGAGCGAGCCGGCGGTGCGCTGGCCGCACTCGACGACGGGACGATTCCCGCGGCGATCACGGCGACGCGTGACGCGCGCGCCGACGACATCGCGCACCGGCGCGCGCCGCTCACGGGCGTCACCGAGTTCGCGTTTCCCGACGAGGACCCGGTGTCGCGCAACAAGGCGCCGGCCGCGCCGTCCGGGGGACCGCTCACGCCGGTGCGCTGGGCGGCCGAGTTCGAAGAGCTCCGTGACAAGGTCGAGTCCCGCGACCCGCGTCCGACCGTGTTCTTGGTGACGCTCGGGCCGAGGTCGCAATACAGCGCGCGGCTCTCGTTCGCGCAGAACCTCTTCAACGCCGGCGGCGTTCAAGTTCTGGTTGGCAACGAGACCGAATACGCGCCGGACGACTCGCCGGTCGTGTGCCTCTGCTCGTCCGACACTGTGTATGCCGAGGAGGCCGAAGCGGCCATCGAGTCGCTTCGGCAAACGGGTGCCGAGCAGGTCTGGATCGCCGGACGCTCCGACGCGAACGTCGACGGCGAGATCTACGCCGGCTGCGACGCGTTGACGGTGCTGCGCACGATCGAGGCGGTGTGGGCATGAGCCTTCCTGACTTCGGTTCCGCGGAACTGTCGACCGCGCAGCCAGATTCGGCGCCCGCAGCCGCAGGTAATCAGGAATCCTGGCAAACGCCAGAAGGCATCGTCGTCCCGCCGCTGTACACGGCGTCCGACCTGGACGGGCTCGACTTCCTGCACACCTACCCGGGAATCGCACCGTATCTGCGCGGCCCGTACCCGACGATGTACGTCAACCAGCCGTGGACGATCCGCCAGTACGCCGGCTTCTCCACCGCGGCCGAGTCCAACGCCTTCTACCGACGCAATCTCGCGATGGGGCAGAAGGGTCTGTCGATCGCGTTCGATCTGCCGACGCATCGCGGCTACGACAGCGACAACCCGCGCGTGGTCGGCGATGTCGGCATGGCCGGTGTCGCGATCGACTCGATCTACGACATGCGCGAGCTGTTCGAGGGCATCCCGCTCGACAAGATGTCAGTGTCGATGACGATGAACGGCGCGGTGCTGCCCGTCCTCGCGCTCTACGTCGTTGCCGCCGAAGAGCAGGGCGTCAAGCCCGAGCAGCTCACGGGCACGATCCAGAACGACATCCTCAAAGAGTTCATGGTCCGCAACACCTACATCTATCCGCCGCAGCCGTCGATGCGGATCATCAGCGACATCTTCGAGTTCACCTCGCAGCACATGCCGAAGTTCAACTCGATCTCGATCTCCGGCTATCACATCCAAGAAGCCGGGGCGAGCGCCGATCTCGAGCTCGCGTACACGCTTGCCGACGGGGTCGAGTACATCCGCGCCGGCATCGATGCGGGGCTCGACGTCGACAAGTTCGCGCCGCGACTGTCGTTCTTCTGGGCGATCGGGATGAACTTCTTCATGGAGGTCGCCAAGCTGCGCGCAGCGCGGCTGCTGTGGGCGAAGCTCGTCAAGCAGTTCGATCCGAAGAACGACAAGTCGCTGTCGCTGCGCACGCACTCGCAAACCTCCGGCTGGTCGCTGACCGCGCAGGACGTCTTCAACAACGTGATCCGCACGTGCGTCGAAGCAATGGCTGCTACGCAGGGCCACACCCAGTCGCTGCACACGAACGCGCTCGACGAGGCACTGGCACTGCCGAGCGATTTCAGCGCGCGCATCGCCCGCAACACGCAACTCGTCCTTCAGCAGGAGTCGGGCACGACGAATGTGATCGACCCCTGGGGTGGCTCGTACTACGTCGAGAAGCTGACCTACGACCTCGCTCGTGCCGCATGGGCGCACATCAGTGAAGTCGAGGAAGCCGGTGGCATGGCGGCGGCGATCGACAAGGGCCTGCCCAAGCTGCGCATCGAAGAAGCCGCGGCACGCACCCAGGCCCGAATCGACTCGGGGCGTCAGCCGGTCATCGGGGTCAACAAGTACCGCCTCGCCGAGGAAGAACTGCTCGACGTCCTCAAAGTCGACAACGTCGGCGTGCGCAGGCAGCAGGCGGAAAAGTTGCGCCGACTGCGCGACGAGCGCGACGACGACGAGGTGTCGTCCGCACTGACGGCGCTGACCAACGCGGCTGGCGACAAGGACGCCAACCTGCTCGGGCTTGCGATCGACGCCGCCCGCGCGAAGGCGACCGTCGGCGAGATCTCTGACGCGCTCGAGGCGGTATACGGTCGGCACTCGGCGACGATCCGCACGATCAGCGGCGTCTATCGCGAGGAGGCCGGCACCGTGGACCTGATCGACCAGGTGCGCGCGGCCACGGCGAAGTTCGAGGACGAGCAGGGTCGCCGCCCACGCATCCTGGTCGCGAAGATGGGCCAGGACGGCCACGACCGCGGCCAGAAGGTGCTCGCGACCGCGTTCGCCGACCTCGGCTTCGACGTCGACGTCGGCCCGCTGTTCCAGACGCCGGCCGAGGTCGCACGTCAGGCAGTCGAGGCGGACGTCCACATCGTCGGCGTGAACTCGCTGGCGGCGGGGCATCTCACGCTCGTTCCGGAACTGCGCGACGCGCTCGCCGAGCAGGGCCGCGACGACATCATGATCGTCGTCGGTGGCGTCATCCCGCCGCAGGACTTCGACGAGCTGAGGGCCGCCGGCGCGGCCGCGATCTTCCCGCCCGGCACGGTCATCGCCGAGTCGGCCAAGGAGTTGCTCGACAAGCTCAACGCCCAGCTCGCCCCGTGACCGAGCTGGCCGACGGCGTACGCGACGGAAACCGGGCCGCGATCGCCCGCGCGATCACTGTCGTCGAGTCGCGCCGCGCCGACCACCGCGAGCAGGCGCAGCAGTTGCTCGTCGAGTTGCTCCCGCTCGCCGGCCATGCGCAGCGCGTCGGCATCACGGGCGTACCCGGCGTCGGCAAGTCCACATTCATCGACCAGCTCGGCGTGAACCTGATCGCCGACGGACACAAGGTGGCGGTGCTCGCGGTCGATCCGTCCTCGGGCAGGACCGGCGGCAGCATCCTCGGTGACAAGACGCGGATGCAGCGCCTGGCCGCGCACGACAACGCGTTCGTACGCCCGTCCCCGAGCCGGGGCACGCTCGGCGGTGTAGCTCAGGCCACCCGCGAAACCATGATCGTGATGGAGGCCGCCGGGTTCGACATCGTCCTGGTCGAGACGGTCGGCGTCGGGCAGTCCGAATACGTCGTTGCCGACATGGTCGACACCTTCCTGTTCCTCACGCTGGCGCGCACCGGCGATCAGCTGCAGGGCATGAAGCGCGGCATCCTCGAACTCGCCGACGTGATCGGAGTGAACAAGTCCGACGGCGAGCACGCGCACGACTCGCAGAAGGCAGCACGTGAGCTGTCGGGAGCGCTGCGGTTCCTGCGTGGTTCAGATGACGACTGGCA
Organism: uncultured Actinomycetota bacterium; assembly: GCA_963757455.1. Taxonomy (GTDB): domain Bacteria; phylum Actinomycetota; class Actinomycetes; order Mycobacteriales; family Jatrophihabitantaceae; genus RYN-133. Next base: position 357,304 of record CAVWSE010000005.1, read on the forward strand.
GACGCCGGTCGTCACGTGCAGCGCGTTGAAGAACGACAATCTCGACCGAGTCTGGAAGCACGTGCAACGCCATCGCGATTGGCTCGAGCAGCACGGCGAGCTCGACGCGAAACGTCGCCGCCAGTTGGTGCAGTGGACGCGCGCGATGGTGCGTGATCGGCTGCTGTCGCGCCTTGAGACGAAGCACATGCGCGCGGTGGTCGCGCACGTCGAGGCAGCGGTTCTCGCCGACGAGATGACCCCCGAACAGGCCGTAACGAAGATCGTGGACGCGCTCGACGAGACGCGGTAATACAGAACCATGACGCCGGTGCTGCGTGCGGTCGGGCTGACGAGGTCCTTCGGCCCGCGGCGCGGCATCCGTGACGTCAGTTTCGAGGTCGCGCCGGGCGAGGTGTTCGGGTTCCTCGGTCCGAACGGTGCCGGCAAGTCGACGACGATCCGCATTGTTCTCGGTCTGTACCGCAGGGACGCCGGGACCGTGTCACTACTCGGACGGGATCCCGCGCGCGAGGCTGCTGGCGTCAACGCGCGCGTCGGCTATCTGCCCGGCGACCTCGCACTGCACCAGCGGCTCACCGGACGGCAGCATCTCGACTTCATCGCACACATGCGTGGGCTCACAGATCTGACCGAACGGGACGCTCTCGTCGAACGCTTCGATGCCGACCTCGATCGACCGGTGCACACCTTGTCCAAGGGGAATCGCCAGAAGATCGGCATCGTCGCGACCTTCATGCACAAGCCGGACCTGCTCGTGCTCGACGAACCGACCTCGGGCCTCGACCCGTTGCTTCAGGACGAGTTCGCCCGGCTCGTACGGGAGAGCGTTGACGCCGGGCGGTCGGTGTTCTTGTCCTCCCACGAGCTCGAGGAGGTGCAGCGAGTCGTCGATCGCGTGGCGATCATCAAGGACGGCGTCCTCATCGTCACTGACACGATCGATGGTCTGCGCGGCGACGCACCCCGCACCGTCCAATTCCGATTCGACCATCGTGTCGATCACGCCGCGTTCGAAAACATTGACGGTGTTGGCGTCACGTCGAACGACGGCCGTTCGGTGACGCTGACCTACACCGGCGAGCTGGCCCCGGTACTCCGTGCGGCGGCTGACCTCGGCGCCGTCGACGTCAGCTCCCGTCCGACCGACCTGGACGATCTGTTCCTGCGCTACTACCGGGGCGAGGACCAGTCATGACGAGCGGCGTCGCGCGGCTGGACCTGCGACTGCGCAGACGCGGCATCGTCGGCTACGCCGTCGGCATGGGCCTCTACATGCTCGTGATCGTCGCGTTGTACCCGTCGTTCAAGAACGACCTGAGCCTGAACAAGTTCACCAAGGGCAATACCACTCTTGCTGCGCTGTTCGGAGCGAACGGCAGCCTCACTTCACCGGTCGGGTGGCTGAACGCGAACGCGTACTCGAACTTCCTGCCGTTGGTCGTCATCGTGATCGCGCTCGGCTACGGCGCCGCATGCCTTGCTGGGCAGGACGAGGACGGCACCCTGGCAATCGTGGTGATGATGCCGAACTCCCGGCGCCGCATCGTTGCGCAGAAGGCGGTCACACTCGTGTTCGTGGCAGTGCCGACGACGCTGACGACGCTCGCCTTCGCACTTGTCGGGCGGGCCTTCGACCTCACCGTTGACCCGCTTCATCTGCTCGGGGTGTCGCTGGCGGTGTTGCTGCTCGGGATCGACATGGGTGCGATTGCGATGCTCGTCGGCGGTGTCACCGGGGTGCGCGCCGAGGCGCTCGGAATCGCCTCTGCCATCGCCGCGGCGATGTACCTCATCAGCTCGCTCGCCCCCGTCACGCACTGGGTCGCGCCAGTGCGCTTCGTCTCGCTGTTCTACTGGGCCGTCGGCAACGGCCAGCTCCAGCACGGGGTCACCGTTGGCGGCCTCGCGGTTCTCGTCCTCGCCGGCGCGGTGTTCGTCGCGGCGGCGGCGGTCGCGTTCGAGCGGCTCGACGTGCAATGACACTCGCTCCGTAGGCTGGAAATCGTGCCCGCACGTGCCTTCGATATCGATCCGCGGTGAGCGAGGACCTCGAGGACGTCGAGGCCGAAGCCGCCGAGATCGCGCATGCCCCCGCGCCGCAACGTTCGCTCAGCTCGCTGATCCGCCACCATGCGGTCGACACCCGGCCGCTCGTCGTCCCCGCCTACAAGCGCCTGGTCATCGGGCAAGGCACGTCGTTCGTCGGGTCGATGCTCACGCAGGTCGCCGTCCCCGTGCAGATCTACGCGATGACGCACTCGTCGCTCTACGTGGGCTTCTTCGGCCTTGCCGGGCTCATCCCGACTATCGCGTTCGGCCTGTACGGCGGAGCGATCGCCGACGTCGTCGACCGCGGCAAGCTCTACTTCTGGTCGTCGATCCTCCAATGGGCGATGACGCTCGGCTTGCTTGCGCAGACACTGCTCGGCCTCGGCAACGTATGGGTGATCCTCGCGCTGGTCGCGATCCAGGCGGGCGCGTTCGCCATCGCGTCGTCCACACGCGGCGCGATCACGCCGCGACTCGTCCCCGCCGACCTTGTGCCCGCGGCCAACACACTGACCTTCACCGTCGGCAACATCGGTCAGGTTGTGGGCCCACTGATCGCGGGGCTGCTCGTCGGCCTTAACCACGGCTTCGCCTACGCCTATGGCATCGACGCAGTGCTGTTCACCGCAGCCCTCTACTCGGCGTTCCGCCTGCCGCCGATGCCGCCGGACGAAGATTCGTCGTCCACGCTCGGGCTGCGCTCGGTCGTCGAAGGCCTGCGGTTCATCGCTACCCGTCCCGTCGTCGTGATGTCGTTCCTCGTCGACATCGCGGCGATGGTGCTGGCCATGCCGCGCGCACTGTTCCCGGCCGTCGCCGACGAGCGCTTCCACGGCACGGTCGGACCGCTCTACGCCGCGATCGCGATCGGCTCGGTGATCGCTGGGCTGTCGAGCGGATGGATCGGACGGGTGAAGAGACAGGGACGGGCGCTGACCTTCGCCGTCGTCGGTTGGGGCATCGCTGTCGCGGTGTCCGGGCTGGCGCACTCGTTGTGGCTCGTGGTCACCTTGCTCGCGGTCGCCGGCGCGGCCGACCTCGTCAGCGCGGTGTACCGGCAGACGATCCTGCAGACCTACGCACCGGACGCGATGCGAGGTCGCATGCAAGGCGTGTTCATCGCCGTGGTCGCCGGCGGCCCGCGCCTGGGCGACGTGCGTGCAGGCGGCATGGCGGCCGCCACGAACGTGACGTTCTCCTGGGTGTTCGGCGGAATCGCCTGCGCCGTCGTGGTGCTGATCGCCGGCGTCCTGGTCCGGCCGTTCTGGAACTACGCGGGCAAGCGATAGCGTCGGCGACTATGACGCTCACGGGAGAGCAGTTCGCGATCGCAGCCGGCGAGTTCCGCGCAACGGTCACGGAGGTCGGGGCGGGGTTGCGCGAGTTCACCCATCGTGGCGTCGACGTCACCGTCCCGTTCGATGCGGACGCCCTACCGCCACGGTGCAGCGGAGCGGTGCTCGTCCCGTGGCCGAACCGGCTGCGCCTCGGCCGGTACAGCTTTCTCGGTGAGAACCAGCAGGTGGCGCTCACCGAGCCGGACAAGCGCAATGCGATCCACGGGCTCGGCCGCTGGGCGCGCTGGGTGCCGACCGTCCATCAACGCAATCGGATCACGCTCGCGCTCGACATCGTTCCGCAGAAGGGCTACCCGTTCGAGGTGCGCGTCGAGGTCACCTACGCGGTGCACGCCGAACTCGGCCTCTCGGTGTCGGCGTCCGCGCACAACCACGGCGCGGGTCCGGCACCGTTCGGCGCCGGGTTCCATCCGTACCTCTCGACGCACGGTGCATCGCTGGACGCGACGACGGTGCGCATACCCGCGCGTCAGCGACTGGTGCTCGACGACGCGCAGGTGCCTATCGGCGTGCAGTCGGTCGCGCGTACGCCGCACGACCTGCGGCGCGGCAAACGACTCAAGGCGCTGCGCATGGACGACGGGTTCACCGACCTGCACGTCGAGGGTGGCCGCGGATCGGCCGAGGTGCGGTCAGCCGCAGGCGGGGCCCGGGTGTGGTTCGACGAGACCTTCCGCTACCTGCAGGTCTTCACCAACGAGGATCTCGCCGGCGTCGGTCCCGGCGTAGCGATCGAGCCGATGACCTGCGCGGCCGACGCCTTCAACTCGACCGACGGTCTGATCGTGCTCGACCCCGGCGGCACCTGGGCCGCGTCCTGGGGCATCCAACCGCTCTGACCGACTGCCGGCCGGTACCGACTCGCGAAATCGGGGCCGGACCTGGTCGGTCGATACCAGCAGCGGCGACTTGGTCCGTCTCAGATCTTCTCGATGCGGGACAGGCGCTGGCGGATGTCGTCGAGGGCGGCCCGGATCGGCGCGGACAGCCCGCTGAGGGTTAGGACGTCCCGCGCGTGCGCCCACCCGGCCAGCGCGGCGCGCACGGCACCACGCAACGCACTCGGATCGGCGCCCATGCGTGTCAGCGTTGCCGCGACGAGTTCGTCGGACGGGCCGGCGGCGAGCGCGATGAGCAGGTGCTCGCAGCCGACATAGTTGTGCCCGAGCCCATGTGCTTCGTGGACGGCACGGGAGAGAACCTCGGCCATCGGGCCGGCCGGGTGGCGGCGCGCCATCGCATGGATCTCGTCGGCCACGTCCGCCACTTCGATGTCGAGGGCGGTCAGGACCGAGATCGCGAGGTTCGTGCCCTCGGCGACGATGCCGTCGAACAGGTCGACGGTCGTGGGCTCGCCGTCCCCGGCGGCCGCCCGCGCGGTCGCGATCGCGGTGCGCGCGCGGTCGGTGAGGCGATCCGGGTTCGACTCGGTTGCCGACGGCTCGCCGGCCGCGGCGACTGCGTCGGCGAGCGCGTGCTGGCACACGGCCGACACCGGGATCCCCGCGGCTTTGACGGCGGCGGCCAGGTCGTCCGGAAGGTAGACGTTGATCTTCGGCATGACGCACTCCCTTTGGGGTTATGAGGTAGGTATACCCCCAATCTAACCCCGCGTCGAGCGCACGGGGCGGCCAGCTCCGGACGTGCTTTGCCCCGCCGGAGCCGGTGATTTCGGCCGATCAGCGTGTCGGCGCGGGGCAAGGCGGTGTTGGCGCGGGGCAAGGCGGTGTCGGTGCGGGGCAAGGCGGTGTCGGCGCGGGGCAAGGCGGTGTCGGCGCGGGGCAAGGCGGTGTCGGTGCGCTACGAGCGGATCTCCTGGTAACGCTCCAGGGCGACCTTGCGCTCGGCCGCGTGATCGACGATCGGGTCGGGGTAGTCGCCGGGCGCGGGGTCGATCGTCCACGGCTCGTGCACAGCGCCACCGTCGATGCCGCGCAGCTCCGGGATCCAGCGGCGCACGTAGTCGCCGTCCGGGTCGAACTTGTGCCCCTGCGTGATCGGGTTGAATACGCGGTAGTACGGCGCTGCATCGGTGCCGGTGCCCGCCGTCCACTGCCAGCCGTGCTGGTTGGACGCGAGGTCGCCGTCGACGAGGTGACGCATGAAGTGCCGCGCACCGTGCTGCCACTCGATGTGCAGGTCCTTGACCAGAAACGACGCGACGATCATGCGCACCCGGTTGTGCATCCACCCCTGTGCGATAGCTGGCGCATGCCTGCATCGACGATCGGGTAGCCCGTGCGTCCGTCGCGCCACGCGTCGAAGGCCTTCGTGTTCGGACGGGAGTAGCTCATCGCCTTGAACTGCGGCAGGAAGTACTCCCGCGCGCTGTCAGGCCAGTGGTGCAGCACATTCGCGTAGAACTCGCGCCACGCGACTTCCTTGCGATAGGTCTCGTCGTGCTCGCCCAGGTCGGCGAGGAGCGTGCGCGGATGGATGGTGCCCCACTTGAGGTAGACCGACATGTGGGACGTGCGGTCGAGGTCGGGGCGGTCACGATCGTCGCGATAGGTCTTCAGATCGGACGAGCGGTACGCCCGCCAGGCCTTCATCGCGGCGTCCTCACCGGCGGGCGGCAGCTCGAGCGACTTCGGCAGCGCAGGGTCGTTCGGGATCTCGATGCCGTCGAGGCCCGTGTGCCAGTCGACGCGTCCCGTGATCGTCGAGGCGGGCTGCCGCCACCCGTGCTCGACCCACGCCCGGTAGAACGGCGTGTAGACCTTGAACGGTTGGCCGTCGCCCTTCAGCACGCGCCCTGGGCTGACCGCATAGGGCGAGCCGGTGCGCACGAAGCGCACTGCGCCAAGCGCCTGCTCGACCCTCTCGTCGCGCCGTGATCCGTACGGGCCGAAGTCGGCGCTTACGTGCACCGACTCCGCGTCCGCCTCGGCCGCGACCTTCGGCACCACATCGACCGGATCGCCGCGACGCACGAGCAACATGCCGCCGTGTTCGCGCAACCGCTCGTCCAGATCGCGCAGCGTCCGGTAGAGGAAGGCCACCCGCGGAGCGCCGGCCGGTTCCAGCAACGCCGGGTCGAGCACGAACAACGCAACGACCGGGCCCTCGTGTGCGGCTTCATGCAACGCGGGCTGGTCGCGCAGCCGGAGATCTCGCCGCAGCCATAGGACGGAACTCATATCGCGAGCCTGCCCTGTGCATCCGACGCGGTAACCGGGCAGGCTGGAGACCATGAGCGACAACGACGATCGGCGCAGCGACGACATCTACGTGGGCGGGTTCGCGGGGAACGACCAGGTCGACCCGTCCGAGACGCTGACGGGTGACAACACCGAAGATCCGCTCGACGCCGGCTACTCGCCGCCCGAGCGGGAGTCGCACAGCTGGCGCGGCGACACCGTAGAGGAGTCCATCGAGGGCGAGTCGCTGGACCAGCACCTCGCCGAGGAGGAGCCCGAGGTCTGGGACAACGACGAGGACGACGTCGAGGGCGAGCCGCGTGCCGGACGGCTGGTCGCACCGGACGAGGGTGCGCGCGAACGCACCGAAACCGACGAGGTCGCCGAGGACGTCGGAAGTGCGGGCTATGCGAGCAGCGCCGAGGAGGCCGCGGTTCACATCATCGACGACGATCGCGACATCTGATGCAGCTGACGAAATTCACGCATGCGTGTGTCCGGCTCGACGACGGTGACCGCAGTCTGGTCATAGATCCCGGCGCCTTCAGCGAGGTCGAGCAGGCCCTGGACGGAACCCGCGCGGTACTCATCACGCACGAGCACGCCGATCACATCGACATGGACAAGGTCCGCACCGCGTTGCGGTCCGACTCGCGCCTGGCCCTGTTCGCGCCGGGGTCGGTCGCCGACGGGCTGACCGGCGAGTTCGGTGAGCAGATCCGCGCCGTGCAGCCCGGCGAAGAGTTCGAAGCGGGCGGGTTCACCGTCACGACGCACGGCGGACAGCACGCGCTGATCCACCCGATGATTGCGGTGATCCCGAACGTGGGATACCTCGTCGAAGGCGTTTACCACCCCGGCGACTCGTTCTCGGTTCCGGCACAGCCGGTGAGCACGTTGTTGCTGCCGACCAATGCGCCGTGGTCGAAGGCATCCGAGGTCGTCGATTTCGCAGTGTCGGTGCGGGCACCGCGCGTGCACCAGATCCACGACAGTCTGATCACCGACGTCTACGCGAACATCGTCGAAGGGCAGATCCGGTCGATCGCCGGCCCGCACGGCGTGGACTTCAGCCACCTGAAACCGACCGAGTCCGTGACGGCATGAGCATCGCCGTCGCCCGCGAGCTGCTCGCCGCCCACCCGATCATCGACGGCCACAACGACCTGCCGTGGGCAATGCGCGACCTCAACGGCTACGACACCGCGGCGTATCCGCTCGACCGCCGCCAGACCCGGACGCGCACCGATCTCGTCAGACTGCGCGACGGCGGCGTGGGCGGCCAGTTCTGGTCGGTTTTCGTGCCGAGCAAGCTCACGGGCGACAAGGCGGTCACCGCAACGCTCGAGCAGATCGACTTCGTCCTGCACATGGTCGCCGAGTACCCCGACCACCTACAGCTGGCACTGAGCGCCGACGACGTCGACCGCGCGTTCGCCGATCATCGTGTCGCATCGCTGATGGGTGCCGAAGGCGGACACAGCATCGACAGTTCGCTTGCCGTGCTGCGGGTGTTGCACTCACTGGGCGTGCGGTACATGACATTGACCCACAACGACAACGTCCCATGGGCCGATTCGGCCACGGACGAGCCGGAGCACGGCGGGCTGACCGACTTCGGCCGCGAGGTCGTCGCCGAGATGAACGGCCTGGGCATGCTCGTCGACATCTCCCACGTCGCCCCGTCCACCATGCGCGACGCGCTCGCGACGTCCACCGCACCGGTCATCTTCAGCCATTCGTCCGCGCGCGCCGTCACCGACCACGTCCGCAACGCCCCGGACGACGTCCTCACGACGTTGGCCGGCAACGGCGGCGTGTGCATGGTGACGTTCGTGCCGCAGTTCGTATCGACGCACTGCAAGGAGTGGGATGACGCCGTCCTCGCCGAGATGGCCGAACGCGGTGACGACGCCCGCGACTGGGACGCCCACATGGCCGCGGCGGCCGACTTCGCGAAACGCCACCCGGCACCGATCGCGACCGTGGCCGATGTCGCCGACCACGTCGATCACGTCCGCGACGTCGCCGGCATCGCCCACGTCGGGCTGGGCGGTGACTTCGACGGGTGCGAGGCCATGCCCGAGGGCCTCACCGACGTGACCGGCTACCCCGCGCTGATCGCCGAACTGATCGACCGGCGGTGGTCCGAAGCCGATCTTGCTGCGCTGACTCGCGGCAACATCATTCGCGTTCTCCGCGACTGCGAGTCGACCGCTCGTTGAGGGTTGCCCACAACTGTGGACAACCCTGTGGACGAACCGTGTAAAACTCAGTGTGAGTTGGGGATGAATTCGGTTGCCCTGGGGACAACGGACCGCCCTCCAGAATTCACCTGGAAATACTTGCGCGCACCTCTTGCGCGCCCCCGCGAGAGCCGATAGAACTATGCACGTCGCCGACGGCGAAGGTCGGATCGGGGGAGACTCCGAAACGAGAATCGCTTGGGAAACTGGGGGATTCTCGGCCAATCTTGGTGTCGGTGACGATTCGGGAAGCAGCCGGCCGAGCGATCGGACGGTGACGCAACCGGATCTGGCGGGGCCTTTCTACCTCATACGTTGAAAGGCCCCGCTTGCCATTTAAGTGAATTGTCTTCCTGAATTGTTAATAGCGCTTTCAATCACGTCCGCGAGCCCGGCGTAGCCGCGGTCGTTCGGATGGAAGTGGTCCGCGGCGAGCTTCCCGCGCCACGAGGTCGCGCCCGGCTGCCGCAGCTCTGCGACGACCAGCCCGCGTTCGGACGCGACGTGTTCGATCACCGCGTTGACGGCGTTCGCAGTGGCCGTCGGGTTCGGCAACGTCGTGACGAGCGAGCCGGCCGGGAGCTGGCGCAGGATGCGGTCCATCCGCTCGGGCATCCGGTCGCGATAGCGCCGAACCATCAGGTCGTTCGATCCGATCATCAGCGTGACGAGATCGGGCCACGCACCGCGAGCTGCGAGATCAGCGAGCGCGGGGATCTGCACGTCGAGCACATCCGCCGTGCGCGCGCCGCTCACACTCAGATTCACCAAACGGACGGGAGTGCCACCCTCGACGAAGCGGGTGTGCAACTGACCGACCCAGCCCCGATCGAACGCGGACGCGCCGATGCCCTGCGACAACGAGTCGCCGAGTGCGATCCAGAGTGGCCCGGTCGACTCGAGCGCGCCGAGGTTCGCAGTACGCCACTGCGCTGCGTACGGCTCGACGTCGGCTTGCACGCGCGCGATCCCGGGGACCACCCGTCCGGCCAGAGTCACGAACCGCCCGCGCGGGCGAGTGCTCAGATTTGAATAGGCGAACTGCTCGTCGACCACATGGCTACAACAGGGTGACTCGCCCGCTCTGTTCCCCCATGAGAACGTGATCGGGTGAGCTCGGGACCGCAGACCTTCGAACTCGGCACCGACGGGCCAACCCGGATCCTGGTCGGTGTCGACGGCTCGGAGACATCGCTGCGCGCCGGTGCCTACGCGGCCGGGTTGGCACGCCGCCAGGGCTCGCAGCTGGTCGTGCTGTTCGTCGCGCCGACTGGCGGGATTGCGGCCGGGATGGCCGCGACGGCCGGCGCGCTGATCCAGGCGCACGAACAGATCGCGCGCGATATCGAGGCGCAGATCGCCCAGAACGCGGACCGGATCGGGATCACGACCAGCTTCGTGCGTCGCCGCGGAAATCCGTACCTCGAACTCGTGCGGGTCGCCGAACACCTCAAGGTCGATGCCATCGTCGTGGGCGCCTCGACCCAATCAGGACACCGGTTGGTGGGCTCGCTGGCCGGTCGGCTCGTCCGGGATGCGAAGTGGCCGATCACCGTCGTGCCGTGACAGTTGGTTGTGCGCTCTGGCGTCAGAGACATGGTGTCGAGCAGGATCTACTCAAGACTGGCCAAAGCATGACACCGAACCTCGCCCGTAAATATTAAGTGAAGTACCCTCGGGGCGAGGAGGGGAAGTGGAGATCACCGCGACGTCGCACGGGCACATGCCGGGAGCTGACGACGCGCCGCGCTTCTCCGGTATGCAACTCATGGACCGGATCGGCTCGACGTCGATCTACTCTGCGCGCGAGATCGGCACCGGCCGGGGCGTGGTCGTCAAGGTTCTCGACGACGGGGCGCCGGCGGTCGCCCATGAAGGTCTCGAGCGCGAGGCCGCGTATCTCGCAATGCTCGGCACACACCCGCATATCGTCACGCTCTACCACCGCACCCAACTCGCCGACGGGCGTGCGGCGCTCGTGCTCGAGGCGTGCCCGGGATCGGTGGCCGACGCGATCCGCGAGCAGCGGCTCACCGTCCCCGGCGCGGTGTCCATCGCAATCAAGATCACTGGTGCGCTCGAAACCCTGCACCGGGCCGGATTGGTGCACTGCGCGGTGCGTCCGCAGAACATCCTGCTGACCGAGTTCGACGAGCCCGCCCTGGCCGATTTCAGTGCCACCGTCGCCGACCACCGCGACGGCTCGTTCGTCACCGCGCACGAAACCACGGCGCACACGGCACCCGAGCTGCTGCTCGGTGAACCGCCGACACCGAGCACCGATGTCTACGGACTGTGCTCGACGCTCTACGAGATGATCTCGGGACGTCCCGCGTTCCGCGCCTACGACCGGGAATCGCCCGCGGCGATCAGCCTGCGCATCCTTGCCGGCGGCGTGCGTCCGGTCCTCTCGCCCGACGTGCCTCTTGAACTGTCCGACCTGGTCGTGTGGGGAATGAACCCCGACCCGAAGGAACGGCCGCCGAGCGCGGCCTGGCTCGGCGAGGAATTGTCGCGGCTCGAGCAGCACAACGGGTGGCTGCGCACGCGCATGGTCACCGGCGAACCGCGGCTGCAGACCCGCAGGCGGCGCCGCTTCTTTCGATAGCTCACGCCGTGCTGATACCGTCTCGGCGTTTGTTGGCTAGCGTCTGCATGGAGATCAGCATGACCCAGGGAACCGTCAAATGGTTCAACAGCGAAAAGGGCTTCGGCTTCATCACCCCCGACGAGGGTGACCGGGACGTTTTCGTCCACTTCAGTGGCATCACCGGCAACGGCTACCGGAGCCTCGAAGAGAACCAGCGTGTCGAATTCGACGTCGAGGCCGGCCCGAAGGGGCCGCAGGCGAGCAACGTCCGCGGGCTCTGATTCACGCCCGCTTAACGATCTTGGCCCCCACCGAGACGTGCATTAGGGTTTCGAGGTCACCGACCGGGACTGCCTCGGGACGCGTGCACCGTCAGGGGGTCCCCAGGTGTCGATCCGGTCCGGTCCGTTAGTACTGCTCACGGCGACGTTCACCTTCGCCGGCGGCCTGGTTGCTGCGGTGCCCGCGCACGCGGACACCCTGCCGCAGGTGACCGTGGTGGGCGGTGCCGCCGTCCCCACCCGCGCACCGTCGACCGACGAGGTCACCTACACGATCTCGATCGGCGACGCGTCGGCGCAGCAGGTCGTCCTCAATGCTTTGCAGCCCGACGGCCTCACCGCCTCGCCGTCCAGCGTCAGGGTCGACGGTGCGCACGTGTCGCACACCAAGATCGACAAATCCGGAACCGGGCTGTGCATCCGGCTCGGCTCCGGCGCGAACGCGAGCCACGGCGGCACACTCGCTGTCGGCAACCACACGGTGAGCTTCAACTTCCATGTCGCGAGCCTGCCGACCGGATCGGCAGCGGCCTATGCCGTCGTCGACTACGCAGTTGGTAGCCAGACGCGCCACGCACGATCACCGCAGATCCCGCTCGCGATGCCGGATCTCGCGGTGACGGTGCCGTCCGGCAGCGGTGAGGCCCGCGTGCTACCACTGGGCACTGGCGTCGATGCCGACTTCCAAGCAATCCTGTCGAACACGGGCGGTATCGCGTCGGCAGCGGCGCTCACGATGACACTGCCCGTGGGAATGAAGATCGACCGTTCGTTCGGCATCTACCGCGACGACGAATACCTCAGCGCGGTCGACACCGGCGGCGTCAAGTTGAGATGCGCCACGGTGGCCAGTCATGTCGTGCGATGCGCACTCGGCGCGGTTGCGACCGGAACGAGCGCGTTGCTCGACATACCCGTGCAGCCGACATCGAAGGCACCCGTCGGCCACATCGGCACGTTCGCGGTGACGGCCCTGGCCAACAACCGCCTCGAGGCCAACCGCGACGACAACACAGTGCACGGCTCGGTGCAGTTCACCGGCGCCGCGCATCTCGTCGTCACCATCACGCCGCACCCGCTGCATCTGGCTGTCGGGCGCATCGGACGCGTCGCTGTCGCGATTCACAACAGCGGACCGGATCCCGCAGTGCGCGCGCTCGCGCTGGTCGAGGTGCGCTCCGCGCACTTCACGATCGTGGGGTTCAGCGGCAAACAGCTGCCACCCCCGTCTGACGGCGGCAGCGCCGTCGCGCGCCCGCGATGGGGGCGTCGCTGGACGTCGCGCACCGCAACGGCGGACACGTCGAGCGGAAGACCGAGTGTCGTGTGGAATGTGGGGCGCATCCCGTCCGGACGAACCGTGCGCGCCGTGGTCAGGCTCAAAGCGCGTACGGCCGGACAGGACGAACTGCTCGTAGCCGCGGGATCCTCCGCGGGCGATCCGCCCTGCGAAGGCGTCACTCCGACCGCCCGCTGCAAGTCCTTCGCGTTCGCGAATCTGGTTGCCCGCAGACAGCATCGTTCCGTGGCGCACTCGACGACGCCGGCACGGCGTGGATGACGCGGATGACTAGGCGGTAGCGCTCGCCGGCTCGGCTTCGACGGCGGGCGGCAACGTGTAAAGGCCAAAGAACTTCTCCGCCGCGGCGACGTTGCCTTCGACGACCAGTTGGCCACCTGCTATCGCGTCCGCCAAAGGGAGCCCGCCGTAGGTGACAGCGGCGAACATTCGCGGATCTCCGGCAACGACGGCGTCCGGGTCGGCCGGCTCGCCCGCCTCGATCGTGAGCCGCTTGCGCGCGACCTGCGCAATGTAGGACTCGTCGTTGGGATGCAGCGCGATGGTGAGCTTGACGCCATCAGCGAGCGACGGGTCGAAGTTCGTTCGCAGTGACAGCACGAGCGACGTGACGCCGAAGTGTAGATCCTTGCGGTGGTTGGGGTCGCGGGCTGCCCAACGCCCGAACAGCTGCATCACCGCTTCGAGCTCGCGCGCCCAGTCGGTGAGGTCGTAGACCCAGACGGCGGCGGGCTTGGGGAGCTTGCGGCGGGTAACCAGACCCGCCCGCTCGAGCTCGTCCAGACGGTGTGAAAGGACGTTGGCACTGATGCCCGGCAGACCGTCCTTGATGTCGCCGAATCGCTTGGCGTTGAGCATCAATTCGCGCACGACGAGCATCGCCCAGCGCTCGCCGACGAGCTCGAGCCCGTGGGCCACGCCGCAGGAATCCTGGTACGTCCGGTTGGTCGCCATACGTCAACGATACTACAGAATCATTTTTTAGGACTAGAGACTTGTCAAAAGTGAGTCGATTTGGTTACGGTCCGTTCGACGAAGGAATGACAAAGCACCCGACTTGAGGGATGAGGACGAAATGACCACCGATTACGACCACAGCGGTCGGAGTGCCGATCGCGGGCGTTGGCTCGCGCTGTACGTGTTGTGCGGCAGCATGTTGATGATCGTTCTCGACGCGACGATCGTGAACGTGGCACTGCCGTCGATCAAGTCCGAACTGGACTTCGACTCGTCCAGCCTCGCGTGGGTCGTGAACGCCTACCTCATCGCGTTCGGCGGCCTGTTGCTTCTCGCCGGGCGCCTCGGCGACCTGGCCGGACGGCGTCGCATCTTCCTGACCGGTTTGGCTGTCTTCACACTGGCGTCCGCCGTGTGCGGGCTCGCAGTGAATCAGCAAATGCTCGTGATCGCGCGCTTCGTGCAGGGGGCCGGTGGTGCACTCACGTCGGCCGTCGTTCTCGGCATGATCGTGACGATGTTCCCCGAACCGCGTGAGCAGGCCAAGGCGATCGGTGTCTTCGCGTTCGTAGCGTCGGCGGGCGGGGCCGTCGGACTGCTTGCCGGCGGTGCGATCACGCAGGCCGTGAGCTGGCACTGGATCTTCTTCGTGAACGTGCCGGTCGGCGCCGTGGTCGCGCTCGCAGCGCTGCGACTGGTTTCGGCCGACAAGGGACTCGGGTTCGCACAGGGCGCGGACGTCACCGGTGCCGCGCTCGTGACATCCGCACTGATGCTCGGCGTGTACACGATCGTCAAGCCGGCTGCCGAGGACGGTTGGCTGTCGGTGCAGACCCTCGGGCTGGGTGCCGTCAGTGTCGCGCTGCTCGTTGCGTTCGTCGTCCGACAGGCCACGGCGGCGAGCCCGCTGATGCCGCTCGAGCTGTTCCGCTCCCGCAACCTCGTCGGGGCCAACGTGATCCAGGTGATCGGCGCGGCCGGCATGTTCGGCACGTTCTTCCTGGGCACGCTGTACCTGCAGAACGTCAAGCACTACGACGCCATGGAGATCGGGCTCGCATTCCTGCCGGTGACCGTGTGCATGGGGACGCTGTCGGTGCGCTACTCGGAGCGGCTGATCAGCCGTTACGGCGCGCGCACGACCTCGCTCGCGGGACTCGTCCTGATGGCGATCGGGCTGGCCCTGTTCGCACTGGCACCGGCGAACGCCTCGTACGTCACCCAACTGCTGCCGACGATGGCGCTGCTCGGCCTCGGGGCGGGGACGTGCTTCCCCGCGCTCGTCGGGCTGGCGATGTCGGGCGTGAAGATGGAGCAGGCCGGCCTCGCGTCCGGGCTGGTGAACACCACTGCGCAGGTCGGCGGCGCGCTCGGGCTGGCTGTGCTCGCGACGCTGTCGACGACGCGGTCCACCGACCTGGCGGCGTCCGGGCACTCGGCCGTCGACTCGCTGATGGGCGGCTACCACCTGGCGTTTTGGATCGCGACGGGCCTGATCGTTGCGGCGGTCGTTCTCGGTGCCGCGTTGTTGACCAAGCCGGAGCCGACCTCGGCGCCTGAGGTCGCTGGTGGGACAGCGACGACCGATGAAGAGCTCGACCCGGTGGCGGCGGGATAACGGCAGTGGGCGTCGACATCGCTCCCAATGCCATCAACGCCGCGACAACGGGTCTCGGTTGGCCGATGAAGCGAACCGCACCTCAGTGGTATCGCCTGAACTACATCGAGAGGTAGCAAAGCAATGGGATCGGTCTTCATGCACGCGGTCGTATCCGTGGACGGCTTCATCGCCGACTCGAACGACGACGTTGGCCCGCTGTTCGACTGGTACTTCAACGGGACGGAAAAGATCGTCGACGACGGCCCGTTCAAGGTGAGCGCGGCGTCGGCCGGCTACGTCCGTCCGATGTGGGAGCGCATCGGCGCGACCGTGATGGGACGCCACCTGTTCGACCTCACCAACGGATGGGAGGCCGAGCCACCGGCTGGTGACCACCTCGTCGTCGTGTCACACCGGCCGAAGCCGGACGGCTGGCACCCCGAGGCCGACGTCCCGTTCTTCACCGACGTCGCCGAGGCGATTGCGGACGCGAAGACCCGCGCGGGCGACCGCGACGTGGCGCTGACGGCCGGCGAGGTAGGTGGACGCGCAGTGGCGCTCGGGCTCGTCGACGAGATCGCGATGGACGTCGTGCCAGTCGTATTCGGTGCGGGCAAGCGCTACTTCGGCCCGCTCGACACGCAGGTGTTGCTCGACGAGCCCGACATCGTGATTCAGGGCGAGCGCGTGCTGCACTTGCGCTACCGCGTGCCGCGCTGACACCGCCGCCTTCGGACGGTTGATCATCCGGAGGAGCTGCCGCGAGGTGCGGTGGTGCGACGGACGAAGTCCGCCGCACCACCGCCGTGCCTCGTTCTAGCTGTCTACGGCGTGCAGGTGAGCGAGCGCGTCGCGCTCCGGAAATCGTTGTATCTCTTCGTCACCGTCCCGAACGGGGCGGTGGGGTAGGAGATGGCGCGCAGCGGGCCGTAGAGCGCGTGGGCGCTACGTCCGTACTGGTAGTTCGCGCCCGGCAGGAACGGACCGCCCTCTTGGAACCAGCACGACCCACCGGAGTTGGTGGTGCTGTAGAAGGGGTAGAGGTTCGATCCCGGCGGCGGGTTGACGCAGCCCGTGCCCGGGTTCGGGTCGGCCGGATTCTGCAAGTGCCGCTGACACGGCGTCGAGTGACGGAACTCCGTGTCATCCGACTCGCTCCGACTGATGTTCGACTCGAACGCGAACGTCGAGAACGGGTGCCCGCTCGTCAGCGGACTCGTGAACTGGACGGGCTGCGCATTCAACAGCCGGTCGGCGGTCGTGTTGGTCAACGACCCGGGCCACGAGAACTTGTAGCTGACGCTGTCGAAGTCGCCGTCGGTGTTGAGGCAGCCGCCGATCTTGATCCGGACGGACGCCGATGCCGGTAGGCAGAACACATCGTCGCCCGCGGGATCCGGACCCGCATTGTCGGCGTCATTCGTGTCGTCGCCGAGCGGCTTCGCACACGTGCCGAGAGCGTCGTTCCTGACCTTTGCGCAGTATTCGAAGTGGCCGATCTCGTCCGCGAACGTGATGTTGCCGGTGTGCGCAGCGTTGAAGTTGCGGCCGGCAGCAGTTGCCGTGCTGTACATCGGGTGGAAATCGTGCAACTGCATCTTGCACTTGGACGCGTTCGGCTGGAACAGCGGCGAGCCGAAGCCGTTGAGCTTGCTCGCCGTCATCGAGCCGGTCTTGTGCGTGGTCACGTCATCGACGGCGATCTTCAACCCGGAGCTCGTGTCGAACATGTGCATCCGCAACTTGTCGCCGGGGTTCATCAGGAAGTCTTGCTTCAGGTTCGGCGTGAAGTGTTCCGGATGCTGCGGGTTCGCCGGTGCCGTCGACCGTCCGTTGTTGGTCAGGAAGGCGAAGTTGACCGGTTCGGGACCAACGGTGTTCAAGCAGTCGTTGTTGTTGACCGCATTGGTGTTCTCGTTGTCCTGGAACGTGTCGATGTTGAGCGCGGCGCACCAATGCGTCGCGTCGCAGCCGATGCCGGCCGGCCACGGAACCCAGCCGGGCGGATAGAACTGCATCTCCATGAAGCCCTGTCCGGGGCCGAGGCCGAAGTAATGCGAGCTGTTCGGGTTCGAGCTGGCGAAGATGTTCGAGTTGCTGTCCGGCTTGCACGGGATCGTCGCGTGCCCGTCCTGCGCCGCGCCGTCGGGGTTCGGCGCTCCCTGGTCGTCACACAGCTGCATGCCGAACCAGAAGGTGATGTGCTGCTGGAAGTTCCAGTTGCCGCCCTCGCCGGCCTGCTGCGGTTTGGTCGATGGATCTTTCGGCAGGCGTAGTTGGTAGCGGAGGTCGTTTCCCGAGCCGGGGCGGTTGGAGAAGAACTGCACGGACGGCTCGTCATGGCCGATGTACGGCCACAGCGTGACGCCGGCCTTCACGAGTTTCTGATATTGCGGATACTCGTCCCAGTTCAAGTTCGGGTCCGAGCAGATGACCCCGTTGGTGTTGCACCAGTGTTGATAGCCGGCCACCCTCACGGTGGGACTGGTTCCCAGAGCTACTGACCCGGAGGCGGGATCCACGTGGCCCAGAGCCACCATGGACAACACCGCCGTTGCAGCCGCGCTACCCGCGGCGAGGAATCGCTTCATTGCGACCTCCCTCGGTCGTTAGGAGCCCTGTCTGGGCTCCTAATCCGCGGAGTCAACTCTCGACGCCCGATTTGAGGCAAGAGTTGGTCGGCGTGTCGCCGTGTCAGAATTGCGAGCTTTGCGCGAGCACTTTCACGAAGAAAAGGTCATGTCGAGATTGCACCTTGTCTGCACGACGCTCGAGTTCTAGGTTGCACGCAAATACCTAGGGAGCGGTAAATGGCCGGTCGGACAGGCAAGAAGATCATCGTCGCGGTCATTACGTTGATCATGGCTGGTGCTTCATTCCCCAGCCCGGTATCCGCGGCACCACCCAAGCCGGTGACCTTCGGCGCCAAACTCGACGGCACGATTCAGCCCTCCAACTCGTTCTCTCCGCACGCCTGCAAGGAGACAACAGGCAAGGCCGGTGCCTGTACGCGGATCCTGATGCAGGCCTACCACGACCCGAACACTGGGCAACTCGCGCCCAAGGACGGGATCATCCACAAAATCAAAATCGTCGCCGGGGATTCCGGGTCGTTCAACATCGAAATCGCCCAGGTAAAACCGGCGTCGATCAAGAACGACACCGGGTCGGCTCGCATCGTCGCCATCGGCCGCAAAATCAACTATCAAGGTCAAGGCGGAGTCGACAACGGTGGACCGTACCGGGTCGAGACCTTCAACGTGCATATTGCCGTCAAGAAGGGCGAATATCTCGCAATCCAATCGACCTCGACAAGCTTCGAAAGATGTTCAGGCGGCGGCGCCAACCAGCTCTTGTACCAGCCCCCGCTGAAGCAGTCGACGCAGTACAAGACTGCGTCTCACCACGACGGGTGCTTCCTCCTGCTCGAGGCGCAGTACTAGAGGCGCAGTACTAGAGGCGCAGTACTAGAGGCGCAGTACTAGGCGTGTGCGGTCCGGTATCCGCTGGCGAGTTCGGTGAGCCGGACGTGCGCGCCGTCCATCACGGGACGTTGCGGTAGCCACTGCTTGCGGAGCTTCGCCACGGACGTGTAGTTCGTGTCGACGACATTGGCCAGTGGCGACTCGACCGCCTGCGAAACAAGCTGGTACGCGTCGAGACGGTGGAGGCCGAACTCGGCCTCGAGCCACTGGACCAGGTCGACCTGGGCGATACGGAACGCGTCCTCGAGCGGGCGCGCAGAGCCGGTGCTGACGAGGTGGGTGTCCGATTCCAGCCGTGGCCACGGGCAGGGCACGCCCTTGATGAGGTCGACGATGACGACGGTGTCCATTGCGCACTCGGCGGCCACCCCACACGTCTCGCCCTCACCCTGCCGGGCATGCCCGTCGCCGATCGAGAACATCGCGCCCTCGACATTCACGCCGAGGTAGCAGGTGACGCCGGACTGCATCTCCGGCGTGTCCAGGTTGCCGCCGTGAGCATCAGGGACGAGCGCCGAGCGCACCTCGAGGTTGGCCGGTGCCACCCCGACGGTGCCGTGCATTGGCACCATGGGGAGATCGACCTGCCAGTCCCCGAACCTGGATTCGAAGCGGCACAGGTCGCGTGTGCGGTCCAGCTGCCAGATCCAGACGACCTCGGGCAACGGGTCCTGCAGGGTGGCCGTCAGATGGGTGGACGTGAGCGCGCCGAACAGTGGGACGGTTGTCGAGACCGCCCAGTCACGGGCCGGTCTGATCGAGACGAAGTGCACGGCCAGCGTGTCGCCCGGCTCCGCGCCCTCGACATAGAACGGGCCGGTCTGCGGATTGACGTATGGGAACTCGCAGACCTCCGACACGAGGTCGTCGACGCCGGTAACCCGCCCGGCGAAGCAGTCTTCGGTGAACAGCTCCAAGATCGTTCCTGGGGCGATTCGCGCGAGCGGTGGCGCTCCGCCGAACGTCCAGACGTATTCCGACGCGGCCGGTCGGAACGTTCGGACGACCGGGTCAGCCATTGGTCGGGACCGGTTCTTCGTCGAGATGTACGCGCGCGAGCTCGGAAACGCGCGCGGGTTTGACCGCGTAGAGCACCGCCAGGTAGATCACGCCGAGGATCATCCAGATCGCGACTCCGCGCACGGCGAGCGAGGCCGGGTAGGCCAGCGAGGAGATGAACGACCACCCGAACGGGTTCCACCCGACGGCGAACAGCCAGCCCGGCACGAATGCAGCGATGCCCAGCAACGGGACGAGTATGTGCGAGATCGGGTTGAACTCGTGCCGACGTCGTCGCAAGAAGTACGCGATGCAGGCGACGTCCACGATGATGTAGATCGACACCAGCATGATCACGAGGGCACTTCCGACGATGCCGAAGGCGTTGGTCGGGTTGTACTTGGCTCCGAGTACGAGCGAAATCACCAACGTGAGCGCGCCGGTGACGAGGATCGCGAAGTAGGGCGAACGGTGTCGCAGACTCACCCGCGCGAACGCGTAGGGGAGTGCTCCGATGCGTCCCATCGCGTAACCCGTCCGACTCGCGACGTTGACGCCCGCATTCGCGTTCGCGATCGTCGAGTTGACGATGGCGAGGAAGACGAAGAACCAGAAGAAGCCGTAGAGGGAGCGCGCCAAACCCTGCCACGAATTCGCGCCGGACGTCGAGAAGGTCGCGAATTTCGCGGGGCCGTATGCGACGTCGACGGCGTACGTCGTGAACACGTACAACAAGCCGACCAGCAAGGTTGCACCGATCACTGCGCGACGAATGGTGCGCCGCGGATCGCGGGCTTCCTCCGCGAGTGGGGTCGCGCCCTCGAAGCCGCCGAATCCGAGCAACGCGAACACCGATCCCCCGATGACACCGGTCGTCCCATGGAAACTGCTCGGCGTGTACTTCGTGCTGAAGACCGAGAGTGTGTTGTGGCTGCCGGCGTGCACGACGAAGAACACCGCGAGGACGACGAAAACCAGAATCTCGAACAGGCCGAGCACCGTACCCAGCACCGCGGACGCCCGGACGCCGTACAGCCCCGCAGCAACCACGATCAGCGTGCCGAGGATCGTCCACGGCCACCACAGATCGGCCGGGTAGCTCGACCACTCGGAATTGATCGTCGACGCCGTCGTGAACCCGAGCTGCAACAACACCAACGGCGAGATCATCAGTCCGATCAGCAGATAACCCCACGAGGTGAGGAACCCGAGGCTCGTGTGCAATCCCTGCGACACGTACAGGCCGAGCGACCCGGCGCCGGGCAGGTTCTTCGCCAACTCGCCGATACAGAACGCGGTGAGCAGGCAGGCGACCAGCGCGATCAGGACGGACAGCGGAAGTGCGCCGCCCGCGTAGCCGACGCCGAACGGAATCGAGGCAGCTATGGCAGCGCCCGGCGCCATGTCGGTCATGCTCTGGAAGAGCACTTCGCGCAGACCGATCGCGTCCTTACGCAGACCCGGGCGGCGCAGTGGATGGAACAGTTCCCGCCATTGTCAACGCTCCGTTGAGTCGTCAACTATCTCGCTCCGACGGAGCGGGACGCTACTCCGCGAAGGTTGAAACGGGAAGGAGTCGATCTAGACCTACGCGGTGGGTGCCCCCGGCAGGATTCGAACCTGCGACGCCCGGCTTAGGAGTGCTAATTGGCCGATTTCCGGAAGTTCGGGTCGCTGTATCAAGAGCTTCAAGGCCCTGTATCTGCGGGGTCTTAGGCACGTGAACGACGTTGGTCGGCGATGATCGACAACAGCGGATTGCGGTCTTCTCGCGGACTGTTTGCGGACCGACGGAGATCAAGTTCGATGGCGACCTCGGTCGTGTGAAGACGCGGGATCATGCGCGCGCGGCGAATTGAGGAGGTCGATCATGATTTCGCGTACGCGTCGACTGATACTGCAGGAGATCGAACGGACCGGCGCCCAGTGCGCCCGAATCGATATGAGAGCTCTGATCAGACGGCTTTTCGAACGGCGTCGATGATCGCCTCGGCGTGGGCGAGATCGGCGGCGAGGTCGGCTCGCCCGATGGTGATGTCGTCGTACTCGGCCTTGTTGCGCCGGCGTCGCATCCGCTGGAACTCCGCGGCGCTCGGGGTGCCGATCAGGGCTTCGGCGTAGACGCCGACGGCTTCGTGAGCGCCGGCGATCGGCCGCACCCGGAAGCCGTTGGCGAGCATGTGCGCGGTCACCGCGATCCGCGTCGCGTCGTAGGCGGTCACGTAAGCGACCTCGGCGTCGATCTCGGCGATCTTGCGGGCGGCCTCGAGCTTGTCCTAAGCTCGCGTCAGCCGCGCGAGCGCACTCGCGCGGTCGGCCGGCACTTGCTCGAGGCGTCGCGCGGTGATCAAGGCGGCGACAGCCTGCGGGCAACGTCATCGCGGTCAGGTCCAGCTCGACCAGCGGTTCGGACTTGAGGTGGGTGATGAAGCCGCGTCGTGCCGTGCTCCCATTCGTCCGGCGTCAGCACCGTGACGTTGACGTCGCGCCCGAGCTTGCGTGAGGCGCGGTCGGCCTCGGCGCGGATGTCGTCGACGTCTGCCGTCCCCGATCACCATCAGGTCGACGTCCTGGGGCAGCGGGCCCGGCTTCGCCGTGGTAGCGGCGCGCCCAGGAGCCGTAGATCAAGTGCGCGGTCAACGCCGGGCAGGCCGCGAAGCTGTGTCTCCAGGACGGCCTTCGGGCCGATGGTCTTGAGCAGGATCGACTGGAGCTCGTCGAAGATCGGCGAGGTCGTGTTCGCCCAGACGCTGCGCCGGCCGCTGCGCAGGTCGGTCTCGAGCAGGCCGGCTTCGACAAGGCGGTCGACTTCGCGTGCAACCGTAGGCTGAGGGCGGCTCGATCGCTCGACGAGCTCGGGGATGCGTGAAGCGCCGCTCGGGCTCCAGGTAGGTCGCGCCGAGGATCTGCAGCTGGGTGTCGCTACGGAAGATCGGCGCGAGCCGAGGAGGTGCGGTACTCACACAACGCATTGTTTCATGCGTTGTGTGCATAAGCAAGCATCGACGACCGACGCCCGCCAAGCTAGACGAGAACGGGTGCACCGCTCGCAGGTGGTAGCCCCGGCCACTTCGCAGGCGCCGGGCCAAACGCCCTCCGGGCGGCCTGGACGCTGCCCCTAGCAACGAGGAAGTTACCGCCCGCACCGATGCCCGCTCCGATACCGAACGGGATCTCTCGGCCAAGCACCAGGACTCCCTGTTTGGTCCCCCATTTGGTGATGAACCGCGGCCCCAGCTTCTTGTTCATGTCGTTGATCACGGTCATCGGGATGGCCTTAACGAGGCTCTTGCCCTAGTACTTACCCGTCTTACCGGCGGCCTTCTCGACAAAGCCGGCAGCGCCCTCTCCGAAAAGGATCGCAGTGACGAGCGTTCTCCGTCGCTCCAGGTCCATCACTCTCACCCCGTGCACCTCGGCAACCGACAGCGCGAACAGGGCCGTCGCCTCGACTACTCCGCCGATTTCAAATGCGGTCAGGCTGAAGGCGACGGCTGTGCCAACGCCGGGAGCGGCAGCAGCGCCACCAGATGCAGCGCCAATTGCGGACACGGACGCAAGGAACTGCTTCTCCAAAGACTTGACGATCTCCGCTGGAACTGCGTGCGGGCGTGATCGGCGCATCCGTGCGAGGTGAGCGTCGACGATCGGCTGCTGGATCTGCAGGGCCCTTTCGACGCCGTTGCGCAGCGCTCCGGCGATGGCAGCCGTCTTGTCGGACACATGCATCTCCAGAAGGTGAGGACGAGGACCATACGTGACCGATCATGAAACGATCGAGCGGCTAGGACAACCCGACGTAGCTGCCATCGCCGATCGGCCAAGTCGAAACACACGGTCAAAGCATTGACCGAACACGAACGGTCAAGCATGAGCCGAAGCAATACAGCGGTGGGTGCCCCCGGCAGGATTCGAACCTGCGACGCCCGGCTTAGGAGTCCGGCGCTCTATCCCCTGAGCTACGAGGGCTGACCGCTTCGAAGGATACGGGGGCCTCAGACTCGTACTGCATCGACGAAGCGGTGCGCTGGTTCGGCCAGTCGCGCGCGAATCGCCTCGAAGGTCGCGGCGGCGCGAGTGCCGGCCCACCCCGCCGGCAGCAGGGACGCGGGCAGGCCGGGGTCGAGGTACGGCAGGCGCCGCCAAGCGGTGAGGGTGCGCAGGTAATCACCGAACGCCTCGGCCTCGTCGATGCTGCGTCGGCGTCGCCACGCTGCGAGGACGGTGGCGTGTACACGATCGAAGTCCGAATACTGCTGCGACAGTTCGGTCAGATCCCACCAGCTGGCGATCTTCTCCGGCAGGACGCCGAAGCCGAGGTGCTCTGCGCGGAACAGTTCGACATACGGCCCGAAGCCGTCGAGTGCCTCGCGCGCCTCGTCCTCGAGATGTTGCGGCGCGATCCACGTGCCCGCACTGACCGTGCCGAATCCGAGCCACGCGAGGCGCGACCGCAGCAGGTGTCGTTGGTCGCGCTCGGCCTCGGGAACGCTGAACACCGCGAGCAGCCAACCGTCCGAGAGCGACGCCCGCTTGCGGTCGAAGATGCGGCGATCGCCCAGGTCGAGCATGCGCCGGGTGTGTTCGCCGATCGTGTAGCCGGCGCTGCCGTCGACGCGTTCCGGCGCGATCACCCCGCGCCGCTTGAGCCGCGAGATTGCCGAGCGCACCGCGGGTTCGTCCACGCCCACCTGGGCAAGCAGCTTCACGAGCGCGGCGACGCTCAGCCAGCCGCCCGACTCGCGTGCGTAGAGCCCGTACAGCGTCACGATCAGTGCCCGCGGCGGCAGCGCGAGGCTGCCGGTCGACACGCTCATGACGCGCATTCCTATCTGACGCATTCTTGACTGTCGTCAGCATAACGGCATACTGGTTGCATGGCGCCGGACTCGTCCGAACTCGTCGTGAGCGGTCACGTCGACACCTTCTGCCGCGACCACCTGCCCCCGGTCGATCAGTGGCCCGACCTGATCTTCGACATCGACGACGTGCAGTACCCACCGCGGCTCAACTGTGTGAGCGAACTGCTCGACCGCACGATCGCCGAGCACGGCGCAGATCGTCGCTGCCTGCTCACGCAGACGGGCGAGTCGTGGACGTACGGCGAGCTACGCGCACAGGTCGACCGGGTGGCGCGCGTACTCGTCGGCCGCCACGGCATTGTTGCTGGCAATCGCATCCTGCTGCGTGGCCCGAACAATCCGTGGCTGGTCATCTGCTGGCTGGCAACGCTGCGCATCGGCGCAGTGGCCGTGTCGACGATGCCGCTGCTGCGCGCCAGCGAGCTCACCACGATTGCTGCGATCGCACGCGTCGACCTCGCGCTCTACGACGACAGGTTCGCCGACGAGCTCGTGCGGGCCGACCTGGGGGCGGCCGCAAAGGTCAGCTACGCCGAACTGCAATCGGCTGCGGCGGACGAGTCGGATGCGCCGCTGGCGAGCGTGGACACGGCCGCAGACGATGTCGCGTTGCTCGCGTTCACTTCGGGCACGACGGGACGTCCCAAGGCAACGATGCACTTCCATCGCGACGTGCTCGCGATCGCCGACACGGTCGGCAAGCACGTCTTCCGCATCGTTGCCGACGACGTCGTCACCGGGACGCCGCCGCTTGCTTTCACCTTCGGCTTGGGCGGCCTGCTCGTCTTCCCGATGCGCGTCGGCGCATCGACGCTGTTGCTCGAACGGGCGACGCCGGACGAGCTCGCCAGCCACATCGAGACCAACCACGTCACCGTCTGTTTCACCGCGCCCACGGGCTATCGCGCGATGATCGTGGGCGGCAACGGCGATCGCCTGCGCGGCCTGCGGCGCGCGATCTCCGCGGGCGAACACCTGCCCAAGGCGACGTGGGAGATGTTCTACGACGCGACCGGCGTGCGGCTGATCGACGGAATCGGCTCCACCGAACTGCTGCACGTGTTCGTGTGCGCCGCCGACGACGACATCCGTCCCGGCACGACCGGCATCGCCGTGCCTGGCTACCGCGCGACGATCCTCGACGACGACGGGCTTCCCGCCGCGACAGGTGTGCCGGGGCGACTGGCCATCAAGGGGCCGACCGGCTGTCGCTATCTCGACGACGAGCGCCAGCGCAACTACGTCCAGCACGGTTGGAACCTCACCGGCGACATCTTCGTGTGCGACGCCGACGGCTACTTCACCTATGTCGCGCGGGGCGACGACATGATCATCTCGTCCGGTTACAACATCGCCGGCCCTGAGGTCGAGGAGGCGCTGAACTCGCACCCGAGCGTCGCCGAATGTGCCGTAGTCGGCGCGCCCGACGAGGCGCGCGGGCAGCTCGTCACGGCCTACGTCGTGCTCGTCGACGGCTGGACGGGCGACGAGCAACTCCGCCACGAGTTGCAGGAGTTCGTGAAGCAGTCGATCGCGCCGTACAAGTACCCGCGCGCGATCGAGTTCGTCCCCGCACTGCCGCGCACGAGCACCGGCAAGATCCAGCGCTACGTGCTGCGCGATCAGGCGCCCGCAGGAGCGTCCTGATGCGGGTCGCAGTCATCGGTGGCGGCCCGGGTGGGTTGTACTTCGCCGCGCTGATGAAACAGCTCAAGCCGACGCACGAAATCACCGTGTGGGAACGCAACGCGGCTGACGACACCTTCGGGTTCGGCGTCGTGTTCTCCGACGAAACCCTCGGCGGTATCGAGCATGCCGACGAGCGGATCTTCGCGCAGATGCAGGCCGAATTCGCGCAGTGGGACGACATCGACGTCGACTTCCGCGGGCAGGTGCTCACGAGCGGTGGGCATGGCTTCGCGGCGATGAGCCGCAAGCGCCTGCTCGAGATCTTGCAGCAGCGCTGCATCGAACTCGGCGTCACGATCCACTTCCGCACCCTCGCACCTGATGTCGCGCAACTATCGTCCGACTACGACCTGGTCATCGCGTGCGACGGACTGAATTCGGGTGTGCGCAATCGCTACGCCGACACCTTCGGCCCGAGCCTCGAAGCGCGGCAGTGCAAGTACATGTGGCTCGGCACGACGAAGGTGTTCGACGCGTTCAAGTTCTACGTACGCGAAACCCCGCACGGCGTCATGCAGATTCACGGCTACCCGTATGACAGCCACGGCAGCACCTTCATCGTCGAGATGAACGACGAGGTCTGGCGTCGCGCCGGCTTCGACGCCTTCGCCGATCGCGAATTCGTACCCGGTGAGTCGGACGAGAAGTCTGTCGAGCTGATCCGAGAGCTGTTCGCAGATGTGCTGGAGGGGCATGACGTGCTCACCAACAACTCGCGCTGGATCAACTTCACCACCGTGCGCAACGCGACCTGGCGCAACGACAACATCGTGCTTTTGGGCGATGCCGCGCACACCGCACACTTCTCGATCGGTTCGGGTACCAAGCTCGCGATGGAGGACGCACTTGCGCTGGCGGCCTGCCTGCACGAGCAGCCCGACGTACCGTCCGCACTCGAGGCCTACGAGGCGGAGCGGCGGCCAGTGGTGGTCTCGACCCAGCGGGCTGCCCAGGCGAGCCTGGAATGGTTCGAGAACCTCACGCAGTACACCGGTCAGGATCCGCTGCAGTTCGCGTTCAACATCATGACGCGCAGCCGCCGGGTCACGTATGACAACCTCCGCGTGCGCGACCCCGAGTTCGTCGGCGCCGTCGACGAATGGTTCGCGCAGCATGAGGCGAGCCGCGGAAACGGCCCGGGAGATACCCGGCCGCCGATGTTCCAGCCATTCCGGTTGCGCGAGCTCGAGCTCGTCAATCGCGTCGTCGTGTCGCCGATGGACATGTACAAGGCGGTCGACGGCGTCCCGAGCGAGTTCCATTTCGCCCACCTCGCGGGCAAGGCGCTCGGCGGCGCCGGGCTGGTGTTCACCGAGATGGTGTGCGTTTCTGCGGAAGGACGCATCACGCCGGGTTGCGCGGGCATCTACACCGATGAGCAGGCGCGACACTGGCGCCGCATCACCGACTTCGTGCACGCCGAGTCGCAAGCGAAGATCGGTTTGCAACTCGGCCATTCCGGCCGTAAGGGCTCCACGAAACTCATGTGGGACGGCATCGACGATCCACTGCCCGCCGACAACTGGGACGTGGTTGCGCCGTCTGCGATCTCGTACCGCCCCGGGGTCAACCAGGTGCCTCGCGCGCTCACGCAGGACGACCTCGCCGGGATCCGCGACGACTTCGTCGCGGCGGCGCGACGCGGCGACGAGGCCGGCTTCGACCTGCTCGAACTGCATTGCGCGCACGGCTATCTGTTGTCGTCGTTCATCTCGCCGCTGACGAACCAGCGCGACGACGACTACGGCGGCTCGCTCGAGAATCGCTTGCGCTTCCCGCTCGAGGTGTTCACTGCGATCCGCGCGGTGTGGCCCGCGCACAAGCCGATGAGCGTGCGCATCTCGGCGACCGACTGGTACGACGGTGGCATCGACGCTGACGAGGCGGTCGCGATCGCCAAGGCGTTTGCCGCGGCGGGCGTCGACATCGTCGATGTTTCTAGCGGTCAGGTCGTCGCCGACGAGCGTCCTGCCTTCGGGCGGTCGTACCAGACGCCGTTCGCCGACCGCATCCGCAACGAAGCAGGCATCGCGACGATGGCGGTCGGCATCATCTCGTCCTGGGACGACGTGAATTCGCTGCTGCTCGCCGGGCGCGCCGACCTGTGCGTGCTGGGCCGCGCGCATCTCTACGACCCGAACTGGACGCTGCACGCAGCCATCGAGCAGGACTACGCCGGCCCGGGTGTGCAGTGGCCGCTGCCGTGGCAAGCCGGCGCTCGCAAGCCACAGACCGGACGCAGCGACGGCCCGCGTCCGCGTCTCGAACTCATCCGCGCAGGCAGCACGGGCACCGCGCACCGGCGGTGGCGGCCGTGACCGAACCCGGCGCGGTCGCACTCGTCACCGGCGCGGGACGAGGGATCGGCCGAGCGATCGCCGTCCGGCTGAGCAAGTCCGGCATGCAGGTCGCGCTCACTGCCCGCAGCGCCGACGATCTTGCCGCGACCGCGGAATTGTGTGCCGGTCCGACCCTCACGATCAGCGCCGACATCACCGACGCGGCCGAGGTCGAACGCATCTTCGTCGAGGTCGAGTCTCAGTGGGGCCCGGTCGCTGTCCTCGTCGCGAACGCGGGAAGCGGTACGTCCGCACGCCTTGACCGCATCACCGATGACGACTGGCAACACATGCTTGATCTCAACCTGACCGCGCCGTTTCGTTGCCTGCGCCGAGCCGTGCCCGCCATGCGCGCCGCGGGCTTCGGACGGATCGTTGTTATCGCCTCGACCGCGGCGCGCATCGGCGAGCCGTACATCGCCGCGTACACCGCGAGCAAGCACGGCGTCCTCGGCCTTGTGCGCTCGGCTGCTGCCGAGCTCGCGCCGACCGGCGTCACGGTCAACGCGATCTGTCCCGGCTACGTCGACACCCCGATGACCGACGCAACCGTCGCGACGATTGTGCGGCGCACCGGACGTTCGGCCGATGAGGCGCGCGCGACCCTGGCCGACAAACAACCGATCGGACGGCTCATCGCGCCGGACGAAGTCGCCGTTGCCGTCATGTCGTGCATCGACAACGGCGCGCTCAACGGCCAGGCGATCGTCGTCGACGGGGGAGCGGTGCAGGCATGATCGACCGCATCAATCCGCCGGAGCTCGCTCGTCCTGCCGGCTTTGCGCATGCCGTCGTCGGCACCGGGAAGATCGTGTTCCTCGCCGGGCAGACGTCGATGGCGCCGGACGGATCGATCGTCGGCACCGGGGTGGTGAACCAGTTCGAGACCGCGCTGAGCAATCTGCTGACAGCGTTACGGGCCGCTGGTGGCGAACCGGCCGATCTCGCCTCGCTCACGATCTATGCCGTCGACCTCGCCGACTACCGCCGCAACGCAGCTCAGATCGGGCAGGTGTGGCGACAGCTGATCGGCCGCGACTACCCGGCAATGGCAGCGGTCGGTGTCGCGCGGTTGTGGGACGACGACGCGCTCGTCGAGGTGCAGGGCTACGCCGTGCTCAGCGACCCTGCCAGTCAGGCGGGCGCTTCTCGTTGAACGCCGCGTGGAACTCGCGGTGGTCGGCGCTGGTCATCAACAGTGCCTGCGTCATTGCGTCGAGTTCCATGGCAGGGCCCATCGCCATGTCGAGTTCGCGCGTCAGCAACGACTTCGTCTGTGCATAGGCGAGGGTCGGTCCGTCGGCGAGCGTGCGAGCGAGGTCGGCGACAGCCTCGTCCAACCCGTTGTTGGGGACGAGCCGCGAGACCAGCCCGTACCGGTCGGCGGTGGCAGCGTCGATCGTGCCGCCGAGCATCAGCAATTCGGTCGCCCGTCCGAGCCCGACGACGCGGGGGAGCAGGTAGGCGGCACCCATGTCGCCGCCGGACAGCCCGACCTTGGTGAACAGGAACGCGAAGCGTCCTGACTCGGTGACGACACGGAAGTCGGACGCAAGAGCGATCACCGCACCCGCGCCGGCGGCGATTCCCTGGATCGCGCTGATGATCGGGATCGGGCACTCGCGCATGGCGCGGATCGCGTCGCCGGTCATCTTCGTGAACCGCATCAGGTCACGCGGCTCCATCGTGATGAGTTCGCCGATGATCTCGTTGACGTCACCGCCCGCGCAGAACGCCTTGCCCTCACCGCGAATGACCAGCGCGCGCACGTCCTGGTGGTGCGGCAGCTCGCCGAGCAGATCGCGCAGGTCGGCGTAACTCTCGAACGTCAACGGGTTCAGCTTCTCCGGACGGTCGAGCGTCACGGTCGCGACGCCGTCGGCCTTGCTGAACCGGAAGTGCTCCCAGTGCTCGGTCAGCGGCACCGACGCGCGAAAGCGGTAGTCATCAGTCATCAGGTTCCCTTACGAAGCAGATCGCGCGCGATGATCGTGCGCTGGATCTCGGACGCGCCCTCGTAGATGCGCAATGACCGCACGTCGCGGTAGAGGTGTTCGAGCAGGTGGCCCTTCCGGAGTGCGGCTGCGCCGTGCAGTTGCACGCAGCCGTCGATGATCGACTGCGCGGCCTCGGTCGCATAGAGCTTGGCCATCGCGGCGCGTCGGCTCTGCAGCTGCGGTTCGTCGCCGGCGTCGTACGCGCTTGCCGCGGAGTACACGAGCAGCCGGGCTGCTTCGAGCTCGGTGCTCATGTCGGCGAGGCGATGCGCGACAGCCTGCTGAGCGGCCAGCGGACCGCCGAACGCCTCGCGCTGTTGGACGTGCTGCACGGTGGCGTCGAGCGCCGCCTGCGCCATGCCGACCGCGAATGCGCCCACGCTCGGACGGAACAGGTCGAGTGTGCGCATCGCGACGGCAAAGCCGGCGTCGACCTCGCCGAGCACGTCATCCGGCCCGACCCGGACGCCGTCGAAGACCAGCCGACCGATCGGGTGCGCCGCGAGCAGGTCGAGGTGCTCGCCGGACAGTCCCGCAGCATGGCCGTCGACGACGAACGCGGTGATGCCACGGGCGCGTGCATCGAGCGTCGTGCGCGCGAAGACCGAGTACACGTCGGCCTCCGGTGCATTCGAGATCCACAGCTTCTCGCCCGACAGCCGCCAGCCCTCACCATCGGGCTCAGCACGCAACGACAGCGCAGCCGCATCCGACCCGGCGCCGGCCTCGGACAGCGCGAACGCGGCGACCACTTCGCCGGATACGACGCCGGGCAGCCATTGATCACGCTGTGCAGGCGAACCTGCCTGCAGGATCGGGTAGCTGCCCAGGCCCTGCAGGGCGAGGGCGGTCTCGGCTTCGCCACTGATCTGTGCCAGCGATTCGCGCAGCAGGCACAGTTGCATCGCGGCGGCATCGCGCACAGGCTCGTCGGGCCGCCCACCGAACAGCCCACGCAGCAGTCCTTGCTTGCCGAGTTCGGCCAGCATCGGCCGGTTGACCCGGCCCTCCGGCGCACCGTTGACCAGGGGAGCTATGGCATCCGTGGCGATATGTCGCACGCTCGCGCTGTAGTCGCGCTGCGCGGGTGTGAGCGAGAAGGCTGTCATGGCGCTCACGACCGTAGCAACCGCGAGCGCAGCGATGACGAACACGAACAGCTCAGGACGGCGCTTCGCCGGCCGATAACAATAGATATGCGTCGTGTCCGCAACCTTCGGCATGCGCTGCGGTCGGTAGTGGACGCAGTGCGCGCCTGGTTGCCCGAGGGCCGCAAGATTCCCGAGGACATCTGGCGTACCCGCCACAAGCTGATCACCCGCTTCGCGATGCTGCAAGCCGTCGGGCTCGGCCTGTTCGGGCTCGCCCGCGGTTACGACCCGACCACCTGCGCGCTCGACGTCTTCGTCATCGGTGCCCCCGCTGTGCTTGCTCGCGTGCCCAGTGCGAGCCGGCGGCTGCGGACGGTCTCGGCAACGATGAGCTTGATGTGCGCCTCGATGGTGTTCGTCGACCTGTCCGGCGGCATCACCGAGGCGCATTTCCACTTTTTCGTGATGATCGGCATCGTCGCCGCCTACCAGGACTGGCTCGCGTTCTCGCTGTGCATCACGGTCACCGTGCTGCATCACGCCGTGATGGGGGTGTTCGCGCCGCACAGCGTGTACGGCAACACGACCGAGTGGAACGACCCGGTCAAGTGGGCGTTGGTCCACGGCGCGTTCGTGCTCGCCGCCAGCGTCACGCACATCCTCGCCTGGCGAGCGATCGAGACGCAGCTGCTCACCGATGCGCTGACCGGCCTCCCGAACCGGGTCGCTTTCGTCGAGGCGCTCGACCGAACGCTGTCCGCACAGGCGGGTGCAGTGAGCGTGCTTTATCTCGATCTCGACAACTTCAAGTCGATCAACGACTCGGCCGGACACAGAGCCGGCGATGAGGTCTTGCGTGTCACGGCGCACCGCATCAGGGGCGTGCTCGGTTCCGACGACATGCCGGCCCGCCTCGCCGGCGACGAGTTCGCCGTACTCGTCCGCACCGACACAGCCGCGGCCGAAGCCACCGCACGGCGCATCCTCGCCGCGCTGCAGGAACCCATCCTCTGGGGCTCCGGTGAATTCCTCGTCCTGGCCAGCATCGGCGTCGCCGACGCCACGGCCGCTGCCAGCAAGGACGCCGACGACCTGCTCCACCATGCCGACGTGGCGATGTACCTGGCCAAAGCCGAAGGCCGCAACCAGGTCGTCGTGTACTCGGCGGGCATCGCCGAACGGCTCCGCGATGAAGCAGAGCTCGCGCGCGACCTGGCGACGGCGCTCGCCGACAATCAGTTCGAGGTGCATTACCAACCGGTCGTGGTCAGCAGCACGGGCGAGCTGGACGCCGTCGAGGCGCTCCTGCGCTGGCACCACCCCACCCGCGGGCTGGTCGCTCCGGGCCGGTTCATCCCGCTTGCCGAGCAATCCGGTGCGATCCGCACGATCGGGATCTGGGTCCTGCTGGCTGCCGCCGAACAGGTCGTCTCATGGCGCAATGAAGTAGCCGGTTGCGGGAGCCTGCGCTTGGCGGTGAATCTGTCGCCGCGGCAGTTGCTCGACCCGAATCTGGTCACCGTCGTCGCCGAGGCGCTCATGCACACCAGGCTCCCCGCCAACGCGCTCGTCCTCGAGGTCACCGAGAGCATGTTGCTCGACGACATCGACTTCGCGCGCCGTCAGCTGGGCCAGCTCCGCGAACTCGGAATCCGCATCGCGATCGACGACTTCGGCACCGGTTATTCGTCCCTGTCGTACCTGGCGACGTTGCCCGTCGACGAGCTCAAGATCGACCGGAGCTTCGTCCGCAACGTCGACACCGACGCCGGATCGCGAGGGCTTGTCAAAGCAATCATCGACATGGCCCATGCGCTCGGGCTGTCGACCGTCGCCGAAGGTGTCGAAGAGCCGGGCCAGCGCGCAGTCTTGACCGAGCTGGGTTGTGGCCGCGCACAGGGCTATCTGTTCGGGCGGCCACTGCCCGCAGCGCAGTTCGCGGCCCTCGCCGGACGTCCGCGCCTGCTCGCGGTGGAGGATGTCGCATGATCACGGCCCCGGTGATCGTCGCAAGCGGTCCGCTCGGCGGCCATCTGGTGCACGTCCTGCTGTTTGCGGCGTGGATCCCGATCTTTGCCGTGGTGTGGCTTCGCGAGCAGCGCGGCAACCGGCTGATCCTGCATCGCGATCCGTACGTCGTCGGAGCCTCGCTCGGCCTCATCGTGGCCGCCGCGACGCACTTCGCGGTCATGCCGGAGCACTTTCGCGAGTCGCCGCTCTACGGCTGGTTCTTCCTGCTCGCGGGCGCGATCCAGATCGTGGTGGCGGTGACCGTGGTAGTGCGGCCGAGCGTCTGGGTCTTGCGCGGGGCACTCACCGGGTCGGCGTTGATCGCGCTGCTCTGGCTCGAGACCCGCGTCCTTGGCGTGCCGCTCGGGCCGGGGAGCGGCGAGACGGAACCCGTCGGCGCGCTCGACATGCTCGCCACCGGTGCCGAGTTGGCGACCTTCGGGTGCGCCTGGGCGGCCCTGCGGATGCGCGTGCGCGGCCGTGCCGGCGGCGCTAGGCAGGCGGCGAGCTCGTAGTCGCCGCGGAGTTGCTCGACGACGTCTGGGTCCCCGGCGCCGATGACGACGTGGATGGGAGGTTCGTCGGAGTCGTCGCGGTGGTCGACGGCGCCGGAGCGGTCGTGTGCGCGGTCGACGTGCGCGGCGCGGACGTTGGTGGGTGCGGGGCCGGCGCCGACGACGAACCGGCCGACGACGACCGCGCGGTCGACGTGCTCGGCGCGGACGAGGTGCTGGCCGACTTCTTGCCGTGCGTGGACGAAGCGTTCGTCCCCGGCGCCGACGACGCTCCGGACGACGACCCCGATCTGCCCGCGGAGCGGGAGTGCGAATCCTGCCCGGCCGGCGACTGGCTGGTGCCGGGCGGCGCCAGGGCGGGTGACTTCGAGTCGTTGCCCGTGAACAGGAAGATCCCGAGCGTGGTGAGGATGACCAGCAGGCTCAGCACCGCCGCGATCGCCATCGCGCTCACCCGGCGCCGACGTCGCACCGGCAGCTGCTCGGCGGGCACAGGTCCGGCCATGGCGGGCACCATGCCGGTCGGCGCGTCGGCGAAGCCGGCAGCCACGGGCACTGCCAGCGGGACGAGCGGGAGGGCCCGCGAGCCCTCGTTGCGCAGGACGCGCGACACCGCGGCGGCAGTCGGACGCGCAGCCGGGTCGAATTCGGTCATCGCGTACAGCAGGCCCGGCCAAGGCTCGGGCAGCCCCGCCGGCACTTGGGGGCGCTGCGACAACCGGGCCATGGCCGCCTCCAGGGGCGGTCCTTCGAACATCCGCTGCCCGGTGAGCGCCTCGAGCAACACCAACCCGAGCGAATAGATGTCGGCGGGCGGGTCCACGGCCGAACCGCGCGCCTGCTCGGGTGCCAGATAGGACGCTGTCCCGAGAGTGAAGTTCACGCTCGTGAGCCGCTCGGTGCCGAGCAGCCGCACGATCCCGAAGTCGGACAGCCGGGCACGGACGGTGTGGTCGTCGTCCGAGCGGTCGACGCCGAGCAGGATGTTCTCCGGCTTGACGTCGCGATGCACCATGCCCTGCGCGTGCACGTAGGCCAAGCCGTCCGCGAGTTGTATGCCGATCTCGCGCACAGACGCCTCGGGGAGCGGGCCCTGGGCGATCTGCGCGGCCAGCGTCGGCCCCTCGATCAGCTCCATGACGATGAAGGCGTGTGGCGCGGCGTCGAGCGAGCCGTCGTAGAGCGCGATCAGATTGGGGTGGTTGAGGCGCGCCAGCGCGGCGACTTCGAGCTGCTGGCGCTCGGTACCGTTCGCGGTGTCGGACCCGTCGTGGGCGACGTGCTCGGCGCGGAACACCTTCACGGCGACCGGCCGGTCGAGCACCTCGTCGTGCGCGCGGAACACCTCGGCCATGCCGCCCGACCCGATGCGTTCGTCCACGCGATAGCGCGCGCCGATCACCCAACCACCGTTCGGCGGTCCGGTTGGGGGTTCGGGCCGTGGTGCCAAGGGGCCGATGGCCTGCGTTTCGTCCGAGATTTCTCTGCACTCCCTCTTGTCTGCTGATCATTGTCCCCGAACCGGGCCGTTACGAATCGGGCAGTGCCAGCAGCCACACAACAACGCACGAAACGGCCCGCCGGACGGATCCGGCGGGCCGTTTCGGTTGATGCGTGTCTAGCCCAGCGTCAGCGCCGTGTCATCGATGAAGAAGCTGGTGGCCAGCGAGGAGTCCTCGGTGCCCGTCCACTTGATCGTGACCGTCTGACCTGCGTAGGAGGACAGGTCCACCGTCCGCACCGCATACGCGCCCTTGTTGAGGTTCGAGAACGTCTGCTTCGACGTTCCGTTGACCGTCAGGGTCAGCTTGTCGTACGCGGTCGTGGTCGTCGTCTCGCTCGTCGAGATCGACAGGTAGTAGGTCAGCGTGGCCTTGCACCCGGCCGGGACGGCCACCGACTGCGACAGTGTGTCGGTGTGGGTGGTGCCGTACCCGTCGAGCCAGGCGTATCCGGAGCCGGCGTGCGAGTGCGCGCCGTCGGTGTTGATGACCCCGGAGGTCTGCGACCAGCTGGTCGCCCCCGACTCGAAGCCCGGGTTGAGCAGCTTCTGACCGCTGCAGCCGCCACCGCCCGAGGACGAGATCGTCCACGAGAAGCTCGCGCTGCCGGACGCGTTGGTGGCGTCCTTCGCCGTGACCGTCGTCGAATACGTGCCCGCGGTCGTCGGCGTGCCCGAGATCAGACCGGTCGACGCGTTGATCGACTCGCCTGCCGGCAGGCCGGTCGCGCTGTAGGTCAGCGTCGCGCCGCCGGAGTCGCTGGCCTGGATCTGCAGCGACTTCGCCGTGCCGACGGTCCCCGTCTGACTGCCCGGGTTGGTGACTGTCACGGTGTTGCCGCCGCCCGTGCCGCCGACGATGGGATGGCTGATGGCGCAGCTGTTGGTGTCGTTCGACCAGGAGGCCTGCTCGGCGAACGTGCCTGTGGCGAAGCTGATGTTCGCCGCGCCCCCCGAAGTACCCGGCGAGAGCCAGGCGCACTCGTCGGAGTTCTCTTCGCCGTTGTACGAGCTGCCGGTGTGGTTCGTCCAGCCGCCCGCCGGGTTCTGGTCGGACATCATCTCGTGCCATTCGTGGCCGAGCGTCATCGTGTAACCGTCCGTCATGCCGGCGGAGCCGCTGTTGACGAAGTTGGTGCCGCAACCCTGTCCGGAGTCGATGTTGTACGGCTGGTTGCTGAACGCGATGTCGCCGTAGGGCGAGCTGACGCCGACGTCACCGTTGTAGTCGTGCCACGCGCAGTACTGGCCCTGGTAGTTGTCCGGGTTCGTGCCGTGCGGCGACAGGATCACGTAGTAGGCGTAACGGTTGGACGCCGCGCTCGTGTTGCCGAAGTGCGACGCCGCGCTGACCGCTTCCTGGCCCAGCTGTGCTGCGGTCGCGGCCGAGGGGGATGCCTTGGAGTTGTCGTACCACACACCGGACAGGACGCCGCCGCTCTGGTACGGGATGAATGCCGCGTTGGACGGGCAGCTGGTGGCGCCGCTCGCCACGTTCGGGCCGTCGCACCACTGCGTCAGGTCGGCCGACCACAACTCGTTGTTCGTGCCGATGCCCTTGAACATCTGCTGCGCCGCGCCGGCTGCGCCGTACTGGTCACCGGTGAACTTCAGGTTGCCGTTCGCGTCCGTCGAGGAGGTGCCCCACTGGGTGCCGTAGAAAACCAGGTACACCTTCGAGTGCCCGCTCTGGACGCCGATGCCGTCGACGCCGCCGCCGTAGGACAGGGTCTCAGTGCCGGTGGCGGCTGTCGTGGCAGCGTGCTGCTTGCTCCAGGTCTTCATCTTGGCGTTGACCGAACGGGTCGGGATGACGCCGTGGCGGTAGGAGTGGCTGTAGGCGGGCGAGTACGGGTCACGCACCCCGTTGGACTTGGCGGTAGCCGCCTGCGCAGGTGCGACGGACAGTGCGGCGGTGGTGAGCGCCGCTGCCCCGACGAGGACGGTCAGCCCCCGAGCGTGCAGTTTCAAGACAACCTCCTGGCTGTGGATCCCGTGTGAGTACGGGACGCCCAGAAAGTAGAGGCAGACCAGGTATTTTCGGGCGGATTGCAGCTGGCACGTAACGGAATGTCCGGTAGCTGCCAGTTGCGACCCGGAACTTTTCCGGATGATCGGCACGTCGATCGTCGTGAGAGAGAGGAGAGCGATGAGAGCAATCGCGGTCACGGTTGCGGCGCTCGCGCTCGTCGCAGCGGGGTGCGCCTCGTCCGGGGGTCACGGCTCCGCAGGTGGCGCAGGCGGGACCGCCGTGGGCACGCCGCCGCGCAAGATCGAGCTTGGTTTCAACGCCAAGGGGCACACTTTGGCGGCCCACCCGAACGACGTCATCGAGGTTCGCCTCGATTCGACGTACTGGCGATTTCATCGCGTCACGGGGGGCGTGCTCTCGAGCGGCACGTTCGTGTCGCGCCCCGAGCACGGGCCGCCGGGTGTCGGGGCTGGAACCATGATCGCCACGTTCCGTGCCCTGAAGAGCGGCACTGCACACGTCAGCGCAGCGCGGGCGAGTTGCGGCGAGGCGTTGCGCTGCGTCGGCGGGCAGAATTCGTTCACGCTGACCGTCGTCGTCGGCTGACCCGCGGCGGTTACTGTCGGCTCGTGGCCGATGAACTGACTCATCTCGACGCGTCCGGCGCCGCACGCATGGTTGACGTGTCGGCCAAGGACATCACGGTTCGGATCGCGCATGCGCAAGGCCGGTTCGTGACGACGCCGGAGGTGATCGCACTGCTGCGCCGCGACGGACTGCCGAAGGGCGACGCGCTCGCAGTCGCGCGGATCGCGGGGCTCGCCGGAGCGAAGCGCACGCCTGATCTCGTGCCGCTGTGTCACCCGGTCGCGCTGCACGGGGTCAGCGTCGATCTCGAAGTCGGCGACGACTCGGTCGTCATCGACGCGACGACCCGCACCGCCGACCGCACCGGTGTCGAGATGGAGGCGCTGACCGCCGTTGTCACGGCCGGCCTCGCGCTCTACGACATGGTCAAGGCTGTCGACCGGTCGGCTCAGCTCACCGACGTCCGGCTGCTCACTAAGTCGGGCGGCCGCAGCGGCGACTGGGAACGCGCGTGAAGGCGGCCGTCATCACCTGCTCCAACCGCTCGGCCGCGGGCGAGCGGCGCGACGACTCGGGTGAGCTGCTCACGTCGTGGCTCACGAGCGAGGGCCACGACGTGATCGCGCAGGTCGTCGTCCCGGACGAGATCGATTCGATCCGCGCCGCGGTACAGGCTGCCGTTCAGTCGGGTGCATCCGCCGTGCTGACCACAGGCGGGACGGGACTGGCGCCGACCGATGTCACCCCTGAGGCGGTTCGTCCGCTGCTCGATCGTGAGGTGCCCGGGATCGCCGAGGCGCTCCGGCTGGCGTCGCGTGACCGCGTCCCGACCTCGGTGCTCTCGCGTGGTGTCGCCGGGACGATGGGGACGGCGTTGGTCGTCACCCTTCCCGGCTCTCCGGGTGGGGTGAAGGACGGCATCGCGGTGCTCGGCCCGCTCCTCGCCCACGTCGTCGATCAGCTTGCCGGTGGCGACCATCGCCCAGGCGGCGGACTATGAGCGTGACCCTGTGCAGCGTGAGCGACGAGCCACTCGACGTCGCCGCGCACGAAGCCGCCGCGGCGTCGATCGATGGTGGGGCGTCCGTGACGTTCTGCGGGGTCGTTCGGCGCAGTGACCACGGTCGCGAGGTCGTCGAGCTGGAGTACCAGGGCCACCCGAGCGCTCAATCGGTGCTGGCCGAGGTCGCCGAGCAGATCGCCGCCGAACCGGACGTCCTGTCGGTGGCTGTCAGCCACCGGGTCGGCATGCTCCGGATCGGCGACGTCGCGCTGGTTGCCGTCGTCTCGACGGCCCATCGGCGCGAAGCGTTCGACGCCTGCGCCCGGCTCGTCGACGAGGTCAAGCACCGCCTGCCGATCTGGAAGCGGCAGGTCTTCTCCGACGGAAGCGACGAGTGGGTCAACTGCCCCTGAAGATCAGCCGGTCTCGTGCGGGAGGTCGGCGGTCTTAGCCCTCAGAGTGGGATCGGTCGGCGGCACCTTCGGCTTGGTCTCGAGCACGCCCTCGACCTTCGTGGCGACCGAGTGGATCCGCTCGCTGTACTTGCCGCCGGTCGCCTTGTCCAGGCTGCCCGCGACGACGTCCACGCCCTGTGCGGCGCGGACCCGTGCCTGCTCGACGATCGGCGCGGCGGCCGCTGCGCCCTGCTCGGCCAATTCCTTCGCACGCGCGGCGATCGGTCCGGCTGCTGCAGCCGCCTGTCCGGCGAGTTCGGCTGCCTTGTCGGTGAACTTGCTGGCGTCGGCCATGGTCGACTCCTCTGTTTGCGGGACGAACCTCCATCAAAGCACTGCTCGCGCAGCGGCGGTCAGGCGCAGACTGTGTTCATGACCGCACCGCGACGTCCCACACAGGGCGACGACGACGATCCGGTCCTGCCCGACATCACCGACGACGAGCGGTCGATCGGGTGGGGCGACGAGCTATCCGGCGAACGCGACGACGGCAGCGATGGGCGCCGCGACGAAAGCTGGTACCGCCGCGAACGCCCGCCGCATCACGAATAGTCGCCAGACGTTCAGACGCTGTGCGTCCCGCCGCCGCCTGTCTGCGCCTGGAGCAGGTCGCGGATCTGCTCGAGCAGGACGACGTCTTCGGACTTCGCCTCCGGCTCCTCGGTCGCCGGCTGACCGGCCGCCAGCCGTGCCGCGCGCCGCTCGGCGATCTTGTTGAGCGGGAGAACGACCACGAAGTAGATCGCCGCGGCGACGATGACGAACGTGATGATCTTGTTGATGAAGTCGCCGTACAGGAACGTGCTCTTGTTGATGGTGAACTTGAGGTCTGCGAAGTTCGGCTGACCGCCGATCGCCGCGACGATCGGCGTGATGATGTCGGCGACCAGCGCAGTTACCACGGCGCCGAACGCAGCACCGATGACGACGGCGATCGCCAGATCGACGACGTTGCCGCGCATGATGAATTCCTTGAAGCCCTTGAGCATGACGATTCCAACTCCCTAGGCATTGCAGCGATATCGGTGCGGAGCCTAGGGCAATTCGTCGACTATCAGCACCAGTCGATCGGTCTCGGTGTGCGCGACGGCGACTGCTTGCGAGCGGGTCCCGGCTACGACGACCGTCGCGCTCGCGTCACCGGAGAGCGAGGCGTCACCGGCCCGGATCGACAGCACGCGCATCCGGTCAGCGAGCAGGGCTGCCGCGCCGGAAGTGTCAGCCGCGTCGACGACACCGACGCGATCCCCGGGCTGCACGATCGCGGCGCTACCCGCGGCAACGGCAAGCGGGATGGCGACCTCGCCGGTGCGCAACCGATGCGCCAGACCGGCGTGCAGGGTGCTGCCGCCACCCGGTTCGGCAACCGCGCTGGCTGCGGCGAGCAGCAGGCAGCACAGCGCGGCAATGCGTCGTGGCCACCGTCCGATGCGAGCCGAGACGCGCGACCATCGCATCGCGAGCGACCTCATGCCCGACGACGCTAGGTCGGCGGCCCGCTCTCGAAAGGCGAAAATCGCCGCCTGTGGACGGCCGAGGAGCCTGTGGACGGCTCAGGCCGACGCGGCGGCCTTGCCGGAGCTCGACGACGCCGATGACGAACCCGACGAGTTGGACGACGAACTCGACGACGAACTCGATGACGTCGACGAACTGTCGGACTTCGACGACGAAGCGGAACTGTCCGACTTGGCGTCCGACTTCGACTCCGACTTCGACTCCGACTTCGACTCCGACTTCTTCGCAGAGTCGCCCGAGGAGTCCTTCGCACCGTTCCCGGCGCGGCTGTCGTTGCGGTAGAAGCCCGAACCCTTGAACACGACCCCGACCGACCCGTACACCTTGCGCACCGCCCCGTTGCAGACCGGGCACTCGGTCACCGACGGATCGGTGAACGACTGCACCAGTTCGAAACGGTTTCCGCACTCGGCATCGGTGCAGGCGTACTGATAGGTCGGCATGGGTTCCTCGATCGGGCTTGGCACTCTCGCTCTGTGACTGCCAACCATGGTCGCTGATCGAAGATTCCCGCGTCCAGTCGGGGTTACAGGTCGCGCCACCCGCCGGACGGGGTGACAACGGCACGGACCGGCAGATCCCACGGTTCGCTCGGCAGGTGGACGACCACCTCGGTGTCGTAGAGCAGCGCCGCGACCGGCGTCGCAGACGGGACGCGCGCGAGCGCACGGTCGTACGAGCCGCCGCCGCGACCGAGCCGCGTGCCGTCCGTGGCGACCGCGAGCGCGGGGACGAGCACCACGTCGACGGCAGCCGATGGCGTCGGGGCCGAGCGGCTCGTCACCGGGCAGCGCGACCCAGTCGAGATCATGATCGGGCTGGGTGACCGGCACGAGTACGCGTACATCGCGGCGCACCAACTCGTCCAACAGCTCGCGCGAGCCAGGTTCGGTACGCAGCGGCAGATAGGCAGCTACCGACGTCCACCGTGCCTCGGCCTGGCGAGCGAGCACCGCGTCGCGGACGGCGGCGCGCGCCGCCTCGATCTGGGACGGCGTAAGGGCGCGCCGCTCCTGCAGCAGCTCCTCGCGCAGATCCTGCTTGTCCGCCCTCGCCATACGTGCATTGTGGCCGGATAGCCTCTGCACATGACGAGCCGCACGATTCGCAAGGCATTGATCCCGGCGGCCGGGCGCGGCACCCGATTCCTGCCATTCACCAAGACCCTGCCGAAGGAACTCGCGCCGATAGTGACGACCCCGGCGCTGGAGTACGTCGTCGCCGAAGCGGCCGAGAACGGGATCACCGACGTCCTGCTCGTCACGAACGAGTCGAAGCGTGCCATCGCCGAGTACTTCCGCCCGAACGACGATCTCGAGGCCGCGCTGGAGAAGAAGGACGACCAGGAATCGCTGGAGCACGTCCGGCGCGCGCCGACGTTGGCGCGCATCCACGAGGTCGACCAGGACGATCCGAAGGGGCTCGGTCACGCGGTTGCGCAGGGCGAGCAGTTCGCCGACGGCGAAGGCATCGCCGTGCTGCTGCCGGACGACTTGATCGACGACCGGGACGCACTGCT
Organism: uncultured Actinomycetota bacterium; assembly: GCA_963757455.1. Taxonomy (GTDB): domain Bacteria; phylum Actinomycetota; class Actinomycetes; order Mycobacteriales; family Jatrophihabitantaceae; genus RYN-133. The sequence continues at coordinate 400,371 of CAVWSE010000005.1, forward strand.
CGGCACGATGATGGAGGTCTACGCCGAGCACGGCGGTGTCGTCATCGGGCTCATCGACGTGCCGCGCGACGAGATCAGCAAGTACGGCAGCGTCCGGCTCACCGACGCCAGCGAGCAGGACGCAGAAGTCGTCGCGATCGTCGAGCTCGTCGAGAAGCCGCCGGCCGAGACCGCGCCGAGCACGCTCGCGATCATCGGCCGGTACATCCTGCCGCCCGAGATCTTCGACGCCCTCCGCGATACCAAGCCGGGCGCGAAGGGCGAGATCCAGCTGACAGATGCGATGCAGCAACTCGCCCATTCGGACGTCCCGGTGCACGGTGTGGTGTTCCGCGGACGTCGCTACGACACCGGCAACGGGCTCGACTACATGAAGTCGGTCGTCCAGCTCGCCGGGCGACACCCCGAGATCGGTCAGGAGTTCAGCGCGTGGCTGCGGGAGTATGTGACCTCACTTTCATGACGACAGCCCGATGACGACAGCCCCATGACGACGAAGGAGACGCGTGCCTGATCGCGATCGCCTACGCACAGTCGACGAACACCTCGAGACTGTGCTCGCGGGCATCGGCTCCGTCGACCCGATCGAGCTGACCTTGCTCGACGCCCAGGGGCTGCTCCTCGCCGAGACCGTCACGAGCGAGGTGCCGCTGCCCGGCTTCGACAACTCGGCGATGGACGGGTACGCCGTGCGCTCCATCGACACCAAGTACGCCACCGCGGACGAGCCGGTCGTCCTGCCGGTCGTCGGCGACGTGGCGGCCGGCGCGAAGTCGCGTGGCGGGATGGGTGCCGGCCTCGCCATGCGGATCATGACCGGCGCGCCGATCCCGGCCGGCGCCGACGCGGTCATCCCGCTCGAGGACACCGACCGGGGAGTCGCGCGCGTCGCAGTGCGCCGCCCGACACGCAACGGTGAGTGCATCCGCCGGGCGGGTGAGGACATGCAGGCCGGGCAACCCGCGCTCGGCGCCGGTGCGGCGCTCGGGCCACAGCAGATCGCGCTCCTCGCGGCGATCGGACGCGATCGCGTAGTTGTCCGGCCCCGTCCACGGGTGCTGGTGATCAGCACCGGCAGCGAGCTCGTCGACGTCGGACAGAAGCCCGCCTTCGGTGAAGTGGCCGATGCGAACTCGTACCTGATCACCGCAGCCGCCCGCGACGCCGGTGCGGATGCCTGGCGCTACGGCATCGTCGCCGATGACCACTCCGCGTTGCTCGACGTGCTCGAGAGTCAACTGCTGCGCGCCGATCTGCTCATCACGACCGGTGGCGTGTCGATGGGCGCGTTCGACGTGGTCAAGCAGGCCCTGTCGGAGCTGGGGACGGTCGACTTCCTGCGGGTGGCGATGCAGCCGGGCAAGCCGCAGGGCTTCGGCCATCTCGGCAACCGCGTACCGATCTTCTGCCTGCCCGGCAACCCGGTCAGCGCGCTGGTGTCGTTCGAGGTTTTCGTCCGTCCCGCAATCCGCAAGCTGCTCGGCAAGCGCAACCTGCAGCGCGCGACCGTGCAAGCGGCCGCGCTCGAACGCATCGAGAGCCCGGCCGGGGTGCGTCAGTTCCGTCGCGGCGTCCTGCATCGCGAAGCCACCGGTGGTTACAGCGTCTCGCTGGTGGGCGGGCCGGGCTCACACCTGATCGCCTCGATGGCGTCGGCGAACTGCCTCGTCGTGATCGACGAGGAGGTCACCGAAGTCGTCGCCGGTGCGCGCTGCACCGTGATTCCGTTGCTGCTGTCGAACAGATGACCAGTCATCCGGGTTGGCCTGCCGAGCTGTCCGCCGGCCCGGTGACGCTGCGCCCGCCACGGTTGCGCGACGCTCGCCGGTGGAGCGAGGTGCGGCTGCGCAACCAGGGCTGGCTCGAGCCGTGGGAGCCGACCTCGCCGTATCCATGGGAAGAGCGCAACTCCACCGGCGCGTGGCCGCAGCTGCACTCGGCGCTGAAGAAGGCGGCCCGCAACGGGACGATGATCCCGTTGATGATCATGTACGGGGGCCGGCTGGCCGGGCAGATAACGGTCTCGAACATCGTCCACGGCGTGCAGCGGTCTTGCACGATCGGCTACTGGGTCGACGGTGCGCTGGCCGGGCGCGGCATCGTCCCGACCGCTCTCGCGCTGCTGGTCGATCACTGCTTCGGCGAGGTCTACATGCATCGCGTCGAGATCGACATCCGTCCGGAGAACCATGCGAGCATCCGCGTGGTCGAGAAGCTCGGGTTGCGGCGCGAGGGGTACTACGAGCGCTTCCTCGACATCGACGGCGCATGGCGTGATCACCTCGGGTTCGCGATCACGTCCGAAGAGGTGCGGGGGACGACGATGCTCGCGCGATTGACCCAGTTGCCCGCACCGCCGTCCTGGCGCTCGGAACTGGCTTGAGAGGCAAGTTCAACCTCTACTAGACGGTCTGTCGCCGACACGCCGAGTGTCCTGCCCGATTCCGCCGGAATCGCTGGCTAACTTGAGCAGGCAAAGCTGTGTTACCAGTGTTGCTAATGCGAACTGATGTGACTGGAGGGGTTCGAAGTGTTGTCACCGATGATGACCGTCTTCGTCCTCGCCGTGCTGTGGTTGATCGTCGTCGTCCCGATGATCTTCCGGCGTCACGACGAACGCAGCCGTGAGAAGTCCGTCGACGGTTTCGGCAAGGCCATGCGTGCGCTCGGCCGACGCTCGCACGCCACCCGTCCGGACGAGGCACACACCGATGTCTTCGTTCCGAGCTCGCGTCCCGCCTCATCGACAGCGCAGGCGGCGTCTGCCCGATCGGTGTCGACCCGCCGCCCGGTGCCCGTCGCGCAGGAGGCGCTGATGTACCCCGTCGAGGAGTCCGAGATGTCCGAGGCCCGTGCGGCGATGATGGCCAGGCGGCGGCGTTCGCTCGGCATCCTCGGCGCCGGATCGATCATTCTCGTCCCGACCGCGTTGCTGGTCGGCGGCATCATGTGGGCGCTCGCGGCGCCCTTCGGACTCGGCCTCGTCGGGTACCTGTGGTTCCTGCGCTCGCAGGCGCAGCGTGATCGCGACCGGCGCAACAACCGCCAGCGCTCCGCCGCGCGTCGGGTGCGCAGCACCGACGTCACTGCCGAGAACCGGCGTGCCTCGATGCCCGAATTCGTCGAGGCGCCCGAGTCGGTCGTACGTATCGACGACGACGACATCGAGCTGCACAACATGGACACGATCGACCTCACCGGGCTCTACCAAGAGAGCCTCGCCGAGGCCTCCGCGCAGCGCCGCGCGTCCTGACGCGCGAACCGTCGCGGGGTCGCGCTTTGCTACCCTTCACCTCGGCCCGCAAGGGCCATCCCGTTCCGCGGGGCTGTGGCGCAGTCCGGTAGCGCACCTCGTTCGCATCGAGGGGGTCAGGGGTTCGAATCCCCTCAGCTCCACCAAGTTGATCTTGATGAGATGGTAGACGACTACGCGATTGCGCGATGGCGACTGCGCAATCAGCATTTGGTCGCTCCGCAGTTGTCGTCGGCCGCGGATGTCGTTCGTTCGCTGCTCGCGGTGCAGGCCGAGAATCCGTCGCAGTCGGAGTGGGCGGTAGCGGCCCGAGTCACTGCTCCGGACGTGAACGATCTTGCGGCCCTGCTCGACACGGGCCAGGTGCTGCGTACGCACGTCCTTCGTCCCACGTGGCACTACGTGTCGGCCGACGACATCGTGTGGCTGCTCGCGTTGACCGGCCCCCGAGTGCAGAAGGTGACCGGAACACAGCTGCGCGTCCAGCACGGCCTGGACGAGGGCGCGGTCGCGCGGGCTCGCGACGTTGTCGTCGAAGAGGTCGGTGCTGCCGGTGCGCTGACTCGTCCGGAGGTTGCCGAGCGGCTCGTTCGTCGCGGGTTCGATGGCTCGTCGCGGGCCGGGATGTTCGTGATGCTGTTGCTCGCGCACGTCGAGTTGGACGGGTTGATCTGCAGCGGGCCGCGTAGGGACGGCGAGCACACGTATGCGTTGTTGTCGTCACGGGTTCCTGATGCGCGCGTGCTCGACCGCGACGAGGCGCTGGCCGAACTCGCGCTGCGCTACTTCATCTCCCACGGGCCCGCGACCGAGCGCGACCTGTCGTACTGGGCGACACTGCCGCTCGGCGATGTGCGGCGCGGGCTCGCCGCGGTACGCGATCGACTCGAGTCTTTCGATCACGACGGCCGGACGTTCTGGCACGCCTCGGGTGAACGTCAGCCCACACGCGCGGGCAAGCCTTCGGGCCATCTGCTCCAGATTCTGGACGAGAGCTATCGCGGATATCAGGACTCGCGCTGGGTGCTCGACGCTGCCGGGCTGCTGGGACGAGCGCGCGAGAAGTCGATGGGCATGGGGCTGGTTGACGGGCAGGTACTCACGACGATGCGTCGCACGGTGAGCGCCGGCAGCGTGCGGTTCGAGCTCGAGCCGTACCGCGCGTTGACGAGTGCCGAGAAGCGCGCGTTGCGCGATGCCGGGGAGCGTTACGCCACGTTCTTGGGCGCCGACGCCGACGTGCGGTTTTGAGATGCGCGGGGTCAGTGGGTCGGCGCATCGGCAGAGCCGTGGCCGGGTCGACCTAATCGGGATGTGCGACCCGTTGGCGAGTGCAGCGAAGCAGGCGCGTTCCGCGACGTTGCGAGAGCGAAACCTGGCACTCCTGGACACTGCCGCGGACGTGCAGTTTTGAGATACTGCGGCGAGAATTCGCTGCAATAAAAGCAGATTCTCGCTCAGAAACTGTCAGACCCTGGTCGTAGGTTCGGGTTGTGGCGAGGAAGATCGAGCGGTTGTTGCGGACCGATCCTGCGGGGTTGTCGCGTGATCAGCTGCTCGACTGGCCTGGCTGAGGTCGATGCGGTGGTTGCTCGTGCGCAGGCGTGCCGGGAGCGGTTCTTGGCCGCGATCCACGACCCCGCGGATGGCAAGGAGTGGGCGCGTGAAGAGGTCGCGTGTGCGCTGCGGTGGTCGCCGGATTATGCGAAGACGCGGCTGGTGCAGGCCACGCATCTGACGACGAAGCTGCCGAAGCTGTTCGCGCTGCACGCAGGCCGGTCGGATCAGTGATGCGCATGTCCGGGTCGCGGCGAACCTGACCTGCCACTTGGACGTAGCGGTGATCGCGCAGGTCGAAGAGCGGGTGATCGGGCGGGCGGCGGAGCAGACGGTGACGCAGTTCCGGGCGTCGTTGCGGCGGGTGATCGCCCGCCTCGACACCCGCAATGCCGAAGAACGTCATGTCGAGGCCACGGCGCAGCGGCTGGTGCACTGTGTCCCGTTGCCGGACGGGATGGCCGGCATCTGGTCGACCCACACCGCCGCCGATGCCGAGGCGATGTATGCACAGCTGACCGAAGCGGCGAAGAAGATCAACCCGATCACCGACGGCCGCACCATGGACCAGAAACGGGCCGACACCCTGCGCGACCTCGTCCTGGGTCGCACCGCAGCCGGGACGCCCGCACGCGGGATGCGGGTGCAGGTGCTGGTTCGTCAGGACACCGCCGACGGGTCGAGTGACCTGCCGGGTGAGTTGGCCGGCTACGGCCCGATCCCTGCCTCGCAGGTCCGCGAGATCATGGCCGATCAATCGACCCGCATCGACCGGGTGCTCGTCGACTCCGCGGGCCGGGTGATTCCGGAGTGCGGCATCGACGACCACCCCGAAGCCCGCTACCCCTCCGCAGCCCAGTGGCGGTGGGTCACCGCGCAGCACCCGACCTGCCGGTTCCCCGGCTGCAACCGGCGCGCGATCGGTTGCGAATGCGACCACATCGCCCCGTTCAACGGACGCAACACCGTCATCAGCAACCTCGAGCCGGTCTGCTCGCGCCATCACCACTGCAAACACGACGCCGGCTGGTCAGGTTACCGCGACTCGAACGGCACCACCTGGTGGACCTCTCCCACCGGGCGGCGCTACAGCAAACCGATCGACGAGTCGCCTGCCGCCGATCCGTAGCCCGACCAGCCGGAAGCGTTCGTGGCCAAGAACCGGGGTAACTCGGTCAACTCTCGTGGACCAAGACTGACAACTCGTCCTGCGCTCGTGCTGCGCATGCCCCAGCCGGGTCATCGGGCTGTGGTCATTCCGCGCTGTGGTTCGGAGCGCGTCTTCGTGTCGTTTCGCGCTGCCGACTTGCGTGCTCGTGAGCGGGCTGGAACGGCGGGTTGCAGCGCTGCTCGCCGTGACTCGCCCGACCACAGCGCGAAGGCGACCACGGTGTCCTTCGTTCCAGTGGGAGCGAAGCTCCTGCTGGGCCGGAAACCCACGCTGGGACCCCAGCCTGACGACGCATCGCAAGCTCGTGGGCTGTCACGCTGCGGCGCTTAGCTACCGGATCGCACGCACGCTCCAACTACGATCTCGGCGTGGACAATCCGGGCGCGCGCTTCCGCGCCCGGCTCACCACCGACTACCGCGACGTAACGATCGCCGGCGCGCTTGCAGCGGCGCTCGCGATCGCCTACTTGATCGCGCCGCTCAGCGGCCAGGATCTTGCGGCGCAACTCGCTCGCGCGGACTTCGCATCGGCGCACCCGTTCGCACCGGACGATCTGCGCTGGTTCGGCGGCAGCCTGACGTTCGGCTACTCGCTGTGGACGCCGCCGGTCATGGCGTTGATCGGAGTCCGGCTGTGCGGCGCGATCTGTTCGGTGATCGCGACTGTGCAATCGACACTGTTGTTCGCGCGGTGCGGCGCCAAGCGGCCGCTGGTGGGCGGAGTGCTCACAGCGTTGAGCCAGACCCTGAATCTCGTCGTCGGACGAGTCACGTTCAGCCTCGGGATGATCTTCGGCCTGGGCGCCTTGCTTGCGCTGGCCTCCGAGACAACACGCATCAAAGCCAGCCCGCGCACCCGCGCCGCCATCCTCGCGTTCATCGCCGCTGCAGCAAGTCCCGTCGTCGCGCTGTTCCTCTGGGTCGGCACCGGCGCGCTGGTGCTCACGCGCCGATGGCGCGACGGGCTCGCGGTGTTCGCCGGCACGATCGTCCCGGTCGTCATCGCCACGCGGCTGTTCAGCGACGGCGGCGCCGAGACCTTCACCCGGCACACCGCGCGCGACGCACTGCTTGCCTCGCTCGCCGTCGCGATCTTCGTGCCCCGCGAGCGGCGCGCGCTCCGGGTCGGCGCGCTGATCAGCGCCGCGATGGTGCTGCTCGCGTATTTCCTCGACACCCCCGTCGGCAACAATGCAGCACGGCTCACGCTCGTGTTCGCCGTGCCGATCGTCGGCGCATTCGTGAAATGGCGACCCGCGCTCGCCGCACTCGCCGTCGTTGCGACGGCCTACCCGCAACAGGTCGTGCAGCAGGACGACTTCAACTACGGGCGCGCCAATGACGCGTCCTACTACCGGCCGCTGATCAACGAGATCCAAGGTCGAGGCGCCGTCGACGGCCGCATCGACATCCCGGAAACGAGCGGGCACTGGGAGACCGCATACGTCGCGCGCTCGTTGCCGCTGGTGCGTGGCTGGATTCGGCAGGTCGACACGCAACTGAACGGCCCGACGTTCTACAACGGCATTCCCACCCCGCGCCGCTACCGAGCCTGGCTGCTGAACAACACGGTGCAATACGTCGCGGTCCCGAACGTCGCGTTCACCGACCCCGGCCGCTTCGAGGTGGACGCCATCAACGCGCACCCGTCCTTCCTGAAACCGATCTGGCACAACGCCGACTGGCGGCTGTTCGCGGTCGTCGGACACCGCCCGATCGTCAGCCCACCGGCGACGACGACACACGTCGGCGCGTCCGAACTGACCCTGCGCGCTCCGGCTGAAACGCACGTAGTGGTCAACGTGCGCTGGTTCGACTGGCTCACGCTCGACACCGATGATCCGCATGCGTGCATCGCGCCCAGCCCGGCTGGTGAGGTCGAACTTCGCACGAGTCGCGGAGGGACGTATCGGATCGGTTCCACCCTTGTCGCACCGGCGAGGCATTGCTGAGGACGAGGCCACAAACGGGGCTCAAGAATCCGGTTCCGTCCCCGATATAAGCCGTGCGCGAAGCGCTGTTCCGCCTCCGCTCGGCCCCCTCGAAAGGCACGCGAATGCGCGCGTTCCACAAGCTCGCAGTCACTGCGACCACCGCTGTCGCCGCTTTGTCGCTCGCCGGCGCACCTGCGCACGCGGCGTCCCGCGCAGCAGCCCGCGACGTCCCGGGCACCAAGCTCGTCGCAACGACGATCCACACCCAGTGGGGCCCGTCCCAGATCTGGTACGACCAGATCGATCTGACCAACTCGCGGCTGCACTTGTCGCCCGTGCTCGACGGCAACCTGCTCAACACCCAACACGAGACCGTCCCTGCAATGGCCCGACGCACGCACGCGGTGATCGGCATCAACGGAGACTTCTGGAACTACGGCGACGACTACGCCGGTCCGCTCCACGGCTTGTGGATCAACAAGCACATGTACAAGACGCCTGGCTACCGCACGTCCGCGAACTTCTACACGACGACAGACGGCAAGGCGCACATCGGACCGGTGCAGGTCTACACCAAATTCACCTGGCGCGGCGCGCGCTCGGTGCTGCACCACTCGTACGCGTTCAGCGTCAACAACTTCGACGACATGTTGCGGCGCCACCTCGTGCTCACTACGAGCGACCTCGCAACCGTCGCGTTGCCCCGCTGCACGGTCGCCTACCTGACTGCGACCAGCGGTGGCGCCTGGAAGGTCACCCGCACGGCCACCCGGGTGTGGGTGCTGCCTCGCCGCGCGAGCAACCAACGCGCGTTGGTCGCCTGCCGAACCAGCATGCCCGTTGTGGCCGGGAACATCGTGCGCTGGTCGCAGACCACCACCGTCGCGAACATCGACGGGCTGGTCTCCGGTGGCGCGCAGTTGATTCGCAACGGACGCCCGTTCCGCGACCCTGCAGCACAGCTGGCCACGAACTGGTTCAACCCGATGAGCTTTGTCTGCGTCGCACGCGACTCGCTCCACATCACGCTCGGCGTCGTGGACGGGCGGCGCCGCACCTCGGCCGGTATCACCCCGTCGTTGCTGACGTCCTACCTGCGCCATCTCGGCGGCTGCTGGAACGCCATGTCGTTCGACGGCGGCGGATCGACGACACTGTGGGCCCGCGGGAAGGTGCAGAACGTGCCCTCGGACGGCGAGCCGCGCGCGATCGTCGACGGCTTGTTCGTCTACCGCAGCTGAGCAGCGCGCCAACCCGCGCGCTCGAACGTCGCAGGGTCTTGCGGGGTTCGCGAGTAGGCGATCTCGAGCTCGCCCGGCCTGCTCGTGATCAGCTGCCCGAACACGGTTGCGTAAACGCGGTCGTCGCGTTCGATCCGCACCAGCAGACCGGACGGATCGGCGGCGGGACGGCTCGCGCGCAGCGCATCGGGCCAGCGCGCCGGATCGGCCAGCTCGCCCGACAGCGGCTCGGCAACCAGCCCGCGCGGCTTCGCCAGATGGACGCCTGCGGGCAACGTGTCGTGTTCGAGGCGCTCGCCGTCGAAGGTCCACCAGTCGAGCGACTGCGGCGTGACCAGCATGAGATTGAAGGACGCCATCGGTTCGAGGTCGAGCCGGTCGACCCACGCCGTGCCCTGCTCGATCGCCAGCAGGGGCAGGATGCCCCGGCTCGCTGCGCCGGGTGCAGCCTGCAGGCGGTCGGGACGGTTGAGTACGACCGCGATGACGCCCGCCCGGACGTCGCAGGCGCACCACGTCCCGCCCGCGACACGGTCGCGCCCACCGATCGACGTCAGGCTGATCCGGCCACCAGTGGCCCGGGCCGTCGAAGTCGCGCCCGACGAATTCGTCCCGCAACGCGAGCATGTGCACGGTCGCACCGGGTGCCCACCGGCAGACGACCGTGCACATGCCTCGACTCTAAGCGGCTACTCGCGTTACTCGATCGATCCGATCATCTGCAGCGCGTCGTGCGCCTTGGCCTGCAGCGCGCTTTGCGACGTGCTCGCGTAGACGCAGAACTCGGCGACCCCGGACTGCGCGTTCAGGAATTGCAGGAACAGACCCTGGACGGTCGCGGTGCCCTGCTGCGCCGAGACCTGGAACTGGAAGTTCAGCGTACTGCTCCTGGGTGAAGTTGCGTCCGTTGATGCGCGCCGGCGAGGACGACTTGCCGACCTTGAGTCCGGTCGTCCCCTTGGTGAACGTGTTGATGCCGACACCAGATCCTGGGTGATGTTCGTCGACTGCGCGCGGTACACGTTCAGGAACAGTTGCGTCGCCGCCCGAGGCGAGGATCACGTAGGCCGGACCCTTGCTTCTCGACCTGCCAGCCCGGCGCCGGCGTGACCGAGACAGGGCCGGCGATCGTGATCGCGTTGCCGCCCGGGTTCGGTGCGGGCTGGGTTGACGGCCCCGGGTTCGGCGCGGGCTGCGTGGATGGCCGGGGTTCGGCGCCGGCTGCGTCGACGGTCCGGGTTCGGTGCGGGCTGCGTCGACGGACCCGGGTTCGGTGCCGGCTGGGTGGACGGTCCCGGGTTCGGTGCCGGCGACGTCGAGACGACCGGCGTCGGGTTCTTGCTGCGATCCGCCGGTGAACGCGAACGCCGCACCGACGCCACCGCCGACGATCACGACCGCGGCGACGATCACCGCGATCAGCTTGGCGTTGAGCCCGTGCTGGTCGGCGGCGGCGGCGTCGCGTAGCTGATCGGCTGCGGCGGGGCGAACGTGCCCGGGTGGCGGTGCATACGCAGGTCTGTTGCGGGTACCCTGTTGCGGCGGATAACCCTGCTGCGGCGGATAGCCCTGCTGCGGTGGTACCCTGCGGCGGCGGCCGTGGCCGGGCGGCTGCTGCGGGTACGGGCGGTTGCCCACCCGGCGGGTACGGCGGCTGGTGCCACCGGCGGGCGGAGGAGGCGGAGGTGTCGTCATCTCGTCGTCTCCTTCGCGCTCACGTGGCCGACGGCGACAGCGCGCTGTCGCTCGTGGAGGCGGCGGTGGCGGGGGAGTCGGCGATGGGGTAGCGCGCCAGCGACGACACCGCGGTGCCGCACACCTGGCAGAAGGCGGCGCCGGCGCCGAGTTCGACGCCGCAGTGGCCGCAGATCTGGCCGTGGGCCGCGCTCCGTTCGACGACCGAGTCGGCGTCGAGCGCCGATGCGGGCCTCCGCGAGCAGGCCGTTGTGCAATTCGATGCGCACAAGCAGCACGCCGACGGCCGCGAGGAACGCCGCGATCACCGAGGTGAGGACGACGCCGCGCGTGCCATACTGAGTTCAGCAGCGTCGTGGAGAGCGCGTAGAGCACGATCAGCACGAGCCCGCGACGACGCCGAAGGCCGGATTCGAGCTCGGGCGCGGCGCACCCGCATCGAGGTGAGCGCGGCACTCGCCGCGAAGACGATCGGCTGCAGGAACCCGAGCGTGAACGCGATGAACGCCGCGCGTCCGGGATCGGTGCTGTCCCAGTTCACGTCGGTGAACGCGCCGTGTTGAACGATGACGCTGAAGCCGAGCGAAGCGGCCGCACCCGCGAGCGAGGACATGTTGACCGCGTCGAGCGGGTGTCGGAAGTTCGGCCGCGACGTGATCGCCAACGGCCCGATCACGACGGCGATGAAAAGCAGCAGCGGGACGACGATGCCGAGTTCGAAGATCTGGCTGCCCGGCGGGAGCTGTTCGATCTGGGTGCCGAGGATGACGCTCTCCGACCAGTGCCGCTGCAGCAGTCCGACCACGATGCCGAGCACGAGCGCCAGGACGAACCCGGCACCGACGACCACGGCCGGTTCGGAGCGCCAGATGTGGTGGTCGTGCAGGTAGACGAGCACGACGGCCGGCAGCGCGAGGGCCGGGACGATGAGCGCGATCGCGAGCACCCCGAAGCCGGCCGCGACGAACGCGACCAAGAGCGCGACCAACACCGCGTTGCGGTACAGGTGGTGGCGCCGGCCGGAGATGTGCGGCAGCAGGGTGCTCAGCAGAGCGAGCGCGCGTACCGGCTCATCCGGGTTCGCGGCGTAATGGCTCGAGCGGTTCGTATGCGGATGCAGCGGTGTCCCGCAGCGCGCGCAGAACCGTGCTGCCGCCGCATGCGGCGTGCCGCAATGTGGGCAGTCCATCGACCCCTCCCGTCTGTGGATCGCCCATGCGGGCGACCTTTCGCGACACATTGTGTTGGCTGTCGCGCCGCGCGTCACCCCATCTCTGCGCCACGTCCGGGATCAATTTCCCGACATTCGCGTCGAAGCGCCCAAGATCGACCTGCGGAGCGCTGAAGTGAACGCTGCTCACAATCGAGAGCAATGCTCTTGACAAAGCGGTCCAGGCACGCATGCTGTACGGAGAGGAGAGCAGTGCTCTCGTGCAGTCCGAGGAGCGACATGACTGAAGCCCGTTACGTGCAGCCCGGCTGGTTCACCCGGCACGTGTTCAACCGCACGGTGCGCCGGTTGACCCGGTGGGGCATCAGCGTGGCCGGCTCGCGCGAGCTGCGGGTGCGCGGGCGCACGAGCGGCGAGTGGCGCAGCACCCCGGTCAACCTCCTGACCATCGACGGCGATCGCTACCTGGTGGCGCCGCGCGGCACGACGCAATGGGTGCGCAACCTGCGCGCGTCCGGTACCGGCGAGCTGAAGGTCGGTCGGCGCGCCGAGCCGTTCCGCGGCGAGCGAGATCGCGGACGAGGCGAAGACGCCGATCCTGCGCGAGTACCTGCGCCGGTGGGGCTGGGAGGTCGGCTCGTTCTTCGAGGGTGTCGGCAAGAACGCGACCGACGCCGACCTCGCGCGCATCGCGCCGGACTTCCCCGTGTTCCGGCTCAGTTGACGGTTCAGTTGACCTGCCGCTCGTGGTCCTTCCAGAACGGCTCGCGCAGCTTGAACTTCTGCAGCTTGCCGGTCGCGGTGCGCGGCAGGTCGTCCATGAACTCGATCCGCTTCGGGCACTTGTAGCCGGCGAGCGACTCGCGGCAGTGCTTGATCAGCTCCTCGGCGCTCACGTCGAGCCGTCGGTGACGACCAGCCCGGTGACCAGCTCGCCCCACTTCTCGTCGGGGATGCCGATGACCGCGACTTCCTTGACCGCGTCGTGGCTCATCAGCGCGTCCTCGACCTCGATGGACGAGACGTTCTCGCCGCCGGAGATGATCACGTCCTTCTTGCGGTCCTGGATGACGAGGTAGCCGTCGTCGTCGATGCGGCCGCCGTCGCCGGTGTGGAACCAGTTGCCGGCCTGCGCCTCCTCGGTGGCGTCGGGCTGCTCCCAGTAACCGTCGAGGTTGTGGTTGGACGCGGTGAGCACCTCGCCGTCGTCGTCGACCATGATCCGGACGCCGAGGGCGGGCGCACCGGCGCGGCCGAGGTTGCGCGCGCGCTCGTGCGTGGACAGCTCGTCCCATTCGGCGCGCTGCCGGTTGACGGTGACCAGCGGCGAGGTCTCGGTCAGGCCGTAGATCTGGATGAACTCCCAGCCCGAGCTCGTCGAGCACGCGCTCGATCGTGCGCGTCGGCGGCGGGCGCGCCGGCGGCGACGATGCGCACGCGGTCGCGTCCGGGGATCTCCCCGTCCCAGGTCTGCGCGGCGTCGAGCGCGGCGGCGATGACGGCCGGTGCGGCGCACATGAGCGTGACGCCGTACTTGTCGATGCGCCGCAGGATCTCGGTGCCGTCGACCTGGCGCAGCACGATGTGCTTACGCGCCGACGCCGGTGACGCCGAACGGCATGCCCCAGCCGTTCGCGTGGAACATCGGCAGCGTGTGCAGGTAGACGTCGCGGTCGCTGATCGTGGTGTGCAGCCCGAACACCGTCGCGTTGAGCCAGTTGTTGCGATGCGTGAGTTGCACGCCCTTGGGACGGGCGGTGGTGCCGGACGTGTAGTTGATCGTCGCGGTCGCGCCCTCGTCCGGCTCGTCCCACTCCCGCGGTTCGGTGTCGGGCAGGTAGAGCGCGTCGTCCTCGCCGAGGGTGAACTTGTGTTTCACGTCCAGCGTGTCGAGCGTGTCCTTCAGCGCGGGGTCGGCATAGACGATGTCGGCGCCGCTGTGGCCGACGATGTACTGGATCTCCGCGCGGCTGAGCCGGAAGTTGATCGGGACGAGCACCCGTCCCCATCCCGAGACGCCGAAGAACGACGTGAGAGCCGGGCCGAGTTCTGCGAGATGACCGCGACGCGTCCACCGACCGGGACGCCGAGTTCGTCGAGCTTGGCCGCCTGCGCGCGGGCGTTGCTCGCCACCTCACGGTAGGTCAGCTCACCCAGCGACGGCGCCGGCTGGTCGGGTTCGTCGACGATGGCGATGCGGTCGGGATAGACGTGCGCGGCGCGGTCGAGGAAATCGCGGACGGTCAGCGGGTAGTACATGTCGCGACCCTAGCCTGGCTACCAGTGATCTCGGCTCCGCTTGCGCAGCGCGCTTGGCAGGCTCCGCTTCTTCGGCGCGCTTGGCGGCCTGTGGCTGTGCCGCCTTGATCGTCGCCTTCGTGCCTGGCGCGCGCGCGGCGTCTCGCCGGTGATCGGCGACTCGGACAGCGCGGCGTCGAGCAGCAGGCTGGTCGCCGGTGCCGAACATCCACACGTCCTTGGCGATCGCAGTGCCCTGTTGCGTCGGCCGCGGGCTGTGGGCTTCGTGCATGCCGGGTGTGCGCCACCACATGCCCAGCAGCGCGCCGCTGAACCCGGTCAGCGCGAGACCGGCCAGGCCGGCGGGCACGAGCGGGACCAGGAGCTGCGCCGCCGAGGACGACCTCGCTGATGGCAAGTGCCTTGGCAAACGGCTTCGGTGGCACCTTGGTGAGGACCGGGTAGGCGTTGGATGCCATCGCGTGCAAGTTCTTGGCGGTCGTCTCGTCCGCCTTGAGCTTGCCGAGTCCGGAGTTGAGGATGAATGCGCCGGTAACTATCGCGGCCCGGTGCACGTCGGATCTTTGCGGCAAGCGACATGTACGGCTCATACCCACGACGGCAGCCACATATGCGCGTGCCAGGTGTCGTAGGTGAATAAGCCGCCTGTGAAGATCGGCCACATCCACGCGAAGTCGGCGATCACCAGAGCGAGGAAGGCCGAAACGCCCACCGTCCCCCATCGACGCCGGATGAAGCGCGAGCCGTCCGGCGGCGTCCTCGCTGCGCGCGCCGAACATCACGCCGAGCGCGTGCGTGAGCGCGAGGATCAAGAACGGGATCAGCGGCGCCATGTAGAACAGGAACATCGTGCGCTTCAGGTCCTGGAACCACACCAGCCAACCTGCCGCGAACGCGACCCACACCGCGGCGGCGCGCCAATCACGTGTCGTCACGTAGTGCCAGGCGAGCCACAGCATCGCGGGGATGAACGCCCACCACAGCAGCGGCGTGCCGATCAGCAGAATCTCGCGCGAGCAGGACGACGACCCGCACGCCTTGTCGTTGCCGTCGTAGTAGAAGTCGACCGGACGGCCGAGCACCCACCAATTCCACGGGTTCGACTGGTACGCGTGCCCGCTGTCGAGGCCTTCGTGGAAACGGTAGGCCTGCAGCGTCCACGAGCCGAGCGCGCGGATCGGCGCGGGCACCCACGCCCACGTCCAGGGGACGCTGAGGCCCAACAGGTGCAACGTGCGTGGACGGGCCGTGGTTGTCGGCCCAGTGCCTCCCCAGCCGTTCTCGCCGACGAACCAGCCGAGATAGGTCAGCAGGTAGGCGCCGATCGGCGCGAGCACCAGCGAACCGATCGCGAAGGGCAGGCTGCGCTCGAGACCCGACGGGTCGGGCGACGCGACACCGGCGGCCTTGTACGCGCCGCGATCCCACACCAGGCCGAGCACGATGAACGCGACGAAGAACGACAGCGCCGTCCACTTCACCGCGCACGGCGAGCCCGAACAGGACGCCGGCCGCCAACCGCCACGGCCGCGGACCGAGCGACGGGACGCCGTCGGACAGGTCGGCGCCCGTCGGCGACGAGGCGGCCGAGCCGAGCGCGCATCTGATCGCGGTCGAGCACGCAGCGAGCCGAAGGCGGCGAGGACGAAGAACTCGAGGAACACGTCGAGGATCGCGGTGCGCGACAGCACGAACGACAGCCCTCCAGCGCGATCAGCACGCCCGCGATCGCGCCGAAGAGGTTCGACCGGGACAGCCGCCGCGCGATGCGCGCAACAACGATGATCGTCGAGGCAGCCGAAGATCGCCGGGAAGACGCGCCAGCCGAACGCGCTCGTACAGGCCGTTGCCGAACAGGTCGGTACTCCAGCCGATCAGCCACTTCCCGAGCGGCGGATGCACGATGAACATGTAGCCGCGGTTGTCCTCGTACCCGTAGCGCAGCAATCTCCTGCGCCTCGACCGGGTAGTAGGCCTCGTCGAAGATCTTCTCGTTCGGGAAGCCGAGCGCCCAGAACCGGGTGAATCCACCGAGGATGGCGAGCCCGGCACGACGAGCCAGCCCACCCACGGACGCGGGTCGCGCCACGGTGCGAGGGCCGGCGGGATCGGACGATCGATGGGCGTCTGTCGTCGTCGGTGTCGACGACGTCCGCCGTCATCGCCGGTGTCGGCGAGCAAGGCGGTCGGCACGAGCGCGATGCTACTTGTGCTGGGCCGGGCAGGCGCTGAGTACGGTCACGAGCATGGCGGCGGGCGTGTTGTCTTGGCGGCCACGCCGCTCGGCCGGCCCGCCGATGCGTCGTCCCGGCTACGGTCTGCCCTGGCGGAGACGCCGGTGATCGCCGCCGAGGACACCCGGCGGTTGCGGCGGCTGTGCCACGACCTCGAGGTCACCCCGTCCGGACGCATCGTGTCGTTCTTCGAGGGAACGAGACAGCGCGCGTGCCGCGCTGATCGAAGCGTTGCGCGGCGGCGAGGACGTGCTGGTGGTCAGCGATGCCGGCATGCCGTCGGTGTCGGACCCGGGCTATCGACTCGTTGCCGCCGCCGTCGCCGAAGGCATCGACGTGACCGCACTTCCCGGGCCGTCCGCGGTCACGACCGCGATCGCGATCTCCGGGTTGCCGGTCGACCGGTTCTGCTTCGAGGGCTTCCTGCCGCGCCGCGCCGGCGAGCGGGGACGCGCGCTGGCGGCGCTGGCAGGCGAGCCGCGCACGATGGTGTTCTTCGAGGCGCCGCACCGCCTCGGCCAGACGCTGGCCGATCTGGTCGAGGCATTCGGCGCCGACCGTGCAGCCGCCGTGTGCCGCGAGCTCACGAAGACCTATGAGGAGGTCCGCCGCGGGACGCTCGCCGAACTTGCAACGTGGGCCGAGGGTGAGGTGCGCGGCGAGATCACGCTCGTGGTGTCGGGGGCCGTCCAGGCCGTCGCGTCCGGCGCGCCGCACGAACTCGCCGCGGCGGTCGCGAATCGCGAGGCAGCCGGTCAACCACGTAAGGACGCGATCGCTGCGGTCGCCAAGGAGCTCGGCGTGCCCAAGCGCGACGTGTTCGACGCGGTCGTCGCCAACAAGCCCGTCCTGACTCCGGTCAGCCGAGCGCCTTGCTAGCGCGTTGAGGTCGAAGCTGCCCAGCCCGGTCGTGTAGTCCCAGCCCGGCGTCGCGAGATACGTGCCGTTTCCGCCGAGCAGGACGTCGTGGAAGCCGGGCGTCGTACCGGTCGTCGCGCCCTGGTACAGCTTGTACAGCCGCGGCGCGGCGAAGCCGAGCTTGTTGCCGTGCGAGGCCTGCAATCGCGTCCAGAATCCGAGCGCCATCGGCGAGCTCAGGCTCGTGCCGCCGATCTGCGTCTTCACGCCACTGACGTAGATCTGCGCACCGGTGTTCGGGTCGGCGTCGAGAGCGATGTCGGGCACGCCACGCAAACCTGCGGCCGATGTCGGGACGACCCCGCTCTGCCACTTCGGCGCGGTCTCGACCGGCGAGATGCCGCCGCCACCGGCGTTCCAGGCGATCTCGGCCTGGTAGTTGTCACTGTTGTCGGTATCGAGCGTCGTTCCGCCGACAGCCACCGCGTACGGGGACGAGGCCGGGTACTCGGTGTCGGGCGGGCCGCTGAGCGGGACGCCGTTGGTGCCTGCGACTGCACAGCTGCTGCCCGTGTCGCCGGTCGAGGCGAAGAACGTCTGGCCCTGCGCCACCGCCTGGGCGAGCGCGGCGTCGTCGACCTTCATCGCACCGTCGAGGTAAGGCAGCACGTCGCACTCACCGAGCGAGGCCGAGCCCGACCGCGCCACGTCCTGGGTGACCCACTTGTTGATCGCCTTGGACAGATCGGAGTCAGCTCAGCGAGGTAGCGACGTAGATGTAGAGCCGGCTCGCGCGCGGCGCGACGCCGGTCGAGGTCTGCGTGTCGAGGTCCCACTCGTCCGCGCCGGACGTGTCGTTGCTCTTCGGGCCGGCGTAGACGAGGCTGACCGGCGTCTGCGGCAGGCTCTGCTTGCTCTCGGCGAGCCGCAGGTCCTTGATCGTCGGGGGCGAGGTTGCCCTCGGCGAACACGGCCATCGCCGTGCCCGCGCCGGCGCTGGTGTTGCGCCGTTGTAGACCTTCACGAATTCCTTCGGGAAGTACCCGGTCAGCTTCGGGACGCTGGGCGCGCCGGCGTTGACGCCGAGCGTCGACAGGCCGAGGACGCCGGTCACCTTGCCGGCGAGCGTTGGACGGGACCATCGCGGCCGCCGTGTTCGCGAGAACGGTGCGGCCCCGCTGGCGGAACTGGGCGATGTCGGTGTTGAAGGCGCGCTCCGCCTGGGCGACGGTGGCCACCGCGCCGACCTGCAGGCGGTTGCCCGAGATGCTCACGCGGCGCATGCCGGCGCTACGCAGGTAGGCGGCGACGGCGTTCGCGTCCGCCTGGCTCGCGCCGAAGCGATCGGTGAACTGCGCCGCGCCGAAGGTACTGGTGGTAGACCCCGCTGCCGCGGGTGTTCTGGCGCCGGATCAAGGTGTCGCAATCCCGCGCGGTTGCGCGGCGCCAGGCCGACCGTGAGTCGCAGCGTCGCGGCCGGCGGCGCGGCGCCCAGGTGCGTCGCGTTCACGAGCTTCAGCGCCTTGGTCGCGGTCGCCGACCATGTGGCGGCGGCAGCCGGCTGGGCTGCGACTATCGCCCCGGCGATCAGGCCGGCGGCGGCGGCTGCCGAGATCGTGCGGGTAACTCGATTGCGGGCGGGCAAGCGCATGCGAACGTCCTCCAGACGATCTTGTCTTCGAAAGGGCTCAACGAGCGCCCCGGCCAGGAGTGACGCGATGATCTCCCCGCGGTCCTCAGCCGGTAATACCCGCCGCGCCGGATCACTACGCTTGAAACCGTGAATGAGCACATCCTCACGGCCGTCGCGTGGCCCTATGCCAACGGACCGCGACACATCGGCCACGTCGCCGGGTTCGGAGTTCCGTCCGACATCTTCAGCCGCTACCAGCGGATGGCCGGCAACAACGTGCTCATGGTGAGCGGGACCGACGAACACGGCACGCCGATCCAGGTGCAGGCCGATCAGGAGGGCGTGTCGGCGCGTGAGCTCGCCGATCGCAACGCCTTGGTCATCGCGAAGGACCTCCAGGCGCTGGGGCTCTCGTACGACCTGTTCACCCGGACGACGACCAGGAACCACTACGCCATCGCGCAGGAGATCTTTCTCGGCTTGCTCAAGAACGGCTACGTGTTCGAAGCAGAAGCAACTCGGCGCGATCAGCCCGTCGACGGGGCGCACCCTGCCCGACCGCTACATCGAGGGCACCTGCCCGATCTGCGGCTATCCGAGCGCACGCGGCGACCAGTGCGACAACTGCGGCAACCAGCTCGACCCCATCGACCTGATCGAGCCGCGGTCACGCATCAACGGCGAGACGCCGCAGTTCGTCGAGACCCAGCAGATGATGCTCGACCTGCCCGCGTTCGGTGACGTGCTCGCCGAGTGGCTGAAGAAGCAGACCCACTGGCGCCAGAACGTGCAGCGGTTCAGCCTGAATCTGCTCGACGACCTCAAGCCGCGCTCGTACACGCGCGATCTCGACTGGGGCATCCCGGTGCCGCTGGACGGCTGGCGCGACCGTCCGGACAAGCGCATCTACGTGTGGTTCGACGCCGTCGTCGGCTACCTCTCCGCCTCGATCGAGTGGGCGGCGCGCACCGGCAACCCTGAGGCGTGGCGCGCGTGGTGGCAGAGCTCGACACCTCCAGCGATCGCCCGCGGCAGTACTACTTCATGGGCAAGGACAACATCGTCTTCCATGCCGAGATCTGGCCGGCGATGCTGTTCGGCTACTCGGGCGTCGGCGTCGAAGGGCGGCACGCCCGGCACGCTCGGTGCGCTCGACCGGCCGTACGAAGTGGTGTCGAGTGAATTCCTCACGATGGAGGGACAAGAAGTTCTCGTCCTCACGCGGCGTGATCATCTACGTCGGTGACGTGCTGTCGCGCTACGACGCGGACGCGCTGCGCTACTTCCTCGCGGTTGCCGGTCCGGAGAACCAGGACACCGACTTCACGTGGTCGGAGTTCCTCCGTCGCAACAACGAGGAACTCGTCGGGACGTGGGGAAACCTTGTCAACCGCACGATCTCGATGACAGCGAAGAACATCGGCTCGATCCCGTCGCCAGGAAACCTGATCGACGCCGACCGGGCGATGTTGGAGACGTCGAAGGCCGCGTTCGCGTCCGTCGGTGATCTCCTTTCGCGTTCGCGGCAGAAGGCGGCGATCGGCGAGGCGATGGGTGTCGTCAGTGCGGCGAACAAGTACTTGTCCGACATGGAGCCGTGGAAGCTGAAGAACAGCGACCCCGCGCGCATGGAGTCCGTCCTGCACGTCGCGCTGCAGGTCGTCGACGACGCGAAGACATTGCTGACGCCGTTCCTGCCGTCGTCGTCGACGAAGGTGCACGCTGCGCTCGGCGGGACCGGCGACTGGGCGCGCATGCCGGAACTCGTCGAGGTCGATGAGCCGACTGCTCCTGGATCGCCGAACTACCACGTGCTCACCGGTGACTACGACACCGGCGCGAAGTGGGAGTCGACACCGATCGAGGTCGGTCGGCCGATCGCGGCGCCGACGCCGATCTTCCGCAAGCTCGACGCCTCGATCGTCGACGAGGAGCTCGCGCGGCTCACCGGTGAGTGAGCCGCGCGGCCGATCCGCTCGACGTCCCGGTCTTCGACGCGCACACCCATCTCGATGCGATGGCGACGCGCGCCGGTCTCGAGCCCGACGATACGTTCGTCGCCGCCGTCATGGCCGAGGCCGCCGCGGTGGGCGTCGCGGCGGCGGTCACGGTCGGCGACACCGTCGCGTCGTCCCAGTGGTGCGTACGCGCCGCCACCGTTCATCCGGGTGTGTACGCGGCCGTCGCAGTGCACCCGACCGAGGTCGAAGGGCTCGCCGACGCCGACTACGACGTGCTCGAACGACTGGCCCTCGACCCGCGCGTGGTCGCCGTCGGTGAGACGGGACTCGACTACTACTGGGATCGCACCGAACCTGCTTTGCAGCAGGAGCATTTCCGCCGGCACATCGCGCTGGCCAAGCAGGTCGGCAAGGCGCTGATGATCCACGACCGTGACGCCCACGCCGACGTGCTGCGCATCCTGCGCGAGGAGGGTGCCCCGGACCGCGTCGTCTTCCACGCGTTCTCGGGCGACGAGCAGATGGCCCGTGAGTGCGTGGCTGCTGGTTACGTGCTGTCCTTCCCCGGCGTGCTCACCTTTCGCAACGCCCCGCAGTTGCGCGCCGCGGCCGCCGCGTCCCGATCGACTCGGTGCTCGTCGAGACCGATGCGCCGTTCCTGACCCCGCACCCGTGGCGTGGCCGCCCCAACGCGCCGCGGCTGTTGCCGCTGACGGTCCGGGCGCTCGCGGCGGCCGGCGGGCACGACCTCGACGAACTCTGCGCAGCCGTGACCGATACCGGCCGCCGGGTTTACGGGACTGAAGTGGACGGGTAGTTCCGTATCGCTCCCGTTTCCCGCGCTTTGTGCCACCTTGGCGTGTCGGCCTTCACATAATTGCTTGCAATTGCACGCACTCGCCGGCCGAATCCCCCGTGCATGGCGCTGGATCCCAGTATTTACCGGAGGTGTAAGCGGCCGATGTGTGTCCGGGCAGGACCGGCACCCTGAGACCGCCATCACCGCGAAACGGACAAATGTAGGAAATGCGTCAGCGCCGGTTTGGTGCAATGTTGAATTGCTCGTTACCGTGCCGTGACCGAGTGAGTTGCTCATCCGCGTTGCTCACACACGAGACGAAACGACACCCCTGGGGGATATCCAAGTGCGTCGCAGCGTCAAGTACGGCCTCTACGGTGCTGTACTCGCTGGCGTGACAAGCGTTGCCACCGCAGCGTTTGCCGCCTCCGGACCCGAATCCAAGTCCGTTCATCTGCTGGTGGACGGCAAGCCCATGACCGTGCAGACCACGGCTGCCCACGTCTCGGACGTGCTGAGCGCCGAGGGATACGCCGTCCACTCACACGATCTGCTCGCGCCAGCAGCTGACACGACGATCCACAACGGACAGACGATCGTGTTCAAGCGCGGCCGGCAGTTGCACCTGACGATCAACGGCGAGAAGACGAACGTGTGGACCACTGAGCCCACCGTGTCGTCGGCGCTGTCCGTGCTCGGCATCGCGCCGGCCGACTTCGTGTCGGTGTCGCGGTCCAAGCGCCTGCCGCTGAGCCCGACCGCGATCGTGCTGCGCACCCCGAAGCACGTGGTCGTCGTTCACGACCACAAGCGCAGCAAGCTCGTCACCACCGACGCCACGGTCGGCCAGGTGCTCAGCGACCTGAACATCAACCTGCGCAAGCACGACCGGCTCTCGCCGCGCATGAAGGCGCCCGTCGCCGATGGCATGCGGATCGTCGTCAAGCGCGTGGGTATCAAGCGCGTCACCAAGACCGAGTCGATCCCGTACTCAGTCATCCACCGCAGCGACTCGTCGATGTACCAGGGCAACAGCTCGGTCCTCACGAGCGGCGTCGAGGGTGCCAAGCGCCTCGTCTACTCGGTCGTCTACGTCGACGGCAAGTGGAGTGGTCGCACCCTGCTGAGCTCCGCCGTACTGCGCGAGCCGCGCAGCGAGATCGAGCGTGTGGGCACCAAGCAGCGCCCGGTCGTCCACACCACTCCTGCTCCGGTGACCTCCGGCAGCCACAACTGGGACGCCGTCGCGGCGTGCGAGTCGGGTGGCGACTGGTCGATCAACACCGGCAACGGGTTCTACGGCGGCCTGCAGTTCACGATCAGCACGTGGGACGCCTACGGCGGCCAGGCCTATGCCCCGCGAGCCGACCTCGCCTCGCGCGATGCGCAGATCTCGGTCGCCGAGCGAGTGCTTGCCAGCCAGGGCGCGGGTGCGTGGCCCGTGTGCGGCGCTAACCTCTGAGCCGTTTCCGCCGATCTGCAGTGCTGGGTTCATCGCCTCGAGACCGATCCGTTATGGTCCTGTGACCGCGTGATCGCGCATCGGCGAAGTACCCGCGAAGCACCGAGAAGTACACGAGGAGTACAGAGTTTTGCTGCGCAGCATCAAGTACGGCCTGGGTAGTGCCGTCGTCGCAGGCCTGGTGGGCGGAACAGTTGCCTTCACCGCCGCGGGTGGCGACAAGACCGTCCACCTGCTCGTCGACGGCTCGCCCCGGACAGTCCAGACCACGGCCGCCACGGTCGGCGGCGCCTTGGCTGGCGCCGGCTACCACGCCGGCGCGCACGATCTGCTGGCCCCGACCGCGTCCTCGCCGCTGACCAACAACGAGACCGTCGTCTACCGACGCGGCCGTCAGCTGCACCTCGTGGTCAACGGCGAGCAGCGCACCGTGTGGACGACCGCTCCGACGGTCGCGTCCGCGCTGAGCGCGCTGGGTTACTCCGGAGCCACCTTCACCTCGGTGTCGCGGTCGAAGCGGCTGCCGCTCGGTGTCACCGACATCGCCCTGCGCACGCCGAAGCCGGTCACCGTCGTCCACGACGGCAAGCGCACCAAGGTGACCACCACCGCGGTCGACGTCGGGCAGTTGCTCTCGGATCTGTCGCTGCAGCTCGGCCCCTACGACCGACTGTCCGTCAAGCGCTCCGCGCCGGTGGAGTTCGGCCAGGTCATCCGGCTGACCCGAGTCCGGCATCGCGCGGTGATCGACACCCGATCGGTCCCGTTCCAGACCCGCAGCGTCAACGACTCGTCGATGTTGTCCGGCCGCACCAAGATCGTCTCTGCCGGCCGTCCGGGACTTGTCCGCGTCGCCTACGCGATCATCTACGTCAACGGCAAGCGAGTCGGCACCACGCCGGTGCAGCGAACCACCGTGCGCGAGCCGCGCACCCAGGTGCAGCACGTCGGCACCAAGCAGCGGCCCGTGCCGCAGTACACCGGCTCGCCGAACTCCGCTCAGGCGATCGCGAAGGCGATGATGGAGCGCGACTACGGCTGGGGCTCCGACGAGTTCAGCTGCCTCGTGCAGATGTGGAACAACGAGAGCGGCTGGCGCACGAACGCCTACAACCCGAGCGGTGCGTACGGCATCCCGCAGGCGCTGCCGGGTTCCAAGATGGCCTCGGCCGGACCCAACTGGCAGACCGATGCGGCCACGCAGATCAAGTGGGGACTCGGGTACATCCGAGACGCGTTACGGCACGCCCTGTGGCGCGTGGAGCTTCTGGCAGGCGCACAACTACTACTGAGCCCGACTCAGTTCCCGCTACTGACCCTGGTTCAAGTAGGGTCGGCGACATGACGGTCACCGACCAGCGTCCGGCGGATTCGTCCACCCGCGAGCCGATTCCCGCGGTCGTCGCGCGGCTGCGCGAGACGTTCCGCAGCGGCCGCACGCGTCCGCTGGAGTGGCGCCTCGGCCAGCTCGAGGCGCTCGAGAAGCTGATGGTGGAGCGCGAGAAGGACTTCGTCGCCGCCATCGTGGCCGACCTGGGACGCAACGAGGTCGACGCCTGGCTGGCTGACGTCGCGCCGGTCGTCGCGGAGTCGAAGCACGCGCGCAAGCACCTGCGCAGCTGGACGCGCGCCCAACGCACCCGCGTCCCGTTGGCCGTGCAGCCCGGCAAGGCCTGGGTGCAGTGGGAGCCGCTCGGCGTCGCCGGCATCATCGGCCCCTGGAACTACCCGGTATTCCTTCTGCTGTCGCCGCTGGTGGGCGCGATCGCGGCGGGTGACGTGTCGGTGATCAAGCCCTCCGAGCACACTCCGACGGTGTCGGCGCTGCTCGCGCGGTTGTTGCCGGAGTACCTCGACCCGGACACCGTCGCCGTCGTCGAGGGCGCGGCTGCCGAGACCCTCGAGCTGATCGACCAGAAGCTCGACCACTGCTTCTTCACCGGCGGCCCGGAGATCGCCAAGCACATCATGACCGCAGCGGCCCAACACCTGACGCCGGTCACGCTGGAACTCGGCGGCAAGAGCCCGGTGATCGTCGCCGACGACGCGTCGATTCGCGTCGCCGCGCGTCGCGTTGCGTACGCGAAGTCGCTCAACTCCGGCCAGACCTGCATCGCCCCCGACTACGTGCTGGTCGACCGCACGGTGCGCGACCAGTTCGTCGAGGAGCTCGGCAAGGCGATCGACACGTTCAAGTCGGACGGCCCGATGCCGCTCGTGCACGAACGCCGCGCCAGCCGCATCGGTGAGCTGATCACGGGTGCCGGCGGACGGGTGGTGCGCGGCGGCAAGGTCGACGCTGCGGCGCACACGGCCGAGCTCACCGTCATCGTCGACCCCGACGACACCTCGGACCTGATGACCGAAGAGATCTTCGGACCGGTGCTGCCGATCGTGTCCGTCGACTCCTTCGACGACGCCGTGGCGCGGGTCAACGCGGGCGAGAAGCCGCTGGCGGTCTACCTGTTCAGCAACAGCCGCGATCGTGAGCGCCGCGTGCTCGCCGAAATCAGTAACGGCGGAACCGTGATCAACCACCTCATGTTCCACGTCCTCGCACCGGGGTTGCCCTTCGGTGGCGTCGGCAACAGCGGCATGGGTGCCTACCACGGCCGGTGGGGGTTCGAGACGTTCAGCCACCGCAAGGCCGTGCTGCGCAAGCCGACGCGCCCCGACCCGAACCTGCTGTACCCGCCGTACAACAAGCTCAAGGAACGGCTGATGCGGACGGTGTTCTGAGCGCGCTGCTCGGCCCTGCCGAGATCCGCTCCCTGGCCGCGCGGCTCGACGTCCGGCCGACCAAGACGCTCGGGCAGAACTTCCTGCACGACGCCAACACGATCCGGCGCATCGTGCGCACGGCCGAGTTGCAGGCCGGCGAGACCGTGCTCGAAGTCGGCCCCGGCCTCGGGTCGCTGACCCTCGGCCTGCTGACGGCCGGGCATCCGGTGACCGCGATCGAGATCGACCCGGTGCTCGCGAGGCAGTTGCCGGCCACCGTCGCCGACCGGCTTCCCGACGCCGAACTTGCCGTGGTCACCGGCGACGCCATGCGGGTCGCGGTGCCCGGTGAACCGACCGCGCTGGTCGCGAACCTGCCGTACAACGTCGCCGTGCCGGTCGTGCTCCACCTGCTCGAGTCCGTCCCGACGCTGCAGCGCGGGCTCGTCCTCGTACAGGCGGAGGTCGCCGAACGGCTGGCGGCGCCGCCGGGCGGCAAGGTGTACGGCGTCCCGAGCGTGAAGGCCGCCTGGTTCGCCGCGGCGACGCGCGCCGGGGCCGTGTCGCGCTCAGTGTTCTGGCCGGTCCCCAACGTCGACTCGGGACTCGTGCGACTCATCAGGCGCGATCCCCCGGTCACCTCGGCCACGCGAGCCCAGGTGTTCGCAGTGATCGACGCCGCGTTCGCCCAGCGGCGAAAGACGTTGCGGGCGGCGCTGGCCGGCTGGGCCGGTTCGGCGGCAGATGCGGAGCAGGTCCTGCGCGCGGCCGGGATCGACCCCTCCGCGCGCGGCGAGACCCTCGACGTAGGTGCGTTCGCGCGGCTCGCGGCCGCTGCGGCAGACTGAGCATCGTGAGCGCGCTCGCGATCGTCGCGGTGTTCCTCGGTGCCGTGGTCATCGCGGCGGGGGCCGCGTGGTTTGCGAGTCGGCTCGGCGTCCGCGCCGAGGTGCGCGCTGAGGACACCGTCTGGTTGCGCGACCAGCGGCTGCGCGCCTACCTGATCCTGCTCGCCGCGGCGCACGAGGTTGCCCAGCCCGAGAAGGAACACACGCTCGAGGACAACCGCGCCGCCTGGGAGGCCGTCGACGCGGTCGAAGTGCTGGGGCCGCCGGACGTGGCTCGCGCCGCGCGCGAGCTGTACGAGGCAGCCGCCGAGATCATGCGCTACGCGGTGACCAAGGGAATGGGCGAACTCGACACGGACAAGGTCGTCGCGATGGCCGACGGTTACCAGCGCCAGCGCCGGGAATTCGTGGATCAGGCGCGGAGCACCCTGTCCTGATCACGTGCAGCGTCGATCGCCTTGCGGAGCACCGCGTTGAGGTGCTCGAGGTCGCGCCGCGACATACCGAGCTTCGCTGAGATCTGTTCCGGCACCTTGAGCGCCTGACGGCGTAGCCGCCGTCCGGCCGAGGTCAGCCGAACCGCAAGCATCCGTTCGTCGGCGCCGTCGCGTTCACGGACGAGAAGGCCGGCGGCCTCGAGTCGCTTCACCAGCGGCGACAGCGTGCCGGGATCGAGGGCGACTGTCTCTGCGAGGTCTCGGAGCGAGCGCGGCTCACGCTCCCACAGGGCCAGCATCACCAGATACTGCGGATGCGTCAGCCCCATCGGCTCGAGTACCGGGCGATAGAGCGCGACGATCTCGCGTGTGGCAACTGCGAGGGCGAAGCACACCTGGCGGTCGAGCGCGAGCGGATCGTCGGTCGTCACTGCCATGACTGTGAGCCTACCAATAGTTTGTGCACCAATGGTTGGCGTACTATCGGTGTCGTGGACGAAATGCTGGTTCGGCCGGGCCCGTTGCAATGGCTGCGTTATGCGTGGATCGGGTCGATCGCACCTCGGCATCACGCCTGGGTGTTGCACGACGCGACCTGCCGCACCTGGGTGTTGCGCCACGTAGCGCGATATCTCGCCATCATCGGCCCGTTCGTGCTCGCCGCGGTCATCGCTCTTCCGGCGCCGCTGTCGTTGCGCGTGACGGCCTGTCTGACCGCGGGTCTGTCGATGATGGTGTTCTACCTCGCGTACACGAGCGAGTCCGTCGACCGCCGCGTCGAGAAGGCCGGGTATCCGACGGGGCTGGCTGCGCAGATGCGCCAGCAGCGGGCGGTCGATGCGCAGCGCGCGACTGTTGCCCGCTACCGCGCACGCCGCGCGGGCCGCTGACACGCCACAGGTCCGGTCCTGAGCCGTCCGCCGACGCGCTTTGCCCCGCGTCGGCCGGCAATTTCGTAGTTCTGGCGTGTCTGCGGGGGGCAAGGCGGTGCGGGCGCGGGGCAAAGCATGCGCGGGGCGGGGCAATCCGGCGCCGCGCGTAGGTTGGGTAGCCATGGACTACCGCACTCTCGGCAACAGTGGCTGCTCGGTCTCGAACCTGTGCCTCGGCACGATGACGTTCGGCGCGGAGGCCGACGAAGCCGTCTCGCACGCGCAGCTCGACACGTTCGCCGAAGCAGGCGGCAATTTCATCGACAGCGCTGACGTCTACGCCGCCGGCGCGTCCGAAGAGATCATCGGACGTTGGTTCGCCAGCCGTCCGTCCGAGCTCACCGAACCGATGGTGCTCGCGACCAAGGGCCGGTTCCCGCTCGACGACTCGCCGAACGGTGCCGGGCTCTCAGCTCGGCACCTGACCCGCGCACTCGACAACTCGCTGTTCCGCCTGGGCCTCGACTCGGTCGACCTGTACCAGCTGCACGCCTTCGACGCGTGGACTCCGATGGAAGAGACCCTGCGCACGATGGACGGGTTCGTGCGCTCGGGGAAGATCCGCTACTGGGGACTGTCGAACTTCACCGGCTGGCAGCTGACGAAGGCCGTCTACCTGGCCCGTGCACTGGGGCTTGTCGCGCCAGTGACGCTGCAGCCGCAGTACAGCCTGCTCGTGCGCGAGATCGAGTGGGAAATCGTTCCGGCTGCGCTCGACACCGGGCTCGGCCTGCTCCCGTGGAGCCCGCTCGGCGGCGGCTGGCTGTCCGGCAAGTACCGCCGCGATCAGCGCCCGTCCGGCGACACCAGGCTCGGTGACGACCCCGAGCGCGGCATGGAGGCCTGGGACAGGCGCGGCACCGAACGCACCTGGAACATCGTCGACGCGGTGCAGAAAGTCGCTGAAGACCGCGGGACGTCCATGGCCGAGGTCGCGCTCGCGTGGGTGACCGACCGTCCGGGCGTCACCTCGACCATCCTCGGCGCGCGCACCGTCGAGCAGCTCGAGACGAACCTGAAGGCCGCCGACCTGCACCTCAATGCCGGTGAGACGGATGCACTCGACGAGGCGAGCGATCTCGGCGCGACCGACTACCCGTACGGCGAGATGGGCGTGAGCCAGCGCGATCGCACGCTGCGGGGCGGACGCTGAGAGAGGTCAGGACCGGCCGGCGAACAGCTTCGTCACCGAACCGTCCTCGAAGACTTCCTTGATCGCCTTGGCGAGCAACGGGGCGATCGACAGGACGGTGAGCTTGTCGAACTGCTTCTCGGGCGCGATCGGCAAGGTGTTCGTGACGATCACCTCGCTGATGCGGCTGTTCTTGAGCCGGTCGACAGCCGGTGCGGAGAAGATGCCGTGGGTTGCCGCAACGATGACGTCAGTGGCGCCGGAATCGAAGAGCAGGTTCGCCGCCTTGAGCATCGACCCGCCGGTGTCGATCATGTCGTCGATGAGCAGGCAGTAGCGCCCGGCGATGTCACCGACGACGCGATTGGCGACCACCTCGTTGGCGGCATCGATGTTGCGCGTCTTGTGCACGAACGCGATGTCGAGGCCACCGAGCGAGTCGGCCCACTGCTCGGCGGTGCGGACGCGACCGGTGTCGGGTGACACCACGACCAGATCCTCGCGGCCGTACTTGTGCAGCACGTGCTGTGACAGCAGCGGGAGCGCGAACAGGTGGTCGACGGGGCCGTCGAAGAAGCCCTGGATCTGTGCGGTGTGCAGGTCGACGGCCATCAGCCGGTCGGCTCCCGCGGTCTTGAACAGGTCGGCGATCAACCGCGCTGAGATCGGTTCGCGGCCCCGGTGCTTCTTGTCCTGGCGCGCGTAGGGGTAGAACGGCGCGACCACGGTGATGCGCTTGGCCGAGGCGCGTTTGAGCGCGTCGACGAGGATCAGAGTCTCCATCACCCATTGGTTGATCGGCGTCGTGTACGCCTGGATGACGAACGCATCGGTGCCGCGCACCGAGTCGTTGGGACGGATGAACAGCTCGCCGTTGGCGAAT
Source organism: uncultured Actinomycetota bacterium (assembly GCA_963757455.1). Lineage (GTDB taxonomy): Bacteria > Actinomycetota > Actinomycetes > Mycobacteriales > Jatrophihabitantaceae > RYN-133. The sequence goes on from CAVWSE010000005.1 coordinate 430,552, forward strand.
TCGCGCCGTGTCGTCGGGGTCATCGTGACGCCGATGTAGCCCGCGATCTCGTCCGCGAGTTCGGGGTAGGCACCGCCGGACAGCAGCACCAGGCTCTTACGTCCGGCGACCTGAAGTGTGCTCACTCGTGGTCCTCTGCGTCCGTAGCGCGGGCGGCGGCCTCGGCTGAGGGTGTGCCGGCACGTTTCCGCTCCACCCAGCCTGCCACGTTTCGCTGCTTCCCGCGGGCCACGGCCATCGCACCGGGAGGAACGTCACTCGTGATGACCGAACCGGCAGCTGTGTAGGCGCCGTCGCCGATCTCGACGGGCGCGACGATCATCGTGTCGGAGCCGATCCGGACGTGGTCACCCACAACGCTGCGGTGCTTGGCGACGCCGTCGTAGTTCACGAACACCGAGGACGCACCGACGTTGCTGTGCTCGCCGATCGTCGCGTCGCCCACGTAGGTCAGGTGCGGCACCTTCGACCCCGGACCGATCTGTGACGCCTTCACCTCGACGTAGGTGCCGATGTGGACGCCGTCCGCGAGCTCTGTCCCGGGGCGCAGGTACGCGTACGGGCCGATCGTGACGTCGGCGCCGATGCGCGCCTGCATCGCCGTTGCGCGGATGATCCGCGTGCGGGCGCCGACCGCCGTGTCGGTGAGAGTCACCTCCGGGCCGATGTGCGCGCCGGCGGACACGTGCGTCGCGCCGTGCAGGTCGGTGCCCGGCCAGATCGTCACGTCGGGTTCGAGCGTGACCTCGGCGTCGAGCCACGTCGTCGCGGGATCGATGATCGTCGCGCCGGCGCGCATGTGCGCATCAAGCAGGCGGGCGTTGTAGCTGCGATGCGCCGCCGCCAGTTGTACCCGATCGTTGACGCCGGCGGTGACGTCGGCAGCGACGGTGACCGCGCCGACCGGTGCGCTGTGCCCGACGAGGATGCCGATGACGTCGGGCAGGTACTCCTCGCCCTGGGCGTTGTCGCGTGACAGGTTCGCGACTGCTGCCCGCAGCGCCTGGTGGTCGAACGCGTAGACGCTGGTCGCCACCTCGCCGACGGCGAGTTCGTCAGGTCCGGCGTCCTTGTGTTCGACGACGCGCTCGACCGACGAGTCGCCCGCGCGGATCACCCGTCCGTAGCCGGTCGGGTCGGCCAGGACGCTCGTGAGCAGCGTCGCCGCGTTCTCGCCGTGCGCGTCGACAAGGGCACCGAGTGCCTCGGGCGTCAGCAGCGGGGCGTCGCCAGGCACCACAACGACCGTGCCGATCGCATCGGCCGGTACCGCATCGAGCGCGAGGCGCACGGCGTGGCCGGTGCCGTGCTGCTCGGTCTGGAGCACCGCCACGGCGTCAGGCGCAATGTCAGCCAGATGCGCACGCACCTCGTCCGCGCGATGGCCGACCACGACCACGGTGTGCTCGGGACGCAGGGCAGCGCCGGCCGCGAGCACGTGCCCGAGCATCGATCTGCCGGCGAAACCGTGCAGCACCTTCGGCAACGCCGGCGATTTCATCCGGGTGCCTTCTCCGGCAGCAAGGACGATGAGGGCGAGTGGCGCCACAGGGGTTCCCTTCGACATCGAACTGGCTGCGGGACTGGGACTCGAACCCAGACTGCACGGCTCCAAAGGCCGGCGGGCTGCCAATTACCCCATCCCGCATCGCCGCCCCAGCCTACCGGCGCCGCGATCGACGCCATGCCCCGGAGTTGGCTGGCTACGCATCCGTAAGTTACGCTTCCGTAACCCCTGGATCCGGGGTACTGCCGAGCGACGAAGAGGCCGATATGACCCTGCTCGAGGAGCGACCGGCGGCCAAGCCGGTCTTCGAAGGAACCAAGCAGCGCGGCGAGCAATTCGCGCTGTACTCGTTCGTCATCGTGCCGTTCCTGGCGTTCCTGGCGGCCGTGCCGGTCGCCTGGGGCTGGGGGCTCGGCTGGACGGACGTGAGCTTGTTCCTGGCGTTCTACATCGTCTCGGGTCTCGGGATCACCGTCGGCTACCACCGGCTGTTCACGCACGGCTCGTTCAAGGCGAACCGGCCGCTGCGGATCGCGCTCGCGATCGCCGGGTCGATGGCGATCGAGGGGCCGGTCATCCGGTGGGTCGCCGACCACCGGCGACACCATGCCTACAGCGACCGCGAGGGCGACCCGCACTCGCCGTGGCGGTTCGGGACGTCGCTGGGTGCGCTGAGCAAGGGTTTCTGGTTCGCGCACATCGGCTGGATGTTCGACCTCGAGCACACGAACCGCGACAAGTACACGCCCGACCTCATGGGCGACCGCGACATCCGCCGCGTCGACCGCCTGTTCCCGCTCTGGCTGCTGATCTCGGTGCTGCTGCCCGCCGCGCTCGGCGGCCTGATCTCGATGTCGTGGTCCGGCGCGCTGTCGGCGTTCTTCTGGGCCTCGCTGGTGCGCATCTTCGTGCTGCACCACGTCACGTGGTCGATCAACTCGGTGTGCCACATGATCGGCGAGCGGCCGTTCGCCGCCCGCGACAAGAGCGCGAACTTCTGGCCGCTGGCGATCCTGAGCTTCGGCGAGAGCTGGCACAACATGCACCACGCCGACCCGACCGCGGCCCGCCACGGCGTGCTGCGCGGTCAGCTCGACTCGTCCGCGCGCGTGATCTGGGCCTTCGAGAAGCTCGGCTGGGCCACGGACGTGCGCTGGCCCAAGCCCGAGCGGCTGGCCAAGCTGCGCGTCCCCACCCCCTGACCCACGCGATGATCTTGCAGTTTTGTAGGCCAGGGCCTACAAAACTGCAAGATCATCAGGTGACGGTGTGGCGCTCGGCGAAGGCCGGGTCGCGGTAGGCGCCCGTCTCGATCACCTCGCGCAGGATCTCGCACCCGTCCCAGACGTCGGCGTGACTGAGGTACAGCGGCGCGAAGCCGAGCCGGATGACATCGGGTTCGCGGAAGTCGCCGATCACACCGCGTGCGATCAGCGCCTGCACGATCGCGTATGCATCGCGATGGCGTAGCGCCACCTGGCCGCCGCGACGCGCGGCCTCACGCGGCGTGATGACGTCGACATCGGGCAGGTACGCGTCCACGTAGTCGATCACCAGTTGCGTCAGCTGCAGCGACTTGGTGCGGACGGTGTCGATCGGGGCGTCGTCGAACACCTCGAGCGCCGTCTCGAGCGCGAGCATCGACAGCAGGTGCGGCGTGCCGATCCGGGCCCGTTCGATGCCGGCCGCCGGTGTGAACGTGTCGTCGAGTGCGAACGGCGTCGCATGTGCGTGCCAGCCGGTGAGCGGCAGGTCGGCGTCCTGCTGGTGGCGGTGCGGCAGGTAGATCCACGCAGGCGCGCCGGGGCCGCCGTTGAGGTACTTGTACGAACAGCCCACCGCGCCGTCGGCGTCCAGGCCGTCGAGGTCGAACGGGGCCACCCCGGCGACGTGGGCGAGATCCCACAACGCGAGCGCACCGTGCTCGTGAATCACCTTCGTGATCGCCGCGGCGTCCCAGAGTTCGCCCGTGCGGTAGTCGACGCCGCCGAGCGCCACGACCGCCGTGTCCTCGCCGATGACTGTGTCGACCGCGTCCGGACTGATTCGGAGCAGTCGCATATCGAGCATCCGGGCGACCGATTCGGCGAGGTACTGATCGGTAGGGAAGCCGCCTGCGTCGGTGATCAGCGTGCGGCGGTTCGGACGCAGCCGAGCGAGTGCGACGAGAGCCTGGAACAGCTGCACGCTGGTCGAGTCGCCGCACATGACCTGCCCCGGGGCCGCCCCGACCAGCGCGCCGATACGGTCGCCCACGCGCCCCGGGAGTGTCCACCACCCGTTGCGGTTCCAGGACGTGATCAGGTCGGTGCCCCATTGCCGGCGCACTGCGTCGTCGATCGCGGCGGGGACGTCGGTGGGCAGGGCGCCGAGCGAGTTGCCGTCGAGGTAGATCACCTTGTCCGGCAAGGCGAATCGCGACTTGACCGCAGCCAGCGGATCGCCGGCGTCGAGGGCGAGTGCAGTCTCACGCGTCAGGTCAGCCACCGCGCACCTCCCACAGCTCGGGGAACGCCGGGCGGAACAGGGTCGAACGCAGATACGACGACCCGCTCGACCCGCCGGTGCCCATGCGATCGCCGATGATGCGCTGCACCATCATCACGTGGCGGTAGCGCCATTCCTGGATGCCCTCGTCGATGTCGACGAGTGCCTCGCACACCTCGGCCGCCTCGCCCTCCTCGGCATAGACGTCGGGCAACGTGGCGCCGTCCAGATAGGTCAGCAACGAGTCGTACACGCTCGGCCGGGCGAGTGCTGCTTGAAGTTGCGGGTCGTCGACGCGGTCGAACTCGCGCCGGCCCAGGGTCGCCTCGATGACGCGGAACTGGTTCGACTGGAACCCACTCGCCGAACCCAGCTCCGGACGGAAGGACGCGAACTGCTTCGGTGTCATCGTCTCGAGGACGTCGAGCTGCCCGACGATCGTCTTGAGGATCTTGGCGATGCGCCGTGCTGTGTGCAATGCGCCTGACCCGTTGTGGCTCTCGAGGCGGCGTTGCAGGAGCGCAGTTTCATGCAGGATCTGCTTGAACCACAGCTCGTAAACCTGGTGGACGATCACGAACAGCATTTCGTCGTGCTCGTCCGTCGCCGGCCGTTGGCAGGCGAGCAGTTCGTCGAGGCTCAGATAGCTGCCGTAGGTCATTGGTCCGGGCGGTGACGTCGCTGTCATGCCACCATGATTGCGCTATGACCCACCACACCGGCAGGCCCAGGGTTCGAATGACCGGGCGCGAGCGGCGCGAGCAACTGCTCGAAGTGGGCCGCACGCTGTTCGCCGAAAAGGGTTTCGAGGCGACCTCGATCGAAGAGATCGCCTCGCGGGCCGGCGTTTCGAAGCCGGTCGTCTACGAGCACTTCGGCGGCAAGGAAGGCCTGTATGCGGTCGTCGTCGACCGTGAGATGAGCGATCTGCTCGACCGGCTCACGAGCGCGCTCAGCGCCGGACACCCGCACCAGCTCGTCGAGCGGGCCGCGCTGGCGCTGTTGACCTACATCGAGGAAGAGACCGACGGCTTCCGCATCCTGTCGCGCGATTCGCCGGTGGCCGGTTCGTCGGGCACGTTCTCGTCGCTGCTCAATGACATCGCGAGCCAGGTCGAACACATCATGGCGCGTGAGTTCGCGGCGCGGGAGATGCGCATCGAGCTCGCGCCGATGTACGCACAGATGCTGGTCGGGATGGTCGCGCTCACGGGCCAATGGTGGCTCGAAGAGCGCAAGCCGCCGCGCGAGGAGGTCGCCGCGCACCTGGTGAATCTGGGCTGGAACGGCCTGGCGCATCTCGAACCCGAGCCGCGCATCATGCACCGCGGAGCGGAATGGACGACGTAGCCGAGGCGATCGACGCGTATCTCGACGAGCAACGCGACGTGTTGACCCGCGAGCCGCACACCATCTACGACGGCGAGAACGTGCACGACACCCGCGTCGCCGTACGGCGATTCCGCACCGTGCTTCGAGTCTTCGCCGACTGCTTCGACGCTGCCACCGCTGCCCGGCTCGACGCCGACCTGACCTGGTACGGGAGCCTGCTCGGCGACGTGCGCGATCACCAGATCCTGCGCGACCACCTCGTCGCCCATCTCGAAGCGCTGCCGGCCGAAGTCGACGCCGAGGCGACGGCGCACAGCGTCGCCACCGAGCTCGCGGCCCGCGAGCGGCGCGCCCGACGCGCGCTACAGCGCAGTCTGGTGACGCGGCGTCATGAACGCCTGCTTGCGGCAGTGGTCGCCGCCGGAATCGACTACGAACCGCAGCAGGACGCCGCCGACTACCTGCGATCCGCCGAGCGCACCGCGCGCCGACGACTGCGCAGCGCCGAACGGCTCGATCCCGACGACCCACTGCGCGACAGCGCACTGCACCGCGCCCGCAAGGCGGCCAAGCGGGCGCGGTACACAGCAGAACTCGTCGCGCCCGTCGCCGGCGCGCCCGCGCGGCGGGCCGCGATGAAGTGGCGCCGCACCCAGGACCGGCTCGGAGTGCATCAAGACGAGGTCGTAGCGGCCGCGTTCCTCAGGAGCCTCGTCGATTCGGATATCGACTTCGCGCTCGGCGTGCTGTGGAGCCGCGTGGCCCCGCGCTGACGGTCGGTCGCCGGGCTTACTCGTCGGCGAGGGCTAGCCACTGCTCCTCGGCGGCTGCCCGCTCGGCAACCACCGCGCGCAACTGCTCGTCGAGTTCGGCGACCTTCTCGAAGTCGGTCGCATGTGCCGCCAGCTGGTCGTGCAGCGCTGCTTCCTGCCTCTCGAGCTGTGCAACGCGGCGTTCGAGGCGCGCGAGCTCCTTCCGCGCAGCGCGCGAATCACCTTTGTTCGTACGGCGATCCTTCGCCTCGGCCTCTTTCGCCTCCTTCGAGCCGGCGCGTCGCGCCAGGTACTCGTCGATGCCGCCCGGCAGCGCGGCGACCGACCCGTCACCGAGCAACGCCACCGTCGTGTCGCACACCCGCTCCACCAGGTAACGGTCGTGGCTCACCACGACGAGCGTGCCCGGCCACGAGTCGAGCAGATCCTCGAGTGCAGTGAGGGTGTCGGTATCGAGATCGTTCGTGGGCTCGTCCAACAGCAGGACGTTCGGCTGGGCAAGGAGCAGGCGCAACAGCTGCAGCCGGCGCCGTTCCCCACCGGACAGGTCGGCCACCGGCGTCCATTGCTTGTCGTTGCCGAATCCGAAGCGCTCGGCGAGCTGGCCGGCGGTGAGCTCGACCCCGCCAAGCTCGGCACGCTCGCGCACCTGCTGCACCGCTTCGAGCACCCGCAGCTCGAACGGCAGCTCGGCGACCTCTTGCGACAGATAGCCCGCGTGCACCGTCTGGCCGATCTGCACGCGCCCGGCGGACGGCTCCAGCTCGCCGGTCAGCAGCCGCAACAGGTGCGTCTTGCCCGAGCCGTTGACCCCGATGATGGCGACCCGATCGCCCGGCCCGACGTGCCAGCTGACATGGTCGAGCAACGTGCGATCGCCGACGCGGACTGTGACGTCGTCGAGCTCGTAGACCGAGCGTCCGAGCCGGCGCTGCGCCAGCGCTCGCAGCTCGACCGACGACCGCACCGACGGGACGTCCGCGATCAGCGCCTCGGCCGCATCGATCCGGAACCGCGGTTTGGACGTGCGAGCAGGCGGGCCCCGGCGCAACCAGGCCAGCTCCTTGCGGAGCAGGTTCTGGCGGCGCGCCTCGGACGCGGACGCCTGGCGGGCGCGTTCCGCACGTGCCAGGACGTAGGCGGCGTAACCGCCCTCGTACTGCCGAACGGTCGCGTCGGCGACCTCCCACGTCTGTGCCACGACCGCGTCGAGGAACCAACGATCGTGAGTGACGACGAGCAGGGCCGTGCGCCGTGCGGACAGGTACTCGGCCAGCCAGGTCACTCCCTCGACGTCGAGGTGGTTGGTCGGCTCGTCGAGCACGAGCAGATCCGCCTGTTGAACCAGGGCCGTCGCCAGCGCGACCCGCCGCCGCTCGCCGCCAGACAGCCTGGCGGCGTCTACGTCGAGTCCGACGTCGGCCAGACCCAGACCGGTGAGCACGGAACGCACCTCTGCGTCGCCGGCCCACTCGTGCTCGGCACCATCGCCGACGACGATCGAGCGCACGGTGGCATCCGGAAGCGCGCCCCGCTGATCGACGTACGCGAGCCGCGTTCCCGTGGTCACGGTGACCCGTCCGGCGTCGGGCGATTCGGTGCCGGTGATCATGCGCAGCAACGTGGTCTTGCCGCCGCCGTTGCGGCCGACTACCCCGATGCGTTCGCCGGCCGCGATTCCGAGCGAGACGGCGTCGAGCACGGTCGTCGTCCCGTAGGACTTGCCGACCGTCTCGAGGTTGACCAGGTTCGCCATCAGCCGGTGATGCGTGCGCCTGGCGCCGGTGCGGTGGCGACCTGTGTCGCGGCGCAGACGCCGGAACGGTCGAGATCGAGGGCGAGATCCTGTGCCGCGTCGGCGTGTGCGCACAGGAACGCACAGGTCGGTCCTGAGCCCGACACGATGCCACCCAGCGCGCCGAGTTCGGCGCCGGTCGCGAGGACGTCGTCGAGTTCGGGCCGCAGCGACAGGGCGGCCGGCTGCAGATCGTTGCCGAGGGCGTCGGCGACGCGACCGCAATCACCCGCGCGCAACGAGTCGAGCATCTCGTCGGCCGGGCCGATGGGATCGGGCGCCTGCCCGTCGGCGCGCAGCCGATCGAGTTCGCGGTAGACGTCGACGGTCGACAGCCCGAGGTCGGCGAGCGCGAAGACCCAGTGGTACTCGCCGGTGGCCAGCACCGGTGTCAGCTGTTCGCCGCGGCCCACCCCGAGTGCCGTCCCGCCTGTCAACGGGAAGGTGACATCACTGCCGAGCTCGGCGGCCAGTGTCGCGAGCTGCGTTCGTGAGGTGCCGGTGCGCCACAGCGCGGCGCAGGCGACGAGCGTCGCGGCGGCGTCGGCCGAACCGCCGGCCATCCCGCCGGCAAGTGGGATGTTCTTGTGCAGTTCGAGCCGGACGTCGGCCGACGCGCCGGTGTGCGCGGCGAGCAGCTCCGCGGCCCGCCAGGCGAGGTTCGCGTCGTCGGTCGGGACGCCCCGGGCGTACGGGCCGGTTGTCTTGACGTGGATGCCGTCGGCGCCACGGGCGACGACCTCGTCATAGACGCTCACTGCCTGGAAGACGGTCGTCAGATCGTGGTAACCGTCCGGGCGCGCGCCGCCGACAGACAGGTGCAGGTTGACCTTGGCTGGTACGCGTACGCGCACTGCGTCGGCGATCTCGACGACGGGCATCGGGGTCGATCGTATCGACGGCCGTGTCAGGCTTTCCGGGTGACCTCGACGAGCTCGACGCAAGCCACAGACCCGTCCGACCGCGGCCGACGCACGGTCGGGGTCGAGGAGGAGCTGCTGCTGTTCACCGGCGCCGGTCGGCCGGCCCGGGTGGGGGAGCAGTTGGCCGAGGACCCGACGACCGCTGTCGAGCACGAGCTCAAGCTCGAGCAGGCCGAGATCGCGTCCGAGCCACAGGTCGAGCTGGACGCGTTGGGCGCCGACCTGCATGCCCGGCGCAGCGAACTCGTGACCGCCGCTCGTGAGCGGGGCGTGCTCGTCGCCGGGCTAGGCACCAGTCCGTCCGCAACCCTCCCCGAACCGACGCCCGACGAGCGCTACCAGCGCATGGAGCGGCAGTACGGGCTGGTCGCCGCCGACCAGCTCACCTGCGGCACGCACGTCCACGTGTCTGTCGGGTCGCGGGCCGAAGGCGTCGTGGCGATCGACGGGGTGCGCCGCTGGATGGCGGTGCTCCTGGCCATGAGCGCCAACTCGCCGTTCTGGGCAGGCCGCGATTCGGGCTACAGCAGCTATCGGACGATCGCGTGGGGACGTTGGCCAACCGCAGGTCCGACGTCGCGGTTCGGCGACCCGGACGAGTACGACCGGCGCGTTGCCGAAGCAGTGGCCACGGGCGCTGCGGTCGACCCCGCGATGATCTATTACGACGTCAGGTTGTCGGCCAAGTACCCGACGGTCGAATTCCGCGTCGCCGACAGCGGGCAGCAGGTCGTCGACTCGGTGCGGCTCGCGGCGCTGTGCCGTGCGGCCGTCGAGACGGCACTGACTGCGGGTCATGTCGACCTCGTCCCGGAGCGATTGCGTGCCGCAGCGTGGCGGGCTGCTCGATTCGGGCTGAGCGGCGAGCTGGTGGACGTATTCACAGCCTCGTTGCGCCCGGCCGGCGACCTGGTCGATCGCATGCTGGACGAACTCGGCGGCGCGCTGGCACGAAACGGGGACGCGGACCTCGTCCACCGACTGGTCGACGATCTGTGGCGGCGCGGGACCGGCACCGACCTGCAACGGGCCGACCACAGCGCGGGTGGCGTCGCGGCAGTCGTCCGCGGTGCCGCGGATCGCGTTCTCGATCCGCCCTCGGCGAACAGTTGATCAAATCGTTGTCCCTTGTCGTCCCCGTCTCCTAGGGTTCGGGTTCGATCGAGAGGGTGTGTGATGAGCGACGTCGTAGAGGCCAGCGGCCTGGTCAAGATCTACGGCAAGGTCCGGGCGCTCGATGGCCTCGACCTCGCCGTTCCCGAGGCGAGCGTGCTCGCGGTCCTCGGCCCGAACGGGGCCGGCAAGACAACCGCAGTGCGCATCCTGACGACGCTGCTCGATGCCGACGGGGGCACTGCCGAGGTCGCCGGTTACGACGTGCGCAAGCAGGCCGGTCAGGTTCGCGCGCACATCGGTGTGTCGGGCCAGTACGCCGCGGTCGACGAATACCTCACCGGCTACGAGAACCTGCACATGGTCGCGCGGCTGTACGGGCTCGACCCGCGGCGCTCCAAGGCGAGGTCCAACGAATTGCTCGAGCAGTTCTCGCTCACCGACGCCGCCGACCGCCCCGTGAAGACCTACTCCGGCGGCATGCGCCGCCGCCTCGACCTTGCCGGCGCGCTGGTCGCCGCGCCACCGGTGCTGTTCCTGGACGAGCCGACCACGGGTCTCGATCCGCGCAGCCGCAACGACATGTGGGAGGTGATCACCAAGTTGGTCAATACGGGTACGACCGTATTGCTCACGACGCAGTACCTCGAAGAGGCCGATCGGCTCGCCGACGACATCCTGGTGATCGACCACGGCAAGCGCATCGCGCAGGGCACGTCCGATGCGCTCAAGGCCCAGGTCGGCGGCGAGCGCATCGAGGTGGTCGTCGGCTCGGTCGACGACCTCGCGCCCGCGAAGAGTGTGCTCGACCGGGTCGCAGTCAGTGATGTCGACGTCGACAAGCACACCCGACGGCTCATCGCACCGGTCCGTGGCGGCGCCGGTGTCCTGACCGAGGCCCTTCGCGAGCTCGACGCCGCCCACGTGACGATCCTCGACATCGGACTTCGACGACCGACGCTCGACGACGTCTTCCTCGCACTGACCGGACATCGCGCCGAAGCCGACGACGCCGACAAGGCCGATAAGGCCGATAAGGCCGACAGGGCCGCGGGCGCCGACGACGAGCAGCCGAGCCAGCCGGCCGGGGCAGCGCGATGAACGCGGCGGTCAAGGTCGCGGTCGACGGCGCGATCGTCGCCAAGCGCAACCTGATCAAGATCAAGCGAGTGCCCGACATCCTCGTCTTCACGACGATCTCGCCGATCATGTTCATCCTGCTGTTCGCCTACGTGTTCGGCAGCGCCATCAGCACCTTCACACCAGGCGTGTCGTACCGCGAGTTCCTGATCCCGGGCATCTTCGCCCAGACGGTCGTGTTCGGCGCGACGTTCACCGGCGCCGGAATGGCCGATGACATCCAGAAGGGCATCATCGACCGATTCCGGTCGCTGCCGATGTCCCGCTCGGCAGTGCTGGTGGGTCGCACGACGGCCGACGTCGGCTACAACGTGATCACGCTGATCGTGATGGCCGTGACCGGCCTGATTGTCGGCTGGCGAATCCGCACCGACGTCGCCCACGCCGTGGCGGGCTTCTTGATCCTGCTGGCGTTCGCCTACGCGATCTCATGGGTCATGGCGCTGGTCGGCCTGATCGTCCCCTCGCCGGAGGTCGTGAACAACGCCTCGTTCATGGTGATCTTCCCGGCGACCTTCATCGCGAACACGTTCGTCCCGACGCAGCACTTCCCGTCCGTGCTGCGCGTGATCGCCAACTGGAACCCGGTCTCGACCGTCACCCAGTCTGCGCGCGAACTATTCGGCAACACCGGCGGCGCGAAGCCACCGAGCAACGACTGGTCGATGCTGCACCCCGAGATCTACACGTTGCTGTGGTGCATCGTGCTGGTCGCGGTGTTCGTGCCGCTGTCGGTGCGCAGGTACAAGAAGGCCGCTGCTCGGTAGCAGTCGCGCTAGCCCGCGGTCAGCGTCCCGAGCAGGCCGTGCGCCTCGCCGTCCGGCCCGGCGCTGAACCACACCGCGTTACTGCCGCCGGCCGACGGGTCGCCGCGGAGCAGACCCCACAACCCGTCGATCACGACAGCGTGGTCGTTGTGGTCACGCAGCGTGCCGAGTTCGGTGCCGTCCGTCAGCCGGTACGCGTGGATCAAGCCATCGCCGAAGTTGCCCACCAGCAATTGACCGGCCCAGTGCCCGAACGTGCTCGGTGCCCGGACGAGACCCCACGGCGAGTTCAGATCGCCCCGGGTGACGAGCCGACGGACGAACGCGCCATACGTGGTGAACACGTCGACGAATCCGTGGCCGGCGCCCTTGACGTCGTCGTGCGCGGCCGAGTCCTGCTTGGCATACGTGACGATGACGCGACCGGCAATCGTGGCGATCCCGAACGGTGCGTAGCCGTGCGGCAGGTTGTCGTCCTGGAACAGGCCGGGGACGTGCAGCCGGGTGAACCTGCGGTTGAACACGTCGACACGACCGTGATGGAAGTCGGTGGCCAGCAGCAGGGGCCCGAACGGACTGTGGACCAGAGCGAGCCCTTTGTAGACGGCGTTCGCCGTGTGGGCCACCTGCTCGGCTGCCGTATTCGGTGACACGGACTGGTTCCACGCCGACACGACGCCGTTCTCCGAGTCGAAGATGAACAGCGCCGGCTGCCCCGTGCCAGGGACGACGAAGCCCTTCGTGTCGTTGAAGACCTGGCCGGTGGGGGCGCCGCTCGGGATGCTCACCGTCAGCGGCACCTTGCTGAGTGTGGTGGGGCCGCCCGTCTTGGAGTAGAGCGTGCTCACGTCCGAGCCGTTGTCCGACACCCACAGCGGGGTGTTCGGGCCGTGCGACATGCCCCACGCATTGACCAGCGACGCGTCGGTGAGGCGGGCGTGCCCGGGCTGGTCCGATACGAGATTGTGCTGCGTGACGCGCGGCGCCTGCGTGTGGCGATTCGGGTGGGCGGCTTGTGCGGGCGCGACTCCGACCGCGACTCCGGCGATGCAGACGGCGCCGGCTGCAACGACACCGCAGACGGTGCCGGCACGGCGGGTGCGGATCAGCGAGCGGACAGGTCGATTGCCTCTCATCGTGAGCACCTCTCGACGTAGCGAGTTCGGGCGCCCGCGCGGCCCCGTTGTCGCGCGGGCTATTGCGCACACGGACGTGACCGGCGTCCGGTTCACCGCTGCCCGCGCGTCGCGCCTGGCCGCGCACTGACACCGGCGCACACGGCCGCCTCCGTACCCGTTACTCTGGTGGGGTTGCCCCGGCGAGGGACGTTCGCCCCGCGAACATCCGTGATCGACGCGGTGTCGCCTTGCGACGCGCGTCAGCGTCTGTCCCTTCTGCGGCATCGCGTACATGCATACGATCGAGATTTCAGGAGTTCTGCAGTGTCCGAGGTCCGGCTCAGCGCCGAAGCACGTACCGAGTTCGGCAAGGGTGGTGCCCGCCGTACCCGCCGCGCCGGCATGATTCCGGCAGTCATTTACGGCCACGGGGCTGACCCGCGGCACGTCTCACTGCCAGCCCGCGAATTCACGAACGCAGTTCGCCATGGCGGTGCCAACGTCCTGCTCACGCTGGACCTCAACGGTGAAGAGCAGCTGGCGATCCCGAAGGCGATCCAGCGCCACGCCATCAAGGGCACCTTCGACCACGTCGACCTGCTCGCGGTGCGCCGCGGTGAGAAGGTCACCATCGACGTCCCGCTGGCAATCAGCGGCGACGTGGCGCCCGGCGGCCTGCTCGCGCAGGAACACACCGTCGTGTCGCTCGAGGCCGAGGCCACGAACCTGCCGACCGAGATCGCCGTCAGCATCGAGAACCTCAAGATCGGCGAGCAGATCACCGCTGCCGACCTGACCTTGCCGGCCGGCGCCACGCTGATCACCGACCCGGCCCAGGTCCTCCTCGCCATGAACGAGGCCCCGACCGAGGAAGAGATCGAGGCCGAGATGGCCGAGGCTGCCGACGAGCTGGGCATCGTCGAGGACCAGCCGGAGGGCGAGGGCGACGAGGCCGCCGAGAGCACCGACGGCGGCGAGTCGGGCGACGCGAAGGCGGAGTCCGGCGACTCTGCCGAGTAATCAGTCCGCGTTGCCGTGGCCGACGACCGCTGTCTGATCGTGGGCCTCGGCAACCCAGGGCCGCGCTACGCGGCGACGCGGCACAACATCGGATTCGCGGTCGTGGAGCTGCTTGCCGAGCGCATCGGCGCGCGGTTCAAGGCCCACCGATCGCGCTGCGAGATTGTCGAAGGACGCCTGGGCGGCGTCCCTGTCGTACTCGCCAAGCCGATGTCGTACATGAACGAATCCGGCGGCCCGGTCAACGCCGCCGCCCGCTTCTTCAAGACCCCTGTCGAGCGCGTGATCGTCGCACACGACGATCTCGATCTCGACTTCGGCGCGATCCGCCTCAAGCAGGGCGGCGGCGCCGGCGGCCACAACGGCTTGCGGTCGATGATCTCGGCGCTCGGGTCACCCGAGTTCGCCCGCATCCGGTTCGGCATCGGACGGCCGCCCGGCCGCCAGGACCCTGCCGACTTCGTCCTGCGTGAGTTCGCGACGAACGAGCGCAAGGAACTGGCCTACCTGATCGACCGCGCCGCCGACGCGACGCAAGCGCTATTGACCGAGGGCCTCGAACTCGCCCAAAACGAATTCCACTAGATCTCGGCGAACAAACCAGCTTGGGCTGCCTCGTGCGCGAGGAGCCACTGCTTGGCCTCGATGCCGCCGCCGTAACCGGTGAGCGAGCCGTTCGCGCCGATCACCCGGTGGCACGGGACGATGATCGAGATCGGGTTCTGGCCGTTCGCCAGCCCGACCGCACGTGACGCCGTGGGCGCACCGATCGCGTTTGCGGTCGCGCCGTAGCTCGCGGTCTCGCCGTAGGGAATCTCCAGCAGCGCGGCCCACACCCGCTTCTGGAACACGGTGCCGGACGCGTGCAGCGGCAGTGCGAATTCGCGGCGTTCGCCGGCGAAGTACTGCGCCAGCTGTGCGCGCAGGTCGTCGAAGGCGCTGTCATCGCGCGTCCAGTCGTCCTTTGGGGTGACTGCGTTCCTGCCGGTTGGCAGGTACAGGCCGGTGATACCGACCTCGTCGCGGGTTGCCACCAGCTCGCCGAGCGGTGACGGGATGACGGTGTACAACATGGTGTTCTCCTCAGTGGTGATCATCGCAGGTCGGCCCATTCGTCGGCGACGAGATGAGCCCACAGGTGATAGGTGGCGTAGGTGCGCCACGGCGCCCACGGAGGACGCCCGTCGGACAGATCGATGTCGAGGTCTGCAGCGGCGCGCCGTACGACCAGATCACTGGCGAGCAGGACGTCCGGGTCGGACATCGTGCGCATCCGCAGGTAGTCGGCAGTCCACGGACCGATACCGGGCATCGCCAGCAGGGTGGCCCGCACCTCGTCACGATCGGCGCCGGGATCGAGTTCGAGCCCGTCGGCGGTTGCCGCGGCAAGCGCAGCGACCGTGCGGCCGCGCGCACGCGGCATCGGCAACGTCTCGGGACCGAGTTCGGCAAGCACCTGCGGCGCCGGGAACAACCGCCACGGCTCGCCGTCGAAGGCCGGCTCGCCGTGCTCGGCGACGATGCGGCCCAAGACCGAGCGAGCGCCGCGCACCGAGATCTGTTGTCCGACAACGGTGCGGACGGCGGTCTCGAATCCGTCGACCGAGCCCGGTGCGCGCAGGCCGGGACGCTTGAGCACGAGGGGTGCCAGCGACGCGTCTGCGGACAATGCGGTGTCGGTGGCGACCGGATCGGCGTCGAGGTCGAACAAGCGGCGTACTCGGGCGACCACCGTGACCAGATCACGCGTGTCGCGCAGCCGAACGGTGCACCGCAGGGCGTCTGCTGCGCCCGAGATCGACACGAGGGCGGGCCCGCTCGGCGCACGGAGTGCCCGCGTGTAGGTGCCCTCTACGTAGGTCTCGAGCGCCGCAACTGCGTGCGCGCCGAGGAAGTCGAGCGTGAAGCCGATGTCGTGCGGCTCGCGGTAGGGCAGCCGGAGCGTGACGACACCCGGTTCGGGCGACCCACCCTTGCGGCGCGCCGTACGCAGCACCGTCGGCGTGCTCGCGAACACCTCCTGGATGGTCTCGTTGAATTGCCGCACGCTCGCGAACCCTGCGCCGAACGCAACGTCGGTGACGGGGATGTCGGTGGTCTCGAGCAACACGCGCGCGGTCTGGGCGCGCTGCGCGCGGGCGAGTGCGAGCGGACCTGCGCCGACCTCGGCGACCAGCGATCGGTGCACCTGCCGTTCGGAGTAGCCAAGTCGTCGAGCGAGCCCGGGCACGCCTTCACGGTCGATCACGCCGTCGCCGATCAGGCGCAAGGCACGTCCGACGAGATCGCCACGCACGTTCCATTCCGGCGAGCCCGGCGACGCGTCCGGACGGCATCGCTTGCACGCGCGGTAGCCGGCTCGCTGCGCGGCGGCCGCGCTCGGATGAAACGTGACGTTGCCGGGCTTCGGCGTGATCGCCGGGCAGGACGGGCGGCAGTAGATTCCCGTCGTCCGCACCGCAGTGAAGAACCACCCGTCGAAGCGGGTGTCGCGGGACTGCACCGCCCGGTAGCAGGTGTCGAAGTCAGGGAGGATCACTCGTCCACGGTAAACCGCAGCACGGACAGCGACTGGCGGTTTTCGGACGCGACCGTCAGCCGGTGTTCCGCAGCCCCGCGGCGACTCCGTTGATCGTCAGCAGCAGGGCGCGCCGCAGGTCTTGCGACACGTTCTCGGCGTCTTCCCGGACGCGGCGCAGCAACTCGACCTGCAGGTACGAGATCGGGTCGAGATAGGCATCGCGGACCGAGAACGTCCTTTGCAGGACTGGCGAATTGTCGAGCAGCGCCGACTCGCCGGTGATTCGCAGAACCTCGTGCACGGTCCGCTCGTGTTCGGCGCGGACGACGTCGAACAACCGCTGTAGCGGCTCGGGTACCAAGGTCTCCACGTAGTGCGCCGCGATGTCGAGATCGGTCTTCGCCAGCGTCATCTCGACATTCGAGACGAAGGTGCGGAAGAAGTGCCATTGCTCGTGCATCTCCGACAGGACGTCGTCCAGCCCGGCCTCGCGCGCGGCCGCCAACCCCGAGCCGACGCCGAACCACCCCGGCACGATCTGGCGCGACTGGGTCCAGCCGAACACCCAGGGGATCGCCCGCAGGCCTTCGATCCCGCCGCCCGAGGACGGCCGCCGTGCCGGACGCGAGCCGATGTTCAGCGAACCGAGCTGCTCGACCGGGGTCGAGGCGAGGAAGTAGTCGGGCAGCTGCTTGTCGTCGATCAGCGCGCGGTAGGCGGCGAACGCGGCGTCGGACACCTTTTCCATGCACGCGTCCCACGTCGTGAGTTGACGGTCGGACTGCCGCGGCGCCTTGTGCAGCTCCGAGGCTTGCAGCGTCGCAGCGACCGTGAGCTCGAGATTCTCGCGCGCCAGTTCGGGCAGCGCGTACTTATCGGAGATGACCTCGCCCTGCTCGGTGAACTTGATCTCGCCGTCGAGCACGCCCCACGGTTGGGCGAGGATCGAGTCGTACGTCGGTCCGCCGCCGCGGCCGACCGTGCCGCCGCGGCCGTGGAACAGCCGCAGGCGCACGCCGTGGCGAGCAGCGATGTCGCGCAGCGTGCGCTGCGTCTTGTGGATCTCCCATTGGGACGTGGTGATCCCGGCTTCCTTGTTCGAGTCGGAGTAGCCGAGCATCACCTCCTGCACGTCGCCACGCAGCTTCACGACCAGCCGGTACGTCGGGTCCGACAGGAGGTCGCTGATGACCTCACCTGAACGGCGCAGTTCGTCGACGGTTTCGAGCAGCGGCACGAACCCGATCTGTGCGAACGGTTCGCGCCGGCCTTGCGGCCCGGCGCCGTGGACGTCGACCAGTCCCGCCTCGCGCGCCAGCACGACGGCGGCGAACACGTCGTCGGCGCCGCGGGTCATCGACACGATGTAGCTCTCGATGACCTCCGGCCCGTATGTCTCGATCGCACGCCGGATCTCGGTGAACACCGCGAAGGTCTTCGTGCCGGCTTCGTCCAGTGGCGGCGGGACGGACGCCAGCGGGCGGCGCGACGCGAGCTCCTTCGACAGCAGCCGCATGCGGTAGTCGCGCGGCACGTCGGCATACAGCCACGTCTCCTCCACAAGACGGTCGACGAGTTGGCCGAGCACGTGGTGATGTGCGTCGGCGTGCTCGCGCACGTCCATCGTCGCGAGATGCAGCCCGAAGACTGCAATCGTGCGCTGCACACCGGCCAGCAAGCCGTCGGCGATCAGCTCACCGGCGTTGGCGCGCAACGAGTCGCCGAGCATCGCCAACTCCGCGCGCAGCTGATCGGTACCGAGATAGTCGCGACCGGGGACGTGCGGAGTTCCGTCGTCGACACGACGGCGCGTGTTCGCGATCTTCGCGTTGATGCACGTCAGTTTGAGCCGGTACGGCTCAGTGGCGTTCAGCTCGATCAATCGCGGGTCGATGTCGAGCACGGCGAGATCGGCTTCGAGCGAGGTCGTCAGCTCCGGCGCCGCGGCGACGACGGTCGTCGACGACGACAGCTCCGCGATGAGCAGGTTCAGCGAACGCGTAATGGCCTGAGCGGCGACGTGATGTTGCAGCCGCAGCACGTCGCGGGTGACCGCTGCCGTCACATTCGGGTTGCCGTCACGGTCGCCGCCGATCCAGGTCCCGAAACTCAGCGGCCGGGCGTCGACCGCGAAATCGGCGCCGTGCGCCGCGAGCTCGGCAGCAAGGTCGCCGACAAGCTCGGGCAAGGTCGCGTCGACCAGATCACGCAGGTAGTAGACGACGTTGCGGGCCTCGTCGAGCGGCGTCGGGCGCGTCTGCCGCAACTCGTCGGTCTGCCAGATCAGGTCGATGACCTCGGCCAGCTCACGGTCCTGACGTCGACGCGCGGTCGACTCCGGCGCCGTCGGCACGGCGAGCACGTCAGCGACCCGGCGCAACTTCGTCAGGATCGACCGGCGGCTCGCCTCGGTCGGGTGTGCCGTGAACACCGGACGGACGGCCAGCTGGTTGATCGCCGCAGTCAGCGCGTCCGGACCCTTCTCGCCGGCGACGGCAGCGACGGCACGCGCCAGCCAGCCCGCATCGGCGGGCCGGTGGCGCAGCAGGCGAACCCGGTGCACCTGCTCGGCGACGTTGGCCAGATGGAAGTAGTCGGCGAACGCACGCACCAACACCGCGGCCGTGTCGATCGGCAACTGTGCGAGCAGCGCCCGTACCTCCTCCGCGGCGCTGCGGTGCTCGTCCGGTTGCTCCTTGCTGAGCTTGGTCAGCGTGCGGACACGTTCGACAAGGTCGAGCGCGTGCTGCCCCTGCTGACGGACGAGAGACTCGCCGAGCAGGGCGGCGACCCGCCGCACGTCCGCGCGCAGTTCGGCGTCGTCGGAGGACGCCGAGCCCGGCGCGTCGGTGGGCAGGTCTAGCGGGGCGTCGAGACTGGCATGCACCGATTCATCCTTGCGCATGCCCGGTCGGCGACGGCACCCGTTTGTACCGCCGAATTGCGGTTAGAACCGGTCGACGGTCTCGATCACTCGATACGAGGTCGTGGACGGCGGCCCGCTCACACCGACTTCCTGCATCATCCGACCGATCTCCGGCTGCGAGCCGAAGAACGCGTCGAAGGACTCGCGGGAGTCCCATTCGTCGACGATGAGGATGTTGCCCGCGCCGTCGTCGGCGAACAGGTGCCTGGTGGCTCCCTTCTCACGGGCCTGCTCGGAGATGCCGCGCAGCGTGTCACCGTTCTCGCTCATGACCTTCTCGAATGCGGCGCTATCGGCCGCCAGGGTGGTGATGACGAGGACGCTCATTCCTGCCTCCCGACTGTGCTGACTTGCGCTCGTCCCGGTGACGGACGAAGCCATTGCAGACCTGACCCAGGAGGGTGTCAACGGACAAACCCACACGGCTTTGCGTGCCAGAAATCCGATGCTGGATAGGGTCTCGGAATGCGCGTACTCGTCACCGGCGGTGCCGGCTACATCGGCAGCGTGGTCGTCGCCCAGCTGCTCGCCGACGGTCACGAGGTGGTCGTCGTCGACGATCTCTCGACCGGACACGCCGATGCCGTTCCGCCGGGTGCCGAGTTCCACGAGTTGCCGATCACCGCCCTGGACGGCCGCCTGGGCGACTGGGGAATCGACGCCGCGATCCACTTCGCCGCCAAGTCGTTGGTGGGCGAGTCGACCCAGGAGCCGTCCCTGTACTGGCGCAACAACGTCGTCGGGACGATCGCGCTCGTCGACTCGTTGCGCGCCTACGGCGTCGACCGCATCGTGTTCTCGTCCTCGGCCGCGACGTACGGGGAGGTCGCCGAGCAGCCGATCACCGAGGACGCTCCTGCTCGACCGACAAGTCCCTACGGGTCGACCAAGCTGGCGATCGATCTCGCCCTGGCCGATTACGCCGCCAGCTACGGGCTCGCGGCGATCAGCCTGCGCTACTTCAACGTGGCCGGTGCCCTGCACACCGTCGAAGGCCTGTCCTACGGCGAGCGGCACGCGACCGAGACGCATCTGATCCCGAACGCGCTCCGGGCCGCAATGGGTTCGGGCGCCCGGTTGAGCTTGTTCGGCACCGATTACGACACGCCGGATGGAACGTGCGTTCGCGACTACCTGCACGTCGTCGATCTCGGCGAGGCGCACCTGGCCGCGTTGACGGCGGCGCAGGCCGGTAAACACCACGTGATCAACCTGGGCAGCGGCACGGGATATTCGGTACGCGAGGTACTGACAACCGTGACTGAGGTGACCGAGCGTGAGGTTCCGGTAGTGGAAGCACCGCGCCGTGCCGGTGATCCGCCACGGCTCGTGGCCTCGAACGAACGGGCGCTGCAGGTGCTGGGGTGGGCGCCGTCGCGCGATCTGCGCGCGATGGTTGCTGACGCATACCACTTCGAGCAGACCCGTGGGTGATCGAGATGCCTGACACGCGTCACAGTTGCCCGAACAGACATTTTTTGAATCTCGGCTTGCGCTGAGATTATTTCCTGCGAAACTGTTGTTAAGTCGCAGGACGCCTGGATCACTGATTGGGGAATCAGCCCTGGCCATCGCGACGGCGGGGAGATGTGGATCGGTTCGTCCTAGGCCGCTCGCTCACACGCGAGGGGTTTAGTTCGGTTCGGTCTCTGCTCTAGTCGGCATCGCCGTGTCATCGGCGGTGTAGCGGCATACCGGGGGGTATGGCGCGTCGACGATGAGACTCGTGTCCCCGCAACGGCGTGGCTAATCGCCATGACGAGCGGAGAGCGCACACGTGTGCAACGTGGGCGTTGGCAGGGGGGCATGGGGATGAGTGGGGCCTTTTCGGCGACCTTTGGCGCCGGGCAAGACGATGACAGTTGTGCGCCTGTGGCGCTGACAGCCGTGCGCGAGGCGCCGGAGCAGTCGCTGCACGGCTTGACCGGTCGTGCCGTGCGCCGGTTGACCGAGCGCATCGAGATCGTCGCCGAGCCGGTTGTCGATCACCCGGCGATCGAACCCACCCGCCAGTCGGTTCCTGAGCAGTTGCCCTACACCGGTGCACGCGCCTCGCGCTGGCGCGGCGCCTACCAGGTAGCGGCCGTCATCGCCGACCTCAGCGCGGCGATCTGCGCGACGCTTGTCGCCTTCGGTGTCCGGTTCGGCACGACGTTCGGACGCTTCGAGCCGATTCCGGTCGTGCTACTGGTGCTGTTCCCCATTGCTTGGATTGCCGTCGCCGGGCTGAGCCGTGCCTACGAGGTCCGAATCCTCGGCGCGGGCGCGGCCGAGTACGAGCGACTCGGCAAGGCCTTCCTGCTGGTCACCGCGCTCATCACGTTCATCGCCTACGCCAGTCATTCCGATCTGTCGCGTGGCTTCGTGCTTCTCGCGCTGCCGGCCACGCTCATCCTCAGCGTCGCGTTCCGCTTCGGCCTGCGCAAGATCGTGCATCACCGCCGTCGCGCAGGTGAGGCGCTCGTCCCGGTGCTTGCCGTCGGCGGCCCCGACGCAATCGCCGCGTTCAGCGACACCCTGATGCGCAACACCGAGAACGGCCTGCGGGTGCGTGCCGCGTGCGTGGTCAGCATCCCGTCCGACGCGGACTCCTCCGTCGGTAACGCAACGACCCTGACCGAGCTCGACGAGCGCGCGATCCCGCTGTGCGGCGATGTCGACTCGATCCGCGAGGCAGTCCGGGCGACCGGCGTGACGACAGTCGCCGTGGTCGACAACCGCATCAGCGCCGAGCGGCTGCGTTGGATCTCCTGGCAGCTCGAGGGCATGGACACCGACCTCGTGGTCCTGCCGGCCCTCACCGAGGTGGCCGGACGTCGCATCAGCATCCAGCAGGTCGGCGCGCTTCCGCTGCTCTACGTCGCCGAACCCGAACTGCACGGACTACGGCGGCTGGTGAAGTCGTGCTTCGACCGACTGACGGCCGCCCTGCTGCTGATGCTCTTCTCGCCACTGCTCGTGCTGGTCGCGCTCGCGGTGCGCGTGACGAGCGCCGGGCCGGCGCTGTTCCTCCAGACCCGTGTCGGCCGCAACGGCAAGACGTTCCGCATGATCAAGTTCCGCTCGATGGTCGACAACGCCGAAGAGCAGCTCGCGAGCCTGCAGGCCTACAACGAGGTCGAAGGCGGCACGCTGTTCAAGATCAAGGCCGACCCACGCGTCACCCGCGTCGGCCGGTTCATCCGGCGCTTCTCGATCGATGAGATCCCGCAGCTGTTCAACGTGTTGACCGGGTCGATGTCGCTGGTCGGTCCGCGGCCACAGTTGCCGTCCGAGGTCGAGCAGTACGGCGGCGACGTCCGGCGGCGCTTGTTGGTCAAGCCCGGCATGACCGGCCTGTGGCAGATCAGCGGCCGGAGCCACCTCACGTGGGAGGAGTCGGTGCGAATCGACCTGCGCTACGTCGAGAACTGGTCCCTGTCACTCGACCTGCTCGTCCTGCTCAAGACCTTCGGTGCTGTGGTCCATGCCAAGGGTGCCTTCTGATCGGCTCGTCCCTTCCGCTTGTCCGTTCCGCTCGTCCCCAGGCGGTCTCGAAGCCCAGCCCGTAAGGTAAAGCGGGTATATGCACGTCGGGGCGACGCACGCGCGGCGGCGCGTCCATGCGCCTGGTGCTCGGCGCGTCCGCGGATCGGAGTCGTTGTGGTCTACCCCCGCCTGACACACGTCGCGCTGCGCTCGCGCGCACACGCGAGGTCGTCATGACCGACGTCGACGTGGCCGCGCAGTCGCCCGCCAGCGACTATCGGGGGCTGGCGCGCGGCGGTCTGGGCAACTTGCTGGGCGCAGCAGTGTCGGCAGTTGCGAACTTCGGCCTGACGATCGTGATCGCACGGTCGGTGTCCTCGGACGAGGCAGGTCGATTCTTCGCTGCCACGTCGGTGTTCTTGTTGCTCGAAGTGATCGGGCGGCTGGGCGCGGATACCGGGCTGGTCTTCTTCGTGGCTCGGTGGCGAGCGACCCGCCAGATCGAGCGGATTCCGACGGCCATTCGGGCGGCGCTAACCCCTACGCTGGCGCTCGCAGTGCTCATGGGCGTCGCCATGTTCGCCTTTGCTCCCGAGATCGCGCACGGCTTGGGTGATCCGGTGGCACACTCAGCCGGATTGCTCCGCCTGCTTGCGGTCGTTCTGCCGGTGACCGTGGCATACGACTTGTGCATGGCCGCGACCCGTGGGTATCGGCGGATGTTGCCGACCATCGTCATCGAGAAGATCGGGCGACCCGGCATCCAGTTGGTGTTGGTCGTCGCAGCGGTCGCGCTGGGGTGGCACGGTGGGATCGGCATCGGGTGGACGGTGCCGTACCTCGCCGCTGCCGCGGCCGGTGTCTTCAGCTTGCGCAAGGTGATCCACCGGTCTGGCCAACAGCACGTCGTCGCGGACCCGGATCGAGCAATCCTGCGCGAGTTCTGGCGATTCTCCCTACCGCGTGCAATAGCGAGCGTCGCGCAGCTTGCCATGCAGCGCCTCGACATCATCATCGTCGCTGCGATGCGCGGTGCCACCGAGGCCGCCATCTACACCGCAGCAACCCGCTTCCTGGTTGTCGGCCAGTTCATCAACCAGGCGGTCAACACCGCGGTGCAGCCACGGATGAGCGAAGCCATCGCGACACACGCCACCGCACGCGCACGGGATCTGTATCGGGTGTCGACGACATGGCTGGTCCTGCTGAGCTGGCCCCTGTTCGGCACGGCCGCCGCCCTGGCGCCGATCTACTTGAAGTTCTTCGGCGGCAAGTACCACAGCGGGACGGTCGTCGTCGTCCTGCTGTCGATTGCGATGCTCGTGGCCAGCGGCGTCGGCGTGGTCGACACGGTGATCATCATGGCCGGCCGCACGACCTGGAATCTGTTCACCACCGTGGTCGCGCTCGGTCTCAACGTCGCGGTCGATCTGACCTTGATCCCGAGGTTCGGCATCCTCGGTGCGGCAATCGGGTGGATGGCTGGGATCTTCGGATCGAACCTGCTTCCGCTCGCCCTCGTCTGGCGGCGCCTCGGCCTGCATCCGTTCGACCGGAGCACCTATCTCGCCTACGTCCTGAGTGGGGTGTGCTACCTGGTCGTTCCGCTGATCGCCTGGTTCGTGTCAGGGCACAGCGAGATCGTCGTTGCGATTGCGCTCGTGGTCAGCAGCGTGGCATTCCTTGCCGGGTTGGTGCGCTGGCGCGAGATGTTCGAGCTCACCGGGTTGGTCAAGAGCCGACGTCGGCTCCCCACTACGAATACATGAACCTCGGAGTCTGTGATGACCAGTAATGCCTTGACGTTCGGCACGTTCGATGTGTTCCATCTCGGCCACCTGCGCATCCTCGAACGAGCCGCCGACCTCGCGGACACGCTCACGGTCGGCGTCTCGACCGACGCGTTGAACGTCGCCAAGAAGGGCCGCGAACCGGTTTACAGCGAGTTCGAGCGCTGTGAGATCGTGCGTGGATTGCGCTGCGTCGACCAGGTATTCCTCGAAGAGTCGCTCGAGCAGAAGGCTGATTACATCCAGAAGTACGAAGCCGACGTGCTGGTCATGGGCGACGACTGGCAGGGCCGTTTCGATCACCTGTCCGAACTGTGTCAGGTTGTCTACCTGCCTCGCACGCCGGCAATCTCGACCACCGTCGTCATCGAAAAGATCCGTCGATAGGCGTGCGGGCGAGCGTGATGAGATCGTGAATCCGTGACCGCCATCGACGTCTGCTTCATCGGTGGCTTCGGGCGCAGCGGGTCGACGCTGTTGGAGCGACTCCTCGGTGAAGTGTCCGGCGTCTGCGCGCTTGGTGAAGTTGTGCATCTGTGGCGCCGCGGGGTGGCCGAGGACGAGTTGTGCGGTTGTGGCCTGGCGTTTTCGAAGTGCCCGTTCTGGACCGAGGTGGGCCACGTAGCGTTCGGCGGCTGGACGCGGGTCGACGTCGGCCGCGTGCTCGGCCTGCGTGCGCGCGTCGACCGGTTCCGCGCGCTGCCGGGCACGGTACGTGCGTTGCGCGACCCACGGCCCAATCGCGACTTGCACGAGTACTCCGACTACTTCCGGAAGGTCTACGCGGCAGCGAAGAAGGTCAGTGGCGCGCAGGTGGTCACCGATTCGAGCAAGAACGCGTCGACCGCGTTCGCGCTGCGCGCGGGAGCCGGCGCCGACCTCGACATGCGCGTCCTGCACATCGTTCGCGACAGCCGCGGTGTCGCGTACTCGTGGAGCAAGGACGTCGCGCGCCCCGAAGCGGGCGACCAGTCGCTCAAGCCGACGATGGATCGCTACTCGCCATGGAAAGCGGCGCTGCTGTGGGACGCGCACAACCTCGCATTCATGGGCCTGCGCCGGGCCGGCGTGCCGGTCAGCCGAATCGAGTACGAGGATCTCGTCCAACTGCCTGGCCCGACCGTCGAGGCCGCGGCGCGCTTTCTCGACCTCGACCCGGCGGGCGTCGGCGGGTTCATCCACGCCGACACGGTGACGCTCGCGAGCGCGCACCAGGTCGCGGGCAATCCCATGCGATTCCAGACCGGCGACGTTCAACTGCGTGCCGATGAGGCCTGGCGTAGCGAACTGGATCCGCGGGCCCGGCGCGTCGTCTCCACACTGACCTTTCCGGTAATGATGGGGTACGGGTACCTCAGGGCCGGACGGACGCGGTGAGCGGACGCGCGGCGCCGTCGGTCGAGGTGGTCGTCCCGACCCACGATCGCCCGGAGCTGGTTCGGCGCGCGATAGATTCGGTGCGGTCGCAGCAGTACGACGGCACGCTGTCAGTGGTGGTTGTCTTCGACCGGGCGCCTGAAGACCCGACCTTGCAAGCAGACGGAACCGTTCCCGTCCGAGTCATCAGCAACACCCGAACACCTGGCCTCGCAGGAGCGCGAAACTCAGGAATCCTGTCGAGCTCTGCTGAGCTGGTGGCCTTCCTCGACGACGACGATCATTGGTTGCCCGACAAGCTCGCGACCCAGGTGCAACGCCTGCTCAGCGTCCCGGAAGCAGAATTCGCGACGACGGCGATCAATGTCGAGTTCGAGGATCGAGTCGTCGCCCGTCTCGCCGACCGCCCAGTGGTCACCCATGCCGACTTGCTGCAATCGCGGATGGCCATGTTGCATTCGTCGACGTTCTTGATCAGGCGAGCCAGCCTCCTCGAGGGAATCGGACTGGTGAACGAAGCCGCTCCGCAGAGTCAGAACGAGGATTGGGACCTGCTCCTGCGGGCGAGCGCACGTCGCGACATCGTCCACGTCGACACCCCACTGGTGGGCGTGCGATGGGGCGCGACCTCGCTGTTCGCTCGGGCCTGGGACTCGCGAATCGCTGCGGCGCAATGGATCATCCAGGAACATCCCGACATTCGGACCACCAATCGCGGCTACGCGCGGTTGCTCGGCCAGATCGCGTTCGCACACGCGGCGGCCGGCGGCCGGCGGCAGGCGGTGCGGTGCGCACTTCGTGCCGCGCGAGTCCGGTGGCGCGAGCCGCGTGCATACCTGGCCTTGATAGTCGCAGCCGGAATCGTCGACGGTTCGACCGTTATGCGGCTATTACACCGGCATGGGCACGGGATCTGAGCTATCCTGCCGAAAGTATTCCAGCACTTGTCCGCAATAAATGCTCAAGGCGGCAGGTGTTTGGCCGATGTCAGAGTTAGTGCGACCAGTGGGGAGCCGGTGATCCGGTCCTGCGTGTCGAAGCTATGGGCGGGGGTGGCCTATTGAGCTGTCGCTCTCTGACTCAGAGATCGACCGGATCGAAACGAGTACCCCACCATGACTGCGAAGCACGCCCACCACTCGCGCGGCCGGGCATCCCGCCGGGCGCCGCGCCACGCCGGGGTCAGCGGCCCGATGTGGTTCCTGGCCGGTGCCTGCGCGGTGTTGACGTTGCTCTCGGTCATCACCGTCGTGTTCTCCTCGGGTTCGCCTGCCGGATCGGGTAGTGCCGGCTCGTCCCGCTTGGTCTACGTCAAGGGCGCCGGCGCTTCGACGAGCACCCGGCAGGTGACGGTGCGCGTACCTGACGCCGCGGACACCTTCGTGAACTTCGCAGCGCGCAAGCGCAACTACAACACCAGCGACCGCCTCGTTGCCAGCGCGACGGTGGGCAGCCGCAAGATCGCCTACCTGCGGTTCACGCTGCCGCACTTCGCGCGGGGCGAGCTGCACTCGGCAACGCTGGTGCTCACCCGCGACCTGCACCACATGGCCGGGATCGTGCATCTCACCAAGGTGCGTCAGGCCGGCTGGCAGGCCTCGCGGATCACCGCCAGCGACCACCCGATCCTGGGTACCTCGCTCGACGCGGTGCGCACGGACCGGTCGATGTCGTCGGTCTCCTTCAACGTCGTCAACGAGGTCCGCGACTCGTCGACGGTTTCGTTCGGCGTGACGTCATCGTGCCGCAACAACACGGTTCGCTTCCGCTCACGTGAGGCCGAGGTCGGTGCCCCGGTGCTGATCCTGACCCTGGACGTGCCCGTCACGACCCCGTCGACCTCGCCGGCCCCCACCCCGACGACAACCTCACCTGCCCCGACCGAGTCCACCTCGTCGGCACCGACCACCGCGTCATCCTCGCCGACCACCGCGTCGTCCTCGCCGACCTCGCCGGCCCCGACCACCTCGACGAGCCCGACGAGCGCGGCTCCCAGCACCTCCTCCAGCTCGTCCGGGACGACCGGCCCGCTCGTGCGACCGACCTGCTCGGTGTCGGCGATCCTCGTGCCGTCCTGCGGGCAGTGGTGGGGAGCGGCGCCTCGGGCATTCATGAGCACCCCGGTCGACCAGGGCATCGCCCAGATCGAGGCCCAGACCGGTGAGCCGTTCGATGTCGCCCACGCCTACCACCGCAATGACGAGCTGTTCCCGAATGCGGCCGAGCGCGCGACCGCTCTGCAGCCGGGTCACAACCGGCTGCTGTTCCTCAACTGGAAGCCGGCCACCGACATGACCTGGCGTGCCGTCGCCGACGGCGGCGCCGACGCCCGGATCGACCGCGAGGCCAACTACCTCAAGACGACCTGGACGCACCCGTTCTTCCTGACGATCTGGCACGAGCCCGAAAACGATGTGGTCGCCACGGCGGGTTCGGGCATGACCGCCAGGACTACGCGGCGATGTTCCGCCACGTGATCGAGCGGTTGCGCGGCGACGGCGTGACCAACGCGATCACCGTCATGACCTACATGAACTACCTGAAGTGGGAGCAGATGCCCTGGTTCGACGCTCTGTACCCGGGTGATGACGTCGTCGACTGGATCGCCACCGACTCCTACATCTACGGCCGCGCAGCCGGCTACGGTTCGGGCGACTTCAACATGATGATGAACCGCAGCTCGAGCACGTTCCCCGGGTTCTACAACTGGGCCACGACCGAGCACCCCGGAAAGCCGATCATGCTCGGCGAATGGGGAGTGTTCTACGACGCCACCAACCCCACCGGTCAGGCGACGTTCTACCGGTCGGTCCAGGCGGAGCTGCACAACTACCCCGACCTGCACGCGCTGATCGACTTCGACATGCCGAAGCCGCCGAACACCAAGGGCCCGACGACTCCGCAGAACCCCGGCGCGATCGCCGCTCTCACCGCCCTTCGCGACGACCCGCAGGTGGTCACACCCCAGGTCGTGTACGGACCTGGACAGTCGGTCACCGGCTGACCAGGCCCGGCCGGGTGGGTAGCCTCAGGTCTGCCTCGGGTCCGCCCGGCCGATGATTGGAAACTGATCAATGCGTGCAAGCCCACCGGCCGCGGCCGCCCGGAGTCCGATTCTCGTGACCGGGATGCCGCGGTCGGGGACCACGTGGTTGGCGCGGCTGTTTGCCACCGCGTCCGGTACGGCGCTGCCGGGCCGCGAGCCGATGAATCCGCACCCCGGCCAATACGGACTCGCGCGGACGCTGACTCGATGGGCCGCGCTGGCCGCTCCCACGCCTCGCCAGCGTCGTGCGCTGCGGATGGCGTATCGCGGTTCGGCGGTCCGGCTGTTCGGACGCTACGGCCGGCGCCAATGGGCGGCGCCTCTGCCGTGGACACGGGTGGTGATCAAGGACCCGTTCGCGATGCTGTCGATACCAACCGTCGTCGACATCACGAGTGCCACCCCCGTGCTGTTGTATCGCCACCCAGCGGCTGCGCTGGCGAGTTACCGCCGGATGGGCTGGCGACCCGATCTCGCCGAATTGCGCCCGATCCTCGCGGCGCACCGCGCTGCGCACGGACGTCGCGGTCCGACGCTTCCGGACATCGACGACGTCGACTCCGTCGACGCGATGGCCCTGTTCTGGTCCGGACTGTACGAGATCGCGTTGGACATCACGGCTGATGTCTCGGCGTGCCTCGTCGTCGCGCACGAGGAGCTCGCTCGGCGGTGGACCCAAGGCGGCGCAACAACTGTTCGCACTGATCGGTCTGAAGTGGACGGACCGCAGTGATGACGGAGTTTCGAGCCGGGGCGGAAGGTTCTGGCGAATGCGCACCGAGGCATTGCACAATTTCGACCGATCGGCCGAGGAAGCTGCCGCCGGGTGGCGACGGCACATCACCGAGGCCGAGATCGAGCGCATGGAGGTGCTGACCGAACCGGTCCGCACGCGCCTTGAGAACCGTCGATACGACCTCACGAACTGAACTCGGTAATCAGTCTCGCGCGTAGGCCGTGAACCGGTGGTGGGTCACCCGTTGGTGTTCCGGTGGCAGCTCCATGTAATCGCCCGTAGATCCGCCGCAGCACGTCGTCCGCATCGTGGGGCGCCGGCATCTGTCGGCCCTCGAAGCTCACCGTCTCCGGCTCGCCGTACGAGCTACGCGGGATGGTTTCGCGGTAGCCCCAAACGATGACCCCGCCGTCGTCGCACAGCGAGTAATCGCCTCGGCGCGCAACCCATGTCATAGCTCGCGCGATCACGCGTGCGGGCAGCACGGCGAGCAGTGCCTTGGCTGCGGCCAGGGTGCCTTGCTTGTACCAACCTCGTGAACGCTGCATCGCGAGGTGCTTCACCTTGAACATCTTTTGCAAGGTCGTCAGGCCGGCGCGCTGCACCCGGCGCGAACGACCTGCGGGCAACCAGCCGTCGATCGGGAAGACATCGATGTACACGCCGATGTTGCGCACTACGTCGGACTCGACATCAAGCACGGTGGAGTCGTCGCACACCTTGGCGAACGGCAGTGGGTAGTCGTCGTGGGTCTGCAGCGAGCGCAGCGAGAGGCCCTTGTCGCTGCCCGTAGCTGCGAACGTCGCGCAGAGCTGTTCGTACGCAGCGCGGGGAAGCATGATGTCGATGTCGTCGTCCCACGGGATGTAGCCGCTGTGGCGAATCGCGCCGAGCAAAGTTCCCGCGCACAGGTACACGGTGAGATTTCGCTCGTGGCAGTGCTCGATGACAGTGTCGAGGATCCGCAGTTGCCGTGCGCGCATCTCGGAGATGTCGAGCGCCCGCAGATCAGCGTCAGCCGGCACGGTACTGCCCACGTCGAGCATTGGTGTCGCCTATCGCTTTCGCGATAGCTGGGTATGCCCACTGCTCGACGCGGCTGCCGACGCTCTGCTTCGGGGCATTGTCGAACAGATAGCGGGAGCAGACCTTGAGCAGGTAGACGAGCGCGATCGCACGCGCCTGCTCCGGCGACAAGCCCCACGGCGCCAGCAGCGCTGCGCGCATTCGTCGATGAGGTCGTGCGGCCGCTTGGGCGAAACGATCACGTTTCGGTCCGACCGGCCGGTTGAAGACGAAGTGGAGTCGGTCGCACCCGGCGGGCGTCTCGGTCGCCGCTCGCTCCCAGTCCCATACGGCGATGCGGCCGCGGTGCAGGGAGCAGTTCCACTCCGTCCAGTCGCCGTGCCACGTGCCCCAGGCGAGTTCGTGGATCGGATTGGTCTGCTCGACGCGCGTCGAGTACCGAGAGCCACTCGGCAAACCGGCCGAGCCCGCTGTCGTGACCGGCCTGGCCGGCGGCCCGAAATGCGGCGATGCGCATGGTCGGGGTCCGTCGACGGCCGAGGCCGGCGATCTCCTGCATCGCGCGCCGCAGTTCGGGCTGCATCCGCCGCGACACGGCGCCCGCGCGGAAGAGCGGACAGCACGCTGACTCGCGTGTCTGCCCACGCCCCCCGATGCAGCACCTTTGGCACGTCAAGTGCTTGCAGCCCGTGCGCGCGCAGCGTTTCCAGCGTGTCGGCCTCGTGATCGACCAGTCCGCGGGTGAGCTCGTCCGTCCCGACCTTGGCGAATCCGAGCGTCCGGCCTCGCTGGTCGAACACCTGCAGCACCGGCTTGCGATTGGCACGCGGCGCGGTGATCGCGAGCGTGGTGACGACGGTGAGGCCGAGTGCTGCGACAGGTAGTCGTCGATGGACTCGCGCCCGGCCGGCGCGAACCCCGGTCGTAGCTTCGGCAACGCGGACAGCGCACCGCCCCACACCGCACTCGCGAGAGCGAGGC
Organism: uncultured Actinomycetota bacterium; assembly: GCA_963757455.1. Lineage (GTDB taxonomy): Bacteria > Actinomycetota > Actinomycetes > Mycobacteriales > Jatrophihabitantaceae > RYN-133. The sequence goes on from CAVWSE010000005.1 coordinate 462,398, forward strand.
TCTTCATCCTGTCCGCGAGCCCCTGCTGCGCCGTGTAGCGCATCAGCGCGGCTGCCGCGGCCCGGCGAGGGCGGGCAGGTACGAGTAACCGCGGGGACTCGCCGGCTCGGCAGCACCACGAACGCCTGTGCGGCAGAGGCAATGTCGGGCCACAGGAGGCGCACCGAGTCCTCGACGTAGGTCAAGCGTGCGGACGGTTGCGCCATCACCTGCGCCACGATGGCGTGCGGCCCCACCAGACGGCCAGAGCCTCGTCGTCCGCCTGGAACTTGTCGCGCAGCGTGGCTCGCAGGGAATCCGGCATCGGCGAACGCGGCCGCGCGTTGTGGCGGTCGAAAACAGGTAGCGGTGTCGCGGGCAGCCCGAGGAAATCGACGACGTCACGCCATGACGTCTCGGGATCGGCGAAGAAGTCGTCCGAATCGACCACGTGGAGCCGATCCCGTCCGACGGCGGCGGCCATTCGTTCGAGTTGGCTCACGTAACGACCGCGACTGAGGTAGGCCTGGTGTTGATGTTCGTGGCTGCGATGGTTGGGATCGGCCGCGAAACGCGCAGCCTCACCGTCGATGCGCTCCGACTCGAGGTCGAGTGCGCGCTCGAACGGCTCGGTCTCGAACCCTCTCGCGATTTCGTGCGCGTGCGCCGAATACGCACGCTCCACGGGGTCACGCAGAAGCACGATGATCCGGACACCTGGTAGGTCGTTGGCGATGCGCTGCTGCGCGAGGGGATGGAACAGGTAGTACGGGCTCGACTCGAACGTCATCGCGTCGAGCCCGGTCGAACGTCGCACCCGCGCTGCGGTTGCTTCGAGCGGGAAGTGCGCGCGATACCAAGACGGTCCCGCGGTGATAGTTGGTGTCGAAGTAGTGCACGCCCTTGTGACCGACCGCCTTGAGGATGGCGGGGTGCTGGCCCGAGCGTGCGGTACATCGAGGTCGTGCCGCTGCGTTGCGCTCCACAGATGAGAAACGCCGGCGTCATCCGAGCCCGTGCGGTCACGCGACCCACGCTGAACGCGAGTGTCTGAGCTGCCTGCCGAACCGGCTGTGGGAGGTCGGCCGCCTTCTTCATGCTGCAAGCTTCATTCTGCGAGCTCTCGACCGCGCGCTGCGGGCATCGTGCGAACGCCAGAGGATGCCCACAGAGATCATCGTAATGACGAGCGGAGCAGGGGGCGCGTTGTAGACGAACATGAACACGAACGGAAGTGCGACGACGAGGACGCCGGCCTGACCCGGCGGGCTCAGGTCGCGCCGATACAGCAAGATGCTGAACCCGAAGAACCCGAGATAGAACGCCGCCCCGACGAATCCCTGGTCGAAGAGCACACCCCAGAACTGGCCGTTACCGCCGATCGAGAAGTCACCACACAGCTGACACTTCTCCGTCTTCCCGATCGCGACGGAGTTGTTGCTCCCGATCGTCTTGCGTGTTCCACCCCATCCCAGAATCGGGCGATTCCAGCGCGCCGTTGATGGCCTGCTCGGACAGGTAGCCCCGGGTGCTGTTGCTGTTCTGGTGCGCCAGTCGTTGTTCGAAGATCGAGCCGAGTGGTGTGGCCACGACTGCGATCGCCCCGATCGCGACAGCGGCGAGGATTGCGAACATCGCGGCTGCTTTGCCGTGGAGGAACAGCCGGACCGCGACCCAGACAATGCTGATGCCGATGCCGATCCACAGCCCGCGGTTGAGCGAGTAGACGATCGGGATCATCGCTATGGCGAGAATGAGCCCGCACGCGATCCGGCGGCCACCGCGTGCCTGCACGCCCCATGAGCACACGAACCAGACCAGCAGCAGGGACAGCACGTTGCCCCAGGTGTTCGTGTAGCCGAACGGCGCTGCAGCGCGGCCCGTCTCGCCGTTGCCGAAGACCGCCTGTAACTGGGCGGCCGCCGGATGTACCAACGCGTGCACGAACGGGATGCTGCGGATGCTCCCCGGCAGTAAGAACTCGAACGGCGACGAGAATTCGAAATGCGGGTCGACCGTGCCGAGCAATCCGCCCGCAACGACGATGAGGAACAGCGCGCTGAGCCATCGCATCAGGCGTGATAGCGGCAGTTCGCGATCGGACAGGTTACCGACGAACAACAAGGTGATGGTCGCGGCGAGGTAGTTGCGAGTAGTCGGTGCCCAGGGCCAATGCGCCGCCCCGACACCGTTACCGGGTGGGTGCCCGGCGGGCTGAGCGGGAACATCACGAGGCTGAGCACGATCCAGATCAGGTACAGCGCCCACAGCCACCACAGGCGTGGCAGTCGGAGAGACCGCCGACGCCGGATGAGCGTGCGCGCCATCGGGATAGCCATGATCGCGAAGATGAAAGTGCTGATTCCGAGCGCCCACCACACCGGAAAGGCAACCAATATCGCCCACAGCGGCCAAGCGGGTGCAAGGCGCAACCTGCCATCAGCGTCACGGCGGACGACGTAGGCAAACCTGCCCGTCGACTTGATGCCCTCCGAGATGGCCGCCGAGCGCTCTACCGCCGTCGTCCGCGAGCCGATGAGGCGCTTCGGCGGCGGCGGGCCGACCCTTCGCGGCGACTGCTCTCGCAGCGGCTCGAACGTGGTCACTGCTTGGGACGGCTCGCCGTCGACGGTGCGTTCCTGCGGGTGCCGCGGGTCGATGCCGGTCGAGCCGGCTCAGCGCGGCCCTGGCGCGAGTGCCCCTTGGCCGGGGGCGATCCCTTCCCCGACTCGGGTGCGCTGTCCTCGGGCGATGGGGTGCTGTCCTGCTTCTTCGGGTTGCTGTCCTGGTTCTTCGGGTTCAACCGACCTCGACGCACGAGCACAACGCCGAGAATGGGCGCACCGACGGCGTCCAACTCCTCGAGGATCGCCGTCGCCACACGAGTTCTCGTACCCTTTTCGAGCACGATCACGACCGAGTCGCTGAAGCGTGCCGTCGTCTGCGCGTCGGCCGAAGCTCGCGGATCGCTCGCCACCGCGATCAGGTAGCCGGAACCGCGCGCTTCGGCAAGATCGTCGGCGCTGAGCATGCCGTTTCGCGGTGTCGGCACGAGCGCGTCGCGGACGACTCGATCCATTGCGCCGGTCGCCATCGATTCGCGTGATGCGCGGACCAGCGCCGTGTGCGCGGTGGTCAGTGCCAGCGCACGCAGCAGGTTCGATGCGACCGCACTGGTCGCCTCCCAGTTCTGCCCGGTGACCAAGATCGTCTTTGCGTGATCGCCACCGGTCGAGACAACGACGTTGGCCACCCGGCGGTAGTCCTCGAAGCCGCTCGAGCCCGCTTTGGCCTGCCCGTCGTCGGCACGCACGGTGGCAAGTACCGGTAGGTCGAGCACTGCGCGAACGTCGTCCGGCGTGCGGAGGTGGCGGCGGACCGTCACCCGCAGCCAGGCACCCAGGAGGCCGAGCAGCAGGCCGACCGCTGCACCCGCGGCGAGGAAAATGAGGCGCGAGGGCGACTGCTGCGCGTTGGCCGCGCTGGCGCCCGCACGGATCCGACCGGGCGTGATGCTGGTCGTCTGCAGATCCGAGATCCGCCTGGTGAGCGAGTTCAGCCGACTCTTCACCGAAGCCACCTGCGCGCGAAGAAACGGCTTCTGCGGAGCATTTCCCGCCATCTTCGCCAGCTGTTGCGACTCGGTTTCGAGTTGTTTGCTCAGCGCGGCGGCCTGCGGTGTGATCTTGTCCAGCTGTGCTGTGAGCATTGCCTGCGCAGCCGCTGCGCGCTGCTGCAGGTAGGCGGCGGCAAAGTCGTTGGCGAAGCGCGCTGACGGCCTCGCCGCAGTGCTCTGATAGCCGATGTTCAGAACCTCTGTGTTCGCGTCGACTGTCACCGTGACGTTCGTGATCAGGTTGGCGATGCTCGTGTGCCGGGCCGCGGGATCGATCTGCTGGACACGAGTGGCGACGGCGTCGGAGGTGACAAGCTGCACCTCGGTGTCCATGTTGATCACGTCGTTGTTCGTCCGACCACCGACGAGGGTCGGTTGAACGCCGGTCGGAGTCACTACCACCGAGGCCGATGCCGTGTACTTCGTAGTGATCAGCGACCGGGCAAGCAGCCCAGCGGCGATGCCGATGATCAGGCCGAGAACGATCGGGAAGCCAGCCGCGCCGAAGCATTGACGCTGGCGTCGTTGCGTGCTGACAAGTGACGCGGGGAACGTTCGACGGGTGACGTCACTGCGCGACCACGACCAGTGGGCACGGCCTGCTTGCGGTGGGCATTCATGAATTGCGCCTTTCCTCACTCATACGCGGTCGACCAATGCCCCGCCCGAGAAAGAAAATGTAACAAAGTTTGCGAACTCGATCGAACGCTCAGGCGTTTCATCGGGGCGTTGTCTCAGCCGCCCGCAAGCACGATCTCGGTGCTCCAGCGGTGTCATCGGGGCGGCACGCTGTTGTCGCTTCCGCCGCGTGGCGCTCGCGACCGGCGCGGCGGAAGTAGGCTTGCCGCCGCGTCGCCGACGGGCGCGGCGTCGCTGCAAGTACGTGGAGGGACGTCATGGTCGCTCACTCCGGGGTGATCGACCTCGGCGGCATTCGGATCAATCCGTGGACCGAAGCAGCAGGTCGTCGCGCATGTCATGACGACGCTGGCGTCTTCCGAGCGGCGTGCGCGGTGGCTGGATCGTCACTCCGAATGTCGACATCCTCCGCAAGATCTCGCGCGATCCCGAGGTCGCGGCATTGGCCGCCGCGCGACTCTGATGTCGCCGACGGCATGCCTCTGGTGTGGGCGGCTGCGATCCGGGGGACCCCGATCCCGGAGCGCGTGACTGGTGCGTCACTGCTCGAACGGTTCTGCGCAGCGGCGCGCCGAGCATGGTCGGCGGGTGTTCCTTCTCGGTGGCGCTGACGGCATTGCCGACGAGGCGGTGCGTCAATTGCAGAGTCGTTATCCAGGGCTGGTGGCGGCGGGGTGGTCTCCGCCGTTTCGTGCGCAAGAGCCCCTGATGACGACCTCGCGCAGATGCGAGCCAGGGTGGCGAGCGGACAACGCCGACGTGGTGTTCTGCGGTTTCGGGTTTCCCGAAGCAGGAGCGCATCATCGCGCGAGCTCGATCGACGACTTCCCGGACACCTGGTTCGTCGGATGCGGCGCATCGGTCACGTTCGCGGCCGGTCACATCCCGCGGGCACCGCGATGGATGCAGCGAATCGGTCTCGAGTGGCTGCACCGTCTGTACCGGGAGCCGACACGCATGTTTCGGCGCTACATCGTCGACGATCTGCCGTTCGCCGGTGCGGCTTCTGGCGCGCGCGCTGGCTGAGCGGATGCGCAGCAAATCTTGAAACTCGCCAGAATAACCGCAACCGAAGCTAACACCGGGACGAAGTTCCGTGCAAGATTCCGCAATCGAATTGCATTCCGGGCAAACGCCAACTAAGAATACTTCCCCAACGGAAGTAATTTGTTTTTTGGCGGCAGCGTGCGCGCGGCTTCGTACCCGGGTGGGGGACAGTCATGGTCTGGTGTCAGTGCGTATAGACGTGTCGTCGCGCTCGGGGTCGCCGTCATCGCCGTGGTGGCGGGAGCGACAGCGATCGCACCGTCGCAGGCGGGGGCGGTCGGGACGGCCGTCACCTGGTCGTCGATCCCGTCCCCGCTCCGGTTGAAGAGTATCCGAACATCACCGACGGCACCGTCTACGCCATCACCGAGGTCGGCAACACGATGATCGTGGGTGGCAGCTTCACGACCGTGACCAGCGGCGGGCAGACCGTCACCCGAAACAATCTGCTCGCGTTCGACGCGACGACCGGCGCGCTGTCGAGCACTTTCGTCCCGACGATCGACAACACGGTGCAGTCGCTGGCTGCCCGGGCCGACTGCCGGCACGGTATACGTCGGCGGAAACTTCAACCACGTCAATGGTGTCTCGGTCCAAGGGCATCACCCTTCTCAACGTCAGCGACGGCAGCATCGTCAGCCGGCTTCAAGCCGGCGTCCCTCAACGGGATCGTCTACGCGATGGCGCTGACCTCGGCAGGCTGTACATCACCGGTTCGTTCACGACCGTGGCCGGCGTAACGCACGACGGCATCGCCAGCCATCGTCCCGACGACAGGGGCGCTCGACCCGTACATGAACGTGCAGTTGACCGGGCACCACAACTACAACGGCACCGGCGCCCAACGGTGCGGTCGGCGGCCGCTCGATGGCGGTCAACCCGGCCGCCACCCGAGCAATGGTCGTGGGCAACTTCAAGAATGCCGACGGCGTGCTGCGCGATCAGATCGTCGAGATCGACCTCGACACCCCGACCGAATGCGACTGTCGACTCGGGCTGGAACACGAGCGCGTCTACACGGCGGCGTGCATCACGGCCGGCGTTCGACACCTATGTCACCGACGTGGAGTACTCCGCGGACGGTCCGTACTTCGCTGTCACGGCGACCGGCGGCGGAAGCGCCAGTCGAGAAGAACACCGACGGGACCCGGACGTTGTGCGACAGCGTGTCGCGCTTCGAGTCCAGCGCCATGGGCACCGACGTGCAGCCGACCTGGACCGACTTCACCGGCCGTGACTCGCTGTGGCGGTGGACGATCACGGTGCGCGATCTACGTGGGCGGCCACAACCGGTGGCTGAACAACTACTGGGGCGCGGACAACGCGCAGCAGGGCTCGGTGCCCCGTCCGGCGGTCGCGGCGCTCGACCCGACAGCGGGGTCCCGCTCGACTGGAACCCCGGACGCAACCCGCGCGGCGCCGGCACCTATGCGCTGTTCGCCGGCATCGAACGGCCTGTACATCGGCGGCGACCAGACCTATGTCGGCAACCGGAAGTACAACACCGGCAAGGTGGCCATGTTCCCGCTGGCCGGCGGCCGGGCGCCGGCGCCGTGACGATCGCGTCCCTGCCGTCGAACGTGTACCTCGACGCGCCGGGGACGAACACCGACAACTGAACTTCGTTCCGGTGAACGGCTCCTCGATGCCCGGCGCTCACGTTCGGCGTCACCCAGACCGTGCCGGGCACCGGGATCACGTGGAGCACTACCCGCGGCGCGTTCACGGTCGGGGAACAACCTGTTCTTCGCCCAGAACGGCAGCCTCTACCGCTCGACGTTCGACGGCGTCCCACGTGGGCACACCGCAACTGCTCGACGCGTACGAGGACCCGGCCTGGCCACCGTGCAGACCGGGTCCGGCCAGACCTACCTGGGCGTGGTTCCGACCTACCTGACCGCGAGACTCGAGCAGGTCACGGGTGCGTTCTACTGCCAACGGTCGGCTCTACTACACGCTGGCCGGGAAGACGACCCTCTTCTCGCGATGGTTCAGCCCGGACAGCGGCATCATCGGGCCTTCGAATTCGCGCAGAACAACGCGCTGCCGAACAACGTGACCGGCATGTTCATGTCCGGCTCGACGCTCTACTACGCGAGCGGCTTGACCGGCGGCGCCCTGCATCTCGCGCAGCTTCACCGGCGGGTCGGTGGGAGCGGCTGACTCGACGCCGGCGGACGCCACGCACGACTGGCGCGCTCGCAGCCTGTTCCTCTACGGGCCAGCCGACGCGCCCGACAACCCGCCGAAGGCCGTCATCACCGCAGGCGACCTGCACGAATCTGAGCTGCTCGTTCGACGGATCGGCCTCCAGCGACCCGGACAACGATCCGCTGACCTACTCATGGGACTTCGGCGACGGCAGCACCGGGACGCGGCGTCGACGACATCGCACCTCTACGCGAAGCCGAACACCTACACCGTGAAGCTCACCGTCAATGACGGCCGTGGCGGTGTCAGACACCGACGATGACGACGGTCGCCCCGAGCGGGACGGTCGCGACGATCGCGGCGGACGGGGCGAACCAACTTCACCTCGCCGACGAACAGCGTCCAGGATCCCAGCGTCGGCGTGCCCGGCATCGACGGGCGACACCGTGCTGCTGTTCGCCGGCATCGGCACCGCGGGCGTCACGAACACGATTCCGTCGGGGTGGACACAGGTCGGCCAGTACACCAATGCGTCGTTGCAGACGACCGTTACCAGCACGTGGTGGCAGCGGGGACCCGTCCGCAGTCAGCGTCCATCTCGACTCACCTGCACGCGTCGACCTGCAGGCGTTGGCCTACTCCGGGCGTGGCAAGTGGGCCACCGCCCGTCGGGTCGCGACCGCGCGACGCCAATACCAACACGCACACGACCCCTACGGTCAGCGGAGCCAACTCGGGAGCCGTGGCGGTCTCGTACTGGTCGGACCGCACGTCGGCGGGTCAGGAGAGCTGGGCGCTGCCTGTCCGGCGTGACGACCCGTCAGGTCGATGCGCCGGTATCCGGCGGCGGCCGCGTCGACTCGGCCACCGCCGACCAATCGACGTCGGGGGCGAGCTATGGCGCTCAGACCGCGACCGTGACGACGACGGACGGTGTCAAGGCGGGCCGCGGGCTGCATGCTCACCGTCTTGCTGAACCCGGCCGTCAACTGAGCGTCGCCGAGTCTGCGGTCGGTCGCCCCGGTCAGTGGCTGACCGGGGCGACTCTGCTCTGACTCGACCGGCGGTAACTGGCGCCTGCGGCGCCGTCGCCGACCCGGCAGCGCCGTCACCGCAGCGACATTGACGAGCAGCAGCCACGTGCCGAGCACCAGTCCGAACACCGAGTCGGTCGTCCAGTGCTTGGACAGGTAGATGCGTGTGTACGGACTCGAGGACGCCGGCGGCGACAGACCGGTCCAGAGGCCGGTTGCCAGGCGCGGCTGAGCGTCGGAAGCAGCATGATCGACGAGCAGCAGGATCACGCCGTAGATCGACACCAGCCGGCCCACGCCACCGGACGGATAGGAGCCGAAGCCGGTGGCGATCGGATGGTCCCTGTGGATGATCTTGCCGAGCAACTTGTCAGATGACCTTCTGATCGATGAAGGCGCAGACGATCGCGATCGTCGGCAGCCACCAGCGTCGCTTGTAGGCGCAGGCCAGCAGGATCACGGCGAGATCGTGCAGACGACCTCGACGATCGGGTTGTTGCCCATTTGCGTGAACTTGCCGTTCAGCCGCGTGAACAGCGTGTCGGTCACCCTGGCGTGGACCCAATCGAAGATCGGCCGGTCGAAGCCGGACTGGGTGCACTTGGCGAGATTGCCGAGTCCGAGGCCGATGCCGAACACGACCAGGCCGCCGATGATGAAGATGGCGAGCGCGGCGAGGACGTTGCCCATTCGACGCGAAGCGCTGGCGGCCCCATGACACTGGGCCGGCGTACGACCACCCTCCCCGGATGGCGAGGATTCCCGTCCCCACGGTCGCGGCCAGCGCGACGACCAAGATTGCGTACAACAGCGCCACGTGCTGCCTCCCGAGGTGAAAAACGTGTCTGGTCAGGATAGGGCGTGGTGTCGGCACTGCCAGTCGCGCCGACGGAGCGTTCCTCAACTGCCCCGAAAGCGGGGCCGCTACAGCCGATCAAGTCAACGCAAAATGCCGCTTTTGCTCCGATGTGATGCGGTCACATTCCTGCTCCTCGGTTTGCGCCGTGTTTGTTTCCCGTTCAGAATCTTCGCAGGATGCCTTTTTGGGGGGACGATCGTGGTAGTTCGTGGTGGACGTGTGACCGGCGCACCCAGGCGCGCTTTCGCGGCTGGGACGGCCGTCGGGCTCGGCGCGCTGTGCGCCGTGTCGGTCGCCGCAGCGCCGTCTGCGCAGGCGGTGTCATCCGGCGTGGTCGCAGTCGACCGTGGTGTCGGCGGTGCCGTCGGCCGCAACGCCGAACATCACCGATGGAGTGGTGTACGACATCAACCAGGTGGGCTCGCAGATCATCGCCGGCGGGAGCTTCGACAGCGTCGAGAACCCGAAGTCGACCACCGTCCTCACGCGCAACCGGGTGCTCGCCTTCGACGCGACGACGGGGACCGTGTCGACCGGATTCGCGCCGAACGTCGACGGCACCGTTCAAGCGGTCACGCCCGGGTCGGCGGCCAACACGGTGTTCATCGGCGGCGCGTTCAACAACGTCAACGGCGTCAAGTCCAAGGGCATCGCGCTGCTCAACACCACCACCGGGCTCGCCGTGGCCGGCTTCAAGGTGCCGACGCTCAACGGCATCGTCTACTCCACGGCGCGGGTCGGAAACCGCCTCTACCTCGCCGGATCGTTCACCAAGGCGAACGGTGCGGCCCATGCAGGGCTACTCGCGATCAACGCGACGACCGGCGCAGTCGACCCCTTCATGTCGATTCAGACTGCCGGTCACCACAACTACAAGGGCACGGGCGGCGCCAACGGCGCGGTCGGACCCCGAGCGATCGCGATCAACCCGGCCGGTACGCGCGCCATGGTCATCGGCAACTTCACGACGGCCGACGGACTGCCTCGCGACCAGATCGCGATGCTCGACCTCGACGGCACCCAGGCCCAGGTCGACCCGAACTGGTCCACGGGACAGTTCACAGCCGCGTGTTTCTCCGGCGCTTTCGACACCTATGTGACCGATGTCCAGTACTCGCCGGACGGTTCGTACTTCGTCGTCACCGCGACCGGTGGCAGCGGAACGAACAAGGACGGCTCACGATCGCTGTGTGACTCCGCGTCGCGATGGGAGTCGGACACCCTGGGTGCAGATGTCCACCCGACCTGGGCCGACTACACCGGGCAGGACAGCCTCTGGGCGACCGCGGTGAGCGGTTCGGCCGTGTACGTCTCCGGTCACCAACGCTGGCTGAACAACGACAACGGCTTCGACTACGCCGGCGCTGGCGCGGTGCCCCGTCCGGGCATCGCGGCCCTCGACCCGGTCAGCGGGGTCCCGCTGACGTGGAACCCCGGGCGCAACCCGCGTGGTGCGGGTGCGTACGCACTCTTCTTGAACCAGTCGGGTCTTTACGTCGGCAGCGACACCGCCTACATCGGCAACCGGAAGTACAAGCGCGAGCGCATCGCCTACTTCCCGCTCAACGGTGGCGTCGCGCCTGCGTCGACGACCACGGCCCAGCTGCCCGCCAACGTGTACCTGGCCGGCCCGCTCGGTGGCACCGCCGCGAACGTGCTCTACCGCGTCGACGCCGGCGGCCCGGCGATCGCGGCGACGGACGGGGGCCCGGCCTGGGCCGCGGACACGACGAGCACCGATCCAGGCGCACAGCTGCACAACTCCGGCAGCAATACGGCCGTCCTACTCGTGCTGCGCGACGCTTTCGAGCGCCGTGCCGTCATCCACCCCGGTCGGCTTGTTCAACACCGAGCGCTGGGACCCGGGAACGAAGGGCGACGGCGCCGAGATGCACTGGTCGTTCACAGTGCCGGCCGGCACCCATGTGGCGGTGCGGTTGTACTTCGCGAACCGGTACTCCGGCACAAGCGCGGTGGGACAGCGCGTCTTCGACGTGGCCGTCGACGGATCGACGGTGCTGCCGAACTACGACATCGTCGCCGACGTCGGCAACAACGTCGGGACGATGAAGAGCTACACCGTCACCAGCCCGGGCGCGATCACCGTCGATTTCACCCACGAGGTGGAGCAACCGCTGATCAACGGCATCGAGCTCATCAACCTGGACGCGCCTGCCGGCAGCACCACAGTGAACCCGGACGACCTCGACTACCGGTCTGTCAACGGGTCGCAGATCGGTGACCTCACCGTCGTTCCGAACACCGGCGTGACCTGGGGGAGCACCAGGGGCGCGTTCATGGTGGGCAACTACCTGTACTTCCCGACCACGGGCGGAACCTTCGACCGTGCGACCTTCGACGGGTCGACCCTCGGGACGCCACAGGCAGTCGATCCGTACGACGACCCGACCTGGTCGAACATCCAAACCGGCTCGGGCCAGACCTACCAAAGCGTCAAGCCGTCGTACTACTCGGAGATGAGCGGAATCACCGGCGAGTTCTACAGCGCCGGACGTGTCTACTACACCTTGTCGGGACAGTCGTCGCTCTACTGGCGTTGGTTCAGCCCGGACAGCGGGATCGTCGGAGCTGCGGAGCACTCGACGCCGGCACCCGGCCTCGCGAACGTCGAGGGGATGACGCTGTCCGGTTCGACGATCTACTACGCCAGTGCGACCGATGGCTCGCTGCACTCCGTCGGGTTCGCCAACGGCGCGCCGACGGGCACGGACACGATCGTCGACGCCACCCACGACTGGCGGGCGCGGAACCTGTTCCTGCACGCGTAGCGCGGTAGGTGCCCTTCCTGACCGGTACGGACCCGGCTCAGGAAGGGCACGACCCGTTTCGATAGGCGTGTAGGGACGAGTCGTCGAGCAACCAGCGCCACGCTCGTCCATCGGCGTACCAGAACAGCGTGAGCTTGCTGGTCACCGGATCGCGCGCGTCGAAGTAGATGGCCGCCGTGATCACCACGCCGACCGTGTGCACGCCGCCGGCCGTGGCCATGGTGGTCGTGCGCTGCCGAACGGTGCGCCGGTACACGACGCCGGTAGCGCCCACCTGTAGCGCCTGATCCTTCTCACACGCCGCAAATGCGTGTGCGCTGACCTGGCCCCGCTGTTCGGGCGGTAGCGCACTCCACATGTCGCGGTACCGGCCGGCACTCCAATCCGCCGTCCACGCCTGAAATGCCGTCACGGCCGTGCCCGGCGGGTGGCCGTCCGATCCTCCGGAGCCGGAGCCGCCGTTGATGCTGGTGGGAGTGCCGGTGCTGCGGGGTGTGGACGGCTTCGGACCCCCGCCGCGCAGCGAGGTCCGTGATGACGACCCGGTCGCGGACGCGAGACCCGGACCCGGGTCCGCAGACGCGGCCGAGACGGGCAGCTGCGCCGACGACGCGGCCGGACCCGGACCGGACGACGAGGTACACCCCGACAGCGTCAGGGCCGCGGCGGAGACGACGACCGACCGTCGCGCCAGCGTTGATGCCCTCGTCACCGCGGTGAAGCGGGGGATCGCCACGGCCCCAACACTAGGCCGCGTAGGCTGAATTCATCCCCCTTCCCGCGCCGGTTGGGGGACGTTCGTGCTGCCCGTACAACGTTTTCTTCGCAAGGGACGCCCTGTGTCACTGTCCGGCCTGCTCACCGCTGCCACCGCCGATCCGGCCATCGCCGCGGCTGCAGAGAACATCGATGCCGCGCACCTGACGATCACCGCGCCCGCCGGCGCGCAACCGTTCGCGATCGCCGCGACGGCCGGCGCTGGTCGGCTCGTGCTGGCGGTCACCTCCTCCGCGCGCGAGGCCGAGGACCTGGTCGCTGCCCTCGGCTGCCTCCTGCCCCCCGACCAGGTCGTGCTCTATCCCGGGTGGGAGACGCTGCCGCACGAGCGGCTCTCGCCTCGCGCGGACACCGTGGGCCAGCGGCTCGCGGTGTTGCGGCGCCTGGCCCATCCCGACCCGGCCGACCCGTCGACCGGACCGATCGCCGTTGTCGTCGCGCCGGTGCGTTCGGTCCTGCAGCCGCAGGTGCCGGGACTCGGCGAACTGACGCCTGTCGTGCTGCGTCCGGGCGATGGTGGACGCGAGCTCACCGACATCGTCACCGACCTCGTGCTCTCGGGTTACGCCCGAACCGAGCTCGTCGAGAGCCGCGGCGACTTCGCTGTGCGCGGCGGAATCCTCGATGTCTTTCCGCCGACCGAGGAGCACCCGCTGCGTGTCGAGTTCTGGGGCGACGAGGTCGAAGAGGTGCGCTACTTCCGCGTCGTCGACCAGCGCTCGCTCGAGGTCGCGCCGCAGGGGCTCTGGGCACCGCCGTGTCGCGAGATGCTGCTCACCGACGAGGTGCAACAACGCGCCCGCGAGCTTGCCGGTGAGCATCCGGAACTGGCCGAGCTGCTCGACCCGATCAGTCGTGGTGAAGCCGTGGAGGGCATGGAGGCGCTCGCGCCGGCGTTGGTCGACGAACTGAGTCTCGTCCTCGACGAACTGCCCGCGGGCGCGCACGTCGTGTTGTGCGACCCGGAGCGGATCCGCACCCGTGCCGCCGATCTGGTGCGGACGTCCGTCGAGTTCCTCGACGCGTCGTGGGCGGCTGCGGCCGGCGGTGGCAAGGCGCCGATCGACCTGGCCGCCGCGTCCCTGCGCGATCTGGACGACGTGCGCGCCGAAGCCGACCGGCTCGGTCTGCCGTGGTGGGGAATCACCGAACTCACCGACGAGGCCGCGACCCAGAGCGAGTTCGCCGTCGCGCCGACCTACCGCGGCGATCTCGAGGCCGCGCTCGCCGACCTCAAGTCGTGGACGCGCGACGGGTGGCGGGTCGCCCTGGTCTTCGATGGTCACGGCTCGGCCCAGCGCGCGGCCGAACGACTGGCCAACGCCGAGATCCCGGCCCGGTTGGTCGGCGAACCGACCCTCGAGCCCGGCGTGATCGACGTGACGACCGGACGCCTCGAAAGCGGCCTGGTCGCATCCGAGCTCAAGCTCGCGTTCCTCACCGAGGCCGACCTGACCGGTCAGCGCGGCTCGCTCACCAAGGACAACCGGCGGATGCCGTCCAAGCGCCGCAACGCGATCGACCCCATCACGCTCAAGCCCGGCGATTACGTCGTCCACGAGCAGCACGGGGTCGGCAAGTACGTCGAGATGGTGCGCCGCACCATCAACGGCGGCGAGCGCGAATACCTGATCATCGAGTACGCACCGTCCAAGCGCGGGCAGCCCGGCGACCGGCTCTTCGTTCCGACCGACTCGCTCGACCAGGTGACCAAATACGTCGGCGGCGAGGCGCCGTCACTGTCGCGCCTCGGCGGCGCCGACTGGGCCAAGACCAAGGGCCGCGCACGCAAGGCGGTCAAGGAGATCGCGGCCGAACTCATCCGCCTCTACAGCGCGCGGATGGCGACCAAGGGACACGCGTTCGCTCCGGACACCCCGTGGCAGCGCGAACTCGAGGACGCGTTCGCCTATGTCGAGACGCCGGATCAGCTGGCGGCCATCGACGAGGTCAAGGGCGACATGGAACAGACCGTCCCGATGGATCGCGTGATCTGCGGCGACGTCGGCTACGGCAAGACCGAGGTCGCCGTGCGCGCGGCATTCAAGGCGGTGCAGGACGGCAAGCAGGTCGCCGTCCTCGTCCCGACGACCCTGCTGGCGCATCAGCACATCCAGACCTTCGGCGAGCGGATGGCGCAGTTCCCGGTCGTCATCAAGGAGCTGTCGCGCTTCACGCCCGCCGCCGAGGTGGACGACGTCGGCAAGGGCATCGTCGACGGGTCGATCGACATCGTGATCGGCACGCACCGGTTGCTGCAGCAGACCGTGCGGTTCAAGAACCTCGGGCTCGTGATCGTCGACGAGGAACAGCGCTTCGGCGTCGAGCACAAGGAGTACCTGAAGGGCCTGCGCGTCGACGTCGACGTCCTGACCATGTCGGCAACGCCGATCCCGCGCACCCTCGAGATGTCACTGACCGGCATCCGCGAGATGACGACGATCCTGACGCCGCCGGAGGAGCGGCATCCGATCCTGACGTTCGTCGGGGCGTACGACTCGAAGCAGATCGGTGCTGCGATCCGGCGCGAACTGCTGCGCGACGGCCAGGTCTTCTACATCCACAACCGGGTCGAGTCGATCAATCGTGCCGCCCAGCGGCTCTCCGAGATCGTGCCCGAGGCGCGGATCGCGGTCGCCCACGGGCAGATGGGCGAGTCGGCACTCGAGCAGATCATGGTCGGGTTCTGGGACAAGCAGTACGACGTGCTGGTCGCCACGACGATCGTCGAGTCCGGACTCGACATCCCGAATGCGAATACCTTGATCGTCGACCGGGCGGACATGTTCGGGCTGTCGCAGCTGCACCAGCTGCGCGGACGCGTCGGGCGTGGCCGCGAGCGCGGGTACGCGTACTTCACCTACCCGCCGGAGCGCCCGCTCACCGAGACCGCGTACGACCGGCTCGCGACCATCGCCCAGCACACCGAGATGGGCGCGGGCATGGCGGTCGCGATGAAGGACCTCGAGATCCGTGGCGCCGGAAACCTGCTCGGCGGCGAGCAGTCGGGCCACATCGCCGGCGTCGGGTTCGACCTGTACGTGCGACTCGTCGGTGAGGCCGTCGCCGACTTCCGCGGTGAATCCGCCGAGGATGCCGTCGAGGTCAAGGTCGATCTACCCGTCGACGCGAACCTGCCCGTCGACTACCTGCCGGGAGAGCGGTTGCGTCTCGAGGCGTACCGCTCGCTCGCATCGGCGACGACCGACGAAGCCGTCGACGCGGTGCGTGCCGAACTCGTCGACCGCTACGGACCCATCCCGCCCTCGGTCGAGAACCTGCTCGCGGTCGCGCGCTTCAAGGTCCTGTGCCGGCGCTACGGCGTCACCGAGGTCTCGCTGCAGGGCAACACCGTCCGGTTCACACCGGTCGACCTGGCCGAATCTGCGCAACTGCGCCTGACGCGCCTGTTCGACCACGCGCACTACAAGCAGGCCGTGTCGACGATGTCCGTCCCGCGGCCGAAGGGTGTGCGCAAGCCCGACGGCACGTTCGCCGAGACGAAGTTCGGCGGCGAGGCGCTGCGTGACGTGGCACTTCTGGCATGGGCGGGCCAGACGCTGGCGACCGTCACCGGCGCCTGACCTGGCAATTAGCTGAGTGACGCTCAGGCTGAACTTTTGCTCTGTTAGTTCCGTATTGGGACGTGATCAATATACGGTTCGCTCGCCTCACGATCCGACCCGAAGGACGCCATACGTGAAGATCATCCGCTCGCCTCGGTCACAGTCATTCCACGTTTCGAGGCGGGTGTTGGCCCTTGCGGTCAGCGCGGCCACGGTGGTCGGCGTCGCCGGGGCGGTGAGTGCCCCGTCTGTGGCGGCTCCCGCTGCGTCCAGCCCCGTGCACATCCACCGGACGAGCCTCACGGCGGCGCAGATCGCGAAGTACTCCAAGCACGCCGACCACCGGGTGATCATCCTGCTGCGCAACCAGTTCCCGGCGCAGCTCGGGCACGGCGACAGCGGCTTGCAGGGCCGTGCGGCGACGCTGGCGCACTCCCAGCAGGCGATCCACAGCGAGCTCGCGTCGCTGCGCGCGCCGAACCTGCACAGCTTCCGGTTCATCAACGCGCTGTCGGCCTCGGTGTCATCGGCCGAGCAGGCCCGGCTCGCGGCAGATCCCGCCGTGCGCGCCGTCGTCCCCGACCAGAAGGTGACACTCGCCCAGGCCCCGACCGACGCCACCCCGGCGGCGCAGCCCAAGGCCGCGCCGGTCAACAAGACGCCGGGCATCTGCGGCACGGCCAAGCACCCGCTGCTGCAGCCGCAGGCGCTGCACATCCTGCGCGCCGAGGGGCCGCACTACGGCGTCACCGGCAAGGGTGTGCGGATCGCCGTGTTCCCGGACGGGCTGCAGCCCAACATCCGCGACTACATCCGCGCGAACGGCCAGCACGCGATCTTCGACTACCGCGACTTCACCGGTGAGGGCCTGCACTTCCCGACCGGCGCCGGCGAGGCCTTCGGTGATGCCAGCTCGCTGATCGCGCAGGGCCGCACCACCTACGACCTGAGTAAGGAGATCAACCCGAACCTGCCGCTGCCGAAGAACTGTGACATCAAGATCCGCGGTGTCGCCCCCGGCGCGAGCCTGGCCGTGATGAAGGTCTTCGGCGTCGTCGCGTCCGCTCTCGACAGCGAGATCATCCAGGGCATGGACTGGGCGGTCACCCACGACCACGTGAACGTGCTGTCCCAGTCATTCGGCGGCAACCCCATCGGTAACAGCGGCACCGACCCGATCTCGGTGTTCGACTCCGAGGCTGTGGCACACGGGATCGCCGTCGTCGCCAGCACCGGCGACTCCGGCGTCACGAACACGAACGGATCGCCCGCCGCCGACGCCAAGGGCATCATCGGCGTCGCGGGCTCGACCTCGTTCCAGGACTACGCGCAGCTGTCCGAACACGGTTACCGGCTCGGCCACTTCAAGGGCTACGAGAACAACAACGTCGCGGCACTGTCGAGCTCGGGCTTCACCGAGAACGGGCCGAACGGACCGGACGTCATCGCGCCCGCCTTCGGTGGCTGGGCGAACTGCTCGAAGGACACGAACACCTACTTCGAGTGCGCCAACTCCTTCGGCGCGCCGCACGCGCCGCCGATCGAGGACTTCGGTGGCACCAGCCAGTCGTGCCCGCTGACCGCGGGCGTGGTGGCGCTGGTCATCCAGGCGTACCGGAACACCCACGGCAACCACACGCCGTCGCCGGCCCTGATCAAGACCATCATCACCAGCAGCGCCACCGACCTCGGCATCCCGGCCCAGGACCAGGGCGCGGGGCTCGTCAACGCGCTGCGTGCCGTCCAGCTCGCCCGCTCGGTCGGCCGTCCCGGCCACCACGTCGGAAACAACGTCCTCGTGTCGCCGCGCAAGATCGAGAAGACCGCACCCGCCAACTCGGCGCACACCGCCAAGCTGACGGTCCGCAACCTCGGGACGTCCAAGCGCACCGTGCACCCGGTCGTCCAGCGGTTCGGCGCAGCCAAGACGATCATGAACACGAGCGTCAACTACCAGCCGTCGTCGCCGAGCACGCCGACGTTCACGTACTGGCTCGACGGCAACCCCGAGCCCTACGTCGAGCACGACTTCACCGTGCCGCACGGGTACCAGCGGCTCGTAGCTCGTCTCGGCTATCCGGCTGACCCGAACGACTCCAGCCAGACCGTGAGCGAGGTGCTGTTCGACCCGAGTGGCCGAGTCGCCAACGATTCCGACCCGCAGGGTGCTCCGCTCGGCTTCAGCCAGGTGCAGGTGCGCAACCCGCAGCCCGGTCGCTGGCGGGCGATCTACTTCTCGCGGCCGGCATCGGACAAGTACTCGGGCCCGATCACGATCTCGGCATCCGTGCAGAAGCGGGTCAACCTGCCGGGTGGAGTGGTGCCGGCCAAGGCAACGCTCGCTCCGGGCGCCGCCAAGACGTTCGTCGTCCACTACCGCACGCCGCAGCACCCGGGCGACCGCGGTGAGTCGGTGGCGTTCGGGCCCGGCATCGGCGCCGTGCCGATCCTGACCCGATCGCTGGTCTCGGCCCGTCCGGGCAAGCCGGGTCACTTCAGCGGCACCCTCACCGGAGGCAACGGACGCGATGCGGTCTTCGCCCAGGAGCTGATCTACCAGGTCAACGTCCCGAAGGGCATGAAGGATCTGAACGTCGATCTGCGGGTCGCCAACCCGGGTTACTTCATGATCGGTTCGCTGATCGACCCGAACAACACGCTCGTCGAATCGCAGGACACCGCCTTCATCGACCTGACGAAGTCGACACCGACGTCGCGTGATCTGCGCACGATTCACATGTCGTGGCGAACACCGCAGCCAGGACGATGGGAGGTCTCCATCGTCGAGGCGTTCGGCAGCTCGTCCGGCAAGACCGGGTCCCGGCTGACGGGGACGGTGTCGTACAACAGGGTTCACGTCGTCCCGACCAACGTTCCGAACGGTGCCACGATCAGGGCCGGCCACACGCGGATTGCGACGTTGCAGGTCACGAACAACGGCAACTCGCCGGAGATCTACTACGTCGACCCGCGCTCGGCAGGCACGTCGACCTACTCGCTCGGCTTCGCCGGCGCTGTCAACGGGACATTGCCGATCACGGGTTCAGCGCCCAACGCAGTCGTGCCGCCGGCAACGCGCTCGTTCACGATGGTGGCCAACGCGAGCAAACCGGTGATCATGGAGACCTCGCCGACGTTCGGCGCGCCGAGCATCTTCTCGACGAAGGGAAAGACGGCGGTCGCGAGCCTGTCTGCGCGACAGATCGAGGCGAGCGAATGGAGCTGTGCTCCGGCGTTGGTCGGGCCGTTCGCGAACACGACCAACGGGGCAACGTTCTCGTGCGCAGCGTTCGCAACGACCAACACGATCAACGACGACGTGCAGGCGACGGGGGGCAACATCTGGGACAGCGCAACCGACCCGAACAGCCCGAACCAGTTCGACCCGACGTCGGCCACGGTCGTTCAGCCCGGGGCGAGCACGACGATCCAGGTCGCGTTCACGCCGAGCGCGGGCGAGACGGGCGGCGTGGTGTCCGGATACCTCGAGGTGCAGAACTTCAACCCCGACGTGTTCAGCAGCGACCAGATGGTGCGCATCCCGTATCGCTACCGGGTCGGTTCCTGACCTACTGAGCCGGCCCGGGGCGATCCCCGGGCCGGCTCAGGTCGGGCGCTTCGACCTCGGCAGGCTCGCCACCACCAGGGCGTACGAGTCGTCGATGAGCTCGCGCATGTCGTCCTCGTCCGGCGCGCCCGCGCCCTCGAGCACGACCTGGTTCCACAACTGCTTGTTGAGGTAGGCGGCGGGGCCGGCGTGGTCGGGGTACCGATCGCGCCACTCGGCGATCGTCTCGCGGCTGTTCTTCACGGTGATCGCGAGCTGCTTGCCGCCGTAGAAGCAGAAGATCTTGTCGCCGACCTTCGCAACGTGGTCGCCCTCGCCCCACGGGTTGTCCAGCCAGGCGCCGGGCTTGCTCAGGCAGTAGTCCACGACGTCCGAGCGGTCCACGTCCTCACCCTACGAGGTGGCCGCGTGGGCGACATGAGATTCTGTGCAGCGTGAGATTTCGCCGCACGCTGACCGTCGTCGCGCTGGCCGTGCTGGCGCTGAGCACCCTCACGGCCTGCCGGACCAAGATCGGTCAGGCAGCGGAGGTGGCCGGAGCAACGTTGTCGGACTCGACGCTCGCCGGCTACGTGAAGCCGGGTGCAGCGCCGTACACCGACCAGCAGAACACGCTGGTCGTCCCGAAGCTCAATGCGCTCACGACGTGGGTTCGGAACGAGCTCATCACGGCTGCCATCACGAGCAAGGGCGGTTCCCCGACCACGGACGAGATCAATGCGGCGCGCAGCGTCATCATCGACGCCGGCGTGCCAGCTCAGGCAGCCAAGGCGAACAAGTCGTACGGCTACGCGTCCGGCTTCTACACCTTGCTCACCGATCAGTACTCGCTGCTGACTGTGCTCATCGAGCGGCTGTCGCACACAACCGATGCCGCCAAGGCGTTCAACCTGCTGCAGTCGGGTCAGGCGAACAACGCCTTCGTCGGGGCGATCGTCGCGACGAAGACCAAGATCGACATCAGCCCTAGGTACGGCACCTGGGATCCCAAGACGCTCGGTGTCTCGTCGATATCGACGGACCCTGCAGCCGGAGCACCGCCGTTCGTGCACTTCGGCAAATCCTGACGATGTCGCAACTCGAGCGCGCCGTCGAGGTGATGGACCGGCTGCGCTCGCCCGGAGGCTGTCCGTGGGACGCGGAGCAGACACACCGATCGTTGGCGCGGTACCTGCTCGAAGAGGCCTACGAGGTGCTCGAGGCGATCGAGCGCGACGACCGCACCCTGCTGCGTGAAGAGCTCGGCGACCTGTTGCTGCAGGTGCTCTTCCATGCGCGGCTGGCCGAGGAGGAACCCGATCCGTACTCGATCGAGGACGTCGCTGCCGACCTCGTCGACAAATTGGTGCGGCGCCATCCGCACGTGTTCGCCGACGCGGCCCGCACTGACGCTGCGACGCTGAACGAGACGTGGGAGCGGCAGAAGATCACCGAGAAGGGCCGCACGTCCGCAGTCGACGGAGTGCCGCTCGCGCAACCCGCTCTTGCGCTGAGCGCCAAACTCGTCGCCCGCGTGAACCGCGCCGGCCTCGACGTCTCCGTCCCGGACGAGGACGAGCTCGGCGCGCGGCTGTTCGCGATCGTCCAAGAGGCCGTCGCTGCGGGCATCGATCCGGAGACGGCGCTGCGCCGCACCACACGCGCGTACCGGGACGCGATCCTCGCTGCCGAGACGACCACGTCCTGACCACTCGCGCGTCGGGACGGGTCTGGGGTTAGCGGGCCGTTAGGGTTGGCGCCATGGCATGCATCGAGGCCGTCGGGGCACGCGAAATCCTCGACTCGCGCGGCAATCCCACCGTCGAGGTCGAAGTCGCTCTCGACGACGGAACGTTCTCGCGCGCCGCGGTGCCCAGCGGCGCGTCCACCGGACGGTTCGAGGCCGTCGAACTGCGCGACGGTGGCGAGCGCTACGGCGGCAAGGGTGTCCGCAACGCGGTCGCCGGCGTGCTCGACACGATCGGTCCCGAGCTCGTCGGCTTCGACGCCAGCGAGCAACGCCTCGTCGACCAGGTGCTGCGCGATCTCGACGCCACGCCGGACAAGTCGCGACTCGGCGCGAACGCGATTCTGGGTGTCTCGCTCGCCGTCGCGAAGGCGGCCGCGAGCAGCGCGAACCTGCCGCTGTTCCGCTACCTCGGCGGGCCCAATGCGTTCCTGCTGCCCGTGCCGATGATGAACATCCTCAACGGCGGGGCGCACGCCGACTCGAACGTCGACGTCCAAGAGTTCATGATCGCGCCGATCGGTGCGCCGACCTTCGCCGAGGCGCTGCGCACCGGCACGGAGGTGTACCACGCGCTGAAGGCCGTCCTGAAGTCACGCGGGCTGTCGACCGGGCTCGGCGACGAAGGCGGCTTCGCGCCGAACCTCGACTCGAACCGTGCCGCGCTCGATCTCATCGTTGAGGCGATCGGCACGACCGGACTGTCGGTCGGCAGCGACATCGCGCTCGCCCTCGACGTCGCCGCGTCGGAGTTCTTCGCCGACGGGGCGTACACCTTCGAGGGCTCGCCCACCTCGGCCGAGAAGATGATCGAGTACTACGTCGGGCTCGTCGACAGCTACCCGATCGTGTCCATCGAAGACCCGCTCGACGAAGAAGACTGGGACGGCTGGGGCGCACTCACCGAGCAACTCGACGACAAGGTACAGCTCGTCGGCGACGACCTGTTCGTCACCAACTCCGAGCGACTCGCGCGTGGTATCGACAACGGCGCGGCGAACGCGCTGCTGGTCAAGGTGAACCAGATCGGCACGCTCACCGAGACCTTCGACGCGGTCGACCTCGCGCATCGCCACGGCTACCGCTGCATGATGAGCCATCGTTCCGGCGAGACCGAGGACACCACCATCGCCGACCTGGCCGTGGCTGTGAACTGCGGACAGATCAAGACCGGCGCACCTGCGCGCAGCGAGCGCGTCGCGAAATACAACCAGCTGCTGCGCATCGAAGACGAACTCGACGACGCGGCACGGTACGCCGGTGCCGGCGCATTCCCACGGTTCGACGCGAGCGCGCCGGCCACATGACCACAAGTTCCCGGCGCCCCCGCCGCGCGGTCACCGGGCGTGCCCTCGTCCTCGGCACGCTCGTCGTGTTGTTGCTCGTCGTGCTCGCCTCGCCCTTGAACCGGTACTTCCAGAGCCGCAGCGCACTCAGCGACGCCGCGCAGAAGCTCACGTCCGACAAGGCACGGGTCGCCCAACTGCGACAGCAGATCAACCAGTGGGGCGACCCGGGTTACGTCCAGCAGCAGGCTCGGCAGCGGCTGCAGTACGCGATGCCCGGCGACACGGTCTACGTGGTGGTCGACCGAGGCCAGAAGAACGACATCGTCAAGACCGCCGGCGACGGGGCCAACGCGAGTGATCAGGCCGGCTGGAACACCAACCTCTGGAACAGCGTCACCCGCGCCGACGCGCAGAAGTGAACGAACGCGATCGCGAGATCGTCGGTGCGCAACTCGGCCGCGAACCGCGCGCGATGCGCGCTGTCGCGCATCGGTGTCCGTGCGGCAACCCCGACGTCGTCGAGACCTCGCCGCGGCTGCCTGACGGGACGCCGTTCCCCACGCTCTACTACTTGACCTGTCCGCGAGCCGCCTCCGCGATCGGACGACTCGAATCGTCGGGCTTGATGCGCGAGATGACCGACAGACTTGCGGCCGACGGCGAGCTCGCCGCGCGGTATCGCGCCGCTCACGAGGCCTACCTCGCCCGGCGCGAAGAGATCGGCCATGTCGACGAGATCGCGGGCATCAGCGCGGGCGGCATGCCGAATCGGGTCAAGTGCTTGCACGTGCTCGTTGCGCACACGCTCGCCGCCGGTCGCGGCGTCAACCCGCTTGGCGACGAAGCACTTGATCTGCTCGGCGACTGGTGGTCGGACGGACCATGCGGGTAGCCGCCATCGACTGCGGCACGAACTCGATACGCCTGCTCGTCCGCGACGCCGATCGAGACCTGCACCGAGAGATGCGCATCGTCCGGCTCGGGCAGGGCGTCGACCGCACCGGAACGCTCGCGCCCGAAGCCGTTGAACGAACCCGCATCGCCCTCGCCGATTATGCCGCCACGATCGCGCGCTTCGACGTCGACCGCGTCCGGATGATCGCGACGAGTGCGACACGCGACGCGAGTAATCGTCGTGACTTCGTGGCGATGGTGCAGTCGACGCTGGGCGTCGATCCCGAGGTGATCAGTGGCGCCGAGGAGGCTGCGCTGTCCTACGCCGGCGCCGTCGACGCGGTGCCGGATCTCCACCAGCCGATCCTGCTCGTCGATCTCGGCGGCGGTTCGACCGAACTCGTCATGGGACCGGATCCATTGCGAGCACACAGCATGGACGTCGGCTCGGTGCGCATGACCGAGCGTCACTTGCACGACGACCCACCGACTGCGACACAGATCGAGGCAGTCGTACACGACGTGTGTGGCGCACTCGACCGCGCCGAACACGACGTTCCCTGGCGCGAGGCACGCGACATGGTCGGCGTCGCCGGCACGATCACCACTGTCGCCGCGATCGCACTCGGGCTCGACGAGTACCGGCCCGAGCGCATCCACGGCACCCGGCTGTCGGCCGCGCAGGTCGCGCAGGTCACCGACCGCCTGCTTTCGCTGGACCACGCCGGCCGCGCCGCCATCGCGGCCATCCACCCAGGCCGGGTCGATGTCATTGCGGCCGGCGCGTTGATGCTGCGGACTGTGCTCGAACGCTCCGGTGCCACCGGACTCGTCGTGAGCGAACACGACATCCTCGACGGGGTCGCAGCGTCGATCAACTGACCCGTCGCCGTCTCGAGCGGCTGACGTAAGCTCGATCCACATTCCTTCCCGGGAAGGGGTCGGCCAAGCGAGGGCGACCAGTTGCGCGGCCGTTGCAACGAGGGACTTTATGGACAACCGGATGAGGGCGATGAGCGCCGCGCTCCTCGCGACGACGGTCGCGGTGACGTGTTCTGTCTCGGGCACGTCCGCCGGCGCCGCGGATGCGCCTGCGGCATCCGCCGTCCAGCCGACACTGGTCAGCTCGAGCCCCGCCTCGGCGAGCGTGACCCCGGCTGTCAACGACGGCGTCGTCCAGAGCATCACCCGGGTCGGGACGTGGACGGTTGTCGGTGGCTCGTTCACCACCGTCACGCCGGCCGGTTCGACCTCCGGGCCGGAGTCACATCCGGACGTGTTCGCCTATGACGACACAGGCGCGATCGACACGAAGTTCGCGCCGCAGCTCAACGGTGCGGTTACTTCGGTGATCCCGGGGCCGGCCGCCGGGACGGTCTACGTCGGCGGGAGCTTCACCACGGTGAACGGTGTCAGCTCGCGCGGCGTGACCCTGCTCGACCTCGAAACGGGCAGCATTGTGAAGGGTTTCTCCTCTCCGCTGTCGAACGGCCTCGTCTCCGACCTCAGGTTGGCGAGCGGCAGGCTGTGGTTGGTCGGCTCCTTCACCAAGCTCCGCGGGGTCCTCCATCAGGGGGTGGGGACGGTCGCTCCTGGAACGGGTGCCGTCACCCCGTATGTCGACGTGCAGTTGACCGGCCACCACAACTACAACGGGACCGGCGCGCGCGGAGCCCTCGGCGGCCGCGCACTCGACATCAGCCCCGACGGGGCGCACGCAGCGATCGTGGGCAACTTCAAGATGGCTGACGGCGTCGTGCACGACCAGATCGTGTTGTTGAACCTCGGCCGCACCACTGCGACGATCGCCAACTGGAACACCGCCGCTTTCAGCTCTGCCTGCGCGAACCAGAGTTTTCGACACCTACGTCGAGGACGTCGACTTCGCGCCCGACAGTTCGGCCTTCGACGTCGCGGCGTCGGGCGCAGCGACCATGAGCAAGAACTCCGACGGCACCCGGTCGTTGTGCGACTCGGTCTCGCGCTGGTCGACCGGTGCCACCGGGAGCAACGTCAGGCCGACCTGGGTCGACTACAGCGGCAACGACTCCTTCTGGGTCGTCGAGGACACCGGTACCGCCGTCTACGCCGGCGGCCACGCCCGCTGGATGAACAACCCGGACGCAGTCGATTCGGCAGGCGCGGGTGCCGTGCCCCGCCCGGGCATCGTGGCACTCGACCCGTCGAACGGTCTTCCGTACAGCTGGAACCCCGGACGGAATCCGCGTGGCAAGGGTGCGTTCGCGCTCTACGCCGACGGCGACGGGTTGTACGTCGGGAGCGACACCGAGTGGATCGGCAACCATCGCATCCACCTGCCCCGGCTGGCGTTCTTCCCGCTCGACGGCGGTGCCCCGCCGGCCTCCACCGTCACGACAGTTCTGCCGTCCAACGTCTATCAGGCCGGTGTGCTCCCCGGTGGCGCACCGCCCACCGATCCGACGGAAGCCGACGCGCTGGTGTACCGGGCCATGAACAGGACGGAGATCAGTGCCTCGACGACAGCGCCCGCCAGCGGCGTTGCGTGGGGGTCGAGCCGCGGCGCGTTCCTGGTCGGCGACCAGCTCTACTGGTCGGCGCCCGACCCGAACGAGGGCAACGCCTACGCCCTGTACCGGGCGACGTTCGACGGCTCGGTGTCCGGCACCGCGGTCGTCGATCCCTACGACGATCCGGCCTGGTCGAACGTAGAAACCGGATCGGGTCAGACGTATCAGGGTGTCAAACCCAGCTACTACTCCGAGATGCCTTCGATAACAGGCCAGTTCTACGCCGACGGCAAGATCTTCTACACCCTCGACGGGCAGAAGTCGCTCTACTGGCGCTACTTCGAACCCGACGACGGCATCATCGGGCAGACCGAGAATCAACTGGACGGCGTCGACTTCAGCAACGTCGAAGGCATGTTCCGATCGGGAAGCACGATCTATTACGCCGCGAAGAGCGACGGCGCGCTGCACACGGTCCCGTTCCCACACGACACACCGTCGCCGGGTGGATCGGTCGTCGTCGCCCCGGGCATCGACTGGCGCGCGCGCAACTTGTTTCTCGCCGGCACAGCGTCGTTCACCGACCAGCCGACGGCCGATCCGACTGCGTCGTGCGCCGGTCTCACCTGCACTTTCCGCGGCGCGTCGACGGGCGGATCGACGATCGACAACTGGGTCTGGAACTTCGGCGACGGCTCGAGCACGAGCGGGCAGAACGTCACGCACACCTACGCGAGCGCGGGCAAGAGATCGGCGACCCTGACCGTCGCCGACGACAACGGCGCGGTCACGTCGAACACCATCACCGTCGACGCCGCATTGCCGATCCGGTTCGTGGGCGCGACGAACGCAACACGGTTCCGGGCGCTCGCGCGCATCACGGCGCCGCGCGACGTGCGCGCCGGGGACACCGAGCTGCTGTTCGTGTCGGTCAACTCGGCCAGGCTCACCGGTTCGCCGCGAGGAATCACCGGTTGGCGGTCGATCGCCCGCGTGGCCAACGGGCCGTTGATCACCCGGGTCTACCAGCGCATCGCCGGCGCGCACGATGCCGGCGCGACCGTCACCGTGCAGCTCAACCGTCGAATGAAATCCGATCTGCAGTTCGTCGACTACCGAAACGCGCGAACCACGGGATGGCGCGTCGCGACCCGTCATGACCGCAACACCCGGCGCCACCAGAGTTCGGCAATCCAGGTGAGGCAGCCGAACAGCTGGGTGGTCACGTACTTCACGGACCTGTCGGCACACACCCGCGCCTGGCATTTGTCCGGGCGGGTCGTGCGACGAACGACGGGGACCGGATCAGGCGGCGGCCACGTCTCCGCTGTGACCGCGGACTCCGGCCGCAGCGTGTCCATGGGCAGTTATCGGGCGGTGTCTACCGACACCAATGCAGTCAGCCTCCGCGGGAATGCAATAAGTGTGGTGCTGCCGCGCGCGGGCTAGGCGACTGCGATCAGTCCGGCGGCTGTACCGCGGCGGGGAACTTCGGCTTGGCCGCCGCGACGCGCTTCGACGCCTTCGGCTTGATGGTTTGCGGCGGTTCGGTGCCGATCACCGTGCGCCACACCTCGCCGGCGCCCTTGCGAGTAGCCAGGTCGGCGATGGTCATGCCGACGCCGGTCAGTGCTGCCCAGGCGATCGCATCTGTCCACTGCACACCGTCGTCGGACGCGCTGCGCGGACGATCCGGTCCGGCGGCCACCCAGATCTTCTCGACCACCTTGCGCGTGGCGATGCCGACCGGGATACCGACCGCCATGGTCATGATCTTCATCGTGATCTTGGCGCCGAAGTTGGCCATGGAGTAGACCCTAGTCCCATGCATACCGTCGCCGAGCTGGCCGACGAGCTCACCGCGTGCCGCCAGTGCCCACGCCTCGTAGCCTGGCGTGAGCAGGTTGCCGTCGAGCGGCGCGCCGCGTTCGCCGACCAGGTCTACTGGGGTCGGCCCGTGCCTGGGTTCGGCGATCCCGGCGCGCGCGTGCTCATCGTCGGGCTGGCCCCCGCCGCGCACGGTGCGAACCGCACGGGACGCATGTTCACCGGCGACCGCAGCGGCGATTGGCTCTACGCAGCGCTCTACCGCGCGGGCGTTGCGAATCAACCGACGTCGGTGTCGGCCGACGACGGTCTACATCTGGACGGCGTGTACATCACCGCCGCCGTGCATTGCGCGCCGCCGGCGAACAAGCCGACCACGACCGAGCGCGACACGTGCAGGCAGTGGTTGGTGCGCGAACTGAACGTGCTGTGGCCGGGCGTGCGGTCGGTGATCGTGCTCGGTGGTTTCGGATGGGCCGCACTGTGGCCGGCACTGCGAGCGAGCGGCATCGACGTTCCGGCGCGGGTGGCGCCGTTCGGTCACGGCACCGAGATCGACGTCGACGGCCGCCGGGTCATCGGCTGCTACCACGTCAGCCAGCAGAACACGTTCACCGGACGCTTGACCGAGCCCATGCTCGACGCGGTGCTGCAGCGTGCCCTACTAGCGTGAAGCCATGCCTGCAACGCGGATCTTGATCGTCGGCGGGGGATACGTCGGCATGTACACGGCGCTCGGGCTGCAGCGGAAGCTGTCGCGCGGGGCGGCCGAGATCACCGTCGTCGAGCCGCAGTCGAACATGACCTACCAACCGTTCCTGCCCGAAGCGGCGGCAGGCAGCGTCGAGCCCCGCCATGTCGTCGTCCCGCTGCGTCGAGTCCTCAAGAAATGCAACGTGATCACCGGAGCGGTCACCGCAATCACGCACGCGACGAAGTCGGCGACGATCGCGCCGAGCGACGGCGAGGCGTACGAGTTCGGCTACGACGTGTTGATCGTGTGTCCCGGGTCGATCTCGCGGATCCTGCCGATCCCCGGGCTGGCCGAACACGGCATCGGCTTCAAGACGATCGGCGAGGCGATCTACCTGCGCAACCACGTGATCTCGAAACTCGACTTCGCCGCGTCGACCGCCGACCTCACGAAGCGCAAGGCTGCGCTGACCTTCGTTTTCGTCGGCGGCGGATACGCAGGTGTCGAGGCGCTGGCCGAGCTCGAGGACATGGCGCGCTATGCACTGCGTTACGTCCCGCAGCTGGACGCGAGCGAGATGCGTTGGGTGCTGATCGAGGCGGCGAGCCGGATCATGCCCGAGGTGTCGGTCCGACTTTCGGCCTACACGGTAGAGAGATTGGTGAAGCGCCGCATCGACGTGCGCCTCGACACGCGGCTCGAATCAGCAGTCGACGGGCACATCAAGCTGTCCGACGGCGAGGCCTTCGACGCCGAGACGCTGGTGTGGACGGCCGGGGTGAAGGCGAACCCGATCCTCGCCGACACAGATCTGCCGCTCGACGACAAGGGACGCTTGCCCTGCAAGGCAGATCTCACCGTGAAAGGACTGACCGGAGTCTTCTCGGCGGGCGACTGTGCAGCCGTCCCCGACCTGTCCAAGGACGACCCGAACGCGACGACGAGCCCGAGCGCGCAACACGCCGTGCGGCAGGCGAAGACGCTCGCCGCCAACGTCGTCTCGTACCTGCGCGGTGGCGCACTGCACGACTACAAGCACGCTTACGCGGGCTCGGTGGCATCGCTAGGCCTGTACCGCGGCGTCGCCGAGATCTACGGCATCAAGCTGCGCGGCTTCCCCGCGTGGTTCATGCACCGCACCTACCACGTGTCGCGGATGCCGACCTTCAACCGCAAGATCCGCATCATCGCCGACTGGACGGGCGCGTTGTTGTTCCGTCGCGAGGTCGTGTCGCTCGGCCAACTGCAGCAGCCCCGCACGGAATTTCAGCAGGCTGCCGGCGAGCGCGAGTTCCCCGACGTCAGCTGAGCGCGCGCCTCGGGGGAGACCGGCCTCGGACGTCCGTCCGCGTCGATGTGCACGTACGTCGTCGACACCTGGCAACACACGCGGTCGTCGACGCGCACAACGAACTCGAGCACGAAGCTCGTCGTGCCCACCCGCGGGCAGGTCACGTCCACCTCGATCGTGTCGCCCCACCGGGCGGCCGACGTCCAAGCGAGATTGGACGCCACCAACTGGACGTCCGCCGAGAACGGGCCGAGCCCGACGTCGTGGCAGTACTTCGACATCGCCTCGTCGCAGTAGGTCAGGTAGTGCGCGTTGAAGACCACGTTCTGACCGTCGACCTCGGCGTAGCGCACCGACGCCGTCCAGACCGCCTTCATGCCGACACCCGTTCGCGCAGGCCGGCGAACATGCCGACGATCGTGAGCCAGTCGAACGCGCCGCCGACCTTGACGAGGCTCTTGTGCTTCGCGCGGATGCGCAGCCGGTGATGCAGCCGCGTGTCGCGGCCCTCGGCGCGGAGCGCGAGCGTCCAGCTGATCGCCAGCACGTCGGGCCCGTCCGGATCGCCCGTCGGCCAGCGGTGCCCGTTCGTACGGTCGCGCAGCGAGTGCCACGCGAGCGTGTTCGGGGCATCGACGACGACCGCGCGAAGCACCGGATCGCCAGGGCCCCAGTCAGGTTCGTCGTCACCGATAACGACGCCTTGCCACTGCGGATCGATGCGCCGCAGCGCTCGCCGCGACTGAGGCAGGAGCGCCTCGACCGACCGCGGCAGGTACCACCCGGCGCGGTCCTTGCCCAGCTGCACGATCCACGGCCACACCGTGTCGACCGGCGCGGGCAGGGTCGTCGCGCGGTCCATCTGCTCTATCGCGTCGGGGACGAGGTCGTCGCCGGGCAGTCGTAACCGCACCTCGTCGGCGGTTGCGGTCGTCGAATGCATGGCTCCGATCCTGCCGCAGGGGACAATGATCGCTGCGCGCACCGCCCCCGTAGCCCAACGGCAGAGGCAGACCCCTTAAAAGGGTTCCAGTGTCGGTTCGAATCCGACCGGGGGTACGGCCCGGGTTTGATGTCAGATTGCCATTTCGGCAACAGGGTTTGGCAATGCGCGCATCGGTGTCGCACAGTCGATCGCGTGACCGAACTCGACGCCGCCACCCTGCACACGCCGGAGTACTGGGACGAGCGCTATGCCGCGCACGAACCGGTGTGGAGCGGGAAGGTGAACCAACGCCTCGTCGAGCAGACCGCGCACCTGCAGCCGGGCGACGCGATCGACATCGGCTGCGGCGAGGGTGGCGACGCGGTGTGGCTCGCGCAGCAGGGCTGGACGGTCACCGCAGTCGACGTGTCAGCGATCGTGATCGACAAGGCACGCGCGCACGCTGCGGCGACCCTGCCCGCCGAGGTCGCGCGCCGGGTCACCTGGCAGCCGGCCGACGTGCGCACCTGGCAGCCGCCCGCCGACAGCGCCGATCTGGTGTCGATGCAGTTCCTGCATCTGACCGAGCCGCTGCTCGCTGAAGTGCAAGCGCGGCTCGCACTCACGGTCCGCACCGGCGGGACGTTGCTGATCGTGAACCACGACCCCCTCGACCTGCACAGCGGCATCGGCCGGCCGGACATCCCCGGCGTCATGCTCGCCGCGTCCACGATCGTGGCCCGCCTCGACCCGGATGACTGGGAGGTCGAGGTCGCCGAGGCGTTCCCGCGGGAGGCGCACGGTCACGAGGCGCACGGCCACGAGGGCCACGGGGTCACCGTCCACGACACGGTCGTGCGTGCGCGTCGGCGCTGACCTCACGCTGCCACGAGTTCGGCATCAGTGCTCACGACTGCGACCGGACGTCCCGGCAGCAGCCGTGCAACCAGCGCGCCGGCGAGGCAGACCGAGGCGGCCACGATGCACGCGACGTGGAAGCCGGTCAGGAACGAGGTCTGGACGCTGTCGAGCAGCTGCGGTCGCGCCGACGCGGGCGCGGCACCGACCACCTGCAGCGCGCCGGCGATCGAGTTCTTCGCCGCTGCGACGATCGGCGTCGGCAGGTGCCCGAAGGAGGTGCCGCCGAGATGGCTGGCGTACAGCGACGTGAAGATGCTGCCCAGCACTGCGACGCCGAGCGTCCCGCCGGCCTCGCGCGTCGCGTCGTTGACAGCTGACCCGACGCCGGCCTTGGCGGCCGGCAACACCGACAGGATCGACTCCGTCGCCGGCGCGGTCGTGGCGCCCAGCCCGAGGCCCATGAGCACCATCTGACCGACGATCTCGGTGTACGGCATGAAGGTCGGCGACAGCGAGATCCACGCGAACGACGATCCGAGCAGCAGCAGCCCCGTCATCACGACCGCGCGGGTGCCGATACGAGCCGCCAGCGCCACGCCGAGCACCGAACCCAGCGCGATCGTGACGGCAACCGGCAGGATGCGCGCGCCGGTCGACAGCGAGCCGTAGCCGCGGATGAACTGGAAGTACTGCGTCACCAGGAAGATGAACCCGAACAGCGCGAAGAACGCGACCGTCACCGCGCCGCTCGCGGCCGAGAACGCCGGCCGGCGGAACAGGCTCACGTCGATCATCGGGTTGTCCTGACGCCGTTCGACGAGCACGAACGCGGTGGCCAGGACGGCTGTCCCGACGAACCCGGCGATGCTCAGCGGTGCGGTCCAGCCACGTCCGGGCGCCTCGATGATCGTGTAGACCAACAGGCCGATCGCGGCGGATGAGGTCAGCAAGCCGGCCGGGTCGAGCCGGGCCTGGCCCGGGTCGCTGGATTCGGGAACCCAGCGCAGCGTTGCGAGCAATGCCAGCGCAGCCACCGGCACGAGGGCGACGAACACCGACGGCCAGCCGAAGTGCGCGAGCAGGATGCCGCCGCTGATCGGGCCGACCGCCACGCCCAGCCCGGTCACCGCCCCCCACAGCCCGATCGCCTTGGCGCGCTCGCCGCGATCGGGGAACGTGTTGGTGATGATCGACAGCGTCGTCGGGAAGATCACCGCGGCGAACACGCCCATCACGAACCGGATGACGACCAGCGCACCGGCCGACTGCATCGCGGCGCCGATCCCGCTGGCGATCGCGAACCCGCCCAGCCCGACGAGGAGCGCCGGCCGGCGACCGAACCGATCGCCCAGCGATCCCGCCGTGAGGACCAGGGCGGCGAACGCGAGGTTGTAGCCGTCGACGATCCACTGCAGGTCGCGTGTGGTGGCGTGCAGCTGGCGGCCGAGGTCCGGCAGCGCGACGTTCACGATCGTCGTGTCGAGGTTGATCGCGAACGCGGCGAGGCAGACCGTCGCCAGGATCAGGTACCGCCGCGTGGATGTCGGTGCGCTCATCGGGTCCTCCGAGTAGCCAGATCAATGTTGACAACGCCAACATTGACCACCATGGCACGGCTGGTGGACACTGTCAACATGTCGGCGGACGAAGGCACGCGAGCGCGGTATCACCACGGCAACCTGCGCACCGCCCTCGTCGATACCGGGGTCGAGCTCGCCCGTACCGGTGGCCCGTCCGCCGTCGTCCTGCGCGCGGTGAGCCGGCAGGCCGGGGTTTCGCACAACGCGGCCTACCGGCATTTCGCGGATCAGGAGGATCTGCTGGCCGCGGTCGGTGAGCAGTGCATGTTGCGGCTGGGCGAGCTGATGCTCGAGCGGACGAAGGCCGTCCGTGCCAAGGGTGCGATCCCACGCGCGTGGGCGCGGATGGAGGCGATCGGACGTGCCTACATCGAGTTCGCCCGCACCGAGCCCGGCTGGTTCCGCACCGCGTTCGCCGGGGCGACCCGCCACGGCGCGCCGGAATCGGTGATGCCGCCCGAAGGCCCCGGCGCGAACCCGTACCTGTTGCTCAACGCTCGTCTCGACGAGCTCGTCGAGGTCGGCGCGCTGCCACCAGAACGCCGTCCGGGCGCCGAGGTCGCGGCCTGGTCGGCGGTGCACGGACTGTCCAGCCTGCTCGTGGACGGCCCACTGCGCGCGCTGCCGGACGAGGTCGCCGAGCAGATGACGACGATCGTGCTCGGGGTCGTGACGCGCGGCCTCTAGCGACCCGACTTGAGCACCCGCACCCATCGCGGATAATTGCCGGATGAGCCGACCCGAGTTCGCGTCCTACCGTGAGTTCTTCCCGTACTACGTGGCAATGCACTCCAAGCCGCTGACGCGGCAGCTGCACTTCGGTGGCACGTTGCTCGGCGCATCGCTCGCGCTCATCGGGCTGATCACGCGGCGGCCGAAGATGCTCGCGCTGTTCCCGCTCAGCGGCTACGGCTCGGCGTGGCCGGCCCACTGGTTGATCGAGAAGAACAACCCCGCCTCGTTCGGTCACCCGCTGTGGTCGCTGCGCGGCGACTTCGAGATGGTGCGTTACATGCTCGCCGGACGCGACGCGGAGCTGACCGTGATCGCTCGCGACTACCTGCGCGCGAACGAGTTCGCCCGCACCGAGGCGAACTACCCGTCCGTCGAGGAACTCGTCGCCGCCTGACGGGCGATCAGTCGAAGGCGACCACAAGCCGCCGCACGAGCCCGTCCGGCGTCCATTCCAGGGTCATCGTGCCGGTGCCGCCGCGCGTCCAGGCGAAGCCGACGATGTCGCTGACTTCACCCGAGTCGACTGATCGGACGAGCATTGTGTCGTCGGGCGGGTTGTCGAGGTAGGCCGCGGTGATCGCGTCCCGCCCCTCGAACGGACCGACTGGCACAGCGACGAAGTCCAGCTGCGCATCGTCCGCGAAGCGCGCAGAGAACCCGCGCCAGTCGCCCGACTCGACCGCGGCGTTGAACGCCGAGATGTGATCGGCAACGCGAGCGAGCGCGGCGTCAGCCACCGCTCTTGCGGCGGAAGGTGCGCTTGCCGCCGGCGCGGGAGTGCTCGCCGTGCACCTTCGAATCGTTCTGCGCAGCGCCGTTGTTCGCATGCTGCTGGGTGCGCTTGCGCTCGAGCGCCTCGCGGAACTTGTCCTTGGCGGGATCGGCGGCTGACTTCTCGGGCATGTGGCCAGCCTGACACGCCGGTCGGTGTGGATGGAAGGCGGATCCGGGTAGAACGGAACTATGGCAACTGTAACCGCTTACGCCGCCCCGTCTGCAAAGGCTCCGTTCGAGAAGATCGAGATCGAACGCCGCGAGGTGGGGCCCAAAGACGTCCTGATCAAGATCGAGTTCGCTGGCATCTGCCACTCCGACATCCACACCGGACGCAACGAATGGGGCGAGGCACACTTCCCGCTCGTCCCGGGTCACGAGATCGCCGGTGTCGTCGAGGAGGTCGGCGCCGAGGTCGGCAAGCACAAGGTCGGCGACCACGTCGGTGTCGGGTGCATGGTCGACTCGTGCCGCGAATGTGAGAACTGCAAGGCCGGCGAGGAGCAGTTCTGCCTCAAGGGCAACGTCGGAACCTACAACGCGCAGGACTACCACCACGACAACACGTGGACCGATGGTGGCTACAGCACGCACATCGTCGTCGACGAGGACTTCGTGCTGCGCATCCCCGACAGCATCCCGCTCGAGCAGGCCGCGCCGCTGCTGTGCGCCGGCATCACGCTCTACTCGCCGCTCAACCACTGGAACGCCGGCCCCGGCAAGAAGGTCGCCATCGTCGGTATGGGCGGCCTCGGGCACATGGGCGTCAAGATCGCGCACGCCATGGGTGCCGAGGTGAGCGTCCTGTCGCAGTCGCTGTCGAAGCAGGACGACGGCAAGGACTTCGGGGCCGACCACTACTACGCGACCAGCGACTCCGACACGTTCGACAAGCTCGCCGCGTCCTTCGACCTGATCGTGAACACCGTCTCGGCGCACCTGCCGATGGAGAAGTACCTGTCGCTGTTGCGGCTCGACGGCACGCTGGTCAACGTCGGCGCTCCGTCCGAGCCGCTCGAGGTGCCGGCGTTCGCGCTGATCCCGTTCCGCCGCAGCTGGGCCGGTTCGATGATCGGCGGCATCCGCGAGACCCAGGCGATGCTCGACTTCTGCGCCGAGCACAACATCGGCGCCACCGTCGAGAAGATCAACGCCGACCAGATCGACGAGGCCTGGGACCGCGTCGTCGACAGCGACGTCCGCTACCGCTTCGTCATCGACGCCAGCACCATCTGATCAACCCTGCGTGCGCCTTTTGGTGCTCGAAACGCCAGATTTCGCGCTGATTTCTGGCGTTTCGGTACCAGAAGTGGGCTCTATCGTGCGCTCGAGGACGACGACGGGGATGTCGCGGTCGGTCTTGGCCTGGTAGTTCGCGTAGTCGGGCCAGACCTGCACCATGTGCTCCCACATCGCGGGCTTCTCGTCGGCGGTGTGCGACGCGGGCGCGCGCGGCGAACTTGTCGCCCTTGATCTGCACGTGCACGTCGGGATCGGACTCGAGGTTCAGGTACCACGCCGGCGGCTGGTCGGCGCCGCCCTTGGACGCAACGATGAGCTGCTTGTCCTCGTAGTCGCGGTAGATGAGCGCGCTGGTGCGGTCCTCGCCCGACTTCCGGCCCTTCGTGGTGAGCAGCAGGATCGTGGTGTCGTTGCGCCAGTGATATCCCTCGGCGCCATCGGTCTCCTGGTAACGCCGGACGTGGTCGTTGCCGAATAGTGTCATGTCACCATCTTGCCCTCCCACAGCCACGTGTCGTCGCGGCGAGTGATCACGAAACCGGCGCCGGTGTAGAGGCGCACCGCGACGGCGTTGGCCAGGTCCATGCTCACCTTCAGCGCGGTGCAGCCGTGAGCGGTCAGGCCGCGCAACCCGGCATCGAGCAGGTGTCGACCGATGCCGTGGCCGCCGTGCGCCTCCTCGACGCGCATGGGCTCGACCATGCCCACTCCGGTCACCGGATCGGCCCAGAACAGCGCGTATCCGGCGCAGCTGCCGTCCGGGGCGAGGACGTGCAGATCGAGGCTCGGGTCGTAGAGCGAACACTCGCGCAGCCCGTCCTCGATGCGAGTGCCGTTGCGGGCGACCATCGGGTGCGGACGTGAGTAATCGTCCGCGCGAGCGACTATCCGGTACCCGTCCGCCAGAGGTCGGCGGGGTGGGAGCCGGTTGGCCGGATCGAGCCACCCGACGCCGTATTTCTCACTCGGACGGCGCGAACCCGGCGCGGCGCGCGGCCTCGGCGCTCGCGGTGTCGGTCTCGCCGATTGCGAGCTCGATCCGCGCGGGTGCGAGTTCGGCACATCGTTGCCCGGCGTAGGCCCATGCCGGCTCGAAGTCGGCGCCGGCGAACACGCTGCACCCGATCCGGGTCGGGCTCCACCGGGTGAGCACCGTTGCCGCGACCGGCTCGTCGCCATCGAGCCACACCCGCGCGTCCGCAGGGTCGTCGTGGCGGTCCCGCGGCCACCACCACTGGAGGTCGGCGGCCTCCCAGACGACGTTGTCGGGGTCGCTGCGCCGCTGACGCTGCAGCAGCGTCGTGACGGTTTCGAGGTAGTCCAGGCCGACGGGTGATTCGACGCTTTGCACGTGATCAACCGTAGGTGCGGCGTACAACGAGTTCTGTTCGCTGACAGCGATCAGGGTCGGGAACATCCGCCCGCGCGACGGACTTGAGCCGGTATGACTCAAGAAAGCTTCTCGTTGCACCTGCCGATGCTGTCGCTCCCCGACGTCGTGGTGCTCCCCGGCATGGTCGTGCCGGTCGAATTGGACGACGCCGCGCAGGCGGTCATCGACGCGGCCAGGACGGGTGGTGCCGAGGGCCAGCTGCTGCTCGCCCCGCGCCTGTCCGACCGCTATCCCGTGTACGGCGCGATCGCCGAGATCGAGCAGATCGGCCGCCTGCCCGGCGGCGCACCGGCCGCAGTACTCCGCGCGATTGCTCGCGCGAAGATCGGCTCAGGGGTCAGCGGCCCTGGCGCGGCCCTCTGGGTCGAGGCCGCCCCGGTCGACGACCCCGCCCCGACCGAGCACGACCGTGAGCTCGCCGCAGAGTTCAAGCGCGTCGTGATCGCGATCCTGCAGCGACGCAACGCGTGGCAGGTCATCGACTCGGTCCAGCGCGTCGACGACCCGTCCGAGATCGCGGACCTGGCCGGCTACGCGTCCTATCTGAGCCTGGAGCAGAAGCGTGAGCTGCTCGAGACGCCCGAGGTCGCCGAGCGGCTGACCAAGGCGACCGAGTGGGCGCGCGAGCACATGGCCGAGCAGGAGGTCAGCGAGAAGATTCGCGACGACGTCCGCGAGGGCATGGACAAGGCGCAGCGCGAGTTCTTGCTGCGCCAGCAGCTGGCCGCAATCCGCAAGGAACTCGGCGAGGACGAGCCAGAGGGCGCTGACGACTACCGCACCCGCGTCGAGAACGCCGCTCTGCCCACCAAGGTGCACGAGGCCGCGATGCGCGAAGTCGGCAAGCTCGAGCGTGCGTCCGACCAGAGCCCGGAGGCCGGCTGGATCCGCACCTGGCTCGACACCGTTCTGGAACTGCCGTGGAACACCAGGACCGACGACAACGACGACGTGGCCGCGGCCCGGGCCGTCCTCGACGCCGACCACCACGGCCTCGACGACGTGAAGGACCGCATCACCGAGTACCTCGCCGTGCGCGCACGCCGTGCGAACCGCGGGCTCGAGGTGGTCGGCGGACGTGGCTCCGGCGCCGTGCTCGCGCTCGTAGGCCCGCCCGGCGTCGGCAAGACCTCGCTGGGCGAGTCGGTCGCCCGTGCGCTCGGCCGCAAGTTCGTCCGCGTCGCCCTCGGCGGCGTGCGGGACGAGGCGGAGATCCGCGGCCACCGGCGCACCTACGTCGGCGCGCTGCCCGGACGCATCGTCCGCGCCATCAGTGAGGCCGGCTCGATGAACCCGGTCGTGCTGCTGGACGAGGTCGACAAGGTCGGCAGCGACTACCGCGGTGACCCGGCGGCGGCCCTGCTCGAGGTGCTCGACCCGGCGCAGAACCACACCTTCCGCGACCACTACCTCGAGGTCGAACTCGACCTGTCCGACGTGGTGTTCCTGGCGACGGCCAACGTTGCCGACACCATCCCGGCCGCGCTGCTCGACCGCATGGAGGTCGTCACGCTCGACGGGTACACCGAGGACGACAAGGTCGTCATCGCGCGCACCCACCTGCTGCCGCGGCAGCTCTCACGCGCCGCGCTCGACCCCGACGAGGTGACGATCACCGACGCCGCGCTGCGTCAGATCGCCGCTGAGTACACCCGCGAGGCCGGCGTACGTCAGCTCGAACGCGCCCTCGCACGGATCTTGCGCAAGGTCGCCACGAAGCTGGCGAACGAGGACGGTCCGGTCGTCGTCGACGACTTGAAGGACTATCTCGGACGGCCGCGGTTCACTCCCGAATCCGCCGAGCGCACCGCCGTCCCCGGCGTGGCCACCGGCTTGGCGGTGACCGGGACGGGCGGCGACGTGCTCTTCATCGAGGCGAACGCGACCGACGGCGACGCCCGACTGACGTTGACCGGCCAGCTCGGTGACGTCATGAAGGAGTCGGCCCAGATCGCGCTCAGCTACCTGCGTGCGCACCGTCCCGATCTCGCCCCGGCGCTCGACAAGGTCGTGCACCTGCACGTCCCCGCCGGCGCCGTCCCGAAGGACGGACCGTCGGCCGGCGTCACCATGGTCACGGCGCTCGCGTCGCTCGCGACCGGACGCCTTGTGCGCTCCGACGTCGGGATGACCGGCGAGGTCACCCTCAACGGACGCGTCCTGCCGATCGGCGGCGTGAAGCAGAAGCTGCTCGCCGCCCAGCGCGCCGGACTCAAGACGGTCTTCATCCCGAAGCGCAACGAGCCCGACCTGGACGACGTCCCGGCCGAGGTGCTCGAGGAGCTCGACGTGCGGCCCGTGACGGGCGTCGAAGAGATCCTCGAGCACGCGCTGGAGGCAGCCGCTGCGGGGGTGGCTGCCGCCTGAGCGGGGCGACCTAGTGCCGGACCGCGCCGCCGGGCTTGAGTCGGCCCGGCGGCAGCGGCGGCGCCTTGAGCGGTTCGCCCGCCCCGGCCACCTCGCCGAAGCCGGCGTCGCCCCACCGCTCGCGCGCAGCGACGATCTCCTCGTCGCTGCGCGCGACGAAGTTCCACCACATCACGATCTCCTCGCCGAACGGCACGCCGCCGAGCAGCAGGAACTCCGCGCCCGACTCCGACGCGAAGTCCAGCGATGCCCGGCCGGTACCGAGATAGAGCATCGTCCCCACCGCGAGCGGCGCACCCTCGATCGTCACCGACCCGAACAGCACCAGCGCTGCGTACTCGAAGTCGGGTTCGAGCGCGATCACGTCGCGGCCGCCGGCCACGATGGCGACGGATGCGCCGGTGAGGTCGCCGAAGGTCGTGCCCGGCGAGCGCGTGTCCGAGAGCTCGCCGAGAAACACATCGATCTCGACAGCAGAGTTCGTGAGCGTCGGCAGCGTCGCATGGTGTTCCCACGCAGGTGCCGTCCCCGCTGCGCTCGATGGCAGCGCGACCCACAGTTGCGCACCGTGCAGCAACTCCGGATGCGGGACCGGCGAGTACTCCGCGTGGACGATGCCGGCACCCGACGTCATCAACCCGAGCTCGCCCGGCTTGATCACCACGTCGTTGCCGAGGCTGTCGCGATGGCGCACCTCGCCGGCGCGCAGCCAGCTGACCGTCTGCAGCCCGATGTGCGGATGCGGCGGCACCTGCATCCCCGGCCGGGTCGCGACGTCGTCCGGGCCGTAGTGGTCGACGAAACACCACGGCCCGACCAGGCGACGGCCGAGGTTCGGGAGCAGCCGCCGCACCTTCGTGCTCTCTCCGAGCGCGACCTCGCGAGCCTCGAACCGCTCGAGCACCGGACGGGCGGAAACCCCGACCGTTCCGCTGTGCGTCAGACTGGGCGTCCGATCGAGGTTGCTCATGGGTCATGACGGTACGTCCGGGAGTCGCGATGTTCACGGTTGTCGGCGAGGCGCTCGTCGATCTCGTCCAGTCGCGTGACAACCCGGCCGAGTTCAGCGCACATGCCGGCGGCAGCCCGTACAACGTCGCGATCACCTTGGCCCGCCTCGGCCAACAGGTCTCGTTGGTCGCGCGCAGCGGCCAGGACGCGTTCGGCCGGATGCTCGAAGACAAGGCCCGCGCGAGCGGCGTCGGCTTCGACCGATGGCAGATCGTCGCCGAGCCGACGAGCCTCGCCGTCGCGAGCCTCGATCCGGACGGCGGCGCGACCTACGACTTCTACCTCGACAGCACCGCCGGCCTTGCCTGGGACGACTCGCTCGTCGACCTCGTCCCGACCGGGGGGGTGCTGCATCTCGGGTCGCTGGCCAGTTGGCGGCCACCGTCGGGGCCGGTGCTGCAGGCGATGCAGCGGCGCGCATATGACAGCGGCACGACACTTGTCAGCTACGACCCGAACGTGCGGCCGGCATTGATCGCAAACGTGGACGCCGCACGCGCGAGCATCGAGCGCTGTGTCGCCGCGGCGCATCTCGTGAAAGCCAGCGACGAGGACCTCACCTATCTCTATCCCGACGCCTCGCTCGCCGAGATCGCGGCGCAGTGGCACGTCCCGCTCGCGGTCGTGACCTTGGGACGCGACGGCGCGGTCGCGTTCGGGCCGGACGGCGAACTCGCGCGCTGCGCCGGACGCGACGTCGTCGTCGCCGACACTGTCGGCGCAGGCGATTCGTTCGCGGGCGGCCTGCTCGCCGCGTTGGCCGACCGCGACATCATCTCGCCGGAAGCGCTCGCTGCTGCCGGACGCGACGTGGTCGGTGCCGCGCTCGAACAAGCGGTCGCGGTCTCCGCCCTGACCTGCGAGCGGCGCGGCGCCGAACCGCCCACCGGCGCCGAACTCGAGGCGTACCTATAGCTGGGTGCGCAGCGCCTTGCGGTCGAGCTTGCCGATGCTGGTGAGCGGCAGCGCGTCGATCAGGTGCACCTCGCGCGGGTACTTCACCGCGGACAGGTGCTCGCGCGCGTAGGCGACGAGTTGCTCAGGCGTGACCGCGGACCCCGGCACTGTCTGCACGAATGCCACGACCTCTTCGCCGCTGTCTGCATCGGGACGGCCGACCACGGCGCACACCGCGACGTCCGGGTGTCGCATCAGCGCTTCTTCGACATCGCGCGGGTACACGTTGAAGCCGTTGCGGATGACGATGTCCTTGAGCCGGTCGACGATGAACAGATAGCCGTCGGTGTCGAGGTGCCCGACGTCGCCTGTATGGAACCAGCCGTCGCGCACAGCGGCCGCAGTCGCGTCGGCGTCGTGCCAGTAGCCGGTCATGATCGACGGAGTCTTGATGCAGATCTCGCCGTTACCCGCGTCGTCGGCAG
The DNA here is from genome assembly GCA_963757455.1 of uncultured Actinomycetota bacterium. GTDB lineage: Bacteria > Actinomycetota > Actinomycetes > Mycobacteriales > Jatrophihabitantaceae > RYN-133. The sequence continues at coordinate 504,903 of CAVWSE010000005.1, forward strand.
CGTCGATGCGCACTTCGACGCCGGGCGCGGCGCGACCGACACTGCCCGCGCGAGCCGTGCCGGTGCGCGTCGTCGTCGCGAGCGCCGCCGTCTCGGAACAGCCGTAGCCCTCGACGACCTCGACGGTCGGCACTCGCCGCGCCCATTGCTCGGCGATCTCTGCAGGCAGCGGGGCGCTGCCGCTTGTGAGCTTGCGCAGCGACGACAGGTCGTAGTCCTCGAGCGGTTGCGTGGCGAGCAGGCGCAGCATCGTCGGCACCAGCGCACCTTGCTGGACGCGTTGTTCCTGGGCGAGCTGCAACCAGCCGACCGGATCGAACCAGCGCATCAGCACCGTGTGCGACGGACGCACGGCGTGCATCGCGAGCGTCGACACGAGCAGGCCGAATGCGTGCGCCAGCGGCAGCGGCAGCAGTCCGACCGTGAACTCGTCGTCCTCGCCCGATTTCACGCCGGCCCAAGCGGCGTATGAGAGCGCGTCGTGACTGAGCACCACGCCCTTCGAGCGTCCGGTCGTCCCGCCGGTGTAGAGCAGCGCCGCCATGTCGGTCGCGTCGACGGCGGCCAGCGCAGCTTCGGCGCCGGACGAGAGCTCGGCGAACGCGAGTGTGCCCTCGATCTCGGCGCCGGCGACAACAACCCGCACCTCGAGCCCGGCCGCCGCAGCCTGCACCTTCGGCGCGAATTCGGGGGTGGTGACGATGACCCGCGCGTCCGAGTCGGCCAGTGCGAATCGCAGTTCCTCGACGCTGAGCAGGAACAGTAGCGGCGTGACCGCAGCCCCGATGCGCCAGGTTGCGTGGTAGCAGGCCAGCACCTCGACACAGTTGGCCATGCACACCGCGACGCGATCGCCCGTCCGCACACCGATCGAGGCGAGCCCGGCGGCGAAGCGTCGCGCCAGCGCGCCGACCTGGGCCGAGGTCAGCGTCGTGCCCTCGAACAGCAATGTGCTGGTGTCGCCGAAGCGCTGCTCGGCGGCCTCCGCGAGAGCTCCGAGCGACGCGCCCTGCGCTTCGGTGAACATGCGGGCCAACCTACGCGCGTCGCTGGCACAATCTCGATCAAATGACGACTGGTAGCACTCTCGAGACGGCGGTGATCGCCGCAGCGACCGCCGTACTGGTCGCCGCCGGCACCCAGTTCGTGACGTGGCGACGAGAGCGCACCCGGTGGCAGCGCGAGCGCGCACAGCGCGCCGGCGAACTGCGTGTGGCAGCTGTGCGCGAGGCGCAGGAGGCTGCCCTGACCGTGCGCGCTCGGTTCGAGGACTTCAGCGCGGCCGCCCGGGTGGCGACAGTCACCGAGTTCGAGCCCGCCTTCGCCGCGGCGCAACGCGGCTTGCGCGATGCGCTGGCGGCCCTGGACGTCCGGATCGGCCGGGTCGACGACGCAGACCTCGTGGCAGCCGTTCGCGCGTGGCGCGATCGCGCCCGGTTCCACTCGATCAGCGGCGAGGAGGTCACCGACGCGGAGGAGCTGGCGTCGTGGGACGCGATGAACTACGCGTTCGCCGCAGCGGAGCGATCGGCTCTCAACTGGTCGGCGCAGGGAAGTCCTGACTCGTCGTGAGCTTGTCGGCGACGCCGTCGCGTTGCGCGGCGTCGCGCAGGTAACCCTCGAATTCGTGGGGAGCGCCGACGACCGTGAGTTCGCTCGCCTTGCCGTCGATCAGCACCCGCTGCACCAGCTGGGCGGCGAAGGACGACGTGCCGCTTTGCAGGCCGGTCGCGTCGACCACGATCGGGTCGCCGGGCCGGTCGCCCAGCTGATCGGCGACGTGGTCGGCGAAGTCACGACCTGCCACGAACAGTGGCAGGTAGAGATCGGCTCGACCGTTCATGACTCCATTGTGCCTCTCGTGCGCCGGGTCGGCACGCGTCCTTCGACGATCGTCCCGGCAAAAGTCGCGCCCGAACTGTGCGTGCTGCGGCGACCGGTGATCATCGTTGCGGCGCCGCCGCTCGCCAGATAGAAGTATCCGTCCAACGTCGTGACGGCACTGACCGTCTGCCGCACGCCGGTGCCGCCGTGATCGGTGCGGCTCACGCCGGCAAGTGCGAGTTCGATGGCGGCTCGGTCGGAGTCTGCGCCGCGGTCGGCGAGCGTGGTCCGCAACCCGACTCCGGGATCGGCAACGGCGAAACGCAGCTCGCCACGACGCGGAATCGTCTGCGCCGCGACGTAGCCGACACTGCGCGCGTGCGACGCAGACGTTCTCGCCGATCTCGGACACGCCCTGGTGCAGCGCGTGCGCCAGCGCAACGTCGAGATCCCGAACACGGTCGTGCACCAGTTCGGCGAGTTGGCGCACATCGGACGGCGTGCGCAGCACCGCGACCTCGACGAGATTCTCCGCGCCGCCGTAGTCGTCGACCGTGGGCAGGTCGTGCTCACCGCCCAGCGATTCGACAACATCGCCGAGCCGCATGCGCGCCGCGTAGCGGGCCCGCTGAGGCTCCGACGGAGCACGTAACCGGAACCTCAGTCCGTCGCGCCGCGCAGCTTCCGCGACGGCTGCGACCGAGACGAGGTGCACCGGGTCGACCCACGCCACCTCGCGCAGGTCGACGACCCGTGTGCCCGCGCGCGTGTAGACGCCGGTCGAGGACAGCCGGCTGCCCGGGGCGAGAGGACGGTTCATGTCCGCGCCAAGCTATCGCCTGGCGCGGACGATCCTGGTCGCGTCCCGGCTCAGCTGATCGCGAGGACCGTTGCCGACAACTCGCGACCGGTGCGGGTGCGGTAGGTGACCGTGGCGCCGACCGCGGCGCCGTTGATCGCCTGGCCGAGCGGGCTCGCTTGGGTGATCACGTCGAGGCCCGCACCGCCCTGCTCGACCGAGCCGAACAGGAACGTCTCCGGTCCGTCGCCGAGGTCGACCGTGACGACGTCGCCGGAAGCAACGCCGCCGGTCTGCGGCTTGGCGCGACCGGCGTTCGCAAGTTCGGACTCGACAGCAGCAATGCGCTGTTCGAGCAACGTCAGTCGTGCGTTGGCATCGACGTTGGTGGCACGGTCGGCGGTGTCGCCGCCGTTCCCGACGACGAGCTCGCCCATCACCTCGGTGCGCTCGGCAAGCAGGTTCTCCAGACGTGCCGCCAGAGCAGCGGAACGCGATTGCGTGACAACAGTGGTGGTCATGGCAGTGCACTTTCCTTCGCGGGGGACGGGTCTGTTCGGACAAGGTCTTGCGGTGTGCTCCGTCGACCTCTATCGGCCGACTTCGTTAGCGCTAAACCTTGGCGGGTAGCTCCGTTATGCCCGTCCGCGGTGTGTATTCACCATGAGCCGAGTCACGATTTCATGAGTGACCCTTTTGCGTTATTTCAGCTCCGCCGAAGACTTGTTCAGCAGCCGCCGAGCGACGATCAACTGCTGGATCTGCTGAGTGCCCTCGAAGATGTCGAGGATCTTCGAGTCGCGCGCCCACTTCTCCAGCAACGAGTTCTCGCTGTAGCCGTACGCCCCGGCGAGTTCGACGCAACGCAGCGTGATGTCGACAGCCGTCCGCCCTGCCTTGGCCTTTGCCATCGAGGCCTGCAACGAGTTCGGCTTGCGGTTGTCGGCCATCCACGTCGACTCGAGCGTCAACAGGTACGCGGCCTCCCAGTCGGCCTCCATCTGCAACAACGTGGCGGCGGCCGCGTGCTGCGCGTAGGCCGGACGGTCGTAGTCGACCTCGACACCGGCCTTGGACAGCAGATCCTCGATCTCGTCCAGCGCCGCGCGGGCAACACCGACGGCCATGCCCGCGACGAGCGGACGGGTGTTGTCGAAGGTCTGCATGACCCCGGCGAAACCCTTCTCGTCCTCGATGTCGGGTGAGCCGAGCATGTTCGCGGCGGGCACGCGGCAATCGGTGAACCGGATCGTCGCGGTGTCGGACGCGCGGATGCCCAGCTTGTGTTCGAGGCGCTCGACCACGCAACCCGGAGTGTCCTTCGGGACGACGAACGACTTGATCGCCGCGCGTCCCTTGGACTTGTCGAGCGTCGCCCACACCACGACGGCATCGGATCGTCCGCCGGCAGTGACGTAGATCTTCTCGCCGTTGATGATGTAGTCGTCGCCGTCGCGCACTGCAGTGGTCGACACCTTCGACGAGTCGGAGCCGAAGCCGGGCTCGGTGATCGCCATCGACGCCCACAGCTTGCCGAAGCGTTCGAGTTGCTCGTCGTTCGCGACCGATGCGATCGCGGCGTCGCCGAGACCCTGGCGCGGCATCGACAGCACCATCGCGACGTCGCCCCAGCACGCGCCCATGATCGACAGCACCGAGGACATGTTGGTCCCGTTGCGGTTCCCCGTGTCCTCGGACGTGTCGCGGCGCACGCCACGTGCACCGGTGCCGCCCTCGCCGCCTTCGTTCATGCCGTCGATGAGCGCGGCGAGCATGTCGAGTTCTTTGATGGACTCCATTTGCGGAGCCTCGGTCGCGTCGTACTGGCGCGAGATCGGACGGAACACCTCGGTCGCAACCTGGTGTGCCTGGTTGATCAGCATCGCGAACTTCTTCGGAGTTTCGAGAGAGATGCTCATGCGGGAAGCACGACCCCTTCCATGACGCCGACGGCGCGCAGATCTCGATACCAGCGCTCGACGGGGTGTTCCTTGACGTAGCCGTGGCCGCCGAGCAACTGCACTCCGTTGCTGCCGATCTGCATGCCGTACTCGGCAGTGAGCCGACGAGCGAGTGCGGTCTCGCGGGCGAACGAACGGCCTTGTTCGGCGCGTGCCGCCGCACGCAGCATCGTCAGTCGCGCGCCCTCGAGCTCGATGCCGATGTTCGCGACCATGAACGCGACCGCCTGGCGATGGCTGATCGGCTCGCCGAACGCCTCGCGTTCGTTGACATAGGGGATCACGTAGTCGAGCACGGCCTTGCTGGTGCCACACGCGAGCGCGGCCCAGCCGATGCGGCCCAGGCGCACGCAGTCGGCGTACACCTCGGCCGCGCCGTCGCCGAGCAGCGCTGAGGACGGCACGTGCACGTTTTCGAGTACGAGGCGTCCCATCGCCGCCGCGCGCAGCCCCATCGCCGGTTCGGACTCGACGCTCACGCCGCTCGTCCCCGACTCGACGATGAACAGCGCGGGCGTGCCGTCGAGTGCCGCGGCAACGACGAACAGCTCGCCGCTCGCAACTCGCGGCACGAGCGACTTCACACCGTCGAGGACGAAGCCGCCGCCCTCGCGGCGCGCGGTGGTCTCGAGCTCGAACGGGTCGAACAGCGGACGTGGCTCGAGCAGTGTCAGTGCGGCGGAGGGCACGTCCTCGCCGACGAAGGACGGCAGGTAGGTCGCCTGCTGATCGGCATCGCCCCAGAGCACGATCGCGTTGGCCACCGCGGCCGGCGCCAGACAGGCGACCGCGAGGCCCATGTCGCCGTGGGCGAGTGCCTCGGCGACGAGCACCCCGGTCGTGGTCGCGCGTTCGGTGCTCATGCCGCCGAGCGACTCGGGCACGCCGAGTTGGGTGATCCCGAGCTCGGTGACCGAGCGCTTGAGGACCGTGTCGGGGGCCGTGCACGCGGTGTCGGCCTCGGCCGCCGCGGGACGCAGCTGCTCGGCGGCGAACTCGGCCGTCGCCTCGACGATCATCTGCTGCTCGTCGGTCGGCGTCAGGTCGAACAGGCCGGTGGATCCGGAACCCGCCAAGCGTTCCGGCTTCCCACCGCCCTTCGCCTTGGCGAACGTCCGGTTGGCCGTCGCGACCGCGCGGAAGCCCGCCTTGCTCGCCTCGAAGACCGCGCGTTCGGCTGGTTTGCGCGCCCGCAGGCGATCGAGCAGGCCCGTCCCGGCCAGCTTGTTCAGTGCGGACAGGCCGACGCCCATGGCGTCGCGTCCACTTCTGTTGCGACCTGACATCGGCTGCTCCTGTGCTGGTCGATCAGTTACTGGTACCGGCTGTATCAGATATAAGTTACCCGCTGGTACGACGTTCGCCAACGGGGACGTGACGGCGGTCGCTGGCAAATTGAGTGGCGCCGGTGCGGGAACCCGGGGTCGTTGCCTATCGTTGTCCTCGTAAGGCTGCCCGCATGTGGCGGGCCACCGCGAAGGAGGCAGGCCGAAAACCATGGCCGAGAACCCAGTCATCCGCAGGTTCGCGAGCAACGTCGCGACACCGTCGGCGGTAGACCTGCAGAAGCAGTACGACGAGCCTGCCTACACCGGACCGCGTCCAGGCCAGCGGTTCATGACCCTCGACGACGTCGTGGTGCGCACCGGCGCGATGCTGCTGCTGATCCTCGCCGCCGGCGGCGTCGCGTGGCAGCTGTCGGGCGACACCCTGCAGCACGTCGGCCCGTTCCTTCTCATCGGCCTGATGGGCGGGCTCGGCCTCGGCTTGTACATGGCGTTCAGCGGCAAGGCGAATGCCCCGCTGTGCCTGACGTACGCCGCCTGCGAAGGGCTGCTGCTCGGTGCGGTCAGCAAGGCGTTCGAGACTCGCTGGCACGGCATCGTCATTCAGGCGATGACCGGCACGGTCATGGTCGCCATCGGCATGTTGTTCGTCTACAAGATCGGCGCGATCCGCGTGACACCGCGGTTCACCCGCATCGTCATCGCCGCGACGATCGGCGCGTTCGGGCTCATGGTCGTCAACATCATCGCGTCCATCTTCGTGTCCGGCGGCCTCGGACTGCGTTCCGGTGGGGCGCTGGCCATCCTGTTCAGCATCGCCTGCATCGTGATCGCCGCAATGAACCTCGTCTACGACTTCGACGTGGTCGAGCGCGGCATCCGCAACGGCGCCGACCAGAAGTTCGCCTGGTACGCCTCGTTCGGTATCACTGTGACGCTGGTGTGGCTCTACATCGAGATCCTGCGGCTGCTGGGATACATGCGTAACTAGGTTGAATGGTCGTGCGCGACTACCAGCAGTGGCATGAGCAGTACGACGACCCCGAGTCCGGCATTTCCTGGCGGCTCGGGGTCGTTCGTCGTCTGATCGCCGATCACCTCGACTCGCACGACGGACCGCAACGGGTGCTGAGCCTGTGCGCCGGCGACGGACGCGACGTCATCGGCGTCCTGGCAGCTCGTCCGGACGCTGCCCGGGTGGCGGCGACGCTGGTCGAGGTCCATCCGGACATCGCCGCGGCCGCGCGCGCCAATGCGGACGCGCTCGACGTCTCTGTGCGCACCGGCGACGCGGGCGAGATCGCGACGTTCGCCGATGTGCTGCCGGTCGATCTGCTGCTGCTGGTGGGAATCTTCGGCAACATCTCGGCCGACGACATCGAGCACACGGTGCGGACGGCACCGTCGCTGTGCCGTCCCGGCGCGACCGTGCTGTGGTCACGCAGCCGCGGGCGCCTCGATCTGCATGACACGATTCGCGGCTGGTGGCACGAGGCCGGGTGCACCGAGCTCGAGACCGCGTCCTTCGACCGCGACACCCAGCCCGCGGTCGGAGCGGTGCGGGTCGACGGTGCGGCGCGCGAGGTGGCGAGGTCCGGACACCTGTTCACGTTCGTCCGCTGACCATCCGCCGCCGCGCTTTGCCCCTCGTATGCACGCTGGATCAGCGAAATCACGTGCCGCAGCGGGGCAAAGCAGCCAGCCGCGTGGCGGGGCTTCGGTGGGAGAGCTGGAGGGTCAACCTAGGACAGGCGCTCCAGGATCATCGCCATGCCCTGGCCGCCGCCGACGCACATGGTCTCGAGACCGAACTGCTTGTCGTGGAACTGCAGCGAGTTGATCAGCGTGGACGTGATGCGGGCGCCGGTCATGCCGAACGGGTGGCCCACTGCGATGGCGCCGCCGTTGACGTTGAGCTTGTCGATGTCGACGCCCAGATCGCGTGCCGAGGGCAGCACCTGCGCGGCGAACGCCTCGTTGATCTCGACCAGGTCGATGTCGTCGATGCTCATGCCCGCGTTGGCCAGTGCCTTCTTCGACGCCTCGACCGGGCCGAGGCCCATGATCTCCGGCGACAGTCCGCTGACGCCGGTGGCGACGATGCGGGCAAGCGGGGTCAGGCCCAGCGCGGACGCCTTCTCGGCAGACATGATCACGACCGCCGCGGCGCCGTCGTTGAGCGGGCAGCAGTTGCCGGCGGTCACCCGTCCGTCCGGACGGAACACCGGCTTGAGCCCGGAAACCGCGTCGTAGGTGACGCCGGCGCGCGGGCCGTCGTCCTTCGAGACCTCGGTGCCGTCGGGCAGGGTGATCGGGGTGATGTCCTTGGCCCAGAAGCCGTTGGCCAGCGCCTGCTCGGCGAGGTTCTGCGACCGCACCCCGAAGTGGTCCATGTCCTCGCGGGACACGTCCTTGTACAGCGCCAGGTTCTCGGCTGTCTGGCCCATCGCGATGTAGACGTCGGGGACGATGCCCTCAGAACGCGGGTCGACCCACGAACCTGCGCCGGACTCGGCAGCCTTCGCGGTGCGCTGCTCGGCCTCGGCGTAGAGCGGGTTGTGCGTGTCCGGCCAACCGTCGGAGTTGCCCTTCGGATAGCGCGACACCGTCTCGACGCCGGCCGAGATGAACACCTCGCCCTCGCCTGCCTTGATCGCGTGGAAGGCCATCCGCGAGGTCTGCAGCGACGACGAGCAGTAGCGGTTCACCGTCGTCCCCGGCATGAAGTCGTAGCCGAGCAGGACTGCGACCTGGCGCCCGATGTTGAAGCCTGACTCGCCGCCGGGCTGACCGCAGCCCATCATCAGGTCCTCGACGTCATGCGGATCGAGTGCGGGCACCTTGTCGAGCGCGGCGCGCACCATCTGCGCCGCCAGGTCGTCCGGACGGATGCTGGTCATCGAGCCCTTGGCGGCCCGGCCGATAGGCGAGCGGGCTGTGGACACGATCACGGCGTCGGACATCGGTGCTCCTCGGTGCTCCTGCAAGTGACGGCTGGCTGCCCTCGAAACTACTCAGGACGCACCGGGACGGCAGCTTCAGTGCGCACTCTCACCGGATCACGCGGACGCCGCCGGCGCAGCCGAGCCCACGTGCCGCCGCCGCGCATCGCGGTCATCGGCCGCGCGTCGGTAGGGGCGACCTCACTGCCCGGCCGGGCAGCCGCCTGCGCCGCAGCACGCTCGAGCGGCTTCGACCGGCGCGTGGTGAACGTACTCGCCGAGCGGGCTCGCGTGCGCAGGCCGAGCGCGTCGAGGGCCGACGGCAGAATCGCCAGCGACGCCTCGCGATAGCCCTCTTCGGACGGATGGAACCGGTCTGCCGAGAACAGCTCAAGCCGCGACGCGAACAGCGGCCCGAGCAGGTCGCCGAGCGAGACCGTGCGGCCGCCGGCGCGCACGACGGCCACGGTCTGCTCGCGCGCCATCCGGCGCGACAGCCGCCGTACGTAGGACCGCAACGGCTGCGCGATCGGACGGATGGTGCCGAGATCGGGGCAGGTGCCCACGATGACCTCGGCCCCGCGGGCGCGTAGCGCGCGCACGGTGTCCTCGACGTACGGGACAGCCACCGACGGCTTGGTGAGCTCGGTGACGTCGTTCGCGCCGATCATGATGATCGCGAGCTCAGGACGAGCGCGCGTGAGCCGCTCGACCTGTTCGGGCAGGTCAGGCGACTCGGCGCCGACAACCGCGACGTTCGTGACGTGGACCGGTCGTCGCGCGGCGTCGGAGATGCCGATCGCCAACTGCGCGGCCGGTGTGTCGCGATCGCGGCGCACGCCATAGCCCGCCGCGGTCGAGTCACCGAGCAGCGCAATGCGGATCGGTGGTCGCGCAGCGCTCACCCCGGGCGCCGCCCAGGTCGTGTCGTGCGAGATCGGCGGCGGATCGGTCGCGACCGGGATGCGCCGCTCGGCGAGCTTTGCCTCGCCCCACATCAGCCCGGCCAGGCCCGCCGCGCCGACAACGCCCGCCGCACCGACCCCTGCACCGCTGTACGCAGCGATGCGACGAGCGCGTGGCGAGACCTTCACGGCGCTCGAGCCTAGGCGACCCGTCCGACGCTCGCGGCCGACAGCACGCTGTGCGCCACGAGATCCGCTGCGAGCCGGTATCCCGCCGCGGACGGGTGGTAACGATCGGGACCGAACATGGCAGGCTCGCGCACGAAACTCGGCGCGAGATCTGCCAGCGGCACGACCTGACCGCCGGCGCGCACGGTCGCAAGCGTCTGGGCCTCGGCCAACCGGCGGGCGCGGTGCCGCGCCACCGAGCGCAATGGCTCGACCAGGGTCGGCACCGTGCTGACGTCCGGGCACGTCGCGACGACCACCGTTGCGCCGCTCGCACGAAGCCGGTGTACGGCGAGGGTCAGGTGCCGGACGGCTTCGGTGCGCGACGACTGGTGCGTCACGTCGTTCGCACCGACGACGATCACGGTGACGTCGAACGTCGATCCGTCGAGCGCATTCAGCTGCGCGCGCAGGTCACGAGATCGCGCGCCGACGGTGGCGACCGTGCGCACCGACACCGGACGACCGGTGCCGGCCGACAGCCGCAGCGCAACCTGCGCCGGCAGCGTCTGGTCGGCGATATCGACGCCGTACCCGGCAGCCATCGAATCGCCGAGGAACGCGACGCGCAGCGGGCGCCGGCGCCGGTCCGTCCCACACCCGAGCCAGACGGTGCCGTCGGTGGTCGGCGGCAGCGCGGCGGCGCGCGGAATCCGGCGCTTGACGATGGACAGCTGGCCGGTGAGCAGGCCGATCGCGGCGACCGAACCGACCATGCCGCCACGGCACACGGCCGAAGCGACCCGGAGCGGGGCACTCATGACGATCTCCTCTCGCCGTCCCCGCCTCGATTGCGTTCCAGCTGTCTTATCGGCGCGGATACGCGCGGGCTGAGCGGTCGCTACGGTGTCGCCATGCGTTACTACGAATCGTTGGTCGACCTGATCGGCAACACCCCGCTGGTCAAGCTCAACCGCGTCAGTCAAGGCCTGGCACCGACCGTGCTGGCCAAGGTCGAGTACTTCAACCCCGGCGGATCGGTCAAGGACCGCATCGCCAAGAACATGATCGAGGCTGCGGAGCAGTCGGGCGAGCTTCGGCCCGGCGGCACGATCGTCGAACCGACTTCCGGCAACACCGGGGTCGGCCTCGCGATCGTCGCCCAGCAGCGCGGCTATCACTGCATCTTCGTGTGCCCCGACAAGGTCAGTGGCGACAAGATCAACACGTTGCGTGCGTACGGGGCCGAGGTGGTGGTCTGCCCGACCGCCGTAGCGCCCGAGGACCCGCGTTCGTACTACTCGGTCTCCGACCGGCTCGCGCGCGAGACGCCCGGCGGGTGGAAGCCGAATCAGTACGCGAACGCGAACAACCCGCGCTCGCATTACGAGACCACCGGCCCCGAACTCTGGGAGCAGACCGAGGGGCACATCACGCACTTCGTCGCCGGCGTCGGGACGGGCGGCACCATCTCGGGCACCGGCCGCTACCTGAAGGAACACGGCAGCGTGCAAGTGATCGGCGCCGATCCCGAGGGCTCGGTCTATTCCGGCGGCACGGGCCGTCCGTACCTGGTCGAGGGTGTCGGCGAGGACTTCTGGCCCGACACCTACGACCGTTCGATCTGCGACGAGATCATCGCGGTGTCCGACGGTGACTCGTTCGACATGACGCGCCGGCTCGCGCGCGAGGAGGGCCTGCTCGTCGGCGGATCGTGCGGCATGGCCGTGGTCGCCGCGCTCCGCGTCGCCGAACGCTGCGGACCCGACGACGTCATCGTCGTCTTGTTGCCGGACGGTGGCCGCGGCTACCTGTCGAAGATCTTCTCCGACACGTGGATGGCCGACTACGGCTTCCTCGAGCGCGAAGGCGGCACGACCGTCCTCGACGTGCTGCAGGGCAAGACCGGCGACACTCCGTCGCTCGTGCACGGGCACCCGAACGAGACGGTGCGCGAGGCGATCGACATCCTGCGCGAGTACGGCGTCTCGCAGATGCCGGTCGTGCGCGCCGAGCCGCCGGTCACCGCCGGCGAGGTGGTCGGGTCGGTGTCCGAACGGGCGCTGCTCGACGCATTGTTCGAGGGACGGGCGTCCCTCGCCGATGCGCTGGAACCGCACATGGACGTCCCGTTGCCGATCATCGGTTCGGGGGAGCCCGTCACCTCTGCCGTAGCCGCCCTTGGCGGCGCGGACGCGTTGCTCGTGCACGTCGACGGCAAGCCGGCGGGCGTGATCACCCGCCAGGACCTGCTCGGCTATCTGGCCGGAGTGGGTGCCTGATCAGCTGGTGGTGACGGCGGGCGCGATCGTCCGGGCGAGCCGCTCGACGAGGTGCACGCCGTCACCCATCAGCGGCTGGTGCTTGGTGAACACCGCCATCGCCACCGGCTGGTGCTTCACCCGGATGATGCCGACGCTGGACACCGCCCACAGCCCGTTGTCGGTCTCGCCGGGGCCGTTCGTGTCGTCGATCGAGAGCCAGCCGTTCTTGCTGTAGAAGTCGCTGTCCTTGTCGGCCGCGGCGCTGATACCCCAACGCTGGTCTTCCTCTTCGTCGGCCATCAGGTTGAGCAGGTAGTGGCGCGACGCCGGCGTCAACGGGCTGTGCCGATCGAACAGGTTGCGCGCCAGGATCAAGAAGTCGGCGGCACAGGTCCGGGTGAAGGTCGGGTCGCTCACGCCAGGGATCGTGTGGTGCATGCCGAACCGTTGGAGGGCGGCTTCGAGGCCGCTGTTCCCGCCGGCATCGAGGAACAGCCGGTAGCCGGCGGCGTTGTCACTGTTCTCGATCGCGATGTCGGCGTCGGACGCCTCGGCACCCGACAGCGGGCCACCGTTCTGGAGCAACAGAGTCTCGACGACGAACAGCTTGTAGGCGCTCGCCGTCCACATCCCGCCGTGGGTCCCGCCGACGAAGCGCTCGCCCGTCTTGAGATTCAGCGCGGCGACCGAGATCGCGCCGCGCGGTTGCTCCGATTCCAGCGCGCGCACGGCCGCGAGGGTCTTGCGTCGCACCTGCGCCGGGCTCGGCGCTGGCGGCGTCGTCCGCGAACTCGTCTGCGCACCTGACTTCGGCGCGGGTGTCGACGGCTGTGACGACGGCGCGGACGCTGCCCCGGTTCGAGTCGGATCGCGGTGCGTCGCCGCGCTCGCCGAACACGCAGCCGTCACCGCGCCCACGAGGGCGACGCAGGCGAGGGCGCGGGCGATCGGCACGCTGGGTAGCGTCTCATTCATGGACTCGCAACATCCCAAGCGGGGGTTCAACACGCGTGCGATCCACGCGGGCCAGGACCCTGATCCACTGACCGGGGCGGTTACCGTCCCGATCTACCAGACCTCGACGTACAAGCAGGACGGTGTCGGCGGATTGCGCGGCGGCTACGAGTACAGCCGCAGCGCGAATCCGACCCGCGCTGCGCTCGAGGAAGCGCTGGCCGCACTCGAAGGCGGCGTGCGCGGCCTCGCTTTCGCGAGCGGCCTCGCCGCCGAAGACACGCTGTTCCGCGCGCTGTGCCGTCCGGGCGACCACGTGATCCTCCCTGGCGACGCGTACGGCGGGACGTTCCGCCTGGTCGCGCGCGTGCTCGCGAACTGGGGCGTCGAGTACACGACGGTCCCGCTCGCCGACCTGGACGCGGTGCGCGCGGCGGTGCGTCCACAGACCAAGGTCGTGTGGTGCGAGACGCCGACGAATCCGCTGCTCGGCATCGCCGACATCGCGGCCCTCGCCGAGCTCGCCCATGACGCCGGGGCATTGCTCGCGGTCGACAACACGTTCGCGACGCCCTATCTGCAGCAGCCGATCGCGCTCGGTGCGGACGTCGTCGCGCACTCGACGACGAAGTACCTCGGCGGTCACTCCGACGTCGTCGGCGGTGCCCTGGTGGCAGCGAGTGCGGACGTTGCTGACGAACTCGCGTTCCACCAGAACGCGATGGGCGCCGTGGCCGGGCCCTTCGACGCGTGGCTGGTGCTGCGCGGCATCAAGACTCTCGGCGTGCGGATGGATCGCCACTGCGCGAACGCGGCCCGCGTCGTCGAACTGCTCGAGGACCATCCAGCTGTCTCCGAGGTGCTCTACCCGGGACTGGCCGGCCATCCCGGCCACGACATCGCCGCGCGGCAGATGCGCGACTTCGGCGGGATGGTCTCGTTCCGGGTGCGTTCGGGCGAGGAGACCGCGTTGAAGGTGTGCGGGTTGGTCGAGGTGTTCACCCTCGGCGAATCCCTCGGCGGAGTCGAGTCATTGATCGAACACCCCGGACGAATGACGCACGCCAGCGTCGCCGGATCGCCGCTCGAGGTGCCGAACGATTTGATCCGGCTCTCGGTCGGCATAGAGGACGTCGAAGACCTGCTCGCCGACCTCGCGCAGGCGCTGGCCTGACGTCAGGTCGGGCGGCGGCGGTGCGCCACTCCGACGCGAGGATCGCGAAATCGATCTCGTCCGTCCACTCGCCCTTGAACCACTCGTTCTCGCGCAGGTAGGCCTCTTGCCGCATGCCGAGACGGCGTAACACCGCGGCCGACGCGGTGTTACGCGCATCGAGCCGCGCGACGATGCGGTGCAGGCCCAGTTCGGCGAATCCGAGCCGCAGCAGTGCAGCGCCCGCCTCGGTGGCGTAACCGTTGCCGTGGAACTCGGGATTGAAGACGTAGCCGACTTCGCCCGTGCCATGGTCCTTGCTCGTCCACGCGAGCATGACGTCACCGACGAGCACGTCATCGGTGCGGCGCACGACCGCGAGCAGCAACGCCTGACCGGGTTCTTCGAGGACCGAACGCGGGTGTCGGGCGATGCTTTCCTGCACGTCGCGCAGCGTGCGCGGTTCGTACGGGATGTAGCGGCACACGTCCGCGCGACCTTGATAAGCCTGAACCGCCTCGGCATCGGCTGCTGCAAATGGGCGCAGCGACAGCCGCTCGGTCTCGATCGGATAGCTCGGACTCAGCACGTTCCGAGACTAAGTGGGAGGTCTGACCTGCGGCGGTACTAGCGTCGTGTCCATGTCGTGCACGGCTAGTGCGATCTGGGACGAGGGCTACTTGGCCTACGACTTCGGCGACCATCCGCTGAACCCGGTGCGGCTCGATCTCACGATTCGGCTGGCCCGTTCGCTCGGAGTGCTCGACCGTCTCGAGATCGTCAAGCCTCAACCGGCCGACGAGACGCAATTGCTGACCGTCCACGCTCCGGCGTACATCGCGGCCGTACGGGAGGCGAGTTCCGACCCGACCTTCGAAGGGTTCGGCCTCGGGACGACCGACGATCCGGTCTTCGAAGGCATGTACGAGGCGTCGGCACTGATCGCCGGCGGTTCGGCGCAGGCGGCGCTGCAGGTGTGGGACGGCGCGACGCAGCACTCGGTGAACATCGCCGGCGGGCTGCACCACGCGATGCGCGGTTATGCCAGCGGATTCTGCGTGTTCAACGACGTCGTGCTCGGCATCCGTGAGCTGCTCGCACGTGGCGCGACCAAGATCGCGTACGTCGACATCGACGTCCATCACGGCGACGGTGTGCAGGCGGCGTTCTACAACGACCCGCGCGTGATGACGATCAGCCTGCACCAGGATCCGCGCACCC
Organism: uncultured Actinomycetota bacterium; assembly: GCA_963757455.1. GTDB lineage: Bacteria > Actinomycetota > Actinomycetes > Mycobacteriales > Jatrophihabitantaceae > RYN-133. The sequence goes on from CAVWSE010000005.1 coordinate 520,380, forward strand.
TGTTCCCGGGCACCGGGCTGCCGACCGAGCTCGGCACGGGCGCCGCCGAGGGCACTGCGGTCAACGTCGCGCTGCCGCCGGGCACCAACGACGACGGTTGGCTGCGCGCGTTCCGCGCAGTCGTGCCAGGTGCGTTGCGTGCGTTCGCGCCCGAGGTGCTCGTGACGCAGTGCGGGTGCGACACCCACCACGAAGACCCGCTGGCGAACCTCGAGCTGTCGGTCGACGGCCAGCGCCAGGCCATCGCTGAGCTGCATCAGCTCGCGCACGAGGTGGCCGACGGCAAGTGGGTTGCCTATGGCGGCGGCGGGTACGGCCTGGTGCGGTGCGTCCCGCGCACGTGGACGCACCTGCTCGCAGAAGTGACCGGTACGCCGATCGACCCGTCCACCGCCGTCCCGGACGAGTGGACCGACGAGCTGCGCCGCCGCGGGGCGCGCGGCGAACTGCCGCGGTACATGGGCGAGGGACGAGCCCCGCAGCCCAGTGCCTGGCAACCCGGCGGCGACACCTGGCTCGACCGGTCGATCGGTGCGTCTCGGCAGTGCGCGTTCCCGCTGCTCGGACTCGATCCGGACGACCCCCGTGACTGAGGCGCCCGCGCACTGGGAGGCCGACGTCGTGGTGGCCGACGGCGGCACGGTGCATCTGCGTCCCATCCGGCCCAGCGACGGTGACGCGCTCGTCGCGTTCCACGGCGCTTTGTCCGCACGTACCCGCTACCTGCGCTACTTCTCGGCGTATCCGCGCATTCCCGAGCGTGACCTGGTCCGATTCACCCACGTCGACCACGACAGCCGAGTCGCGTTCGTCGCAATGCTCGGCGACAAGATCATCGCGGTCGGACGTTACGAGCGTGCGCCGGACACCGACGAGGCCGAGGTCGCGTTCGTCGTCGCCGACGCCCATCAGGGGCGGGGCATCGGGTCGGTGCTGCTCGAGCATCTGGCCGCGGCGGGCCGCGAGCGCGGGGTGAAGCAGTTCAACGCGGTGGTGCTCGCCGAGAACTCGGCGATGATGCGCGTCTTCCGTGACGCCGGCTACGAAACGAAACGGCATCTCGAGCACGGCGAGGTGACGCTCGAGTTCTCGATCGACGAGACGGCGATGACCGAGTCCGTGATGCACGAACGCGAGCAGCGTGCGGAGGCACGCTCGATCCAGCGGCTGCTGTATCCGCGCTCAGTGGCGGTAGTGGGTGCGAGCAACGAAGCCGGCAAGATCGGTCACGCCGTATTCACGAATCTGCTGCGCGGCGGCTTCGACGGGACGCTCTACCCGATCAACCCCGAGGCGCGGCATGTCGGCGGTGTGCCTGCATACCGCTCGGTGCTCGACGTCCCCGGTGAACTCGACCTCGTTGTCGTCGCCGTCCCGGCACCGGCCGTCGTCGACGTCGTGCATGAGTGCTCGTCGCGCGGAGTCCGTGGTCTCGTCGTGCTCAGCGGCGGCTTCGGCGAGCGCGGCGACGATGACGAACGCACCGGCGGGCGGATCCTGCAACGCGGCCTCGTCAACGAGGCTCGCGCGAACGGCATGCGCGTGGTCGGGCCGAACTGCCTCGGTGTCATCAACACAGACGTCACTGTCTCGCTGAACGCATCGCTCGCCCCGTTCCCGCCACTGGCAGGACGTGCCGGATTCTTCGCGCAATCGGGTGCGCTCGGGGTCGCGGTGCTCGGTGAGGCGGCGCGTCGTGGCATCGGGGTGTCGACGTTCGTGTCGGCGGGCAATCGCGCCGACGTCTCGGGCAATGACTTGCTGCAGTTCTGGGAAACGGACGAGCGCACAGACGTGGTCCTGATGTATCTGGAGTCGTTCGGCAATCCCCGCAAGTTCGCCCGGCTGGCACGACGGCTCGGTCGCAGGAAGCCGATCGTCGCGGTCAACAGCGCGGCCGGGACGGTTGTTGCCGGGCTGGCCTCGACGTCGACTGCATTACCCGACGACACCGCCCGCGCACTCTTCGAACGGTCAGGCGTCATCCGGGTCGACACGGTTGGTGATCTGTTCGACACCGCGTTGCTGCTGACCTCGCAACCACTGCCGGCCGGGCCGCGCGTCGCAGTTGTCGGCAACTCGACCGCGCTGGCCGTCCTCGTCAGAAACGCTTGTGCAGCCGAAGGATTGTCGCTCGAACGCATCGACGATGTGGGCGTCTCGGCGACGCCCGACGAGTACAAACGTGCGCTCGCGAGCGCTGTCGACGACGAGGCCGTCGACGCGATCGTGACCGTGTTCGTGCCGCCGCTGCAACCCGAGAGCGGCGAGCACGTGGCCTCGGCGTTACGCGCTGCATCGTGCGAAGCACGGAAACCAATCGTGTCGACGTTCCTCGGTTTCGAGGGCGTGCCCGACGTGCTGGCCGTCGGCGGGCCGAGTTCGCCGGCGCCGGGGTCGGTCCCGTCCTATGCATCGCCCGAACGTGCGGTGCGTGCGCTGGCTCGAGCCTGGCGTTACTCGGCGTGGCGACAACGTCCCGGAGGCGCAGTGCCCGATGTCGCCGGAGTCGAGCTCGATGCTGCGCGCGAGCTGGCCGCCGAACTCATCGCAGCCGGTGACGCTCGCGAACTCACCGACGACGAGGCCGGGCGATTGCTCGGGACGGTCGGCATTGTCGTCTCGCACGAGGTGCCACCCGAGTCGGTCGAAGTCGTGCTCGGTGTGCGTGACGACCCGTCGTTCGGTGCGCTGGTGTCGTTCGGTGTGGCCGGAGTCGCGATCGAGTTGCTCGGCGATCGTGCCTACGCGCCAGTGCCGCTGACCAGTGCCGACGCCGAGGAGCTCGTCCTCGCGCCGCGGGCAGCGCCACTGCTGACCGGCTACAACGGATCGCCGTCGATGGATCTCCTTGCGCTCAGCGACGTGTTGTTGCGCCTGTCTGCGCTCGCCGACGCGGTCCCGGATCTCGCCGGCTGCACACTGCACGCTCTCGCGACGCCGATCGGAGTGCACGTGACTGCAGTGACTGCGCGGGTGGCGGCCGCAACGGCACGCGCAGACACCGGGCCGCGTCGATTGCGTGGCCTTTAGGGTTCTCATCTATGACCTTTGCCCGCAGATGTCTCATTCCGCTGGCTGTTGCCGCGATGGCGTGCGTGCTGGTTGCGGCGCCGACCTCGCGTTCGTCCGTGCCGTCCGCGCCTGTGTCGCGCGTAGGTGGGCCGCCCGGCACAACATCATTCTTGTGCTGACCGACGACCTGTCGCGCGACCTCGTCCCTTACATGGCGCATGTGCGCGGGCTGCGCGACACCGGGGCGAGTTTCGACAACTACACCGTGACCGACTCGCTGTGCTGCCCGTCGCGCTCGTCGATCCTGACCGGACGTTTCCCGCACGACACGCGCATCTTCAGCAACGGCGGCAACGACGGCGGCTTCCGCGTGTTCCATCGCCGCGGTGAGGAGAAGTCGACAATCGGCACCGATCTCCAGGCCGCCGGTTACCGCACCGGATTCTTCGGCAAGTACCTGAACGGCTACCAGCCGGATCTGCATCTCGATGGCCAGCAGCACTACGTCCCGCCGGGTTGGAACGACTGGGACGTGACCGGCAACGGCTATCCCGAGTACAACTACACGCTCAACCACAATCACAGGCTCGATGCGCACGGCTCGCGACCGCGCGACTACCTCGTCGACGTCATGCGCAAGCAGGCGGTGCACTTCATCTCGACGTCCGCGGCGTTGCACAAGCCGTTCATGCTCGAGGTGGCGACGTTCGCACCGCACGCGCCCTACACCCCCGCCCCGCGTGACATCGGTACGTTCGCCCGCGCGCATGCACCACGCGGGCCGGCCTTCAACCATCTGCCGCGTCCGGTTCCCGCGTGGCTGCGTGGCTATCCGCCGTTGAAGCCGCGCGAGGTCACGCGCATCGACCACGACTTCCGCAAGCGCGTCGAGGCCGTCCAGTCGGTCGATCGCCTCATCGGTGCGGTCGAGCACGCGTTGAGCGTGGCGCACCTGACGGGCACCACCGACATCGTGTTCAGCTCCGACAACGGCTATCACATGGGCCAGTACCACCTGCGTCCCGGAAAGATGACGGCCTTCGACACCGACATCGAGGTGCCGTTGATCGCGTCCGGACCCGATATCGCCCACCGCACGATCACTGCGCCGGCCGAGAACATCGACCTGCGTTCGACCTTCGATGCGATCGCGCACACCTCGCCGCCGCGAAATGTCGACGGCCACAGCCTGCTCGGCCTGCTCAATGGGAACACGCCACCGAACTGGCGCAACGGCTCGCTGGTCGAGCACCACGGGCCGGACACGACGCCCGGCGATCCCGATCATCCCGGCAAGTTCAGCGGCGATCCGCCGAGCTACACGGCGCTGCGGACAAAGATCTTCACGTTCGTGCAGTACCGGAACGGTCGCCGCGAGTTGTACAACCACGCGCGCGATCCGCACGAGCTGCACAACCTGGTGCGGCGGGCGCCGAGCGATCTGTTGCACCGCCTGCATCGCGAGGTCTACCGGATACGGCACTGTCACGGTGCGGTGTCGTGTTGGCGGGCCGCGCACTGACCCTGGCAGCACGGCGCTAGCCTCGGTTCGTGGTCAAACTGGTCTTCGCGCTGCATCTGCTGTTCGCCATCTTCGCCATCGGCCCGCTTGTGCACGCGGCAACGACAGCCGGACGGGGTGTGCGCACGGGCGACGGGGCAGCAACCGCATCGTCCGCGCGAATGCTGAAGATCTACTCCTACACGTCGGTGCTTGTCGTCATCGCCGGCATGGCGCTGATGTCGATGGACGATCCCGATGACAAGACCCGCAAGATCGGCGAGTTCAGCCAGACCTGGATCTGGCTGTCGGTCGTGCTGTGGCTCGCCGCGATCGCGATCGTGCTCGCGGTGATCGTCCCCACCCTGAACAAGGCGACGGCGTTGATCCAGCAGCAGGGCTCGGTGGTCACGTTGACCGCGCGGGTGGCTGCGTCGGGCGGCGTTGTGGGGCTGATCTTCGCCGTGATCGTGTTCTTGATGGTGTACCAGCCAGGACACTGATGGAACCGATTCCGCGCACTGCCTCGTCAAGGTAGGTGGAGGTCGGTTCGTTGGCTGATGAAGCGGCGTTCCGCGCGTTCGTCGATGCGAACGGCGCGGCGCTGCTCCATGCCGCGCGCCTGTTGACCGGCGACCATCATCGAGGAGAGGACCTGGTGCAGACGACCCTGACGCGGGTCTTCCTGAAGTGGGACCGCATTGACACCCCGCTTGCCTACGCTCGTAAGGCGATGGTGACCGCGCACATCGACTCGACGAGGCGCCGCTGGTGGGGCGAGAAGCCGACCGAGGTCTTGCCCGAGGTCAGTTCGGGCGACAGCGCCGGGGTAGGCGCGGCCGACGAGCGCGACGAGTTGCGTCGGCTGTTGGCCGGACTCGGCGCACGTGAGCGCGCTGTGATCGTGCTGCGCTACTACTGCGATCAGTCTGAGCAAGAAACCGCTAAGACGCTCGGCATCCCGGTCGGGACGGTGAAGAGCACCTGCTCGCGGGCGCTGTCGAGACTGCGGGTGGAGATCGGGGTGACCGGATGAGCCCGAGCGAATCGCAACTGCGCGCAGCGTTGCACGAGGGCGAGGGCGATCCGCTCGACGCCGGGCTGCTGATCGCCCACGCGCACCGCGTGCGCCGCGAGCGCAGGCAGCGTGTCAACCGGCTCGGCGGCGCGACGCTCGTCATCGGCCTGATCGGCGGCGGACTCATGCTGCTCAGCCGCACGACGAACGACGAGTCGGGAGGCGGCTCGGCCGGGACGGTGGCGGGCTCCAACTCGCGGCCGGAGCGGACAGCAGCTGCGTCGTCGCCGGCGAGGGGTGGGAGCGGCGGCGGCGGCGTGGCGGGTGGCGTTGCAGATGCATCGCAGAGCTGCCCCAAGGTTCCCGATCGCATCGAGATCCCGAGCGGCCTCACGCGGGGCAACGACCCGTACCAGGGCGCCCTGGTCCCGCCGGACACGACTGTGATCCGCGCGTGCGCCTACCCGAGCGGGGCGTTGCACCGTTCGGTGGTCTTGCACGCTGCCGCGGCCAGAGCGTTCGCCTCGACCGTCAACGCGGGCGCGATTCGGCCGACACCGTCGAAGCGGACGTGTACCGAGTACGCACCGGCCGGGACGCTGGAATTGTTGCCGGTCACGTCTACGGGTAAGCCGGCCAAGCCGGTGGTGGTCACGGTCGCCTGCCCGAACGCAATCGCGACGAATGGTGTCGCGGCTCGCTATTTCGTAGTGGCGCCGAAGCTGTTGAGCAACCTGCTGCGCTAGTGGCCGCGCAGGTCGGTGACCCATTGCCGTGCTGCAGCGAAATCGGCGCCACTCGTGCCCGGCGACACGTCGTTGGCGACGCCGTCTGCTCGTGCGTACGACCCGAGAAACCTGACGACCGGGCAGACCCGGTGCAGCCCCATCAGCGCTTCGGCCATGCGCGCTTCGGCAATGTGACCCTCGGCGTCGATCGAGAACAGGTAGCGACCCAGTTCGTCACCGATCGGCCGGGATTCGATCCGCGACAAGTTCACCCCCCGAGTGGCGAACTGCTCGAGCATCGTGAGAAGTGCACCGGCCTCGTTGTCGGGCAGGTGCACGACCAGGGTGGTCTTGTCGGCGCCGGTGGGTGCGGGCAGGTCACCCGGGTGGCCGACCACGACGAAGCGGGTCACCGCCGCAGCGTTGTCGGCGACCTGCTCGGCAAGGACGTGCAGCGGGTAGTGCGCGAGCGCAGCGGGTGGCACGAGCGCCGCGTCGAAGTCGACCGCGCGGCCGGGCTCGACCAACTGTTGCGCAGCAACGGTGTTGGACGTCTGCGAGACGTGTTCGACCTCCGGGAGATTCGCCATCAGCCAGCCACGGCACTGGGCCCAGGCGTGCGGATGCGCGGCGACGCGGCGCACGTCCGAGAGCGCGACATCCGAGCGGGCCGCGAGGCTGAAGGAGATCGGTACGAGCACCTCGCGGACGATGGCGAGGTCGCCCGTCGACAGCGTGTCGAGCACCACGGTGACCGCGCCCTCGACCGAGTTCTCGATCGCGACCACCGCGAAGTCGGCGCCACCCGATCGGACCGCTTCGAGCGCGGCCACGACATGTTGCTGTGGCAGGTAGTCGACCTCGTCGGGCGATGCGACAAGGCGCAGCGCGGCCTCGGTGAACGTCCCGGCCGGCCCGAGGTAGGCGTAGCGCGCTCGCATGGCGACCACCCTATTGGGCGGCGTCGATCAGCTTCTGCACGTCCGGCGCGAAGTGGCCGGCATAGCGCTGTTGCAGTTGTGGGATCTGCCAGTCGGTTCCTTCCACGACCTGGCGGCAGCGGTAGGTCTCGCAATGGCAGTAGAGGGTCAAGTCGGTGTCGCCGGTCGCGTAGTCGTACGTGAGTTCCTCGTCGGCGCTGACCGCGCGGCGGGTGACGAGCGTGTCGCCGTCGAACCAGCTGTTCGGATCGCAGCTGTGGTTCAACGATCCGATCACGACGACACCCGCGGCCAGGTCACTGACGGCGAACACGCCGAGTCCGGCGATCGATGACGGACGTTGCTCGAGCTCAGCCGGCGGCACGGCGACGTCCGTCGCGCGAGCGCAGGTAGTCGGCAACGACGTACTCGCCCAGCGCACCCTGCTTCGGCAGGAACAGCCGGCCGCCGTTGCGCCGACCGACCTCGCGCATGAACTCGACCAGGCGCGGATCGTCGTCCAACATGAAGACGTTGATCGTGGCGCCGCGCCGCGTGCAGCGTTCGACCTCGGCAAGCGTCGCAGCGATCGTCTCGCGGGTCGGCGGCCACGCGAAGTCGGCGAATCCGTCACGCGCAAGATGCGCGGTCGGCTCGCCGTCGGTGATCACGAGGATCACCGGCTCGGAGTTGCGGTGCTTGTCGAGATGCCGGCGCGCGAGCATGAGTCCGTGTTGCAGGTTCGTGCCCTGCACACGGTCCCAGTCGTGTTCGACAAGAGCGTTGGTGCTCATGACCCGCGCGTAGTCGCTGAAGCCGATGATCTCGATTGCGTCCTGCGGGAACTTGGTGCTGATCAGCGCGTGGAGGGCGAGCGCGGTCGTCTTCGCCTCGCCCCAGGTGCCGCGCAGCTCCATCGAGTACGACATGTCGACGAGCAACGCCACTGCTGCGGACGAGCGTCGTTCTGTCTCGACGATCTCGAAGTCCTCGGACGCCAGACCGAGTTCGATGCCTGCGGCGGTCGTGCGCTGCACCGCGTTGCGGACGGTGCGGACGACGTCCAAAGGCTGTTCGTCGCCGAACCGCCATTCGCGGCTCGCGCCGGTGACCTCACCGGCGGCGCCGGCGTCGCGAACGTCGTGGCCGCCGCGCCCGCGTGACTCGAGGACATCGAAAACCTTTTTCAGCGCAGTGGATCCGAGCCGCCGGAGGGCTCGAGGCGTGAGGCGCAACCCGTCACTACCGCGCTGGAGATAGCCCTGGTCGCGCAGTTCGCGCTCGATGCGGCGCAGCTGAGAGACGTCGTCGACGGCCGCGCGTCCGAGCGCGCGCTCGATGAGTTCTTCGTCGATGTCGTCGAGGCTCGCGCCGGGATAGTCCTGGCCGAGGAGATCGTCGAGCTGGTCGAGGTCGGCAAGTTCGGCGAGCGCGCCGGTCGCGTCGGAGAAGTCCATCGGGGTGTCGCCGTCGACGCGTTGGCGCCCGCCCCAGCGCAGGTCGGGACGCGCAGAGCGCAGGCCCTGTTGCAGACGTGCCATTTCGTCCGCGAGGCCGGACTGCTGCATCGCCTGGTTCATCAGCGCTTCGAGTTCGTTGCGCTGCTCGGAAGTGAGGCTGTCGAGCAGGCGCTGAGCCGCCGCAGCTCGGCGGGCGAGGGAGTCGATGAGCTCTTCGAGGTTCTGGGGTGACTCGGGGAAGAATTCGCCGTACTGCTGCATGAACTGCTCGAACTGTTCCTGCGTGTGTTCGCCCCGGGCGTCGGCGTCGAGCATGTCGTTGAGCGCGCTCATCATCTCCCGCACGCGCTCGAGATCCTGCGGGGTCGCGCTCTGCATCGATTGGCGCAGTCCGGCGAACTGTGCGTCGAGCACCTCGTCGCGCAGCATGTCCTGGATCTGCTGATACGCGAGCTGGGCCTGCTCGGAGCGCCACTGGTAGTCGCTGAGCTGCCGCACCGCGCGGGCCGTGTCGTTCGGCAGGGCGTCCAGCTCTGATTCGGCCATGCGGGCGCTGTCGGACGGATCGGGGAACAGCTCGCGCCGCTCGGCCTCGACTGCCTGTTCCAGCAACTCCTTGACCTTCTCGAGCGTTCCGTCGAGTCGACCGCTGTGGCGCAGCTCGCGGGCCCGTTCGCGTGCGCGTCGCCGCAGTGCGTCGAGCCCGTTGCGACCGTCCGTCCCGCGACGCAACAAGCGATTCAGCGCGCTCCGCGGGGCGGCGCCGGCGAGCACGTCGTCGCCGATCTCATCGAGCGCCTCGCGGATGTCGTACGGCGCCGCGAGCGGATCCGGACCGCCGTGCCAGGCGCCGTAGTGGAACCGCGACTTGGGCATTTGCGCACCTCGAATCCTCGCTCGTGTGGCTCTCGTCCGAGCCTAGCGACGGGGTGGTGAGCAGCGCGGCCGAGCCGCGCCCCTACTTCGACAGCTGCGCCGCGGCCGCGGCGATCGCGGCGCCGGTCATGTCCAGGGCCGGCTCGTTTGTCTGCCAGGAACGCACGTCGTCGAGATACGCGCTGCCGGAGCCGTTGAAGCGTTGCAGGCCGCCGACGACGCAGTGCACCATGCCGTCCTGGAAACTGCCCAGTCCGCCTCGGAACAACGCTGCACTGTTCGGGCCGTTGACGACGGCTCCGACATCGAGCGGCGGCGAACCGTCCGTACTGCCCGACAGATTCGCCACCTGATGCTGCATGCAGTGCGGGTACGTCGAGCCGATGCCGACCATGAAACTCGTGCCCCAAGCGTTGGCGCCGAAGACCCAGCCGCGCAGACGGCCGGCGAGCGCGTCGAACGCATGCGAGTGCGTCAAGGCCTCGTACCAGCCCTCCGTGGCGATGAGCCCCAGTGTGTGCGAGTCGACGTCGAACTGGGTGTCGTCGACACCTGCTGCGAACGGGTCGTGGCCGGAATGTCGCTGTGCCGCGAGTAGCTGGCGACGGATGTCACTCACGAGCTCGTGTCGGGTCACCGCGAGATGCGCCGCGCCGATCGCATGGGCAAGGTCGGCGTGTGCCAACGCGCTCACGTCGTAGAGATTGAAGGTGTCGCCGCCGGTGTCTGTGCGCAGGTAGTCGCGCGCCCACCTTCCCGCGTCGATCAGATAGTGGGTCGCGCGACGGTGCAATGCCCGCGACGCCCGAACGATCTCGATCGCGCCAAGTTCCATGTCGTCGTGCCACGACGACTCGGGATAGAACTCGTTCGGCAGCGCCGTCACCAGCGGACGCGGCGGCGATGCCGTATCGGCCATTGCATAAAGGGATCGTGCGAGCGCCAGCTCGTGCCGCGCGCGCCGCGGGGCCGACCGTGCGTCGACCTGCGCGGCGAGGGCGAACGCCGCCGAGGTGCGCCCGACCAGGTTCGGGCTGATCAGCTGCCCAGGCGCTGCGGCGCGAAACACCGGACGGTGCGCGACGTACCGCCACACCCGCGCCCGGTTCTGGTCATCGCGCTCGGGCAGCCGCCAGCCGTCATGATCGCCGTAGAACGTGCCGGACGCATTGCCCGACCCGATCCCGACCTGGATCAGCAGCGTCCTCGTGCGCGGGAGCCACATCCGCGACAGCCAGGCGAGCCCGTGGCGTGCCTCGGCGAGCAACGACGGTGGCGCTCGACGACCGAGTTCGCGCGCAGCGGTGTACAGCAACACGTCGGCGTAGGCGGCCGAGTGGGTGAACTTCAGGTAGTCGCCCGCGTCGAACCACCCACCGGCGACATCGACCCGTCCGCCGATCACGCTCAGGTTGTGGCCGACGATCACGTCCGAGCCGCGCTGGAACCGTGGCCACCGGTAGACCGTCGCATTAGCGTCGTTCAGGTGCGCCGGCCGGCGTCCGAGCGTGCCGCGCACGACCTCGCGGCCGTCGCGCTGCGCCTGGTCGAACCGGACACCGAAGCGGAGCACCCGAGACCACAGCTGCGGCGCACCGACGCACGCCGAACATCGGCGAGCGGACGGACGTCCCGGCCAACTCGAGGCGATACCGACCCGGACGTGTCACGCCTGCGAAGTCGATCCCGTACTCGTAGCGATACGTCCGGCTCCATGACGCACGCCGGTGCGCCGCCGCGGTGGCGACGCGGGTGCCGTGTGCGTCGAGCACGTCGATCGTTGCTCCGGGACGGGCCGTGCGTGACATCAGCACGGCGAACTTCGCCTGCCGAGCCAGGTAGCCGCCCTGGTCGACGCGCAGCAACGCCGCCGGCCCGGTTGCACGCGCCGTCGATCGAGCTGACGATGCGGTGGGCGACATCCCGAACACGACGAGGAGCAGTGCCGTCGGCAACGCCGCCACCCGCATCAGTGTGCTCGCCCTCGGTCAGTTGCCGTAGATGGTGCGCGCGCCGTCGGTGTCCTTGGCGAGTCGCTTGTTCAGATGCAACCCCTCGAGCGCGAACTCCAGGACCGCAGCAGCGATACCGACCGCGGCAGGTCCTTCGCCGATGCCGTCGGCCTCGAGCCGGTCGAGCAACGCTGCAAGTACCGGGACGGGCCCGAGCTGCGCGAGCAGCGACTCGCTGCCCACGGCGTCGCCGGTCTCGACGGTGAGCCCCTGATCGAACTTCTCCTGCAGCGGACGCAGATCCAGCCCGGCCAGCCGCGCACGGTAGGTCTCGACGAGCGAACGGCGCATGAGATGTTCGAGCACCTCGAACTCGCGCCCCTCGTCGGCGTCGTCGAACTCGACCTTGCCGCGGGACGCAGGAATCACCGACGGCAGATCGGCGACCCGAGCTACGGCGACGGGCTCACGAGCCACGGCGGCACGACGCACCGCCGAGGCCGCAACCGTCTCGACCGCGGCAATCGCGAACCGCGCCGACACCCCGGAACGCTGATCGACCTGCGGTGCATCGCGGACGTTGCGCGCGAAGCGTCCGATCACTTCGAGCAGATGACCTGGCACTACCGGCGCGGCGTAATCGGCGTCCGTCCACAGCACGGCGGCTTCTTGCGCGATGAGCGCGAGTTCGTCGGCAAGTTCGAGCGGATAGTGCGTACGAACCTCCGCACCGAATCGATCCTTGAGCGGGGTGATGATGCGCCCGCGGTTCGTGTAGTCCTCCGGGTTCGCGCTCGCCACCAGCAGCAGATCGAGACTCATCCGCAGCTGGTAGCCGCGCACCTGGATGTCGCGTTCCTCGAGCACGTTCAGCAGCGCGACCTGGATGCGTTCGGCGAGATCCGGCAGTTCGTTGACCGCGATGATGCCGCGGTTCGTGCGCGGCACCAGGCCGAAATGGATGGTCTCCGGATCACCGAGCGTGCGTCCCTGCGCCACCTTGATCGGGTCGACGTCACCGATCAGGTCGCCGACCGACGTGTCGGGCGTCGCGAGCTTCTCTCCGTAGCGTTCGCTGCGGTGCCGCCATGACACGGGCAAGAGCTCGCCCTCGGTCTCGAGCAGGTTCTGGCAACGTCCGCACACCGGAGCGTACGGATGATCGTTGATCTCGCAGCCCGCGACGACCGGCGTCCACTCGTCCAACAGACCGACGAGCGTGCGGATCAGTCGCGTCTTGCCCTGCCCGCGTTCACCGAGCAGCACGATGTCGTGACCGGCGAGCAGGGCACGCTCGACCTCGGGGACGACGGTCTCGTCGAAGCCGACGATGCCCGGCAGACTCGGCTCGCCGGTAGACAGCCGAGCGATCAGGTTCTGTCGGATCTCGGTCTTGACGCTGCGGTGCACGTGCCCCGACGCCCGCAGGTCGCCGAGGGTCGCGATCGTGGGTGAACTCACCTGGACGACGCTACGACGTGGGTGGTGAACTCGCCACGACGCCGCGTCCGATTTCCGCCAGCGCTGCAGGCGCGAGCCGGCGATTGTGGACGCATGACGACGTTGACAGCCCGCTTCACCGTCCAGGCCATCGACCCGGCAGTTCTTGCCGGCATCCGTGCCACTGGCACCGATGGCCACGGCAACGACCTCGTGCAGTTTGCGGCCACCGGCGACGGTGAACCGCTGCGTTGCTGCCTGCGCTACGCGACGGCCGGCGAGCAGATCATGCTGATCTCGTATGCGCCGTTCGCAGCCGCATCGGTGTGGCGCGAAGTCGGTCCGGTCTATGTCCATGCAGCAGCATGCGACGGCTACGCGCACCCCGCTGAGTTGCCGCCACCGCTACGGACCGGACCGCGGCTGCTGCGCACCTACCGCGCCGACCGCACGATGAACTACGCGCACAACACGCTCGTCGACGACGGCGATGACATCGAAGCCGTCATCCGCCGACTGCTCGACCAACCGGACGTCGCCATAGTGCACGTGCGCACGGTGCTGCCGCAGTGCTTTCTCTATGCAGTCACCGCGTGATCAGAACTGCAAGAAGATGTCCTGGGCCATGCGCACCAGGTGCGGATCGTTGTCCGGCGTCGGCCCGTTCAGATACCACGCCTCGACGACGGTCACGCTGTTGTCCTGCCCGAGGGCGCTGAACGCGTTCGGGAACGGGACGGCCGAGGGCCCGCTCGGCAGCCGGTAGCCCTCGCGCATCAGATCGTTGAGATTTCCTGTCCCTGATCGCGTCACGAGATCGCGGAACTGCCCGGCGGCGCGGTAGCTCGTGTTCATGCCGCCACGGAAGCCGATCGAACGCTGCGCGAATCCGACCGCTCTGCCGTCGACAGTGGTCGTTGCGAGCAGCTGACGCATGCTGAAACAGGGATGCCGCCGCAGGAAGCTGATGACCGGTGCGCCGTACGCATGCGCAGCGCAGTTCGTCTGCGTGGCCTCGGCCCAGATCTTGACGACATAGGTCGTCCCACCCGATGCGTGGACCGTTTTGGTCTGCAGCGGCTGCGACGGGACGGGATGCTTGCCGGGCTTCGCTGCGCTCGACGACTTCGCAGCGCGCGACGGCTTGGCCGGCGACGACGGCGACGTCGAGCCGCTGCTCGGCCCTGCGCCGCTCGACGAGATGGCCGCTCCGCTGCGCGGCCCGGCCCCCGTCCCGCTGCCGGCGATCTGCGACGCGCAACCGGCGGCGAGCGCTACGCACGCCGCGATCGAGACCGCAGGCAGGAACCGGACCAGGCGCACGATTGCCTCAGCCGACGTACGGCTTCGCGCTGACGAGCGTCACCTTCATCGTCTTGCCGTTCGGGGTCTCGTATTCGACGGTGTCGCCCTCGTGTGCGCCGGTCAGCGCCTTGCCGAGCGGCGATGCTGCCGAATACACCTCGACTACGGCGGTCTCGGACTCTTCGCGGGACCCGATCAAGAACGTCTCGATGTCGCTGTCACCGTCGAAGCGCACCTCGACGACCATGCCCGGGCCGGCAACGCCGTTGCTGACGGGCGCCTCGCCGACCTTTGCGTTGCGCAGCAACTCTTGCAGCTGGAGGATGCGCCCCTCCTGCTTGCCCTGCTCCTCGCGTGCGGCGTGATAGCCGCCGTTCTCACGCAGGTCGCCCTCTTCGCGGCGGTCGTTGATCTCTTTGGCCATCGCCGGACGATTGGCGATCAGCTCGTCGAGCTCGTGTGAGAGACGGTCGTAGGCCTCTTGCGTCAAAAAGTTGACGGCGTCGTCGGTCGAAGACACGTCAGTACTCCAAATTCGTCTGTTGCGGGTTCACCGGCGTGCTGAGGACTGCCTCAGCTCGCTGATGCGAAGCCTCGAACCTAACATCGCACCCGTCGTACGGGCGAAAGATGACTGTCCGCGGTATCAGGAACAATGGAGCCGTGACTACGCAACACCCCGCGCAACCCGAGCGGTTGCGGTTGATGGCCGTCCATGCCCATCCCGACGACGAATCCAGCAAGGGCGCGGCCACGATGGCCCGCTACGTCGATGAGGGCGTCGACGTCCTCGTCGTCACCTGCACCGGCGGTGAGCGCGGCAGCATCCTCAATCCGGCGCTGCAACATCGCGAGGACATCGAGGCCAACATCGCCGAGATCCGTCGTGACGAGATGGACCGTGCGCGCGCCATCCTCGGCGTGCGACAGCACTGGCTCGGCTTCGTCGACTCGGGGCTGCCCGAGGGCGACCCGTTGCCGCCGTTGCCGGAGGGTTGCTTCGCCCTCCAGCCCGTGGACGAGGGCACGCGGCGGCTCGTCCGCGAGATCCGCGACTTCAAGCCACACGTCGTGACCACCTACGACGAGAACGGCGGCTACCCGCATCCCGACCACATCCGCTGCCACGAGATCTCGGTCGCGGCCTTCGAAGCGGCGCCCGACCCCGACCGGTTCCTGGACGAGGGCGAGCCGTGGCAGCCGCTGAAGCTCTACTACGACGTCGGGTTCAGCGCCGAGCGCATGAACGCGATCCACGACGCGATGCTGGTCAAGGGCCTCGAATCGCCGTACGAAGAGCGGCGCAAGCAGTGGGACGAGTGGCGCAAGGAGCGCAACTACCGCCCGCCGAAGATCACCACGAAGGTTCCGGTGGCCGACTGGTTCGAACGTCGCGATGCCGCGTTGCTCGCGCACGCGACGCAGGTCGACCCGGACGGCTGGTTCTTCAAGGTGCCCCTCGCGATCCAGCGTGAGGCGTGGCCGACCGAGGACTTCGAGCTCGCGCGATCGCTGGTCGACTCGACGATCCCCGAGGACGACCTGTTCGCGGGTATCCGGGAAACGTCATGATCGTGCTGGCGATGCTGGCCCGGGCCAAGGGCGGTGAGGGCGTCAAGTCCGGCCCGATCGGCCTCGCCGTGATCCTGGTGCTCTGCGTCGCCGTGTACTTCCTGTTCAAGTCGATGTCGAAGCACTTGAAGCGGGTGCGCGAGGACTTCCCGGCCGACCCCGCGGCCACCGTCCCGAGTGGTCCGCCGGCGCCGCAAGCGCCCGAGACCGAGGAAGAGCCTGCTACGGCTGACGATTCGGATCAGCCGACCGAAGCACCGCCGCGTTCCGACGCCGCGCCGTAGCCGATGCAGGCCTCGCGCGAACAGGTCATCGCGTACCGCGTCGCTGCCCAACAGCTCGACCGCAGCGCCAAGACGGTGCGCGGCCTTGCGGTGCTCGACATCGGCGTCCAGGACGCCGCCGGTGAGGCCGCCAGGCTGGCGTTCGATGCGCGCCTCGCCTCGACTCCGCGGCTCGAAGTTTTCGGGCCGGACACCTCGCTCGCGTTGATGTGGTCATTGCGCGGTGCGCCGTACGTCCACCGGCGCACCGACCTCGGCAGGCTCGCCCGCGCGCTCTATCCGTTGTCCGAAGCTGACGCGACCCAGCGATTGAGCGAGACAGGCCCGAGCGTGCAGCGCGACGGCATCGATGCGCTCGAGCAGTTCGCGATCGCCGCGTCGACCCTGCGGAAGGTGGTGACGCGACCGACGCCCAAGGGCGAGGTCAGCACCGCCGTGACGAAGGCGATCCCCGAGGCCATGCGTCGGCCGTGCCGCACGTGCAAGACCAGCCACATCTCCGACGCGGCGATGCGCGCGGCGGCGCTCGCCGCCGGGCTCGAACTCCAGCCCGGGACGTCGCCGCCGGTGTTGCAGCGCTTCGCCTCGAGCAAGCTCGTGGCCAAGCCTGATCGGGCGGCACTTGCCGGCCTGGCGCGGTCCTACCTGAGCCTGCTCGGTCCGGCCACGCCGGCACAGGTGGCCAGCTATCTCGACGTACGCCGGGCCGATCTCGACGACGCATGGCCCGACGACCTCGTCGAGGTCACGGTCGGCCGCACGACGGCCTGGCTGCCGGCCGAGTGCAGACGCGCGTTCGAGGGGGCGAAGCCGCCGCAGCTCGTGCGGCTTCTCAGCGGATTCGACCCGTACCTGCAGGCGCGCGACCGTGATCTGATCGTGCCGACCAAGTCGCGGCACAAGGCGTTGTGGCCGGTCCTCGGACGTCCCGGTGCGGTGTTCGTCGACGGCGAGATCGCTGGCACATGGCGGCCGAAGGCGTCCGGCAAGAAGCTCACGATCGCGCTCGACCTGTTCAGTCGCGTCTCGGCGGACGCCCGCGACCAGATCGGCGCTGAGAGTGAGCGCGTCGCCGCAGTACGCGGACTCGAGCTGAAGGCCGTCTCCTAGATGTCGGGGTGACTAGATCGTCGGTCGGCGCCGGTTCGCCTTCACCTCGCTGCGGCGTCGCTTCGAGTCGACGCGGCGTTGTTGAGCAGCCCGCGACGGACGGGTGGCTCGCCGTGCCGGGGACGGCGGCTCGAGCGCATCGCGCAGCAACGCGGCCAATCGGGCCCGCGCCGCGGTGCGGTTCTGCCACTGCGAACGATGCTCGGACGCCGCGATCACCAGGACGCCGTCGTCGATGCGCGCGGCAAGGCGTTCGAGGACACGAGCCCGCTGCAGGTCGCTCAGGGCGGCCGAGCCGACGACGTCCCAGCGCAGTTCGACGCGGCTGTCGGTCGTGTTGACGCCCTGGCCGCCCGGCCCGGACGAGCGGCTGAACCGCTCGACGAGTTCGGCGTCCGGCACGACCAGCCCGTCGGGAATCCCGCGCGCCGGTCGCAGCACGAGGTCGGTCACGACGCCACGCTAGCTTGGTGAAGTGAGCGATCAAACGCGACGCATCGACAAGGTGCAAGAACTGCTTCGCGCAGACGGCCTCGGCGCCCTCGTGATCACGCCGGGTGCCAACCTGCGGTATCTGACCGGCTATCGAGGCGACCCCGACACCGAGCGCATCTCCTGCCTCGTCATCCCTGCGGACGCGCCCGCCCAGTTCCTCGCCCCACAGCTCGAGGTGCCGCTCGCTCGGGCCAGCTTTGCCGAGGGCCTCGACCTGCCGGTCGTCGCGTGGGCCGAGACCGACGACTCGATCGAGCGGCTGGCCCAGCTGCTGCCACGCGACCTCGAGCGCATTGCCGTCGACGAGCGGATGTGGGCGGCCCGCTCGCTCGCACTGCGTGCGCGCCGTCCTCAGTGGGAGCAGGTCAGCGCGGCGTCGCTGATTCGCGAACTGCGCATGCGCAAGTCCGCCGACGAGGTCGCGGCGTTGCGCCGCGCCGGCGCAGCCATCGATTCCGTCCACGCCGAGATGGCCCAGTGGCTGCGCGCCGGACGTACTGAGCGCGAGATCGGACGCGACATCGCCGATGCGATCGTGCAGGCCGGGCACACCAGCGCCGAGTTCGTCATCGTCGCGTCCGGCCCGAACGGCGCGAGCCCGCACGCAGAGGTCTCCGACCGTGTCGTGCAGGTCGCGGACCCGGTCGTGGTCGACATCGGCGGCCCCATGCCTGACGGCTACTGCTCCGATTCGACCCGCACCTATGCCGTCGGTGAGCCCCCGGCCGACTTCGTGCGCTCGTACGACGTGCTGCTCGCTGCGCAACGTGCGCAGTGCGATGCGGTGCGCCCCGGAATCGCCGCCGGCGAGCTCGATGCGATCGGCCGGCGCATCATCAGCGAAGCGGGCTACGGCGACCTGTTCATCCACCGGACGGGTCACGGCATCGGTCTCGACGTGCACGAAGAGCCCTACATCGTGACCGGCAACGACACGCCGCTCGAGCCAGGAATGACGTTCTCGATCGAGCCCGGCATCTACCACGACGGCGTGTACGGCGCGCGCATCGAGGACATCGTTGTGTGCACCGACGACGGCGGCGAGCGGCTGAACACGCGGCCGCGCGAGCTCGCTGTTCTGCCGTGAGCATCGACATTCCCGCCCGGTACGTAGAGACCGGACGGTTCAGCTTCGGCGTGCCCCGCGCGGTGCAGCTCGCCGACGACGACTCTCGCGCACTGTTCTTGCGCAGCTCGGCGTCCGACGACTCGGTGCACGCTTTGTGGAGTGTCGAACTCGCAAGCGGCACCGAGGCGCTCGTATGCGATCCGCGCACCCTTGGTGACACCGGCGACCTGCCGCCCGAAGAGCGCGCACGCCGCGAGCGCGCCCGCGAGAGTGGTGGCGGCATCGTCACCTACTCGGCGACACCCGATCTGTCGCGAGTGTGTTTCGCCTTGTACGGCAAGGTATTCGTCGTCAACGTTGGCGAAGGAGCCACTGCGACCGAGGTCCCCGTCGCCGGACCGGTCGTCGACCCGCGACTGGCGCCGTCCGGTGACTCGATCGCGTTCGTGCGCGATCGCCGGCTGTGGATCACCGACCTCGACGGCTTGGAAACCGAACTGGCCGGCGATGCCGATGCGGACGTGTCCTGGGGCCTGGCCGAGCACATCGCGGCAGAAGAGATGGGCCGCATGCGTGGCCATTGGTGGTCGCCCGACTCGAGGCTGATACTCGCGGCGCGCGTCGACGAGTCGATGGTCGAGCGCTGGTACGTGACCGACCCCGACCATCCCGCCGCCGCGCCGAGTTCGGTGCGGTATCCAGCACCTGGCGCCGACAACGCCGACGTCACGCTTGCGCTGATCACTCGACAGGGCGTGCACACGGCGGTCACGTGGGATCGCGCCGCATTCCCTTATCTCGCCGCGGTGTCGTTCCGCCCCGGTGCGCTGCTGCTGCAGGTGCAGAGCCGTGACCAACGAAGCACGCAGGTGCTCGAGGTCGACCGCGCGACGGGCAGCACGTCCCTGCGCCGTGCCGACGCCGACCCGCGTTGGGTCGAACTCGTCCCCGGGACCCCTGACCTCACGCCTGACGGTCGCGTCGTCACGGTCAGCGCGAGCACCGGCAACGACACCTACACGCTGCTGTTCGACGACGAGCCGGTCACTCCGGACGGATTGCAGGTCCGCAGCGTGCGCGGCGTCACGACAGGCGGGGTCGTAGTCGTGGCATCGACCGAGTCAACCGAGACCCAGCTCTACCGCGTGCACTGGGACGGCACGCTCGAGGCGCTCACCGACGCGCCCGGCGTCCACGACGCCGTTGTCGGCGCTGACGCGATTGCCGTGCACGCGACGAGCCTCGAGCGCACGTTGGCCACCTGGCGAATCGAGGGCGCAGGGGTCGCACTCGCGTCGGTCGCCGAGGAGCCCGACGTCACGCCGCGCGTCACGCTGCAGCGCGCCGGTGAGCGTGCCCTGGCCACCGCCGTGGTGTATCCGCAGGATCACCGAGCTGGAACAGCGCTGCCGGTGATCCTCGATCCGTACGGCGGACCGCACGCGCAGCGGGTGCTCTCGCGCCGGTCGGCATACCTGATGTCGCAATGGATCGCCGATCAGGGTTTCGCCGTCGTGGTCGTCGACGGGCGCGGCACTCCGGGTCGCGGGGCCAGCTGGGATCGTGAGCTCTACCGCGATCTCGCCACCGCGCCGCTGACCGACCAGATCGACGGGCTGACCGCGCTTGCCGCAGCGAATCCCGACCTCGATCTGGCTCGGGTCGGCATTCGCGGATGGTCGTTCGGCGGCTACCTTGCCCTGCTCGCGGTGTTGCGACGTCCGGATGTGATCAAGGCAGCGGTCGCCGGTGCACCGGTCACCGAGTGGCGCTACTACGACACGCACTACACCGAGCGGTATCTCGGCCAACCCGACACCGACGGGGCGACCTACGACGCGTCGTCGGTGCTGCCCGACGCCGACAAGCTGACCGGCGCACTGCAGATCGTGCACGGCATCAACGACGACAACGTTTTCGTGCGGCACTCGCTCGAGCTCTCTCGTGAGCTGTTGCTGCACGGCCGGCCGCACAACTGCCTGCTGCTGCCCGGCATCACCCATATGCAGAGCGATCCTGCGCGCTACACGGCATTGTTGCGTAGGGAGATCGACTTCTTCCGCGAGGCCCTTGGCTAGGGCGCGGTTGTCGTTGCCTGCTCGGCTCGCATCCAGTCGACGACCTCGTCCGGATCGCGGGGGAGCATCGCGGACAGGTTGATCGGGTCGCCGTCGGTCACGACGATGTCGTCCTCGATGCGGACGCCGATCCCGCGCAGCTCGGCCGGCACCGTGCGGTCGTTCGGCTGGAAGTAGAGCCCGGGCTCGACGGTCAAGACGTGCCCGGCCCGCAGCACGCCGCCGCGATAGAGCTCGTCGCGGGCACTCGCACAGTCGTGCACGTCGATCCCGAGCATGTGCGACGTGCCGTGCAGTGTGTAGCGCCGATGCAAACCCGCGCCCGGGCGGTTCTCGTCCTCGTGGCACGACACATCGGCGGGTACTGGGAGCACACCCCACGAGTGCAGGTGATCGGCGATGATCCACATCGCGGCACGGTGCGCTGCGACGAAGTCGGCACCGGCTTTCACTTCGGCGACGCCGGCAGCCTGCGCCTCTTCGACCGCGCGATAGACGCGCAACTGATCGGCACTCCACTCGCCCGACACGGGCATCGTGCGCGTGACGTCGGCGGTGTACAGCTCGTCGGTCTCGACGCCCATGTCGGCCAGCAGCAGAGTGCCCGGCTCGACCACGCCGGTGTTGTGCGTCCAGTGCAGGGTCGTCGCGTGGGTCCCGGCACCGACGATCGCGCTGTAGCCGACGGTGTTGCCTTCAAGACGTGCGCGCCGCCAGAAGGTGCCTTCGAGCCATCGCTCGCCGCGCACGTCCGCGCGTCCGATCACGTCGGGCAGCTCGCGCACGACGTCGGCGAACCCGCGTGCGGTCGCATCGCAGGCTGCGCGCAAGCGTTCGATCTCCCACCGGTCCTTGATGAGGCGCAGCTCGTCGACCACCTGTCGTAGCTGGGTGTCGTTCGGTCGTGGCGAGCGCGCGAACCGCGACAGCTCGGCGTCGAGATCGCGCAGCGGCCGCGTCTCGATCCCGAGTGCGGCGACGGTGTCGGGCACCGACGGCGCGTTGCCGACCCAGACCGCGCCGTGCGTGCGACTGGTGAAGTAGGCGGGCTCGCCCGGCTGCGCATAGACACCGATGTACAGCGTCGCCTCGTGGCCGTCCGCGCGCGGTGCCATCACGAGGACGGCATCGGGTGCAGTCTCGCCGGTCAGCCAGGTGAACTCGCTCGATGCGCGGAATTCGTAGTCGGTGTCGTTGGCCCGAACCTTCGGCGCGCCGGACGCGACGACCAGCAGCTGATCGGGGAAGCGCGCGGACAGTGCGGCGCGCCGTGCGGCCGTGTAGGGCGTGCAGTCAGGGCGACCCGGATGCGGCACCGGGGGAGCAGGATCCCAGTCGGCGGCGATGGCGCGCATGAGGTCGGTGCTCATCGGCAGGTCGTGGGAAACGGTCTCGTGCTCGCCCATGCGCTCGAGTCTAGGAGGCGCTCGCTTGATCGCTCGGGGTCGTGATCGGAGCGCCTCGTCAGTAGGGTCCACAGCTATGTCCACCGCAACGCAGCCGAGGTACGAGCCGCCGCCTCCGGCGGTATCGATCAAGAAATCACGTCCCGGGCTGATCGGACTGGCCGCCGCCGCGACGATGTTGGTCCTGATCGTCGCGGTCGGGAATCCGCCCGCGACGCGGTCGCTGATCGAGAACGCCGACCTCGAGTCGTTCAGCGGTCGCCTGCGCGCGTCCCTGTCGACCTTCGGCTGGCACCTCACGGATCTCGGCAACGATTTCGGGCACCTGTTCCTCGCGAACGTGTTGATGGACGTCGCGGTGGTGCTGTTGGTGTTCGCATTCGTCGTCGTGGTCACGAGCGGTTCGGGATCGTTCTGGCGGACCTTCCTCGGCACGTGGATAGCCGTGATCGCAGCAAGCGTCATCGGTGGATACGTCCGCAGCAGCGTTGTCGACGACAAGTTCGTCGATCCGACGTTGCACAGCAAGGCAACGGCGATCTTCTTCTCGGTGTCGAGTCCTGGCGCGACGCTCGTCTTCGCCGGGCTCGTCTTCGGCGTGTTCGTCGCGATCGTCGCGGGCCTCGCCGCAATCGCCACCCGCCGCGACGATGTTGTCACCGCTCGTGGGCCGTATGGGCCGTTCGGGCCACCGGCAGCCGACGTCGAGGATGGCGGGCAGACGGCTTCGCCCAGGCGGGAGCCGTGGTCGGCGCCTCCGGCGGCGCCGGGCCCGGTGGCCAATCCATCGCCGTGGTCGACCGATTCGTCCGAGCCGACTGCAGAGGCCGACAGCGGCCACGATGACGACGCGGACCGCACGACGCAATTGCCGGCCGTCGATTCGTCCACGCGCACTGCTGACGAGGGCGATGACCACACGCGGCAATTGCCGCCGGTCGAGGGCGAACGCTGACTTGGCGCGTCAGTCGTTGCGAGCGACTTCGGGACCGGTCGTGCGTCGCAGCAGCGGCAGCGTCGTGGCGATGATGGCGAACGAGGCGAGCATGCCGATCGCGACGGTCAAGTAGAAGCCGATCGACGGTGAGCGGAACGATTCGTTCAGTTGCGAGCGCAGGAACAGGCCAGCGGCGAGGAAGCCGGTCGCCACGGACAGTGCTGCGAGCGCGAGTAACGGCACCGCGCTCTCGAGTGCGATCACCCGCCGCAGTACTCGCAACGGCGTTCCCGAGAGCCGCAGCACGCTGAATGCGCGACGGCGCTCGGCGATCCCGGCGACGACGCTGACGGCGAGGCTGCAACCCGCGATCGGGAGGCTGGCGAGGACCACGACATCGACCAAGCGGCGGTACTGCGCGACCAGCTGCGTACTGCGCCGCTGCATGTAGTCCTCGGCGACCGTGGTCGGCGCGAACCGGTACGGAAACGTTCGTTCCAACACCGTGCGCGCTTGCTCGACCGCCGCGTGCGAGCCGGCGACGGCGATCATCTCGACGGGCAATCGGGCGAGCACGCGCGGAATGGTCGACGCGCTCGGCCATACCGTGCCGATGTGGACTTGTTTCGAGTAGCTCAGTCCCGTCACGTCGGCGGCCTGGGCGCCGCGCGCGCACCGGCCGAGCGCAGGAGTGTGATCCAGGTCGGCGCATGATGCGAGTTCACGGAACGGCGCGAACGGACGAGATCTCGTCGTGGTGGCGTGGACGACGGTAACCCCACGGACCCCCGGCATGTTGTCGAGTTCGCGCACGGCCGCCGCGGGGACAGTACGTGGGACGACGGCGATGCCCGGGGGACGGAAATCGATCAATTCCTGGACGAGCGTCGAGCGGGCAGCCGGTCCGGTTCCGCCCGTCCCCTTGTCAGCCTGCAGCGCGGTGATCGCCGAGATGGCCACACTTGCGACGAACAACGCCAGCACCACGCCACCGACAGCGCGGAATCCCGACATGGGGTTGTCCGCAAGCCGTCGTCCGGCTATCAGTGTGCTCGGGCGCCGCGCCGCCCGCACCATCAGCCGCGAACCGACCATCGTCAGCCATGGGCCCGCAACCACCAGCCCGATCATGACGGTCAGGATTCCTGACATGTAGACGGCGATCTGTGCCGGTGTGCTCCCCGGCCGCCCGATCACGACGAACAGCCAGAGCTCGCCGATTCCGCCGAGGAGCGGCACGAGCCGCCACACACGTGGTGGCTTCGGGCTGACGCGGCGACTCACGCCGAGCGGCGACAGGGTGACGCGCCGAAGGGCGATGCGGGCAGCGACAGCCGCGGCGAGTGGCACTCCGACGACGACCAGCACGACATTGAAGAGGTTGAGGGAGAGGTCGCTCAGGAAGAACGGTGACCCGGTGAACGGCACGGCCGCGACCGCGGGGCGCAGCGCAGCGAACGCTGCGAACCCGGCGAGCAGTGCCGAGCATCGCGGCCACGGTCGACTCGACCATCGAGATCACCGTGATCTGCCGCGGAGTCGCGCCGACAAGACGCATTGCGGCGAAGCGTTGTTCGCGTCGTGCGGCGGACAACCGGGTGGCCGCGCCGATGAAGACGAGGATCGGGAACAGCAGCGCTGCGGTCGCCACGGCGAGCACGAGGTCGATGCCGTTGGCATCGATGCCGATCGAGTAGCAGTCGCCGTTACAGCTGCTCGGCGTTGTCGTGCTGATTGCAGACACCCGCAACGCATGCGGATCGTGCGCCAGTGCGTTGGGCGATCGTCCGATCACGATGATCAGAGAGTCGGCAGACGGCAACGCCGAGGCGGCGATCGTGCCTATCTCGCGTCCCGGATAGCGGTCGGCGAGTTCGGTGGCGGGGACGGTTCGGAGCAAGGCACGAAGGGCCGGCGAGGCGTAGTACTCGCCCGGGCCCGGAAGGCGTGGGATGCCCGGCGGCACCGGCGCGTCCGTGCGTATCGCTGCCACGTCGACGCGTCCGATCTGTTGCGCGCGGAACTCGTCGGCCGACAGCGACCACCACAGGGGACCGGAGGCCGACGTCGTCGCGCGGTCCGCGCCGGTCTCGAGCCAGGCGTACCGGCCGTTCTGCGTGTTGACCGCGTTGATCGTGGCCAGCGTGATCAGCAGCATGGCGACCCCGAGCGCGACCCCGAGCGCGGTCACAACGAGCCGCGCGATCGCCTCGCGGCCGCCGCGCAGCGTGAGCTGCAGGCTGAGCCGGATCACGGGGCGGCCGGTTGCAGGACGGTGGTGCGGCCGTCGCGGACGACGATCTCGCGGTCTGCGTAGGCGGCGACCCGAGGTTCGTGCGTGACAAGGACGACCGTCGTTCCGTGCTCACGAACCGAGCCGACCAGCAACTCCATCACTCGTTCGCCCGTCAACGAGTCGAGCGAGCCGGTCGGTTCGTCGGCGAACAGCACACTCGGGCCGGCGACGAGGCCGCGCGCGAGTGCGACGCGCTGGGCCTGGCCACCGGACAGTTCGCCAGAGCGGCGCTCGCCGACGTCGGTCAGGTCCAGTCGCGCCAACCAGTCCCGGGCTGCAGCCATCGCGGCGCCCCGGGCAGTGCCGCCGAGCAGCAGCGGTAGACGCGACGTTCTCTGCCGCGGTCAGTTCGGGGACGAGCTGGCCGAACTGGAAAACGAAGCCGAAGCGGTCGCGGCGCAGCGCGCTGCGCTTGGTTCTCTGACATCGTGTCGATGCGTTCGCCGCCGAATCGGATCTCGCCGGAGTCAGGGGTCAGAATTCCGGCGAGGCAGTGCAGCAAGGTCGACTTTCCCGACCCGCTCGGTCCCATCACCGCGAGGATCTCGCCGGCTTCGACGCCGACGTCGGCGCCGCGCAGGGCGGGCGTGCTGCCGAAGGACAAGACGAGCGAGCGTGCTTCCAACAAGCGCGGCTCATCGCTGCACCTCGGTGGCCAGAGCGCGCCGAGTCGCGCGGACGTGAGATCGATCCAGCGCAGGTCTGCCTCGAGGTGGAACAGGCCGTGGTCGGCGAGCAGCGCGTCGACGGTGTCGCCCGTGCGTTTGAGCTCGGTCAGCTCGCGCATGCGTTGCAGATGCGCGGCGCGTTGCACGTCGAGGTAGTGCTCGGCGGAGCGTCCGGACATCAGTGCGAGCACCACCTTGACGAACAGCACGGTCTGCAGGTGCGGCTCGGCCGCGACCGGTTCCTGCAGCCAGGCCTCGATGTCGCTCACACCCTGCTCGGTGATCACGTAGCGCTTGCGGTCGGGCCCGGCCCCGGGCTCGGACTCGCCGACGAGCACCTTGCCGTCGCGGGCCAGCCGGCTCAGCGTCGAGTACACCTGGCCGAACGGCAGCGGCTTGCCGCGGCCGAAGTAGGTGTCGTAGTCGTGCTTGAGGTCGTAGCCGTGGCTCGGTTCGCGCTCGAGCAGGCCCAGCAGGGAGAACGGAACGCTCATGGCGCGACAATACACTGAGTGTATACGCTGAGGGAAGTCGTCGCTGGCTGCGGACGGTTGGGAGCGGTTTGTCCGACGACCTGTGCGGGTAAAGCCTCTGTTACGGACGGGACACCGTCCCGACACTAGGAGGAACCCCCATGCGTATCGGCGGAAGCCTGTTGCTGATCGCCCTCGGCGCGATCCTGAAGTTCGCCGTGACCACGCAGGTCAACGGCATCAATCTGCAGACGGTCGGCGTGATCTTGATGGTCGTCGGGGTGATCGCTCTCGTCGTGACCGCGATCTGGATGTCGACGCGCCGGCGCACCGATGTCATCCAGCACGTCAACGGCACGACCTACGTCACGCCGCGCGAGCCGATCGACACGATCTGACCGAGCCGACTCGAACAAGCCGTCGTCCGGTCGGGCGGCGGCTTGTTCGCGTTGATCAAGCGCGCGCGCCGAGGCGGCGGCTGAGCTGCTGCGCCGTGCGCACGACCGACGCCGCGAGCCGCTCGCCGATCGACCTCGCTGGGATAGGTGAGCGCCACCGCGGCGACGGGATGCTCCGAATGGTCGACGACCGCTGCGCCCACCGAGGAGAAGCCGTCGGTCACCTCACCGACCTCCTCGCTGAATCCGCGCCGGCGCGTGTCGACGAGCTGCCGGGTCAAGCGACGAGTAGGACGTCGGTCCGCGATCGGTGCGCAGCACGAAGGACGCGACGTCGGGGAACAGCGCGCGGACGTGCTCCTTCGGCAGCGCCGCGAGCATCGCCCGTCCGGTGGCGGTGAGGTGGGCCGGCAGCCGCACGCCGACGTCGGTGATCAGCGCCGCGCGACCCTTCGCCCGCTCCTCGATCACGTAGACGACCTCGCTGCCGTGCAGCACGGCAAGGTGTGCGTTGTGCCCGGTCGCGTCGACGAGTGCGGCCAGCGGCACCCGGGCAACCCGCTGCAACGGCGCCTGCCGGCTGTAGCCCGAACCGAGTTCGTACGAGCCGAGACCGAGCGCGAAACGATGCTCTTCCGGAACGTGCACCACGAAACCTTCGTGCACGAGGGTGTCGAGCAGGTGATAGGTCGTCGAGCGCGCCAGGCCGAGCTGCCGGGCGATCGTCGCCGCCGACATCGGGGCAGCCTGTTGCGCAAGCAGCCGCAGGATCGCCAGCGTGCGCGCCGCCGCGGGGACGATCGCCATGCGGCAACCGTACGCAGAATCTCGGATCCGAGACACAAAGCAGGCGCAGCGATGTGGCGCCGCCTGGGCTGCTGCCTGTGTCATGGAGCGATGACGTCCACCCAGGCCCGCGTCACGCTCGGGATCGGTGCGCTGACACCCGACGAGGTGGTGGCCGTCGCCCGGCACGGCGCGCGGGTGCACACTCGACGACGACGCGCGCAAGGCGATTCAGGACAGCCGCGACGTGATCGAGGCGCTGGCCAACGACGTCGAACCGCACTACGGCATCTCGACCGGCTTCGGTGCGCTGGCGAACCGGCACATCCCGGCGACCTGCGCGCGAGGCTGCAGGCCAGTCTGATCCGATCGCATGCTGCCGGCTCGGGGCCGGAGGTCGAGACCGAGGTCGTGCGCGCGCTGATGCTGCTGCGGCTGTCGACCCTCGCCACCGGACGCACGGGCGTGCGCTGGCAGACGGCGGCGGCCTACGCCGACATGCTCAACGCCGACATCACCCCGGTGGTGCGCGAGTACGGCTCGCTCGGGTGCTCGGGCGACCTTGCGCCGCTCGCGCACTGCGCGCTCGCGGTGATGGGCGAGGGCGAGGTGCGCGACGCATCGGGTGCGTTGGTTCCGGCTGCCGAGGCGCTCGCGGCCGCCGGGTTGACGCCGGTCGTGCTCGCCGAGAAGGAAGGTCTCGCGCTGATCAACGGCACGGACGGCATGCTCGGCATGCTCGTGCTCGCCCTGCATGACCTGCGCCGCCTGCTCCGGACCGCCGACGTGACCGCCGCGATGAGCGTCGAGGCGCAACTGGGCACCGACGCTGTGTTCGCCGCCGACCTGCAGGAACTGCGCCCCCACCCCGGCCAACGTGACAGCGCCGCGAATCTCGTCGCGCTGCTGCACGACTCGGCAATCATGGCCAGTCATCGCGGTCCGGACTGCACGCTCGTCCAGGACGCCTACTCGTTGCGGTGCTCGCCGCAGGTGCACGGCGCGGCGCGCGACACGGTTGCGCACGCCGAGCAGGTCGCGTCGCGCGAGTTGGCCAGTGCGATCGACAACCCCGTCGTCACGCTGGACGGACGGGTGGAGAGCAACGGCAACTTCCACGGTGCGCCCGTCGCCTACGTGCTCGACTTCCTGGCCATCGTCACGGCTGATGCTGCGTCGATCGCCGAGCGGCGCACCGACCGATTCCTCGATGTCGCGCGCAACCACGGCCTGACCGCGTTCCTCGCTGACGACCCGGGCGTCGACTCCGGCCACATGATCGCGCAGTACACACAGGCGGCGATCGTTTCTGAGCTGAAACGCCTGGCTGCGCCGGCCAGCGTCGACTCGATCCCGTCGAGCGCGATGCAGGAAGATCACGTGTCGATGGGCTGGTCGGCGGCGCGCAAGCTGCGCCGTGCCGTCGATGGCTACACCCGCGTGCTCGCCGTCGAGCTGCTCACCGCGGCTCGGGCGCTCGACCTGCGCGCGCCGCTGACTGCCGCCCCGGGCACGGCCGCAGTGCGCGATGCGTTGCGCGCACACGCCCCCGGCCCAGGACCCGACCGCTACCTGGCTCCCGAGATCGAAGCCGCCTACGAATTCGTGCGCGATGGCTCCGCCGTCGCCGCCGCAGAAGCGGTCACCGGACCGTTGCGCTGAAAGGATTGATCATGGAAGGTGCCCGACCCGTTCGCGCTACGCGGGGGACCGAGCTCACCGCGCTGTCCTGGCAGACCGAAGCACCGCTGCGGATGCTGCAGAACAACCTCGACCCCGAAGTCGCTGAACGTCCGGACGACCTGGTCGTCTACGGCGGCACCGGACGCGCAGCCCGCAGCTGGGCCGCTTTCGATGCGATGATCCGCACGCTGACAACGCTCGAAGCCGGACGAGACGATGCTCGTGCAGTCGGGCAAGCCGGTCGGCGTGATGCAGACCCACGAGTGGGCGCCGCGCGTACTGATCGCGAACTCGAACCTCGTCGGTGAGTGGTCGAACTGGGACGAGTTCCGCCGCCTCGAACACCTCGGTCTGACGATGTACGGGCAGATGACAGCCGGCTCGTGGATCTACATCGGCACGCAGGGCATCTTGCAGGGCACCTACGAGACGTTCTCCGCGGTTGCTGCGAAGAAGTTCAACGGCTCGTTGCAGGGCACGATCACGCTGACCGCCGGCCTCGGCGGCATGGGTGGTGCGCAGCCGCTCGCCGTGACGATGAACGGCGGCGTCGCGATCTGCATCGAGTGCGACGAATCGCGCATCAAGCGGCGCATCGAGCACCGCTACCTGGACGTGCAGGCCGACTCGCTGCCGCACGCGCTGAAGCTCGCGGAAGAGGCACGCGATGCAGGCAGGCCGCTGTCGATCGGACTTCTCGGCAATGCCGCGTCGCTCGTCCCGCAACTGGTCGCCAACGATGCGCCGATCGACATCGTCACCGACCAGACGTCGGCGCACGATCCGCTGTCGTACCTGCCGATAGGCGTCGAGTTCGACGAGTGGCGCGACTACGCCGAGACCAAGCCGGACGAGTTCATCGGACGGGCGCGCGCGTCGATGGCACGCCATGTCGAGGCGATGGTGAAGTTCCAGGACAAGGGCGCCGAGGTCTTCGACTACGGGAACTCGATCCGCGCGGAAGCACGCGAAGCCGGCTTCGGCCGGGCCTTCGACTTCCCTGGTTTCGTGCCCGCTTACATCCGTCCGCTGTTCTGCGAGGGGAAGGGCCCGTTCCGCTGGGCTGCATTGTCGGGTGACCCGAAAGACATCCACGCCACCGACCGCGCCGTGCTCGACCTGTTCCCCGAGAACGAGTCGTTGGCGCGCTGGATCACGATGGCGCAGGAGAAGGTGCACTTCCAGGGCCTGCCGGCACGCATCTGCTGGCTCGGCTACGGCGAGCGCGACAAGGCGGGCGACCGGTTCAACGACATGGTGCGCAGCGGCGAACTGAGCGCGCCGGTCGTCATCGGCCGCGATCATCTCGACTGCGGCTCGGTCGCGTCGCCGTACCGCGAGACCGAGTCGATGGCCGACGGCTCCGACGCCATCGCCGACTGGCCGCTGCTCAACGCGATGGTCAACACTGCGTCCGGCGCCTCCTGGGTGTCGATCCACAACGGTGGCGGAGTCGGCATCGGGCGCTCGCTGCACGCCGGGCAGGTCACCGTTGCCGATGGCACCGAGTTGGCCGGCGAGAAGATCCGCCGCGTGCTGACCAACGACCCGGGCATGGGTGTGATCAGGCATGTCGACGCCGGCTACTCGCGCGCCGACGAGGTGGCGGCGGAGCGCGACGTCCGTGTGCCGATGAACGAGGGTTGATGTCATTCCACGCGGCGTGGTCGGCGCTCGCGCCGATCGGCCGCGCGGCGTCGGGCGGCTACCGCCGCTTCGCCTGGACGGACGAGGACCGCATCTTGCGGGAGTGGTTCGCTGCCGAGTGCGCGGCGCGCAGTCTGGACGTGACCGAGGACCGCGCGGGCAATCAGTGGGCCTGGTGGGGCGACCCGGACGCTGCGCCGGGGATCGTGACCGGATCGCATCTCGACTCCGTACCGGACGGCGGTGCATTCGACGGACCGCTCGGGGTGGTGTCGGGGCTGCTCTCGATCGATGCTCTGCGCAGCAAGGGATTCCGTCCATCGCGCCCGATCGGCGTCGTGAACTTCGGCGACGAGGAAGGTGCGCGGTTCGGCGTCGCGTGCGGAGGATCGCGACTGATCACCGGAGCGCTCGACGCTGATCGCGCGCTCGGCCTGCGAGACAGCGACGGTGTATCGATGGCCGAGGCGATGCAACGCTCCGGACACGACGTTACCCACCTCGGCCGCGACGCCGAGACGTTGCGGCGCATCGGCGCGTTCGTCGAATTGCACGTCGAGCAGGGCCGTGGGCTCATCGATCTCGGCCGTGCGGTCGGGGTCGGCTCGTCGATCTGGCCGCACGGACGCTGGCGACTGATCCTCGACGGGGAGGCGAACCATGCCGGAACGACCAGGCTCGCCGACCGGCACGACCCGATGCTCGCGCTCGCCGCAGTTATTACGGCCGCGCGAACGGCAGCCCTGGCGCGCGGCTGCGTCGCCACCGTCGGCAAGGTGAGCGTCGAGCCCAACGGCGTGAACGCCATTGCGTCCCGAGTCACCGCGTGGCTCGACGCACGCGGCGCGGACCAGGACGCCGTGCAAGCCGTCGTCGGCGAGGTCGCGGCTGCTGCGAGGGTCGCCGCGACGCAGGAGTCGTTCACCGCCTCCACCGACTTCGATCGTGCACTCACGGCGCGGTTGTCCGCACTGCTCGGCGACGCGCCCGTCCTGGCAACCGGCGCCGGCCACGACGCCGGCATCCTGTCTGCTGCCGGCGTCGCGACGGCAATGTTGTTCGTGCGCAATCCGACGGGCGTCTCGCACTCGCCCGACGAGTTCGCCGAGACCGCCGACTGCCTGGCCGGCGTCGACGCGCTGACCGCAGTACTCGAGAGCCTGGCGGCATGACCTACTTCGCCGACTATGCGCGCTTGCCGGCCGGCGTCGCCCGCAACGTCCGCTTCGAAATCGCCGACGGCCGATTCGCATCGGTCGAGACCGACACCGAACCGGGCGATGCGCACCGCCTCCCCGGCATCGTGCTGCCCGGCTTCGCCAATGCGCACAGTCACGCGTTCCATCGCGCGCTGCGCGGCCGGACGCACAACGGCGGCGGGACGTTCTGGACGTGGCGCGAGCGCATGTACGCAGTCGCCGACCGGCTCGACCCCGACTCCTATCTGACGCTCGCCCGCGCCACGTACGCCGAGATGGCGCTGGCCGGTATCACCGCGATCGGCGAGTTCCACTACCTGCACCACGCGCCTGGCGGTGTTCGCTACAACGATCCCAACGCGATGGCCGAAGCGCTGCGCCAGGCAGCCGCCGACGTCGGTGTCCGGCTGACCCTGCTCGACGCGTGCTACCTGACCGCGGGCATCGGTGACACCGAGCTGGCGCCGACGCAGCTGCGCTTCAGCGACGGCACTGCCGACGCGTGGGCGGAACGTGTCGGTGCGCTGCGCAACTCGGCGGGCATGAGGATCGGCGCGGCGATCCACTCGGTGCGCGCGGTACCGCGCGACGCGATACCCACGGTCGTCTCCGCATCGACCTCTCGTCCGCTGCACGTGCACGTGTCCGAGCAACCGGCCGAGAACGAGGCGTGTCTCGCCGCGTACGGCTGCACGCCGACGGCATTGCTCGCCGAGCACGGTGCGATCGGGCCCGAGACGACCGCGGTGCACGCTACGCATCTGACGGAGGCGGACATCCGGGTGCTGACCAGGCATCGGCAACTGTGTGCATGTGCCCGACCACCGAACGCGACCTCGCCGACGGCGTTGGCCGGGCCGGCGAGCTGGAGCGGTTGAGCCTGGGCAGCGACGAGCATGCCGTGATCGACCTGTTCGAAGAGGCGCGTGCGCTCGAACTCGACGAGCGGCTCGATCTCGTTGCAGCGCGGCAGATTCTCGATGGACGAGCTGCACGCAGCGATGACGGCGCACGCAAGCATCGGCTGGTCGGATGCCGGTCGGCTGGAGCCCGGCGCACGTGCGGATCTTGTAGCGGTCCGCCTCGACACTGCCCGCACTGCTGGCACCGACCCGGCCCAGGTCGTCATGGCGGCAGCCGCCGCCGACGTCGACACGGTCGTGGTCGACGGCGTCCCGGTGGTCACCGGTGGGCAGCACCGGCTCGGCGACGTCGGCAAGCTGCTGGCCGACGCAATCGATCCGCTGTGGAGCACGCCGTGAGCGCCGTCGCGATCACCGGGATCGCCGAGCTGGTCACCAACGATCCCGAACTCGGCATCCTTCGTGACGCCGCGGTCGTGGCCGATAACGACACCCTGCACTGGGTCGGGCCGGCCCACGACGTCCCGACCGCCGACCGCCACATCGACCTCGGCGGACGCGCGGTGGTGCCGGGCTTCGTCGACTCGCATTCGCATCTGGTCTTCGCCGGAGATCGATCCGCGGAGTTCGCAGCTCGCACAGCCGGCGAGCGGTACGACGGCGGCGGCATCGGCACCACCGTCGCAGCGACGCGTGACGCGTCGGACGACGAGCTGAGGATGCTGCTACGCAAGCGGATTCTCGAAATGCGCAACCAAGGCACGACGACGGTCGAGGTCAAGAGTGGCTACGGCCTGACCGTTGCCGACGAGGTACGCAGTCTTCGGTTGGCGCGCGAGGTCACCACCGAAACGACGTTCCTCGGCGCCCATGTCGTCCCGTCCGGTGTCGATCGCGCCGACGTATCTCGACCTGGTCGTCGGCCCGATGCTCACCGAATGCGCGCCGCTGGCCCGCTGGATCGACGTGTTCTGCGAGCCGGCGAGCTCGCACGCGTTCGACGGCGACGAGGCACGCACCGTGCTCGAGGCCGGGCAGCGCGTCGGCTTGCAGTTACGGGTGCATGGCAACCAACTCGCCGATGGGCCGGGTGTGCAGCTTGCCGTCGAACTCGGCGCCGCGAGCGTCGACCACTGCACCTACCTGTCCGACGCCGATATCGATGCGCTCGCCGGTGGCACGACCGTCGCGACGCTTCTTCCGGGTGTCGAGTTCTCGACCCGTTCGCCGTACCCGGACGCACCTCGGCTGCTCGATGCGGGCGTGACCGTCGCGCTGGCGACCGACTGCAATCCCGGGACGTCGTACACGTCGTCGATGCCGCTGATGATCGCGTTGGCAGTCCGCGAGATGCACATGACGCCCGAACAAGCGCTGTGGTCGGCGACCGCAGGTGGTGCGCGGGCGTTGCGCCGCGACGACCTCGGCGTGCTCGCTCCCGGAATGCGTGCCGACCTGTGCGTGCTGGACGCACCGAGCTATGTGCACCTGGCCTACCGTCCTGGCGTCCCGATCGCGCGCGCTCTCGAGCTTGCGCGCTGACCTGCTCAGCCGAGCGGATTGCCGGGTGGCGGGGCCGAGTGGGGCTCGATCGGCTCCTCCCAGGCGATGCGCTGCTGCGCCATTGCCTGCAGATCCGTGAGCGAGCCGCACGCGTCGCACGGATAGATCCCCGTCGACGCGGTGACCAGTCTCGTGCCTGACGGTGACCAGGCGTTCTCGACAGCCAGGTTGGTCACTCCGCTCTGCGACACCGCAGGCGCCGCTTCGGACAGGTCGGCCAGCTTGTCGCCGGTGGTCGTGTCGTAAACGGCGTCTTCGCCCTGCGGCTGTCCCGACGGCGCGAACCCCTCGATGCCGGTGAGGACGAACTGCCCGTCCGGACTCACATCGACGCCGGGTTCGTACGGCGCCTGCGACTGGGCCGGCGACGAAATGCGCGACTGCACGTGTCCGGATGCGACGTCGATGAGCACACCGACGCCGGGCGGTTGATAGTCGGTAGCGAGTGGTTGCGGATAGTTCAGGGCGAGCAATTCGCTGACCGGCGTCGACGAAGCGCAGCTCCCCGACGGGATAGGTCGGCGCGATCGGACGCGGATTGCTCTCGAGCACGTAATGCGCGATGAGCGCGCCGTCCGCCACCGACCGTAATCGCACTTGGCCGTTTGTGTCGCCGGTCGCGACCATGGCGCCGTCGGGCGAGATCGCAACTTGCAGCGGCTCGGAATCCAGCTGGCCATTGGACGGTGGTTTGTTCGTAGGGAACTGGGCAATGCGACTGGCGGTGCTCAGATTCCATACCGAGCTCGTGCCATTCGTGTAGCCAATGACGGCGCGGTCGCCGGCGGGGTCCATAGCCGCCGCGAGTGGCACGGCCTTCACCGAGATCGTCCGCGCTTGCCCGTCGGCCGGTGTCCAGATCCGCAACTCGTTGTTGTCGATCACGAGCACCCGTGTGCCATCGCCCGACATCAGGATGCGCGTCGGCACTTGTGCGACAGCGAGCATCGTCTGCCGGCCCGAGACGATGTTTCGCTCGATGACCGAATGACCGCTCGCGTACGCCAGTTCGTTGCCGTCGGCGCTGATGGCGACGCCGTTCTGCTCGGCAATGAGCGGGCTCGATGTGCAGTCTGGGTAGACCGCGTTGGGACTGTGCGCAGGGCAGTGCGGCGCGCTCAGCTCTGCTGTCACGGGCACCGTTTCGAGCGCTGCGCCCGAAGAGGCGTTCCACACGACTACGTGCGCGTTGGTCACTGTCACGGTTGTCGGCTTGAGATCGGGCCGGCGGACCACCACCTGCTGGGTGAATCCCCATACCTTGGTGCCGTTCGCGACGAAACCCAATGCGTAGGCCGCAGTGCCCGCCGGCGCTGACAGCCGGATCGCCGGCTCACCGGACCCGGCGTCGTAAACGGCCACATGCCCGTTGGCAAGGACGGCTAGTACCAAGCCGTTGTCCGGACTGAATCCGACGGATTTCACCGCGACGCCGGCATCAGCGAAGGTGCGCTGCGCTCCCGAGACGACGTCCCACACGCGCACTGTGCCGTCGTCGCCGCCGCTGACGGCAAAGGCGCCGTCGGGGCTAGTCGCCACCGAGTTGATGTTCGCGGTGTGCCCGCGCAGTCCTATCTCGGAGAACTGCAGCGTCTTCGGACCGCCCGCGCGGAGCTGGACGGTGTGCCGCTGCAGAATCGCGGCTTGTCCCTCGTAGTCGCCGAGCATTGCGTACGGACCGGCGTCCACGTCGAAGCCACAAGCGCCGGCGCTGGTTGTCGCCCCTGCGTGGGTGAACAATTGCGCGCCGGTGGTGGCGTCGAGAACATGGACAGTCAGGTCCTGCGCCTCCGAGGGCGCCCAGACGACCAACTCGCTGCCGTCCGGCGTCCAGCACGATTGATATCCGGCGCCGGGGTTCAACGCGCGCAGCGCCAACTGACTGCCCTTGGTCAGGTCGACGATGTCGTCGTACCGTTCCCCGAGGCCGGACCATGAGACGAAGGCCCGCGACCCGTGTGGCGCGAAGGTCATCGATTGGATCGGCTGCGCGGCTCGCAGCGTGAAGGTGTTGTTCGCAGCGGGGTCGACGGCGACGACGTCTTTGAGGTCGTCGCCGTAGACGAACAAGCGGCCGCTCTGCGGATCCCACGTCACTGAAGGATGCGCATACTTGGCAAGGGCCTTGATGAGCGCCGCTTGGATGAACCCGTTGGCCTTGGTGGTGTCGAACGTCTGGCCGGACGCGGTGTTGTAGAGCGCGAGGTCGCCGAATTGCGAGATCGCGGCAAGCCATTTGCCGGTCGGGTCGTAGCTCAACTGCTCGATGAAATGACCGTCGGGCATAGCGGCCAGGGTGCGGATCAGCCGGCCCGTCCGGGCGTCCCACAGGAGCACGACATTGCCCTTGCCGGTCGTGGCGATCGTGTCCGTCGTCGGGCTCCACACCGCCTGCGTCTGGGCGCCGCTGCCGGGATCGAAGACCATCCGCTCGCGGTCGGCCGAAAGTGCCTCGCGCAGCACACGCGTGCCGTCCGCGCCCACGGCGGTTTGGGTCGACTGCAGCGCAAGATGCAGCGCGTTCACTGGATCGGTCGCCAGGGCGGCGCTGGCGCGTGCGGCGAGCGCGTGCGCCGACGCGACCGTCGCCTCGTGGCGCGCCTGGTTTCGCTGCAGCACGGCGAACACGGCGAGCGTCAGTGCGACGACCAGCCCGGCGATGAGCGCGAATCGCCAGCGCCGCGAGTTGCGGTCGCTGGTGCGCCGCGAGGCGGCGAGGTATTGCTGTTGCGCCTCGGTCGGTAGCGCCTGGGGATGCGATGCCGCGTCGGCCATCCAGGCCTCGGCCGCGCGCAGGTCGCCGCCGCGAAGCAACCTGCTCGAATCGTGCCCGGACGCGATCCACTCGGCCGCGCGCGTTGACAACCTCGTGTGTGCGCGTGTCCATTCGAGATCGGTCGTCAACGCCCCGACGAGCTGATCCACCGCCTGGGGGAACGGCGTGGTGCCGTCGAAGAAGACCCAGTTCAGCTCGGCGATCACGGGCGGGACCGTGCTGATATCCGGCGGCAGCCGGAACGCGATCGGCACGATCTGCTTGCCGAACGCTTGCGCGCTGGCGATCTCCGACGCGCACGGCCCCGACGAGATCGAATGCGGCGAGATGACGAACACGAACTTGTCGGCCGACCGGATCGCCGACGTGATCTCCTGCCGCCACGGCGAGCTGAACGGCAGGACCGAGTG
Source organism: uncultured Actinomycetota bacterium (assembly GCA_963757455.1). Lineage (GTDB taxonomy): Bacteria > Actinomycetota > Actinomycetes > Mycobacteriales > Jatrophihabitantaceae > RYN-133. The sequence goes on from CAVWSE010000005.1 coordinate 558,308, forward strand.
GTCCTGATCCCACGCCGGGACGATCGATCTGGCTCTAAGTGCCTCGGCGAGATGGCCGACAAATGCACGATCCTCGCGCGCGTACGACACGAACGCGGACGTCATCTGGCCCCCTGCCGGACGACCCTCCCCGCCGGTGGCTCGGCCCCGTCCGGGCACAAGAATGGCTCGACCGGCCGTGATCAAGCAACAAACCTCTGCACGTCACTCAGCCGCCGACCATGACAAGCTGGCAGACGTGGTCAAACTGGACGTCGCTGCAGCGATGGCGCTGTCGCTCCCCGCGGTGGTCGAGGGTGAGCGGTTCGGACACCGCACCTGGAACGTGATCGACAAGGGCTTCGCTTGGGAGCGTCCGTTCAGCAAAGCCGACATCAAGCGCTTCGGTGACGAAACGCCACCGGACGGCCCGATTGTCGCGGTCTATCTCGGCGATCTGGGCGAGAAGGAGGCCGTGCTCCAGGCGGGCACGAAGGGTGTGTTCACCATCGCCCACTTCAACAATTACCCAGCCGTGCTCGCGCACCTGCGCACGATCTCGAAGACCGCGCTGCGTGACCTGCTGATCGACGGTTGGCTCGCACAAGCTCCGCCCGCGCTCGTAGCGGCGCACTCGTTGCGCGAGTTGCGCCGCGCGACGGTTTCCTAGTTCGACCGCATAAGAGGTGCATTGCCCCATTCGGGCCAATATGCGAAAGTCGGAGGAGCGGGAGCCCAAGCCGGTGGCTCACCCGCGCCGCTCGCTCGTCCGACCGGAACGTGCGAGCCAACGAAGGGAACCCCCTATGTCCCACCCTGCCCGAAAACTGATCACCAGCGTGGTGGCACCCGCTGTCGCCGCGGTATGCGTCGTCGCGGTTGCCGCGCCGGCGTCGACCGCCGCACAGCCTGCGGCGCGCCCGAACGCCGCCGTCGCGCACGCGACGTTCCACCCCGGAAAGTACGCGACTCACGTGGCCGGATCGTTCGGCAAGCACGGCCGCGTCACGGGGCACTTCAAGCCGCTGCGGTCGTTCGTGCGCAACGGAAAGACTGTCGTGCAAGGCGATTTGATGGCGACCATGCGCCGCAGTAACGGCCAGCTGGTCGGGCACGTCACGCGTCACGATGTGGTCCTGCCGGTCCATGCCAGCGGCGCGCACACGTCGCGCGCAGCGATGGCGGCGGCCAGTTGCAGCGTTCTGCATCTGGTGCTCGGCCCGCTGGATCTGAACCTGCTCGGCCTCGCGGTCCACTTGAACCGAGTCGTCCTCGACATCACCGCGATTCCGGGTGCGGGCAACCTGCTCGGCAACCTGCTGTGTGCCGTGGCGAACCTGCTCAACAACACGAGTCCTACGCTGGCCGACCTCTACAAGCTGTCGAGCCTGCTCAGCCAGATCATCGGCCTGCTGACCTGACGGCGCGCGGCGCCCTCCCGCCACGCGCGTCGTGGCGGGAGGGCGCCTAGCGTGGACACGTGCCCAACCGTCTTGCCGGCTCGACCTCGCCATACCTGCGCCAGCACGCCGACAACCCCGTCGACTGGTGGGAGTGGTCGGACGAGGCGTTCGCCGAGGCGCGTCGGCGCGACGTCCCGATCCTGCTGAGCGTCGGCTACAGCGCTTGTCACTGGTGTCACGTGATGGCACACGACTCGTTCGAGCACGACGACGTCGCGGCGGTGATGAACGCCGGCTTCGTCAACGTCAAGGTCGACCGTGAGGAGCGTCCCGACGTCGACGCGGTCTACATGGACGCGACGACCGCGCTCACCGGACAGGGCGGCTGGCCGATGACGTGTCTGCTCACGCCCGACGGAAAGCCTTTCTACGCCGGCACATTCTTCCCACGAGAGCAGTTTGTGCGACTCCTGAATGCGGCGGGCGAGGCCTGGCGCGACAACCGCGACGAGGTGCTCGCGGCGGGTCAGCGAATTGTCGACGGGCTCGCAAGCAACAGCGCGGGCGCGCTCACCGGTGATGCGCTCCCGACGGGTGCGCATCTCGACGACGCAGTGGCACGGCTCGAACCGCAGTTCGACGCACAGAACGGCGGGTTCGGACGCGCACCGAAGTTCCCGCCGTCGATGGTGCTCGAGTTCCTGCTACGCCAACACGAACGGACGGGCGAGGCAGCCGCACTCGCGATGGCCGAGCAGACGCTCGTCGCGATGGCGCGCGGGGGCATGTACGACCAACTCGCCGGTGGGTTCGCCCGCTATTCGGTCGATGCCGGCTGGGTCGTGCCGCACTTCGAGAAGATGCTCTACGACAACGCGCAGCTGCTGCGCGTCTACCTGCACTGGTCGCGGCTGACCGGTAGTGCGATCGCCGATCGCGTCGCACGCGAAACAGCCGACTTCCTGCTGCGCGACCTGGGCACCGCCGAAGGCGGATTCGCGTCCGCGCTGGACGCCGACACCGACGGCGTCGAGGGACTCACCTATGTCTGGACGCCGCAACAGTTCGATGAGGTGCTCGGCGCCGACGCAGCTGACGCGGCGCGCTGGTTCGAAGTCACCGATGCGGGCACCTTCGAGCACGGCTCGTCCACATTGCAGTTGCTCAAGGATCCTGATGATCCCGAGCGGTACGAACGTATTCGGCGGGCGCTCCTCGACGTCCGCAATCGGCGGCCGCAGCCCGCACGCGACGACAAGGTCGTGACCGCGTGGAACGGACTCGCGATCGCTGCCCTCGCCGAGGCCGGCGTCGCCCTCGACCGCCGCTACCTCGATGCCGCGATCGCATGCGCCGAGTTGTTGCTGCGCCTTCATGTCGTCGACGGTCGGTTGCGGCGAACCTCGCGCGACGGCGCCGTCGGCGAGGCGCTCGGCGTCGCCGAGGACTACGGAGACCTCGCCGAAGGCCTGCTTGCCCTGCATCAAGCGACGGGGGAGCAGCGCTATCTCGCCTCGGCGGGTGAGTTGCTCGACGTCGCGTTGGCCCGTTTCGCCGACGGTGACGGTGGATTCTTCGATACCGGCGACGATGCGGAGCAGCTGATGCGTCGTCCGCGCGACCCGAGCGACAATGCCGCACCGTCCGGATCGAGCGCTCTGGCCGCCGCCCTGCTCACGTACTCGGCGCTCACCGGTTCGCCGGTTCACCGCGCCGCGGCCGAGCAGGCGCTGCGGATCGTCACCGGCGGCGGCGTCGCGCAGCCACGCTTCTTCGGCTGGGCTCTCGCCGCGGCGCAGGCCCTTGTCGACGGCCCGGTGCAAATCGCGCTCGTCGGCCACGATCGTGACCTCGAGCGCGTTGCCTGGCAGTTGCGGCCGCCGGGCTCGGTGCTCGTCTCTGGCGAGCCCGATCAGGCCGGCGTGCCGCTGCTGGCAGGCCGTGCGTTGGTTGGCGGGCAGCCTGCCGCCTACGTGTGCAGGGGCATGGTGTGCGACCTCCCGGTCACCACCACGTCCCAGCTCGCCTTGCTGCTCCGCGCGACGGGTTCGGTTCCGAATTCCTCGTCATAGCGAGCAGCAAGGCGGGGGTGGGGGTTAGAGCTCGGGGCCCTCGGCGCGCAGCTTGTCCACCTCGGACATCGCTGTGCGCAGGCTCGCGAGCCACTCGTCGGTGTGCTCGCCGACCAGGGTCACGCACCAGGCCAGGGCCTCGGAGCGCGAACGCGCCACGCCCGAGTCGACGAGGGTGTCGAGCACCCGTCGCTCGTCCTGGCGCAGCCGGGTCATCACCGGCACGGCGAGGTGGGTGAACAGCACCCGTGTCTCGCCGATCGATGCGCCCCAGGCGACCTTGCGCCCGTAGCGGGACTCGGCCTCGTCGGCGATCGTCATGCGCGTGTCGCGAGTGTCCTCGCGGAAGCGCTGGATGCGGCCCTCGGCCGCGGCCTCGCCGGCCGATTCGCCGTCCTTCACCGGCGGCAGTTCGCCGCTGACGATGATCTCTTCGCGGTCGACGGTCACGCTCGGCGCGCCGACGTACCACTCGCTCGGCAGTCGCCCGCCGAACCACTCGGCGGCGTCGTCGGCCGGCGGCAGGTCGGCCTGCTGCCAACCGCCCGGACGGCCGAAACCGCGCCCGCGGCCACCATGGCCGCCGTGACCACGGTGTCCACCGTGGCCGTGGGGTCCGCCGCGCCGGAAGCGCCGGTCGGACCCGCTGGAATCTGTTGCCCTACTCATGTGATTGCTCCTTACATTCAGGCAGTGATTACATAATTACACTGCAAGAACGACAGGGCAAGGCTGTTTGTTCCCACCGGGAGAAGGAGAGTCGGCTCAGCTGAAGACTGCGAGCCAGATGGCCACGTAGTGGCACACCGCGGCCACGAGGGTGCAGGCGTGGAAGACCTCGTGGAAGCCGAACACGCCGGGGATCGGGTTGGGTCGCTTGATCCCGTAGACCACGCCGCCGATCGTGTACACCGCCCCGCCGACCAGGATCAACACCAGCGCGGCAACGCCTGCGTTGTGCAGCAGATCGGGCAGCACGAACACCGCGACCCAGCCCAACGCGATGTAGCACGGCACCGCCAGCCAGCGCGGCGATGTCGGCCAGGCGGTCTGCAGCGCGACTCCGAACACGGCGCCCGTCCACACCGTCACCATGACGGCGATCGCCGCCGTGCGCGGCAGGGTCAGCGCCGCGATCGGTGTGTAGGTCCCGGCGATGAACACGAAGATCATCGAGTGGTCGAGCCGCTTCATGATCCGATGGGCGCGCGGTGACCAGTTCAGCCGGTGGTAGAGCGCCGACGTCCCGAACAGCAACGTCACCGTCGCCGCATAGATGGACGTCGTAACGGCGGCCGAGCCGCCCTTGAGGGATGCCGCGACTGCGATCAGCACGGCACCGCTGGCGATCGAGATCGCCGCCGCATAGGTGTGCAGGAACCCGCGCAGGCGTGGTTTGAGCTCGGCGACAACCGTGGCGATCGACGAGGTCGGGTCGAGGCTCGCCATGGGTCCAGGTTACGGGTGGGTAGGCCCCCGCGGGGGCCCTAACAGGGCTCTTACAGCGCTATCGTCGAGACGTGGGTCTGCGGCAGGCGGTGTACACGGTCTACGAGCGCAGGCTCCGCACGGCACTGACCGGCCTGCCCACCCCTCGTCACGTCGCGATCATGATCGACGGAAACCGCCGCTGGGCGCGCGCGTCCGGCTTCGAGGACGTCAGCGAGGGCCATCTCGCCGGGGCGCGGCACATCGCGAATCTGCTCACCTGGTGCCGCGAGGCCGGCGTCGACCACGTCACGATCTGGCTGCTGTCGACGGACAACCTGAATCGCCCGCCCGCCGAACTCGAACCGCTGCTGCGCATCATCGCCGGGGTCGCCGAGGAACTCGCTGCCGACGGCACCCCGTGGCGATTGCACGCGATGGGCTCACTCGACCTGCTTCCGGACGAGACCGCCAACGCGCTGAAGGCGGCACAGGAGCGTACGGCGCACCGCGACGGCATGACCGTCAACATCGCCGTCGGCTACGGCGGACGGCGCGAGATCGCCGACGCGGTGCGGTCGCTGCTGCACGAGCACGCCGCGGCCGGCACGTCGATCGAAGAGCTGGCCGAGGTCATCGACGTCGACCACATCGCCGAGCACCTCTACACCAAGGGCCAGCCCGACCCCGACCTCGTGATCCGCACCTCGGGCGAGCAGCGGCTGTCGGGTTTCCTGCTCTGGCAGTCGGCGCACTCCGAGTTCTACTTCTGCGACGCGCTGTGGCCCGACTTCCGCAAGATCGACTTCCTACGTGCGCTGCGCGACTACGGCATGCGGCAGCGGCGCTACGGCAAGTGAACGGATCTCGTCAGCGGCGAGTGGCTCGTCGACCATCTCGCGGACGTCCGGGTGGTCGACGTGCGCTGGTATCTCGACAAGACCAGGTCCGGACGTGCGGAGTACGAGGCCGGGCACATCCCGGGCGCTGTCCACCTCGACATAGACACCGATCTGTCCGATCCGGCCGGACCGGGCACCGGCCGGCATCCGCTGCCCACGCCGGAACGCTTCGCCGCCGCGCTGGGACGGGCGGGGATCGCCACCGGCACGCCGGTGGTGGCCTACGACGACCTGGGCGGGTCGACGGCCGCGCGACTGTGGTACCTGCTGCACGTGCTCGACGAACCGGTCGCGGTGCTCGACGGCGGCCTCGCCGCCTGGCCCGGTGACTTGACGACCGACATCGTGACGGCGCCGCCCGTCGATCGCGCGGCCGTCCCATGGCCGGCGCAACGGTTCCGCACGGCCGACCAACTGGCCGACCTCGGCGACGCCACGCTCCTCGACGCCCGCACCGGCGCCAGGTACGCCCACGGCGACCCGTCCGTCGATCCGCGTCCGGGCCACATCCCCGGCGCCCGCAGCGCACCGTGGCAGGACAACCTCGGCGCGCACGGGCGGTTCAAGACGCCCGAGCAGCTACGCGACGCCTATGGCGGCGGGCCGTTCGTCGCCTACTGCGGGTCGGGCGTGACCGCGTGTCACGACCTGCTGGCACTGCACATCGCAGGCGAAACCGACCTCGCGCTGTACCCCGGATCGTGGTCGCAATGGGGCGCCGATCCGTCGCGTCCGGCGCAAACCTGACGCCACCGTGGCTGCCAATGTGGCCGCCAATGTGGGCGCCAATGTGTCCGGCGGATGAAACCTCGGCGCGTCGTCGCTGGGACGCCCGATCGCGGCCGTAGCGTTCTCAACGGCAACAACCACCTGCGGGCCGGACCGGCTCAGAGGGTTTCCCGAGGAACGGTCCCGGCGCGCCTGATGCCCTGCTGGAGCCTTTGTGACTCGTAGCTTCGTCCTAGACACCTCGGTCCTCTTGTCGGATCCCGGAGCGCTAGGGCGCTTCGGCGAGCACGAGGTGATCCTGCCGCTGGTCGTGATCAGCGAGCTGGAGGGCAAGCGGCACCATCCCGAACTCGGCTGGTTCGCGCGGCAGACGCTGCGCGTCCTCGACGAACTGCGCATCACCTACGGGCGCCTCGACTCCCCGGTTCCGATCGGTGACGACGGCGGCACGTTGCATGTCGAACTGAATCACTCAGACCTCTCGACGCTGCCGGCCGGCTTCCGCGTCGACAGCAACGACTCCCGCATTCTCGCCGTCGCGCTCAACCTGTCGGCCGACGGGCGCGACGTCACGCTGGTGACCAAAGACATGCCGCTGCGGGTGAAGGCGGCCTCGGTCGGGCTGCCGGCCGACGAGTACCGCATGCACCCGGTCGCCGACTCGACCGGCTGGACGGGAATGTCCGAGCTGGACGTGTCTTCGGCGACGATCGACCTGCTCTACGACGGCGAACCGCTCGAGCTCGCCGACGAACCCGACTTCGCCGAGGTCGCGGCCGAGCCGTGCCACACCGGGCTGGTGCTGCACTCGTCGCGCGGGTCGGCCCTGGCGCGCATCACGCCCGACAAGAAGGTGCGCCTCGTCCGCGGCGACCGGGAGGCCTTCGGGCTGCGCGGACGCTCGGCCGAGCAGCGCATCGCGCTCGACCTGCTGCTCGACCCCGACGTCGGGATCGTCTCGCTGGGCGGACGCGCGGGCACAGGCAAGTCGGCCCTCGCACTGTGCGCGGGCCTCGAAGCGGTGCTCGAGCGCCGACTGCACAAGCGCGTCGTGGTCTTCCGCCCGCTGTACGCGGTCGGCGGCCAGGAGCTCGGCTACCTGCCCGGCAGCGAGAACGAGAAGATGGCGCCGTGGGCGCAGGCGGTCTTCGACACGCTCGGTGCGCTGGTGTCCTCCGACGTCATGGACGAGGTCATCGACCGCGGGATGCTCGAAGTGCTGCCGCTGACCCACATCCGCGGCCGGTCGCTGCACGACTCGTTCGTGATCGTGGACGAGGCCCAGTCGCTCGAGCGCAACGTCCTGCTCACCGTCTTGTCCCGCATCGGCGCCGGGTCGCGGGTGGTGCTCACCCACGACGTCGCCCAGCGCGACAACCTGCGGGTCGGACGCCATGACGGCATCGCGGCGGTCATCGAGGCGTTGCGTGGGCACCCATTGTTCGCACATGTCACTTTGACCCGTTCTGAGCGGTCTCCGATCGCCGCGCTGGTCACCGAAATGCTTGAGGATCTTCCGCTTTAAGGTCCCGACGATGTAAATTTCTCGTTTGGCGACATCCCCCGCGTCGCCGATCGGAGGCCCACCGCGTGGCACTGGGCAAGCTCGATGTTTGGGGTCGCGTGACGCGCGACCCCTACACGCTGCTGCTCGGCGCAGCAGCCGCCATCCAGCTCACCCTCGGCTCGTCCTCGCGCGAGGTGTTCCATCCGGCCTGGGCGATCGTCGCGCTCGGCGTATTCGCCATCGCCTGCGTGAGTGCGGTCTTCGGCCGGATGCTCGACAGCACGTTGCTGCAGACCTTTCCGCCGTACGCCCTGATCACGGTCGCCACCTTCTGGCGGGCAGCTGACGACCCCGACCTGGCGGGCTTCGGCGGGCTGTGCGTCATCGCCGTGATCTGGCTGGGCTTCTACGGCACCCGGCGCCAGACGTGGATCGCGGTCGCCGCGTCCATTCCGGCGCTTCTCCTCGGACCGCTCCTGCTCGGCGACGCGATCCTGTCCGACGACCTGCGCCGCGCAGCGTTGACCGGCGCGGTCGCGCTGTTGGTCGGGCCGACGATCTCCTCGCTCGTCGAGCGGGGCACGGCGTCGGCTCGCCGGGTCAGCGCGCTCGAACCGGCGAGCCTGCAGCTCGACGCCGTGCTGCGGGCAGCGACCGGCAACATGATCGTTGCCTGCGACCCCGACGCCATCATCACCGACTTCAACCAGGGTGCCGAGCGGTTGCTCGGCTACCGCGCCGACGAGGTCGTCGGCATGCCGCTGTCGCTGCTGTTCGACGATGAGAGGGCGCCGGACGAGCTCGGCGACATAGACGTGCACGACCGCACGTGCCGCGCCAAGGACGGCCGCCGCGTCACCGTCTCGGTCTCGATGTCAGGCATGCGCGACGCAGGCGGCACGATCACCGGCTACGTCTGCATCGGCACCGACGTGACCGCGTCACGCAACACGATGATGACGCTGACCTCGCAGCGCCAGCTCTACCAATCGCTCGTCGAACACCTGCCGCTCACGACGGTCGGCCTGCTCGACGGCGACCTGCGCTGCGTCACGCTCGGCGGTCACTGGCTGCGCAAGATCGGTGCCGAGCCGGCGTCGTTCCGCGGTACTCCGATCACCGACTTCTTCGCACCGGACGATCGCGAACGCGCGGGCGAGCTGTACAACCGGGGCCTGCGCGAGCAGGTGACCGACCAATGGCAGCTCGCGGACGGGCGCTGGTATGAGTTCTCGGCGTTGCCGATGACCGGACCGGACGGCGAGCAGCTGGTGCTGAGCCTGGCACGCGACGTGACCGAGCGGCAGGCCGAACTGCGCGAGTCGCAGCGCATGCACGCTGCGCTGGCGGTCAGCGAGTCGAGCTTCCGCGAGGCGTTCGAGGGCGCGCCGATCGGCATGGCCCTGACCTCCGTCCAAGACGGACCGGACGAGAAGTTCCTGCGCGTCAACCCGGCCTTCGCCGCCATCCTCGGCCGGCGTCCCGAAGACCTCGTCGGACGGCGCGTTGCGGACGTGACGCATCCCGAAGACGCCGCGATGCTGCCTGACCTGACGGTGAGCGGCCCCGCCCGTCCGCTGCGCAAGCGGTTCATGCGCCCGTCCGGACGATCGGTCTGGGTCGACGTGAGTTACACGGTCGTACGTGACGAAGACGGCGAGCCGACTCATGTGATCAAGCAGATCCAGGACGTGCACACGATCAAGGAGTCCGAGCGCGCGTTGCTCGACGCCCTTGAGCAGCAGCGGGCCGCCACGGCGCGCCTGCACGAGCTCGACCGGATCCGCACCGACCTGGTCGGCACCATCTCGCACGAGCTCCGCACACCGCTGACCAGCATCCACGGCTACCTCGAACTGCTCGCCGACGAAACGCTCACCGGTGGCCAGCACGGCATGCTCGACGTCGCGCTGCGCAACACCGAGCGGCTGGCCGACCTCGTCGACAACCTGCTCGTGCTCGTGCGACTCGACTCGGTCGACGAGACCGTCCCCGCAGGATCGGACGACGTCGACATCGCCTCGGCCGTGTCGGCGGCGGTCGACACGGTGCGTCCCGAGTTCGTCGACCGTGACCAAGAGCTGCGTGTGAACCTGCCGATCGACCGGGCCGTGGTGCGCGGCGACTTCGACCAGATCGACCGCGTGCTCGTCAACTTGCTCAGCAACGCCTCGAAGTACACGCCGGTAGGCGGTCAGGTCGACGTCGACGTCGCACTCATCGGCGGCGCGGTGCGCATGTCGATCACCGACTCCGGCATCGGGATCCCCGCGGAAGAACTGCCGAATCTGTTCACGCGGTTCTTCCGCGCCTCTACCGCGCGCGCCAACTCGATCAGCGGGAACGGTCTGGGACTCGCCATCGTCAAGAGCATCGTCGAACGGCACGGCGGCGAGGTCGACGTCGAGTCCGAGCCGGGTGTGGGTTCACAATTCACGATCACGCTGCCCGCGCTCGTCGGCGCCGAAACGGAAATCGTCAACAACGCGAAGACGGTGGCCTGAGCCGGTAGCGTCCGCCCAATGCCGACGCGCGCCGAGCTCGAGACCGCCTTCGAGAACTACCAGGCCACCGTCCGGCAGGCGAAGGCGACCAACGACTGGACGCTGTTCGCCGGGCTGTTCACGGCCGATGCCGCGTACAACGAGCACGCCTACGGCCGGTTCGAAGGGCGCACGCAGATCGCGCAGTGGGTCGTGCGCACGATGACGAGCTTTCCGGGCAACTGCATGATCGACTTCCCGGTCGCCTGGTCGGTCTTCGACGACGACCGCGGCTGGATCATCTGCGAGATCGGCAATCTCATGCGCGATCCCGGCGACGGCAGCGTGCACACTGCGCCGAACACGACGATCCTGCACTACGCCGGCGAGCACCTGTTCAGCTACGAAGAGGACGTCTACAACCCGGTCAACTTCGCTGCGATGGTGACCGGCTGGGCACGCATCGCGGACGCGTACGGGACGTTGCCCGACGACGGCCGGGCGTGGCTCGGCCGGTTCGCGCCGGGTTGGGACGTGACAACGCCGTAACCGTCCGGACGCGGGCGCGATACGCGCCACGGCGAGCCTGATGCCGTGCGGTGCCGGCGATGACTGTGCCGATCACGGTGGCGAAGCCGCTGGCCGGTTTCACCGTCGGTGTGCTGGCGCCGCGGCGCGGCGACACCCTGTGCGCTGCACTCGCTCGTCGCGGAGCGCGCGTCGTGCGTGCCGGGACGCGCGACGGCGCCGCCCTGGACCGATTCGTCAAAGTGCTCGTGGCCTGCGATCTCGAAGCCGTTGTGGTGACGAGCGGAGCTGTCGCCACAACGTTGTTGCGGGCCGCCGCGCGGTCGCGAACCGATCTGCGTCCGGTGCTGTGCGGACGGGTGCTGTGCGCGTGTGTCGGGCCGGCCGCAGCAGCGCCGCTCGAGGCCGCCGGCATCCCGGTCGTGCGTCCCGCTCGCGCACGTCGAGGCGTGCTCGTGCGCGATCTTGTGCAACGGCTGCCCGCGGGGGCGACGGTGCTCACCGCGGCCGGGCACCGGCTCGAAGTGCGCGGGACCGCGGTGCTCGTCGACGACACCTTCATCGCGCTGCCGAGGACGAGCATGGCGCTGCTGCGGTCGTTGATCGCAGGTGATGGCCGCGTGCTGTCGCGCGACGCGTTGCTCGCTCGGCTGCCGGGCGACAGCCGCGACGGGCACGCGGTGGAGGCTGCTATCGGGCGGCTTCGTGCCGCACTGGGTGACCCGGACATCATCAAGACCGTGGTGAAGCGCGGATACCGCCTGCACACGGCGTAGGTCACACCAAAATGCCTGCGCCCGCGCAGTGCCGCTAGCCTGTGGCGCATGACCAGCATCGCCGCGGCGCGGCCGCGCATCGTCCTTGCCGATCTGGTTCCGGGTGCCTGGGTGCGCGATGCAGTGCTCGTGCTCGCCGGTGCCGGGCTGACCGGGCTCGCCGCCCAGGTGTCGGTCACCATTTCGGCGATCTCACCCGTCCCGTTCACGCTGCAGACGATGGCCGTGCTGGTCACCGGTGCCGCACTCGGATCGGTACGCGGGTTGGTGTCGATCGGGCTCTACGCGCTCGCCGGCATCGCCGGTGTGCCGTGGTACGCCGACCACACGAGCGGTTGGGGCGGCCCGTCCTTCGGTTACATCCTCGGGTTCGTACTCGCAGCCGGTGTCGTCGGTGAACTTGCTCGTCGCGGCAACGACCGCTCGATCGTGTCCTCGATCGGGGCGATGATCGTCGGCGAGGCGATCCTGCTCACGGTCGGGACGATCTGGCTCTCGAACGACCTGCACATCTCGTCGGCGAAGGCCATCGAGTTCGGCGTTACGCCGTTCATCATCGGCGATGCGATCAAACTGGTGATCGCGGCGCTGGTGTTCCCGGCAGCGTGGAAGTTCGCCCGCCGCTGAGATCGGCTAGTCGCACAGACCGGGCAGGCCGTCGATACTGGTCGCGTTCTTCGTCGCCGCGTACTGCACGAAGTAGTCGTCGTCGCGGCGCTCTTGCGCCTTGTCGAGGACGTCGCGGTCGGCGACGTGCTGCATGAGGGGCACCGACCAGCCGCACGAGTCGCTGACGCGGTCGACGTCGACCAGGATGATCGACCGCACGCCTCGATCGCGGGTCTTCGCGAAGCGGGTACGCAACTCGGTGAAGCCGCGATCCTCGGGCAGCACAGCCCGTCCGCGGCCGTGCAGGCGCACGATGTTCGGAGCACCGTCGAACGCGCAGAACATGACCGTGATCCGGCCGTTCTCGCGCAGGTGCGCGATCGTCTCGACACCGCTACCGAAGTAGTCGAGATAACCCACCTGGTTCGGGCCGAGCACCGCGAACGTCCCGTCCATGCCCTTGGGCGACACGTTGACATGTCCGTCGGCGGCCAGTGGAGCAGTCGCGACGAAGAACATCGGCTGCGCTGCGATCCACGCGCGCAGCCGATCGTCGATCTCGTCGTACTGCTTGGCCATGCAGCCTAGGTTCTCATGACGCGGCGGCGAGCCACCCTGTGGACAGCGCTGCCGCGACGGCCGCGAGCTGCGAGGGTGCTTCGAGTTTGGCGAGCACAGCGCGGACGTGCGTGCGAACGGTGGCTTCAGACAGCACCCAGGATCTCGCGATGTCACGCACCGACTGACCTCGGCTGAGTGCGAGCAGCGTGTGTCGCTCGCGATCGGTCAGCTGCTCGAACCGTGCCCAGCGCGAACTCTGTTCGGCGGCTTTGAGTGTGAGGTCGGCGCGGAGTTGACGTCGGAGCACGTCGTCGAGCGGCCGGTCGGCTCGCAGCGCGGCGACGATCTTCGCAACGAGAGCGTCGAAGGCGGATGTCTTGGCGCAGTAGGCGAATGCTCCCGCGTCGAGGGCGTCGGCGACACGCGCCATGTCGTCGGTGCCGCTGAGTACGACGACCCGGATCCCGGCCGCGTGCAAGGGACCGACGAGCCGCTCGCCCGCGCCGAACCCGCCGAGGTCGAGGTCGAGGAGCACGAGGTCCGGCCGCCTGTCGAGCAGCTCTGCGAGCAGTTCGGGCAGCGGACGAGGATTCACGATCGCGACGTCCAGGTCGTTCGCATCCAGTTCAGTGCGCAGGACCTCCGCGAGCAAGCGGTGGTCCTCGACGATTGCGATGCCCATCAGCTTGCGATCCGTTCGCCTGCCGCAGCACACATCGCGGCGGGTAGTGCGAGCACGATCCGGGTACCGCCGTGCTGGCGTCCCTCGATTCGCATCGAACCGTGCTGAGCCGACATGGCGCGCACCGAGTTGTAGAGGCCGAGCCCGTCTCCGCCGGCGGGTGCGTCGGCGCCGCGCACGCCCGGCAGGAGCATCCGGGTGCGGTCGGCGGCCCGGATTCCCGGCCCGTCGTCCTCGACGACGACCTCGACACTGTCACCGACTTGGCGCACGGTGATCTCGACGTTCGCGCCGGGTGCGTGGCGTGCCGCGTTGCGGAGCAGATTGTCGAGCACAGTGGCGGTATCGCTCGAGCGTCCCACCGCGTCGATGCGCACGATCGAGTCGTGGATCTTGGCGCCGGCCAGGCGATGAGTGGTGAGCACCGGGAGCAGGGCATCCCGAACGTCGAACACCGCGCATGGTCGCGGCGCGGCATCGGCCTCGAGCAACGTGTGCAGCCGGTCGAGTTCCGAGGCGAGGATGGCGTCGAGGTCGCATGGCGCGCCCGCGTTGCGGGCGAGCAGCGTCGACGCCCCCTTCACCCCGAGGACGACCGAGCGCGCGTCATGAAGCCGGGCTCGTTGCGCCTGCTCCAACTCGTCGATGCGGTCGTTGCGGACGAGGAGCATCCGGCCGAGTTCGTCGTCGAAGATCCGTTGCCGAATCTGCGTGTGCAGTACCCGAATCGCGTTGACGAGCATGATCGCGGCCGCACACAGACCGAGTCCGGTGCCGAGGCCGTGCAGCGTCGACGCGTCTACCAGGCTCCACGTCCGCAACACGGCGCGGCCTGTCATCATCAGCGCGGCCGCCACCGCCCACGTCAGGATCGCGGTATCGCCCCGCAAGCTGCGGCGGGCCCAGATGAGATAGGCCAACGCGGCCCAGACGCCCGCGCTCATGGCCTCGACGCCGACCCAGAACAGCGTCAGGTGCTGGTCGGGAGCAGGCGAGCGCGGCAGCACGCCCACGAGCATCGCAATCGCACCGCCCGTGCCGAGCAGGATCGCACCGGCCGAGGCCAGCCGGTGCCGGTTGCGCATACCGAGGGCCAGCACGAGCAGGCAGAGCGGGATGACGACGAGGGCATCACCCTCGGGGGCTTCGATCTGCGCGACCGCGCCGTCGTTGAAGATCGTTGCCAGCAGGCTTGCAGCGGGCAGTGCCGTCCCGAGGGCGAGCAGGGCGACGGCGACGGCGGCTGCGTCCCAGTCGCGTGCCATCCGCCACGAGGCAAGTCGTGCGACGCCCGCCGTGATGAGCAGTGCCGAGGTGACGTTGCGGACGAGCTCGGGAACTTCGATCCGGATCGTTGCCGAGTCGCGAATGCCGAGCACGACGGCGTACCAACCGACAAGGGTCACGCCGATCACGGCGAGGGCGACCAGCGTTCCGCGTGAGCGGATGGTGCGCCGGGGGGCGGCCCAAGGCATTGCGGCTGATCCTTCCACCGGCCCCCGAAGGCCCGGCGATCGTCGTCGCGCATTGTTTGCGCGTCGAAATGATCACCGATGGAAAGGTCGTTAACCAAACGAATCAGGGAAGTCTTGCGTGACTTTTGCGAATTGCTTCGCAGGAAGCGGTTTGCCGCGTTTTCCTTGCGGAAATCAGGCGACAAGTACCGGTGTTCCTGCAGGTTCCGGTGCGTCTCTGGAGTCCGTTTTCGCCGAATCGTCCGTTGCTGGTTCGGCGAAGAACAACTGCCACAGCAAGATGATCGACACCGAGACGGCAACGACGGCCGCGATTCCGGTGGGCTGCCGGAGGAAGACGAGCAGGTAGCCGACCCACTTCACGGTGTGGATCACCCGGCCCTGAACCTGGCCCGGGCGGATGTCCCACGTGTCGGCAGAGCGGTTGGCGTCGCCCTTGGTGTTGATGTCGCCGTTCGGCAGGACGTCCTTGATGCGGTGCGTCACGACGTCGCTGGTGAGATCCGAATGCAGGAACGTGATGATCTGGCCGGGGCGGTACCCGTCCCGCGCCGGCGCGTCGACGACGATGTCGCCGGGCATGAGGGTGGGCTCCATCGAGCCGGTGTGGACGACCCAGACCCGGTAGCCGTTCAGGTACAGCCCCGCTCCGACCGCGACGACGCCGAGGAAGACCGTCATCAGGGTGGCGAGAAGCAGGCGGCGCGCCGTGAGGCGGGACGGGCGAACCCGTCCCGCCTCGGACGTGCCCCGCTGGCTGCGGTGGCGGTGTGACATGGTGTTGTCGATCAGCCGTTGTTCGGGTCGTCCGGACGGACGCCGTGCTGGGTCGCGACGATCTGGTAGTTGACCATCTTGTTCTCAGGCCGCGTCCTGCCCGCTCTTCAGGAGCGGGGTGTAGCCGAAGGTCAGGTCGGTGTAGCCGTTGTCGCCGTTGTTCATGTTGCCCTGCGAGCAGAATCGCGTGGACCGGTGCGCAGTACGGGACCTGCGTGTCTGACGGAGAGCGTCGGCCTGCTGGTTGCTGCCGCCTTCGCCGTTGGCATCGATCGGCGCACGACGAGCTGGAGTCGTGCTAGCCGGTTCCGGCGTGTCAGGTTGTACGACGTGAAGTGCGCCACCGCCGTGCTGCTCACGGCGAAGTGGCCGTACCGACCGAGCCCACCGCCTGCGGCGTCGCCTGGTGTGCCGGTGAACGCCTCGGACAGGTTGCTGCCGTCCTGTCGGGAACACGAGCCAGATGTCCTCGGCGCCGGTGCCCTGGGCGTGTAGTTGATGCGGTCTGGTCTGGTAGTCGCCGGGCAGCAGGTTGGTCGAAATGCAGCTTGCCGTCCGACGGGGCGATGGCCACCCGCACGTGGCCGGTGCTGGCGTCGATCTCGCCGCTGTGGCTGTCGGTGAAGTACGCACCGGTGCCGGAGATGGATGTGCCGAGCAGCGCGCCGGACGCGCACAATGCGCCGGCGAAGCCTGCCAGGCGCAGTGCCTTGGACTTCTTCATTCGGTTCCCCCTGTCAGTGGGCCGCGACCCCCCGGCCGCGCTTGGAGACAGGCTCGCCCGTGCCGGGCACACCGCACATCGTCAAATTTGACGATCTTCGAGTACCCGATTTTGACGATGCGCGAGCGGCGGTGGCGACGCCACAATGACGCGATTCGGTTGCGGTGATGGGGGATTCGATGAATCGGCGGGTCGTGTCCGGGACGATCGCGGCGCTCGCCGCTGTCGTGCTCGCCGCCGGCTCGACCACCCTCGGCGCGTTCGACGACCAGAGCGAGATCCCCGCGAACAGAACTGGCGCAGGTGTCCTGCAGCTCGACCTCGGTGGTGGTACCGGCCACGCCGCATTGACCTTCGCCGGCCTCGAACCGGGTGATAAGGCGATCCGACGGCTCTGGATCGTCGCCAACGACAGCACCTCGACGACGGCCGGAACCGTCGAGATGGCGGTCGGGGCACCCAACGACGTGCCGGGCCCGTGCGACACCAGTCTCGGTAAGGCGCAGGGCGACATCGCCTCGGGGATCGCCGGCTGCGTGATCACCGCGCGGGGCGTGCACGGCACGCCCGCGTACGGCGTCGCCTCCAGGCTGATCGCGGTCGACATCTCAGTCGCAGCGGCGTCTGATGTCGCCGGCTGCGCGGGCGCGACGCCAGGGGCATCGGTGCTGCCACGATCGGGACCGGGCAACCTCGCCCACTACGGACGGACCAAGGCGGCTGTGACGTTGCGCGACGCGCACGCCCGGCCGATGGTGCTCGCGCCAGGACGCGGCGTCTGCGTCGTCGTCGATGCGAGCTGGCCTCCGAGCGTCACCGACGCCGCGCACGCGACGCCGGACCACCCCGTCGACAACGCGGCACAGGGCGATTCGATGTCCGTCGATGTGCGCTTCACGTTGACGCAGGCCGCTCCGTGACGGCGATGACGGCGCAACCGGTTCGCAGCGCCGTGCACCGGGTGTCACGCACGATCACGCGTGCCGCGGCGTGGGCCGTCCTGCTCGTCCTGCTCGGTGCGGTCGTCGTTCTCGTCGTGCTCCCGAAGATGATCGGCGGGCAGGCACTGACCGTCGAGACCGGCAGCATGGCGCCGACCCTGCCCGTCGGGTCGATCGTCGTCGAGCGGCCTGCGGACCCCGGATCGTTACGCGTCGGTGACATCGCGACCTACCGGCTTGCCGACGGAGCCGGTCTCGTGACCCACCGGATCGTTGCCGTCGACGCGCGGCACCAGCAATTTGTGTTCCGCGGCGACGCCAACCCTGTCGCCGATCCGGAGCCCGTGCCGGCATCGGCAATCGCAGGCCGGGTCTGGTTCACCGTTCCGTACGCCGGTTGGATCCGTGCACGGCTCGGCCAGTCGCGACCGATCCTGATCGTGCTCGCCGTGGTCGGGCTGAGCATCTTCAGCGTCGCGCAGTTCATCCTTGCCTGGCGAGAACGTTCGGGGAGATCGTGATGCGGCGTTTCGCCCTGCTGTCTGCACTGCTCGCGGTCCTGTGTCTGACCCTGGGCGTCGTCTGGTCGGGCAGCGCCGGCGCTGACGCCGGCAAGGTGCTTGTGTCGGTCAACGGCGCCGGGTTCGCAGCTCATCCCGCCGGCCCGCTGCTCGACACGGCCGGCCTGGCCCCCGGTCAGAGCGTGTCGGCCACGTTAGGAGTCCGCAGTGGCTTCGGCGTCGGTGTGAAGCTCTCGCTCGCCTTGATCGACGTCCACAACGACGACAACGGGTGCACCGCGGCCGAGGCGCAGGTCGACGTCACCTGCGGGTCGGGTCAGGGCGAGATCGCGGACCGGCTCGTCATGACGATCCAGCGGGCGACGCACAAGACCGGACCGTACCGATCGATCTGGACAGGGACGGCCGCCGAGCTCGAGCATGCCGTCGGCGTCGATGCCGCCGTGCCCGCCAAGGGCGAACGCTGGTTGACGATGACGGCGACGTTGCCGGCGGCGGTCGGCAACGTCGTCCAGTCGGACACCCTCACCTTCGGTGTGCGGGTCGTGCTGTCCGGCAACGGAGCGACCGGCAGCAGCGCGGTGGACGCCGCGCACTCCGGCGTCGACGGGATCCACGTCGGCGATCAACCGGACTCAGCCGGCACCAACGCGCTGGCCGCAACCGGGTTCTCGATCGTGCTGTTCGTGATCGGGTCGGTGGCCTTGGTCGGCGCAGGTTGCCTGATGACCCTGGCCGGACGCCCCGAGCGCCGAGCTACTTCGGCGCGGTCATCGACAAGACGTCGAGCACCTCGTCGAGCTTCTCCTCCGTGAGCGCGCCGGGAACGTGGCCGCGCTCGATCACGACCTCGCGGATCGTCTTGCGCTCGGCCAGCGCCTGCTTGGCGATCTTGGCGGCCTCGTCGTACCCGACGTAGTGGTTCAGCGGGGTGACGATCGACGGCGACGACTCGGCGTACTCGCGGCACCGCTCGACGTTCGCCTCGATGCCGGCAACGCAGCGATCAGCGAATACTCGCGAGACGTTGGCCAGGAGCCGGATCGACTCGAGGATGTTGCGGGCGATCACCGGCAGCATCACGTTGAGCTCGAAGTTGCCGGCGGCGCCGCCCCACGCGACCGCAGCGTCGTTGCCGATGACCTGCGCGACGACCTGGCAGACAGCCTCGCACAGCACCGGATTGACCTTGCCGGGCATGATCGACGAGCCGGGCTGAAGGTCGGGCAGGAAAAGCTCGGTGAGACCGGTGCGCGGCCCTGAGCCCATCCACCGGATGTCGTTGCTGATCTTGTTCAGGCCGACGGCAATGGTGCGCAATGCACCGGACAACTCGACGAGCCCGTCTCGCGCGCCCTGCGCCTCGAAGTGATCGCGCGCCTCGGTCAGCGGCAGCCCGGTCTCGGACGCGATCAGCCTGATGACGTCGCCGGCAAAGCCGACCGGCGCGTTGATCCCGGTGCCGACGGCCGTGCCGCCCAGCGGCAGTTCGGCAACGCGCGGCAGTACGGCGTGCAGCCGCTCGATGCCGTACCGAACCTGTGCGGCGTACCCGCCGAACTCCTGGCCCGAGTGTCACCGGCGTCGCGTCCATGAGGTGCGTGCGGCCGGACTTGACGACCGTCTCGAAGTCCTTCGCCTTCGCCTCGAGGGCGGCAGCGAGATGATCGAGGGCGGGCTCGAGATCGACGACGACCGCCTTGGTCGCGGCGACGTGAATGGCCGACGGGAACTGGTCGTTGCTCGACAGCGGATCGTTGACGTCGTCGTTGGGATGCACGGACGAGCCGAGGCGCTCGCCTGCCAGCGACGCAAGCACCTCGTTGGTGTTCATGTTGGACGAGGTGCCCGAGCCGGTCTGGAACACGTCGATCGGGAACTCGGCGTCCCAGTCGCCGCGCGCGACCTCCTCGGCGGAGGCTGCGATCGCGTCGGCCTTGGCCTGATCGAGCAGGCCGCGTTGCGCACGCACACGTGCGCCGGCGCCCTTGATCAATGCCAGGCCGGCGATCAACTCACGCTCGATGGGCTGGCCGGAGATCGGGAAGTTCTCGACGGCGCGCTGGGTCTGCGCGCGCCATTTGGCAGAAGCCGGCACCCGGATCTCGCCCATCGAGTCCTTTTCGGTGCGGTACTCGGTGTCGCTCATGCATCCGAGACTATTAGGTCACCGACACGCCCCGTTAGGACGCGGATTACTGCTGCTGGGGCGGGTAACCCTGCTGCGGGTAGCCCTGCTGCGGGTACTGCTGGTAACCGGGCTGCTGCTGGCCGTAGCCGGGGTACTGCTGGCCCTGCTGGCCGTAGTACTGCTGGCCCTGCTGGCCGTAGTACTGCTGGTTCGGGTCGTACTGCTGCTGCCCGTACTGCTGCGCGTACTGCTGCTGGGTCTGGTCGTACTGCTGCGCCGGCTGTTCGGCGGCGGCGGCTGGTTGCCCGTAGCCGAGGGCGGTAGCGGTCTGGCGTGCGCCGTCGTCGACGGGCACGGCCACCACTGCGGTGCCGTACGCGCACAGCTCGCTGCCGTCGGCACCCAGATCGCTGGAGTCGAAGCGCAGGCCGACCACGGCATTGCCGCCCTTGGTGCGAGTCTGCTCGAGCATCTTCGAGATCACGTCGTTGCGCGCGTCGGTCAGGCCCTTGTCACCGTCGCCCTGCGCGGGGTGCGCCCGCAGTGCCACGCCGAACACCTCGCCGCACACCCGCTGAACTTCCCAGCCGGTGATCTGGTCAGTGGTCACAACCAACATGTCCGCTCCCTACGAGTGTCTGTCGAAGTCCACAGCGGAGTATGCACGCAGCTTGCCGAGTTGGTGTAGCGAATCCACCAACCGGATCGTCCCCGACTTCGATCGCATGACGATCGACTCGGTGTGGACAGAGTCCGCGTAATAGCGCACACCACGCAAGAGCTCACCGTCGGTGATGCCTGTCGCGCAGAAAAAGATGTCGTCGCCGCTGACGAGGTCCTTGGTCTGCAGGACGCGGTCGAGGTCGTGACCGGCGTCGATGGCCTTCTGCCGCTCCTCGTCGTCCTGCGGCCAGAGCTTCGCCTGCATCGTGCCGCCCATGCATCGCAACGCAGCCGCGGCGATGATGCCCTCGGGGGTTCCGCCGATGCCGAGCAGCAGATCGACCCCGGTGCCAGGACGGGCTGCCGTGATCGCGCCGGCCACGTCGCCGTCGCTGATGAAGCGGATGCGAGCGCCGGCGTCGCGGACCTCTTGCACCAACTGCTCGTGGCGCGGTCGGTCGAGGATGCACACAGTGACGTCCTCGGTGTTGCCGTGCTTCGCCTTCGCGACGCGACGGATGTTCTCACCGACCGGGACGGTGATGTCGATGACGTCGGCAGCCTCGGGTCCGGTCGCGATCTTGTCCATGTAGAAGACCGCGGACGGGTCGAACATGGCGCCGCGCTCGGCGACCGCGATCACGGCGACCGCGTTCGGCATGCCCTTCGACATGAGCGTCGTGCCGTCGATCGGGTCGACCGCGACGTCGCACAACGGGCCGGTGCCGTCGCCGACCTCTTCGCCGTTGAACAGCATCGGGGCTTCGTCCTTCTCGCCCTCGCCGATCACGACGACGCCACGCATCGACACGGTGCCGATCAGTGCGCGCATCGCGTCGACGGCCGCACCGTCGCCGCCGTTCTTGTCGCCGCGTCCGACCCACCGTCCTGCGGCCATCGCCGCAGCCTCGGTGACGCGTACGAGTTCGAGCGCCAGGTTGCGATCAGGCGCTTGGCGCGGAACGGCAAGCTCCGGGGGTACGCCCGAACCGTTGGTGGCGTCGGTCATGCGCGCTCCTCGCGGTCGTCGGGTCCTTCATCCTTGCAGATCAGGATGTCCGACTCAGGTCGTGTCCGCGACGCGAGAGCTACTCCTTGACCGCGCCGGAGAGGATTCCGCGGATGAAGTGCCGCTGGAAGATCAGGCACAGCGCGACGACTGGCGCGGAGATCGTGATCGCCGCTGCAGACAACAGGTTGACGTGCACGAGATATCGACCCGAGAACGCTCCAGGCCCAGCGTCAGCGGCTGATGTGCCGGATCGGACACGAGGATCAGCGGCGAGGAAATAGTCGTTCCAGGTCCACAGGAAGCTCAGCAGCACGAGCGTGAGCACCTGCGGACGAGCGATCGGTAAGTAGATCCGCCACAGCGCTGCCCACGAGTTCGCGCCGTCCATCTCGGCGGATTCGGCGACCGCCCGCGGAACTTCCTTGAACGCGGTGCTCATCCAGAACGCGCCGAAGCTCGGCGCCCATGCCGACGTGGGCGAGGATGATTCCGCGGTAGGTGTCGGTGATCCCGTAGGACTGGAAGTCGTAGTAGAGCGGGACGATGAACGCTTCCATCGGCAGCATCAGCCCGATCAGCACGATCGGGAACAGGAAGCTCTGCCCGAACACGCCGAGCACCCCGAACGCGTAGCCGCTGAGGATCGCGATAAACGTGCCGATGACGACCACGCTGCCGGTGATGATCAGGCTCGATTTCAGGTACTGGCTGAACCCGGCCTGCGTCCATGCGGAGCTGAAGTTCGACCAGCTCAGGTGACCGACGTCGAGCGAGCCGGTGGCGTTTGGGTCAGTGCTCGTAGCAGCACCCAGACGAGCGGGAACATCACCCGATCGTGACCGATGGTCGAGGATGATGTAGTTGGCGAGGCGTTCGGCGTGTGGAGATCATCGGTCGCGCTCTCCGGCGATCTTGACGATCACGAGGGTGATGATCAGCGTCAGGATCGACAGCAGCACGCCGATTGCGGCGGCCGAGCCGATGTCGGGATTGGCGAAAGCCCGCTCGTACAACACGCAAGGTGGGCGTCACGGTGGACGTGCCGGGCCCACCACGCGTGGTGAGCCAGACGATGTCGAACACGCGGATCGCGCCGACAGCGTCAGCGTCAGGACGACGGCGAGCGGCCCACGCAGCCCCGGCAGGGTGACGGTGAAGAACTCGCGGATCGGTCCTGCGCCGTCGACCGCGCGGCGTCGTAGAGCTCGGCCGGGATCGACTGCATGCCGGCGATGAACATCAGCGCGCACAGGCCGAACGCGCCCCACGTTCCGATCAGACCGAGAGCCGGCAGGGCCCAGCTGTACTCACCGAGCCATCCCTTGGCGAGGTTGCCGAGTCCGACCGACTTCAGCGACGTCGTTGATCGGCCCGTCCGGCGCGTAGATGCGCTTCCAGACCACGGCGGTGACAGCCGGCGTGAGCGTCTGCGGGATGAACACGACGGCGCGGAACAACCCGCCGCGCACGCACCCGCTCACTCGCGGTCAACGCGGCGGTGAGCAGCCCCAGACGATCGGCAGCACAGAGAAGAACACGATGAACACCAGCGCGTGCTCGCCGGCGGCGCGCAGGTCGGGTCCTCGAAGAACCCGGTGTAGTTCGAGAACCCCGCCCAGGTGGCGGCAGTGATGCCGTTCCAGTGGAAGAACGACAGCCAGACCCCTTGGCCCGCCGGGACGAGCACGACCAGCGGCGTACACGAGCAGGCCGGGCGCGAGGTAGGCCAGGCCTAGCCACGGACGCCGGCGTCCGACACCGGTTGCCGGCGGACCCGGCGGCGGGGTGGCGCCGCCGGGTCCGTGCGGGCGTCCGGTTGCTGCTTGCTCAGAGTCAGACTCACGCGAGAACTCCTTCGCCGACTGTTCGACGGACGGGGTGTTGCGTCAGGTTCTGCATCCAGCTGCACCGGCTCAGGACAGTGTCTTGCGGAACTTCTCGTCATCGGCCTGGGCCGCAGAGACAACGCCGGACACGTCGGTCTTACCCGCGAACAGGTCCTGCATCTTCACCTCGATCGTCTGGAGCAACGTGGGCGTCGCCCAGTCGAGGTACGGCACGGAGGCGTCGTGCGAGGTGACTGCGTTCGCGTTCGCGACGTCGTCGGCGAACAGCGGGTTCGAACTGCTTGCCTTGACGGACGGGTCGAGCATCGGGTCGGTGCCGAGCTTGGTGGCGAACTGCGCGGCAGCCGAGCTCGCCGCGAAGTTCAAGAACGCGGCCGCGGCATCCGGATGCGCGCACTTGGCCGACACAGAGAAGTTGGTCGCCGACGACATGGTCGCGACGGGCGCCTTACCGTCGTTGCGCGGCAGGACGAACGAGCCGAACTGCTTGTCCTGGTCCTGGCTTGAGCGGCAACGAACCCGAGTAGTCGAAGTGGAACAGGGCCTTTCCGTCGACGAAGGCCTGCGCTGCATCGGCGCCGGCGACGTCAGCGAAGGTGTTCGTGAAGTAGCCCTTCTGCGCCCAGCCCTGCAGCGCGGCGACCGCCTGCGGGAACCCGGAGCTCGGGTTGGTCAGGCTCGCGGAACCGTGGCGAGTAGATCAGGTCCGCGATCGTCTTCTGGTTGCCGAGCGCGTTCATCACGCTGTACAGCGGAGTGGTGACACCAACCTGCTCGACGTTGCCCATTGCGATCGGGGTGATCGCCGGCCGCCTTCGCCTTCGCGAGATCGGCGACGAAGTCGTTGTAGGTCTTCGGGACCGTCGCGCCGATGCGCTGCAACAACCCGCGGTTGTAGTACGCCTCGATCAGCGACGAACGCGCGACGGGCATGCCGTACAGCGAGCCGGTACCCATCGTCTTGCCGTGGGTCGAGAACTCGTGCTCGGCGAGGATCGACTGCGGAACCTTGTGCGTCCAGCCGTACGCCTGCGCGTAGTGGTCGAGGTTCAGCACCAGCCCGCCCTGCACCAGCGTGCCGAGCGACTGCCAGCCGTTGTTCGCCGGGACGATGTCCGGCGGGTTGTTCGAGCGCAGCTTGAGCGGAAGCGCCTGCATCACGTCACCCCACGCCATCGACGTGCGGCTGATCGTGATGTTCGGGTACTTCTTCTCGAACGCCGCGACGACCTGCTTCATCCAGGCGTTGTCGACGCCGCCGCTGAAGTAGTCGAGGACGTTGAGCGTGACCTTGCCGAGCTTGGCGGCGTCGGTCGACACGGCGCCGGTTGGTGCGGCGTTGTTCGCGGTGCCGTTCGAGGAGGCACCGGGCGTGCATCCGGCCAGCGCGATGCTGACGGCGGCCGCGCATCCGACGACTCCGGCGAGCACTGACGACCTGCGTCGGACCATGTCTGGTTCTCCGTCTCTGTGGCGAATCGCTGGTGAAGCGTTGGCGCGAGTGTAGGCAGAACTAGACCAGTTAGTCCAGACACTGAACCAGTATCCAGTCCTGTCGGTTTAACGCGATTTGACCGCGTCGCGACGGGCTGCGCTGGTATTTTCTGGCCCATGACTGCCCACGAGACCGAGTCGGCGACGGCCGTGGGCGAGGCATACCGAAAGCTCAGTGATTCCCTGCGTCGGCGGACGTTCCCGCCCGGCACCCGGCTGCCCGGCGAGCGGGATCTGGCGATCAGTGTGGGGGTCAGCCGGGCCACCCTGCGGCAGGCCCTCGGGCGGCTGGCCGAAGAAGGCCAGTTGGACCGTTCGGCTCAGCGTGGCTGGTTCGTTCCGCGCCAAGCGGTCGGCGAGCCGCCGAGCACTCTGCAGAGCTTCTCGGAGATGGCGCGCTCGCGCGGGTTGACCCCGGGTGCGCGCGTGCTCGGTCAGCGGGTGCGCCCGGCCGGATTCGACGAGGCGCGTCGCCTGCACGTCGCGCCTGCGGCCAAGGTGGTCGAACTGACCCGGCTGCGGACGATGGACGCCGTCCCGGTCTGCGTGGACGCCAGCGTCGTCGTGCTTGCGCGCGTTCCTGCGCTGGCCGACACCGACATGGCCGACCGGTCGCTCTACGACACGATCGAAGAGATCTCCGACATCCGGATCGCACGCAGTTCGTACACAGTGCGCGCGGACGCGTGCGACGAAGCCGTCGCGCGCTCTGCTCGAGATCGACGCCGGCGCCCCGATCCTCATCGGCGACGAAGTGACCTATGACGTCCACGGCGCGGTGATCCTGGCCGGCACGATGTCCTATCGCGCCGACGCCTACCGCTTCCAGGCCGACCTGTACCGGCCCGCTGACCTGTCCGACACGTTCGACGACACCGGACAGCGGCGTGTCGAACGACGCTCGCACCGACGTGAACCTCGTAGCTCCCGGGCTCGATGCGCCAATCATGGTCGACGACCGACCAGTGCGCGAACGCCGGCGGTCCAGCTGCGATGTCGGCAACCACGGTCGCGCCGGCCGGCCGTGACACGGGTGAATCCGGCCAGCCACCGCGCCGGCCGCGCCACGCCCGACTTCGGACGGCTCAGGTAGAGCTGCACGGTCTGCGTGCCGACGCGGTCGCCGGTGTTCGTCAGCTTCACCCGCGACAGCGCCGGCGTCCGGAAGACGAGGTCGTCGAAGCGCCAGGACGTGTATCCGAGACCCGAACCGAACGCGAGCAACGGCTCGGACCCGGCACGCTGCCAGCCGCGGTAACCGACGTCGAGTCCCTCGGCGTAGATGAGGCGTCCGTCCTCGGGACGGGCGACAGCACGGGCGCATCGGCTCGCGCTGGCGGCCACGTCGTCGGCATCCGGCCGCCGGGCTCGACCGCACCGGTGCAGCACGTCCGCGATCGCGTTGCCCGGCCTCCTGCCCCGGGAACCACGTCAGCAGCACGGCCGCGACATCGTCGAGCCAGGGCAGCTCGACCGGCGCGCCCGCGTTGACCACCACGACGGTGCGCGGATTGGCCGCGGCCACGGCGCGCACGAGCTCGTCCTGCCTGCCGGGCAACGCGAGCGACGTCGGTCGAAGCCTTCGCTCTCGATCTGCTCGGTGGTGCCCACGACGACGACGGCAACGTCGGCGTCGGCGGCCAGCGAGACTGCGTGCGCGAGCTCGTCCTCGTCCGAACGGCGGCGCGGCGGCGCGCCGAGCGTGAGCATCGCGACGTCGGGAATCGCCGCTCGGGCCGCAGCCGCACGTCGATCGCACCTGCTGCGCCGGCTCGCAGCGACACCTGGAACGATCGTCGCGTGGCGCCAGCAGCGCGGCGAGGTGGTTGTCGCGACGGGTCGACGCCTCCGGGCCGGCGAGAACCGACCCGTCCACTGCGCGACGGCGTCGCCGGATGCGGCGAACGCCGAGGCGATAGTCGCCGGCTTCGCGGGGCGGTGAAGACGCAACTTGCCTCGATCTCGGCGATGTCGGCCGAGTCGGCGTCGTCGCATCCACAACAGCCGTCCGGTGTCGCGATGCTCGTCGCGGAACGATCGTGCCCGTCGCGCAGCGCGGAGCACACGTGCACGCCGGGCGTTCCGTCGACAGGGTCGATGCCGGCGTGCCGGTGAACGCTCGCAGCCGCTCGTCGATGACCGCGCCCGGTGTCGTGAGACAGTTCGATGTCGTCATCCAGCGCGCTGCGGAGGCCGTCGAGCGGTGACACCGTGTAGGGCGGCGCGACCCATGCGCTGCCGCCGCCCTGCACGCGGATGTGCTCCGCGCCGGGCCCGAGCACCGCGACCCGACGTATCGCTCGCGTGTCGAGGGGCAGCACGCCGTCGTTGCGGACGAGCACCGCGCCCGCCGCGGCCGCCACGCGCGCAACAGCGCGGCGTCCCGTCGGCCCGGCGGTGGGCGGGCGGATCGACCGTCGCGTGCCCTTCAGCGCGCCAACGCGTGCAGCCAGACGTAAGAGCCGGCGCAACTTGAGGTCGACCGGGTCCTCGCCTACGTCGCCGGTACGAACGGCGTCCAGCAGCTTGCCGTCCGTCCACGGCGTGCCGGGCCCCGGCATCGCCAGATCGCTGTGCGGCTCGAGCCGACGCGATAGTCGTGCGGATCGCGTTCCAGTCGGAGACGACCACACCGTCGAATCCCCAGCGCGTGTGCAGCGGATCGGTGAGCAGCGCGTTCTCGGTCATCGTCGGGCCGTTCACCGCGTTGTAGGCGGCCATCACCAGCCACGGATGAGCAGCAGCAACGATGTCCTCGAACGGGCGCAGATAGAGCTCGTGCAGCGTCTGCTCGTCGATGACCGCCTCGTAGGTCATCCGCTCGGTCTCCGAGTCGTTGGCGACGTAGTGCTTGACCGTCGCGCCGACGCCCGAGCCCTGCACTCCGGTGACGTATGCCGTTGCGATCTGGGCGGTGAGGTACGGGTCTTCGGACAGGCACTCGAAATGCCGTCCGCCGTAGGGCGTGCGGTGCAGGTTGACGGTCGGCGCGAGCAGGACGTCGACGGACTTGCGGCGCGCTTCGGCGCCGAGCAACTCGCCGATCTCTTCGACGAGCTCGGGATCCCAGCTTGCCGCGAGGGCGGTCGACGACGGTGTCGTTGCGCCCCAATCGCGCTCGTCCCAGCTCGTCCCGCGCACGCCGACCGGGCCGTCCGACAGCACCATCGACCTGAGCCCGATCGCCGGCTCGGCGTAGGTGGTCCAGGCTGTCTCGCCGGACAGCAGGCGAAGCTTCGCCTCGAGCGGCAGTCGATCGATGAGCTCGTCGATGTCGATGGTGTCGTTCCTTTCAGGTGGCGAGGAACTCGGGTGGGGGAGCGGTCTTCGCCAGTTCGTCGAGGGTTTGTGTGAGCGGTTGGCCGCTTCGGAACCCGCTTCGGCGAGCGCGGCAAGGGCTGCACCGGGCAGCCGGTGGCAGCGTGCGCGGTGGAGGTCGGCGCCGGGCACGTTTCTGCGTGCCGTCGCATCGCGTCTGCTACGAGCGAATCTGCTGCGGTTAGTACGGATCCGCTCAACACAACCGGGACGGGCTCGCTTCGTTGGGTGAGGCCGACCTTGCGTGCGGCCACCTCGGCATAGAGCGCGAGGCGGCGGCCCTGCTCGTCGACGATCGACAGTGCGACGTCGTCGCCGTCGGCCGCGACGGCGGTGACGATGCGTGCGGCCGACACACGCTGCGCATATGTCGCCGGATCATGGCGCCGCGTGAACCATTCGTTCAACGCGGCGAGATCGTCACGTCCGTAGAAGTCGAGCAGCGCCGGAGTCAGCGCCGTGGGCGCAGCGATGCCGAGGTCGGCGCTGAAGATCGCCCGGAATGCTTCGGACACCAACCCGAGTGCGCCCATCGCATGCTGACCCCACCAGCTCATGTCCCACATCCGGCCGTCGGCACCGCGCGCCGCGATCGCGGCTGCCGTGCCCGCGGCGACCGCGACCCCGACGCCGGAGGGTTCGCCGCACCTGATCGCGGCATAGCCGTCGTTGGCGATGGAACGAGTCGCGAGCTCAGGCCACTGCCGGTCGAGCGCCTGCTCCCAGTACTCGTGATCGGCAGGCCAGTCGACGCCGGCGAGCCGGAAGGCGCCGGCGCCGATGTCGCCGCGGCGACGCCGCTCTTGTCCAGAGCGGTGTCGATCGCGGCGAACACCTCGGCGACCGCGGCGGCCTCGTCCGTGGCGCCGTAGATGTCACCGCAGCCCGACCGTCCGGCGCCGATCACCGCACCGGAGGCCAGACAGACCAACGCGACCGTCTTGCTGTTGCCCGCGTCCACACCGAGGTACGCGGTGCTCATGTCAGGCCAGGAGCCGCTCGGGCAGCCAGTCGCGTTGCGCGGCTGCCAGTTCGTCGTACATCGCCTCGGCGATCGTGAGCGAGGGGACGAGCGGGTGGGCGATCATCGCCTGGATGGCGTCCTTGCGGGTGCCGTTCCACCCGGCCTGTGCGGCGAGGATCTGGTACTCGGCGAGCTGCTGCGTGATGCCCAGGACCGAGCGCGGTAAAGGCTTTTGTGCCTCGGGGTGGAAACCCTTCGCATCGACAGTGCCCCACAACTCGACGACGGTGGACTCGCTGAACCCGGGCAGCATCTCGCCGTCGTTCGGGATGTTGAACGGCAGCCGCGCGCCTGTGTCGTTGTAGAACGTGCGATCGCCTCGATCGCGAGCTCGAGTTCGTGAATGCCACCTCGCGAGCAGGCCGGGTCGAGTCGTGGAGCGGTGCCGTCGACTGCTCGGTGTAGTGCGACCAGTAGACGACAGCGAACTCATGATCACTTCCGAGCGCGTCATCGGCGCGAGTTGCTGCTCGCGCAACAGCTCGTCGCGGAAGTAGAAGTAATTGAAGTAGTCGGACGGGATCGACTCCATGGCTACGGCGAGGTGCAGCGCGCGCATGCCGTTGACGTCGTCGGTCGGCTGGTGGCGCAATTCTTCCCAACGCTCGCGCAGGATCGGGATCGCGTCCTGTCCGTCGTAGGTCGCTTCGTTCGACCACACGTTGTGGTTCACGCCGGTCATGTTGGCGTGCAGCTTGTCGGGGTCGAGGCCGGCAGCCTTCGCGACGACCGGCGGGAAGACGATCGGGCCCTCGCAGAAGGACACGATCGGGATCTCGGTGTTGTCGGCAACCGCCTGCGAGACGATGTTGACGGGGTTCGTGTAGTTGAAGATGCGGGCCTTCGGCGCCACTTCGGACAGCACCGAGCACAGCTGCTTCATGACCTGTGCCGAGCGCAGCGACATCATCAGCCCGCCCGGGCCCTGGGTCTCCTGCCCGATCACGCCGTACTTCAGCGGAATGCGCTCGTCGATCGCACGTGCCGCGAAGTTGCCCGGACGGAAGCTCG
This sequence comes from uncultured Actinomycetota bacterium, assembly GCA_963757455.1. GTDB lineage: Bacteria > Actinomycetota > Actinomycetes > Mycobacteriales > Jatrophihabitantaceae > RYN-133. The sequence goes on from CAVWSE010000005.1 coordinate 588,905, forward strand.
AGAGCACGCGTCGACGTCCTGCAGGCCCGCGCGGAGATCGGTCGTCGCGGAGATGGTGATGTCGAGACCGGCCGCCTCGGCCATTTGTGCCGCCATCCGGCGCGTGATCTCGAGGTGGTCGGGGTCGAGATCGATGAGTACGAAGTGCGAGCCGTCGAACTCGCTGCCGTGGTGGATGAAGGACGCCATCGTGCCCGGGGCGCGGGACGAGCCGCCGCCGAGATAAGCGATCCTGATGCGGGCCATTGGTCTCCTCAGGTGGTGGTCGCCCCGGCGGGCGAGGTCTTGTCGTGGTGGACGGAATCGGTCGAGACGCGGAATCGTCGACGAACAGCTTGGGACGTGCGCACTCGGTCAGGATCGTGGCCGGCCAGTCCGGCTCGTATCGCTCGGCGGCACACAACCGGCGCACGGCGGTCGTCTTGTGGGCGCCGTGCACCACCATGACAACCTCCTTGGACAGGTCGCCGATCGTGCCCGACACCCACAGTGACTCCGCGGCGCGGGACGCGATCGAGGTCCTGCCCGAACGTGGGGAACGTACCCAGATTGTCGCGGCGGGTCTGGACTCGGCGAGCTCGACGACGTGCGTGCGGGCGTGCCGTTCGGTGTATGGCGGGTTGAACGCGATGTGGCCGTCGGACGCGCCGCTGGCGAGGATGAAGAGGTCGATGCCGCCGAGCCTCGCGATGCCCGGTCGTAGCGCTCGGGGTTGCGGGGTCCGGGACCCAGAAGTGGTTGTCGGCGATGCCCCGTCCCGCACTTGCTGCGGCCGATAGTGGCGCGACGATCTCCTCGCGGCCGAACCGGGCGCAGCTGTACTCGGCACGCGGATCGACCGGTCTTGCGTCGGTCTCGACGTACTCGTCCATCATCACGATGACGAGATCGCGCAGGTCTATGTCGCGGCGGCGCACCTCGTCGACGAGCGCGCGGTAGGTGCTGGCCGGGCTACGCCCGCTCGGGCAACCCAACAAGAACGGCGTGCCGGGTGTCGCGGTGACAAGCCGATCAGCGATCAACCTCGCCAACGACCGTCCGAGGTCCTCCGGCGCGGAGAACACGGTTGGGGCGACGCGCACGACTCTCTCCCTCGTAACCAGCAGGTCCAACGACCCTATATTGGTCTAACTGGTTCGGTCAATAAGTCTGTTGGTTCGGGATTCGGCGCGTCGCTACTGTCTCGAGCGTGACGGTGCACCGCCGGTCCGGGCTGCTCGCCGTCAGCGCCGGGGCCCTGCTCTGGGGGACGACCGGCGTCCCGGTCGCGATCATCCACGACCGCACCGGCCTGTCGGCCGTCCCGATCGGGTTCCTGCGGTTGCTCATCGCCGGTCTCGTCGTCGCTGCGGTGTTCCGCCGGGCGGCCTGGACGGGAGCACGAGAGGTATTCGCCCGGCACCGGTGGTGGCTGATCGCCGCCGGGGTCGGACTCGGCGGCTACCAGGCGCTGTACTTCGTCGGCGTGCAGTACGTCGGCGTGACGATCTCGACGCTCGTCAGCCTCGCGCTCGCACCGGTTGCGCTGACCGCGTGGGCAGCCGTGGTCGGGCGCCGGTTGCCGAACCCGTTCGCGATGTCGACCCTCGTCGCGGCAATCGGTGGGCTGGTGCTCGTGTCGCTCAAGCCGGGTGCGGCGGCCGCGGGATCGCATCCGATGCTCGGGCTGGTCGCGTCATTGGCAGCCGGGCTCGCCTATGCGGCCACGACCGTGGTCAACCACCGGCTCGCCGCGGACGGTGACGCGCTGCTGCTCACCGGGCTGACTAGCGCGATCGGCGCGGTCGCGTTGCTCCCGGTCGCGGCCGCGCTCGGCCTGTGGTGGCCGGCCGACGCGGTCTCGTCCGGCTGGTTGGTCTACATCGGCGTCGTGACGACCGTGGTTGCGTACGCGCTGTTCTACCGCGGCCTGCACACGACCTCGTCCGAAACCGCGGGTGTGCTGACCCTGCTGGAACCGCTCGCCGCGGCGGTGCTCGCAGCCGTCGCCCTGCACGAGCGCCTGACCGCGCTCGGCGTGGTCGGTGCGGTGCTCATGCTGGCCGCGATCGCCGGGCTGTACCTGCGCGCCCCGGAGGCCGACCCGCTGCCACCCCCGGAACGCTGAGCGCGACCCACCCGCGGAGAGGGAAAGGGCGGATCAGCCGGAGGGCGCGTCCGCGTCGTGGTCGGCGATGGCGGCGTCGAGCCGCGAGCTGGCGCCGTCGAGCCACTTCTGGCAGATGTCGGCGAGTTGCTCGCCGCGTTCCCACAGGGCGAGGGAGTCCTCGAGCGACTGGCCGCCGGACTCGAGCTTGCTGACGATCTCGCGCAGTTCGGTGCGCGCCTGCTCGTAGGTCGGCTCGCTCATCTGCTGAACGCTACGGGACGGTGGCATCGAACTCGCCGCCGGCGACACGGATCCGCAGGGCCCCGAGGGCCTCGGCCGGCTCACGCACGACGGTGCCGTCGGAGCGTCGGACGACCGCATACCCGCGATCGAGGGTTGCCTGCGGCGACAGGGTGCGCACCCGCGCCCGGACGTGTTCGAGGTCGGCCCGGGCGGCTTCGAGCAACGCCGCCAACCGGCGCCGCGCGCGATCACGCTGATTGGCCGCGTCCTCGCGTTCGCGGGTCAGCCGGGTATGCAAGGTGGCGCGCATGCGCTCAGGCAGGCCGGCCATGAGCTCGGCCTCGCGCTCGATCCGCCGGTGCACGGTGTCTCGCGATCGCTGCCGCAATTCGGTGATCAAATGCAGTTCCTCGGCCAGATCGGGGACGATCCGCTTCGCCGCGTCGGTGGGCGTGGACGCGGCCAGGTCGGCGACATGATCGAGCAGCGGGACGTCGCCCTCGTGACCGATCGCGCTGACGACCGGTGTGCGTGCGGCATGGACGGCTCGTACGAGCGACTCGTTGCTGAACGGGAGCAGGTCCTCCACGCTGCCACCGCCGCGGGCGAGCACGATCACATCGACCTCGGTGTCGGCATCGAGGCGTTCGAGCGCGGCGATGATCTCGTTGACCGCGGACGCCCCCTGCGTCGCCACGTTCTCGATGCGGAACCGCGCGCCCGGCAGGCGGCGCCGAACGTTTTCGACGACGTCGTGCTCGGCCGCGCTCGCCCGTCCGGTGATCAGCCCGATCTGCTGGGGCAGGAACGGCAGTCGTCGCTTGTGCTCGGCCGCGAAGATCCCCTCGGCGGCAAGCAACCGGCGCAACTGTTCGAGGCGCGCGAGCAACTCGCCGAGGCCGACCTCGCGGATCGCGCTCGCGCGCAGGCTGAGCTGGCCGCGCTCGAGATAGAAGTCGGGACGTGCACGCAGCACCACACGGCTGCCTTCGGCCATCGTGTCCGGCAGGATCGCGCGGGGACACGTCACAGTGAGGGAGATGTTGGCGTCGGTGTCGCGCAGCGTCAGGAACTGGGTCGACACCCCCGGGCGTCGGGTGAGTTGCGCGATCTGGCCCTCGATCCAGACCTCGCCGAGCCGCGCGATCCATTCGCCGATCTTCATGGCGATGACGCGGACGGGGACGGGCGACTCCGCGGACGTGTCGAGTTTGGCCACTAGTCGGCGGGCTCTTCGTCGGCCTCGTCAGCTTCGGCAACCTCGTCGGCCTCGTCGACCCGGTCGAACGCCGAGGGGCGTGGCCGGCGCGGGGCGTCGTCGGCACCGTCGGCACCGTCCTCGTCGAACTTCGCCCAGGACGGTGCGGCGTCGCCGGTCTGCCGCGCCGCTATGACCTCATCGCCACGCGCCGCGAGTTCGGCGTAGCGCTGCTGGGCGCGCAACGAATACTTCAGCGCGGTGCTCACCGCCCGCATCGGCAATTCGATCGCCTTGTCGGGCAGGTGCCGCGCCTCGTCCAGCATCGTCGCGGCGAGGCCGAGGGCGGCGCGTACGGGCGACGGGAGCGCAGGCATGCGTCCAGGGTGCCGCATTCGCGCCGTCCGTACCATGAGAGGGATGCCTCAGAACCCCACCGAGCCCACCGGACGAGTGCTGCTCGCGAAGCCGCGCGGTTACTGCGCCGGCGTTGATCGCGCCGTTCAGTCCGTCGAGCATGCCCTCGAGCACTACGGCGCCCCCGTGTACGTGCGCAAGCAGATCGTGCACAACCTGCACGTCGTGCACGCGCTCGAGAAGCGCGGCGCCATCTTCGTCGAAGAAAACGACGAGGTGCCGGAGGGATCGATCGTCGTGTTCTCGGCGCACGGCGTCGCGCCGGAGGTGCATGAGCAAGCCAAGGCCCGCAACCTGCGTGCGATCGACGCGACCTGCCCGCTCGTCACCAAGGTGCATCACGAGGTGCGTCGCTTCGCCAACGACGACTTCGACATCCTGCTGATCGGCCACGAGGGCCATGAGGAGGTCGTCGGCACCAGCGGTGAGGCTCCGGCACACATCCAGATCGTGGACGGGCCCGAGTCGATCGAAGCCGTGACTGTGCGCGATCCCGACAAGGTCGTGTGGCTGTCGCAGACCACGTTGTCGGTCGACGAGACGATGCAGACGGTCGACGCCCTGCGCGAACGATTCCCGTCGCTGCAGTCGCCGCCGTCCGATGACATCTGTTACGCGACGCAGAACCGCCAGGCAGCGGTCAAGACGATCGCGCCCGAGGTCGAGTTGTTCCTGGTGGTCGGGTCGGCCAACTCGTCGAACTCGGTGCGCATGGTCGAGGTGGCGCAGGCGGCCGGCGCGAAGGCGGCCCACCTGGTCGAGAACGCGGACGCGATCGACGAGTCGTGGCTGGCCGGAGTCACTTCGGTCGGGCTGTCGTCCGGCGCGTCCGTGCCCGACGTGCTCGTCCAGGACGTTGTGACTTGGCTGGCCGAGCGCGGCTACGGCGCGCTCGAGGAGGTCAGCCACACCGAGGAACGGCTCACCTTCGCGCTGCCGCAGGAGTTGCGGCGCGAGTTGCGCGCCCGCAATGCCTGAGGGGCACACCCTCCATCGCCTCGCCCGCGAGCAGCAAAAGCTGTTCGGTCGGCACATGGTGTCGGCCAGCAGCCCGCAGGGCCGCTTCGCCGACGGTGCGGCACTGATCGACGGGCACGTCCTTCGCCGCACCGAGGCCTGGGGCAAGCACCTGCTGCACCACTACACCGGCGGGCCGGTGCTGCACATCCACCTGGGCTTGTACGGCAAGTTCACCGGCGGGACGGGTGTCGCCCCGGATCCGGTTGGCGCGGTGCGGTTGCGTTTGCAGACCGAGCAACGTTGGACGGATCTGCGTGGGCCGATCGCGTGCGAGTTGCTGTTGCCGGCCGAGCGCAAGGAATTGCTCGCGCGGCTCGGCCCCGATCCGCTGCGTCGCGACGCCGATCCGGGACGGGCGTACGCACGCTTGTCGCGATCGAAGAAGACGATCGCCGCATTGCTCATGGACCAGACGGTCGTCGCCGGTATCGGCAACGTTTACCGCGCTGAACTGCTCTACCGCCATCGGCTCGACCCGTTCCGGGCGGGCGTGCGTATCGACGAGACCACCTGGGCGGCGATGTGGGCCGACCTCGTCACGCTGATGGCCGCCGGCGTTCGAACCGGGCGGATCGTGACCGTGCGCCCCGAGGATCGCCCGCGCCGCCGCGGCATCCTGACCCGTGAGGAGTCGGTGTACGTCTATCGCCGCACCGGTTTGCCGTGCCGGGTCTGCGGCACCGAGATACGCACCGAGGTGCTCGAGAGCCGCAACCTGTTCTGGTGCCCGAACTGCCAGGCACCCTGACGGCTACTTGCGCAGGATGAGCCGGATGCCGGCGATGATCAGCACCGTCGCGCTGGCGGCCGCGATCGCCGGGAAGCCGTAGACCAACCAGTTGGTCGCGGCGTCGATGAGCACGCCGCGGTCGTGCAGGCCGCCGGAGCGCACGTACAACGACACCCCGGCTCCGAGCGAATAGACGATCGGCGGGCTCACGATGACCCAGAACATGCCGGAGCGGCGCACCGTCAGGATCGCGACGGCCGAGCCCAGGATGATGCCGAGATCGAACCCGGTCGACAGTTGCTCACCGCGGAAGCTGTCGATGACGATGCCGAGCACCATGATCGCGATGAGGACGAGCAGCGCCGCCCAGGCGTGCAGCCCCGACTGTGGTGCTGAGCTGGTCGCGGCGTTGAGGCGGTCAGCTACCGAGGGTGCCGAGTGACCGCGCGGCGGACCGGACTGCCACCCGTCGTCGCTCTGGCGGGCACGCCTCGACCCTCGCGTGGGACGAGAACTGCGCGATGGCGCGTGGTCGCGGACGGCGCCGTGAGCTACGCGCGGCGGCGCCGACTCGGCGGGCGTCTCGGCAGAGGCCGATCGAGTAGGGGTCGAAGGACCCCAGCCGTCGTCGCGGCCAGAGCTGTGCGCCCAGGACGCGTCCGCCACGCTGCTGCCTTTCGCCGGGGATAAGGAGAAGTTGCCCAACCGTAACTTGTTTACCCGTCCGGCAGGCCCATTGTGCGGACCCTGCTCAGGCGTTTCACGGGCCGCGAGCCGCCACGGTCTCGATGCGACTGCGCAGCAGCCTGTGAGTCAGGTCACCCATGGTCGCGCTCGACCCGATGCAGCGGGATCAGCCGCGGCTCGACGAGTTCGGCCGAACTGAGCGGTCGCGGCACCGCGTCGAGCAGCGGTTCCGGCGCGGTCAGCGGCGTGCCCGGGGCGACGACGCCGAGCTCGCTCATGCGTCGTGCTGTCGTGACGACCCGGCGCTCGAGCGAGCCGACCGCGTCGTTGTAGGCCGACACCGACGCGCTGAGGCTGCGGCCGAGTTTGTCGACGTGCGCGCCCATCGTCGAGATGCGTCGGTACAGCTCGCGGCCGAGCTCGTGGATCGCGGCAGCATTCTCTGCCAACGCCTCCTGCCGCCACGTGTAACCGATCGTGCGCAACACCGCGATCAGCGTCGACGGCGTGGCCAGCACGACATCGCGCGCGAAGGCGTGCTCCAGCAGATCGGGATCCTCGCGCAACGCCGCATCGAGGAAGACGTCGGCCGGAACGAAGCACACGACGAACTCGGGGCTCGGAGTGAATCTGCGCCAGTACTCCTTGCCTGCCAACTGATCGACGTGCTGACGCAACTGGCGCGCGTGGGCGCGCAGCCGCTCTGCCTGGGTGCGTTCGTCGCGTGCCTCCATCGCCTCGAGGTACGCGCTGAACGCGACCTTCGAGTCGACGACGATCTGCTTGCCGCCGGTCAGCCGCACCACGAGATCGGGACGCACAACGGCGCCCACGCCGCCGGTCGACACCTGCGTCACGTAGTCGACGTGCTTGGACATACCCGCCGCCTCGACCACGCGCTCGAGTTGCAGCTCGCCCCACCGGCCGCGGATCTGCGGCGCGCGCAGCGCGGTCACCAGCTGCGCGGTTTCGAGTCGGAGCTGCTTCGAGGTCTCGGCCATCGTGCGCAGCTGTTCCTGCAGCGTCGCCTCGGAGCCGGCGCGGCCGCGTTCGAGCGAGACCAGCTGCGCCTGCACCGCCTCGAGCGCGTCGGCCGCCTCGGCGCCGATCGCGTCGCGCAGCACATCGCCCGTCCGGGATCTGACGCCGGCACGCTGCGACGCGAGCAGCCAGCCGATCGCCACACCCGCGGCAAGCACGACCACGATGATCATCAGTTCCATGCCGTGAGGGTGGCAGCACCGTCCGACAATTTCGGGCAAGACCTAGACTCGGCGCACGTGAGTCTTACGATCGGCATCGTCGGCCTGCCCAACGTCGGCAAGTCCACCCTGTTCAACGCGCTGACGAAGAACGATGTCCTCGCGGCCAACTACCCGTTCGCGACGATCGATCCGAACGTCGGCGTCGTCGGCGTCCCCGACAAGCGCCTGCCGGTGCTGGCCGAGCTGCACAAGTCGGCCAAAATCGTGCCGGCGACGGTGTCGTTCGTCGACATCGCCGGCATCGTGCGTGGGGCCAGCACGGGTGAGGGCTTGGGCAACAAGTTCCTCGCGAACATCCGCGAGGCCGACGCGATCTGCCAGGTCATCCGCGCGTTCAGCGACCCGAACGTCGTGCACGTCGACGGCAAGGTCAGCCCCGCCGACGACATCGAGACGATCAACACCGAGCTGATCCTCGCCGACCTGCAGACCATCGAGAACGCCATGCCACGGCTGCAGAAAGAGGCGCGCCTGAACAAGGACCGCCTGGCGCTCGTCGCCGCGGCCGAGGAGGCGACCGAAGTGCTGCAGACCGGCAAGACGATTTCCGGTGCGGGCCTCGACCGCGGACCGCTACGCGAGCTGCAACTGATGACCGCGAAGCCGTTCCTGTACGTCTTCAACGTCGACCCGGACGAGATCGCGAATGCCGCCTTCACCGACGAACTGCGCGCGCTCGTCGCGCCCGCCGAGGCGATCTTCCTCGACGCGAAGACGGAGTCGGAGCTGATCGAGCTCCCCGATGACGAGGCGCTCGAACTGTTGCAGTCGATGGGCCAGGACGAGTCGGGCATCGATCAGCTCGCGCGCGTCGGCTTCGAAACTCTGGGTCTGCAGACCTTCCTGACCGCCGGTCCCAAGGAATCGCGAGCCTGGACGATCAAGGCCGGCGCCACCGCCCCACAGGCCGCGGGGGTCATCCACACCGACTTCGAGCGCGGCTTCATCAAGGCCGAGGTCGTCAGCTACGACGACCTCATCGATGCCGGCTCGATGGCCGAGGCCAAGGCGCGTGGCAAGGTCCGCATCGAGGGCAAGGACTACGTCATGCAGGACGGCGACGTCGTCGAATTCCGGTTCAACGTCTAGATTCCGCGCACCGCGACTTTGCGCCCTGCATTATCGCCGACGAAGATCGACTAGCCGCGCCCGCAGGCTCCTGGGTCACTTGACACCCTCACTTGACACGCCGCACCTCTGGGAGCATCGTCTGGCTCGTTCTGTGAGCGCGACTTGCCCCCGCCCGGCGCGCCCACAGCGAATTCGCTGCAACACCGGGAGGGCACCATGTCCGTATCACCGTCCGCACCCGCGACGCTCGTCCGGCGACGTACCCGCGCGCTCGTCGCGGTGTCCGCGCTGGTCGCGTCCGCCGCCGTGGCCGTCGTTCCGGCGGCGGGTGCCGCCGCCGTCTCACGTGCGTGCTCGTCCGCGGCTGCGCCGAGCGGATCGCCGCGGCTCACCCTCCACAACAAGATCGTCTCGCTCGGGGCGCGGCCACACCTGGCCGGCAGCTCCGCAGCACGCTGCGCCGCTGCCTCTCCCACCGTTCATGCGAGTGATCCGGGCCAGGGCGCACCACCACTGCTCTTCCACGGCGGCGCCGTCATGGCGACTCCCGCCAACGGCGACCAGGTCGTCGTGACGCCGATCTTCTGGGCGCCCCCGGGCTACACCTTCTCGGGGTCCTACAAGTCGGTCATCGAGCAATATCTGCGTGATGTCGCGGCGGCGAGTGGCCAGAACAACATCTTCGCGACCAACACCGAGTACAGCGGCACCAACGGCACGGTGCACTATCACGTCGTCGCGGGGACTCCGATCCACGCCCACAACCCGTTGCCCCCGCAGGAGTGCACGCCCGATCCCGGCCCGGTCTACAAGGACCGCAAGCACTACACAGGCTGCGTCGACGACGACCAGGTCACCGCTGAGGTGACCACGGCCTCGGCGCATCTGCCCAAGAACCTCGGGCACATGTACCTGCTGTTCACGCCGAAGCAGCTCGAATCCTGCATCTACTCCGACGCCGAGGCGGTCGCGGCCGGCGGCAATGCCTGCACCGTGTCCTCGAGCGCGTCGCACAGTGCGTACTGCGCGTACCACAGCTGGGCAACGAACAACACCAACGAGATCTACGGCGAGATGCCGTTCCCGGTGTACGGGTTGCGCTCCGACGCCGGCGCTTGCGCGGTCTCGTCGAACCCGGACTCGCCCAACGGCAACGTCGATGCCGACGTCGAGGTCAGCCCGACCAGCCACGAGATGTCCGAGGCGTTCACCGACCCGAATGCAGTCGGCCCGGACCAGCTCGGTGGCTGGTACGACGCCGCCGGTTTCGAGAACGGCGACGAATGTGCCTACATCTACGGGCCGTTGTCCGGCTCCGCGGGACGCCACTACAACCAGACGATGAACGGTCACCACTACCTGACGCAGGAGGAGTTCAGCAACGCCGACTTCTTCGCCACGTACGGCCAGGGAGGCTGCAACCAACAGGAACCCGCACCGGTCGTCAACAGCATCACGCCGGCGTCCGGCAGCCACTCGGGCGGGACGAAGGTCAGTGTCGTCGGCAGTTACTTCACGCCGGCGGTTCAGGTCTTCATCGGAGGCATCGCGGCCAAGGTGCTCGCGCGGCCCGACGCCGGTCATATGACCATCAGCACCCCGGCTCACGCCGCGGGGACGGTCAGCCTGACCGTGAAGACCATCGGGGGAACGAGCGCTCCGGTGTCCTACGCGTACCACTGACCCAGCCGCGATGGTTCGCGGCCCACGGCCGACCTACCGGTCGACAACCTCGAACTGCATTCCCGCTTTGACGAGCCGCTCGATCAACTCATCACCCATCGCCACCGCGGTGGTCACCTGGCCGCTGGTCTCCGGCAGCTCGTCGAGCGCGAGGCACAGCGCGGATTCCGCCAGCATCTTCGCGGTCTCGTCGTAGCCGGGGTCGCCGCCTGAGACGCGGGTGACGACTCGCTGGCCGCCGCCGGTGCCGACGAAGGTGACGGTGAACCAGCTCTTCGCGCGCTTGGCCGCGGACGGTCCGTCCCCGGGCGACAGGCGGGAGAGGATCGCGCGGCGCGCGGGCGGCACCTGCGCGACACCGAACAGCATCGCGACGCCGGCGGGGACGCCCACAGCCAGCGGCAGGTTCGGCAGCGATGCGTAGTGCGAGTACCGGAAGTCCGGCCCGTACCGCTCGAGCGCGCGAGCCGACCGCGCGACGATCTGCGGATCAACGGTCGGCAGCGGCAGCGCCCACCCGTGCTGGGTCGGGTCGCGGTGCGGACGGCCACCGACTGCACGAACCGAGCGCCGTCTGCCGGGGCTCGAGCTTGTTCCGCTCCCGGCCCGCGGCGGCGGTCTGCCTCGTCCGCGAGAACCCGGTGACCGCCGAGTGGAACGTGCCACCGGAGATCGCCGCGTTCGCACGGACGTATCCGCTCACCGAGATCGGGACGTCCGTCGGCAGTTGCTCGACCGTGAACAACACGCCGAGGTCGTGCGGGATGGAGTCGAACCCGGCGGCGTGCACCAGTCGCGCTCCGGAATTGAGCGCGGTGCGGTGATGCCGGACGTAGCTGGTGTCGATGAACTCGGGCTCGCCGGTGAGGTCGAGGTAGTCGGTGCCGCTCGCAGCACACGCGGCGACCACGCCGTCGCCGTAGCGGATGTACGGCCCGACCGTCGTTGCCAGCACCCGGGTCTGCGCGGCCAGCCGGCGCAGCGACTCCTCGTCCGTCACATCCGCGGTCACGACATCCGCCGGTCCGGGCAGCGAGTCACGCACCGCAGCCAGCTTGTCCGCGTTGCGACCGGCGATTGCCCACCGCGTGCCGGCCGGTGCGGACCGCGCAAGGTAGTCAGCCGTCAGCTTCCCGGCGAAGCCGGTCGCTCCCAGCAGGACGACGTCGTAGGGGCGGTCGTCGCGCGGCGCTGTCATGAAACGCAATCGTAGGCGGCCGATCGATCAGGGACCGCCGCGCCAGTGGTCGATGCGGTGGTGATCCGGCTCGAAGCCGTGCTTGACGCCCCACAGCACCGCCTGGGTGCGGCTCCCGGCGTTGATCTTGCGATAGATCGTGCGGATGTAGGACTTGATCGTGTTCGGGCTGAGGAACGTGAGTGCCGCGACCTCGGCATTGTTCTTGCCTTGCGTGATCAGCGCGAGGATCTCCGCCTCGCGATCGGTCAAACCCTCGTGTCGGCCCGGCCAGTCGTGCCCCACCGACACGCGTGCACGCGACGGCGGGTCGCTGATGACCGTCTCACCCGCATGGACGGCTTCGAGCGCGGCGACGAGATCGCGCGCGGGGAGCGTCTTCGACAGGTAACCGTGCGCGCCGCGTCGTCGCGCACTGTCGATCAGATCGGGGTGGAAGTTCCATGTGTAGACCACGACCCGGCGTGCTCGCTCGCTCTTGAGCAACACCTCGATCTCGTCGTGGTCGCTCTCGGGCTGGGCGAACGAGTCGTACAGCGCGATGTCGACGCGGTCGTGCAGCGACTTGTTGGCATCGATCTCGGCGACCAGCACCCGGTCACGGTAGGGGTCGAGCATGCTCGCGATGCCGGTGAGCACGACGTCGTAGTCGTCGACCAGGGCAACGAGGATCGGCGACGGCGGCACAACTCAGAGCCTAACCACACCTAGGGGTGTATTTCGACATCCCTAGGGGTGCTTTCGTTGGTCGTAAGCGCACGAACGGTGCGCCGCAACCGAAAGGACGTAATCATGCTCGGACTGATCATCGGCCTCATCGTCGTGGGCCTCATCGCAGGCGCGATCGCACGACTGCTCATCCCCGGCAGGCAGGACATCGGCATCCTGATGACGATCGTGCTCGGGATCGTCGGATCGTTCGTCGGTGGGTTCCTCGGTTACCTGCTCTTCCACAAGGACTCGCAGAACGGGTTCGTCCAGCCCTCGGGCCTCATCGGCTCGATCATCGGCGCCGTCATCGTGCTGCTGGTCTACACGCGGATGGGTCAGCGCCACACCGTTCGCCACTGACCGATGCAGCGGGAAATCGCGCGGCCGTGACCGGTTCGGTCACGGCCGTCGCGTTCTCTAGGGTGGCGGACGTGACCGAGACCAGCCGCGCCGACGAGACGATCTTCACGTGGGGCGCGCCGCCACTGAAGTTCGGCGCCGGGGCCTTGGACGAGATCGGCTTCGAGCTGGGTCAGTTCGACGTCAAGCGCGTGCTGATCATCACCGACCCCGGCGTCAACGCGATCGGCATCCCGCAACGCATTCAGGATCAGCTCGCCAAGCACGGCATCGCCTCGGAGATCTTCGACGGCGTCCACGTCGAGCCGACCGACGACAGCATCGACAAGGCCGCCGGGTACGCGCGCGAACAAGGCCCGTGGGACGGCTTCGTCGCCGTCGGCGGCGGGTCGGCCATCGATACTGCGAAAGCCGTCAACCTGATGGCTACCGAGGGTGGCGAGTTGATGGACTACATCAACGCGCCGATCGGACGTGCGTCCGCGCCCCGCGGCCGGCTCAAACCGCTCATCGCCGTCCCCACCACGGCAGGTACCGGGTCGGAGAGCACCGCCGTGTGCGTGCTCGACATCTTGTCGATGCGCGTGAAGACCGGCATGAGCCACTGGCGGCTGCGTCCGACGCTGGCGATCATCGACCCGCTGCTCACGATGTCGCTGCCGCCCGAGGTAACGGCGTGCTCCGGCATGGACATCGTGTGTCACGCGCTCGAGTCGTACACAGCGCGCTGGTACCAGAGCTATGCGCGCAAGCAGGCGGACGAGCGCGTCACCTACTGCGGGTCGAACCCGATATCGGACATGTGGAGCGAGAAGGCGATGCGGCTGGCCGCCCGCTCGTTCCGCAAGGCGGTACGCGACGGTGGTACCGACGTCGATGCGCGCAGCGACATGATGCTCGCCGCGACCTTCGCCGGCATGGGCATCGGCAACTCCGGTGTGCACATCCCGCACGCCAACGCGTATCCGATCGCGGGCATGGTCAAGCAGTTCCGTCCGGACGGCTACCCGTCGGACGAGCCGATCGTGCCGCACGGCATGGCGGTGTCACTGACCGCGCCGCAGGCCTTCCGGTTCACGTTCGACAGCGCGCCCGAGCGGCATCTGACCGCGGCTGCACTGCTCGCGCCGCACGGCGACGAGCGCGGCGACGCCGCCGAGCGATTGCCGTCGGCGCTGATCGATCTGATGCGCGACATCGGAATCCCGAACGGCATCGGCGCGGTCGGCTACGCCGAGAACGACATTGCCGATCTCGTGCCCGGAACGATGCAGCAACAGCGCCTGCTCACGATCGCGCCGCGGACGCCGACCGACGACGACATCGCCGAGATCTTCAGGCGGTCGATCGAGAACTGGTGAACCTCACGGGTTCGCGGTGAGCAGTTCGATCAGGGCACGGTAGAGGTTCCCGGGCAGGTCGAGCGTGCTGAGTTCGGCAATGACTCGGTCGAGCGGGTTGTCGACCAATGACCACGCAGTCGTCTTCGTCGAGTATTCGATCTGTGCGTCGTCGAGCAGGGTGAAGATCCGCGCGCGGACGTCGTCGTTCGTGCGCAGCCGCAGATCGCCGGCCACGGTCGCGCGCAGTTCGGCTGCGCGGTCGACTTCGCCCAGCGCGACCACGACGGTGCCCGGCACCGGCCCGTCCTGCACCTCGAGTTGCGCGCCACCGACGGTCACCGCATCGACGCGCGCAAAGCCGCACAGGACGAGGTCGTACGACCGACCTGCGGGCACGACGTCAACCGCGCCGCGTACTGGTGAAATGACGAATTCGCCGTCGCTGAAGTCGAACTGCGTCTCGGCCCATTGCGCGTCATCGGCGTCCTCGGACATCGTGAACGTCGCATCGCCGCCGGCGTAGACGCGTACCTCGAGCCGCTGCGGGTTGTCGGCACCGAAGCCGAGATCGGACGGTGCGGTCATCGGCAACACCGATGCAGCGCGCGCCAAGACCGGGAGCGACTCGAGGTCCCTGTGCAACACGATCGTGCGATCGCCTTGGTACGTCAGGCCGTTCTGCACGTCGATCCACTCGCCGGGCGGCAACCAGGCCGTCGTTGCCGCGAGACCGGTCGCACGATCGACCGGCGTCGTGACCGGCGCGACGAGCAGGTTCGTGCCGAACAGGAATTCGTTGCGATGCGCGTATGCCTCGCTGCGCTCCGGGTGCTCGTAGTACACGGGCTGGACGAGCGGTGCGCCCTGCTCGTGCGCCAACCGGTTCATCGAGTACAGGTAGGGCAGCAACTGGTGTCGCGTGCGCAGCGCCCGGTTCATGATCCGTTCGGCCTCGGGGCCGAATCGCCAGGGTTCCTTGGTATTGAACGGGCTCAGCGACGAGTGCAGCCGCAGGATCGGCGAGTACACGCCCAGCTGCACCCAACGCGTGGCCAGCTCGTCGTCCTTCACGCCGAAGAAGTGCCCGCCGATGTCGTGGCTCCACCAGCCGTAGCCGACATTCGACGCGGTCGCGGTGAAGTAGGGCTGGAAGTCGAGTGAGGCCCACGAGATGACGGTGTCGCCGGAGAATCCCACCGGGTAGCGATGGCTGCCGACGCCCGCGTAACGCGAGAAGGTCAGCGGCCGCCGACCGTTGCGTCCGGAGTCGAGGAAGTGGAAGTGGTTGAGCAGCCAGAGGGGATCGAGACCGGCGATGCGCGTGACCCCGCCCTGCTGCCAGTCGAGCCACCAGAAGTCGACACCCTCGTCTTCGAGCGGGTGGTGCAGCGCTTCGAAGTACGTCTGCAGGAACGTGCGGTCGGTCGGGTCGAATGCGATCGGTTGCTGCGACTCGGGATCGACGCGCATGCGTCGCGCCACCTCCGCGTAGCGCTCCTCATGCGCATGCACGCCCTCCGCGGGATGCACGTTCAGCGACGTGGCCAGCCCGCGGCGATGCAGCTCCGCGAGGAACGCCGGGGGATCAGGGAACAGGTCACGGTTCCACGTGTAGCCCGTCCACCCCGTCCCGTACTTCGGATCGATGTCGACCAGGTGCCAGTCCATGTCGAGTACCGCCACCGACAGCGGGACGTCGTCGGCGGCGAAGCGGTCCATCAGGTCGAGGTATTCCGTTGCGCTGTAGGGGTGATAGCGACTCCACCAGTTCCCCAGCGCGAATCGCGGCAGCAACGGCGTGCTGCCCGTCAGTCGGTAGAGCGCGCCCAGGGCCGCGCGATGATCACGGCCGTACGCGAATACATAGAGATCGGTGCGGCCCGGTTCGCGTTCAGCGATCCAGCCGTCGTCGGTGAGCAGGACGGAGCGCGAGTCGTCGACCACGGCGACGCCGTCCAACGACAGCACGCCCGGCTCGAGCGGACATTCGCCATCGACCTCGTCCAGCGTGCGAGCCGTGCCGCCGAGGTTCGACGGCGGCTCGCCGAAGCGCCAGATCCGTCCCCACCCGGTCACCGAGTGCTTCGGCCGCACGGACAAACCTTCGGTGCTGAACGGCCTCGCGTCGTAGCTGAGCACGCACCGCGCGGTGTGGATCTCGATCCCCGCGCTCGATTCGATCACCGTGAACTCGCTCGGCGCGAACGCACGGTTGATCGCCATCTGGGACGCGCGATCCTCGAAAACGCCCGATTCGCTGTACTCGAGCCGCAGCAGGCCGGCGTCGAGGACGCTGATCCGATAGTTGGGTCCGGCGACGACGTTCTCCGGACGGACCTGCGGGGCAACTCCGGCAAGGGTGCGCACCGGCCGAGGTTAGCGGGGCAGGTCTCTTGCGTATTTCTTGAGATCGTCTTGCGTGTTAGTTGTGATCGTCTTGAGGGAATATCTTCCTCGTAGCGCAACGCCGGGCGGGTCGTCGATCGGTGCGGGGGCATCTATGGGGATCCGACTCGCCCGGCGCGCTGCGTTGCACCCTCATCCGGCGCGATTCATCCGATGAAGGTGCGCATCACTGCGGGATCAGCTGGAACACCTTGATCGTGCGGTTGGTGCGCTGCTCGTACTTGGCGAAGTTCGGCCACGTCTGCTGCATGTGCAGCCACAGCCGGTCGCGCTCGTCGCCTTCGACCGCGCGCGCCGTGAACGGCATGGTGCGTCCGCCCACCCGAACTTCGCCGGCCATCGCCGCCTCGAGGTTGGCGACCCAGATCGGCTCCTTCGGGCCACCGAAATACGACCCGGCGATCAGGTAGGTGTCCTCGTAGGGGACGCAGAGCAGCGGGGTGCTGCGTGGCGCGCCGCTCTTGCGACCCACGACGGTGAGCATCAGATTCGGCAGGCCGGCGACGTCGAGCAGCGTGTAACGACCGTGCGTTGCTCGCTGCAGGCGGGTGTCGACCCACACGATCTGCGGCAGCAGTTTCGGCATCCACGGGATCGCGCCGATGCGGACCGCGAGCGGTGTCAGCAGGCCCACGCGGCACAGCCTATCCGGGTGCGCGGGCCCGGTGGAACCGCCTGATCGCGCTCGCGAGAACACGAGGTAACGCCGGTGGCGCTTGGCTCGCCACCGGCGTTACGTGCGCTCGCACATCGCACCGAACGAGCCGGAACGCGTCGGCGCACACGTGGCCACTGACAGGACCGGCCCCCTCAGGCCGCAGCCACGCACAAAGAGGATAACCGGGATCGCACGTGCGGAAACCGGTCATTGCTTTCAGCAGGTCACGACGCGAGGACGGCCCCTATGCTGTGGCTCACGCCGTCCGGACCAGCCGACCACCAAGGAGACCACGGTGCCCCACCGCGAGCAGCGCGCACTGGCCGACGAACTGTCCGACCTGCCGAACCTGCGCGAGTGCAGCAAGGACGATCTTCGCGCGCTGGCCGAAGCGGGCCGTGTCGTAACGCTGCCGGACGGGTGGGCCTTCGTCCAGGAGGGCACGCCTGCCGACGCGGCGTACATCCTGCTGTCCGGTGAGGCGAACGTGCTCGTCGGACGCACCATTGTCGCTTCACTCGGCTCCGGGGCGATCATCGGCGAGATGGCCTACCTCGACGGTGGCCAACGCCACGCGACAGTTGCGACCCACGGACGGGTCCGCGCCGTGCGCCTTGACTACGACGAGCTCGACTCCCTGCTCAGCAAGCACGAGGGACTGAAGAACGTCCTGAGAGCTGCCGACCGCGAACACCGAGGTCGCAAAGAGTCGTAACCTGCTGCACACCCAAGATCCGGTTCGAGCGGTTAGGGTGGCGCGCGTGACGGGGGAGCGCGGTGTCTGACGTGCGCCTCGGTGCTGCCTCCGAATGGCGCGTCGAGGAGTCCGGCTCAGGCGACCCGCTGATCCTGGTCCACGGTCTCGGTACCGACTCCACTGCATGGAGCCGCGTCGCGCCGCTCCTCGCGCACCGGTTCCGGGTGATCGCGGTCGACCTGCCCGGCTATGCCCTCAACTCGTCCGTCCACAGCGTCCCGCACGCCGACGATCTCGCCATCGGCCTCGAAGCGCTGCTCGCGCGGTTGGACATCGGGTCGGCGGTCTTCGTCGGCCACTCGTTCGGCGGTGCGGTCTCGCTGCTCACCGCGCACCACTTCCCGGCGCGGTGCGCGGGCCTGGCGCTGATCGCGCCCGGCGGGTTCGGCGTCGAGCTGAACCCGGTCGTCCCGTTCATGGGCACGCGGGCCGGAGCCCGGCTGCTTCGTGCGCTGTACAGCCCGCGCGCGTCCCGCACGATCGAACGCATCGCAGCCCGCGTCGAGTCGAACTCCGAGAGCGGCCGCGTGCGGGTCTCCGAGCTCATGGAGACCTACGACCGGCTGCGCACCGAGCAGGCGCGCGAGCAGTTCCAGGCCAGCGTGCGCGAGAGCCTCGCCCTGAACGCCGACATCGACCGGACGCAGATCGTGATCAACTCGCGGATCCCGATTCTCGTCATGTGGGGACGCGAGGATCGCGTGCTGCCGCCGTGGCAGGCAAAGAACGTGACGTCGATGCTTCCGTGGAGCCAGATCCGGTTGCTGGACGGAGTAGGGCACACGCCGCATCGCAGCCAGCCCGCCACCGTGGTGCGCGCGATCGAGGGATTCGCCGATTCCGACGATGTGCGGCGCCGGCGCGGGTCGCTGCTGCAACCCGACGGCTGACTCAGCCGGCGAGGAAGCTCAGTCGAACCTCGCGCACCGCGTTGTCGACGTTCGTGTCGACGAGGCAGATCGATTGCCAGGTGCCGAGGGCCATCCGTCCGTCCAGCACGGGCACCACCAGCGACGGCGCGACGAAGGCGGGCAGCACGTGATCGCGCCCGTGCCCGGGGCTGCCGTGGCGATGTGACCAGCGGGCGTCGCGCGGGAGGACCGTCTCGAGCGCGCTCAGCAGGTCGTCGTCACTGCCGGCGCCGGTCTCGATGATCGCCAGCCCCGCGGTGGCGTGCGGGACGAACACGTTGAGCAACCCGTCCCCGGCCTCGCGGACGAACGCCCCGCACTCTGCGCTGAGGTCGTGGACG
Organism: uncultured Actinomycetota bacterium; assembly: GCA_963757455.1. Classification (GTDB taxonomy): domain Bacteria; phylum Actinomycetota; class Actinomycetes; order Mycobacteriales; family Jatrophihabitantaceae; genus RYN-133. Next base: position 607,993 of record CAVWSE010000005.1, read on the forward strand.
GTGGGTCGGTTGCCGGTGCGGATCGCCAGCGTCTCAGTGCGCATACCGCGATCTTGCCCCGTGGGACAGTGGACCCGTGGACGTGGGCATCCTCGGTCCGCTCGCCGTCCGCGACGCGAGCGGTGCTGTGGTCGACGTGGCCGGAGCGCGGCTGCGGACGTTGCTGACCCGGCTCGCGCTCGATGCCGGGCGTTCTGTTTCGGTCGGTGCTCTGGTCGACGCCGTATGGGGCGACGAGCCCCCGGCCGACGCCGCGAATGCGCTGCAGGCCCTCGTGTCGAGACTGCGCCGCGCGCTCGGCGCGGCTGCGCCGATCACGCAGTCGGCAGGGGGATACCGACTGGCGATCAGCCGTGACGACGTGGACGCGTTCCGCTTCGAGGAACTGGTCACGTCCGGCGGCCGCGCGCTGCGGACGGGCGATGTTGCTGGCGCAGCCTCGCGACTGCATGACGCGCTGCAGCTGTGGCGCGGGCCGATGCTCGCCGACACCGTCAGCGCTGCCCGGTTCGAGGAACTGCGGGTGACCGCCCGCATCGACATGCGCCACCGCGCAACTCGCGCTCGGCGAGCCGGAGCGCGCGCTGGCCGATCTCGCCGCACTGCACGACGAACACCCGCTCGACGAACGCGTCGGAGCAGCACTGGTCACCGCGCTCGCGGCCGCCGGACGCCAGGCCGATGCGCTGCGCGAGTACGACGATCTGCGGCGCCGCCTTGCCGACGAGCTCGGTGTCGACCCCGGCGCAGAACTGCAGGGCGCCCACCTCGCGGTGCTGCGCGGTGAGGCCGAGCCCCAGGTCACGCATCGTCGCAGCAACCTGCGCGCACAATTGACGAGCTTCGTCGGCCGCGACGAGGAGCTCGCGCGGGTGGCGAAGGCGCTCGCCGAGCACCGGCTCGTCACGATCGTCGGGCCGGGCGGAGCCGGTAAGACCCGTCTTGCCAGTGAGGCCGGGGCGAAGCTGATGGTGCGCGACGGGGTCTGGCTCGCCGAACTCGCCGCTGTCACCGACGGCGCCGACGTTCCGCAGGCCGTGCTCGGCGCGCTCGGGCTGCGCGAGAAACACCTGCTCGACCGCCGTGCCACACCCGCAGCGCTGGATGCCGAGACCAGGCTCGTCGACATGCTCGGCGACAAGACTGCCGTGCTCGTGCTCGACAACTGCGAGCACGTGATCGACGCGAGTGCACGCCTCGCTGAACACCTGTTGGGGCTGTGCCCAGACGTGCGAGTGCTCGCAACCAGTCGCGAACCGCTCGGCATCATCGGCGAGGTGGTGCTCGCGGTGCCACCCCTCGGCCAGCCGCCGGCAGGCAGCGCCGTCGAGTTCGCGCTGGAGTTTCCCGCCGTCCGGCTGTTCGCCGACCGCGCCGCGGCCGCCCGTCCGGATGTCGTCATCGACGAACTCACGATCGGTGCCGTCGTCGAGATCGTGCGCCGCCTGGACGGCCTGCCGCTCGCCATCGAGCTTGCCGCCGCGCGGCTGCGCGCGATGTCGATCAACGACGTGGCCGACCGGTTGTCGAATCGCTTCCGGCTGCTCACCGGCGGCAGCCGCACCGCGTTGCCTCGGCACCGCACCTTGCGCGCCGTCGTCGAGTGGAGCTGGGAGCTGCTCACCGACGACGAGCGATTGCTCGCCGAGCGCGTCGCCGTCTTCCCCGCCGGCGTCACTGTGGCAAGCGCGACCGCGGTCTGCGGCGACATGCAACTGCCGGTCGATGCCGTTCCCGACCTGCTGGCCGACCTGCTCGACAAGTCGTTGCTGCAACTGGCCGGCGCGGGCGACCGGTATCGCATGCTCGAGACGATTCGTGAGTACGGCATGGAACGGCTCGCCGAACGCGGCGAGCTCGAGACGATCCGCGCGCGCCACGCCGATCACTTCGCCGACCTCGTCCGGGTCGCGCAAGCGCATCTGATCAGCTCCGACCAGTTGCCGTGGTTCGAGCAGCTCACCGCCGAACGCGAGAACATCCTTGCCGCCCTGCGGTTCCGGTGCGAGAGCCAGGACGCCGAGGGCGCCCTGCAGATCGCTGTTGACCTCGGCGCGTACGCGATGATGACCGGCAGCCACAATCTCGGGCCGTGGCTCGATGACGCGCTCGCCGTCCCGGGCGCGGACGAAAGCCCACTGCGCTGGATCGCCGTGGCGTTGGCCGCGATGAACGCCGCGTCCGCCGGCAGCGATCCGAACCAGATCGAGGCGGCCATGCACCAACTCACCGCCGTTGCCGAACGGCTTGCCGAGACCGAATTGGTCGGCCGTCCGCTGCTCGGGATCCTGCGTCCGGCCATCGCCTTCTTCGCCGGGCTCCCGGAGCTCACCGATCGGCTGTTGGACGAGGGCCTGGCCAGTGACGATGCGTGGACCCGGGCCGCGGCGCGGATGTTCCGGGCCAACGTCGCCGAGAACAACGGCGACATCGCCGGGATGCAGGCCGACATCGAGCTCGCTCTCGCTGATTTCCGTGTGCTCGGCGAGCGGTGGGGACTGTCCAACACGCTGAGCGGGCTCGCCACGTTGCTGACGTTGCAGGGGGAGCTGGAACGGGCCGAGGAGGCGATGGCCGAGGCGCTCGACCTGATGCGTCTGCTGAACTCGAGCGAGGACGAGAACTACCTGCTCGTCCGCCTCGCCGACGTGGCCCTGCGTCGCGGTGATGCCGAAAAGGCTCGCGACCTCATGCGGCGCGCAGTCGATCTTGCCGAGGAGTCTGCCGGACCCGCCGAGGTCGTGTTCACGTTGAGCATGCTCGCCGATGTCGAGCGTCAACTCGGCGGTTCGGAGCTCGCCCGGGCGATGAGCGATACGGCGCTCGCACGCCTGGAAGCCATGCCGCTCGCACATCCTGCGATGGCGCACATCCGGGCGGTCGCGCTCGCGCTTGCCGCACGGATGCGGCTGGACGACGATGTCGCCGCGAGCCGCGCATTGCTCGACGGTGCATATGAGGCGGCGTTGACGACGCACGACGCGCCGATCGCAGCGATGGTCGGCGCCGTCGTGGCCGCTTCGGCCCACCAGCAAGGCCGCGCCGAAGCTTCGGCCGAGGTACTCGGTGCGGCCGCGGCGCTGCGCGGTGCCGATGACCGCAGTTCGGTCGAGATCGCCCGGCTCACGAGCGCGTTGCAGGCGGCGTTGGGTGACGCCGAGTTCGACATCGCGTATGCGCGCGGCAAGAGCCTCGATCGGGAAGCCGCACTGAAGCGGCTCGACCCGACCGAGGCCCTGACCGAGTAGCGATCAGACCCGGCGCTTGTACGCGCGCAGCGCGAGCGGCACGAACACCGCCAGCAGACCGACCGCCCAGACCGCCGTCCACAGCAGGTGGGACGCGACCGGACCGCCGATCATCAACCCGCGGACGACGCCGACCAGGTGCGTGATCGGGTTGACCTTCGTGAAGGCCTGCAGCCAACCCGGCATCGAGTTGATCGGGACGAACGTGCTGCTGCCGAACGACAGCGGGAAGATCAGCAGGAACATGATTCCTTGCACGGCGCCGGACGTGCGCGCCTTCATGCCGACCCACACCGACACCCACGCGAAGCACAGTGCGAACCCGATGGCGACGGCGACCGCCGCAATCGCGGCGGCGACGCCGGTTTGAACCCGGAAGCCGAGAACATAGCCGAAGCCGAGGAATACCGAGCACATGATCAGGTAGCGGAAGAAGTCGGCCATCACCGCGCCGAGCAGCGGCACGAGCCGGCCGATCGGCAGCGACCGGAACCGGTCGAAGACACCCTTCTCGATATCGGCGTTCAGGTTCTGACCGAGGGCGATGCTCCCCATCGCGATCCCCTGGCCGAGCAGGCCGGGCAACAGGTACTGCAGGTAGTCGTGTTGCGAGCCGTGCGAGATCGCGCCGCCGAACACGTACACGAACAGCAGCAAGAAGATGATCGGCTGGATCGTGACGTCGATCAGCTGCTCGGGCGTGCGCCAGGTCTTGATCAGGCTGCGCTTGGCGACGACGAGTGCGTGGCGCAGGTAGCGGGTGCGTGGCGACGCAGCGGCGGTGATCGTTGTGGCTGTCGGAGCCTCAAGGACGGTGGTCATGCGACCTCCTCGATGTCGGTGGATGTGCGCGTGCCGGTCAAGGTGAAGAACACCTCGTCGAGGCTCGGCAGATGGAGGGAGAGCTCGTCGACGCGGATGTTCGCTGCGTGCAGGCGATTCACGGCGACGGGCAGGATGTCGTCGCCGTCGACCTTGACCGTGAGCCGGTCACGGCCATTGGTCTCGGGCGTCGCGCCGGTCATGTCGGCGAGGATGCGGCGCAGTTCGTCCAAGTGCGCCGGGTCGGAGGGACGCACCGACAGCCGCTGCCCGCCGACCACCCGCTTGAGCCCGTGCGGGGTGTCGTGCGCGATCACGCTGCCGTGGTCGATGACCGTGATCTCGTCGGCGAGCGCGTCGGCCTCCTCGAGGTACTGCGTCGTGAGCAGCACCGTCGAGCCGTCGTCGACGAGGTGGCGGACGACGTCCCACATGTCCTCGCGCTTGGCAGGGTCGAGACCGGTCGTCGGCTCGTCCAGGAAGATCACGTCAGGACGGCCGACGAGCGAGGCGGCGAGGTCGAGGCGGCGGCGCATGCCACCGGAGTAGGTCTTCGCGACCCGGTTCGCGGCGTCGGTGAGGTCGAACCACTCGAGCAGCTCTCGCGAGCGGGTGCGCGCATCGCGGGTCGACAGGTCGAGCAACTGGCCGATCATGACGAGGTTCTGCGTGCCGCTGAGATCCTCGTCGACCGACGCGTACTGGCCGGTGAGCCCGATCAGGCGGCGCACCTGCTGGGCGTCCCGGGCGACGTCGTAGCCGCCGACGCGCGCGGAGCCCTCGTCCGCACGTAGCAGGGTCGTGAGGATCCGGACGGCTGTCGTCTTGCCCGCGCCGTTCGGGCCGAGTACGCCGAGCACGGTGCCGGGACGGACTGCGAGATCGATGCCGGCCAACGCCTGGGTGTCGCCGAAGCGCTTGGTGAGGCCGGCCGCCTCGATCGCGTAGTCGAGATTGCGTTGTGTCATGTCGCTACGGTCGCGGGCTGCGCTGACACGACGGTCACACGGCGCTGACACCGGCTGATACCCGGCTGACAGCGCTCAGCAGCGCTATTGTCACGCCACGGTCGGAGGGGGCGCGATGCAGGACCGCGACGTGGTCGAGGTGCGGGTGCATGGCGTGTCCGGCACGCCGCCGCAGGACCTGCTCGACCGTCCGAACGTCGTTCTGTTGGACGGCGACGCGCGCGCGGGGTTCTACCGCTCGGCAAATCCCGACGACATCGGCGACCGGTACGTGTCGCGGCCGGGCGCAAGCATCGGCGACTTCGACGGGCCCTATCTGGAGGGCTATGCGTGGGGCGGGCTCACGTCCGGGTCGGCCTGGCGTTCGCTGTGGCTGTTACTGCTGCCGTTCTCGCTGCTCAACGTCGCGCCGCGGCTGCGGCCGGCCGATCCCAGCGACTCTAAGAACGCCGATCCGCGACGTCTGTACTTGATCTGGCTCGTCGGGCGGTGGCTCGCGCTGTGTTCGACAGCGGTCTTCGTGATGGCCTTCATCGGCGTCGGCATGGATCTGACCGGGTATCAGTGCGGCCGGCTGGACACCTGCACGGCCGGCCCTCCGTGGCTCGACGGAATTCTGTTCGGCCATACCGAGTCGCACCAATTCCTCGTCGGCGCGGTCGTCCCGCTCTTCGTGCTCGCGCTGCTGTGGCTCATCGGCGGACGGACGATCGCCCGCTACGAGGCCGTCGGCGTACTCGACACGCTCGCCGAACCGGTCGCGAGCGGACCCGAGCCGCCCGGACTGAAGTCTCGCTGGATGTGGCAGAACGAACGTCCGGTGCGCAGGCTGCGCGCCGTCCATCTGCAGACCGGTGTCGGAATGGTCGTCGCTTTCGCGGCCGGCTCGCTGGACGGCTGGCTGCATGTCCTCGGCATCGCCGTAGGTCTCGCTGTCGCGGCGTACGCGCTCGTTGCGGTCGCGGTGGGGAGCTTCACCGCGCCCTACGCGTCGCGCCCCTGGACGATCGCGAGCCTCGTGTGCTGGCTCGTCCTGCTGGGCGCCGGTGCCGCCGAGGGACTCCGACTCGGTTTCGTCGCCGACAAGCCGGCCGTTGCCACGACGGTCGCGATCGCCAGGTTCACGGCGGGACCGATGTACTCGCGGCGGTCGACGCCGCCGGGCCTGCCCGGCTACGCAGGCACCGCGATGTGGTTGCTGCTCGCCGAGTTCGGTCTGCTGCTCGTGTTGCTATTCGTCCTGTGGCGCGCGGCCCGCGCGGCTGGCCAGCCGAAGGCGTTCGGCGAGGCTGGTCCGTCTGCCGGGATGGCGGGCTACGGAACCTGGGTGCTGTCGACGATGGCGGTGTTCATGGGTGCGATGTTCGCGGCCGGCGTCTACCTGTTCGCCGGCGGCTGGCTGCACAGCCGTCACACGATTCCGCGTCCGACCGACATCACCACCCTGCAGCCGTATTTCCGTTATCCGGAGGTCATGGTCGATGCGGGCACCGCTTATGCCGTTGCCGTCGCGTTCGCCGCGTTGGTGCTGGTCGCGTGCGGTGCCTACGCCGCGTTCCGGCTGTCGCGCGTGCGCGAGACGAGCCGGCTGATCGTGCCCGGTGCAGGCACTGCCGACTACGGCAGCGATTGGTCCGACGGCGACCCGAAGCGCCGCAAGGTCATCCTGCGCGCGATGTGGCTCGGACGCATCGTCGACATCGCCGGCCGGCCGCTCGTCCTGCTGATGGTCGCCGGCGCGGTGATGAGCGAGGTCGTCGGCGTGTTGTTCGTCCTCGAGCATGTCTTCGGTGTGTCTGCAGCCACCGACTGGTTGCACGGCGGCCGCGGCCTCGGCTTCTTCTCGGTCCGCAACCTGCAGGCGCTCGGCGCCTATGCGGTGGTGTTGACGTTGGTCGGGCTCGTCGTGCTCGGGTACTACGCGTTCCGTAAGCAATCGCTACGCCGTTCGGTCGGCATCCTTTGGGATCTCGCGTCATTCTGGCCGCGGTTGTGTCATCCACTGGCGGCGCCGTGTTATGCCGAGCGGGCGGTGCCTGATCTCGTCGAACGAGTGCACCTGCACGCCAACAACGGCTACGGCGTCGTTGTGGCCGCGCACAGTCAAGGCACCGTGTTGAGTGCGGCGGCGATGCTGCAATTGCAACGTCACGATGAACTCGTGCCGGCGTCGCAACAGGTCGTGCCGAACGCGGCGCTGCTCACGTGCGGCTGCGTGCTGCGCCGGCTGTACGGCCGATACTTCCCGGCCTACTTCGGCCCAGCGACGCTTGCGTCCGTTGCCGACCTCCTGACCGACGGCGAGAGCACTGACGGGTTGCCGCGGTGGCGCAATCTGTGGCGTTACACCGACTACCTCGGTGGCCCGGTCAGCGTCGGGCCGCCGCCCGAGCCGCAGCCGCCCTGGTCAGCCGCGGCTGAGGCAGGTGACCCTGCCTCGGCTGCGCTCGGCGGGTTACACATCGACAGCCACCTGATCGACCCGCCGTTCGGCCCGCTGCCGGGGAGCACGGACGTCCCTGCGCCGAAGCGCCATTCCGACTACTGGAAGGAACCGGAGTTCCAGCGTGCGGTGATGTTCCTGGGCACGACGATCCCGGTCAGACACGCTCCGTAGGCTCGGTCCATGCCTACGTCACGTCCCGACGGTCGCGCCGCCGACCAACTCCGTCCGGTCACGATCACCCGCGACTGGCAGAAGTACGCCGAAGGCTCCGCGCTCGTCGAGTTCGGTGAGACGAAGGTGCTGTGCGCGGCGTCGGTGCAGCAGGGCGTGCCGCGCTGGCGCAAGGGCAGCGGCCTGGGCTGGGTCACCGCCGAGTACGCGATGCTGCCGCGGGCCACGCTGACCCGCAACGACCGCGAGTCGGTGCGCGGCAAGATCGGCGGACGCACGCATGAGATCTCGCGCCTGATCGGACGGTCACTTCGTGCCGCGATCGACCTGTCAGCGCTCGGCGAGAACTCGATCTCGATCGACTGCGATGTGCTGCAGGCCGACGGTGGCACCCGCACCGCGGCCATCACCGGTGCCTACGTTGCGCTCGCCGACGCGGTTTCGTGGCTGCGCGAGAAGGGCTCACTCGCCCGTCCCGACCCGCTGATCAACTCGATCTCGGCGGTGTCGGTCGGCGTGATCGACGGCGAGCCCCGCCTCGACCTGATGTACGAGGAAGACGTGCGCGCCGAGACCGACATGAACGTCGTGGTCACCGGCAGCGGCGAGTTCGTCGAGGTGCAGGGGACAGCCGAGGGCGCGCCGTTTCGCCGCGACGAGCTCGACGCGCTGCTCGATCTCGCGGTGGCCGGCTGCGCATCGCTCACCGAGGCGCAGAGCAAGGCGCTGCAGAGTTGACCGATCTGCTCCTCGCATCCCGCAACTCGAAGAAGCTCGTCGAGATGCGCCGCATCGTGGCTGCTGCCGTGCCGGGGGTCGAGGTGCTCGGCCTCGACGACGTGCCGGCCTACGACGAGGTTCCGGAATCGGGCGCGACCTTCGCCGACAACGCGCTGATCAAAGCGCGTGAGGGCTTCGCTCATACCGGGTTGCCGACGGTCGCCGACGACTCGGGGCTCACGGTCGATGCGCTGAACGGCATGCCCGGCGTGCTGTCGGCTCGATGGGCCGGTCGGCACGGCGACGACCGGGCGAACCTCGAGTTGGTGCTCGCGCAGCTGTCCGACACTCCTGACGAGCGGCTGGGTGCGGCCTTCGTCTGCGCGGTCGCGCTCGTGTCGGCAAGCGGCGAGACCGTCGTCGACGGACGGATGCCCGGTCGGCTGATCCGGGCGCCGCGCGGCGACAACGGCTTCGGCTACGACCCGATCTTCGTCCCGGATGGTTACGAGGTGACCAGCGCAGAGTTGCCCTCGCAGCAGAAGGACGCGATCAGCCATCGCGGCCAGGCGCTGCGCGCGCTCGTCCCGCACGTGGCGGCGCTGGCCTGAGTCCCTGCGCCCCGGCGTTGTCAGGACAGCGCGAGCAGCTCTACGAGCGTCCGGGCCGCCTGGCCGCCGTCCTCGAGCGCGATCGCGAGCGCGGTCGGGACATCGAGATCGTCGAGCAGTGCCGCGGGCACGGCCGCCTGGCCGGCGTCGTTGCCGCCGGGACGTGCCGCGGCCGAGTACAGGTCCTCGGCGGTGGCGGCAGCGGCGTCGAGGTCGGCAAGGTCGTAGTCCCAGGCCTCGGCCCACGGCCGGTTCAGGCACAACAATCGCACTGCCGCCGGCGAGTGGCTGCCCAACAGCTGCTCGATCAGCACCAAGTTGCCGGTTGACTTCGCCATCTTCGCGCCGGCGACGTTGACGATTCCCGCGCGCAACCAGGCACGAGCGAAGGGCGCGACGCCGGTGGCACTTTCGGCGAGGGCCGCCTCGCAGGCGTGGTGCGGGTACGCGAGGTCAGCCCCGCCGCAGTGGATGTCGACGCTCGGGCCGTACAGCGCGAGCACCATCGCCGCGCACTCGGCATGCCAGCCCGGCCGGCCCTCACCCCACGGCGAGGGCCAGCTGACCTCTTCGTCGGAGGTCTCCTGCCATACGGCGACGTCGAACGGATCGTCCTTGTTCGGGTCGTCCGGGTGGTCGTGGTACTCGGCTGAAAGCCGCAGGGCGCTGTCGCGGTCGAGGTCACCGGCCGCGGACGCCGTGCGCGCATAGACCGTGCCGCCACGCACATATGCGCGATCGCGCGCGAGCAGCGCCGTCGCCAGTTGCACCACGTGACCGACCGCCTGCGCGGCAGTGGGTGAGTGGTCTGGCACGCGTACCCGCAGCGCCGCCATCGTCGACTCGAACGTCGCACGTTGCAGCGTGGCCATCATCGAGTACGACTCACCGCGGCGTCGCGCCTCGGCGAACAGGACGTCGTCGACGTCGGTCACATTGCGCGCGACGGTGACGGTGTGGCCGTGCCACGACAACACCCGGTCGACGAGATCGGACCAGATGTAGGTCGCCGCGTGGCCGAGGTGAGTGACGTCGTACGGCGTGATGCCGCAGACGTACATGCGGACTCGTCCGACGGCGGGGACGGGCTTCCCGCCGAGCTGAATCGGCATGGGCGGTCCGGTCAACCGCATCGGATTCATGCGCCGTCCTAGGAGAGGGAGTTCAGGTACGCCAGGATCCCACGCGTGATCGCCGCGGCGATCCGGCCCCGTCCCGATGCCGAACTCTGCTTCGCGGCATCGGACGCGTTGCGCATGTTGCCGAGTTCCAGGAACGCGGTCGGGCTCTTCGACAGATTGAGTCCGGCGAGGTCGTCGCGGTAGTAGTAGCCGTTGTTGCCGACGTAGTTGGCGACAGTGAGTCCGGACGATGACGCCAGTGTGCTGTGCAGATCGGCGTTGAGCCGGCGCGTCAGTCCCGGTGTCTTCGGCCCGGCGCCTTCGGGACGGCGGCTGTCGACGCACAGATGAAAACCGTGGTCGGACGCAGGGGCGCCGTCGGCGTGGATCGCGATGGCGGCGCTCACGCCCTTGGTGCTCTCGATCGCGGCGCGGCGGTTGACGCAAGGCCCGACGCCTGTGTCGCTGCTACGGGTCATGATCACGCGGACATGGTGCGCGATCAGCATGGTGCGCACGCGGTTGGCCACCCACCACGTGAACGCATGCTCGGGATAGCCGGCGTTCGTTTCGGTGCCGGTCGTGTTGCACGGCTTGCGGCGCCCGTAGCCCGCGTAGACGAGCCGGTTGATCTCGCGCAGGTGCGTGCTGTTGCCGCCGTTGTGGCCGGGGTCGAGCACGACGGTGCGCGGAGCGGGGACCGGCGGGATCGGACCGCCGGTGATGCCTCGGACGACCCGAACCGCCTCGCCCGTGACGATCTGCTCGCCGGGTGCGTAGTAGAGATCGTGCGGTCCTTCGGACAGGATCGCGACCGCCCAGCCGTCGTTGATGGTGATGCCGGTCGTGTTGATGATCGCGTTGGACGGGTGCTGCACGTCGCGATTGGTGTCCCACCCGTTCTTGACCGCCGATTTCGGTGCGGCCTTGGCGAGGCCGAATGCGTTCGGCTCGCCGCTCGCGCTGACCGTCTTGTAGGCGTGCATCGCCCTCAGCAGCCAGGGCCAGACCGTGTGGTCGTCGTGGACGGCGTCGTAGAAGCGCACCATGCCTCGCGCGGTGATCTGCGTGCTGCCCCAGATCCCGTGCATCGTCGGCGCCGCGCCGATACCGGACAGGTGGTAGTGGTTCTCGAGCCAGGGGAGCAGACGGTCGCGTCCGACCCGTGGGTAGAGCGCCCATGCCGCCTGGTTGTCGGACGCGGTGATCATCGACCACGCGCGCTTGGCGACGGCACCGTGCATCTGGCCGCTCAACAGCAATCGCGTGGCGATCATGACCTTCACGACCGAAGCCGAGGCGAAGCGTTGCCGCGCGGCACCGGACTGCCAGATCTGGCCGCTGCGCAGATCGAGCACGGCGATGCCGGTGCGCATTCCGTTGGCAGCGGCATAGCGCTGAGCGATGTCGACGCCGCGTTGGATGTGCCCGGACGTCGTCGCCGCGGTCGCTGCCGGTGTCGCCGGAACGGCGAGAAGGGCGGTACCGATGAACGCTGCTGTCGCCAATCGCCTGATCACGCCCGGTATTGTGTCTCATCGCAAGTCGTTGCGGGCGTAGCTCAATGGTAGAGCCTCAGTCTTCCAAACTGATTACGCGAGTTCGATTCTCGTCGCCCGCTCCATGGGGTCCTCACGAAAGTCCGGGGACCTTGCTCACGAAATTCGACGCGAACCGCGTCCGGACGATGCCGGATCGCCTAATCGGTCGCTGACAGTCGCCTGATCGGCGCCGTTCGCCGGTTGGATCGCGGCCGTGCAGCTGGCGCTCTGCGTCTAGCGGGTCGGGAGGCAGTTTGGGGCAAGCGGGATCGGGGTGTCCTGCTGTCAGCGCTTGGTTCTCGTCGCCCGCGGGTCAGTCGGCGGGTCGGCGCCTCGCCAGTTCCTCATCGTGCGTCCGCGGCGGCTGTCCGTTGCGGGTGATGGCGGGTTCGATTCGGGCGTTCTCGATTTCGGTTTGCCGGGCGGTCCAGTTACGGAGCATGCGCAGGTTGGTGGCGGCCGCGTAGATGCCGAGCATGAGGCTGGTTTTGGCCAGCCCCATGACACGGAAGGCGCCGCGGGTGAGGTTCTCTGTGTTGTTGCTCTTGAGGTTCGCGGCCGGCTGAAGCGGCCGTCAGCTCCTAGGCCGGCGCGAGCACGACGCTGAGCATGTTCCCCTTGCCCGACACCGCACCGGTCGATGCGCTCTGTCCGCCGTAGTTGCCGGCCGGAACAGCAGCGCCACTGTCGGCGAAGGCTCCGTCGACATGGCCACCGCCCGTGCCCACGCTGCTGCCACGTGGCGTGACGGTGTTCGGCAGTGACCAGGTTGACGTAGCCGCCGAGTTCTTGTCCGCCCAGTACGACAGCACCCACGATCCGCTCCCTGCCACGGACACGGTCGGCGTCACATGGTTGAGCTGATTCGCATCCGTCGCGGTGGCCGACGTCGGCGCGCCACCTGCGACGCCGCTGTAATCAGCGAACTGCAGATCAGTCGGTATCGCCGACGACAAGGGCACTGTCACGGTGCTTCCGGAGTCGCCCGCGGTCGCCGTCCGCCGGTACCCGATCGTCTCGAGGGCCGAGCTGGTCTGCTTCGCGATCTGAGTCCAGCCGGAAAGTCCGGTCGGCGCCGACGATTTGCCGGCGGCGTTGGTCGTGACGAACAGGAGCTCGGTGTCACCAGCGCTCACGCCGGTAGGCACAGTGACCGACGGATTCGCGGTCGTCCGCGAGTTCGCGCTGGCTCCGTTCACGTACGCCACGTTCGCGCCACCGCTCGAACCGGCGCCATTGAGGAACATGCCCCGAGCGCGCCAATCCCGACCGTCCAAGCCCGGGCCACTGACGATCGTGTCGCTTCCGGCAGCAACGCCGTTGGCGAACGGAACCGTGTGCAGGTCTCCTGTGGTGCGGTCCGCGAAGTACAGCGTGGACCCGGAGAGCACCATGCCTGCGACGTTGCTGAGGTCGGCACCGGACGTCGAGAACTCCTCGGAGCCGACGATGCCGCTGTCCGGGCTGAACCACCGCGAGTACAGGTCCGGCTGGCCGAGCAGTGTGTAGTACAGCCGACCGCCGGAATAGAACGCGCCGGTCACCTCATTGAGCTCCCCGTAATAACCCGATGGGGTGCCCCGATAGTTTTGGCCTGAACCCGTGCTGACGTTGGACCACACCGGATCGTTGTAGGGGTCGACGAGCGTCGGTGTTCCGACCGAGCCTGCGTTGAATGTCGCGCGGTAGAACGAGTCGCTCGACGTGCCGTAGAAGATCGTGTTCCCGACCATGAAGGCACCGCGGGTGGATCCCCACGCGACCCCGCCGGTCGGCACCTGGGTCAGGCTGCCTATCTGGTTACCGTTGATCGACCGGTAGGCGAGCGTGTCCAGCGACGGACCGCCGCCGGCCGCGGCATCGGTGTTGATCAGCTCGATGCCGTTGATGAGCGGATTCTCTTGGACCTGCCCGAGATCTATAGTGATCATGCCCGAGGCCGGCGCGGTGACGTCGAACTGCTTCATCGTCCCCGTCTGATCCCCGACGTCGGCCACGATGTCGTAGTGCGACAGCACCTGAGTGCCGTCGACCGACACGTTGAAGACTCGATCCCCAGGGTTGCTCGTGCCGGGATAGCGGTTGGCGAAGTACAACCGCACCTGGACGTGCGTCCCGTCCGGCACCGGGAAAGACCAGTGCGACTCGGCCCATCGCTCGCTGTTGAACAGTGAGACCGGCGTCGACGGGGGCACGGTCGGCGCGAGCGCCGCACAGCAATCCCAGGGCGCGGTATTGCTGCCGGTGTCGTGATACTGCGCACCGGGGTCGGAGTCTGACGCGTCGGCCTGCCAATCAGGTCCGTTGTCGGTCGCTGCGAGCGCCGGGCCGCCGGCGTCAACGCGATAGAGAACGTTGGTCGAGCCCGGTTGGGGCAGGGAACCCGCCATGTACAGGTTGGACGGCAATTGCGCGGTCGCCGTCGACGCCGTGGCCACGCCGCCCGCGAGCGGGAAGAACGCGACCTTCTTGTGCAGGTACTTGCGGTTGCCGATGTAGTCGGTGTCGCTGCCGACGTAGAGGCCGCTCGAGGATGCGTAGAGCGCATATGCTCCGGCGCCGCGCGGATTGCGACCGGGATTCCAGGTCAGCGGAACACCACTCACCGGATCGAGCGCTGCCAGGCCGGGGCGCGGAACTGCTCCCGGGCCGGGGTTGTCGTAACCGTGCGAGTTGTTCAGCCACCGCTGGTGACCACCGACGTAGACGGCGGATCCGGTGATCTGCACCGTCCACAGGCTGTCCTGCCCGGTGTAGTCGACCCAGGTCGCGTGCACGTCCGAACCGGTCGCGGACGAGTCCCAGCGGGCGGCGGTGTCGCACAGCGAGTTCGAGCCGTCGTTGTTGTTTCCGCTACCACCGGTCGCGGTGACGACGAAGTACGTGCCGTCGGCCGAGTACTGGACGTCGGTCATGTAGGTGTCGAAGGCCCAGTTGAAGCACGCGGCGGTGTACTGACCGGTCGACCAGTTGGGATCGACCTGCGCCTGGCTGCCGTCCAGGTCGATCATTGCGATCTGGTCACGGGCGAGGCCGTCTGCCGTCTTGAAATTGCCGATCACCATCGCGCGGGTTCCGGCCGGGTTGACCGCGATCGCGCGCGGGCCGACTGCGCCGTTGGCACCGCTCGTCCCGTCGTAGTTGTGGTGCCCCGCCACCTGAACCGACATGAAGGGGTCCAGCGCGCCGGTCGACGCGTTGAGCGAGGCCAGCCCGCCGTGCGCGACGGATCCGGCCTGCGTGAACGTCCCGGCGAGAAGGACCCGGTTGCCGACCCGTGCGATGCCGTAGACGACGCCGTTGACAACCGGGGGCTTGAAACCTGTGACGATCGAACCGTTCGTCGTGTTCAGCAGGGTGATGCCCTTGGACTTGACCCCGTTGACGTTGTTGAAAGCACCGCCGACATACACGGTGTTGGCGGTCGGGCCCGGGTAGACGGCCTCGACCGTGCCGTCGAGGTTCGGAGCGAAGGTCGTGGACACCGCTCCGGTGCCGGCATTGAAGGCAACCAGACGATTGCGCGTCAGCGTGGTCGACGAACCGTGGTTCTGCACGCCCGTGAAGCTTCCCCCGACAACGATCGAGGTGCCGACGCCGGTGATTGCGTAGACGACCCCGTTGGTCACGTTGGGCGTGTAGGCGGCGGGAACGGCCGATACCGGAGTGGCGTGCTCCGTTCCTGAACCGACCGCCCCTGCGGGCGCGGCGGACAGCACCGAACCGGCCAAAGCGAGCGTCGCGAGCGCTCCGATCGCGCGTGAGTAGGGAGCCCGAGGCTGAAATGACAGCTTGATACGCAACCGAATCCCCCACAATGCACGCTGCACCATTCGTGCTAGTACCGCGATTGTGTGGTGCGCGAAGCGACATCGCAATTCGGATCGACAGATAGTGCATATCTTGCGCAGCTTCGCAGAAGATCTTGATCGTTTTCCAGCCTTAACCAACCGGGTCGCACCGGGAGTGGGTTAGCGTTGCCGTCGGTTCATAGCGAAGGAGAGTGCCGCTGTGCGGGCGATATCACTCGGCCTGGTTGTGCCCGGCCTGATCCTGGCCCCCTCAGAGGTCACTGACGCGGAGGAGACACTTGATTGCGCGTCGCTCGTCCATCGCCGTGTAGGCCTCGCCGACCTCCTCGAGGTCGGTCTCGAAGTCGAACACCCGGCCGGGGTTGATGCGGCTTGTGAGGACGTCTTCGAGCAGTTCGTGAATGTACTGGCGTGCTGGGGCGATTCCGCCGCGGATGCCGACGTTGTTCCAGAAAATGTCTCGGTACTGGAACTTCTCCTAAATTGGTACTTCTATCAGCATCGCCGCACTGCTCGGCGAATCGGGTCTCCGATACCGCCGACAAATCTGGACTCGGCGAGGGGATCAGTGGGCGCTTCATCCTGACGTAGCCGCGGCCGGCCACCACATCACATATGATCACTTGTGCACGAATCGGTTCGCGGGCTTCCGAGGTGAGGACATGCTTGCGGCTATTCAAGGAGGTCGGCTCGTCGGACAAGTCCGAGGAAGCCAAGGCAGCCACCACAAATACGTGTGCTTCACCAACGCCGACCTCGTCGCCGCAGTAGAGCGGTACGGATGGGCTCTCGGGGCCGCAAACTAGCGCCATAACGCGCCAAAATCGGCCACCCGGGGCGCCGTGAAACGATCATGAAACGGGTGTGCAACGCCAAACGCACGCCCAATCAGGCCGCAGAACGACAGGGCAATGTTCGAGTCACGCTCCTTCAAGCTTGATCAACTGGCCTTTAGTCCGCAAACAGTCCGCAAGAATCTGCGGGAGTCCTGGGACGAGAATTGATCAGAAGCGCCGAACTGATGGAACGCGCCCCCGCTGACGAGTCGCGCTGGGACCGTGAGAGTCGCGTCTCTTTCTCGGGGGAGGTCAGTGACGCGGTAGCAGGGTGAGGATCCACGTGGTCGCGCACTCGCCCGTCCGGCTCAGTCGCAGCTGGCCGGTGACATCGGCGCGCGAGAACGGGATGTCGGCCTCGTCCTTCTCTGCGTCGCCGCGTCCGAGAACGAAGTGTGCGAGTGGGAAGGTGCGCGTCACGTAGAGGACTTCTTCGTGGAGGCTGGCCGGCGCGTTCACCGATACCACGACGCCGGGTTGGCCGCCGGCTGACGAGGGCGCGAGCTTTTTCGTCGCGGTGACCATGCCGCCGGGCGGTTTCGGTAGGTCGCGCGGGACGCCGGTGGGCCAGGTCAGCGTGCCGCTCACGGCGGCGCACGCCGGCCCGCTGCTGCCGGAGCCGTGCGACGAGCGATTCGACTCGCTCGGACCTGCGGCGGAACTCGAGCACGCGACGAGCGCGAGAAAGGCCGCGCTGATCACAGTCGGGCCCAGAGGACGCATCGGGGCAGCTTAGCGAAATACCGTGGAACTCCATGTCGCGGTAACCGGCGTGGTCGGGCATGATCGGGAGCACCCCGAGGAGGATCCATGCAGCTGTTGCGTCGGTCGAAGTCTGTGTCGACAACAGCGGTTGCGATCGCGGTGCTCGCGGGCACTGCGATTGGCGCGGGCGGATCGTCGCACGCGGCTGCCGCGCCGCTGCCGGCTTGGTCGCCGCCGCTGGTCTTGGGTGCGGGCGCCGAGCCAAGCATCAAGGAACTCCCGGCTGGTTCGAAGGATCGCCAGGCTGCGATCGTGTCCGCACCGGCCGGTACCGGTAGCAACTTCTGGTACGTGGACGAGAAAAAGAACCCCGACGGTACGTACACGATGAAGGGCAGCGCGCCGCAGCAGCCCGACCTCGGCACGGGCGGCGGCGACTCGGAGATCTCGGTCGGCCGGCTCGACCCGAGCAAACCGTGCCCGGCGATCGCCTACACCGGTTTGCACAACATCGATCTGCTCGACAACTTCACCGCAGCCCGATCCGATTCGTGCGGCGAATCGTTCACCAACCCTCCCAACCTCTACGCGACGCAGAACACTGCGACCGACCGGCAGTGGCAGACCTTCGACGGGAGGCTGACGAACCACCTGATCTATCACAAGGTCGACACCGGCCAGATCGTTGACAGCGTGTCCTATGACGGCGGGTTCACCTATGTAACCCAGGCGGGTCCTGGCGGTATCGCGGCGATAGGGAGCCTGATCGACCCCAGTCACGCCTACACCCAGCCGCAGGTCAAGATCGGCAACATCGTTACCGACTACGCGCATCCGGTCAAAGGCAAGTTTTATCCGGCAGCGCCGGTCGGCAGCGGTGAGCAGATCCATCCGCTGTACGCGATCTTCGCTGGCACGGCGAACGCGCAGGAGACCGCCGCGGCGCAGTCGCCGACCGCTGGCTACGACTACCTTGACACTCTCTACCTGGCCAAGTCGGTAGACGGCGGCGTGACCTGGACCGATAGCAAGATCTTCTCGGTGCCGGCGTCGAGCAAGCGCGAGCTCGACCTCGTGTTCCCGGTCATAGGCATCGACCAGGCCGGCTACCTCTACGCGTTGTGGAGCGACGGCTTCAAAGTGCAGTACGTCGCGTCGACAAACCACGGCGGCTCCTGGACGAAGCCGTTCCAAATCAACACCGACAACCTCGGGACCAAGCCCGACAAGGGCCGAGCCGACCTGTTCCCCTGGCTTGTCGGCGGAGGCCCCGGCAAAATCGACGTCGTCTGGTACCACGGCGCCGGCGGCGACACGAGCGCCTACCGCAACCCGGGTACGAACGACAACGCGCACGGGACGACGATCTGGACGGTGGCGTTCGCGCAGCTGTTCCATGCTGCCAGTGCCAGCAGCGCCCACGTACCGACGCCGACGGTGACCTCCAGGTCGCAGGCAGTCACGCCGCCGATCCACAAGGGATCGGTGTGCAACAACGGGACCACGTGCGGAATCACTGGCCCAGGTGACCGCACTCTGCTCGACTTCTTCCAGGTCGCGATCGACAGCGCCGGACGGGCGAACATCGCCTTCGCCAGCGACTTCTCGAGCCCAGGGAACGCGAGCACGGTCTACACCCGCCAAAACAGCGGTTTGTCCGCGCTCAACGGCTCCGCGATCCCCCGCCACCGCTACTCGGTGGCGGTCATTCCGCGCGGTTCGTCGTGTCCCGGCCCGCAGGTGCTCGACCCTCGCGGCGACGCTGCGGGGTCGGCCACCAACGGCGCCAACGAGCAGAACATCGCGAGCGACGACATCCTCAACGCCTCGTTCGTAACGCCCGACGTCTCGCACGTAAAGGTGACGATGACGCTCAACAACCTGTCCGAGACACCCGCACCCGGTACGGCGTCGACCGAATGGAACGCATACTGGAACTTCGCAGGCAAGACCTACTACGTGTCGGCGACCAGCAACGGTCCGGGTCTGCAAAGCTACGACGTGGGCACCTACGCGGCGGGCAAGATGACCTCAACCGGCACACCTACCGGGACGTTCACGACGGGGCCCAACGGCAAGATCACTTGGACGGTGGCACGATCGTCGATCGGCAATCCCGGCCAACTGGCGAAACTCCGAGCCCCCTACGCCGATGACCACGGATCGTTCACCATCCAGGGCAGCGGTCTGCACTACGTCGCCGCCGTCGACCGCGCGCCTGACTCCGGTTCGGGTGCGACCTACACAGTCGCCGGACCATGCTAGGAGGTGCGCACTGACTTCGAAGCGCTCAGTGTCGACTCCTACGCTCGCTCAATGAGCGCGAGGCCGGCATCGCGGCAGCTCCGCGAGGTGGCCGACGCGCGTGAGTTCGACGAGACCGACGAGAAGCTGATCGCCGATGTCGTGGCCGTCGGCTCGACCGCCGGCCCCCCTCGGCCGAACAGATCTTGTTTTCGACGCTACGTCGCGCGGGCTCGACGCCGCAGTCTGGGCGCGTAGACGATCAGGGACGCGGCGACGAGTCCGGCGCCGACCCAACCGAGTTCGGGCACCGTGATGACGCCGAGCAGTCGCGAGCCGAGCAGCGCGCCACCGGCAATGCCGATGTTCGTCGTCGCGTTGACGAGGGAGGTGGCGGCATCGGTGGCGTCGCCGGCCGAATGCAGCATCACCGTCTGGGTCAACGTCGGGAATGCGCCGAACGCGATCCCCCACACGGCAACGACGGCGACTATGCCGATCGTCGAGGCGACCACCGCGGCCAGGACGAGGCTCGCAGCAGTAAGCACGATGTCGACCGCCAAGGCTTCGTACGGGCGGCGCGCGACGATCGCACTTGCGGCGGCAAGGCCGACCAGACCGCCGCACCCGTAACCGAACAGCACGGTCCCGATGTCGCCACTGGCAACACCGTCGTGGAGCAGCAGCGGGCTCACGTACGTGTAGAGCGTGAAGTGTCCGAGCGCGAGCAGCGTGATGACGCTCGCCATGATCACGACCGCGGGACGGCGAATGCCCACGAGAACCGACGTCCGCGAGGTCGTTCGGGCCGGCGGCTGGTCGGGCAGCAGCCGTACGACGGCAATTGCGAGCCCACCCAACGCCACGGCGAGCACGGCGAATGCCCAGCGCCAGCCGAGCGCGGTGCCGAGCAAGGTCCCGACCGGCACGCCGAAGACGAGGGCAAGCGCATTGCCGACCATCACCACGGCGATCGCTCGTCCTGATTGGGTGACGTCTACGAGTGACACCGCCGCGGCGACCGACACGGCGAAGAAGCCCGCGTGCGCCACGCCGCCGATCGTCCGAGCCACGACCGCGACGGCATAGTCGGGTGCCGCGGCGAAAACGATGTTGCTGAGCGTGTAGGCGGCTAGCAGCACGGCGAGCACTGTGCGGCGTGGCCAGCGCTCAGCGAGCGCCGCGATCGGCACGGACAGGACTGCGACGAGCACCGCGTAGATCGAGACGAGGACACCGGCGGCCGACGACGACACGTCCAGCCCGCGGCCGATCTCGGGGAGCAGGCCGACCGGCAACATCTCGGTGGAGATCGCGAAGAACACGCACGCCGCGAGCAGCACCAGCGGCGCGCGATGGCCGATGCTCACTTGCCGGCTCGGCGTGAGTGCGCCATGAACGTCCACCCTGTGATGATCGCGAACGCCTGACGCCGCGCGTACACCGCCATTGCGGACGCCCATCGTCCGCAACCGTTCCTAGACTGCGGCACATGGCTATCGCACGCTTTCCCGTTACCGTCCTCGACTGCCCCGACCCGCAGGCAATGGCCGCGTTCTACGGCGCCTTGTTGGGTTGGACGATCGAGAAGAACGACGACGAGTGGTCGGCCATCCGTGCCGACTACGGCGACTCGCTCGCGTTCCAGAAGGTCGACTCGTACCGCCCTCCGCAGTGGCCTGGCCAGGACGTGCCGCAACAGATGCACCTCGATGTGGACGTCGACGACCTCGACGCCGCCGAAGCAGCGGTACTCGAACTCGGCGCCACCAAGCACGATCATCAGCCGGGCACGAGCTTTCGAGTGTTTCTCGACCCGGCCGGCCATCCGTTCTGCCTGTGCGTGGGCTGACGCGTCGTGCAGCCCTACGCGCCGGCCACGTCGTCAGAGTTCGGTCGCGCGCGGGTGCAGCGGTTCGTAGAGACCGATGCTGCTCCCGCCCGGCAGCCGAAACCGCGTGACGTGTCCCCATCGTTCGTGCGTGATCTCGTCGAAGTCGACTCCGTGCGCGTGCAGCGCAGCCGTGGTCTCGGCGAGGTCGTCACACATCAGGTACAGCTCGTGCTCCGTGCTCGAACTGCTCGGGTGCACGGCCAGCTCCGCGGGTGGCAACGCGAAGATGAGCCAGCCGCCGCCGGCATCGACATGCGGGTAGCCCAGCACGTCGCGGAAGAACGCCCGGTCGGCGTCGGAGTTCGCGCTGTAAATGATGACGTGCGCTCCCGAGATGGCCACCGTGCCAGCGTCGCACAGGATCGGCGGTGCGTCCGATGAACGTCATGGCCTGGCTGCTCGACTCCGACCCCGCCGTTCGGTGGCAGGTACTGCGCGATCTCACCGACACCGGTGCCGACGATGTCGCGACCGAGCGCGCCAAGGTTGCGACCGAGGGCTGGGGTGCGCGGTTGCTCGCGCTGTGCGCCGACGACGGCTGGGCGGGCGGCGCGTGCTTCCCTGCCGACTTCCGCGGTGACTTCTCGCAGGGCCAACCGTGGACGTCCACGTTGCCGACGCTCGGATTGCTGCGCGACTTCGGCATCGACCCGGACGCCGACATCGTCCGCGAGAAGGTCGCGCTCGTGCGCGACAACTCGCGGTGGGAGTACGACGGATCGCCGTTCTTCGATGGCGAGGTGGAACCGTGCATCAATGGACGTACTGTCGCGCTCGGTGCGTACTTCGGCGTCGACGTGGACGCACTTGTCGCGCGGTTGCTCGGTGAGCAACTCGATGACGGCGGATGGAACTGCGAGGTCGAGAACGGGTCGGTGCGGTCGTCGTTCGACACGACGATCTGTGTGCTCGAAGGCTTGCTCGAGTACGAGCGCGCGGGCGGAGCGCAGTCGGTCACGGATGCGCGGCATCGTGCCGAGCAGTACCTGCTCGAGCGGTCGTTGATGCGGCGTTTGAGCACCGGCGAGATCATCGACGCCGACTGGCTGACGTTCTCGTTCCCGACGTGGTGGCACTACGACGTGTTGCGTGGACTCGACTACTTCTGCGCCGTCGGCGACGAGCAGCATCCGCAGTTGCGCGAGGCGATCGAGCTCGTCCGCTCGAAGCGGCAGCCGGACGGGACGTGGCTGCTCGAGAACACTTATGCCGGCGCAGTGCACTTCGCCATGGAGGACGGCGACGGCCGCCCGAGTCGGTGGAACACGCTGCGTGCGCTGCGCGTGCTCGCCCGGTCCGGCGAGTGACTGTCAATGACGGCGGAACTCGAGCCCGGTGGGTTCGCGCACGGGTGGCACGCTGCCAGCCTTCGGGTCGGGGGAGGGCCGCGCGTACAGCTGGCCCCAGACGATCAGTTCTTTGCCTGTCCAGACCTGTACTGCCGAGTCGGCTCGGTACGGCAACGACTCAAGCTGCGTCCACGCATGCGATGCGGGGCTCCAGGCGGCGACGTGCGCGTCCGAACCTAGGGCGAGGACAGCGGCGCCGGTCCAGCTGAACGACTCTGCGCCGACGAGGTTGCTGGACGGCCAGCGTTGGATGCTCGTCAGGCGGCCTGAAAAGGGGTCGGCCCAGGTGCCCGTGCTCACTCCGGGAACGCCGCCGCAGACGTCACAGTCGACGCCGGCGGGCGCGAACAGGACGTGATCACCGGTCCACGTCGGAGTGCCCACGCTGTACGCGTCGGCAACGGGTAGCACATTGGTGGGTTGCCACGAGTTCGCGCTCGGGTGACCGCAGCAACTGATCGATTGGGGTTGAGGCGTAGTAGCCACCCCGTCGCATCGTCCTGCTAGCAGGCGTGCGACGGGGACTCGGCGCGCGAAGCATGTATCACGCGCCCCCATCAACGCTCTCTATTGCCCAATACCCCATACCGATCAGTAGGAGATAGCTGTCATGAGCACGACCACCGTTACTCGGCCCGCCGTCAAGACCGCTGTCGGCGCGGGCGCCGAGATGAAAACGATTCACTCTGCCTTCCGTCGCGAACTACGCCTCGCACCCGAGCTGCTCCGCTCGGTCGAGCACGGCGACCGGATGCACGCCAACCTCGTCGCGACACACCTCGACCTCGTCGATCGATTCCTGCATCACCACCACACGATCGAGGACGAGATGCTCTGGCCGAAGTTGCTCGAGCGCGTTCCGACCGAGATCGCTCCGATCGTCGAGCTGATGGAGTCGCAGCACCACGTCGTGGCCGAACTGCTCGAGCACACCGTCGTCGAGCGTGCGGCTTGGCGCAAGGACGCCGATTCGGCGCGTGCCGCTCAACTTGCGGCCGTCTACACGCGGCTCTACACCGCGTTGATCGAGCACCTCGATGCCGAGGAGCAGCACGTGATGCCGCTCGTCGAAGCGTGCATCACCCAGAAGGAGTGGGCAAAGATCGGCAAGACTGCGCAACGCAGCACGCCGTTGAAGGACGGCCCGCGCGTCCTGGGCATGCTCGCCTACGACGGCGACCCCGAGGTCATGCGCGAGATGCTCGGCGCTGTGCCCGGGCCGATGCGCAACGTCGTCCTGTCGATGGGCCGCCGTGCGTACGCCAAGCACGCCCAGCGCGTCTACGGCACGCCGACGCCATGATCACTGACCGGCGAGCCGCTCCAACACCGGGGTGAGCTCACCAAGATCGCCCAACAGAATTGATGTAATGCCGAGTTCCTCGCGCAGGCGCAGGAACTTTTCGACGAGGCCGTCGACGCTCCCGACGAACACGTGCGGGGAGTCGACGGCCTCGTCGTAGGTGAGTTCGACTCCGGTCCGCTCGCGGACCGAATCGATGACGCGACCGATCTCGCCGCGGACGTCATCGGTGATCACCGGTGCCCAGGCCGACGGGTAGATGTTGAACTCGAGCGAGTCGAACCGATCGCCGGCCGCTTCGCGGACCCACTCGATCTTCTCGCGGGTTGCGTCCCAAGTGATCGAGTGGGCATCGAGTTTCGGACCCTTGGTGATGCGCGGTGCGAGCCCGACGATGTCCGCCTCACGCGCGGCAAGGGTCAACGTGCGCCGCCCGCCGCCGCCGACGAAGAACGGCGGATGCGGACGTTGCACAGGCGTCGGCATGCCGGTGTAGTCGGTGATCGTGTAGTGCTCGCCGGCGAAGCTGAACGGTTCGGCAGCGAACATGCCTTTGAGGACGGTGATCGATTCCTCGAGGCGAGCCTGACGCACCGGCGTCGGATCGAAGCTCAGCCCGATCGCGTCGTACTCGGGCTTGTTCCAGCCGGCGCCGATCGCGACATCCACTCGTCCGCCGGACAGCACGTCGATACTCGCAAGGTCCTGCGCGAGTATCGCCGGGTGCCGCAGGTCGTTGTTGAGCACGAACGCCGCGAGCCGCACCGAAGAAGTCACCGCGGCCGCAGTCGCCAGCGCGACGACTGGCGACAACTGGCCGAGCAGATGATCGGGGATCACCAGGGCGTGATAACCCATGTCCTCGGCGCGCTTCGCGCGTTCGGCGAGCTCGTCGCCGCTGACGATGTCGTGGATGTCGGCGAGGAAGTGGAACGGACGCATGAGGGTCAGTATTGCGTGCGCCAAGGCTCGAGCTGTTCGAGACTCCGCACGGTTCGCCTGCCGCCGAACAGGGCCGGCGACGTGGTCACGGCAAGGCTGTAGGTCGTGCGGTCGCGCAGCAACACCTGAACGACGAGGTTCCCGATCCTCGCTCCGCCGTTGCCCCCGATCCGGAACTCGTCGATCTCCTCACGCGCCAAGTGCCGTGACCCGAACCCGTTGCGCACGTCCAGACCACCATCGTCGGTTGACCTCGCGCGTATATGCAGCGTGCGGTATCCGAGAGCAGCGCGACACGTACATCGACGCGTGCGTCGGAGTCGTTCATGGGCATGATCATTCCCGATCCGGCAGAGATCGTCTCGATCGGACGGGGGAGCGAATCTTCATATATTTATGCGGATTCTCGGTCGTGGCTCTGGTATTTCTTCCTCGGAAGAGATAGAATCGAACACGTGAGCAGCGGCATCGTTGACTGGCACCGCAGTGCTGGATCGGCTGCGTGAGCTGGAGGCTCGGAAGCAGGCGATCGAGGTCGAGCAGCTCGGTCTGATCGCGCAGGTCGAGGCCGAGTGTCTGGCGCATGATCTGGGTGCGAAGAGCACGGCGGTGTTGTTGCGGCAGGTCTTGAGGATCGGTGCCCGTGATGCGGCGGGACGGGTGCGGCTGGCTGCCGCGGTCACGCCGCGGCGCACGCTGACCGGGGAGCCGGTCGAGGCGGCGCATCCACAGACCGCGGCCGCGTTGGCCGAGGGGGCGATCTCGACCCGGCACGCGATCACGGTCGTGGCGACCGCGGATCGGATCAGCGACTTCGTGGCCGACACCGCCGGCCCGCTGTTCGAGACCCAGCTGCTCGACTGCGCGCGCGAGCACGACCCGGACACCCTGGCCCGCTTCGCCCACGACCTCTACAGCGCGGTCGACCAGGACGGCGCCTTCCGCGACATCGAAGCCGCGCACCGGCGCCGGGAGGTGTCGCTGCACCGCCGCGCGGACGGGTCCGCCACGCATCGCCGGCGAGCTGACCTGCGAAGCGGCCGAATACCTCGAGACCCTGTTCGACACCCTCGGCCAAACCCCACCAAGGCCCCGACGGTGAACGCGACCCGCGCACGCCGGGTCAGCGGCGCCACGACGCGCTGCTCGGCGGGTTCAAAATCCTCTACTCCTCCGGCTCGTTGCCGAGTGCGAACGGCTGCGCCACCACCCTGGTGCTCACCGCGACCGTCGACGAGTACGCGAACGGCACCGGCATCGCCCAGACCGCCCACGGCTACGCGATCCCGGCCGCGGTCGCCGACCGGTGGCTGGACCCGAAAGCCAAAGCCATCCTCGTGCTGCTGTCGAAGACCAGAGGCGATCGTCGCCTACTCCGACCAGCACCGCCTGTTCACCGAACAACAACGACTAGCCATGTTCGCCAGAGACAAAGGCTGCAGCTACCCCGGCTGCGATGCGCCCCTGTCGTGGACCCAGGCACATCACGTCACCGACTACGCGATCACCCGAAGAACATGCGGTCGACGACGGCACCCTTGTCTGCACCGCCAACCACGCCCTGTTCGAACGCATGGGCTGGAAATCGATCATGCTCAACGACCTACCCCACTGGGTCCCGCCAGCCTGGGTCGACCCCGACCAGAAACCGAGACGCAACACGCATGCACGACTTCCCCGAACTGACCCGCGAGTGACCAGCGGCTGAAGCATGCCTACCAGCGCCACCGCACCTACCAGCGAGGACTCACCGCTTCGCGACTTCGTCGCGACCGGACCGAACAACCCAACTAGGCCCCGCGGAACTCCCGTCGCTGCGCTCTTGCTCTTCCGTCTTCCGTGCCGACTCACACACGACAGTGGCTGCGGTCCGTAGGCGGTGCGAGCCGTGAGCGGCTTACCGTCGAGTCATGACGGTAGAGCTCGACCATCTCGTGTATGCGGTCCCCGATCTGGAGAGCGCGGTCGCTGACTTCGAGGCGACGACCGGCCTGCGACCAGTGCGCGGCGGCAGCCACGCTGGACGCGGCACAGCCAACTACCTCGTCGGGCTCGGCGCGGCCTACCTCGAGATCATCGGACCCGATCCCGCCCAACCCGACCACATCGGCCCACGACCGTTCGGCGTCGAGGTCGATGCCGAGCCGCGGCTCGTGACATGGGCCGTCCGCACGACGGACATCGACGCTGCAGTTGCCGACGCCCGCCGCGCCGGATTCGACCCCGGCGCGGTAGCCGCGATGTCACGCCGCACCCCGTCCGGCGAACTGCTCGAATGGCGCCTCACCGACACCGACACCCAACGACTCGACGGGCTGATCCCGTTCCTCATCGACTGGGGCGCTACGACGCACCCGACTAGCGGCGACCTGCCACAAGCCGAGCTGACCGACTTCCGCGCGACGCATCCCGATCCCCCCGAAGTCCGCCGGGTGCTCGGGTTGCTGGGCGCCGACCTGCCAGTCGATGCAGCGCACGACGCGACACTTCGCGCTGTACTGCAGACACCGCGAGGTGAGCGAACGCTGTGATGCCCCCGGTGAGAGAGGGCTGAAATCAGGGTCGCCCTCAGGGCAGGCACCGATGCTTCTTCGCGGTTGCTGCCGCATGATTCCGTCCATGATCGAAGCGCGGGAACTGACGAAGCGATACGGCGACAAGGCTGCGGTGGACGACCTGAGTTTCGAGGTCCGCGAAGGGACGGTAACTGGCTTCCTCGGGCCGAACGGCTCGGGCAAATCGACGACGATGCGGTTGCTGCTCGGGCTCGACCGGCCAACGGCGGGCACCGCGTTGATCAACGGCAAGCGCTACGTCGATCTGCCGGCGCCGCTGCACGAGGTCGGTGCGCTACTCGAAGCGCGCGCTGTCCACACCGGACGCTCGGCGCGCAACCACCTGCTCGCAATGGCAGCGACCCACGGTATCGCGAGGCGTCGTGTCGACGAGATGATCGACCTCGTCGGCCTGCACGAGGTCGCCGGCAAGCGGGCCGGCAAGTTCTCGCTCGGTATGGGACAGCGACTCGGCATCGCCGCTGCGCTGCTCGGTGATCCACAGGTACTGCTCCTGGACGAGCCGGTCAACGGTCTCGACCCGGAAGGCATCCGCTGGATTCGCAACCTCTTGAAGTCGCTCGCAGCCGAAGGGCGCACAGTCTTCGTGTCGTCGCACCTGATGAGCGAGATGGCGGTCACCGCGACGGAGGTGATCGTGGTCGGCCGCGGCCGGTTCATCACCTCCGGCAGCATCGCGGACGTGGTGCGCACGGCGACGACCGGCGCGGTGCTCGTCCGCACCACAGAGGCCGACCGGCTGAGCGCACTGCTGACGCAGGACGGGTGCGAGGTCGAGCGCTCGAGCCCGGACGAGCTCATGGTCACGGGCACCGACAGCGCACAGATCGGCATCGTCGCCGCACGCGAGGCGATCCCGCTTGTCGAACTGACCCCGCAACAGGCCACTCTGGAGGAGGCGTTCATGGAGATCACGCGCGATGCCGTCGAGTTCCACGGCACGACCACCGAGGCCGCCGGAGCCGTGCGATGACCGCCGCGACGCTGCCGACCGGGCGTGTGACGCAACTCGGTGTCGTCCGGTCGGAATGGATCAAGTTCCGTTCGCTGCGATCGAGCTGGATCAGCCTTGTCCTGATGGTGCTGATCGTCGATGGCCTCGGCACGCTGTTCAGCGCGCTGCATGCGAACCGCATCGAGTCCGGCAGCGGGCCGAAGGCCCAATTCCAGTTCGATGCGACCGAGGTGAGCTTGCGCGGCGTGTTCCTCGCGCAGCTGGCGATCGGCGTCCTCGGCGTACTTGTGATCACCGGCGAGTACGGAACGGGCATGATTCGCTCTTCACTCGGAGCAGTGCCGCGTCGGCAGCCGGTACTGATCGCAAAGGCGCTGGTGTTCGCCCTCGTCACGTTCGCGATCTCACTGCCGACAACCTTCCTCGGCTTCGAGCTCGGCCAGCTCGCGCAAGCAAGCACGCACGCGCAGGCCAACCTGAGCACGCCGGGCGCGGTGCGCGCGATCGTCGGCGGAGCCATCTATCTCACGCTGATCGGGCTGCTCGCGGTCGGCATCGGGTTCATCGTGCGCAACACCGCAGGTGCGCTCGCAACCCTGTTCGGTGTCGTGCTGGTCGCGCCCCTGCTGACGAACGCGCTGCCGGATCCCTACTCCACCGACGTCGCGAAGTTCCTGCCGCTGAACATCGGCGGACGGGTCACCGCCACCACCGAATTCGACCCGAACCTGTTCGGACCGTGGGTCGGGATCGCAGTTCTCGCTGGATACGCGATCGTCGCGCTACTGGTGGGCGCGAGCGTGCTCAGCCGGCGCGACGCCTGAGCGCGCGACCTCGATCGACGTCGTCTCAGGGAGTGCCCGGCAGGATCACCTGATGGCCACGATCGCAGCAACGCCACGTGCCCGCGTGGCGTCCGCTGCGTTGCCGGTCGTCGTAGCCGTCACAAGCAGCGTGGTGTTCCTTGCGCTGCAGGTGCCGGTCGGCGATCTCTGGGCTGCGCGGGCCCGTGAATTCGCCGCCGCCAACGGCGTCGGGCTCGACTACTGGTTCGGCTGGTTCGGCGGCGCCACGCCCCCTGGTGCCTATTCGGTCGTCGTCCCCTTCCTGTCGACGCTGATCGGTGCCGCCGCCCTCGGCGCTGTCGCGACGGTCGCGATCACGTTGCTGTGCCCGCTGGCTGCAAGGGGCAGCGCGCACCCGTTGGCCGCCACGTGGGTCGTCACCGTGGCGGCCGGATTCGATCTGTGGAGCGGACGAATAGCGTTCGCGGTCGGCACGGCAGGAGCATTGATCGCGGTCATCGCGATCAGGCGGCGGTGGTGGGTGCTTGCCGTCCTGGCCGGCATCTTCGTCGTGTTGGCCTCACCTGTCGCCGGAGTCTTCCTCGCCATCGCGCTCACCGGGACGCTGTGGGTAGGCAAGACGCACCGCCTGCTCGCGAGCGTGGTTCTCGCGACCACGCTGGTGACGCTCGGCGTGCTCGGACTGCTCTACGGCTCGGTCGGCGCCGAACCGTTCAATTGGCCGACCGCGAACGCCCTGGTCCTCGCGCTCTGCGCAATGGCGATCGCGCGGCCGAAGATCTTCGTCGCGGTGCCCGTGCTCGTCAGCGCGATCGTCTGCATCGTGCTCGCTGCGATCCCGACACCACTCGGCGGAAACTTCGACCGCATGGTGTGGATCTGGCTGCCGCCTGCAGTCGTCGCAACCGCGCGGCGATCCGCGGTCGCGACGCTGGCGTGCGTCGCGCTCGGCGTGTACGGCGGCATCTCGGCCACGATGGGTGACTTGCGCACGGCCTTCGGGCCGGTGGCGCAAACGGCGCAGTACGAGCCGTTGCTGCATCGTCTCGACCGGCTGCCCGGACTCGCGCAGTACCGACTCGAGGTCATTCCCGACGGCACTCACGACGCCAGCGCGCTGCTGCTGCCGCACGCGTTACTGGCGCGTGGCTACGAGACCCAGGTCGATCTGGCGCTGAACCCGACCGTCACCAGCGGGTCGCTGACCGCCGACCAGTACCGCTCCTGGCTGGACTCGAACGCCGTGGGCTATGTGCTGCTGCACCGGCGCACGCTGTACGAGAACGCCGAGTACCAACTCGTGCAGAGCAACCCCTCCTACCTGACCCAGATCTGGACGAATGCGCAGTGGGACCTGTTCGCCGTTCGCGCTCCGGTGCCGATCGCCGGTCGTCCCGACCGGATGGTCGATGCCGACCAGAACGAGCTCGTCATCGATGCACCCCATGCGGCGACTGTCGCGTTGCGCGTGCGGTGGTCGTCGGTGCTCGACGCCGACGCATCGCCCGGCGTGCAGGCAAACCTGCGTCCGGACGGCCGCGGCTGGACGTTGCTGCACGTGTCCGCGCCCGGGAAGGTGACCGTCACCGGGTGAGCGGGTCAAACGCCGAGCACGCGCCGGACGAGGTGCATGGCGATGGTGACCGAGCGGGCTCGTACGTCGGCACGTGATCCGGGCACGATCACCTTGCGTGCCAACGGTTCCTGGTCGCTCGCCACGCAGAAGTGCACCAGGCCGACCGGCTTATCGGGGGTGCCGCCGTCCGGCCCGGCGATGCCGGTGATGCCGACGCCGAGGTCCGCGCCGACTCGGTCTCGGGCACCCTCGGCGAGGGCGAGCGCGACCTCCGCGCTCACGGCACCGACGCGTTCGATCAAGTCGGCCGGCACCCCGGCGAGTTCGGTCTTCATCGCGTTCGAGTAGACGACCATGCCGCCGAGCAGGTACGCCGACGACCCAGGACGGTCGGTGAGCCGCGACGCGAGCCCGCCGGCCGTGCACGATTCGGCCGTCGCAATGGTGAGCCCACGCTCGAGCAACGCGTCGGCGACGACATCGTCGACGGTGCGTCCGTCCGTCGAGAACAGTTCGCGCTGGAAGCTTGCGCCGATCAGCTTCTCGAACCCGTCGTACGAGTCCTGCGCGTGCGGTGCGAACCGGCTCACGATCTCGAGTTCGCCGCCGCGCAGGCAGGTCGTGATCTCGAGCCCGCCCAGCTCCGCGTCGTGCTCGCGCATCCGCGCGGCGAGTTCCGATTCCGGCACGCCCCACAGCCGCATCGTGCGCTGGCGAAGCTCCGGACGGGCGCCGAGCGCGGCTTCGACGAGGGGATCCGCGATCACGCGGTCCCACATGCCCTGCAGCTCGAACGGTGGGCCGGGCAGCACCACCACCGGCGGCCCGGTCGCGTCGTCCGGAGCCGGGACGATCAGCCCGGGGGCCGTTCCGACCGGTTCGAGCACCGTCGCCCCGGCGGGGACCAGCGCCTGCTTGCGCGTGGCGGCCGCCGTCGCGTCGGGATCGGTGCGCCACCCGCGGCCGGCGGACAGACGGGCGACGATGTCGGCGATGCGCTGTTCCAGCGCGGTGTCGAGCGCCGTCGGCCGGTGCTGGAAGTCGGCGACGATCTCGGCGGTCAGGTCATCGGCGGTCGGACCGAGGCCGCCCGAGGTGATGATCAGGTTCACGCCCGATTCGGCGAGGAAGCGCAGGGCCGCGCGCAGGTCGTCGGGACGGTCGCCGACGACGATCACGTTCGCGATGTCGACCCCGGCGAGGCGCAGTTGCTCGGCCAGCCAGGGCCCGTTGCGATCGCTGACGCGGCCGGTGAGGACCTCGGTGCCGGTGACGACGATCCCCGCTCGACTGGCCACGGGCTCGATCCTAGGAGCGGGCGGATATCCCGAATGGCGAACTGGGCAGATTCAGGCTTAGCTGTCTAGACGCTCGTCTGAAACCTGTTCTAGTTCCGGAGGCTCTACTGTGCCACGCTCTCGCTGGATCGCGCTCACCGTCGCCGCGCTGACCACTGCGGGTCTCACATCCGTCGTGGACGCGAACGCCGGTGCGGCAAGCGCCGCTCCGGCGCATTCCGCGAGCGCTCACGCAGCGCCGCCGTCGCACGCCTACCGTGCGAACGACTACGCCGACGGACGCGCGATGAGCATCCTGCCGCCCGGCGAGAACGGCCTTGTGAACACGACCGACCTGGCTCAGTTCGAGTTGAACGGCACGCGGCCGCCGAACAGCCAGGACCAGCTCGGCAAGTACGACAACCTGCTCTACGGCCACAACGGGCTCGCCGATTCGGGGCTGAGCAAGTACTACAACGACGAGTCGTTCGGCGTCCGTCCCGCTGACATCACGCGTACCGAGCAACCGAACGCGAACGTGACGATCTACCGCGACAAGCACGACGTCCCGCACATCTACGGCAACTCCGATCAGTCGGCTGCCTTCGGCGCGGGCTACGCGCAGGCCGAAGACCGGCTGTTCCTCATGGACGTGCTGCGCAACTACGGCGAAGGCACGCTCGCGCACTTCCTCGGCTCGTCCTGCGCCTTCGAGCAGATGGACCACGACCAGCTGCTGCTCGCTCCGTACACCAAGGCGCGCGCGATCGCGCAGGTGGACAACTTGCCCAAGGAGTACGGCAAGCAAGGCGCGCTGGCCAAGTCGATGATCTACTCCTACGTCGACGGGGTGAACGCCTACATCACGGCAACGCAGACCAATCCGAGCCTGTTGCCCGCCGACTACGCCGTCGCGGCCGTCGCCCCGCCCGCTACCTGGGGTGTCAACGATGTGGTGGCGATCGCCGGGCTCATCGGCGGCATCTTCGGCAAGGGCGGCGGCCAGGAGATGGCCAACGCGCACCTGCTTCAGTACCTGCGGCACAAGCTCGGCTTCAAGGCCGGCACGTCCGCATTCGCCCAGTTCCGGACGAGCAACGATCCGCTGGCTCCGACGACGTCCAGCAAGTCGTTCCCGTACGAGATCCCGGGCAAGATCCGTGAGAGTGCACGAGCCCTTCCGGACTACGGCAAGCCCGTCACCGGCGGACCGACCGACACGACGCAGAACTGTTCGGTCTCGGCGCCCAACCCGACCGCGATGTCGATCATCAATGGGTTGAGCGCGATGCCGAAGCACATGAGCAACGCGCTGCTCGTCACGGCCAACCACACGACCGCGCATCATCCGGTCGCAGTGTTCGGCCCGCAGGTCTCGTACTTCGCGCCGCAGATCCTCGCGCTCGAAGACCTGCACGCCCCGGGCTACGCCGCTGAGGGGGCGTCCTTCCCGGGTACCGGCGTCGTCGAACTCGGCCGCGGTGAGGACTACGCGTGGTCGGCGACGTCGGCAGGCAGCGACGTCATCGACACCCGCCTCGAGCGGATCTGCAACCCGGGCGGCGGCAAGCCGGCTGCGCAGGGCACGAACTATCTCTACAAGGGCAAGTGCCGGTCGATGATCACCGAGGACTACTCGGAGACGGCGTACCCGAAGCCCGGCGGTCAAGGTCAGCCGACCACGATCGACCACGTCATCCATCGCACGATCCACGGTGTCGTGCAGGGCTGGACGACCTGGCACGGCCAACCGGTCGCGGTCGTGCTGCAGCGCTCGACGTACAACCACGACGTCGACTCGGTGATCGGGTTCCTCGAGTGGGGGCAACCTGCGCTCACCCACAACGTGCACTCGTGGATGGTGAACGCGTCGCACATCCTCTACACGTTCAACTGGTTCTACGTCGACAACCGCGACATCGGCTACTACGTGAGCGGACGCGACCCGATCCGGCCGTCGTTCGTCGACCCGAGCATGCCGCAGTGGGGGACGGGCAACGCCGAGTGGAAGGGTTTCCTCGGTCCGTGGAAGCACGTCCACGACGTGAACCCGAAGAAGGGCTACCTGATCAGCTGGAACAACAAACCGGCGCCGCGGTTCGCGGCCGCCGACGACCAGTACGGGTACGGGCAGATCTATCGTTCGATCATGCTGGAGCGCCAGCTCAAGCATCAGTTCGCGATTCACCACGGCAAGATCACGCGGGCAAATGTCGTCGATGCGATGGAGACCGCCGCGTCGCAGGATCTCGATGCTGTGACCGTGTTGCCGCTGCTGCTCAAGTTCATCGGGAAGCACAAGGAACCGGCCAACGTGCAAGCGATGCTGTCGCAACTGCGGTCGTGGATCGCTGCCGGCGGGCACCGCATCAAGGCGCGTCCCGCTGCCACCCAGTACCTGCACCATGCGGCGGTGGCGATCGGTGACCAGCTGATGCCGAACCTGATCCGGTCGATCTTCGACCGGCTACTGGCTGCAGGCGGCATCGGATCGCCGGGCTCGACCGGCGGCGCGACCGCGGTCGGGTACAAGGCGTTGCCGATGCAGTTCGTCAACACGCCGAACTCCGGCGGTGCACACCTGGGCAGTTCGTACGACGGCGGCTTCGAGGGCTACATGATGTCCGTCCTCGAACAGCTGCGCGGCCAGCACCCGCGCGACGGTTTCCACGCGGGGCTGGAGAAGCACTTCTGCCGCGGCGGGATGGGCACGTGCCGTGCGGCGATCAACGCCGCGCTCGCCAAGACCTACAAGCAGTTGGTCGCCGCGAACGGCAACCGGCACAACGTCGGGACGTGGACGAACTCGAGCGACTCGAAGGCGGCAGGTCAGAAGATGCCGCTGTTCGACTCGATCGAATTCCGCGCCCTCGGTGTCGTCGGGCAGCCCGCTGTCGATTGGCAGAACCGGCCCACGTTCCAGCAGGTGATCCAGTTCTATCGGCATCGTGCGCGGTAGGGCATCTGCGTAGACTGGCGGCGCGAAAGCGCCCGGGGTGTGGCGCAGTTTGGTAGCGCACTCGCTTTGGGAGCGAGGGGCCGTGGGTTCGAATCCCGCCACCCCGACACCACCACTCGACGTGGACGAGTCAGGTGGCTGACGGCTTGGCCGGCTTGTCCGGCGCAGCGATCTCCTTGCGATCGTCGGACGAGGGCTTGTCCGTGTCGTCGTCGTCGTTGCCGAGCAGCGCC
Organism: uncultured Actinomycetota bacterium; assembly: GCA_963757455.1. Lineage (GTDB taxonomy): Bacteria > Actinomycetota > Actinomycetes > Mycobacteriales > Jatrophihabitantaceae > RYN-133. Next base: position 643,108 of record CAVWSE010000005.1, read on the forward strand.
TTCACGGTCGAGAACAGCGCCATGCCGGTGCCGACGATGCCCTGGGTGACGTCGTTGACACCCTCGGTGCCGTTCAAGATCGTGAGCTTCGCGCCCTGAAGTCCGGTCGCGGCAGCGCGCACCATCTCGGGCAACTGCTCGATCAGCAGCTGGTCGAGCGCAACTCGGTTCGACGTCGCCATCGCCTCGGCGGCCAGTTCGGTCTTCTTCGCCTCGGCGCGGGCGATGATCTGAAGCCGTTCGGCGTCGGCCTGCGCCGGCTTGACGACCTCGGCTACCAGCTCCTGCTCACGCAGGGAGGCGCGTTTCTCGGCCGCCTTGGTCTGCTCGTCGATGACTTCCTGCTGCGCCTGCGCGGCGGCGAGCGGACCTGCCTGCGCCGCCTTCGCCTGCGCGGCGTTGGCATTGGCCTCGTACTCGGCGCGGGCCGCGAGCGCGGCCTGCTCGGCCTGCGCTGCCGTCCGGCTGGCCTCGGCGCGCGCGGCCTTCGTGTCCGCCTCGACCTTCGCCTGGGCCGCCTCGGCCTCGAGTCGTGCCTGGGCCGCGCGCTGGGCCGCCTTTGCCTGCGCCGATTCGGTGTCGGACGTGTATGCGGCCTGCGCTGCGAGGCCGGCCTGCTGCGCCTTGGCCGCCTCGGCGTCGGCCTGCGACTGCGCGGCTGCCTGCTCCGCCTTGTAGCCGGCCTGCGCGATCACGGTGTCGCGTTCGTACTGCGCCTGCGCGCGCTGCGACTGCTGCCGTGCGAGCGCCGCGGCCTGGTCGGCCTCGGCTTGCGCCACCTGCGCCGCACGCTGGATCGCTGCGGTGTGCGGCGCCGCCATCGCCGCGATGTAGCCGGAGTTGCCGTCGCTGATCTCGCTGATCTGCAGCGCGTCGACGAGCAGCCCGATCCGCGCCATCTCCTCCTTCGATGCGTCCAGCACCTCGGTGGCGAGCTTCTGCCGTTCGGTGATCAACTCCTCGACGGTCATCGAGCCGACAATGCTGCGCAGATGCCCGGCGAAGATGCGTCCGGTCAGCGTGGCGGTCTGGCTCTGGTCGGCGAGGAAACGCTGGGCAGCGTTGACGATGCTGGCCTCGTCCGAGGCGACCTTTGCGGCGATGACCGCGGTGACCCGCAGCGGGATGCCCTGCCGCGACACGCATGACTCGGTCACGGACGACTCGAACATCGACAGGTCGAGGAACGCGGCCTTGCGGAATCCCGGCATGACCCATGCGCCGTGACCGACGACGACCTTGAACGGACTGGTGCCCTTCGACCGGCCGCCGGAAACGATCATGGCCTGGTTTCCGGTCGGCACCTTGTAACCGAGCATTGTGCGACTACTCCCTCTCAGGTCTTTTCATCAAGGTCGAGCAAGCTCTCCTTGGGGTCCGCCCATGGCAGGACGATCACCGAGCGCGGGCCGATCTCGGTCACGCAGATGACCGCCGTCCCCTTTGCGAGCGGCTCGCGAGAGCGCGCGATGAACAGCTCCGTGCCGCCGCGGATCTCCAGCTCGACCTCGCCGGGTCCGTCGGCGCCTCGGGTGGCCACGACGACGCGACCGGCCTTGCCGATCGGCGACTCCTGCGCCCACTGCCCGCCCACGATCGACATCCAAGCACGCGGTGGGTGTGCGTCCACCGCTGCGGCGTTCTAGTGGACGGCCCCAGGATCTGGCTGTCGATCCACCGACCCGATGGATCGCGCCACCGGTGCTCGTGCAGGGGGAAGACGTGGAACTCGGTTCCCAGCGCGATGATGTGTCACCGGACGTGTTACGCGCGGTAGACCAGCGCGTCGATCTTGGTCGGCTCGGTGAGCTCGGCGCCATCATCGGGTCGTACTTGTGCAGTGCGAGGTCGTGGCGCACGTGATCGATCTGGAGCCACTACTCGCACAGCCGTCCACCGGTCGCGCCTCACCGCGTAACTTAGGCGAGGCTAACCAACCTGAGGCGAACCTGCGAGGGGTGACCCGGGTTGTTACTGGCAGGCGACGGACGGTGTCCACGGCGCCGCGAGCGGGGTCGATAGACTCGAATGTCTGTCGCGCATCACCACCGAGTGCGCGAGCGGCCCGTCGCGCCGCCTGCGAGACCTCCCGACCCAGCACTTGCATCGACCCGTACCGAAGGAGCACCACCAGCGTGAAGAGCACCGCCGAGAACCTGAGCCCGACCCGCGTGCGGCTCTCCGTCGAGGTGCCGTTCGAGGAGGTCAAGCCGAGCCTGGACGCCGCGTACAAGAAGATCGGTGCCCAGCTCCGCGTCCCGGGCTTCCGTCCCGGCAAGGTGCCGGCCCGCATCATCGACCAGCGCGTCGGCCGCGCCGCCGTCCTCGAGGAGGCCGTGAGCGAGGTCGTTCCGCGCACGTACGTCGAAGCAGCCCGTGAGCACGAGCTCAAGACGTTGGGCCAGCCCGACATCGAGGTCACCCGCCAGGACGACGAGGCGTTGAGCTTCACGGCCGAGGTCGACGTCCGTCCCGAGATCACGCTGCCCGACCTGTCGGGGATCGCGGTCAGCGTCGACGACGCCGAAGTCACCGACGCCGACGTCGACGAGCAGCTGTCAGCGCTGCGCGAACGGTTCGGCAGCCTCAAGGGCGTCGACCGCGCGGTCCAGAGCGGTGACTACGTGTCGATCGACCTCGTCGCCGCCATCGACGGCCAAGAGATCGAGGCCGGCTCGGCAAAGGGCATGTCGTACGAGGTCGGTTCGGGCGATCTGATCGACGGGCTCGACGACGCGATCACCGGCAAGTCGGCCGGCGACACTGCGACTTTCACGGCGACCCTGGAGCAGGGCGAGCGCGCGGGTGACGAGGCCGAGATCTCGGCAACGGTGAACTCGGTCAAGGAAAAGGAACTGCCCGACCTCGACGACGACTTCGCGCAGCTGGCCAGCGAGTTCGACACGATCGACGAACTGCGCGACGACCTGCGCGACCGACTCGGCAACGTCAAGAAGATGGAGCAGGGTTCGCAGGCCCGCGACAAGCTCGTCGAGCACCTCGTCGCGACGGTCGAGTTCCCGGTCCCGGAGTCGGCCATCAAGTCCGAGGTCGACCAGCGCGAGCACGAGATCGTCCACGCGCTGAACCACGACGACGCTGTGTTCGAGCGCTACTTGCAGGCGCAGGGCAAGACCCGTGACGAGTTCACCGAGGAGCTCCGTGGGGACGCCGAGAAGGCCGTCCGCGCGCAGTTCCTGCTCGACGCGATCGCCGACTCGACCGATGTGCAGGTCGGCGACTCCGAGCTGACGGAATACCTCGTGCGGCAGGCAGCGCGCTACAACATGGCGCCGCAGGAGTTCGCGTCGCAGATCATGCAGGCCGGCAACCTCCCGGTCGTCTACGCAGACGTCCGACGTAACAAGGCGCTGGCCGAGGTGCTCGAGAGCGCGAAGATCACCGACGCATCAGGCAATTCGGTCGATCTGTCGGCGCTGCGCTCTGCGCTGGCCGACGCCGATGCCTCTGCAGGGGACGCGGAAGCCGTCGACGACACCGACGACCCGATCGAGTAGCAGTCACGCTGTGAGCGAACGAGGGCCGGATCGGCGCTCGCCTCGTCGATCGCTTCGTTAGTGTCGAAAGAGTCCAACACCGCATCGTCAAGGAAGGTCCGTGACGTGAGTCGCTTCGACCCCATCCCGCTGCACGCATCCGAGATGCGCAGCCCGAACGGCGGCATGTCGCTCGGCGACTCCGTGTACGACCGGCTGCTGCGCGAGCGCATCATCTTCCTCGGGCAGGTGGTCGACGACTCGATCGCCAACCAGATCTGCGCACAGCTGTTGCTGCTCGCGGCCGAGGACCCCACTCGTGACATCGCGCTGTACATCAACTCGCCCGGCGGGTCGGTCACGGCCGGCATGGCCATCTTCGACACGATGACCTTCGTCGACTGTGACGTCGCGACCTTCGCGATGGGGCTGGCCGCGTCCATGGGCCAGTTCCTGCTCTCGGCCGGCACCCGCGGCAAGCGCTACGCGCTGCCACACGCGCGGATCATGATGCACCAGCCGTCCGGCGGCATCGGTGGTACTGCCGCCGACATCGCGATCCAGGCCGAGCAGATCAAGCTCACCAAGATCGAGATGGCCGAGCTGATCAGCGAGCACACCGGTCAGCCGCTCGAGCAGGTGCAGGCCGACTCCGAGCGCGACCGCTGGTTCACCGCAAAGCAAGCACTCGAGTACGGCTTCGTCGATCAGGTCGTCACCCGCACTACCCAGGTGCCCAACGGCGCCGGGCCGGCCCCGGCGTAGGAGACAAAGATGAGCCAGCTGTACACCCCGAACTCGCGCTACGTGCTGCCGTCCTTCGTCGAGCGCACCAATTACGGGATCAAAGAGTCGAACCCGTACAACAAGCTGTTCGAAGAGCGCATCATCTTCCTCGGCGCTCCGATCGACGACGTCGTGGCCAATGACGTCATCGCCCAGCTGATCGTGCTCGAGTCGAGCGACCCCGACCGCGACATCCTGATCTACATCAACTCACCCGGCGGCTCGTTCACGGCGCTGACGGCGATCTACGACACGCTGCAGTTCGTCCGTCCCGAGGTGCAGACCTACTGCATGGGCCAGGCCGCCTCGGCCGCCGCTGTGCTGCTCGCGGCCGGTACGAAGGGCAAGCGCTACGCGCTGCAGAACTCGCGGGTGCTCATCCACCAGCCGTCCGGCGAGGGTCAGGGCCAGGTCACCGACCTCGAGATCCAGGCCAACGAGATCGTCCGGATGCGGGCTTTGTTGGAGTCGATCCTGTCGCGACACACCGGCCAGACCGAGGAAAAGATCAAGAAGGACATCGAACGCGACACCATCCTCACGGCCGAGCAGGCCAAGGAATACGGGATCGTGGACGAGGTCATCACCACCCGCAAGATGGCCGAGGACTGAGCGGTCTGCCCGACCGTCCGCGTGTTTCCAGCGGACTTCCGCTCGATTTACGGGTAGCGTCTTAGCCCTGGCCGTTGACCAACGGCCCAATTCCGATGCCGCCAGTCCGAGGAGACGAGTAGCCCGTGCCACGTGTCGGCGAGACCGGGGATCTGCTCAAGTGCTCTTTCTGCGGAAAGAGTCAGAAGCAGGTCAAAAAGCTCATCGCGGGGCCCGGCGTCTACATCTGCGACGAGTGCATCGACCTCTGCAACGAGATCATCGAGGAAGAGCTCGCCGAGACCAGTGAGTTCACTTTCGACGAGCTGCCCAAGCCCACCGAGATCAACGAATTCCTGAACAGCTACGTGGTCGGCCAGGACCACACCAAGCGCACGCTCGCCGTCGCCGTCTACAACCACTACAAGCGGGTGCAGGCCGGCGGCGACACCAAGCCCCGCAACGCCGAGTCCGCGGTCGAGCTCGCGAAGTCGAACATCCTGCTGCTCGGCCCCACAGGCTCGGGCAAGACGCTGCTCGCGCAGACGCTGGCTCGCATGCTCAACGTGCCGTTCGCGATCGCCGACGCGACCGCGCTGACCGAGGCGGGCTACGTCGGCGAGGACGTCGAGAACATCCTGCTGAAGCTGATCCAGGCCGCCGACTACGACGTGAAGCGTGCCGAGACCGGGATCATCTACATCGACGAGGTCGACAAGATCGCCCGCAAGGCCGAGAACCCGTCGATCACGCGCGATGTGTCCGGCGAGGGCGTGCAGCAGGCCCTGCTCAAGATCCTCGAGGGCACGACCGCGTCGGTGCCGCCGCAGGGCGGTCGCAAGCACCCGCACCAGGAATTCATCCAGATCGACACGACGAACGTGCTGTTCATCGTCGGTGGCGCCTTCGCCGGCCTCGACTCGATCATCGAGTCGCGCATCGGCAAGAAGGGCCTCGGCTTCGGCGCCGAGCTGCACACGAAGTTCGAGCGCGACCAGCGCGACGTGTTCGGCGAGGTGATGCCGGAAGACCTGATCAAGTTCGGGCTCATCCCGGAGTTCATCGGTCGGTTGCCCGTCATCACGTCCGTCCGGCCGCTCGACCGCGAAGCGCTCGTCAAGATCCTCACCGAGCCGCGCAACGCGCTGGTGCGTCAGTACGCCAAGATGTTCGAACTCGACAACGTCGAACTCGAGTTCAGCACCGACGCTCTCGAAGCGATCGCCGACCAGGCCGTTCTGCGCGGCACCGGCGCCCGCGGGTTGCGCGCCATCCTCGAGGAAGTGCTGCTGTCGGTGATGTACGACGTGCCGTCGCGCGAAGACGTCGCTCGAGTTCTCATCACCCGCGAGACCGTGCTCGACCACGTCTACCCGACGCTGGTCCCGCGCGAGGTGCCCAAGCGCACCCCGCGCGAGAAATCAGCCTGACCGTCTGACCCTTTCGTCTTTCGGTATCGACGCGCCGATCTGGCGGGTCGAATCGGGTATTTCGATACCAGCAGCGGGTCAGAGCTTGCTGTAGTCGAGGCCGATCTGTGCGCGGATCTCGTCCATGGTGGCCATGATCGCGAGCGTGTCGTCCAGCGGCATGAGCGGGCTCTCGGTGAGTCCCTCGGCCAGGCAGCGGCCGACTTCGATCGCCTCGTGCTCCATGCCGCGACCACCGGCGGGCGGCTCGTACGACTCGAGCACCGTGCCGTCGTGCGCGGTGACTCGGAACGACGTGGGCGTGTAGAACCAGCCGTCGAGTTCCAGCCGGGCTTCGGTGCCGTAGATGGCTGCCGGGTTGTCCGACGCGGCCGCCAGCGAGGTCGTGACCACGCCGTGTGCGCCGGAGTCGTACTGGAGGATCGCGGACGTGGTCTTGTCGACGCCGGTGAAGGCAGGGTCGCTGACCGCGACGATCCGCGCGGGTGCGCCGAGAACCATGTGCACGAACGACACCGGATAGATGCCGAGGTCGAGCAGTGCGCCGCCGCCGAGTGCGGGCGCGAACAACCGATGTGACGCGTCCTCGGCGAACCACTGACCGTGCTCGGCGGTGACGTAGACGATCTCGCCGAGCGTGCCGGCCGCAAGGATCTCCCGCACGCGCACCATCGTGGGCAGGAACCGCGTCCACATCGCCTCGACAAGCAACGTGCCGGACGAGCGCGCAAGATCAACCATCTCCTGCGACTCGGCCAGCGACATCGCGAATGGCTTCTCGCACAGCACGGCCTTGCCGCCGCGCAGCGCGAGCAGCGTCGCTTCGTGATGGAACGGGTGCGGCGGTGACACGTAGATCGCGTCGACGTCCGGGTCGTCGGCGAGTGCGGCATAGGACGCATGCCGGTTCGGCACGTCGAAGTCGTCGGCGAATGCGTCGGCCGACTCCTGCGAGCGCGACCCGACCGCGACCAACGTCGCGTCCGGAACGTGGGCGAGATCTTCAGCGAACGTGCGGGCGATGCCACCGGTGGCCATCAGGCCCCACCGGGTCACGAGACAGTCTCCATAGCCACTGAGTCTGCCGTGCTCGTCCGGCCCGCCGCACGCAGCACCCGTCGGCCGAGCAGCACCGGTGCGAGCAGGCCGCATCCGCCGGCCAGTACGAACACCGCGCGGGGGTCGAGGGCCGACGTCAGCACACCGGCGACCACGAACGCGAAAAGCTGCGTACCCGACGAGACCCCGCTCATCAGGGCGGCCACGCGGCCGCGCTCATCCGGCGACGTCCGGCCCATGACCAGCGAGCCGAGCGTGACGTTCAGGACGCCGTTCGCAGCACCGGCGATGACACCGATCGGCAGCAGCCACACCACGGACGGGACGCACCCCATGGCGGCGAGTCCGATGGCCAGTGTCGCGCACGAGGCGACGAGCCCACCGGCGAACACCGGGACGCTGTGCAACCTGCCACTGCCGACCGCTCCACCGAACGCGCCGATCGCGTAGCAGGCGCCGGCGAGCCCGTACCACGCCGCGCTCGCATGCAGCGTGCCGCGGATGAGGAAGACATCGACCACGTTGACCATCGAACCGAGCAGGACGAACAGCGCGAGCATCATGACCAGCGGCGACAGCAGCGCATCGCCACGCACGATCGCGAAGCCGCCGTGCTTGCCGCGCGTGTTCGTCACGGCACGGCGCGTACGGATGGTGAGCGCCGCAGCGACGACGGCGAGGAACGAGGCGGCGTCGAGCAGCAGTGGTACTCGGGTGCCGAAGCCGGCGTAGAGCAGCCCGCCGAGGGCGGGGGCGACGACGCCCGCGAGCGTGGTCGCGGCCTGCACCGTTCCGATCGCCCCGGCCAGTTCGTCCGCACGCACGATCGACGGGACGAGCGCCGTCCAGGTCGCCGAGTTGATCGCCTGGCCTGCGCCGAGGAGCGCGAGGAGCGCCAGCACCTCGAACTGCGACGACGCGAACGCGAGTGCTGTGCAGACCGCTGCCTGGGCCAGTCCCGAGCTCACCAACAGCACGCGGTTGTCGAACCTGTCGACCAGGCGGCCGACAGGCCCGGAGAGCAGCACGAGGGGCAGCGCGTTGGCGATGAGCAGGGCGGCCACCGCACCGGCACCCCGGCCGTGGGCCTGCGCGCTGAGCATCAGCGCCACCATCGCCACTTCGTCGCCGAGCCACGAAAGACCCTTCGCACCGGCAACCAGGAGCACGTCACGTCGGGATGATGTGAAAGGCATATTGCGAAACTAACTCTTCACACTTGGAGATGTCAAACAGTAATTTCAGATATCGGCAAGTACTGTCGTCCTGTGATCACGCCGCTGGACCTGCCGACCGACCACTGGGCCGACTGGCTGACCGATCGGGTGCAATCGGCTATCGACCGAGCGGGCGAGCTCGGTGCGGCACTCAAGGACGGCGGGTCCCGAACCACGCTCGAGGTGCTCGAGCTCTGGAACGACACCGACCTCGAACTCGGCAACGCGAGCTCGATCGCGGCAGTCATCGTCGAGGTTCATCCGGATGCCGGCGTCAGGGCGGCCGCCGAGCAGCTCAGCCAGCAGGTGAGCGCGATCGAAACCGACCGTCAGCTCGACCGCGGTCTGTTCGAGGTCATCGCCGCCTGCACACCGGCCGGCGACGAACAGGCCGACCGCATGCGCGAGCACATCCTGCGCGACTTCCGCCGCAGCGGTGTCGATCAGGACGACGCGGTGCGTGCGCGGTTGCGCGAGATCGCGGCACGGCTTGTCGAGGTCACGCAGGACTTCTCGCGCGTGATCCGCGACGACGTCCGCACGGTGCAGTTGCGCCCCGAGCAGCTGGACGGCCTGCCCACCGACTACGTCGACGCGCACCCCGCCGACGCCGACGGGTTGGTGACCCTCTCGACCGACTATCCCGACGCGCTGCCGATGCTCACCTTCGCGAACGACGCGGCGGCACGACTCGAGGTCACGAACGCGATGTTCGATCGCGGCTGGCCGGACAACGACGACCTCGTCCGCGAGATGCTCGACCTGCGAGCCGAGCGTGCCGAGTTGCTCGGCTTCGACAGTTGGCCCGACTACGACGTCGAGGACAAGATGATCGGGTCGGGCAAGGCGATTCTCGAATTCATCGACCGCGTCGCCGCCGCTGCTGACGCGAGCGGACGTCGCGATCTTGCGCTGCTGCGCAAGCGGCAGGTGGATGAACACCCCGACGCACCGCCGATGTCTCGCGCCGACCTGCGCTACTACGAGGAACTGGTCCGCCGCGAGAACTACGACGTCGATGCACAGCACGTTCGTCGCTACTTCGAGTTCAACAAGGTGCGCGACGGACTGCTCACCACCACCGGTCGGTTGTTCGGCATCGAGTACGTGCTCCGTCCGGACGTGGTCGCCTGGCATGACGATGTCGACACCTACGACGTCCTCCGGGACGGCGCGGTCATCGGTCGGATCTACCTCGACCTGCATCCGCGCGAGGGAAAGTTCAAGCACGCTGCGGAGTTCCCGATCACGAGTGGTGTCTCGGGCAGGCAACTGCCCGCCGGAGCGCTCGTGTGCAACCTGTCGCGCGGGCTCATGGAACACCTCGAGCTGATCACCCTGTTCCACGAGTTCGGGCACGTACTGCACCACGTCCTGGCCGGCCAGCAACGCTGGGTGCGGTTCTCGGGGGTGACCACCGAATGGGACTTCGTGGAGGCACCGTCCCAACTGCTCGAGGAGTGGGCTTGGACGGCGGACGTCCTGAGCGCATTCGCCATCGACGCGGACGGCGTGCCGATCCCGCACGACCTCGTCGAACGGATGCGCGCCGCCGACCGGTTCGGCAAGGGCCTGCTGATCCGCACGCAGACGTACTACGCCGCGGTGTCATATCTGCTGCATCGCGATCGACCGCGCGACCTGACCGCCGCAGTGCGCGAGATCCAGCCGCAGTACGACCTGCTCGCCTACCTCGAAGGCACCCACCTGCACGCGAACTTCGGTCACCTGGCGCAGTACACGTCCGGCTACTACACCTACCTGTGGAGCCTGGTGATCTCGAAGGATCTGCTGTCGCAGTTCGACCGCAGCGATCTCATGCGCGCTGACCGTGCGCAGCGCTACCGCGACGAGATCTTGGCACCGGGGGGCTCGCGCGATGCCGGCGACATGGTCGAGTCGTTCCTGGGACGGCCGTACTCGTTCGACGCGTTCGAGCGGTGGCTCAACGGCGAGTGAGAGTGCTCGTCCGCAGCGCGCGACTGCTCATCCTCACAGCCCCGGCCAATCCATAACGACGGCATTCATAGACTTGCCCCATGACCAGCGCCGCACCCGACAGCCCCGATCTGCCGACGCAGTACGCGCCGGCAGACGTAGAGGGCCCGCTCTACGAGCGGTGGGAGCAGCGCGGGTACTTCACCGCGGATCCGACCAGCGACAAGCCGCCGTACTCGATCGTGATCCCGCCGCCGAATGTCACCGGCAGCCTGCACCTCGGCCACGCGTTGCAACACACGATGATGGACGCGCTGAGCAGGCGAGCACGGATGCGCGGCTTCGACGTGTTGTGGCTACCCGGCATGGACCACGCGAGCATCGCGGTGCACGCGCTCGTCGAGCGGTACCTGTCCGAGACCGAGGGCAAGGGACGATTCGACTACACCCGCGACCAATTCGTCGCGAAGGCGTGGGAGTGGAAAGCGCGCTACGGGGGTCAGATCCTCGACCAGATGCGCCGACTCGGCGACGGCGTCGACTGGACCCGCGAGCGCTTCACGATGGACGACGGCCTGTCTCGCGCCGTGCAGACGATCTTCAAGACGCTCTACGACAACGACCTGATCTACCGTGCCGAACGCATCATCAACTGGTGCCCGCGTGACCTCACCGCGCTCAGTGACGCCGAGGTCGACCACATCGACGAACCGGGCGAACTCGTCTCGATCCGCTACGGCGACGGTGACACGTCGATCGTGGTCGCTACGACGCGTGCCGAGACGATGCTCGGCGACACCGCCGTCGCCGTGCACCCCGACGACGAGCGGTACCAGCACCTGATCGGCAAGGAAGTGTCACTGCCGCTGACGAACCGCAAGATCCCGGTGATCGCCGACGAACACGTCGACCCGTCCTTCGGCACCGGCGCTGTGAAGGTCACGCCCGCACACGACCCGAACGACTTCGAGATCGGCCGTCGCCACGACCTGCCGATGCCGATCATCATGGACGAGCGCGCCGTCATCACCACGCCCGGACCGTTCCAGGGTCTCGACCGGCTCGAAGCACGCTTCGCCATCGTCGCCGCGCTGCGCGAGGACGGCCGCATCGTGGCCGAGAAGCGTCCCTACCTGCACGCGGTCGGTCATTGCTCGCGCTGCGACACCACGATCGAACCGCGCCTGTCGTTGCAGTGGTGGGTGCGTGTCGAGACGCTGGCGAAAGCCGCCGGTGACGCAGTGCGCGACGGACGCACGAACTTCGAACCGGCCGACCTGACGCCGCGCTTCTACCAGTGGGTCGACAACCTGCGCGACTGGTGCATCAGCCGACAGCTCTGGTGGGGGCACCGCATCCCGGTCTGGTACTCGCCCGACGGCGACGACATCTGTGTCGGACCGGACGAGACCCCGCCGGCCGGTTGGACGCAGGACGAGGACGTGCTCGACACGTGGTTCTCGAGTGCGCTGTGGCCGTTCTCGACCATGGGCTGGCCGGAACAGACGACCGAGCTCGCGCGCTACTACCCGACCACCGTGCTGGTCACCGGCTACGACATCTTGTTCTTCTGGGTCGTGCGCATGATGCTGTTCGGCGTCTATGCGATGGACGACGTCCCGTTCAAGACCGTCTTGCTGACCGGCCTCGTGCGCGACAGCTCGGGCAAGAAGATGTCGAAGTCCAAGGGCAACGTGGTCGATCCGCTGCTGTGGATGGACCACTACGGCGCCGATGCCGTCCGGCTGTCGCTCATGCAGGGCGCGAACCCCGGTGCCGACCAGGCGATCAACGAGGAGTGGGTGAAGGGCACCCGCAACTTCTGCACGAAGTTGTGGAACGCGACCCGCTTCGCGCTGAAGAACGGTGCCACCGTCGACGGCCCACTGCCAGGCAGCGTGACAGGAACGGACGCCTGGATCCTCTCGCGCCTGCAGGCAGTGGTCACCGAGGTCGACGAGCTCTACGAGAAGTACGAGTTCGCCAAGATCACCGACGTGCTTTACCACTTCGCGTGGGACGAGGTGTGCGACTGGTACATCGAGCTGGCCAAGCTCTCACTGTCGGGCCCGACAGGTGACGACACCCGGCGCGTGCTCGGCGAGGTGCTCGACACGCTCCTGCGGTTGCTGCATCCGTTCGTGCCGTTCGTGACCGAGGCGTTGTGGACGGCGCTCACCGGACGCGAGTCGGTCGTGATCGCCGATTGGCCGATTGCCGACACCGCGCGCGCCGACACGAGCGCCGAGGCCGCGGTGCGCGATCTGCAGACCGTGGTGGGCGAGGTGCGGCGCTTCCGCTCCGACCAGGGCGTCAAGCCGTCGCAGAAGGTCCCGGCCCGGCTGTCCGGAAGCACGACGATCGACGAAGCGGCAGTGCGCGCGCTGCTGCGACTCGACGAACCCGGCCCCGACTTCACGCCCACCGGATCGCCGCTCACGACCGCCGTCGGGGTGCGGGTCGAACTCGACCTGTCCGGGACGATCGACGTCGCGGCCGAACGTGCACGGCTGTCGAAGGATCTCGCCGCCGCGCAGAAGGAGCGCGACGTCAACAACACCAAGCTGCTCAACGACAGCTTCGTCAGCAAGGCGCCCGAACCGGTCATCGCCAAGGTGCGCGACCGGCTCACTGCCGCCGAAGCCGAGATCGAGCGCATCAGCGCCGCGCTCGACGCGCTCCCGAAGACATGACCGAACGCGAGAAGTACGCGGCGCAACTGCGCCAGGTCGAGGCGGCGATCTTCGGACGTCGCGGCGAGGGTCATGTCCATCCGACGAACGAACGGATGGAGGCTCTCGTCGGGCTGCTCGGCGATCCGCAGCGCGCCTACCGCGGCATCCACTTGACCGGGACGAACGGCAAGACGAGCACCGCCCGGATGATCGACGAACTCGTGCGCGGGTTCGGGCTCCGGTCGGGGCGCTACACGAGCCCGCATCTCACGTCGGTCACCGAACGCATCGTGGTCGACGGGCTGCCGGTGACCGACCGCGCATTCGTCGAGACCTATCGCGAACTCGTGCCGTACATCGAACTGGTCGACGGCCAGTTCGACGTGCCGCTGTCGTTCTTCGAGATCGTGACCACGATGGCGTACATGATCTTCGCCGACACGCCGGTCGACGTCGCTGTCGTCGAGGTCGGCATGGGGGGCGCCTGGGATAACACGAACGTCCTCGACGCGGAGGTCGCTGTCGTGACGCCGATCGATCTCGACCACACCCAATATCTCGGGACGACCATCGACGCCATCGCCGGCGAAAAGGCAGGGATCATCAAGGCCGGCGCGACCGCGGTCCTCGCCGCCCAACCGCCCGAAGCCGCCGAACAGCTCCTGCGCCGCGCGGCGAGCGTCGGTGCCGCCGTTGCCCGCGAGGGTCTCGAATTCGGCGTCGCCGACCGCCGAGTCGCCGTCGGCGGACAGGTGGTCACGATCCAGGGCCTCGGCGGCGTCTACGACGAGATCTTCCTGCCGTTGCACGGCGCCCATCAGGCCCAGAACGCTGCGCTCGCCCTCGCCGCCGTCGAGGCCCTCCTGGGTGCCGATGCCGACAGCGGCAGCCTCGACCTCGACATCGTTCGCGCAGCCTTCGCCGCCGTTCGCTCGCCGGGACGACTCGAGGCCGTCCGCTCCGCCCCGACGATCTTGGTCGACGCCGCGCACAACCCGCACGGCGTCACCGCCAGCGTTGCGGCGATCGGCGAGGCGTTCGACTTCCGCCGGCTGGTCGCCGTCGTCGCCGTCATGTCTGACAAGGACGTCGCCGGCATCCTCGAGCGCCTCGAGCCCGTCGCCGACGAAGTCGTCGTCACCCAGAACAGTTCCGACCGCGCCGTCCCCGCGGACGAACTCGCGGCCGCTGCGGTCGAGATCTTCGGCGCCGACCGGGTCAGCGTCGAACCGCGACTCGACGACGCGATCGAAACCGCTGTGCGCCTTGCCGAGGACACCGGGGACGACCTGCTGTCCGGCACCGGCGTGCTGGTCATCGGATCGGTCGTCACCGCGGGCGAGGCGCGGCTGCTACTGGGCGGCGCATGAGCGACGCTTGCGGAGCGAATCAGAGACACAGCCCGCGCCGCCAGGCGCGGATGGCGCCGCTGACCGGCCCGAGCGAAGCGAGTGGTCGGAAGGCGGTGCCATGAGCGGCGACAGCGAAAACGTCGACAACACGGAACGAATCGCGCGCGCCGATCGAGCCACCCGCGGCAGCCTGGCGGCAATCCTCGGTCTCGAGGCCGTGGTGACACTGCTCGTGCCGCGCGCGCTCGCCTTCAGCTCCGGCGGGCTGGGCGTCACCAAGACGGTCCTGCTGGTTGCCCTGGCGGTTGTGATGATCGCCGCGGCCGGTCTCGTGCGCCGTCGGTGGGGGATCGGCCTCGGCTCGGCCGTGCAGGTGCTGTTCCTGCTCAGCGGGCTGTGGCTGATCGCGCAATTGGTGATCGCGGCCCTGTTCGCGATGGTCTGGGCCCGCATGCTGTGGCTCCGGCACCAATTGCTGGGGACGCCCGCAGGCTGGCGACTCCTGTCCTCCTGACGGGTGTGGGAGTTTTGGCAGCGTCCGATTTGGCATCATTTGCACACTTGAGTCGTGCTTGAGGCAGAACCTCGTCAACCTTGCCCGCCCGGCCAGTCCTGCCTGAGCTTGAGCGACCACTCTGTGCTGTGGGCGGCGCGGCCGGTCCTGCGGGGGGAGCCGGCCGCCGCCCACCTAGCTTTTGGCCAGCCTGACCAGGCTGCCACCGCACCGCAGTTGCTTCGACCGGAATGCAACGACCGAGAGGCAGGACGTCATATGGCCATCGCCAGCAGCGTGCTGATCGCTGACGACGATGAAGACATCCGCGCTCTCGTCTCCACGATCTTGACGAAGGCCGGATTTCACGCCGAAGCCGTCGACGGCGGCGTTCCTGCTCTGGCAGCCGCTGAGCGCGAGACGCCGCACATCGTCGTCCTCGATGTACGTATGCCGGACATGAGTGGCCTCGAGGTCTGCCGTCAGCTCAAGGCGCGCCGCGAGACGGCGTCGAGCCCGATCCTGCTCATCAGTGCCGAGTCGTCCACCGAAGATGTCGCGGCCGGGTTCGCGGCCGGCTGTGATGACTACCTGCCCAAGCCGTTCAGCCCGCGCGAACTCGTCCACCGGGTCGACCAGCTGCTCGCGCGGACAGCCTGACGGTAGGCGACAACTACACAAGCCAACGCCTCAGCGAGTTCGGGGCGAACGGCCACCGGGTCATGTGGGTGGGACGCGACCGAGGTGGGGCGGTGCCGATGCGAGGGCTCGGCACCCGAATCTCGATCGCAAACAGCGCGATCAGCAGGGGCGGTTCCGCTCGCCGGACCAGGACACCGGCGAGCGGAGCCGTCAGACTGTTTCAGTCCTTGGCTCGATCGATGAGCGGCAGGGTCACGATCGCGGACGTGCCGCCGCCCGGCGCACTGTCGATGCGGATGGTCCCGCCGTGCGCGGCAGCGATGCGGACGCAAACGGCCAGACCCAAACCGGCGCCGGGCAGCTCCTTGCGCAGCCGTACCAACGGGCGCAGGACTTCCTCGCGGCTCTCTCGCGGAATGCCACTGCCGTTGTCGACCACGCGCAGGATCGCGTTGTCGCCCACCTGGTCGCTGAGCACCTCGACCACGGGCGGCCCTTCGCCGCGATAGACGACCGCGTTCCCGATCAGGTTCTGCAGGAGCGCCCGCAGCTGCGACGTGTCGGCGACGACGTCTGCTCCCACGGCCGTCACCGTCGCGTCCGCCGCAGTCGGGCCCAGATCGGCGACGACCTCAGCGACCAGCGGCTCGATCGGGTTCTCGACCATCGTCAACGAGCCGCCGACGCGCGCGAACGCCAGCAGGTCGTCGATCATCGCGAGCATGCGCTTGGCGGCCGAGCTGCACCGACCGACGTAGCCGCTGATCGTCGGGTCGTCGGCGATGTCGTCCATGTCGGTGAGCAGCTCGGTGAAGCCGATGATCGCGGTGATCGGCGCCTTGAGGTCATGGCTCACCTGGCCGGCGAAAGCGGCCAGCCGATCTGCGGAGCGGGTCAGCTCGGCATTGGCGCGCTGCAGCTGGCGGGTGCGCAGCCGCAGCTCCAGCACGTCGACGACCTGGCCGGCGAGGAGCCCGATCGTGCGCAGCTGCTGGTCGCCGAGCTCGCGTGCCGTCTCGTCGAACACGCACAAGGTACCGATCGCGTGACCGTCCGGCGAGCGGAGGATCACCGAGCAGTAGAACCGGATCCGTGCGAGCTTCCCGTCGACCCACGGGGACGTGGCAAAGCGCGGATCTGCCGACGCGTCGGGCACGTAGCTGTCGCGCCCGCCGGCGAGCGTCGTCTGGCACATGGACTCATCACGCTGGCATGCCTGGGGGTTCACTCCGAACGCCGCAACCTGGTGCTGGAAGCGGTCGTCGATGAGGTTGACCACCGCGGTCGACACGCCCGCGACCGTCGCCGCGGCCTCGCACAGCCCTTCGAGGTCGGCAAGGACCGGGTCGTCGTCGGCCGCCCCGATGACGTCGTAGGCGGCCAACGCCGCCAATCGCTCCTGCTCGGTCGCCATCGCCGCGCGCGTCATGCGAAGGTGCTCGCCAGGATGGGTCACTCAGCGTCCGACGCGGCACCTGTACCGAGTCGGTACCCGACGCCGCGCACGGTGCGGATGTAGCGTCCGTTGCGCGGGTCGTCGCCGAGCTTGCGGCGCAGGTTGCCCATGTGCACCTCGACGAGGTGGCCGTCGCCGGCCCATTCGGTGCCCCAGACGGTGCGCAGCAGCGTCTCGCGCGGCCATACGCGACGGGGGCCGCTGAGCAGCGTCGCCAGCAGGTCGAATTCGATCCGGGTCAGCGGGAGCTCCGACCCGGACAGGTGCGCGAGGCGGCCCTCGAGGTCGACCTCGAGCTCGCCCAACCGCATGATCTCGGTCTGGTCGGGCTCGGGCGCGGGAGCTGCCGTCGCCGGAGCCGCGTTGCGCCGACGGGGCCGGCGCATCATCGCCGCTACGCGAGCGCGCAGTTCCCGGGGGCTGAAGGGCTTGGTCAGGTAGTCATCGGCGCCGGTCTCGAGCCCGACCAGCCGGTCGATCTCGTCGGGACGGGCCGTGAGCATGATGACGTAGGCCTCGCTGGTCTCGCGCAACCGACGGCACACCTCGATGCCGTCGAGGTCGGGCAGGTTGAGGTCCAGGGTGACCAGGTCGGGGTCGCGATCGCGGACCGCGCGCAGCCCGTCGGCGCCCGCGGAGCAATCGGTGACTGCGAAGCCGCTCTGTTGGAGGAGTTCGACGAGCAGAGCACGCACATCCGGGTCGTCCTCGATGACGACCGCATCTCGGTCGTGTTCGCTCACGCTGCTCTCCGCTGCGCGACTCCGTCGGCTCTCACAGTCTTGAGGTTAGCCATCCTTGGGTCCCTCGGTACAGCCGAACACGCGCTTACCGGGGGTGTGAGCACCGGTTCGCGGGTGCAGACGCCCGTTTCGGGGCGTTCATCACTCAATGTCGGCTCAACTGTTCAACGTTCAACCTGTAGGAATTCTTGCGTGTTAGGTCGGTGTGAACTGAGGTCAGGCCTCCACTATGAACTCACACCAAATTTACGTAGGCACTTCTCGACCAAGCCGGTCGGTCGTCACAAACCACAGCCAGCCGCCCGAACCATGCGGCACACCTCACCTCACTGGAGACACAGCATGTCCGCACGCGTCTTGTCCACCAAGTCGAAGCTGCTCGCCAGCGCAGCCCTCGTCGCTGCCGCCGCCGGCGCCGCCGGTCTCGGCACCTTCGGTTCGTTCACCTCGACGACCTCGGCCAGCCAGGCCGTCAGCGCCGGCACCGTCACGATCGGCCTCGGCACCGCCGGTGGCACCGACAACCGCCTCACCGTCGCCGCGTCCGGCATCGTCCCGGGCGACACCATCCAGCGCGTCGTCAAGCTGTCGAACTCCGGCAGCCAGGCCCTGAGCGCCGTCACCCTCAGCACGACGGCGACCGTGTCGTCCGCGCTGGACACCGATGCCACCAACGGCCTGCAGATGACGATCGACAAGTGCTCGACGAGCTGGACCGAAGCCGGCACCGCGCCCGCTTACACCTACACCTGCAGCGGCAGCGGCACGGTCAGCACCGTCCTCGCCTCCGTCCCGGTCATCGGCTCGAACCTCGCCCTGAACAACCTGTCGGCCCTCACCGCCGGCAGCAACGACGTCCTGCGGGTCGCGCTCAGCTTCCCGACCGGCGCCGGCAACACCCTCCAGGGCGCGAGCTCGACGATCAACTTCGCCTTCACCGGCACCCAGCGCACCGCTTCGGCCCACTGACCGAGCCCGGCGCGCACCACGTCCCCCGTGCCAGCCGGGTGGCCCGCTTCGGCGGGTCACCCGGCAGGGGCGTTCCTCACCGTTTCGCAAACCCCCGCGTCACCCCCGCGTCAACAGACCCATTCGCAGGAGAGCAGTCATGACCGCTTCGGTAGCCGCGAGAACCACCCCGCGGTGGCGTCGCATCGTGCGCCGGTCGATCAACGTGCTCGGCAGCCTTGCGCTCACCTGCGCCGTTCTCGCTCTCCTGGCGATGACCGTCGGACCCCGCGTGTTCCACTACCGCACCGCGACCATGCTGACGGGAAGCATGTCGCCCGGCATCGTCCCCGGTGACGTCATCGTCGATACACCCGAGCATGCGGCCGACATCAGGATCGGCCAGATCATCACCTACCAGATTCCTGTCGATGACCACCGTGTCGAGAGCCACCGCGTGGTGTGGGTCCGTCACCTCAAGGACGGCAGCGCGCTGTTCCGGACCAAGGGCGACGCCAACAACGGTGCCGACCCGTGGACGGCCAAGGCCGGTGCCGGGACGGTGTGGCAGGTTCGCGGCGTCGTCCCCGCGGCCGGTGCGGTCATCCGGTTCCTGCGCCAGCCGATCGTCTCGATGCTGCTGACCCGAGTGCTGCCGTTCGGCGTCCTCGCCTGCCTGCTGGTGTCGATCTGGCGCCCGCGCCGTCCGGAGGAGCTCGCGGCGTGAAGCTGTTCCGCGCCGCGTTCATCGCGGCGGTCGCGACCGTCGTGGTCGCGTGGCCGGCAGTTGCCAGCGCACGGTTCACGACCTCGTCCAGTTCCGCGATGAAGGTCTCGAGTGACACCCTGAGCGCGCCGACCTCCATCAGTGTCAAGTGCTTCGGCAGCGCGCAGCGGGTAACGATCAGCTGGACGGCGACCACCGACACCTACGCGACGGGGTACATCATCTACGGCGCATACGGCGGCAGCGAGGCGTCGCAAAGCGTCGCGGGCCGCACGACGACCAGCAACACGCCGACGTCCGCCGTCCCGGCCGGCACCGTGATCACGTTGGTGAGCGTCTACCGGAACTGGACGAGCGCACGTTCGGTGCAGGTGACTGCACCGGCCAACTGCCACTGATCGGCGGTCAGTAATCTCGCTGGCATGGCCGAGCGCACCCTGATCCTCGTCAAGCCGGACGGCGTCAACCGCGGTGCGGTCGGCGAGGTGATCCGTCGCGTCGAGGCGAAGGGTTACCGGCTGGCCGCCCTGCAGCTGCGCACCGCGACGCCCGAGCTGCTCGCCGACCACTACGCCGAGCACGTCGGCAAGCCCTTCTACGAGCCTCTCGTCGAATTCATGCTCTCCGGCCCGGTCGCAGCGATCGTCGCCGAGGGGGAGCGGGTCATCGAGGGCTTCCGTGCGCTGGCCGGCGCGACCGATCCGACGGCCGCCCTGCCCGGGACGATCCGCGGCGACCTGGGTCGCGACTGGGGCCTGAAGGTGCAGCAGAATCTGGTGCACGGCTCGGACTCGCCCGAGTCCGCCGCCCGCGAAATCGCGCTCTGGTTCCCCGACCTCTGACGCCTTGCCGCTCCGTGTGACGCGATGCGGGGCGGAGCTTTCGGCGTAGCGAGCAGCAAGGCGATTCGGACACGCGTCACAACTGTCACGCCAACACCGCGCGTCGCACCAGCCAATCACGCAACAGCGACCTTACGATCCCGATGGGCCGAGTCGTGCCCGCGCTGCCATCTTCTTGCGTGAGGAACCGCCGTGAGTCTGACCTCGATCGCCAGGTCGCTGGGTACTCAGCGCGGCGTCGACCTGCTCGGCGGCGATCTGGCGATCGATCTTGGTACGGCCAACACCCTCGTCTACGCGCGCGGACGGGGGATCCTGCTCGACGAGCCGTCGGTGGTCGCTCTCGACGTCAATACCAACGCGGTCGTCGCGGTCGGGGCCGAGGCCAAGCGGATGATCGGCCGCACGCCCGACCACATTCGCGCGATCCGTCCGCTGCGTGACGGAGTCATCGCCGACTTCGAAGTCACCGCGGAGATGCTGCGCTACTTCGTCCGCAAGGTGCTCAAGCGCCGTGGCGCGTTCACCGGACCGCGCATCGTCATCTGCGTGCCGTCGGCGATCACGAGCGTCGAGCAGCGCGCGGTGTCCGAGTCGGCATATGCGGCGGGCGCCCGGCGGGTCCACATCATCCCCGAACCGATGGCTGCCGCGATCGGCGCGGGCCTGCCGGTCAACCAGCCCTCCGGCTCGATGGTGGTCGACATCGGCGGCGGGACGACCGAGGTCGCGGTGCTCGCGCTCGGCGGGATCGTCGCGTCGACCTCGCTACGTGTCGCCGGAAACGCGCTCGACCTGGCGATCGTCGACCACGTCCGCGGCGAGTTCTCGCTGCTCATCGGCGAGCGGACGGCCGAGGAACTGAAGATCTCGGTCGGCTCGGCGTTCCCGGTCGCGGGCCCGCGCAAGGCCGAGATCCGCGGCCGCGACGTCGGCACGGGGCTGCCGCGCAACATCACCGTCTCGAGCGACGAACTGCGCAAGGCGATGGAGCTGCCGCTCGGCCGCGTCGTCGCCGCCGTGCGCACGACCCTCGACCGCTGCCCGCCGGAGTTGGCGGGCGACCTCGTGCAGCGCGGCATCGTGCTGACCGGCGGCGGCGCTCTGTTGCGCGGACTCGACGCGCGCCTGCAGCACGAGATCGGCATCCCGGTTCTCGTCGCCGACCGCCCGCTCGACTCGGTCGTGCTCGGCACCGCCACCGTCGTCGAGCACTTCGACCAGCTCCAAAAGGTCGTCGTCGACGGGTACAAGCGATGAGCGCTCCGCGATGAGCGCTCGCGCGAAGAGCCAGGAAACACAGTCCGCGACGAATGGAGCGGATCGGTCCGTGAGCGGACCCGAGCGGAGCGAGCGGTCCACGAGCGGTCCGACGAACGTTCTGAGTGGTAGCACCCTCAGATGCGCCGGCTGACCCGACGCCAGCGCATCGCGGCAATCGTGCTGACGGCGGTTGCCGCTTGTTTCATCGCGCTCGATATCGGCGGTACCAGCCTGCAGTCGGCACACGGCGGCGTGCGGGGCGCGCTCGGTTCCCTGTACCGCGGAACCGATTCAGTGCTCGGACCCGTCCGCCGCTTCCTGCAAGGCATCCCGCGCGCCGGTTCGGACGAATCACGTCTGAACGCACTCGAGCAGCAGAACACCTCACTGCGGCAACAGTTGGCCGACGCCCGACTCGATCGGCACACCGAGGCGCAGCTGAGCCGGCTTCGGTTGTCGGCCACGCACAACGGCTTCCGGATCGTCCCGGCCCGAGTTGTCGCGACGAGCGCCGCGGGCGGATTCGACTACACGGTCACCATCGCCGCGGGCACCGCGAACGGGGTCCGTGCCGGCCAGACGGTGACCGACGGCGATGGCCTCGTCGGACGCGTGCTGCACGCCGACGCATCGACGGCCGTCGTGCTGCTTGCGATCGATCCCGGGTCGGGTGTCGGTGCCCGCGATCTGCGCACGGGCCAGCTCGGCGTCGTGACCGGCAGCGGCCGCAACGGATTCGCGTTCCGACCTCTCGACCCGACAGCTGAAGTGCGCACCGGCGATGCGCTGGCGACCGGCCCGGCGCGCGCAAGCAGCTACGCGCCGGGCCTGGCGATCGGGACGGTGCGTGCCGTGCGCGCATCTGCCGACGGGACGATCATCGCCGCCGTCAATCCGACCGTTTCGGCGACTGCGCTCGATATCGTCGGCGTGGTCGTCGCGCGGCACGGCACCACGTCGGTCGCTGCCGGCGGGCGCTGACATGACGCGCGCCCGCATCGCAGCGGCGATCGCCGCGCTGCTCACCGCACTCGTGCTCCAAGCAACGCTGGTCGGTCCCCTCGCCGACACGATCCCGGCGAGCCTGCCTGCGCTCCTGGTCGCCGCGATCGCTGTCGTCGACGGCCCGGGTGCCGGAATCGCATTCGGCTTCGCGGCGGGACTGATCACCGATCTCGGCTCGGAACATCCCGCCGGTGTACTCGCGCTGTGCTGGCTCGCCGTGGGGCTTCTGTGCGGACTGCTCAAAGCACCGAACGCCCGCATTCGTCATGACGTCGTCGTCACCGCCGCCGTCTGCGGCGCCGCCTCGATCGTGT
This sequence comes from uncultured Actinomycetota bacterium, assembly GCA_963757455.1. Lineage (GTDB taxonomy): Bacteria > Actinomycetota > Actinomycetes > Mycobacteriales > Jatrophihabitantaceae > RYN-133. Next base: position 666,086 of record CAVWSE010000005.1, read on the forward strand.
CGACACTCGCGCTTGCGGTGCTCGGCGCCGACGGTGCCGACGCCACCGACGCGCTGCGGTACGCGATTCCGGCGACGATGCTCGACGGAATCCTCGCGCTGGTCGTCGTCCCGCTCGTGCGGTTGTTCCTGCGCACCGACCGGTTGCGCGCACCGCGGCCCGTGCTCGTGCTCCAGGACGCGCGATGAGAGCACGCCCGCTAAGCTCGCGCCGCTTCACGATCATCGTCGTTCTTGTCGCATCGATGGTCGTGACGTTGCTGGCCCGGCTCTACTACGTGCAGTTGCTCGATCCGAACAAGCCCGAACAGACTGCCGGCCTGCTTCACCCCGGCGAGGTCGTCGTCCCTGCGCCGCGCGGCTTGATCGTCGACTCGACCGGCCACGTCCTCGTCGACAACACCGCGGTCTCGGTCATGACGATCGACCAGGACCGCCTCGACGCGTTGCCCGACCATGGCGCGTCGGTGTTGGCGCGCATCGCGACCCTGCTGCACAAGAATCAGTCGACCCTCGCCGCCGAGATCAGGCCGTGCTCGCCGACGGTGCCCGCCCCGTGCTGGACCGGTGAGCCCTATCAACCTGTGCCGGTGGCAACACACTTGTCGCGCAAGGTGATTCTCGCTGTCACCGAACATCGCGAGGACTATCCCGGCGTCGCGATCCAGACGGTCACCTATCTGAATTACCCCAACGGCGCGCTCGCCGGACAGGTGCTCGGTTACACCTCGCAGATAACGTCGGCAGACAAGCGAAACAACCCGGCGCTCAACGATGCGGACACCATCGGCGTGTCCGGTCTCGAGGAGCAGTACGACGGGCTGTTGCGCGGCGTCGACGGCTCGCTGACGAAGAACCTGAGCCCGCAAGGCTATTCGGTGTCGGACGGCAAGTACGTCGCGCCGGTGCAGGGCGACACGCTCGTCACGAGCCTCAACGCGAAGCTCCAGCGGCTCGCTGAGCAGTCGCTCGCGCAGCAGCTCGTCGACAGCCGCAAGCTCGGTAAGCCCGCGACCGCCGGTGCGGTCGTTGCCATCGATCCGCAGACCGGACGCGTGCTGGCAGTTGCGAGCTATCCCGACTACAACCCGCAGCTGTTCGTCGGTGGCATCTCGTCGAAGAACTACCGCAAGCTGACCGCACCCAGTGCGAACGATCCGCTGCTCAGCAGAGCGGTTGCCGGTCAGTACGCGCCCGGCTCGACGTTCAAGCTCATCACGTCCAGTTCGTTGGTCACCCACCACGAGATCTACCCGAACACGCTCTACGGGTGCCCCGGATCGGTGACGATCGATGGCCGGGTCAAGACGAACTACGACTCCGAGGTGCTCGGCGACATCAACCTCGAGAACGCGCTCGGTTACTCGTGCGACACCTACTTCTACGTCCCGGCCGCGAACGAGTACTACGCCGACCAGGCCCGCATCGCGCAGCACAAGAAGCCCCACGAGTGGTTGCAGCGCATGGCTGCAAGCTTCGGTGTCGGCACTCTGCCGCACATCGACCTGCCGGCCAATGAGCAGGCCGCCGGCTCGTACGCCGATCGCGAGACACGACTGGCTCGGTGGAAGGCGAACAAGGATGCGTACTGCGCCGCGGCCCGCGCCGGCTACAAGAACGTGCCGAACCTGTCGCAGCGTGCGTACCTCACCGAACTCGCGTCCGAGAACTGCACGGACGGCTGGCGTTACCGCGCCGGTGACAACGCCGACATGGCCATCGGTCAGGGCGAGACGACGATGTCGCCGTTGCAGCTCGCAGTCGCGTACTCGGCGCTGGTGAACGGCGGACGCATCTGGGCGCCCAAGCTCGGCTGGGGTGTCGTCAACGGCAAGGGCAAGGTCGTGCGGACGATCACGCCGAAGGTGCGCAACACCGTTCCGGTGAAGCAGAGCACGCTCGACTACATCGCGCGGTCACTGAACTTCGGTCGCGGCTGGGCAGTGTCCGGCGCGTTCGCCTACCTCGGATCGCCCTACGCGTCGCGGATCGGCGGCAAGACAGGAACGGCCGAGGTGTACGGACACGGCGACACGTCCTGGCTCGCAACGTGGGGCCCGATCTACCACCAGCACGGGCACGTCCGCGCACGCTTCGTCCTCGTCGGCATGGTCGAGCAGGGCGGCACCGGCGCAACAGCCGCGGGGCCGATGCTCAAGCGGATCTGGGACGGCATCTTCGGGATGAACGGCAAGAAGCCGATCATCAAGGGCCTGCGCCCGGCGACGAAGCTGCCCAAGATCGCGCCGCAAGTCCGGGTATCAAAATGACCCAACTACTCGCGCGTGATCCGCGCGCGCCGTTCTCTCTGCCGACGCCGCTGACCGAACCCGACCAGGCGCGGCGCGCCCGCTACGACTGGACGCTGAACACGGTCGCACTCGCACTCGGTCTGATCGGAGCGGTGCTCGTGTGGGCGGCGACGCGCGACGTCGAACGCGCTGCGGGCAACAACCCGAACGGCTACCTCTACCGCCATTTGATCAACCTCGTGCTCGCGACGGGCCTGATGTTCGGCGCGTCCCGGATCAACGCGCGGATGCTTCGGCGCACCGGCCCATTCGTCTACCTCGCCGGCGTGTTGGGGTTGATGCTCGTTCTCGCCGCCGGCGTCACCATCAACGGCGCGCACGCCTGGATCAGGCTCGGTGGCGGCTTCGAGATCCAACCGTCGGAGTTCATGAAGCTCGGACTGATCGTCGGGATGGCCGTGCTGTTCGCACAGCGCGGCCGCGACCGCGGTGACCTGGCGCCGACGACGGTTGATGTGTTGCTCGCGCTGAGCCTGGTCGCGGTCCCGCTCGCATTGATCATGCTGCAGCCCGACCTCGGCTCGGCGATGGTGCTCGGCGCGGCAGCGTTCGGCGTGCTGATCGCTGCCGGCGTTCGTGCGCGGTGGACGCTCGGACTGCTGGCGTTCGGGATTCTCGGTGCGATCCTCGTCGTCAAGATGGGGCTGCTCGCCGAGTACCAACTCGCGCGCTTCGGCGCGTTCCTCAACCCGCAGCACGACCCGCAGGGCGCTGCCTACAACATCAACCAGGCGCACATCGCGATCGCGAACGGTGGCTGGTTCGGCACGGGGCTGTTCAACGGACCGCAGACCAACGGCGGATACGTTCCCGAGCAGCGCACCGACTTCGTGTTCTCGGTGATGGGCGAGGAGTTCGGACTCGTCGGCGGGGCCGTGCTCATCCTGCTGTTCGCGCTGCTGTGCTGGCGAGGGCTGGTGATCGCTCGGACCGCCGATCGCACCGGCCAACTGGTGGCCGTCGGGATCGTGTGCTGGTTCGCCTTCCAGGCGTTTCAGAACATCGGCATGAACCTCGGGCTGATGCCGGTCACCGGGCTACCGCTGCCGTTCGTGTCCTACGGCGGATCGTCGATGTTCGCGCAAGGTCTCGCGATCGGAGTGCTTCAGGCCGTCCGGCGGCGCAACCTGACCGCCTGAGCATGCGTTATCCGGGCGCGACCGGAACCTCTGGCGCAGGCGCGTCCGGCATGCGTGACGTGAGCGTCGTGCCGACGCTCGCGACAACGACCATGACGATCGCGATCGCGGTGACCACCCGCAGGGGCTGGCCCAGCAGCAGCACCCCGGCGAACGCGGCCACCGCCGGCTCGAGGCTCATCAGCAAGCCGAACGTTGCCGCGCGCAATCGGCGCAGTGCGATCAACTCGAACGAGTACGGCAGGATCGACGACAAGATCGCGATGGCCGCGCCGCCCGCGAGCAGGGCTGGACGTCCGAGCGCCGTGCCGCCCTCGATGACCCCGACGGGGATCACCACGATCGTCCCGATGCACAACGCGAGCGCGAGTCCGTCCACCTGCGCCCAGGTCTTGCCGACGCGCTGCGACACCAGGATGTAGCACGCCCAGAGAACGCCGGCGGTGAGTGCGAGGACGACGCCCAGTGCGGTGACGTCGTGGTTGTCGCCTCGCAACGCCAGCAGCACCACGCCGCCGCCCGCGAGCAGCACCCACAGTCCGTCCAGCGCTCGTCTCGAACCACCGATCGCGACAGCGAGCGGTCCGGTGAACTCGATGGTGACCGCAACGCCGAGCGGCAACCGGTCGAGTGCCTCGTAGAAGCTCCAGTTCATGAACCCGAGGATCAGGCCGTACCCGAGCACTGCCAGGTAGTCGCTGCGCGTGCGGCCGCGGATCGTCGGACGCACCGCGACCATCAGCATCACCGCGGCCAGGGCGAGACGCAGGAACACCACCCCGCCAGGCCCGGCCTGGGAGAACAGCTTGTTCGCGAACGCCGCGCCGAACTGAACCGATGCGATCCCGCCGAGCACGAGAGCCTGCGGCGGGACGGGACGCACCCGCAGATCCTGTCAGAGCGCCCCGACAGCATTTACGATCGCGGCGTGTCCTTGGCCGACTTCGCGCGTTATCCGCTCCTGTTCGGGCCGAGTCCGGTCCACCAACTGGAGCGGCTGAGCAGTCATCTCGGTGGCGCGAGGATCTGGGCCAAGCGCGAGGACTGCAACTCCGGGCTGGCCTTCGGCGGGAACAAGACGCGCAAGTTGGAATACCTCATGCCGGACGCGCTTGCCCAGGGGGCGACCCATCTGGTGTCGATCGGCGGGGTGCAGTCCAACCACACCCGCCAAGTGGCGGCGGTCGCCGCGAAGCTCGGATTGCAGGCCGTCCTCGTCCAGGAGAGCTGGGTCGACTGGCCCGACTCCGTCAACGACCGCGTCGGCAACATTTTGTTGTCGCGGATCATGGGCGCACAGGTACGGCTCGTGGACGCCGGCTTCGGGATCGGCGTCAAGACCAGCTGGGAGCAGGCTCTCGACGACGTCCGCGAACAGGGTGGAACGCCGTACGCCATCCCCGCCGGCGCGTCCGACCATCGTCTCGGCGGGTTGGGCTTCGCCAACTGGGCCGACGAGGTGCGGCAACAAGAACGTGAGCTCGGTGTCTTCTTCGACACGATCATCGTGTGCAGCGTCACCGGCTCGACCCATGCCGGAATGATCGCCGGGTTCGCCGGTCAGGAGCGCCCGCGTCGCGTCATCGGCATCGACGCCTCTGCCAAGCCGGCCGAGACCCGCGCGCAGGTCGAGAAGATTGCGCGCAACACTGCTGCACTCATCGAGCTCGGCCGCGAGCTGCGCGACGACGAGATCACGGTGCTCGAGGGCTGGGCCGGCGACTATTACGGCATCCCGGTCGACTCGACCCTCGACGCCATCCGGCTCACCGGCAGGCTCGAGGGGATGATCATCGACACCGTCTATGAGGGAAAGTCGATGGCCGGGCTCATCGATCTCGTCACCAGCGGCGACATCGAGGCGGGTTCCAACGTGCTCTATGCGCACCTGGGCGGCCAACCTGCACTCAATGCGTACAGCGCACTGTTCCGGTGACGCGCACCCGGAAGCGGCTTTGAGCACGTAAGCTGGTGCGACGTGTCGCCCGCCTCGCTGTTCCCAGCCCTGGAACCGCTGCTGCCCAACGTCAGCAAGCCGATCCAGTACGTCGGCGGCGAACTCAATGCCCAGGTCAAGGATTGGGACGACGTCGTCGTCCACTGGGCGTTGATGTACCCCGACGCGTACGAGGTCGGGCTGCCGAACCAGGGCGTGCAGATCCTCTACGAAGTGCTCAACGAGCGCGCTGACACGTTGGCCGAGCGCACTTACGCCGTCTGGCCGGACCTCGAGGCGCTGATGCGTGAACACGGCATCGGCCAGTTCACCGTCGACGCGCACCGTCCCGTTGCCGCGTTCGACCTGCTCGGTGTCTCGTTCGCGACCGAACTCGGCTACACGAACCTGCTCACGGCCCTCGACCTCGCCGGCATTCCGCTGCACGCGGCCGACCGCACCGATCATCCGTTGGTCATCGCCGGCGGCCATGCGGCGTTCAACCCCGAGCCGATCGCCGACTTCATCGACGCCGCGGTGCTCGGTGACGGCGAGCAGGCCGTCGGCACGATCTCCGACGTCGTCCGCGACTGGATCGCCGCCGGGCGTCCGGGCGGACGTGACGGCGTGTTGCTGCGGCTGGCGGCGACGGGCGGTATCTACGTCCCCAAGTTCTACGACGTCAGCTACCTCGCCGACGCGCGCATCGACGCGATCAAGCCCAATCGAAACGGGGTGCCCGAGCGCGTCACGAAGCACACGGTGATGAACCTCGACGAGTGGCCGTACCCGAAGGCGCCGCTCGTCCCGCTCGCCGAGACCGTGCACGAGCGCATGTCGGTCGAGATCTTCCGCGGCTGCACCCGCGGCTGCCGGTTCTGTCAGGCCGGCATGATCACCCGTCCGGTGCGCGAGCGGTCGATCGACTCGATCGGCGCGATGGTCGACCAGGGCCTGCGCGCGACCGGGTTCGAGGAGGTCGGTCTGCTGTCGCTCTCGTCTGCCGATCACTCCGAGATCGGCCCGATGGCCAAGCAACTCGCCGACCGCTACGAGGACGACCGGGTCAGCCTGTCGCTGCCCTCGACCCGCGTCGACGCGTTCAACATCGACCTCGCCAACGAGTTCTCGCGCAACGGGCGCCGCTCCGGGCTGACCTTCGCGCCCGAGGGCGGGTCCGAGCGGTTGCGCCGCGTGATCAACAAGATGGTCAGCAAGGACGACCTCATCCGCACCGTCTCGGCCGCGTACGCGCAGGGCTGGCGCCAGGTGAAGTTGTACTTCATGTGCGGGCTGCCGACCGAGACCGACGAGGACGTCCTCGAGATCGCCGAGATGGCGCATGACGTCATTCGCGCCGGCCGCGAGGCTGCGGGTCACAAGGACATCCGCTGCACCGTCTCGATCGGCGGGTTCGTGCCCAAGCCGCACACGCCGTTCCAGTGGGCGGCCCAATGCGATCCGGCGACCGTCGATGCGCGTCTGGCCAAGCTGCGGGCGGCGATCAACTCCAACCGCTCGCTCGGACGCAACGTCGGCATGCGCTATCACGACGGCGAGCCCTCGCTCGTCGAAGGACTGCTCTCGCGCGGTGACCGTCGTGTCGGCGCGGTGATCGAGGCGGTCTGGCGCTCCGGCGGCCGCTTCGACGGCTGGTCGGAACACTTCAGCTTCGAGCGCTGGATGTCGGCTGCCAAGCAGGTCGGCGTCGACGTCAACTGGTTCACCACTCGCGAACGCGACGCCGACGAGGTGCTCCCGTGGGACCACCTCGATTCCGGCCTCGACAAGCAATGGCTCTGGGACGACTGGCAGGACGCAACCAGCGAGTTCGAGCAGGACGACTGCCGCTGGACGCCGTGTTTCGACTGCGGCGTGTGCTCCAACCTCGGTACCGACATCCAGGTCGGGCCGACTGGGCGTTCCTTGCTGCCGCTCGTCCAGCGCTGAGACGAGGGCATCCATGCCTCGCCGTACGCCGTCCGGACCGCCGCCGCCTCCCGTCGTGCAGCGGCTGCGGATCCGCTACGCCAAACGCGGCCGGTTGCGGTTCACCTCGCACCGCGACTTCGCCCGCGCGTTCGAGCGCGCGCTGCGCCGCGCCGAGATCCCCATGGCGTACTCGGCCGGGTTCAGCCCGCACCCGAAGATCAGCTACGTCGGCGCGTCCCCGACCGGCGTGGCCAGCGAGGCCGAATACCTCGAGATCGGGCTTGCCCGCGAGAGTGACCCCGAGCAGATCCGCCTGGCCCTCGACGCTGCCCTGCCGGACGGCCTCGATGTGCTCGAGATCGTCCCGGCCGGGACAGGATCGCTGCCCGAGCGCATCACGGCGTCGCACTGGCACATCGAGCTCCCCGGCGTCGACCCGGACGCCCTGCACGACGCGGTGATCGCGGTGCTCGCGCGTACCGAAGTCACCGTCGAACGGGTGACCAAGGACGGCCGACGCACGGTCGATGTGCGCCACGCCGTGGTCAGCGCCAAGGTGCGTCCCACGCTCGTGAACGGGGGACGTGCGATACTGGACGTGGTTGTCCGGCAGGTGACCCCCGCCGTACGACCCGACGACATTCTCGCCGCGTTGCGGATCGTTGCCGGTCTCGCCCCCGACGCACCGGCGGTTTCGGTGCGCGTGGCGCAGGGACCGCTCGACGAGCGAGGGACGGTCAGCGACCCGCTGGCTCCGGACCGCACACGGACGTGAACGCCCGTCGTTAGCACGAATGACACCACCCGGGTCGGCGAGTTGAAGCCATCAGCTCACTGCCTCGATGCAGACTTCGCGGGACGCTCCTGAGCCCAGCCATACCGGCCCGGACCAGTGCGAACCGCCATAACCGCCTCCGCGCGGTCGCGTCTCGTCACCGACGAAGCGCGCCCGGAGGTCAGAACGGAGAACGCGAGCAAATGCTCGACAACGACAATTCAACGCAAGCGCCGGAATCCACTGCCAGCGACGCGGCCCCGCCCAAGCGGGTCCGCGTCTCCGCACTGGCCAAGGAACTCGGCACCACCAGCAAGGCTCTCGTCGCGCTGATCACCGACCTCGGCGCCGGCCCCAAGACCGCTTCCTCGGCGCTGGACGCCGATCTCGCCGCCCGGGTGCGCACAGCCCACCAGGAGCGGGCCCAGGACCCCACTCGCGACGCAGTCGCCGCGGTGGCGAGTGTCGAGACGGTCGCCACCGACCAGACGTCGTCGGCGCCGGCCGTGCTGTTCCAGGCGCCGCTGCCGACCGACGCACCGTCCGGGCCCGACGTCACCGTTGCCGAGGACGCCGAAGACCTCACCGCCGAGCCCGAGGACGTGCGCGAAGCCGCGAGCGAGGAAGCCGGCGCTGCCCGGCGCCGACGCCGGCGTGGTCGCCGCGGCCGTGGCGGCGGCGGGGGCGCTGCCGCGAAGCAGGACGGCAACGCCGCCGGCGAGGCCAACGACCCGGACGAGCAGCCCGAGGGCGACGATCAGGTCACCGAGGGCAAGGCCGCGAAGAAGCAGCCGGCGAAGAAGCAGCCGGCCAAGAAGCAGGCCGCGAAGAAGCAGCCGGCGAAGAAGCAGCAGAACAACAAGTCCGAGAGCGAGCCCGAGGCCGCCGACGACAGCGCGGCAGACGCGGACTCCGCCGACGCCACCGATTCCGACGCCACCGACGACGACGGCGGCTCGAAGAACACCCGGCGGCGCCGTCGGCGCCGGCGCTCAGGTTCCGGCGACGGTGACAACGGCAACGACGACCCGCCGAACACGGTCACCCACGTGCGAGAGGTTCGCGAGTCCGGCCGCGACGCCAAGGACGACGACGGCGTCAAGGGCGTCAAGGGCTCGACCCGGCTCGAGGCGCGCCGGCAGCGGCGGCGCGACGGTCGCGAGACCAACCGCCGGCGCCCGCCGATCCTGTCCGAGTCGGAGTTCTTGGCTCGCCGCGAAGCCGTCGACCGCGTCATGGCCCTTCGCCAGACCGGCGACCGCACCCAGATCGCCGTGCTCGAGGACGATGTGCTCGTCGAGCACTACGTCACGCGCGCCAGCGCCACGTCCTACGTCGGCAACGTCTACCTCGGGCGCGTACAGAACGTGCTGCCCTCGATGGAAGCCGCGTTCATCGACATCGGCAAGGGCCGCAACGGGGTGCTCTACGCCGGCGAGGTCAACTGGGATGCCGCCGGTCTCGAGGGCAAGTCACGGGCCATCGAGCAGGCGCTCAAGAGCGGTGACTCGGTCCTCGTCCAGGTCACCAAGGATCCGATCGGCCACAAGGGCGCCCGGCTGACCAGCCAGATCTCGCTGCCGGGCCGCTTCCTCGTCTACGTCCCGGGCGGCGCGATGACCGGCATCAGCCGGCGCCTGCCCGACACCGAACGACACCGCCTCAAGGCGATCCTGAAGAAGATCGTCCCCGAGGACGCCGGCGTCATCGTGCGTACCGCGGCCGAAGGCGCCAGCGAGGAAGACCTCACCCGCGACGTGTCGCGCCTGCAGGCCGAATGGCAGTCGATCGAGAAGAAGGCCGGCAAGGCTTCATCCGCGCCGACGCTCGTGCACGGCGAGCCGGACCTCGCGGTCCGAGTCGTCCGCGACGTCTTCAACGAGGACTTCAAGAAGCTCGTAGTCCAGGGCAACGACGCCTGGAACACGGTCAACGACTACGTCGAGGGCGTCGCGCCCGACCTTGCGTCGCGGGTGTCGAAGCACGTCGGCGACAGCGACCTGTTCCACGATCTGCGCGTCGACGAGCAGCTCATGAAGGCCCTCGACCGCAAGGTGTGGCTGCCCTCCGGCGGCTCGCTGGTCATCGACCGCACCGAGGCAATGACCGTGATCGATGTGAACACGGGCAAGTTCGTCGGATCGGGCGGCAATCTCGAGCAGACCGTCACCCGCAACAACCTCGAAGCCGCCGAAGAGATCGTTCGGCAGCTTCGTTTGCGTGATGTCGGCGGCATCGTCGTCATCGACTTCATCGACATGGTGCTCGAGTCGAACCGCGACCTCGTGCTGCGACGGCTGACCGAGTGCCTCGGCCGCGACCGCACGAAGCATCAGGTCGCCGAGGTGACCTCGCTCGGCCTCGTGCAGATGACGCGCAAGCGGGTCGGCGAGGGCCTGATCGAGGCGTTCAGCGAGACCTGCGAGGTCTGCCACGGGCGCGGCATCATCGTGCACCCGGAGCCGGTCGACAAGGCCGGCGGTTCAGCACCTGTCGACGACGACGAGCCGAAGAAATCGACCTCGCGCCGCAAGCGTGGTGGCAAGCGCGCCGAGCCGGCCGAGGAAACGCCGCCGGTCAGCTCCGAGCAGCGCACCAAGGCGCTGGCGGCGATGACGGCAATTCATCGGGCAGCGCATCCGGACGACGAGCTTCCCGACGGCGACGCCGCGGCGGTTGCCGCCGAACTCGAACTCGACGCGGTCACGGCCGTGTTGTCCGGCTCCGACTTCGACCTCGCCGAACTCACGGGCAGGGCCGCGCCCAGCGCCAAGGCCGCGCGTGGCCCCGACGACGAGGCCGAGGACGAAGCCCAGGACGAAGCCCGAGCCGAGGACGAGGTCGTTGCCGAGGTCGTTGCCGACCAACGCGCCGAAGACGTTGCCCAGGACGGCGCTGATGCGGACGAGCCGGAAGCTGGCGCAGCGGTGACCGAGCCCGAAATTGCGAACACCTCGCCGAACGGGGCGGCCGCGCCGGCGGCCCCGTCCCGTCGGCCCCGACGGCGCCGGGCAGCCTCACGTCCGGCCGGGCCACCGAGCGCGGGTACGGCGTCATGACCCGCATGAGCGGCAGAGTGTGGGACTGCACAGCCGCTGTTTTGCCTTCCGCACCGCCCGTCCCGTAATCTGGACGACGGCCTACCGGAGGGTGGGCTGTCTTTACGTTGCAGCACTGTTGGCAGGAGTGATTCCCCGATGTACGCCATCGTCACGACCGGCGGCAAGCAGTACAAGGTCGCTGAAGGCGATGTGATCGAGGTCGAGAAGCTCGACGGCGAGGCCGGCGCGAAGATTGCGCTCACGCCGATCCTGCTCGTCGACGGCGAGACGGTCACTCACGACGCCGACAAGCTGGCCAAGGCCAACGTCACCGCCGAGGTGGTGGCGCAGACCAAGGGCCCCAAGATCAAGATTCACAAGTACAAGAACAAGACCGGCTACCACAAGCGCATGGGTCACCGTCAGCGGCTGACGCAGGTCAAGGTCACCGGCATTTCGCAGAGCGGGAAGTAGGCACCGACATGGCACACAAGAAGGGTGCGTCGAGCTCGCGCAACGGTCGCGACTCGAACCCGCAGTTCCTCGGCGTCAAGCGGTACGGCGGCCAGGAGGTCAAGGCCGGCGAGATCCTGATCCGCCAGCGCGGCACGAAGTTCCACCCCGGCGCCGGTGTGGGCCGCGGCAAGGACGACACGCTGTTCGCCCTCGTCCCCGGCAGCGTGCAGTTCGGCTCGTCGCGCGGACGCAAGACCGTCAACATCGTCCCGGTCGGAGCCTGAGGGCTCCGACTCACCTAAGGGCGGCCCCGGGCAACCGGGAGCCGCCCTTGTCGTTTCCGGAATAAGGATCATGGCAAGTTTCGTCGACCGTGTGGTGCTGCACGTCGCTGCCGGCAACGGCGGCCACGGGGTCGCGTCCATCCACCGCGAGAAGTTCAAGCCGCTCGGCGGGCCGGACGGCGGCAACGGCGGCCGGGGCGGCGACGTGACGCTCGTCGTCGACTCGAACGTGCACACCCTGCTCGACTTCCACCACCATCCGCACCAGCGCGCAGGCAACGGCAAGGGCGGGGCAGGCAGCCACCGCAACGGTGCCGACGGCGCCGATCTCGAGTTGCGCGTGCCCGACGGGACGGTCGTGGTCGACCGCGACGGCGAGGTGCTCGCCGACCTGATCGGAACCGGCACGCGGTTCGTCGCCGCCGAGGGCGGCCGCGGCGGTCTGGGCAATGCCGCACTGTCGTCCACGCGCCGCAAAGCTCCCGGGTTCGCGCTGCTCGGCGAGCCGGGCGAGGAACGCGAGGTCGTCCTCGAGCTCAAGTCCGTCGCCGACGTCGGCCTGGTCGGCTTTCCGAGCGCGGGCAAGTCGTCGCTGATCGCTGCCATGTCGGCCGCGCGGCCCAAGATCGCCGACTACCCGTTCACGACGCTGGTGCCGAATCTCGGCGTGGTCGACGCGGGCGAGACCACCTTCACCGTCGCCGACGTGCCGGGACTCATCCCGGGTGCGGCGCAGGGGAAGGGTCTCGGTCTGCACTTCCTGCGCCACGTGGAGCGGTGTGCGGTGCTGCTGCACGTGCTCGACTGCGCGACCCTCGAGCCCGGACGCGATCCGATCAGCGATCTGGACGCGATCGAGGCCGAGCTCGCGCAGTATCAGGGCACGTTCGGGGAGTTGCTCGCCAAGCCCCGGCTGGTCGCGCTGAACAAGGTCGACGTGCCCGAGGCGCGTGAGTTGGCCGACTTCGTCCGTCCCGAACTCGAGGCACGCGGGCTCCAGGTCTTCGAGATCTCCGCTGTCGCGCATGAGGGTTTGCGTGCGCTGACGTTCGCGCTGGCCGCCGCGGTGGGTGCTGACCGGGCCGCGCGTCCGGCCGCGGAGTCCACCCGCATCGTGCTGACGCCGAAGGCCGTCGACGACGCCGGGTTCACCGTCCGCGCGGTGGCCGACGGGTACGTCGTGCGCGGCGCGAAGCCCGAACGCTGGGTGCGCCAGACCGACTTCGCCAATGAGGAGGCCGTCGGCTACCTCGTCGACCGGCTCAACCGTCTCGGCGTCGAGGCCGAGCTGGAACGACAAGGTGCCGAGCAGGGCGACGCCGTCACGATCGGCACCATGACCTTCGACTTCGAGCCCAGCAGTGGGCTCGCGGAGGGTTACGTCCCGTCACGCCGCGGCAGCGACGTGCGCTTCAACACCTCCTCGCGGGTATCGGCCGAGGACCGTCTTGCCGCCAAGCGCGCCCGCCGTCCGTCCCACTACGACGACCAACAATGAGCCGGGACGCGATCGCGTCGGCGGCGCGAACAGTCGTCAAGGTCGGGTCGTCGTCGCTCACGTCGAAGGGACGGCTCGATCCGGCTCGGCTGGACGCGATCGTGGACGCGGTAGCCGCACGTGTCGGTGCGGGGCAGCAGGTCGTTCTCGTGTCATCGGGGGCGATTGCCGCGGGCATCGGGCCGCTCGGGCTCAAGTCGCGCCCGCGTGACCTCGCTACTCAGCAGGCGGCCGCGAGCGTGGGGCAGTTGCTGCTCGCAGAGCGGTACGCCGCGTCGTTCGCGCGGTACGGCCTCGGCGTCGGCCAGGTGCTGCTGACCGCAGACGACCTGCACCGCCGTGGTCACTACCGCAACGCGAACCGGACGCTCGAGCGCTTGCTGGCGCTCGGGATCGTCCCAGTCGTGAACGAGAACGACACGGTCGCCACGCACGAGATCCGTTTCGGCGACAACGACAGGCTCGCCGCGCTCGTCGCGCACTTGATCGCCGCGCAGGCATTGGTACTGCTCAGCGACGTCGACGGGCTCTACACAGGCAAGCCGGGCCGTCCCGATGCGCGGTTCATCCCCGAGGTGCGGTCGATGGCCGAACTGGACGGGGTGGACGTGACACGTTCCGGTAGCCACGTCGGTTCGGGCGGCATGGTCACCAAGATCGACGCCGCGGCAGTGGCGACGTCCGAGGGCATCCCGGTGCTGCTCGGCGCGGGTGAGCAGGTGCACGACGCGTTGCGTGGCACGGTCGGCACGCTGTTCCACGCCGCCGGCGACCGCTCGGCGTCACGCCTGTTCTGGTTGCGGCATGCGACGAGCCCGCGCGGGCGGCTGGTCCTCGACGCCGGCGCCGTAGCCGCGGTGGTGGAGCGCCGGATGTCGTTGCTTCCCGCCGGCGTCACTGCGGTATCGGGGGAGTTCTACTCGGGCGAGCCGGTCGAGCTCGCCGATCCCGACGGCGCCGTCGTCGCCCGCGGCCTCGTCGGCTACGACGCGGCCGACCTGCCCGGCCTGCTCGGCCACAAGACTGCCGACCTGCCGGCCGAGTTCCGCCGCGAGGTCGTGCATCGTGACGACCTCGTCGTCATGTAGCTGCGAATCCCCCGTTTTGGTGGGTATGCCATGAGGTATGAGCAGTCCACCCGGCCCGCCGCTGCAACCACCGCAGCCGCCGCCGCCCTCAGCAACCGACTTCGCCGCCGCCCGGCGACGGCCCGCACGACCCGTCCGGTCGTCCGGACGAGGCGCCGAAGCGCTCGGTGAGCATCGGTCAGATCCTCGGCGGCATCCTGCTCGTGCTCGTAGTGATCTTCATCTTCGAGAACACGAAGGACGTGAAGGTCCGCCTGATCATCCCGGAGTACACGATGCCGGTGGCGCTGCCGATCGTCATCGCGGCCGTCCTGGGAGCGCTGATCGCCTGGCTGCTGCGTTATCGGCGACAGCGCAACCATCCCAACCGCAATTCCAAGCGGTCGCGACGGAAAGGCTCCGTATCCTGACGCTATGAGCGAGCAGGCCGCGACCGAGCAGGAGGTGCGCGAGGTTGCCGCCCGTGCTCGCCAGGCGGCTGCCGAGCTTGCCCCCTTGAGCCGCGGCCACAAGGACGCCGCGCTCGTAGCGATGGCCGACGCGCTCGACGACGCGAGCGCCGCGATCGTGTCGGCGAATGCGCAGGACGTGGCAGCGGGTCGGGAGGCGGGACTCAATCCTGGCCTGATCGACCGGCTGCACCTGGACGACGAACGCATCGCCGCGATGGCTGCGGGCCTGCGCGACATAGCCGCATTGCCCGATCCGGTCGGTGAGGTCGTGCGCGGGTACACGCAGCCGAACGGACTCGAGATCCGCCAGGTGCGCGTGCCGTTCGGTGTCGTCGCGATGATCTACGAAGCGCGCCCGAATGTCACCGTCGACGCCGCCGGACTCGCACTCAAGAGCGGCAACGTCGCGCTGCTGCGCGGATCCGGTTCGGCCTACCGGTCGAACCTCGCGCTGGTCGAGGTGTTGTCGGTCGCGGCAGAGAAGGCCGGGCTTCCGCGGGATTCGGTGCAACTCGTCCCGGGCACCGACCGCGCCAGCGTCGGGCACCTGCTGCGGGCGCGCGGCCTGGTCGACCTGATCATCCCGCGCGGCGGAGCCGGCCTGATCAACTACGTGGTCGAGAACGCGACCGTGCCTGTGATCGAGACCGGCGTCGGCAACGTCCATGTGTACGTCGACGCGGCGGCAGACCTCGACATGGCCGAGCGCGTCGTCGTGAACTCGAAGACCTCGCGGGTCAGCGTGTGCAATTCGGCCGAGACCCTGCTCGTGCACCGCGCGATCGCCGACGAATTCCTGCCGCGCATCACGTCGGCTCTGCAAGCCGCCGGCGTCGTGCTGCACGGCGACGACGCGTTCGGAGCATTGGACGGCGTCGAGACCGCTACGGACGACGACTGGGCGCGTGAGTACCTCTCACTCGACATGGCCGCTCGCGTCGTTGTCGATGTCGACGACGCGATCGCGCACATCCGGCGTTGGTCGTCCGGGCACACCGAGGCGATCGTCACACGCGACCTCGACACCGCACGCCACTTCATCGCGCGCGTCGATTCGGCCGCGGTGATGGTCAACGCATCAACACGGTTCACCGACGGAGGCGAGTTCGGGTTCGGTGCCGAGATCGGCATCTCGACCCAGAAGATGCACGCGCGTGGTCCGATGGGGCTGACCGAGCTCACGTCGACGAAGTGGATCGTCACCGGCGACGGGCACGTGCGCTGACTGAATTCACGGTCGCCGGCGGTTACTTGGCGAGCAGTTGAGCGGTGGGAACGACCTGCTTGGACAGCGTCCCGCTGCTCCATGACAGCACTACGTTGGCGGCGCCGGTGTGGTCGCGGTACTCCACCTTGATCGGGTAGGCGCGCGTGCTGCTCAGTTTCGCGGTCGCAGTCTTCTCGATACCTCTCGCCTGCGTCCAGGCGTTGACGAGCTGAACGCCGTCGACCCACAGCCGCGCACCCTCGTCTGCTCGCAGGTAGAACGTGTACGTGCCATTGGCGACGGGCAGGATGCTCCCTGTCCAGCGCACGCTGAAGGTGTCGGCACTGACGCCTGGCGCGGGCGATCGAGTTCCCCAATCAGCGTTGACGCCGGGGTCGACCCGGACAAGTTTCTGTGCGGTCAGGTTCTCGTTGTCGAAGTACTTCGCGGTGAGCCCGGGCGCCGCTGGCGGCGGAGCTGTCACAGCGATGCCTGCCGGCGGCGAGGGGTTCCCGGCGGCATCGACCGCGCTCACGGTGTAGGCGTGGCTCTTCCCGGCCGGCATCGCAGCGTCGGCCAGCGTCGTCGCCGTCGTAGTGGCGATGGCGGTGCCGTCACGCGTCACGCGGTATCCGGTCACCCCGACGTCATCAGTGCTCGGTTGCCACGACAGGGTCACCGACGACGGTGTGGTGATGCGGGCGATGAGACCCGATGGCGTCGTCGGCGGCGTTGCGTCCTTCGTCGTGACGTTGACAGTCGTGGCCGCGCCGGCGTTCCCCGCCGCGTCGAACGCGCTGACTGTGTAGACGTAGGTCGATCCCGACGTCACCGTGGTGTCGGAGCTTGTGGTCGCGCTGGTGGTCGTCAAGACCGTGCCGTCGCGCGAGATCGTGTAGCCCGCAACTGCGACGTCGTCCGTGCTCGGTTGCCACGAGAGCGCGACCGTCGAGGGCAGCGTGTAGGTGGCGCTCAGACCGGTCGGGGTTGAGGGTGGCGTGACATCGGGTCCGGTATCGACTTCGACGGCGGTCGACGGGTCGCTGATGTTCCCCGCCGGATCGACGGCCTCGACCGAGTAGCTGTAGTCGGAGTTCGGCAACACT
Organism: uncultured Actinomycetota bacterium; assembly: GCA_963757455.1. Classification (GTDB taxonomy): domain Bacteria; phylum Actinomycetota; class Actinomycetes; order Mycobacteriales; family Jatrophihabitantaceae; genus RYN-133. Next base: position 683,311 of record CAVWSE010000005.1, read on the forward strand.
GTCGCGTCAGCAAAGGACGTACCGACCGGATGCGCGACGACGACGCCGTCGCGCAGCACGACGTAGCCCGCCACGACGCCGCGATCGTCGTTGCTGGCGTTCCAGGTCAGGTCGATGTGAGTTGCACCGGAGGCGCTGCCTTGGAGCGAGTCGGGCGTGGAAGGAGCAGTGATGTCCGGATCCTCGCTCGCGAAGAAGTCCTTGAGCACCTGACCGGAGCCTCCGACTGCGGTCCCGCACTTCGTCGGCGTCCAATTGGAGTCGGCGACCAGCGTCTTGGGCACGTCGAGCGCGTGACCCAGAACCCCGATGCCATGCGCGCCGAGGTAGGCGAGCAGCGCCGGAGCCAGTCGTTCATAGGCCGTGCCGCAGCCGGTTGCCCGGTAGTTCCACTCGGTCGCGAGCACCGGCACCGTCGGGGTGAACGCGCCGTACTCGGCGTCCCACCACGACGGTCCGTTCGTGTAGAAGTACGGGTGGATGGCGTACGCGAGATTGCCGGTGGGATCGCTCAGCAGGGGCATGCCCGAGGTGCGCTCAGCATTTCGCGCAGCGTCGGCAATGACCACGTTGGTGTTTCCCAGTGCTCGGATCTGATCGACCAGCGTCTGCTCGCCGACAGCGGGGTCGCCAAGGTTCGCGTCCGGCGAGGATCCGCCGTCTTTCCACTGGGCCCAGCCGGCGGCGTCGTTGATGTTGGTGGGCTCGTTGAACAGCTCGAACATGACGTACGGGTCGTCGGCGTACACCGGTGCCAGCACGTTCCAGGCGTCGACCGTCTGGCTGCTCGGCAGCGGATGGACCGGACCGCAGCCGAGGTACTGGTCCTGCATCGACAAAATGACCGTGAAGCCGTTCTCGCGTGCCAATGCGACACCGGACTCGACCTGTGCGAGGTAGGCGTCACGCTCGGCCTGCGACACCGTCGGGTCGGTCAGCCCGTCCTGACTGATCTGGAACCGGAGGGTGTTGGCGCGCCACGACTTGGCCACGTCCATTTCCGACTGGGAGAACATGGCGGCCGCGGGCTGAGTCTCCTTGCGCACGCACCACGGGGGAGTGAGCAGCGCGACCATGTTGAAGCCGCGCGCCAGGAACGGCACACCGTTGCGCGTCAGTCGATTCCCGGACACGGACATTCCGATGGAGGTGTCGGCGGTCGCCAGGGGCGGTGCGGGCGTGATTGCGCCTGCAGTTGCAGCAACGAGGACGCACATCGAGACGACGCGGAGTCGAGTCATGATCGCCGTCAGATGACGCGAATGACTGTGCTGCCGGGCCACTTGGCACCTGTTCTTTCGATGACTAATCGCCTGGCTTGCGATTGGTCGAGAGTAACCGTCTAAACCACATCGGACCTGACGATTGTCGAAGAAGTTCCGCAAGGCGACCTGCGCCCATCGACGAACCTCAAGAACTCTTGACAAACTCATCTGCCGCGGCCCACAGTTCCTAACTGTGGTCGGAATACCTAATCGTGATAGGCGCGCCGAACGACGTGAGGCAACGCGACAGGAGATCTTGTCCGCGGCGTGGGACGTCGCGCGGCAGAACGGCATCGCCGGCCTCACTCTGCGTGAGGTGGCGGTGCGGGTCGGCATGCAGCCGCCCTCGCTCTACTCACATTTCGACTCGAAGAACGCCATCTACGACGCCATGTACGGACAGGCATGGCGCACCGCCACCGAACGGTTCCGCGAGGCCGAGCTACGCGCGCCTGCCGATCCGCGCGAGCGCCTGGTCTTCATGGCGCAGACCTTCTTCGACTTCGCAACCGCAGATTCGGCACGCAACCAGCTGATGAACGTCCGGGTATTGCCCGACTTCGCTCCCTCGGCCGAGTCGTACGCCGCGGCCGTGGAGAGCCTCGAGATTCTTCGGGTCAACCTGCGCGCGTTGGGCATCACGAAAGCCGCCGACGTCGATGTGTTCACCGCGCTGATCGCCGGCCTCGTGTCGCAGCAGGAAGCCAACGACCCAGGGGGCACGCGCTGGCGCCGCCTGGTTCCCCGCGTCATGCACAGCTATGCCGACTCGGTCGGGCTCGCTGCCCGTCCGAAGACATCTGGGAGGAATCGATGACCGCACTGAAGGCAGCGATCGATCGCGATCGGGCCATGCAGCTTGCCGCGACCGAGTACCAGCGCTGCGCCGAGCTGCTGAACTCGCTCGACGCGTCGGACTGGGCGACGCCGACGGAATGCCCGGGCTGGGACGTCCGTCAGATGGCGGCACACATGCTCGGCATGGTCGAGATGGCTGCGTCGATGCGCGAGGGTATGCGTCAGAACAAGGCCGCGACGGTCGACGGGCGGTTCGACATCGACGAGCTCACCGCACTGCAGGTGCGCGAACGCGCCGACTGGTCGGGCGCGCGGATCGCCGACCAGTACGCCGCACGCTGGCCGGCCGCGGTCAAGGGCCGCCGCCGCACGCCGTGGTTCGTCCGCAGCCGCAAGGTGCCGCCGATCGTCGTGAACGGCACCTCCGAGGTGTGGACGATGGGCTACCTCTTCGACGTGATCCTGACCCGCGACCCGTGGACGCACCGGATGGACATCTCGCGAGTGCTCGGCCGTACGCCGGTGCTCACCGCAGATCACGACGGCGTTCTCGTTGCCGATGTCGTCGACGAGTGGTCGCACCGCCACGGCAAGGACTGCACGCTGGTTCTCACCGGGCCCGCCGGCGGCACGTGGACGGTCGGCGCGAACGGGCCACACCTCGAACTCGATGCCGTCGAGTTCTGCCGGGTGCTCAGCAGGCGGACGGGAGATGTTTCGCTCGAGACCCTGATGAGCACCGAGGTGCCGTTCTAGGGTTGGTGCATGAGCGTCATCCCTGAGTCCGACTTCGGAATCCGTGTGCGATCACGGCTGGACGCCGAGAAGGTCGTCTGGCTCACCACGACCGCTACCGACGGCACGCCGCAACCCAACCCGGTCTGGTTCCTGTGGGAGGACGCCGACGAGAGCGTCCTCGTCTACAACGCGAACAACGCCAACCGTCTCGACCACGTCGCCGTCCGCCCACGCGTCTCGCTCAACTTCGACGGGAACGGCCAGGGCGGCAACGTTGTGGTCCTCGCCGGTGTCGCCGAGCAGGCCAACGACGTACCGCCCGCCGATCAGCATGAGGGCTATCTCGCGAAGTACTCCGCCGACGCAGTTCGCGTGAGCGGCGATACCGGTGCGTTCGCGCAGCAGTACTCGGTGCCGTTGCGAATCCGAATCACGAAGGTGCGTGGTCACTGATGGAACTCGACGAAGCTCTCGACTTCGCGCGCAACAACCGCCGGTCGGTCATGATCACCATCAAGCGGGACGGGCATCCGCAGTCGTCGAACATCCTGCACGTGCTCGGTGATGACGGCGTGATCCGTGTGTCGATCACTGCCGACCGGGCGAAGTACCACAACCTCGTGCGCACGCCGTGGGCGTCGTTGCACATCACCAGCGCGGACTTCTGGCACTACGCGGTCGTCGAGTGCGAGGTCACGCTGTCAGACCCGGCCGCCGATCCCGCCGACGCAACGGTCGACGAACTGGTCGAGTACTACCGCTCCGCGAACGGTGAGCACGACGACTGGGACGACTATCGCGCGGCGATGGTGCGTGACCGGCGCGTGATGGCCCGGCTGCGGCCGCTGCGTGCCTACGGAGCGCTCTGACGGCGCAGGTAGTCAGCCGTTGCCGCATCGGCGGGATAGAACGTCTCGATCGACAGGTCGTCCAGGGTGACATCGGACGCGGTGCCGACGCGGGCCTCGATGCTGAAGAGCGCGAGCTCGCGATCGTCGACGCGCAATCGCAGCGGCAGGACGACGTCCGCGGCATGTGGCGGGCCTGGATCCTCGCCGGCGGGGTAGCTGCGCAGTTCGGCTTCCAGAGCTGCGAGCCGGGGATCGCCCGTGCTCATTGTGCGCCGGTGCAGTTGCTCGAGCAGATGCGCGCGCCATGGGCCGAGATTGACGATGCGCGAGGCCATTCCGTCGGGGTGCAATGACAACCGCAGCACGTTGACCGGCGGCTCGAGCAGGTGCGCCGCGCAACCTGCGAGCAACGGCGCAAGCGCGGTGTTCGCGTCGACGACATCCCACCACCGGTCGATGAGCACCGCCGGGTACGGCTCGTGACCGCGCAGCACCTGCGCGAGCGCGTCACGGACCGCGGCGAGCGCCGGCTCGTCCAGATCGTGCTCCGGATAGGCGGGCGCGTACCCGCCGGCAAGAAGTAGCTCGTTGCGCTCGCGCAGCGGTACGTCCAGCTGCTCGGTGAGGCGCACGATCATCTCCGGCGTCGGCCGGGAGCGGCCGGTCTCGACGAAACTCAGATGCCGCGTCGAGATATCGGCCTGGATCGAGAGCTCGAGCTGACTGAGCCGCCGGCGCTCGCGCCACTCGCGAAGCAGGCGACCAACGGGTGCGCGGACGGTCGTGGTCACGGCTTCGACGCTAGTTGGCGTCGTGTCGCGACGCGATGACCTCGCGGGTAATCGACGGCGCTACCGCGGCCGGGTCACGATCACGGCTCAAATCCAATCGGGAAAGGAAACCGAAATGTCAGAACTGAACGAGCGCTACCTCGCCTGCTGGAACGAGACCGACCCTGCCGCGCGCCGCGCGCTCATCGAACAGCTCTGGGCTGAGGACGCGACGTACACGGACCCGCTGGCCGACGTGTGCGGACTCGACCAGATCGCCGCGACGATCGCGGCCGTGCAGCAGCAGTTCCCTGGCTTCGTCTTCACCACAGGTTCCGCGGTCGATGCGCACCACAATCAGGCGCGATTCACCTGGGGCCTCGGACCGCGCGACGCCGACCCGGTCATCGAGGGATTCGACGTGCTCGTTCTCGACGACACCGGACGGATCGAGTCCGTGCACGGCTTCTTGGACAAGCTGCCGGCGTAGCCGCTACGTCCGGGAGCGGTCATTACCCAACAGGCTGCGCATCGCGGCGTTGTCCATGACGACGGTGCTGTGGGTGATCCATGGCGCGATCAGCAGCAGGACGGCGCCGGCGGCGGCGACCATCAGGATGCGGCCGCTCGTGTCGATGAAATAGTCGTTGCCGAAGGCCATCGCGTGGTGGCAGCCGCCGGCCGCGTCCGTGTTGCACGGCAGGAACGGGCGCCAGATCGGGTAGCTGAGCAGGCCCAGCCCGTTGACGTAAAAGGTCACCGTCGCGACGAACGACATGATGCCCAGCGGCAGCTTGAGCACGAGGTACCCGCGTGCCTTCCACGCCGCCACGTCCGTCAGTTGGGCCCCGACCCAACCGAAGCGGTTCGCGCCGGTCTTGGCCACGACCGGGCCGCGCGCCGGGACGGCCGTGCCGGTGAGCGAGTTGGCCAGGCGGCGGATGGCGTCGGCGAGCAGCTTGGCGCCGATCCCGGTCACCGCGAGGATGGGCAGCCCGATGAAGGTCACACCCAGGCCGGCTCCGACTGAGAGGGTGACCACAGCGAAGACGAAGCCCGCGATGCCGAGCGGCAGGCCGAGCATCGCGTACAACAGTTCGCCCCAGGTGGCGCGGTAGCCGAATACCGCGATCGGGAAGGGCAGTCGAGCCGCCCGGCTGGTGGTCATGGGGTCGATCTTGGCGAGCCCCCGGCGACACTGCGATGGGCCTAACGCCCGTTTGCAGGGTCGGGTTAACCCCACCAGACTGTACGAACAGTCGGCTAGGGGAAGAGCGGGGAGCTCAATGACGTATTTCGTGACCGGTGCCACGGGCTTCATCGGACGGTTCCTGATCGCCGAGCTGCTCAAGCGCGAGGGGACGATCTACGCGCTGTGCCGGGCGTCCTCACTCGACAAGCTCGACGACCTGCGCGATCGACTCGGGGACGACGACGACCGCATCGTCCCGGTCGTCGGTGACCTGTCGCAGGAACGGCTCGGCGTCTCGCCCGAGGACATCGAGAAGCTCAACGGCAAGGTCGAGCACTTCTTCCACCTCGCGGCGATCTACGACCTCACCGCCGACGCCGACAGCCAGCGGGTCGCCAACGTCGAAGGCACCCGGCACGCGCTCCAGCTGGCCGAGGTGGTGCACGCCGAGCACTTCCACCAGGTCAGCTCGATCGCGGCCGCCGGCCTGTACCAGGGCGTGTTCACCGAGGACATGTTCGACGAGGCGACCGACGTCGACAACAACCCGTACTACGCGACGAAGCACGAGTCCGAGCGAGTCGTGCGCGAAGAGTCGAAGGTGCCGTGGCGGGTCTACCGTCCGGGCATCGTGGTCGGCTCGTCCGAGACGGGTGAGATCGACAAGATCGACGGGCCGTACTACTTCTTCCGCGCCATCCAGCGGCTGCGCAACTTCACGCCGTCCTGGCTACGCGGTGTGGGTATCGAGGGCGGTCCGATCAACATCGTCCCGGTTGATTACGTCGCGAAGGCGATGGACTACCTCGCGCACCAGCCGGGCCTGGACGGGCGTGCGTTCCATCTCACCGACCCCGAGCCGATGACCGTCGGGCAGATGACGAATGCGTTCGCCAAGGCAGCCAAGGCACCGCAGTTCGCGTACAACCTCGACACCAAGCCGATCGAGTCGGCGCTCGCTGCCGTGCCGAAGCCGATCCGCGCGGTCGCTGCGCGGCTGCCGGGTGCCAAGCAGGCGGGCGATCTCTTGCTGGCCGAGCTCGGCATCCCGCGCGAGGTACTGCACTACGTCAACTACCCGACCAAGTTCGACTCGACCAAGACGCAGGAAGCGCTCGCCGGCTCGGACATCGAGGTGCCGCCGCTGGCCAACTACGCGCAGACGTTGTGGGAGTACTGGGAGCGCACCTACAGTCCGGACCGTCGCAAGGACCGCGCCCTGGCCCGCGCTATCAAGGGCAAGACAGTGATGATCACCGGTGCGTCGTCGGGCATCGGCCGTGCGACCGCGTTGCGGGTCGGCGCAGCCGGCGGCAAGGTCATCCTCGTCGCGCGCGGCGTAGACAAGCTCGAGCAGACGAAGCTCGAGATCGAGGACCTCGGCGGTGTCGCGTTCGTCCATCGCTGCGACCTGTCGGACATGAGCGACATCGAGCGCATGGCCAAAGAAGTGCTGCAGGAGCACGGGCGCGTCGATGTCCTTGTGAACAACGCGGGCCGATCGATCCGCCGCTCGATCGCGCTGTCGTACGACCGGTTCCACGACTTCGAGCGCACGATGCAGTTGAACTACTTCGGTGCCGTAAGGCTCGTCCTCACCCTGCTGCCGATGATGCGGCAGACCGCGCCGGACGGCCGCAAGGGCGGCCACATCATCAACATCAGCTCGATCGGTGTGCAGACGAACACGCCGCGGTTCTCGGCGTACGTCGCGTCCAAGGCCGCGCTGGACGCGTTCTCGCGCTGCATCGCGTCCGAGGTGCTGCAGGACGGTGTGCACCTCACGACGATCCACATGCCGCTCGTGCGCACGCCGATGATCGCGCCGACGACGATGTACGACCGGTTCCCGACGATGACGCCGACCGAAGCTGCCGACCTGATCTGCAAGGCGATGATCCGCAAGCCGAAGAAGGTCGGCACGCCGCTCGGCAACGCCGGAGCGCTCGCCTACCAACTCGCGCCGCGCGGCGTCGACGTAGTCATGAACTACGGCTACAAGATCTTCCCCGACTCGAAGGCCGCGCGCGGCTCCGCCCGTGGCGAGGAGCCGACGAGTGAGAGCGTGGCGTTCGCGCACATCCTGCGCGGCGTGCACTGGTAACAGATGTCCTCGGCCGAGGGTTTCGACGAGTGGTACTCGAAACTGGTCGCGTCCGCTCGGCACGAGTCGATCCAGCGTGGTGCGCTCGGGTTGCCGGCGGGCTTTGACTCGAGCGGTTTGCTGCCGTGGGTCGGTATCGCTGATGTCGTTGCGCTACTCGACATCGCTGCAGCGTCAACCGTTGCCGACCTCGGCTGTGGTCGCGGCAGCTACGGGATCGAAATAGCCGCGCGCACAGGCGCTTCGCTGATAGGCGTCGACTTCTCATCGGTGGCGATCGGAGTAGCGAGATCGCGAGTGCCGCCCGACTCGCGTGCGAGGTTCGTCGTTGGGTCGATCACCGAGACCGGACTGCCCGCCGCGTCGGTCGACGCAGCGGTGTCGGTCGATGCGATGCAGTTCGTCGAGCCGTACGTCGACGGATTGCGCGAATGCCTGCGGATACTCGTCCCTGGTGGCCGATTCGTCCTGACCGGCTGGGAGCCGATCGGCTCCGCGCCGGAGCAGATGCCGGCACGGCTGCGACGCGACATCGGTGCTGAATTGCGTGCTGCCGGCTTCGTCGACGTCGTGGTCCGCGACATGGGCCACTGGCGCGCTGCGGAACGAGCACTGTGGACGGCGGCGGTGACCACCGAGGCTGCGGGCGACCCGGCGCTCGAATCGATGCGCAACGAGGGTGAGCGCGTGTTGTCGTGGATGGACGCCAGCCGTCGCGTCATGGCGTCGGGCCGCCGCCCGTCGGAAAGTGATTCGTCAACTCGTCGAATCGATGAGGAATCAGCCGGATCGGCGAGCTGATCACGTGCTGCAACTACCATCTCGTCCATGACGCGACGGGTCGGGATCATGGGCGGCACGTTCGACCCGATCCACCATGGCCACCTCATCGCCGCCAGCGAGGTGTCGAATCTCTACGACCTCGACGAGGTCATCTTCGTCCCGACCGGCGAACCGTGGCAGAAGTCGGAGCGGCGTGTCAGCCCGGCCGAACACCGCTACCTGATGTCGGTGATCGCGACAGCGTCCAATCCGCGGTTCTGGGTCAGTCGCGTCGACATCGATCGGTCCGGCCCGACGTACACGATCGACACGATCCGTGACATCGCAGTGCAGCGTCCCGATGCCGACCTGTACTTCATCACCGGCGCGGACGCGCTCGCGCAGATCCTGTCGTGGAAGGACGCCGAGGACGCGCTGCGGCTGGCCAAGTTCGTCGGCGTCACCCGTCCCGGATACGACCTCACCGCCGAGCACCTGCCGCGTGATTCCGTGACGCTGCTCGACGTTCCGGCCATGGCAATCTCGTCCAGCGACTGCCGCGCACGCGTCGCCGCAGGCCGTCCCGTCTGGTACCTCGTCCCGGACGGTGTCGTCCAATACATCAGCAAGCATCGGCTCTATCGCGGCTGATCCGTAGACTGGCGACTCGTGACTGCAACGGACGAGGCCCGCGACACCGCATTGGTCGCCGCGCAAGCGGCGGCCGACAAGCTCGCCACCGACATCGTGCTCATCGACGTCAGCGAGCGACTCGCGATCACGGACGTGTTCGTCGTGGTGACCGGCAACAACGAACGACAGGTCGAGGCGATCGTCGACGAGGTCGAGGAGAAGCTCCGAATCCACGGCGTCAAGCCGATCCGTCGCGAGGGCCGCCGTGACGGACGATGGGTGCTGCTCGACTACGGCGACGTCGTCGTCCACATCCAGCATGCCGAGGAACGGGTGTTCTACGCGCTCGAACGGCTCTGGAAGGACTGCCCCGCTATCCCGTTCGTCGACGCCACCACCGGCGAATGACCAAGCTCGTCCTGCTGCGCCATGGACGCACCGCGTGGAACGCCGAGCGGCGCTTCCAGGGCCAGGCCGACCCACCGTTGGACGACGTCGGACGCGTGCAGGCGTACGAGGTCGCCGGGCTCATCGCTGCGCTGGCCCCGGACCTGCTCGTCAGCTCCGACGCCGCCCGCGCAATGCAGACCGCGACCCGCGTCGCCGCGGCAACCGGCCTGGACGTGCACGTCGAACCTCGACTGCGCGAGCGAAGCCTCGGGCACTGGGAAGGGCTGACCCGTGACGAGGTCGCGGTGAAGTATCCCGACGAGTACGCCGATTGGATCGCCGGGCGCGACGTGAGCCGCCGCGGCGGCGAGACTCGCGAGCAGGTCGCCGAACGCGCGCTGGCGGCCTTCGACGCGCTGCGCGAGGTCGAGACCCTCGTGATCGTGACGCACAGCGCGACCGCGATGGCGTTGTGCACCGCGTTACTGGCCCTCGATCAGAAACGTCATGTGCTCGGCCCGTTGGCGAACTGCCACTGGAGCGAGCTGGTCAGGGACACCTCGACCCCGTGGCGCCTGCGCGGACACAATCTCGGCGTTCCGGGTGTCGTCGTCCCGATGCCGGTGCACGCCGACGCCGGCGACGAGGCCTCCGATGCGGACGCGTGATCGCGCGACGCTGCGAACGAAGCAACCGACCTCCGGCGGGAATGCCCGAATGATCACCGCGTGGGCGGAAAGCCCCGTGACCGACGCCATAACCCGACACCGCGCGGCGCCTCCGTCGGCGCTCTAGAGTCGCCTTAGGTGCCCCCGCGTCCGGCGGCGACGGACGGCGGGCGTGGGGCGTGCACCTTAACCGGCGAGTACCATTCCTGATATGCGCAGTAACAGCTCAGGTCGCCGACTTCTCCTCGGACCGCCGCGCTGATTCGGTTCTCGAGTCACCGCGGCTGAGCCTCTGCAATTGAGCAGGGGCTCTTCGTCTGTCCGACCCAACCCCCTTTTTCCGAGGAGCACTCAGCGATGAGCAGCACCGACGCCGTCGACACCGAGACCGCGAGCCCGGTCAGCGATGTTCCCGCCCACCGCTACACCGCGGTCGTGGCCAACGAGATCGAGCCCGCGTGGCAGGCCCGCTGGGCTGAGCGCGGAACGTTCAATGCGCCGAACCCGAGCGGCCCGCTGGACGACGGTTTCGATCGAGTCGCGATCCGTCCGCACGCATACGTGATGGACATGTTCCCGTACCCGTCGGGCGCGGGGCTGCACGTCGGTCACCCGCTGGGCTACATCGGCACCGACGTCTACGCGCGCTATCTGCGCATGCGCGGTTCGAACGTGCTGCACACGATGGGTTTCGACGCGTTCGGTCTGCCCGCGGAGCAGTACGCCGTGCAGACCGGGCAGCACCCGCGCACCACGACCTACGGCAACATCGAGATCTTCCTGCAGCAACTGCGTCGACTGGGGTTGGGCCACGACGAGCGCCGCCGGCTGGCTACCACCGACCCGGCCTACTACCGCTGGACGCAGTGGATCTTCCTGAAGATCTTCAACTCGTGGTTCGATCCGATGGTCGGCAAGGCGCGTCCGATCGCGGACCTGATCAGCGAGCTGGACGACGGCCGCGAGCCTGGCGACGGCACCAACCCGTTCGACCGGCCGTGGGCTGAGCTGTCCGAGGTCGAGCGCCGCCAGGTGGTCGACAACCATCGGCTGGCCTACCGCACCGAGTCGATGGTCAACTGGGCGCCGGGACTGGGCACAGTGCTGGCCAACGAAGAGGTCACCGCCGACGGACGCAGCGAGCGCGGCAACTTCCCTGTCTTCAAGAAGCCGTTGGCGCAATGGATGATGCGAATCACGGCGTACGCCGACCGGCTGATCGACGACCTGGACAAGATCGACTGGCCCGACAAGGTGCGCACCATGCAGCGCAACTGGATCGGGCGCTCGACGGGCGCACACGTACGTTTCGCAGTATCGGCCGGTGACATCGAGGTGTTCACCACCCGTCCCGACACGCTGTTCGGCGCGACGTACATGGTGCTGGCGCCCGAGCACCCGCTGGTCGACGCGCTGACCGCATCCGACTGGCCGGACGGGACGAAGGACGCGTGGACAGGCGGCTTCGCGACGCCGGCCGAGGCGGTCGATGCCTATCGCAAGGCGTCCGCGGCCAAGACCGAGATCGACCGGCAGGCCGAAGGCCGGCAGAAGACCGGCGTGTTCGTCGGTTCGTACGCGACCAACCCTGCGAACGGCGCGCAGATCCCGGTGTTCGTCGCCGACTACGTGCTGATGGGATACGGCACGGGCGCCATCATGGCCGTCCCGGGCCAGGACGAGCGCGACTGGGAGTTCGCCGAGGTCTTCGACCTGCCAATCGTGCGCACGGTGCAGCCACACGAGGGATTTGACGGCAAGGCGTATGTCGGCGACGGGCCGGCGATCAACTCGGGCTTCCTGGACGGCAAGAACATCGCCGACGCGAAGGCCTCGATCATCGCCTGGTTGGAGGAGCAGGGCACCGGACGCGGCGCTGTTACGTATCGCCTGCGCGACTGGCTGTTCTCGCGGCAGCGCTATTGGGGCGAGCCGTTCCCGATCGTCTATGACGAGACCGGTCTGCCGATCGCGGTGCCCGAGTCGATGCTGCCGGTCGAACTGCCCGAGACCGACGACTTCTCGCCGAAGTCGTTCCCGCCTGAGGACGCCGACTCGACGCCCGAACCGCCGCTGGGCCGGCTGAGCGACTGGGTCGACGTCGAACTGGATCTGGGTGACGGGCCGAAGCGGTATCGCCGCGAGACGAACACGATGCCCAACTGGGCCGGCTCGTGCTGGTACGAGCTGCGCTACCTGGATCCGTCCAACACCGAGCAGCTGGTCGACCCCGAGGTCGAGCACTACTGGATGGGCCCGACCGCCGACCGTCCGTTGGGCGGTGTCGAGCTGTACGTCGGCGGCGTCGAACATGCCGTGCTGCACCTGCTGTACGCGCGGTTCTGGCACAAGGTGCTGTACGACCTGGGCTACGTGAGCTCGTCCGAGCCGTTCCACCGGCTGGTGAACCAGGGCATGCTGCAGCTGCCGGCGTACACGAACAAGGACGGTTTCTACGTCGAAGCCGCCGAGGTCGAAGAGCGCGAGGGCGCTTACTTCTTCGGCGACGACGAGGTCAACGTCGAGTTCGGCAAGATCGGCAAGAGTCTGAAGAACGTCGTCAACCCGGACGAGTTCATCGAGAACTACGGTGCCGACACGTTCCGGATGTTCGAGATGTTCAGCGGGCCGTTGGAGCAGTCACGACCGTGGGACGTGAAGGCGATCGTCGGGCCCTACCGGCTGCTGCAACGGGTGTGGCGCGTCGTCGTCGACGAGACCACCGGCGACGTGCACGTATCCGACGATGATGTGCCGGACGAGCTGAATCGGTTGCTGCACAAGACGATTCACGCAGTACGCGAGGGTTACGAGACGCTGCGGTTCAACACGTCCATCGCGCGGATTACCGAGCTGAACAACGCGGTGACCCAGGCGTACCCGCACGGCGGCACGCCGCGCGTTGTGGCCGATGCGTTGGTGCTGATGCTGGCTCCGCTGGCGCCCCACATCGCCGAGGAGTTGTGGGCACGTCTGGGCCACAGCGAGTCGTTGGCCTGGGCCGACTTCCCGGTGGCCGACGAGGCGTTGCTGGTCGACGACACGATCGAGGTGCCGGTGCAGGTCAACGGCAAGCTGCGCTCGAAGATCGTCGTGCCGGCCGACTCGGACGCTGCCGCGCTGGAAGCAGCGGCGCGCGCGGACGAGCGGGTCATCGCGGTGCTCGACGGGCGCGAGACGCGTCGCGTGGTCGCGGTTCCCGGCCGCCTGGTCAACTTCGTGGTCTGATCTGCGCGTGGGCGGCGTCGCGATCGTTACCGACTCGACGGCATGGCTGCCGGCGTCGCTCGGCGAGGGTGTGCGCGTTGTTCCATTGCGTGTGCACCTCGGTGCGCAGACGTTCGTCGACGGCGTCGACGTCACGCCGTCCGATGTCGTGCGCACGCTGAAGGCGAAGCTGCCGGTCTCGACGTCAAGGCCGTCGCCTGCGGAGTTCGCCGCCGTCTACCGGTCGTGTCTGGACGCAGGTGCTGAGCGGGTCGTCTCGGTGCATCTGGCTGCGGCGCTGTCGGGCACGTGGGAGTCAGCCGTGCTCGCTTCGCAGGACTTCGGCTACGGGGTCGTGCGCGTCGTCGACTCACGCGGCACGGCAGGCGGTTTGGGATTCGCGGTCGCAGCGGCGGCCGAGGCCGCCGCCGGTGGTGCATCGGCAGCGCAGGTGCAGGAAGCCGCGACCGCCGTCATCGACAAGACACGGACGTTGTTCTACGTCGACACGCTCGAGTACCTGCGTCGCGGCGGACGCATCGGAGCGGCGACGGCGTTGCTGGCGACCTCGCTTTCGGTCAAGCCGCTGCTGCAGATGGTCGAGGGACAGATCGTCGCGCTCGAGAAGGTGCGGACGCCGACGCGCGCGCTGGCGCGACTGGTGTCGCTGATCGCCGATGCTGCCGGTTCGGGACCGGTCGACGTTGCGGTTCATCATCTGGCCGCGGAATCGCGGGCGGAGTCGGTGGCTGCGCAGTTGCGGATCGCGCTGCCCACGATCCGCGAGTTGCACGTCGCCGAGCTGGGGCCGGTGCTGGGTGCCCATCTCGGTCCGGGCGTCATCGGTGCGATCTTGGTCCGCCGCGACTAACAGAAGCCCCTGACTGTTCCGAGCGGCGCGTCCACACATCGGCGGGCTGTCCACAATCGCGTCGTGCTCGCTCCATAGGTGACGCGCGCTTCGTAGCGTCCTTCGAGTGCGTACGGCGGGACGCCCGGGGCGGGGAGAGCGGGCGAGGGTGGCGGCGCGGGTGCGTGACCTGGTCGGGACACCGGCCGACGACGCCCCCGCCGTACGCACACGGGCGAACGAGACGGGGGCGTGGGTGCCAGGCATGCGGCCGCCACCGCGGCACGGCGGCGGCAGCGAGACCGAACCCTGGCGCGATCGGCTGCGCTGGGATCCGGGCCGACGCGGGCTGATCGCACTCGCCCTGGCCGTGGTGGTCGTCCTCGCCGCGACCGGGTGGTGGCTGGCCGCCGGCCGGCCGAAGGCGATGCCGATCTCGGCGACCGGTCCCGTCCCGACCGACTCGGCCGGAGCCGCCGGATCGTCGCCGTCGACGGCGGACTCGGTGTCGTCCTCGGCGGCCCGTCGCCGGCCGGCGCCGTCGACGCCCGCAGCGGACCCGGCCGCCTCCGGCGCGGCAGTCGTCGTCGATGTCGCAGGCAAGGTACGTCGCCCTGGCGTCTACACGTTGCCGTCGGGCGCGCGGGTCTACGAGGCATTGCGGGCTGCCGGGGGAGTGCGCCACGGGGCGAACACGCTGTCGCTGAACCTTGCGGCGGTGCTGCAGGACGGTCAACAGATCGTCGTCGGCGCTCCGGCCGGCGCGCTCGCACCAGTGCCGGTTACCGGGTCCGGTGGTGCATCAGCGCCCGCTGCCCTGATCAACCTGAACACGGCGACACTCGAGGAGCTCGAGTCGCTGCCCGGTGTCGGGCCGGTGCTCGGTCAGAACATCCTCGACTGGCGCGCGGCACATCAGCAGTTCACCAGCGTCGACCAGTTGAGCGACGTGACGGGGATCGGTGACGTGCGGCTTGCCCAGCTGCGTCCTCTGGTCACCGTATGAGCGCGGTGTCGGCCGACGTGCGCCTTGCGATCGGCGCCGCCGCGGCGTGGCTGAGCCTCGCCATATGCGCGGATCTGAGCCCGGCGGCGATCGTGGCGGTCGCGGTCGGTGCGGCGATGGTCGGGTGTGCGGGCGTGCTGTTCCGGGTCGGCTGGCTGCGTCCGATCGCTGCGGCCGGGTTCTGCGTGACGCTTGTGCTCGTCCCGTTCGCCGGCCGGGTATGGATCGCGCGAGCCTCGCCGTTGACCAAGCTCGCCCTCGGCAACACCGCCGTCACGCTCGAGCTCGTCACGACGGGCGATCCACGCACATTGGCCGCGCACGGCGTGGCCGGCGTTGCCGCGGGTCGCGGTTCCCGCGGACGTGGAGCGTCTGGATGAAGCGTCGACAAGCGTTCGGCTCGACGGCCAGGTCGTCGTGCTCGCGCCCGCCTCGCAATGGCGAGACGTGCTCCCGGGTCAGCCCGTGCGGGTGTCCGGGAGGCTGGCTCCCTCGCTGGACGCCGCGTGGCAGGGCGCGACCCTGTTCGCCGACAAGCCGCCAACCTTCTTGGGCACGCCGCCGTGGTGGCAGCGTGCCGCCGGAGTAGTGCGGGCCGGCCTGCGCGACGCGGCCGGAGTGCTGCCCTACGAGGAGCGCGGGCTGCTGCCAGGTCTGGTCGACGGTGACACGAGTGGCCTCGATCCGGTACTGATCGAGCGGTTCCGGGTTGCCGGCCTGACGCACCTCGTGGCGGTGAGCGGGACGAATTGTTCGATCGTCATCGGTGCGGTGTTGCTCGTACTGCGGCGCGCGCGGGTGCGTCCGTGGATATGCGCCGCTGTGGGCGGCGTCGTCCTGATCGCTTTCGTCGTCGTTGCTCGTCCGTCGCCGAGCGTGTTGCGCGCAGCCGTGATGGCGTCGATCGCGCTGGTCTGCCTCGCGACGGGTCGTCCGCGCGCGGGCGTGCCGATGCTCGCGGCGTCCGTGCTCGGTCTGCTGGTCTGGAATCCGACGCTCAGCGGTGACGCCGGCTTCGCCATGTCGGTGCTCGCAACGGCCGCGTTGTTGTTGCTCGCGCCGGGCTGGGCGGCAGCGTTGCGCCGGCGACGAGTGCCGGCCGGGATTGCCGAGGCCTTCGCAGTGGCCACTGCGGCCCATCTCGTGACGGCGCCGGTGATCGCGGCGCTGTCGGGACGGGTGAGCCTCGTGGCGGTCCCGGCCAACGTGCTCGCCGAACCGGCGGTGCCCGTCGCGACTGTCTTCGGGTTCGGCGCCGCCGTCGTTGCACCGGTCTGGTCCGGCGGTGCGCGAGGTCTCGCCTGGGTCGCCGGCTGGCCGTGCCGGTGGCTGGTCGGTGTGGCTGACCGGCTCGGCAGCGTGCCCGGCGCACGCCTGCCGTGGTTCGGCGGCCTCCTCGGTGCGCTCACGCTGCTCGCCGCCACGCTGACGCTGGTCGCCCTGGCGGCGCGAGGTGGCATCGGCCGGCTGATCGCAGTCGCCGTGCTGCTGGTCGTGCTCGTGCAGATCCCGGTCCGGTCCGTGTTGTCCTCGTGGCCGCCGGCGGGCTGGGACTTCGTCGCGTGCGATGTGGGCCAGGGCGACGCGCTCGTACTGCCGGCTGCGCCGCACATCGGCGTCGAGATCGACGCCGGGCCCGATCCGGTGCTCATCGATCGCTGCCTGAGGGAGCTCGGCATCACCGAGATCGCGCTGCTCGCATTCACGCACTACCACCTCGACCACGTCGGTGGGCTGGCCGGCGTGCTGCACGACCGCACGATCGACCGTGTCGTCACCGGTCCACTCGCCGAGCCGGCCAGCGGGGTGCAACTGGTGGCCGGGTTGCTCGCAACCCGACACCTCGCGATCTCGACGCCGGCGGTGGGTACCCGCTACACGATCGGGCAGGTCCAGCTGCAGGTACTGGCACCACCGGCCGCCTTCCACGACACCCGCTCCGACCCGAACAACTCCTCACTCGTCATGCGGGCCGTCGTGCGCGGCGTGTCGATCCTGCTGACGGGCGACGCCGAGGTCGAGGCACAGCAGGCGATGCTCGCCGCCGGCATCGACGTTCACGCCGACGTGCTCAAGGTGCCGCACCACGGCTCGGCGTACTCCGATCCCGCATTCCTCGCGGGCGTGCATGCGAAGGTTGCGGTGATCTCCGTTGGCCTGCACAACGATTACGGTCACCCGAGTCCGCTGCTGCTGACCGAGCTGGCCCGGCTCGGAGTACCCGTACGGCGCACGGACCTCGACGGCGACGTGGCCGTGGTCGGGACCAGCGACAGCCTGACCACCGTCGTCCACGCTGTCGACGTGCTCAGCGCTGCGCGGGCGCCACCCGGGTCGAGCCACCGGGGTCAGGCGCTGGCGTTGCCCCGTCGCACCCGGGCCTTGCCGAACGGGAACGGGCCGTGCCCGACGCTGAGCACGGCGCGCAGATCGTCGATGACGCGCTCGTCGTCACGGCCGACGACGAACTTGGCCAGGCCGGTCAGTTGTGCATCGCTCGCTGCGGGATCCTTGCCGGTGATGACCTCGAAGGTGAGGTCGTACGTGCGCTCGGGGCGGGTGCGCCGCAAGAACTCGCGCAGCTCGCGACCGTGCAGCAGCGTGTGCATTGCCTTGTCGCGCTCGACCTTCTGCCAATGCCCGGAGTCGACAACCCGATCAGGGTTGCGGTCGTTCAGCACGTATTTCGCGTTCGGGAAGATGCGCTCGAAGAACTCGAAGAACGCGGGCCATTCCTCGGTGCGCAGTTCCTCCCAGCGAATCTCCTTGAACCCGAGCACCCGAACCGACATGGGGCTGCGCCGAGCCAGCAGTTGCGTGTGCATCAGCCGCCGGGTCGTGCGGATGAAGTCGTCCGGGTCGGCCTCGGCGATGCCGTAAAAGGCCGAGGTGGGCGTCCAACTGTTGGCGCCGAAGCTGCGCTGGTAACTGCGTAGCCGACGCTGCGACCGGAACAACGGCATCAGGTAGAAGCCGTTCTCGCCGCGCACGAGCACGCCGGGCAGGGCGTTCAGCAATCCCTGCACGAGGGTCGATCCCGAGCGTCCGCTCGAGACCACGAAAACGTACTTCTTCGGGGTGTAGAACCGGCTCAATGTGCGCGTACGCGCAAGCAGGATCGCGCGTTTCACGCGTCCGGCACGGGCCCTGGCCGCCCGGTACACCCGCTGGGGCAGATCCTGGGTCATGACCAATAACCTTATCGTTCCCTCAGCTGCAAGGATGGGGCAGGTGACCGAGCGACGATCGAGCAGCAGCCGACCCTCCGCCTCGGCGCGGGCGGTGTCGATCGACGATCTGCCCGAACACCTGCCGCCGTTCGTTCTCGTCGTCGGCGACGAGGAACTGCTGGTGACGCGTGCGATCGCCCGAGCGGCGGCCCTGGTGCGGGCCGAGGACCCGGACGTAACGGAGACCGAGAAGGCCGCTTCGGAAATCGAAGGCCCCGAGCTGCACGAGCTGCTCGGCCCGTCGTTGTTCGGCGACCGGCGCCTGGTGGTGCTGCGGTCGGCCCAGGACCTGCGTGCGGCTGCCCTGACCACTCTGGCGACCTATCTCGACAGTCCCGCCGAAGCGACGACTCTCGTCCTGACCCACGCCGGCGGCGCTAAAGGCAAGGCTGTGCTCGAAGCGGCCCGCAAGGCGGGTGCGGTAGAGGTCGCCTGCGCCAAGCTCACCCGCGCCTCGGAGCGCGCCGACTTCGTCCGTGCCGAGGTCAGGCGGGCCGGCGGACGCATCGACCCGGCCGCCGTCACAGCCCTGCTGGACGCCGTCGGCAGCGATCTGCGCGAGCTCGCCGCGACAGCGGCCCAGCTCGTGAGCGACTCCGGCGGCGTCATCGACCTCGACCTCGTGCGCTCCTACCACCAGGGACGGGCCGAGGTGTCCGGGTTCGCGATCGCCGACCTGGCTGTCGTCGGCAACGTGCCCGGGGCGCTCGAGGCGCTGCGGTACGCACTCGACGTCGGCGTCCCGCATGTCGTCATCGCCGACGCCCTCGCCGATGGCGTACGGACGATCGCCAGGGTCGCGTCGGCCGGCCGGGCGAACAACGAGTTCCATCTGGCGAACCGGCTGGGCATGCCGCCGTGGAAGGTGAAGCGTGCGCAGGCGCAGATGCGCGGCTGGTCGGAGCCGGGGGTGCGGCAGGCGCTCAAGGTCGTTGCCGACCTGAACGCGGATGTGAAGGGTGAGGCAGTCAGCCCCGCGTGGGCGCTGGACCGAGCGGTGCAGCGCCTGGCCGAAGCCAGGTCGGTGCCGAGGTAGCTAGCGCCGAGGTAGCCGGTGGGGCGGGCGCAGTGTCAGAGCGCGTTGGCGCGCTTGGCCATCGCCGACTTGCGGTTCGCAGCCTGGTTGGCGTGGATGACGCCGTTGCTGGCGGCCTTGTCGAGCTCCTTGGACGCGGTGTTCATCGCGGCCAGCGCGGTTTCGCGGTCGCCGGAATCGGCCGCCTCGCGGAAGTGCCGCACGGCCGTCTTCAGGGACGACCGCACAGCCTTGTTGCGCTGGCGGGCCGCCTCGTTGGTGCGGATCCGCTTGATCTGGGACTTGATGTTCGCCACGTAATGCCTCGTAGAACCTTCGTCGATGTCAGAAGTTCGTGCATCCGCCTGCCTGCGGACAACCTCGCCAGCCTACCAAGGGACCGTTTCGCGGCCCAAATCTCGGGCGGTCAGCCTCTTACGGTGACCAGTTCGAACTTGGTGTAGAGGTACACGCGCTCGCCGTCCTCGCTGCTGGCGGCGTCCGCGACGGGGACGTCCTCGTCCTCGTCGTCGCCCGCGACCATCGCGTTGCCCGCGGAGAAGTAGATGCCGCCGTCGACGGGCAGCAGGTCGGTCAGCTGCACCACGACGTAGCGTCCGCCGAGATCGGTGACCAGCGACCGCACATCGCTGCTCGCCGAGCCGGCGTCGGATCCCGACCGGTACACCCCGGTCACCTGCTGCCAATCGCCCTCGCCGGGCGAGGTGTTGACGAGGTCGCCGACCTTCAGATCGGCCGCCGGCACGCGGTATTCGACGACGGCCCGGGGATCGCTGGGAGCGCTCATGTCGCCCTATCCTGCCGGACGGCGAGACGTTGCCGCGCCGCGGCCCGGAAGTCAGGCGTGTGCGAACGGCAGCTGTGGCTGCGGCGGCCCGTGGGTCGGGTCGACGCCGTCGAACAGGCTGCTGATCGATTCGCCGCCGTGGATTCGATTGATCGCTTCCGCGAACAGCGGCGCCACCGAGCGCACGGTGAAGCGGTCCCAGTCACCGCGACCCTCCTGCGGCACCGTGTCGGTTGTGACAACCTCGGTGATGGACGGGTGCTCGCGCAGCCGCTGGGTCGCCTTGCCGGCGAACAGGCCGTGCGTGCAGGCGATTGCGGCGCTCGTGCAGTTCTGGTCGGCGAGCCGGTCGAGCAACTCGACGATCGAACCGCCGGTCGCAATCTCGTCATCGAGCACGATCGCGCGCTTGCCCGCGACGTCGCCGACGATCGCGTCGATCACGACCCGGTCGTCGGCGAGGCGCTGCTTGGAGCCGGCCGCCACGGGCAGCCCGAGCAGCCGGGCGAACTGGGTGGCCGTCTTCGCATTGCCGAGATCAGGGGAGACGACGATGGTGTTGTCGAGGTCACGTCCGCGGAAGTGGTCGGCCAGCTCGCCGATCGCTGTCAGATGGTCGACCGGGACGGAGAAGAAGCCGTGCACCTGCGGCGCGTGCAGCGCCATCGTCAGCACTCGATCGGCCCCCGCGGTGACGAGCATGTCGGCCACCAGCCGTCCGGCGATCGAGATGCGTGAGGCGTCCTTCTTGTCCGAGCGCGCGTAGGCGTAGTGCGGGATCACGGCCGTCACTTGCGACGCGGACGCCCCGCGGGCCGCGTCCAGCATCAGCAGCAACTCGACGAGATGCTCCTGCGTGGGCGGGACGAGCGGCTGGATGACATAGACGTCGCGCTGGCGACAGTTCTCCGCGATCTGCACCCACAGGCAGTCGTTGCTGAACCGCCGGATGTCGGTGTGGCCCAGCTCGACGCCGAGATGGCCGCAGACCTTGTCGGCGAAGTCGCGGTGCGCGTTGCCGGACAGCACCACGATGTCGGCCATGAGTGCAGATTAAGCCATACGTGCGTCCGGTCACGCGACGTGACAGGGGCATCCACCGCGACGTGCGACCATAGAGGGACGCCTGAAACCAGACAGAAAGTCTCCCAGTGACCGCTTCGCCGACGATCGTCGGCCGCACCGATCCGGCCCGCATCCGCAATTTCTGCATCATCGCCCACATCGATCACGGCAAGTCGACCCTTGCTGATCGGATGTTGCAGCTGACGGGTGTCGTCGACGGGCGGCAGATGCGGGCGCAGTACCTCGATCGCATGGACATCGAGCGCGAGCGCGGGATCACGATCAAGGCGCAGAACGTCCGCATGCCGTGGCGCAGCCGCCTGGATGGGGTCGACTACGTCCTGGACATGATCGACACCCCTGGCCACGTCGACTTCACCTACGAGGTGTCGCGCAGTCTCGCCGCTTGCGAGGGAGCCATCCTGCTCGTCGACGCGGCGCAGGGCATCGAAGCGCAGACCCTGGCGAACCTGTACCTCGCGCTCGAGAACGACCTGCAGATCATCCCCGTCCTCAACAAGATCGACCTTCCTGCGGCACAGCCAGATCTCTATGCCGCCGAGCTCGCGCACATCATCGGATGCGACGCGGACGAGGTGTTGCGCGTCAGCGCGAAGACCGGCGAAGGCGTGGGAGAACTGCTCGACGTCGTGTGCACGCTGGTGCCACCGCCCGTCGGCGACGCCGAGGTCGCACCCCGCGCGATGATCTTCGACTCCGTTTACGACATCTACCGCGGTGTCATCACCTATATCCGCGTGATGGACGGGCACTTCACTCCGCGTCAGCGCATCAAGATGATGTCGACCGGCGCGACCCACGAACTGCTCGAGATCGGCGTGATCTCACCCGAACCGAAACCAACCGAAGGACTCGGCGTCGGCGAGGTCGGCTACTTGATCACGGGCGTGAAGGACGTGCGTCAGTCGCGTGTCGGCGACACCGTCACCGATGCCGTGAAGCCGGCGAAGCAATCCCTCGGCGGCTACCGCGATCCGAAGCCGATGGTCTATTCGGGGCTGTATCCGATCGACGGGTCCGACTACCCGCTCCTGCGCGACGCCCTCGACCGGTTGCGGCTCAACGACGCCGCGCTGGTCTACGAGCCCGAGTCGAGTGCAGCGCTCGGGTTCGGCTTCCGCTGCGGGTTCCTCGGGCTGTTGCACCTGGAGATCACACGCGACCGGCTCGAACGCGAGTTCGGCCTCGATCTGATCTCGACCGCGCCGAACGTTGTGTACCGCGTGGTGCTCGAGGACGGCGAGGAGCACATCGTCACCAACCCGTCCGACTGGCCGACCGGACAGAAGATCGCCGACGTCCACGAGCCGGTCGTGAAGACCACGATCATCGCGCCGAGTGACTACATCGGCGCGATCATGGAGCTCTGCCAGGAGCGACGCGGCGCGCTGGCCGGCATGGACTATCTCTCCGAGACCCGTGTCGAGCTGCGCTACACGTTGCCGCTCGCCGAGATCATCTTCGACTTCTTCGACCAGCTGAAGTCGCGCACGCGTGGCTACGCGAGCCTCGACTACGAGTTGTCGGGGGAGCAGGAGTCCGATCTGGTCAAGGTCGACATCCTGCTGCAGGGCGAAACCGTCGACGCGTTCTCGGCCATCGTGCACAAGGACAAGGCCTATGCGTACGGGACTTCGATGACCGCGAAGCTGCGCAAGCTGATCCCGCGGCAGCAGTTCGAGGTGCCGATCCAGGCCGCCATCGGATCGCGGGTCATCGCGCGCGAGAACATTCGCGCGATGCGTAAGGACGTGCTCGCCAAGTGCTACGGCGGTGACATCACACGTAAGCGGAAGCTGCTTGAGAAGCAGAAGGAAGGCAAGAAGCGAATGAAGATGGTCGGCCGTGTTGAGGTGCCGCAGGAAGCGTTCATCGCGGCGCTCTCGACTGGTGACGCCGTCGAGGCCAAGAAGTGAACCGCGCCGAGGTGCGGTCCGCCGTCCGCCGCGGGGCAGAGAAGATCGGCCCGTTACGACGACGCTTGAGTAATCGAGCCGATGAGCGCGAGAGCGAAAGCCGTCTCGTCGAGCTCTACGACCAGCTTCGCCCGCGGTTCACCACGCTTGCGGCGCAACCCGACGGAGAGCTGCCGGACGTCGAGTCGATCGCGCACGTGCAACGCGCCGTTCTCGACAACGTCGCGTCCAACGAGTACCTGCGAGTCATGACGATCGAGGGCGACTTCGACAAGGCCATCGTGTCGGTCATCCGCAAGCTCATCGAGACCAACAACGTGCGCCGCGCGCGCAGCGTCGCGCAGGTGATCCGCAACCGCGACGGCATGGGGCCGGTCGGCGACATCTGCTTTGCGCTCGTCGTGTTGCGCGAACCGATGGACGAGACCGCGTGGGAGCTGTTCAACCGCAACGACCTGTCGGTAGTGCTGCACCTCGCGCCGGCTGAGTATTTCCGAGTCGGCTTCGAGCTCGATCCGGACACGGCACTTGCCAGCCTGCGGCGCGTGCTCGACGGTGAGTTCAGCGTCGCGCTGCGCGCACCGCAGTGGCTGTCGATGGCACGTGCCGCCTTCGCGCGCGACTCCGAGGACCTCGCCGAGAAGGCGTTGCGGCGTGCGGAGAAGGCACTGCCGCGCGTCCAGGATCAACGCAAGGCGAAGCAGTTGCGCGCAGACATCGGTGCGCTGCGGTCGTGGTTCGGCCGCCGCGACAATGCGCGCAAGTCGATCGACGTGCCCGTGGGCGAGATCCCGTTCGCGGTGCTCGACTACCAGCAGGCCGGGCAGGCAAAGACGCCGATCACCGAGGGTGAGGCGCTCAATACGCTGTCCCTGTTGGGGAATCTCGTACGCCGCCGCGGCGTGCGGTTCACCGGCGACGCCGATCTTGTCGCGCTGGCCGAGACGCTGCAGAACCGGGTCGCGCCGTCCCGGGCACTCGACGGAGCACCGGCCTCGGTGCATTTGAGCGCGGTCGATCGCGACGCCTCCAGCTATTCGGCTGTGCCTGAAGGGACGTGGCTGATCGTGTCCGGCGTCCTCATGCGCCGCATCGCCGACCTGCGCCACGACCTGCCGTTCAATCCGCACATCCGACCGATCTTCCTCGGCGTCGAGACGACGCCGCACGTGCTGCACGGCGTGGGCGTCATCGACTATCTCAAGCGGTACGCCCCGATCGGTTGCCGCGACTGGCGCACGGTGTTCCTGCTGCAGGCCGCGGGCATTCCGGCGTTCTTCTCTGGCTGGCTCACGACGACGGTCGACACGGTCGCCACCGAGCCCGTGCCGGACGGTTCGCCGGCGATCGCCGCAGGGCTGCCGCGGTCGGTGCTGCGTGAGCTCAACCGCGTGGTCGACTACCGCACCCATCGTCCGCGCAAGACCGCCGAGCTGCGGACCCATCTGGCCGCGCGGTCGGTCGGAGTCGACGTCGACCTGCGGCCCGAACATCCGGGTGACCTCGCCCTGGACGGACTCGCCGGAATCAGCGCTGCGGAGTTCGCAGCGCTGCGCGACTCGACGCTTGATCTCGCCGAGACGGCAGTCAGCGCGATCCTCGACGGACGTAGCGAGGACGAGGTCTACGAGGCATGGCGAGTGAAGTGCGCGCCGCTTGTCGAGCTCGCCGAGAAACGTCGGCACGACCTTCCCGAGTTGCCCCCGCCGAGCTTCGACGTCGCAGCCGCGGTCCGCGCGACACTTGACGCGTCCGTCGTCGTCGAGCGGTCACAGGCGGGTCCGGACGGTTCCGAGATCAACGTCGAGTTCTCACTCGACGGCAACTTCAAGCATCCGCTCGACGTTGTGCTCGACTCGATCGTCACGCGGGCCAGCCGCCCGATCCGTGCGTTCGTGATGTGCCGCGATCACGATCAGCGCGACTTCGACCGGATGGCGAAGCTGTTCCCGACCGTGTCGTTCGTGTGGTTGCCGACCGACCACGCCGACTACGGCAACGTCACGAACATGCTCAAGCACATCACGGTTGCCACGATGGACCGGCTGTTGCTGCCCGACCTCCTGCCGGACGTCGACAAGATCATTCACCACGACCTCGACGCGCTGTGCCAGGCCGACCTCGCGGAGCTGTTCGACCTCGACCTCGGTGACCACCCGCTCGCAGCGCGCGACCAGCGGCATCCGTTCAGCGGGAGCGGCTACATCTCGTACTGGCGCGCGACGACCAAGGTGAGTGTCGAGCGCTCGCGCGAACTGATGCAGCGACTCACGACGTTGCACCCGTTCGACTTCCGCAACTTCAACGCCGGCATCATGGTGTTCAACCTCGCGAGGATGCGCGCCGACGGGTTCACCCGCAACTACCTGCCGCTGGTCGAGCGGTTCGGCTTCAACGACCAGGGCGTGCTCAACGTGTACGCAGGCAGCAAGGCGTACCCGATGCCGCGCTACTGGAACGCATACCCCCGCTACGAACTCGTCGAGGACGCCCGCATCCTGCACTGGCTGGGCCCGCCCAAGCCGTGGCACGCGCTCTACATCCACGGCCAGCCGTTGTGGCGCGAGGCCGAAGCCAGCTTCGCCGCCCGGGCCAAGGCCGCCGGCGTCCGGTAACCCGTCGGCAAAGCGCACGGACAGGCCGCGCCTTGTCCCCCGGATACACGCTGATCGGGCGGATTCGCGTGCCGGCGCGGGGCAAAGCGGTGCCGGCGCGGGGCAAAGCGGTGCCGGCGCGGGGCAAAGCGGTGCCGGCGCGGGGCAAAGCGGTGCCGGCGCGGGAGCGGCGGGCGGTCAGTCCTTGGGGGCGGAGGCTTCGAAGGTCTCGCGCCAGCGGGCGGGCGAGGTGAAGTCCGGGGCGGCCTCGATGTAGCGCTTGCGCAGCTTCGGCCACTCGCGCGAAAGCCGGGCGTGCAGCGCGACGCTCTGGGTCATCAGCGTGCGGAACAACTCCGGATCGCGCTGGTACCACGACGTCGTGGTGCCGTCGGCGCTCGAGACGAGCGCGCCGTCGGTGTTCGACAGCAGCCACCACTGCGCGTCCTGGCTCGGGACGACCATTGCCGGGTGTTCCTTCGACAGCTCCGACACCGGCAGCACCTGGCGCACGGCGCCCAGCGCGGCCTTCACGAGCAGCCCGATCTTGTTGGTGGGTGACGTCGGCTCCTTGCCGCGCTTCGGCGGCTTGAGGCGCTTCACGTCCGGGAACGCCTCGATGTCGGTGCGTGACTGCGAGTCGGCGAAGTCCTTGCGGACCTCACGCAACTGCCCCATCTTCGTCAGGATGTCGTTGTGCATGTGCTCGGGGCCGGCGAGCACGTCCTCGATCGCCAGGAGCCGTAGCCGCGCCGTCGAGTACTGCATCGAGAGCAGGTGCCGGATCTGGTACTCCATGTTCTCGCCGACCACGCTGCCGCCGCGCGGATACGGCGAGTGCAGCAGGGCTGTGACGAGGCGGTTGCGCAGGTGGAAGTACGCCTGCCAGTCGAGGGCGTCGTTCTTGTCCTGCCACGGGACGTGCCACACGGCAACGCCCGGCATCGACACGACCGGAACGCCGGCCGCCTTCGCGCGCAGGCCGTACTCGGCGTCGTCCCACTTGATGAACACCGGCAGCGACAGGCCCAGATCGCGCACGACGGACGTCGGGATGAGGCACATCCACCAGCCGTTGTAGTCGACGTCGACGCGGCGGTGCAGCCACTGCGTGTTGCGCAGGTTCCGGCGACCGAAGTCATGCTCGTGGACGGTGCGCGGCGCGGCGCCCCACCACCAGTTGTAGCGCGCGATCGTCTCGCCGAACGAGTGCAGCACCGAACGGTCGTACATGCTGAACATGTGGCCGCCCACGATCGTCGGCCGGCGCGCGAGATCGGCGAACGTGATGGCGCGCAGCATGCTCTCGGGCTCGGTGACGACGTCGTCGTCGAGAACGAGGACGTAGTCGCTGGATCCCTCGCGCACGGTCTCGTCCATGCCACGCGAGAATCCGCCCGAACCACCGATGTTGCCCTGCTCGATGATGCGCAGCTTCGTACCGAGGCCCTTGGTCGCGTCGGTGAACTCGTCCTGGTCCTCGACGTGATTGGTGCCCTGATCGGCGACGTACACGTGATCGAGGACGTCGAGCACCTCCGGCGCCTCGCCCAGAACGCGCAGGTTGTCGAGACAGTAGTCAGGCCGGTTGAACGTCGTCATCGCGATGCTGAACCGGCCGTGTGTGAGCCGATCGGTGCGGGTCGCCCAGTCGGCCTCGATCAGCGTGGCACCGCGTGACGCGGCGGCGATGTCGAACCAGTACCAGCCGCCGTCGATGAACTGCGAGAGCGAGAGCTTGAACTCAACCGTCTCCGGCTCGTCGCTGTCGACCACGATCGACTCGACCGGGTGGCTCGCACCCTTGGCCGTCGAGCGGTACACGATGATCGTGCACTCGCCCTCGACGCGCACGCGGAGAACGATGTCCTCGACGACCGTCCAGCGGCGCCAGTAGCTCGCGGGAAACGCGTTGAAGTACGACCCGAACGACACGCGTCGTCCGGGGGAGATGCGGGCGCTGCGGCGCGACGCGATGTCGCCGGTGCTCGTCGCCTGCGTGCCGAATCGCACTGCCGATTCGACCTCGCCGGGCGTCGCACTCGCGACAGCGGTGACCTGGTGCTCTTCGTCGTCATCGGAGCGGCGCTCGGTGTCGACCGGCGCGAGGTTCGCACCACGCTCCATGTTCGTCTCGACGTAGAGCGGGACGACGTCGAGGTTGCCCTGCAACGGCAGGACAACGCGTTGCAGGACGCGGATGGCGCGTGGGGTGTCGATCTCAGTCATCGGTACCTCCGCTGATCAGCGGCGCGCCGTCGTGGAAGTGCGGGCGGAGCCGGTTGTCGAACATGTTGAGTGCGGACGCGATCGCCATGTGCATGTCGAGGTACTTGTACGTGCCGAGCCGGCCGCCGAACAGCACGCCGTTCTCGCGCTGCGCCATCGCGCGGTACTTCAGCAGCTTCTCGCGGTCGTCGGCGGTGTTGACCGGGTAGTACGGCTCGTCGCCCGAAAGCGCGAATCGGCTGAACTCACGCATGATCACCGTCTTGTCGACGGGGTAGTCGCGCTCGGGATGGAAGTGCCGGAACTCGTGGATACGCGTGTACGGCACGTCCGCGTCCGGGTAGTTCATCACCGGCGTGCCCTGGAAATCGCCGGTCTGCAGCACCTCGGTCTCGAAGTCGAGCGTGCGCCACGACAGTTCGCCCTCGGAGTTGTCGAAGTAGGCGTCGATCGGGCCGGTGTAGACGATCGGGACGTTGCCGACGTAGTCGTTGCGGCTGTCGAAGAAGTCGGTGTCGAGCCGCACCTCGATGTTCGGGTGGTCGGCCATCTTCTCGATCCATGCGGTGTAGCCGTCGACCGGCAGGCCCTCGAACGTGTCGTTGAAGTAGCGGTTGTTGTACGTGTAGCGCACCGGCAGCCGCGAGATGATGTCGGCCGACAGCTTCTCGGGGTCGGTCTGCCACTGCTTGGCCGTGTAGTGCGCGATGAACGCCTCGTAGAGCGGGCGGCCGATCAGCGACACGCCCTTCTCGACGAAGTTCTCGGGCACCTTGTCGCCGAGTTCGGCGGCCTGGTTCTTGATCAGCTCGCGAGCCTCGTCCGGGCTGTAGGCCGCGTCGAAGAACTGGTTGATCGTGCCGAGGTTGATCGGCAGCGGGTACACCTGGCCGGCGTGGTTGCTGTAGACGCGGTGCTGGTAGCCGGTGAAGGCCGTGAAGCGGTTGACGTAGTCCCAGACGCGAGCGTTCGAGGTATGGAACAGGTGCGCGCCGTACTTGTGGATCTCGATGCCCGTCTGCGGCTCCGCCTCGCTGTAGGCGTTGCCGCCGATGTGGGGCCGGCGGTCGAGCACGAGGACGCGCAGTCCGAGTTCGGACGCGCAGCGCTCCGCGACCGTCAGGCCGAAGAAGCCTGAGCCGACGACGACGAGATCGATGTTCAAGGGTTCCTCACGATGTGGGTATCTGGTGCTCCCGCGGCTGACACGCCGCGCGTCGCCCGGCCTCGGCGCTCCCCGTAGCCGGCGACAATCAAACGGTAAATGGTACGGCGTAGCCGCCAGGGCAGGAGGCGATACCCCCCGCGGACGATGACGTTGCGCACGTACTGCACGCGGTTGATGAGACCCGTGTCACGCAGCCGGCGCTGCAATGCGAGCTCCGAGCGCAGCTGTTCCCGCCCGCCGCGGCGCTGGTACGCGCCGGACCCGACCCGGTAGTAGACCAGCGGCTCGGACACGTTCATGGGACGGGCGCCGGCGGCCAACATGCGCGAGAACAACCAGTAGTCCTCCATCAGCGGCAGGTCGCCGTAACCGCCGGCGGCCAGCACGGCACTGCGCCGGTAGATGACCGTCGGGTGGTTGAACGGGTCGTGGATGCGCGCGTAGCGGCGGATGTCGTCGGGGTCGGTGGGCGGGACGCGCCGCCGTCCCGGCAGCTTGGTGTCGGCGTCGAACTCGATCAACCCGGCACCGACGATGTCGGCCCCGGCGCGAATGAGCGGGACCTGGACCTCGAAGCGGTGCGGCACTGCGATGTCGTCGGCGTCCATGCGCGCAACGATGTCGTGCGGGCTCGCCAGCAGGCCTGCGTCCAGCGCGGGGCCCAGCCCGGTGCTGCGTTCGACGCGGACGACCTGAACGGGGACCGGGCTCGTGGAGCACATCTCCTCGATCGCCTTGGTGAGCTCGTCGGTGACCGGCCCGTCGCGTACCAGCAGGACGCGGTCGGGGCGCAGGGTCTGCTCCTGCACGGCGCTGCGGAACGCGGCGCGGAAGAAATCGGGATCATCGCGGATGTACACCGGGAGCAGGAGCGCGAACGGCTCCGGGGTGGTCACGCTGAACTGCTCCTCAATGACGTCGTTGTCGAGTCGGATCTCGGAGTGCGGACGGTGGCTGTCCGGTCGCTGTCCGGTCGCTGTCGGGTCCTAGAAACCATGGTCGCACGACCGGCCGGCACGGCCCGCATTGCTATCATCGCCGCTACCGGCGGCATGTGTCCGCAGAGGCGAGGTCTGGGTGACAGGGTACGAATCCGGCGGGTCGGCGCCCGTCGATCGGCAGCGAACGCACCCGAAGATCTACATCCACATCGGTGAGCCGAAGACGGGGACGACGTTCCTGCAGCAGCTGATGTTCGCCAATCGCCGCGCGCTCGTCGCGCAGGGCGTGAACCTGCCTGGCGTCCGGCCGCGCTACCACTACCGGGCGACCCAGGATCTGCGTGGCGTCGTCCCCGCGCCGCACGACCCGCTGGCCCCGTTCGACGGCGCCTGGGACCGCCTCGTCGCCGAGGCGCTGCAGCCCGGGCGGATCGGGATCGTCTCGCACGAGATGCTCGCCAGCGTCAACGCCGAACAGGCCGACCGGGCGGTCGCGTCGTTCGCGGGCGCCGAGGTGCACATCGTGCTCACCGCGCGCGATTTCGGCTCGCTGCTGCCGGCCGAATGGCAGGAGTCGGTCAAGAACCGGAACACCCGCGGCTACGAGGACTGGCTCGGCGACGTCATCGATCGCGAGTCCGTCGACACCGACCGGCGCAAGTGGGGGTTCTGGAAGGTCCACGACACCCTCGAGATCCTGCGCATCTGGTCACGGCATGTGCCCGCTGAGCGGGTGCACGTCATCACGGTGCCGCCGCGCGGCTCGTCCCAAGGGCTGTTGTGGGAGCGCTTCGCCACGCTGATCGGCGTCGACCCGAAGTCGGTGGACGCGACGTCGGCGAAGTCGAACGCGTCCCTCACAGTCGCCGAAATCGAATTGATGCGGCGCATCAACGAGGCGTTGCCGCCCCAGACGCCGGACTGGTTCTACATGCACTACGTCAAGGGCGCGCTGGCGCACAACGCGTTCCCGGCCGACCCGAGCGGGCACGGCCGGCTCGAGTTACCGGCCGAACGCGACGAGTGGGCGCGCAAGCAGGCCGAGAGCATCATCGCCGAACTCAGTACGTCCGGTTACGACGTGATCGGTGACCTGGACGAGCTGCTGCCGCGGACGCCGAACGGCGCGCGGCTGCGTCCGTCCGACGCGGACGTCGGCGACATGCTGCGCGGAAGCATCGTCGCGATCACGAAGATCCTCGAGGACTTCGAAGCTGTCCGGATCGCTGCGGGCAAGTCTGCGGGCGTGCGCAGTTCTGACGGGTCGCCCGTCAGCGCGAAGCGGCTCGTCATCGAGCTCAGCGAGCGGTACCGCGTTCTGCGCGGGCTGAGACACGCCTGGTGGCGCATCGCGAACCTGGCGCGTTCGCTGCGGCGCTCGGGGGCGGCCCAGTGAGCAAGCGGGTCTACCTCCACATCGGTGAACCGAAGTGCGGCACCACCTTTCTGCAGCAGGTGATGTGGGCCAGCCGCGACGAGTTGGCAGCGCATGGCGTCGTGCTTCCTGGGCTGTCCATCGAGGACCATTTCCGCGCGATGCAGGATCTGCGCCACGCGTACCAGCCCGACAACGATCCGTCGGGGTCGTGGTCCGGCGAGTGGAAGGCGCTGACGCGCCAGGCACTCGGCGGTGACAGCGTCGCGATAATTTCGCACGAGATGCTCGCGGGCGTGCCGGCCGAACACGCCGAACGTGCCGTGCGCAGCCTGCAGTCAGCCGAAGTGCACGTGGTCGTCACCGTGCGCGACATCGCGTCGCTGCTGCCCGCCGAATGGCAGGAGACGGTCAAGCACCAGAACCGTCAGACCTGGAGCCGGTGGCTGAACTTCGTGACGAAACGCCACATGGGCCGCGAACGCATCGCGTGGTTCTGGACGGTGCACGACACCGTCGAGCTGTTGCGTCGTTGGGGTGCGCTGTTGCCGCCCGAGAACGTGCACGTCATCACCGTCCCGCCGCCGGGATCGAAGCCGAACCTGCTGTGGGAGCGATTCGCGTCGGTCATCGGTGTGCCGCCGGACGCGGTCGACACGTCGCGCGCACGTCCCAACTCGTCACTCGGGCTCGCCGAGGTCGAGGTGCTGCGCAATCTCAACCAGCGGTTGCGCGGCGACAAGACACTGCCGCAATGGTTCTACGCCGGGCACGTCAAAGAGACACTCGCGCATCAGGTCCTCGCAGCGCGGCCGAAGAAGAATCGCCTGGTGCTGCCGCAGAAGTACGAGGAATGGGCCGACGAGGTCGCCGAGAAGCAGATCGTGGGTCTGCGTGCCGCCGGCTACGACATCGTCGGTGATCTGGACGAGTTGAGGCCGCGGCCGATCGGCGACGGCCCGCGCCCTCGGCCGAAGGACGTTCCCTACAAGGAGCTCTACGACGCGTCGCTCGATGCGCTGGCCGGCCTGTTGCACGAGCGCTACGAAGCGGTGACGGCCCGTCCGTCGCTGCGCAGCCTGTTCACGGGGTCGCCGACGCAGTTCCCGGGTGCGTACCGCTTTCGCCGCACGCTGCGCGACATGGCCGCGAAGCACGCGAGCGTGGCAGGGCTGCGGATGATGGTGTGGCGAGTGTTGTCGCGCGCGCGCCGCCGGCGCGGAAAGGGATGACCGAGCCACGCGTGGTCGCGGTCGTCGTCACCTACAACCGGCGCGATCTGGTGCTCGAATCGCTGGCCGCTCTTGACGCGCAGGCGCGCCGTCCTGACGCCGTCATCGTGGTCGACAACGCCTCGACCGACGGCACGGCCGACGCGGTGCGCGCGCTCGAGGGCGACGTCATCCTGCATGAGCTCGATCGGAACACCGGCGGAGCAGGCGGATTCGCGTACGGCATCGCCGCCGCACTGCGCTCGGCGGCCGACCTGATCTGGTTGATGGACGACGACACCGTCCCCGAGCCGGACGCGCTCGCAGCGCTGCTCGACGCCCGCACCAACTACCGCGGGATGCGTCCGGCCCTGGTCGCGAGTCGCGTGGTCTGGACGGACGGGCGCGACCATCCGATGAACACACCACGTCCCAAGCCGTTGATGAAACCGGCTGAACGCGAGGCCGCCGACGCTGCCGGTTGTGTGCCGGTGCGGTCGGCGTCGTTCGTGTCGGTGCTCGTCGACGCCGACGTCTGTAGGCACCGCGGAGCGCCGGTTGCCGACTACTTCCTCTGGAACGACGACTTCGAGTTCACCACGCGCATCCTGCGTGGGAACGTCGGTCTGCTGTGTCCGCAGAGCGTGGTCGTGCACAAGACGCGAACGTTCGGGTCGACCGACGCCGATCCCGGCGAGCGGTTCTTCTACGAGGTGCGCAACAAGATCTGGTTGCTCACGCGAAGTCACTCGCTCGCGCCGCTCGAGCGGATGTTGTACGGCGGCTCGACGTTGCGTCGCTGGGTGCGGACGATCCGCGGCTCGAAGGATCGCGCGACGCTGTGGCGCGGGCTGCGGCGTGGACTGGTCGCCGGATTGAAGCACGGGCCCCGCTCGAACGAGATCGTGCTCGCCGGCACCGGCTACAGCCGCTGACCTCGTGCTGCGGCGGTCAGTCGATCAACTAGCCGCGCGTCGATCCATCTACCATCCCGAGTGACACCCGGTCGCTCCGGCTGCTAGACGACCACCAGGAGGACAGGTTGGTTTCCATCCGTAGAGTCCGCGCTGCAGGAGCCGCGCTAGTTCGTTCACGACTCCCGCGCGGAGCGCAGACACCGCAGCCGACGCAGCCGGCGAAGGCGTCCTCGTCGGCACAAGCGCCGCCCGTGCCGACGGCTGCCGACCGGCGCCGCGACGAGCGACTGATGGCCCTGTACGAGTCACTGCGCGGCAACTACGACGTCCGCATGTCGCCCGCGGCCGAGCCTCCCGCCCCTGCCGACATCGAGGCAGTGAAGCGCGCTGCCCTGTACGTGAACGACCTCTACGTCGGCTTCTTCCGCATGGTGGCTGCTGACGGCGATCTCGACCGCGCGGCGATCCGGTTCCATCGCGAGCTGCTGCACAACGCGATGGAGCCGCCGGGCCGCGCGCGTTCGATCGCCCAGGTGCTGCAGCTCAACGAGCGGCTGCGTCCGGTCGCCGATGCTTGTCTTGCCATCTCGGCCCTGCGAGAGCCGGTTCCTGGCACGAGTTGGACGATGCTGCGCCGCAACGACCTCGAGTTCGTGCTGCGGCACGTGCCCGTCGAGTATTTTCGCTGCGCCCTCGAGTTCGGGTTCGACCCCCAGGCCGCGCCGGCCGCGATCGACAAGGTCGCCGCGGGCGAGATCGAGATGACAGCCGCCGCCCCCGTCTGGGTCGAATTGGCCCTGCTGCTGTTCTCAGCCGGGTTTGAACCGCAAGCCGGCTATGCGCTCGGCCGTGCCGAGACATCGCTCGTCAAACTCACCGACGAGGACCGGGTACCCCGACTGCAGGCGCGTATCGACACTTTGCGCAGTTGGATCGGCCGTGCAGGAGGATCCTTCGAATCTGCGCGGCTGCCGGCGGGGCAGGTGTCGATCGGCCTCGTTGGATATGAGCATCCCGACCGACGTCTCGCATCGCAGTCCGCGATCGACCAGATCGAGACACTGACGGTGCTCGGCTACCTGGCCCGGTACAGCGGCGTGCAGTTTGCCGGCAGCGACGACCTGGTGGCCGTGGCTGACCAGCTGCGTGTGGGCGTGCCCGCACAACGGCGCATCGACGTCGAGTCGGTCCAGGTCAACCTCGCAGCGGTCCATCGCGATCTCAGCGAGTTCGCGGCCGTTCCCGAGGACACCTGGCTCATTGTTACGAGCTGGTTCGAGAACCCGCTGCTCGACGTTCGTTTCGACGCGCCTCTCGACCCGCGGGTGCGGCCGATCTTCTTGTCGTTCCGAGTCGAGGAACCCGCCCTCGAACGCGCCGGGGTCATCGACTACCTGAAGCGGCACGGACCGGTCGGCTGTGCGGACTGGGAGAGCATGCAACTGCTGCAGGCGGCCGGCGTCCCCGCGTTCTTCTCCGGCATGCTCGTAATGACCGCCGGTGCGGCGTTCTCCGCGGACGGCGAGCCCGGGGGTGGCGAGCCCGCAGGTAACGAGGTGGCGTGGTTCGATCTGGCACCCGAGGGTCGAGGCCGGCGCCGCAGCGTGAGGTGGACTGCCATCCGCGACCGCGGGTTCGCCGAGAACCTGCGCGAGACTGCCGCGACGTTGCGCACCTGGCAAGAGCGGATCGCCAAGGTGATCACGGCGAACCTGCCGCTGGCCCTCGCCGCCCGCTCGCTCGGTCTCGAGGTCGACTTCCGCCCGAAGAACACCGGAGACAGCGCGCTCACAGACCTCGGCTCGCTGTCGGACGCCGAGTTCGATGGCCTGGCACGTGGCATCGAGGACAAACTCGCGGTCGTGTTCGGAGCCGTCCTTGCCGGGCAGACATCGGACGAGGTGTACGCCGCCTGGCGCGAGGCCTGCGCCCCGGATGTTGTCGCAGCGCAGGCTCGCACCGACTCGGTGCCTGAGCTCGGCGCGCTCGATTTCGACCTCAACGAGTTCTGCGGCCGGATCCGCGAGGACGCGGTCATCGTCGAGCGCAGCGAGCCGGCCGGCGCGGGTACCGAGCTCAATATCGAGTTCTCGTTGGACGCCAAGTACAAGCCTCAGTTGGACGTGGTGCTGGACTCGGTTGTCGCGAACACCGATCGGCCCGTGCGAGCGTTCGTGCTGTGCCGCCAGCACGGCCCCGAGGACTTCGAGCGCATGGCGCGACTGTTCCCGACCGTGTCGTTCGTGTGGCTGCCGACCGATCACGTCGACTACGGCCCGATCGCCGGCAAGGTGCCGTGGGCGTCGCTGGCGACCATGGACCGCACGCTGCTTCCGTTGATCCTGCCCGATGTCGACCGCATGATGCATCTCGACCTCGACCTGCTGATCCTGGGCGACCTGGCCGAGTTGTTCGACACACCGTTCGAGGGACGGCCGCTCGTTGCGGTGCATGAGCCGCAGATGTGCTTCCGCAGCGGCTACGACACCGTGCGCCGTACGGCACAGCGGCTGCGTCAGCTCGGCACGCCCGACCTCGCGGTCGAGCTGATGAGCAGGGTTGTCGCGAGGCACCCGTTCGACTTCAGCGTGTTCAACGCAGGCGTGATGATGATGAATCTCGACCGAATGCGCGCCGACGACTTCTGCTTCAGGTTCCTGCCGTACGTGCAGCGCTATGGCGTCAACGGCCAGGAAGTTCTCAACATCTATGTCGGCGACGACTACGTGCGGGTAGGGACGCAATGGAACCGCAACGCTCGCCTGGAGCCGCTCGACGACACGGTGATCGCGCACTGGGCCGGCCCGTTCAAGCCGTGGCGGTCCGACTGGTACGTCAGCGGCCGCGAGCTGTGGCAGACTGCCGAGGCGCGGTTCCGGGCACGCACCGCCAAGCTCGACGACGAGGTGTCGGCGTGACGAGCGTCGGTACCCGTCGCTGAGCAGGGTGCGGCCCGTCCGTGCACCCGATTGATACCGTTGGTCCCGCCGCGTGTCAGCCGGCGGACCCTTCAAGGAGAAGTTGATCTCGTGCGTGTACTCATCCTGGGCGGCGACGGATTCTGCGGATGGCCTACGGCCCTGCACCTGTCGAACAGCGGCCACGACGTGGCGATCGTCGACGACCTGTCCCGTCGCAATATCGACAACGAGCTCGAGGTCAGCTCGCTGACGCCGATCGCGCCGATGGGCACCCGCCTGCAGACGTGGAAGGAAGTCAGCGGTAAGGACATCACTTTCCACCGCTACAGCGTCGCCGAGAACTATCACCGGCTGCTGACCCAGCTCAAGGAGTGGCGTCCGGACGCCGTCGTGCACTTCGCCGAGCAGCGGGCCGCGCCGTACTCGATGAAGAGCTCCGCGCACAAGCGTTACACGGTCTCGAACAACCTCAACGCGACCAACAACCTGTTGGCCGCGATCGTCGAGGCCGAGTTGTTCGACACCCACGTCGTCCACCTGGGCACGATGGGCGTCTACGGCTACGGCACGGCCGGCATGAAGATCCCCGAGGGCTACCTGCGGGTCAAGATCGACACCGACGAGGGCCAGGTCGAGCAGGAGATCCTGTACCCGCCGAACCCGGGCAGCATCTACCACCTCACCAAGACCCAGGACCAGCTGCTGTTCGCCTATTACGCGAAGAACGACAAGCTGAAGGTCACCGACCTGCACCAGGGCATCGTGTGGGGCACTCAGACCAAGGAGACCAAGAAGGACGAGCGGCTCATCAACCGCTTCGACTACGACGGCGACTACGGCACAGTGCTCAACCGCTTCCTGATGCAGGCCGCGGTCCACTACCCGCTGTCGGTGCACGGCACCGGTGGCCAGACCCGCGCATTCATCCACATCCAGGACACCGTGCGCTGCATCGAGCTGGCGATCAACAACCCACCCAAGCGCGGTGACCGCGTGCAGATCCTGAACCAGATGACCGAGACCCACCGCCTGAACGATCTGGCGAAGATGGTGTCGGTGCTGACCGGTGCAGAGATCGCCTACGTGCCCAACCCGCGTAACGAGGACGCCGAGAATGACCTGCACGTCGAGAACCGGCAGTTCCTCGACCTCGGCCTCGAGCCGATCACGCTCGCGGAGGGCCTCATGAGCGAGGTCGCCGAGATCGCCACCAAGTACGCCGACCGGTGCGACACGTCGAAGATCCCGTGCGTGTCGTACTGGCGCAAGCAGGATCTCGAAGAGGGACCGAGCGTCTGACCATGCGTCTCCTTGTCACAGGAGGTGCCGGTTTCGTCGGGACGAACTTGGTGCGCCGGCTACTCGCAGCCGACCACTCGGCCCGCATACTCGACGACTTCCGCACCGGACGCCGTGAGTACGTCGCAGACCTCGACGCCGAGGTCGTCGAGGGCCAGATCGGTGACACCGAGCTGGTCACCAAGCTGGCCTCGGACGTGGACGCGATCGTGCACCTCGCTGCCGCGGGTTCGGTCGTCGACTCGGTTGCCGACCCGGTCGCCAACTTCGAGGCCAATGCGCGGGGCACGTTCAGTGTGTTGTGCGCTGCGCGAGCGGCCGGGGTCGGGCGGTTGGTGTTCTCGTCCACCGGCGGTGCGTTGATCGGCAACGCCATTCCGCCGGTCAACGAGAGGTCGCTGCCCAAGCCGATCTCGCCGTACGGCGCGAGCAAGCTCGCCGCCGAGGCCTACTGTCACGCGTTCGCCAAGTCCTACGGGATCCGGACGATCTCGCTGCGGTTCGCCAACGTCTACGGTCCGTACAGCGGCCACAAGAAGGGCGCCATCACAGTGTTCTTCCGGGCGCTGCACGACGGTCGGCCGATCCAGATCTTCGGCGACGGCAAGGCCTCGCGCGACTTCATGTACGTCGACGACATCTGCCGCGGTCTCGAGCTCGGGCTGTCCACCGACCTCGAGCCGGGCACGGTCGCGCACCTGGCGACTGGCGTCGAGACCACCGTCAGCGAGCTCGCCGACGCGTGCCGCCGGGTGGTCGGGCTGCCCGACCACCCCATCGAGTTCCTCCCCGCGCGTCCCGGCGAGGTCGAGCGCAACTTCGCGACCTACGACTACGCGCGCGAGGCGATGGGCTTCGAGCCCTCGGTGTCGCTCGACGACGGTCTGGCGCGCACGAACCAGTGGTTCAAGGAGCACGTCTTCTAAGCCACCCCACGAGATCGCCTGGGAATTCAGAGTGTCAGGACGATCTTCCCGACCACGTCGCCGGCGGCCATCGCGGCCAGGCCGTCGCCGGCCTTCTCCAGCGGCAGCTCGCGGTCGATCAGCGGCCGCAGTCCGGTCGCCTGCAGGAAAGCGATCATGTCGGCGAGTTCCTGCTTGGTCCCCATCGTCGAGCCGACGACCCGCAACTGCAGGAAGAAGACGCGGTTCAGCTCGGCGGAGGGCGCCGCTCCCGATGTGGCGCCCGAGACGACGATCACGCCGCCGGGCTTGAGCGACTTCAGCGAGTGAGACCAGGTCGCCGTACCGACTGTCTCCATCACCGCGTCGACCCGCTCGGGCAGTCGGGTACCGGATGCGAAGGCGTCGTGCGCGCCGAGCTCGCGGGCGCGCGACGCCTTGTCTTCGGTGCGTGTGGTCGCGTACACCCGCAATCCGGCAGCCCGTGCCATCGAGATGCAGGCGGTGGCCACGCCGCCGCTCGCGCCCTGCACGAGCACGACCTGGCCCGGCTTGAGCTGGGCCTGCGTGAAGAGCATGCGGTAAGCGGTCAGCCATGCCGTTGACAGGCATGCCGCCTCGGACCACGACATGTCAATCGGCTTGGGGACGACGTTGCGCGTGGGGATCACTACGTACTCGGCGAGCGAGCCCTGATGCTTCTCCGACAGCAACGTGCGGCCCGGGTCGAGCGTGTCATCGCCTCGCCAGTCCGGCACGTTGATCACGGAGTGAACGACGACCTCGTCTCCGGTCGTCTCGTCGATGCCGGCGGCATCGCAGCCGAGGATCATCGGCAGCTGGTCGGCCTTGATGCCTACTCCGCGCAGCGTCCACAGATCGTGGTGGTTGAGGCTGGCGGCCTTGACCGCGACCCGCGTCCAGTCCTGTGGGGGCGTCGGATCGGGACGCTCGCCGACTACCAGACCGGCCAGCGGGTCATCGGGATTGATCGATTTCGCGTAGACGGCGCGCATGCGTTCGACCCTACTGTCCGGGTTCCGACAGATCCGTTCCGTATCCTGGATGCATGGCAGTTCCCCCCGATGAAGCCGACCGCTACGAGGCCCTCGTGCGCGAGGCCGGCGACCGTCTTGACGGCGCGCCGGCCGAGGCGATCATCGGCTGGGCTGCCGAAACCTTCGGCGACAAGTGGTGCGTGGCTGCGTCGATGGCCGACGCCCTGCTGATCGACCTCGTAAGCAGGGTGCAGCCCGGCGTGCACGTCGTGTTTCTCGACACGGGGTACCACTTCGACGAGACGCTGCAGACTCGCGACCGGGTGGCAAAGCGCTATTCGATCGAGTTGCACACGATTCTGCCCCGGCAGACGGTCGCCGAGCAGGACGCCACGTTCGGGGCCAAGATGCACGACAGAGACCCCGACGCGTGCTGCTCACTGCGCAAGGTCGAGCCGCTGCGTCGCGC
Organism: uncultured Actinomycetota bacterium; assembly: GCA_963757455.1. Lineage (GTDB taxonomy): Bacteria > Actinomycetota > Actinomycetes > Mycobacteriales > Jatrophihabitantaceae > RYN-133. The sequence goes on from CAVWSE010000005.1 coordinate 723,627, forward strand.
GCTGTCCGATTACCACGGCTGGGCGTCCGGAATCCGTCGCGAGGAGACAGCCAGCCGTCGCAATGCGCGTGCGGTCGAGTGGGACAGCAAGCGCTCGATGGTGAAGGTGAACCCCATTGTCGACTGGACCCAGCAGCAGGTCGACGAATACAAGATGGCCAACGACGTCGAGGTCAACCCGCTCGTCTGGGACGGTTATCCGTCGATCGGTTGCGCGCCGTGCACGCGGCGAGTGGCGGCGGGCGAGGACGCTCGCAGCGGGAGATGGACGCGCGGCAGCAAGACCGAGTGCGGCATCCACCTGAACTGACCGAGCTACCTCGTCTTCTCCACCCGCTGGGCGAAGCGTCGCTCGCCCTCGTCCCAGAGCTCACGTCCCGCCACGTAGAGGGTCTTCTTCCACGGCTTCATCGGGCCCGCCCAGTGCGCAATCTTGGGCTCGTCGAGCATCTCGATGCGCACCAGCTGGTTCCACCGCGGGTCGACGTACTTCACCGCGTTGCCCGTGTACGCGTTGAGCACGATCTGCCCGTTGAGCCCGTAGTGCTGGACGTAGGGCAGGTAACTGCCGCAAAAGTCGTCGGCGCGCATCTTGGCGAGATCCATCACCATGATGCCGGCGTTAAACACGTCGAAGTCGAAATGGTCTTTCGCGTGCGTGCGCAGCGTCAGCTCCCGGGCACGCTCGGGTGACCCCTCGCGGCGCAAGCGGTTGGCCGACCAGCGGTAGGTCTCGAAGCCGCTGACGAACTTCGGCTGCGGCTCGGGCGTCGACGCGATCGGCGCGCCGTCCATCTCGACGTCGTAGAGCTCGGCGATGTCGGACAGGCACAGCGCGTCCAGATCGAAATGCAGGATGCGGTCGACGTCCGGCAACAGCTCCGGGAGGATCGTGCGATCCATGGTTGCCGGGGTCACCCACTTGTTCATGTCGCTGATGCGCCCGTAGTTGACGTTGTCGGTCGGCAACCACACGAACGAGACGGACGGGAACAGCGTTGCCATCCGGTCGAAGTCGTCCTGACTGTGCTCGCGGCACAGCACGAACGCTCGCACCGGACGCGAGGTGTGCGCCACGACCGAGTCGAGGGCGATGTCGAGCTGGTGCTTGTAGTTGCCGTCGAGTGAGAACTCCACGTTGATCTCAGGACCCTGCGGCGAGGTGTCCGTGCGCTCGACCACCACCGACTGGGCGAGGATCGTCGAGCACACCTCGCCAAGGTCGAAGGTCAGCTTCGGAGCCGGACCGACGTCGCCTAGCCGCTTCTCGGCAAGCGCGACGTCGGGTGCACAGACGGTGCGCCAAGTCGCGTAAACCTCGTCTTCGGGCCGTCCCTCGACGATCGCGCCAAGCACCGCCGCGAGCTTGTCGGACAGACTCTCCTGCACGGCGGTGAACTGCTTGTCGGACAGGCTCAGGTGGTCGCTGAAACGAGCCGGTCCGTTGTCGGACAGCCGCAGCTCCGTTGCTGTGCCCACTCCGCGCACGGCGAGGTAGGCACGCAGATCACGGGTGACCACGCGCGCGCCGGAATCGCGGTAGCGGCGCAGCAGCCGAGTCGCGTCGACCAGGCCGCCGGCCAAGCCACGCTGCGTGACCTGGCGCGACAGGTGCGTGGTCACCTCACCCGGTCCGTCGGCCTCGACGTCGACGTAGACCGACGGGCCGCCCGAGCCTTGACTCGCTGAGAGAAGCACGTCGCTGGTGGCGGTCAACCCGCCAGTGAAGAACGCGGGAATTCCTGCCGCATGCAGCAGGAAGACGGTGTCCCAGTCGAGGCACCCGATTGGTGCGTACCGACGCAGGTAGTCGATGACCCCTGGCGCGTTGAGCGCCGCCACGGTGATGTGGAAGCCGGCGAAGATCGGGCGTACTCGCGGGTTGAGCGGGATGTCGAAGTGCCGACCGGCGAGCGGACGCACGAACCATTCCGACACCAGCGCCCAGGTGCCGCCGGGCATCGCCGAGTACCGGCTGGCATCGCGGTCCATCGTGTAGAGCCGGACGCTGTGCTCGCCGGAATGGGGAATGCGATTGTCGGAGCGCAGCAGCCCGCGCATCTCGTCGATCGCCCCGAGCAGGCCGGGGTCGCCGGCCAGCTGCACGCCCTCGTGACGCAAGACGTGCCCGAGCGCGATCGCGGTCTGCAGGCGATCCGTGATGTCCGCAGACACGGCGGGTTGGCTGGGGTGGCTGTAGGTGATCAGCGCGAACGGCACTTCGCCCGTTGCCAGGGCGGTGGTCTGTTCTGCGGCTGCGGCGCGCCCGATCCAGCTTCGCAGCCAGGTGACTTGGCGGCGCACTGAGTGCGACTCCGGTGTCTCTTCGTCGTCTCGCAGCAATGTTTCGGCACGATCGAGAGCGCCGGCCGCACCGTCCTCACAGCCTGCGGCAAACGCGTCGAGCGCGATCTCGTACCAGCCGCCGGCGTCGGCCTCGATGGGAAGTTCGCCGCGAAGCACCCGGCGCAGAGCCTCGCCGGCCTCGTCCGGCCGCCACCAGAACGCGAACCGGAAATACTCTCCGGCGAGATGCCTGGTGATCAGCGCGAGATCGTTGCGGCTGAACAACCGCCACGCGGTGTCGGGCATCGGCTCCGTGGTCGCGCACACCGCCAAGCAGATGTCCGCGATCGGGCGCAGGCTCTCGTAGCGCTGCATGGTCTGCAGGACCGCCCGCGCGCGTCTCCGATCACCCACCGCCAGCAGATGCCGGGTCAGATCGATCGTGGCGCGGTCGAAATCACCGTCGGCGGACATCGCCTCGAAGAAGGCGGCGTACGGCGCTCGCGTCGCGCCTGGGCCCGCGGTGTGCGCGCCCTGCGCTGGAGGTGTACCGCGTCTGCCGCGGTCGATTCGCGCTGCGCCACGACGGACAGCCGGTTTCAGGCGGGTCTGCAGAAACGCACCGCCTGCTCGGCGAGCCTTGCTCCAGCGTGACAAGTCGATCCTCCTGCGTCGCCGCGGGTCGTACGTGGGGCCTGCGACATGCTAGCCGCCACACCCGCGGCGACTGCTCACGTCTTCAGCTGCGCCGGTGCCGAGGCGAGGGCCGACTGAATCGCGTTGACGAGCTCGAGCGCCGAAGCCGCCGTGAGCTCCATTGCGACGCGCGCGGACGGTCCGCGGGACGGGTCGGCAAGATCGATGTTGAGCGTGTGCTCGGCGAAAGCGTGCACCGGATGATCGAAGTACACGGTCGCGTCGGTGACCGAGAACCACTTGCCGTTCGGGCCCTTCGCGCTTCCGGTCATCGGCGTCTGGACGGTCAGATAGGTGCACATGTCAGACCCCCTGGCCCAGGTTTGCTGCGAAAAACTCGTCGATCCGCTCCCAGCCGTCGTTGGCGGCGGCCACGCGATAGGACGGCCGATCGGTGCTGAAGAACGCGTGTCCCGCGTCGTCGTAGCGGTGGATCTCGTAGCTCTTCGCGTTGCTCTCGAGGATCTTTTCGAGCTCGTCGACGTGCGCCGGCGAAGGGTGCTGGTCGTCGTTGCCGAACAGTCCCAGCAGCGGGCAGCGCAGGTTCGGCAACTCGTCGACGAGATTGGTGATCTTCAGCGGGAACTCAGCCGGCGGCGTCCCGGTCACGTATGCGCCGTAGCAGTCGACCGCCGCGTCGACGTCGAGATTGCACGCCACGAGCACGGTCTGCCGGCCGCCGCTGCAGTAGCCGATCACGCCGACCTTGCCGTTGGACGTGGGCAGCCCGCGCAGGTGGTCGATCGCGCCGCTCACATCGCCGAGCAGCCGCTCGTCCGGAACGCCGCCGGCAGCCCGGCTGGCGGCCGCGGCATCGTCCGGTGCCGCGCCAGGGGCGTCGTGGTGGTGCAGGTTCGGGCAGATCGCGTCGTAGCCGAGTTCGGCGAAGCGCCGCGTGATCTCCTTGGAGCCGCGGTCGTAGCCCGGCATGTGGTGGATGACGACCACTCCGCCACGCGAGCTGTCGCCGTCAGGTCGGGCGAGATAGGCCGGAATCGCCTCCCCGCCGGCGCCCGTGATGTCGATGGTCGTGGCGCAGAGAGAGTCGCTCATGTCATCGATACAAACACGTCCTCCTTAGAGTGATGCGACGTGTCCCGTGCCCGCATCCGCCGTCCGCTCCTGGCGTTGATCGCGTTGGTGCTCGCGCTCGTCGTCGGCTACACGATCAAGGCCGTGAATTCGCACGATCCGGCCCCGTCCCGACCGCATCCCACCCAATCCGTATCGCGTCAGTAACACTGGACGCGTGCCATCGGCGCTTCCCATCGGCGATCCGGCGCCCCGTGACGGACGGCTGCGGCGCGCCACGCTCGACGCTGCGTGGGGCGTTCCGTTCGGCGTGTACGTGCACATCCCGTTCTGCGAGACGCGCTGCGGCTATTGCGACTTCAACACCTACACGGCGGCCGAGCTCGGCAACGGCGTCAGCCGCGGGACCTATGCGGACACGCTCTTGCAAGAGATCCGCCTGGCTGGCGACGTGCTCGGGGACGGGGCCGCGCTGGGCGAGCGCATCCCGCCGGTCACGACGCTGTTCTTCGGTGGCGGGACGCCGACCCTGCTGCCTGCCGAGCACCTCAAGCTCGTCATCGACGAGCTCGCCGAGCGGTTCGGGCTCGCCGCCGACGTCGAGGTCACGACCGAGGCCAATCCCGAGACGGTCACGCCGGGCTACCTCGCCAAGCTCCGCGAAGCCGGATTCACCCGCATCTCGCTGGGCATGCAGTCGGCCGTCCCGCAGGTGCTCGAGGTGCTCGACCGTCGGCACCGGCCGGGACGTCCCGAAGCTGCCGTCGCCGAGGCGCACGCGGCCGGCTTCGAGCACGTCAACCTCGACCTGATCTACGGCGCGCCCTACGAGACCGACGCCGACTGGCAGACCTCGCTCGATGCCGCGATCGGCGCCGCGCCGGACCACATCAGCGCGTACGCGCTCGTCGTCGAGCAGGGCACCGCACTCGCTCGCCAGGTCGACGCCGGCGTCGTGCCTGCGCCTGACGACGACATCATGGCCGACCGGTACGTGATGGCCGACGAGACGCTGCGGGCGGCCGGCTACGACTGGTACGAGGTGTCGAACTGGGCACGCACGCCCGACGCGCGGTGCCGCCACAACGAGCTCTACTGGTCGGACTCGAACTGGTGGGGTTTCGGTCCCGGCGCGCACAGTCACGTCAGTGGGGTGCGCTGGTGGAACGTCAAGCATCCGGCTCGCTACGCCGCGATGCTCGATGCCGGCCAGAGTCCCGCCGCCGGCCGCGAGACGCTCGACGCGCTGGCACGTCACACCGAGCGGGTGATGCTCGGCGTGCGGATGCGGCAGGGCCTCGAGACCACCGAGCTCACCGAAGCGGGCCGCGCGGCCGTCCCGCAGCTGGCCGGATGGGGACTGCTCGAGCGACTCGAGGCCGAGGACGGCCGCGTCGTGCTGACCCAACGCGGCCGCCTCATGGCCGACGCCGTCGTCCGCGAGCTCCTCGCCGACTGACGCGCAACTGACCCGCCGGCTTAGCCCGTCCGTTGAGTGGCGCGTTCGGATGGTGAGTGGCGCGATATATCGCGCCACTCAACGCAAAGATGCGCCACTCAACGGGCCTGGGCGTTACGAGATCCGGCCGGCGCGGGTGAACGCGACCGAATCCTTGGCGGGGACGGTGATCGTCGCGCTGCCGTGACTGCCGACCGTGACCGTCGGTCCGCTGCACGTGCCGTGCGACACGGATCCGTGGATCACGTCGCAGTACGTGCCGGCGGGCAGCCCCGTCTGCACCGTGACCGTGCGGGCGTCCGTGTGGTTGTTGGTCGAGAAGAAGCCGCCGCCTCGGGTGAACGCGATCAGGTTGTCGTAGTCGTCGTACCAGTTGCGGATCGGCGCGTGGCCCACGTAGTTGTGCCAGCCGACCATCCCGACAATGCCCTGGTAGCGGTCGACGCACACCCAGCCGTTGTTGCAATCGGTGTTCGTGACGTACCCGTCGGCGTCCGCCGGTGGTGAGTCGTAGGAGTTCGTCCACGCGAAGGACGAGTACACCTGCGGGGTGCCGTAGCCGTAGGCGAGCAGGAACTCGTTGGCGATCGTGTTGGTCGCGCCGTCCTTGTACGACAGCGTGTCGGAGCCGCGTTCGGTGTCGTGGTTCTCGACGAACGTCAGCGACTTGTCACTCGGGACCAGGCCGGCGGCCTCGCCCCAGACGCGCAGACCGGTGATGTTGCCGGTGCCGTCGGCGGTGTAGCTCTTGAACGCGTTCTTGAGCTGGTACGAGGCGTCGAAACCGAGCACCGAGCCGACCTGCGTGTACGCGTACTGGGAGCCCTCACCCGGCGAACCCGGGAACACCTCGGACGCGATGTACGGACGGGTTCCGTCGACGGTGCGATGCAGCAGGCGCTCGATCGAGCGCATGTCCTCGATGCCGATGTGCTTTGCGGCGTCGACGCGGAAACCCGAAACGCCGTAACTGATCAGCTTGTTGAGGTAGCCGGCGATCTTCGCTTCGCGTGGCCGGATCCTCGGTGCGCAGGTCGGCAAGGCCGAGCAGTTCGCACCTGGTCAGCTGGCGGTAGTCGTTGTAGTCGTCGACGCCACCGTCGGCCGAGTCGCAGTCATTGGGGCCGGTGCCCGGGTGGTGGAAGTTGGACGCGTTGTAGTCGGGGTAGCTGAAGTGCGTGTACTCGACACCGCCGTAGGACTTGTGGCCCTGGCCGGTCATGTGGTTGATGACCGCGTCGACGATCACCTTCACGCCGGCCGCGCGGCACGTCGAGACCATGTCCCTGAACTGCTGCTCGTTGCCGAACCGGCTGGTCAGGTTGTAGTCGACCGGCTGGTAGACGTCCCACCACGGGTGCTCGATCGGCGCATCGGAACTCGTGTAGTCCCGCGAGAGCGAGTCGGCGGGCGGCGAGACCTGCACGCTCGCGTAGCCGTCCGGGCCCAGCACGGTCGTGCACTCGTTGGCCACCGAGGGCCAATTCCACTCCCAGAGGTTCGCCGACACGTTGCCGACGATGCCGGCGCCCCGGCGGGGGTGGTCTGCGCGGTGTCGCGGGTTCGCCGCCGCGGCGTTCACCGCGATCGCGGTGATACCTGCGGCGAGGGCGAGTGCTCCACCCGCGGCGAGGACTCGCAACGTTCGGGGACGGGCCATGACAGCCTCCTGACAAATCGGACCGGAACCGACATACGGGCGAAACACCCGTGTAGCGGGCGAGACTAGTGGTAAACGCTTCCGGTCGGAAGGTGTGTCAGGACTTGCGGGTGCGGCTGAGCGCGTCCAGATCCAGGATCCGGACGTGGATCGTGTTCCGGTTCTCCAGCGCGGCACGCAGGGCTCGGTGCAGCCCGTCCTCGAGGTAGACCTCGCCGCGGTAGAGCACCGCGTGGGGGAACAGGTCGCCGTAGAAGGTCGAGTCCTCGTCCAGCAGGCGGTCGAGGGCGAGTTCCTTCTTGGTCGTCGTCAGCTCGTCCAGCCGGATCGTGCGCGGCGCGACGTTGGCCCAGTCGCGCGAGGTCAAGCCGTGGTCGGGGTACGGGCGGCCGTCCTGCACCCTCTTGAAGATCACGACATTCCTCCCATGTCCGCACCTTATGGCCCACACCACCGATGCCGACGAATCGGCAGCAGCCCGCTCTAAGCTGAAAGACGCACGACGACCGGCGAGGAGTTGCATCGAGTTGCCCACCGCGGACCGCAGGCTGGAAGTGCTGCGCGCGATCGTCGAGGACTTCATCGCGACGAACGAGCCCGTCGGGAGCAAGACCCTCGCCGATCGGCACAACCTCGGCGTGTCGCCCGCGACGATCCGCAACGACATGGCGGTGCTCGAAGAAGAAGGCCTCATCGCGCAGCCGCACACCAGCGCCGGTCGCATCCCGACCGACGCCGGCTACCGGCTCTTCGTCGACCGCCTCACCGAGCTCAAGCCGCTCACCGGCGCAGAACGCCGTGCGATCCAGACCTTCCTCGACGGCGCGGCCGATCTCGACGACGTGCTGCACCGCGCGGTTCGCCTGCTCGCGCAGGTCACCAAGCACGTCGCGGTCGTGCAGTACCCGTCGCTGTCGCGCTCGCGGGTGCGCCACCTCGAACTCGTCGGGCTCACCTCGTCCCGCTTGATGTTGGTGTTGATCACCGACACCGGACGGGTCGAGCAGCGCGTGGTCGATCTGCCGGTGCCCGTCGCGGACGAGTCGGTGTTCGACCTGCGCTCCACGCTTGAACGCCCGGCTGCGCGAGCGGCTGCTCGCCGAGGCCCCCGACATCATCGGCGACCTACCCGCTCAGGTCGCCCCCGAACTGCGGGGTTTACTCGCGACGCTGACCACGGTGTTGCTCGAGGCGCTGGTCGAGTCGCACAGTGACCGCATCGTGCTCGGCGGCACGGCGAACCTGACCGAGAACGCGCTCGACTTCCCGGCGATCCGTCCCGTGCTCGAGGCGCTCGAGGAGCAGGTCGTGCTGCTGCGCCTGCTCGACCAATCGGTGGCCACCAGCCAGGTGGTCGTGCGCATCGGCAACGAGACCCAGCACGAGGGGCTGATCGCGACCTCGGTCGTCACCAGCGGTTACAGCGCGCGCGGATCGCAGCTCGGCGCGGTGGGCGTGCTCGGGCCGCGGCGGATGGACTACGGCCACACGATGGCACGGGTGGCGGCCGTCGCCCGTTACGTCGGTGAGTTGTTGGCCGAACGGTAGATTGGGTCGCTGGCACTCACGTTTCGTGAGTGCCAGAGATTGTGAAGAGGACGGACAGTGGCTGACTCACCGCACGACTACTACGGCGCGCTCGGGGTTCGCCAGGACGCGACGCCCGAGGAGATCAAGCGTGCGTACCGTCGCCTGGCCCGCGAGTACCACCCGGACGTGAACCACGAACCGGGCGCGGCCGAGCGGTTCAAGGAGATCGGTCGCGCCTACGAGGTGCTCTCCGATCCGGAGAAGCGCCGCATCGTCGACCTCGGCGGCGACCCGCTCGCCCAGGGCGCCGGCAGCGCGGGCAACCCGTTCTCGGGCTTCGGTGGGTTCGGCGACGTGTTCGAGGCGTTCTTCGGCGGCGCCGGCGGTTCGCGCACCGGCTCACGTCGCAGCCGCGTACGTCCCGGCGCGGATGCACTGTTGCAGATGTCGTTGACGTTGGACGAGGCCGCGTTCGGCGTGCGCCGCGAGATCACCGTCGAGACGGCGATCTTGTGCGAGCAGTGCCACGGCTCGGGCTGCGCGGCCGGCACCTCGCCGCGCACCTGCGCCACCTGCGGCGGATCGGGTGAGCTGCAGTCGGTGCAGCGTTCGTTCCTCGGCCAGGTCATGACCACGCGCGCCTGCACCGCGTGCGCCGGCACCGGCCAGCAGATCCCGACCCCGTGCCCGGCCTGCGGCACCGAAGGACGCGTACGTGCGCGCCGCACGATCACCGTCGACGTCCCGGCCGGCATCGAGGACGGCATGCGCATCCGGCTGTCCGGTCAGGGCGAGGTCGGCCCCGGCGGGGGCCCGCCCGGCGACCTCTACGTCGAGGTCGCCGAGCAACCGCACGACACGTTCACCCGCGAGGGCAGCGACCTGCACTGCCACATCCAGGTTCCGATGACTGCGGCGGCGCTCGGCACCGACCTGATCCTGACCACGCTCGACGGCGAAGAGAAGCTCGACATCCGCGCCGGCACACAGAGCGGCACGGTGTTCACCCTGCGCGGCAAGGGTGTGCCGCGCCTGCGCAGCACGCAGCGCGGCGATCTGCTCGTGCACGTCGACGTCCGCGTCCCGACCCGGCTCGACGAGGACCAAGAACGGTTGCTCCGCGAGTTGGCTGAACTGCGGCACGAGGACGTCGCCGCCGTCACCAAGGGCAGCGGACTATTCGGCAAGCTTCGCGACTCGTTTCGACAGTGACGACGGCGCCGCTGTTCTTCGTCGCTGAGCTGGGTGACGGGGAGTCGCTCGCGCTGACCGGTGACGAGGGACGGCACGCGGCGCGGGTGCGCCGCATAGGCGTCGGCGAATCGCTCGTCGTCGGTGACGGACGCGGCAGCCTCGCCGACTGCGTGGTTTCAGCCGTCACTGGTGACGGGCTGGACCTGCATGTCGTGGCGCGGCGCGTGGTCCCTGCACCCGATCCACGGCTGGTCGTCGTCCAGGCGCTGCCCAAGGGTGATCGCGCAGAACTCGCCGTCGAGACGATGACCGAACTCGGCGTCGACGCGATCATCCCGTGGGCGGCATCGCGTTCGGTTGCCCAGTGGCACGGGACGCGCGGTGACAAGGCGTTGGACAAGTGGCGCCGCACGGCTCGCGAGGCGGCGAAGCAGAGTCGGCGCGCCTGGGTGCCCGACGTGCATCCGCTGGCCGGCACTCGGGATCTGAGGCCGACGCTCGTCTTGCACGAGGCCGCGACGACACCGTTGGCCGGAGTGGAACTGCCGGCCAACGGTGAGATCGTGATCGTCGTAGGCCCTGAAGGCGGAATCGCCGACGACGAACTCGATGCGTTCGCCTCGGCCGGTGCGACTGCGGTGCGACTCGGGGAGCCGGTGCTCCGCACGTCAACAGCGGGAGCTGCAGTGCTTGCCGCATTGTCGATCCGCCTGCGCCGCTGGTCCTGAACGCTCAGACCGTTGCCGGGTGGTACGTCCGCGATTCGACGACGCCGTAGATCTCGACGCGGTCGGGCTCGGACAGCAGCGCCGGGTCCTCGTCCGGCAGCAGTTCGGTGCTCATGATGACCTCGCGGGCGCGAGTCAGGCCCGCCTCGGTCTGGGTCACCGCGATGACGACCTGACTGCCGTCGTCCTTGCGCAGCACGAGCAACGAGACGAGTTCGCGCTGCATCTGCGGGTCGGCCTCGATCGCCGGCTGCAGGCGGTCGCGACCGGCGTGGTCGCTCGCCGCGCTGAGCTCCGCGCTGCGCGGGCCGTCGAAGTAGGTGAGTTGTGCGTACATGGATTCCTCCGATCCGATGACGATTGACGTCGATGACTGTCGCCTCCGGGGACGGGTGCGCACATCAGTGCCACCACGCAAGTCAGTACTGATCTCCGGCGCGGACGGACATACTGGGCCGATGGCCGGGCAGCCGCTGGTCGGACGCCACGAGGAGCTCGCCGTCCTGCTCGGTGCGCTCGAGTCGGCTCGCGCCGGCGCGGGCCGACTCGTGGTCGTGACCGGCGCCGCCGGCATCGGCAAGACCCGGCTCGCTGAAGCCGCGGTCGACGCCGCGCATGACATCGGGCTGCGCGCGGTGCGCGGATACGCCGTGGCCGAGGCAGGAGCGCCGCCGCTGTGGCCGTGGCAGCGCGTGCTGCGCGGACGGACGGGAACCCTCGCGCCGGCCGACGACCCGTCCGCGCGATTCCAACATTTCGTCGCGCTCACCGAGCTGCTGCGGGCTGAGGCCGAACCGGACGGGCTGTTGCTGGTGCTCGATGACCTGCACTGGGCCGACGCCGCATCGACGCAGCTGCTCAGGCACGTCGCGAACGAACTCAACTCGATGCCACTCGCGCTCGTCGTCACCGCGCGCGGCGAAGCCGAGCCGCCCTGGCAGGCCGTGCTACCCGACCTCGTGCGCGCCGGCGCAGATGTCGTCGAGCTCGGCGGCCTGGCTCCAGCAGAACTCGCCGAGTGGCAGCCCGCGCTCGCCGCCGACCCGGCGCGCGCCGAAGCAGTGCACGCCGCGACAGGCGGCAACCCGTTGTTGGTCAGGCTGATCGCCGCCGAGCTCGACCTACCGCTCGAGACCGTGCTGGCCGAACGCCCCGAGTTGCGGCGGCTGGTTGCGGCGCGAGTGCTCGCGCTGCCACCCGAAGCCCGCGACGTTCTGGAAGCGGCGAGCGTGCTCGGTGAACGGGTCGTCGCGCCGATCCTGGCGCAGATGACGGGACGCGACGTCGGTGACGACCTGGACCTGGCCCGTCGCGCCGGCGTGCTCCGTGGCACGGCGTTCGAGCACGCGCTGGTGCGCGACGCGGTCTACGCAGACCTGTCCGAGACGCGCAAGATCGCTTTGCACCGCTCGGCCGCCGAGGCGTTGGAGGCGAGCGCCACCGGGCTGCCAGGCATGATCGCGCAACACTGGCTTCGTGTCGGCGAACATCGCCGTTGCCTGACCTGGGCGATGCGTGCCGACGACGCCGCCCGAGCAGCGCTCGCCTACGACGATGCCGCTCGGTACGCCGAGCTGGCCGTGTCCTGCGCACGCAAGGTCGACGACACGATCGCGCAGACCTTGGTGCGGTTGGCGCAGGCACAGTTGTTGCAAGGCAAGGCCGAGGCGAGCGCGCAGACGTGCGTGGCGGCGGCCGCCGCTGCGCGTGCGGTCGGCCGCGCCGACCTTGCAGCGGACGCGGCGCTGGTCGTGCACGGCAATGGATTACCGAGCGTGTACCGATCGATCGCGTCGCTGTGCCAGGACGCGCTCGTGGACGTCGACACCGACGATCATGCGCGGCGGGCGCGGTTGCTCGCGCAGCTCGCCACGACAACGTCCGAGCTCGACGGCGATCCGGAGCGGGCCGGCGAGCTCGCGATGCAGGCGTTGGCCGAGGCCGAGCGCTGCGATGACGCCGACGCACAGTTCGAGGCGATCGCTGCGCGGCATCACACGATCATGGTTCCCGAGACCGTCGACGAACGGTTCGACTTGAGCATGCGGGCGCTGGCCGTCGCCGAGCGGACGAGCCGGCCCAGCGCCGGCCTGTGGGCTCAGCTGTGGCGCATCGACGCGGCGATCCAGCTCGGCGCGTTCAGCGAAGTCGACGCCGGTCTCGCAGCGGTCGATCGGATCGCAACGGCGGATGGATCGGTCACCGCTCGCTGGCATCACTTGCGCCGCATCGCGCTTCTTGCGGCGCTGCGTGGAGACTTCGCGCAGGCACGCGCCGCGAACGCGGAGGCCCGCACGATCGGCGAGAAGGTCGGCGACGTTTCGCTGATGGGCCTGTCGATCGCCTTTGCTGTCCAGCTCGCGATCCTGCGCGGCGACATCGGCGAGATCGGCGCCGGGTGGGAGCGCCTGATCGCAATGGCGCCACCGATGCCCTTGGTGCGGATCACCTTTCCGTTGCTGCACGCCATCGAGGGCAATATCGATCTGGCTCGCGCCGAGTTCGCCGAGTTCCGCGACTTGCCCGCCACGTTCCCGCGGGGAGTGCGCTGGTCGGCGACCTTGCAACAGGTCGGCGTCGCGGCGGTGTTGCTCGGCGACACCGCCGCGGCCGCCGCGGTGCACGCCGAGCTCGCCTATCTCGCTGACTATTTGCAGGGGGACGGCTCTGGCGCGGTCTACACGTACGGCGCGTGGGCATTGCTCCTCGGCGACCTGGCGCGTGTCGCAGGAGACCAACCCGGTGCGATCGAGTACTACCGCCGCGCCGTCACGCTCGACACCCAGATCGGTGCCCGGCCGTTCGTAGCGCTCGCACAGCTCGGCTGGGCGCAAGCGCTGATCGGGTCAGGCGGCGACGCAGCACATGCACGCGAGCTCGCGGCGACGGCACAGGCCGAGTTCGAGCGACTCGACATGCCCGGTCCGCTGCGGGTCGCCGCGAGTGTCGTCCGCGCACTTCGAGCCGACTCGTCCTCGCCGCTCTCAGTGCGTGAGCGAGAGGTCGCCGATCTCGTGAGCAGGTCGATGTCCAATCGCGACATCGCCGCCCAGCTGGTGTTGTCCGAGCGAACCGTGGAGACGCATGTTCGCAACATCTTGACCAAGCTCGGCTTCACCTCACGCACCGAGATCGTCGCGTGGGTCCTGTCCGCGAGCTAGAGTTTCGCGCGTGATCAAGGGGAGGCGCCGATGATCTGTGCGGCGTGCGGCACGGACCTCCCCGACGGCGCGAAGTTCTGTCACGAATGCGGCAATCCGGTCGCGTCGGGGTGTGCGACCTGCGGCACGGAACTGCCGCCAGGTGCGAAGTTCTGCCTCGAGTGCGGCACGCCGACCGGCATCGTCCGCGCGAGCGCGCCCACGGCGTCGGCGCCGAGCGCCGAAAGGCGCGTGACGTCCGTCCTGTTCGGCGACCTCGTGGGGTTCACGACGCTGTCCGAAGCGCGCGATGCGGAAGAGGTGCGCGAACTCCTGTCGCGCTACTTCGATTCGGCGCGCGAAATCGTCGCCCGGTACGGCGGCACGATCGAGAAGTTCATCGGCGATGCCGTCATGGCGGTATGGGGTGTGCCCACCGCGCATGAGGACGACGCGGAGCGAGCCGTGCGCGCCGGGCTCGACCTCGTCGACGCCGTCGCGGCGTTCGGCGAGTCCGTCGGCGCGCCGGGTCTGGCCATGCGGGTCGGGGTGGTGACCGGCGAGGTTGCGGTCACGCTGGGCGCGACGAACCAGGGAATGGTCGCCGGCGACGCGGTGAACACCGCAGCACGCGTGCAGGCGCAGGCCGAGCCCGGAACCGTGTGGGTCGATGCGCAGACCAGGTCGTTGGCCGGCGCAGCGATCGACTTCGTCGATGTCGGTAGTCATCAGTTGAAGGGAAAGGCCGACGCTGTCGCGCTGTTCTCAGTGCGCGGTGTCATGCGTGCGACCGCAGGCGAGCTCAGCGGTGACCGCGTGCTCGCGCCGCTGGTCGCACGCCGACGTGAGCTGGCGACGCTGCGCGAACTGCTGCACGCCAGTGGCGACGAGCAACGTCCCAGACTGGTCGTCGTGTCCGGCGAAGCCGGTGTCGGTAAGACCCGGCTCGGGTGGGAGCTGCGCAAGTACGTGGACGGGTTGTCGTCCAGCGTGCTGTGGCACTGGGGTCGCTGCCTGTCCTATGGCGACAGCGTCGCTTTCTCGGCCCTCAGCGCCGCCGTGCGCGGCCGGACGCATCTCGGCGAGGACGCCAGCGAATCCGCAGTCCGTGCAGGCGTTGCGGACATGCTCGCCCAGTACGTGCCCGATCCGGCCGAGCGGGAATGGCTCGCGCCGCGGATGTCCGCGCTGCTGACCAGCGACATCGGTCAGCACGCGCGCGAAGACCTGTTCGCTGCGTGGCTCACGTGGTTCGAGCGACTGTCACAGGCTTTCGGTGAGCAGGTCGTCTGGGTGATCGACGACGCGCAGTACGCCGACGACGGCCTGCTCGACTTCGTCGATCACCTGACGACTGCGGCGCGGGTGCCACTGCTGATCGTGCTGCTCGCGCGTCCTGACCTGCTCGAACGACGTCCGCGACTGGCCACTGTGCGCGGCGCGAACCTCATCGGTCTCGAGACGCTCTCCGACACCGACACGGCTGCCTTGCTCGACCTGCTCGTCGAAGGTCTTCCCGAGGGCATCCGCGACGAACTCGTGCGGCGGGCCGAAGGCAACCCGCTGTACGCGATCGAGACGGTGCGCTCGATGCACGACCAGGGGCTCACCGTCAGCGGGCCCGTTCGCACGCCCGGCGCGCAGCGATTGGCCGACGGGATCACCACCGAGCAGCTGCGCGCGCTCGCCGCTCCGCCGAGCCTGCAGGTCCTCGTCGCCAGCCGGCTCGATCTGCTCAGCGTCGGACAACGTGCGGCCCTGGCCACCGCGTCGGTGCTGGGTCAGACCTTCACGTTGGCCGCGCTCGCTGCCGTCAGTGGGCATGACCCGGCGACGTTGCAGTCGACGCTGCGCGATCTGATCGATCGAGATCTGCTCACGACCATCACCGACCGGCTCGCCGCCGAGGCGGGGCAGTACGCGTTCGTACAAGCTGTCGTGCGCACGGTGGCCTACCAGACCCAGTCGCGGCACGACCGGCTCGAGACCCATCTGGCCGCCGCCGACTACCTCGAGCCGCTCGGCGAGGGTGACGGCGAGATCGGCGCCGTCGTCGCACAGCACCTGCGCGAGGCCTACGAACTCACCGGCGACACCGACCCGCGTCGCTCGGCCCTGCGCGCCCGACGCGTCGACTGGCTGCGACGCGCAGCCAGGCGCGCTGCGGCGGTCGGCGCTCCGGCGCAGGCCGTTCGTGCCTACGTGGAGGCGATCGAACTCGTCGACGACCCACTCGAGGAGGCGAACCTGCGCGTCGCCGCTGCAGACACGTCCTCCGTGCTCGGCAACTACGCGGTGACCGAAGACCTCGTCGCCGCGATCGCGCGCGGCGAACGTCCGGCGAGCGCTGACGATCGTGGCCTCGCCGTTGCACTGCTCGCGCGTGATCGCCGACTGGCCGGCTCGACCGACGGCGTCAAGGATCTGCTGCAGCCCTACTTCGAGCCCGACGCGTTCGAGTCGCTGTCGGATCGCACGGCGGCCCGCCTCGCTCGTGAGCTTTCCAACGCCGTGGGCTCGACGAGCTCGGACGGAGTGCGTTGGGCCGATCTCGCGCTGACCTACTCCGAGCGATCAGGCGACGCCGCACTGATCGCTTACGCGTTGAATCAGCACGCCATCGTCAATTTCAACCGCAACCTGCCCCGCATCGCCAGAGCCATCTTCGACGCGATGATCACGCATTGCCGCGAGCACCGCCTCGCGTCGCCGCTGGCACTGGGCCTTGCCAACCAGGCATCCTTCGCCGTCGGACGTGACATCGACATGGCGATCGCGGCCGCCGAGGAATCGATCCAGCACGCGCGGCAGGCGGGCGACATCGACATCGGCGCATACGGCCTGTCGCTGCTGTCGATGTCGCTGTTGGCGGCCGGGCGATGGAACGAGATCGAGCCACTCTGGTCCGCCGCCTCGTTCGGGACAACGGACGACCCGGTCGCCAACCTCACGCGCGCCGTGACGCTTGCGCGGCTGGCCCGCTACCGCGATCTGCCACCTGACTTCGAGCGCATCCCACTGGCGGTCGACGACGTCGATCAGAAGTCGTACGCGGCGGTCTGGACGATGCTCACTCCGGTGGTCGACTGGTTGGCAGCAGGTCGACTGGCCGAAGCAGCCGCGAGCGTCGAGTCGGCAGCGCACCTGGCCGTCAAACACGGCGGCTTCGAGGACGACGCATCGCACCACGTGCCGTTCGCCATCGAATTGCACATCGATGCGGGCGACTTCGCCGGTGCACGCCGCATCTTGGCCTGGGTCGCCGAGACGGACGAGTACGCCGTCCCGCCGGTGACAGCCGCCCGATGCCGCGCCTATGCGGCGATCCTCGACGCACACGGACCGGCTGCTGCTTCGCCCGCCGTCGACGCCGGCGCAGTCGAGGCGCAGCTGCGGTCCGCGGTCGCCGAGCTGACCGATCGCGCGATGGTGCCGGAGGCCGCGCGCACCGCCGCCGCGCTCGGCGTCCTGCTCACCCGACAGGGCCGGGTCGCCGAGGCCACCGAGCACCTTCGGGCAGCCCGCGCCGCGTTCGCCGACCTCGGCGCGCACCGCTGGGAGCGCGAGCTCGACGAGGCGCTCGCGGTGGCCCAGGCCGGCTGACTTGCCAGCAGGTGTCAAGCTTGCGCGATGCGCGTCCATTTCTGCGGTACCCGCGGATCGACCCCGGTGTCGGGGCTGACCCAGGGTCGCTACGGCGGTCACACGTCGGCGGTCGCGCTCGCCCATGACGGTGCACTGCCAAACCTGGTGCTCGACGCGGGCACAGGGCTGCAGCAACTCACCGGATTGTTCGGCGCCGGCGCGTACGAGGGCACGCTGCTGCTCGGGCATCTGCACTGGGACCACACGCACGGCATGCCGTTCTTCGCCGCCGGGCTGCGTGCCGGACATCGGGTGGACGTAGTGATCCCCGAGCAGGGCGCGGATCCCGAGAGCGTTCTCGAGCGCGCGTTCTCGCCGCCGCATTTCCCGGTCCGCCCGCGCGATCTCGGCCCTGGCTGGAGCTTCCGCGGACTCGAGCCGGGCGAGCACACGATCGAGGGATTCACCGTGCTGGCGCTCGACATTCCGCACAAGGGCGGTCGCACGTTCGGCTATCGGGTCAGCGACGGTACATCGTCGGTGGCCTACCTGTCCGACCACAACCCGATCGGCGCGGGCCCGGGCGAGGACGGCCTGGGCGTGCTCCACGAGACCGCGCTCGCGCTCGCGGCCGGCGTGGATCTGCTCATCCACGATGCGCAGCACACACCGGAGGAATTGCCCGAGCTCGCCTTTCTCGGGCACTCGGCGACCGACTACCCGGTCACCCTTGCCAAGGCGGCCGGGGCGCGCGCGGTGATGTTGTTCCACCACGCGCCGGCGCGCACCGATGTCGAGATCGACGCGATGACTGCGCGCTTCTCCGATGCGCCCGTCCCGGTCTTCGCCGCATCGGACGGGCTGGTCGTCGACCTGCCCGCCTGCGAACTCACCCGCTGACCGCGGACGGCGGCGCGACTGTCGTGCGGGCGAGGCGAACGCCGGCGCGGCTGAGCATCGTCGGCGATGGTGCGGCCTCCTCCAGTGCTTCGAGGAACGCTTCGCCACCGATCTTGAACAGGCGGCAACTGGTCGTCGTGGTGACGGTGGCCGATCGCGGCCGGCGGTGCATGAGGCCGAGTTCGCCGACGTAGCCGGGCGCGAAGACCGGCGGAAGCGCGACCTCAGCACCGTTGTCGAGCGTGGCCCGCACGCCGAGTTCGCCCTCGGCGAGGACCCAGAACGTATCGGCCGGATCGCCCTGCGTGATGAGTTCCGTGCCGGCTGGAACCGACTCCTGCTCGACGGCTTCCGCGAGGCGCTCGAGAACGGCCTGGTTCGCGCTGGCGAACAGGTCGAGGCGCTGCAGCACGCCGGTGCGAGCCCGCAGGGCCTCGACGCGATCAGCAGTTTCGTCGTCGAGTTGTCTCAGCGCCGGCACGCCGAACAGCGAGATGAGCGGGAAGCCGAGCCCGATGATCGCGAGCGACCAGTTCAGGTCGACTGCCGTCAGCACCGCGCTCGTCACGAACGAAGCGAGGATGCTGCTGCCGAGCAGGAGCATGTCGACCGAGCCCAGCACCCGGCCGAGCACCGCCCGCGGCAGATCACGTTGCAGGGACGTGAATGCGAGCACGTCCACAATCACCATGCCGGCGCCGGAGATCAGTTGCAGCACGCCGGCCGCAGGTACTCCGCCGGCGAACACGCACACCCACAAGGGCACGCACTCCAACACGATCGAGACGGTGATGATGCCGGTGACGCGCGACGATGCGGCCAGTTTGTTCGCCAACACCGCGGCGAGCACTCCGCCCAGTGCGTTCGCCGCGAGTAGCACGCTGTATCCCGACCGGCCACCGCCGAGATGTGCCGACAACGCGGGCATGATCACGTTGGCCGCATTGATCGCAGCCGAGTCGAGCACCAGGAAGATCGTCAGCACGAGCGCCTTGCGGTGATGGCCGAGTGCGGCGACACCGGCACCCCATTGCTTGAGCACGTTCCCGCCCGGCTCGGCGTCGCCCTTCGAGCGCACCGAGAGCGCGAGGTAGAACAATCCGGAAACCAGATAGCTGGCAGCGTTGAGCAGGATTCCGTACACCGGCTCGCCGGTGAGCAGCAGCAGACCGCCGATCCCGGGCCCGATCACGACGATCACGCTTTCGAGGAACGCGAAGATGCTGTTCGCCGCGATCAGGTTCTGCTCGTCGACCACCTCGGGGATCAACGCGCCGGATGCGGGACGAACCGGTGTCACGACCGCGCCGAGCGCGCCGCTGGCCGCGATGATCGCGACGAGCGGCGCATCGCTGCCGACCAGCACCGCGAGCACCAGACACACGACCATCGCCGCTGCGGCACTGCCCAACAGCACTGTGCGCCGGTCGTAGCGGTCGGCCAGCACGCCTGCGTAGCCGCCGAACAGCAACCCGACAATCCACCGCACGGTCACCAAGGTCGTGATCCACGTCGGCGAATGCGTGCGCTCGTAGAAGTACGCGATCAGCACGACGTTGTACGACCACGTCGCTCCGCCGTCGACGATGAACGCGAGCACGAGCAGTCGCAGGTCTTTGACCCGCAACGCCGCGCCGTACCTCGGCTTCGTTTCGGTGCTCACCGAAGTCCCTCCGCCGTCGCGTCGCAGATGTGCGACGCTTTGTGATCATCGTCGGGCGACATTGTTGCCGATGCGCGGAGATCGGAGAAGTACCCTGGCTGTGCCTTTGCACGTCCGGCACACTGACTCGGTGGCCGGGTATGTCGTGGACGGAAGTGGGCAGTGAGCGTCGTCTGCCAGGCGTGCCATACCGAGAATCCGGCTGCCAACAAGTTCTGCCTCGAATGCGGTCAGCCGCTGGCCCGCACGTGCACCCAGTGCGGCACCGCGTATCAGCCGGGGCAGAAGTTCTGCGGCGAGTGCGGCGCCACTCTGGACGCAGCTGCTTCAGCGACGGCCGGGCGCGGCAGTGACGGACACGTCGCCGAGCGGCGGCTCTGCTCGGTGCTTTTCGTGGATCTTGTCGGATTCACCCCGCTGTCCGAGTCGCGCGACGCCGAGGAAGTCCGCGAACTGTTGTCGAAGTACTTCGAGCTCGCACGTACGGTGATCGCCCGCTACGGCGGTGTCGTCGAGAAGTTCATCGGCGACGCGGTGATGGCGATCTGGGGAACGCCGGTCGCGGTCGAGGGCGACGCCGAACGGGCCGTGCGCGCCGCACTGGACGTGGTCGCGGCGGTCGCTCAGCTCGGCGAACAGGTCGCAGTGCCCGAGCTTCGCGCCCGTGCCGGCATCGTGACCGGCGACGTCGCGGTGACGGTCGGCGTCATCGGCGAGGGCATCGCCGGCGACACCGTGAACACCGCCGCCCGCGTGCAGACAGTTGCCGCACCGGGGGAGGTCTGGGTCGACGAGGCGACCCAGCGGCTCGGCGTCGCCGCCATCGGCTTCACCGACCGAGGCGACCACCAGCTCAAGGGCAAGGCCGAGCCGCTGCGGTTGTGGTCGGCCGACCGGGTGCTCTCCGGCATCGGCGGGTCGCAGCGCGTCGACGGTCTTGAAGCGCCGATGCTCGGACGAGACGCCGAACTGCGCCTGGTCAAGGAGCTCTTCCACGCCACCGCCGAGCGCGGTGCGCCGCGACTCGTCGTCGTCGCCGGACCGGCCGGCGTCGGCAAATCGCGTCTCGGGTGGGAGTTCGAGAAGTACCTCGACGGTCTGGCGGGATCGGTGCTGTGGCACCGCGGCCGGTGCCTCGCGTACGGCGAGGGCGTTGCCTTCTGGGCTCTCGCGGAGATCGTGCGGCAGCGGCTGGGGATTCTCGAGAACGAGGTGGGCGAGGTCGCCGCGGCAAAGCTCGCCGCGGGCATCGACGAGTTCGTCCCCGACCCTGAAGAGGGGGCCTACGTCGTCTCGCGGCTCGGCGCGCTGATCGGAGTCGGCGTCGAGGGTGCGGCGCCGCTGAGCCGCGACGAGCTGTTCGCCGGCTGGCGATTGTTCTTCGAGCGGATGGCCGAGATCGAACCGGTCGTGCTGCTGGTCGAGGACGCGCAGCATGCCGACCCCGGGATGCTTGATTTCCTCGACCACCTCGCCGACTGGGCACGCGACTCGGCCATCTTCATCCTCGTCTTCACGCGGCCGGAGATGATGCAGAACCGGCCCGGCTGGGGAGTGGGCCGCAACCGCACCGTGCTCGGGCTCGAACCGCTCGACGCAGCCTCGATGGACGCGCTCGTCGAGGCGCTCGTCCCGGGCATGCCTCTC
This sequence comes from uncultured Actinomycetota bacterium, assembly GCA_963757455.1. Classification (GTDB taxonomy): domain Bacteria; phylum Actinomycetota; class Actinomycetes; order Mycobacteriales; family Jatrophihabitantaceae; genus RYN-133. The sequence goes on from CAVWSE010000005.1 coordinate 745,147, forward strand.
GACGCACGCACGGCGATCACCCAACAGGCACAAGGGATTCCGCTGTTCGCGGTCGAGACAATTCGTTCGCTCATCGACCGCGACGTCGTGGTGCCGCACGACGGCGTGTACGAGCTCGCCGGCGACATCGGCACGCTGACCGTGCCGGACAGCCTGCGGGGTCTGTTGGCCGCCCGCCTCGACGCGCTCGACCCGGGGTTGCGATCGCTCGTCGCCGATGCCGCTGTGCTCGGCGCCATGTTCGCGCCCGAGGCGCTCGTGGCAGTCTCCGGACGCGCCGAGGCGGACGTGCGGGCCGCGCTGAACGAACTGCTGCGCCGTGAGGTACTCGACGTGTCGGCCGATCCGCTGTCACCGCAGCGCGGCTCGTACGGCTTCACCCAGATCCTGCTGCGGCAGGTGGCGTACGAGACGCTGACCCGGCGTGATCGCAAGGCGCGCCACCTTGCCGTGGCCGCCTATCTGCGCAGCGTCTTCCCCAACGACGGTGACGAGGTCACCGACGTCCTGGCCCGGCACTACCTCGATGCGCTGTTCGCAGCGCCGGATGACGCCGACACCCCGCAGGTCCGCGGCGAAGCCGTCGCGGCGCTGACCAGGGCGGGTGAGCGGGCGCTTCGAGCGGGAGCACCCAGCAACGCGGCGATGAACTTCGGCACTGCGGCCGAACTCCTGGAGCAGTCGAGTGATCGCGAGGCCGATATCGGCCGGGCGCGGTTGTGGGAACGCGCCTCGGCCGCCGACGCGCTCAGCGGCAACGTCGACCGGGCGCTGGCCAGCGCGCAGAACGCGAGCGACCTCTACGAGCAGCTCGGTGAGCTGCGGGCCTCGGCGCGCAGCCGCATCGTTGCCGGCCGCGTGCTCTACTTCGCCCGGCGCCACACCGAGGCCCGCGAAATCCTCGAGAGCGTCGTGGCGCAATTGCGCGCCGAGCCCGACACCGACACGGTCACGGCGATGACCGACCTCGCGACCATCTCCTCTCTTGCCAGCGAGCCGGAAAGCGACCGGTTGTCCGCCGACGCGCTGATCCTCGGTCAGCAGCTCGGCGTCGACCGCGGATTGATGGCGACGCTCTTCAACGTCCGCGGCCTGTCGATGACGATGCGTGACCGCTTCGACGAAGCGATCGCACACATCAAATACGCGCTGGAACTGCTGGCGCGCGAATCCGACAGCGCGCAGCGTGCACGAGCGCTGAGCAACCTGTCGAATCTGCTGCTGACCACCGACCCGCACGCCGCGGCCGACCATGCGCGACAGGCGGCGGACCTGTTCCGGCGCATCGGTTACCCGGCGCTGCTCGCTGTAGCGGTGAGCAACCTCGTACAGGCTTTGCTGTGGTGCGGCGATTGGGACGAGGCCGAGGCCGTCATCGCGTCCGCCGCCGATGACATGGGCCGGGTGCGTGAGGTCGAGCAGCTTCGAGTGCAACTGGCAGCATTGCGCGGAAGTCGGGACGTGTCGTCCGCGACGATCGATTGGCCTGCGCTGGATTCCGAAGACGCGCAGGACCGGGCTTACGCAGCCATGCTGCGCACGCTGGTGGCGTCCGCCGACGGTGACGCGGCCGAGACGGTGCGCCTCGGACAGGCTGCCCTGGAGTTCGCGAGGATCGGTATCCGGTTCGAGACCGTGCTCTGGTCGTGGGCGGCGGCCGCTCGCGCCGCTCACGAGCTCGGCAACCGCCAGGCACTCGACGAACTCGTCGCGTTCCTGGACGCCCGGCCGAAGGGACACCTCGCGCCGCTGCTGGTCGCCGAGCGCGACCTCGTCCGCGCCCGGCTCGCCGACGACGACGGCGTGGCACTGAGCGATGCCGTCGGCGCGCTGCGCAAGGCGGCCAGTCCCTTCCATCTCGCCCACGGCCTACTCGACCAGGCCGAGTTCCTCGAGCGCGCCGACCGCGCCGAGGAGGCGCAGCCGCTGGTCGACGAGGCCCGCGCGATCGGCGAGCGGCTTCGCGCACGTCCACTGATCGACCGCGCCGAGCGGCTGGCCTCGTCCGAGCGTCAGCCGGTGCCCGACCCGTCCGGTCGGTAACGTTCGCGGCATGGCCGACGACTGTCTGTTCTGCAAGATCATCGCTGGCGAGATCCCGTCCACCAAGGTGTACGAGGACGATCACGCGTACGCGTTCGAGGATCTCAACCCCCAGGCGCCCACCCACGTCCTCGTGGTGCCGCGCGAGCACTTCACCGACATCGCCGACCTCGGTCGCGACGCCGCGGCCAGCAGCGGCCTGATCGCCGGTATCCGGGGGACGGCCCAGGAGCTGGGCATCGAGCAGTTCCGTACCGTTTTCAACACCGGCGCCGAGGTAGGGCAGAGCGTCTTCCACGTGCACGCCCACGTGCTCGCAGGCCGCCCGATGGGCTGGCCGCCCGGCTGAGGTGCCCCACGAAATCGCCTGGAGAACGTACCGATTCCGCGGGGACCCCAGGGCTGAGCAGCGATATTGGCTCCCTGCGCCGGTACAGTGGAGGCGTACCTCGTTGCCGACCAGAGAGCCGAACTTGTCCGATCCCACATCGAGTACGGATCGCGTCTCCACTGTCATCGTCGTCCCTGGCGAACAGGCCATGGTCTCGTTGCTCGGCTCCCGTGACGAGTTGCTTCGGGTCATCGAGAAGAGCCTCGACAGCGACATCCACGTGCGCGGCAACGAAATCACGATCACCGGCGCGGCAGCCGACAACGCGATCGCGGTCCGTCTGTTCGAGGAGCTACTCGAACTGATCAAGTCCGGCCAGCACCTGACGCCGGACGCGGTGACGCGCGCCCTCGGCATCCTCAACGCCGACAGCGGTGAGCGCCCGGCCGAGGTGCTGTCGCTCAACATCCTGTCGCGGCGCGGCAAGAACATCCGTCCCAAGACGCTGAACCAGAAGCGCTACGTCGACGCGATCGACAACCACACGCTCGTGTTCGGCATCGGCCCGGCCGGTACCGGCAAGACGTATCTCGCGGTGGCGAAGGCCGTGCAGGCACTGCAGTCGAAGCAGGTCGGCCGCATCATCCTCACCCGCCCGGCGGTCGAGGCCGGCGAGCGCCTCGGCTTCCTGCCCGGCACGCTGTTCGAGAAGATCGACCCGTACCTGCGGCCGTTGTTCGACGCGCTGCACGACATGATGGATCCCGAGTCGCTGCCGCGGTTGATGCAGGCCGGGACGATCGAGATCGCGCCGCTTGCCTACATGCGCGGGCGCACGCTCTCGAACGCGTTCATCATTCTCGACGAGGCGCAGAACACGACGCCCGAGCAGATGAAGATGTTCCTGACGCGGCTGGGTTTCGACTCCAAGATCGTGGTCACCGGCGACGTGACGCAGGTTGACCTGCCCGGTGATCAGCGCAGCGGCCTGAGGGTGGTGCGCAACATTCTCGGCGACCTCGAGGACGTCCACTTCTCGACGCTGACGTCGACCGACGTCGTGCGGCATCGCCTCGTCGGCGAGATCGTCGACGCCTACGAGCGCTACGACGCCGAGAACGGTACGAGCCCGTCCCGCTCGGCCAATCCGCGCCGCTGAGCCGGCAATGTCCATAGAGATCAACAACGAGTCGGGCGTCGAGGTCGACGAGGCCGCTCTTGCCGAGCTGGGCCGGTTCGTCCTCGACGCGATGCGCGTCGACCGGCTGGCCGAGCTCTCGGTGCTGCTGCTCGATGTCGAGGCGATGACCGCGCTCCACGTGCAGTGGATGGATCTGCCCGGCCCGACGGATGTGATGGCGTTCCCGATGGACGCCCCTGAAGGTCCGGTCGACCGACTTGATCCGTCAGCTCCGCCGCCGACCGACGAGGGCACCGGCGAGGCGATGCTCGGCGACGTGGTGTTGTGCCCGGCGGTGGCCGACGAACAGGCCAAGGCTGCGGGCCATTCACTCGCGTCCGAACTGTCCCTGCTGTGCGCGCACGGAATCTTGCATCTTCTCGGGTATGACCATGGTGACGCCGACGAGGAACGGGAGATGTTCGAACTCCAGGCGAACATCCTGGCCGACTGGACCGCGCGGACCGGCCGCGAGAAAATCCGCACGCCGGTCGCCGGCACGGCGGGGGAGACTCGAAATTGAGCACGCTCGATGTCATCGCACTGATCGTCGCGATCTGCCTTGTCCCGCTGGGTGGCCTGCTCGCATGCGTCGATTCGGCGCTGGCGCGGGTGTCGGTGGCACGGGTCGAAGAGTTCCTGCGTGAAGAACGCAAGGGCGCGCGTGCGTTGCGCTCGATCGTCAACGACCGCGCGCGCTACACGAACCTGCTGTTGCTGCTGCGGGTCACCTGCGAGCTGACCGCGACAGTTCTCGTCACGATCGTGGCCCGCGCGCAGTTCGGTCACGAGTGGTACGTGACCATGCTGACCGTGCTCGTGATGGTCGTCGTCTCGTACGCGATCGTCGGCGTCGGGCCACGCACGCTCGGTCGCCAGCACCCGAACGCTGTCGCGCTCGCCGGTGCGACTGCGGTGCGTGTGCTCGGACGGGCGTTCAATCCGCTTGCCTCGCTGCTGACGCTGTTCGGCAACGCGATCACGCCCGGGCGTGGCTTCCGGGACGGACCGTTCTCGTCCGAGGTCGAACTGCGCGAGCTCGTCGACATGGCCGAGGAACGTGGCGTGGTCGAGCACGGCGAGCGGCAGATGATCCAGTCGGTCTTCGAGCTCGGCGACACGATCGCGCGCGAGGTCATGGTGCCGCGTACCGAGGTCGTCTGGATTGATCGCGTGAAGACGGTCCCGCAGGGCCTTGCGCTCGCGCTGCGCAGCGGATTCTCTCGAATCCCGGTCACCGGCGAGAACGCCGACGACATCATCGGCGTCGTTTATCTCAAGGACCTGGCACGGCGTGCGCAGGACGCCGAAGGCGCTCGCGCCACGACCGTCGAGGACGTGATGCGCCAGGTCGGCTACGTCCCCGAATCGAAACCCGTCGATGAGCTGTTGCGCGAGATGCAGGCCAAGCGCACGCACATGGCGATCGTCATCGATGAATACGGCGGCACGGCCGGCATCGTCACGATCGAGGACATCCTCGAAGAGATCGTCGGCGAGATCACCGACGAGTACGACATCGAGCGAGCGCCCATCGAACGCATCGACGTAGACACCGCTCGGGTCTCGTCCCGCCTGTCGGTCGAAGACCTCGCCGAGCTGTTCAACGTCGAGCTGCCCGACCGTGACGACGTCGAGACCGTCGGCGGCCTGCTCGCCGAGGCGCTCGGCCGCGTCCCGATTCCCGGCGCTCACGTCGAAGTGCACGGGCTCAAGCTCGTTGCCGAGGATGTCGGTGGCCGGCGCAACCGCATCGATACCGTGCTCGTGAGCCGCGTCCCCGATCCCGACGGCGACGAGCAGCCGGCCACGCGTGAGGAGCCCGCACACCATGGCTGAGCTGTCCGCCGAGGACGCAAAGCTCGTGACGCTTGCACGCGCTGCGCGTGCACGCACGCGCGCCGCGCAGGGAGCCGCCGTTCGCGACACCGACGGGCGCACCTACGTCGCAGCGACTGTCTCGCTCGAGGCGTTGTCTCTCTCCGCGCTGCAGGTCGCGGTTGCGATGGCGGTGTCGTCCGGTGCGCTCGGCCTGGAGGCTGCGGTCGTGCTCGGTGATGACGCCGCCGACGATGCCGGCGAGCGCGCGGTGCGCGAGGTCGCACCCACAGCGGTCGTCCTCCACGCCGCCGCTGACGGCACCGTCAGCTGACGTAGCCCTAGCCACATCAGTGCCTACGGATCTCAGCCACTGACGTCGGTGGATCGAACCGAAAGACGAAAGAGCAAAGAGCGCAGCGACGGGAGTGTCGCGGTAGCCGAGTTCGCGCTTCTCGGTCCGGTCCGAACGCAGTGAGAGACCGGGGAGTCCTCGCTGGAACGTACGGTTGCGCTGGAAGTCATGCTTCAGCTGCTGACGAGGCTGGGTGCGTCGTGCATGCGGTTGCGGCGTGGTCGCTGGTCGGGGTCGACCCAGGTGGGCGGTACCCAGTGGGGTAGCGTCGTTGAGCATGATCGACTTCCAGCCCATGCGTTCGAAGAGGGCGTGGTTGGCGGTGCAGACAAGGGTGCCGTCGTCGACTCTCGTGCGTTTCGTTTTCGCGTAGTCGGTGACGTGATGAGCTTGGGTCCACGACAAGGGTGCATCACAGCCGGGGTAGCTACAGCCTTTGTCCCTGGCGAACATGGCTAGTCGTTGTTGTTCGGTGAACAGGCGGTGCTGGTCGGAGTAGGCGACGATGCCCTCTGGTCTTCGACAGCAGGACGAGGATCGCTTTGGCTTTCGGGTCGAGCCACCGGTCGGCGACCGCGGCGGGGATCGCGTAGCCATGGGCGGTCTGCACGATGCCGGTGCCGTCGGCGAACTCGTCAACGGTCGCGGTCAGCACCAGGGTGGTGGCGCAGCCGTTCGCGGTGGGCAGCTCGCCGGAGCTGTAGAGGAGTTTGAAGCCGCCGAGCAGCGCGTCGTGGCGGCGCTGTCCCGGGGTGCGGGGGTCACGTTCGCCGTCCGGGCCCTGGTGGGGTTTGGCGAGGGTGTCGAACAGGGTCTCGAGGTATTCGGCGGCCTCGCAGGTCAGTTCGCCGGCGATGCTGCGCGGACCCGTCCGGGCGGCGGTGCAGGGTCAGGGTGCGGCGCCGGTGTGCGGCTTCGATGTCACGGAAACGCCCCGTCTTGATCGACCCGGGCGTACAGGCCGTTCGCGAACCGGGCGAGGGTGTCGGGGTCGTGGTCGGCCGCGAAGTCGAGCAGCGCGCTCTCGAACAGCGGTGCCGACTGGTCGGCGAGCAGATCGTCGATCTTGTCGGTCATCGCCACGACCGTGGCCGCGTGCCGGGTCGAGATCACCCCGGTCGCGAGCGCGGCCGCGGTCTGCGGATGCGCCGCCTCGACCAGCTCCCCGGTCAACGTCCGCCGCGGCGTCACCGCCGCAGCCAACCGAACCCGCCCCGCCGCATCGCGGGCACTGATGTGCAACGCATCGCGCAACAACACCGCAGTGCTCTTCGCACCCAGGTCATAGGCCAGTCCCTCGGCCTCGACCTGCGCGATCAACCCGAGCTCTTCCACGTCCAGCGCCTGCTTCTGCCGCTGGATTTCGCGCAGCCGATCCAGCACTGCCGTGCCGGTCAACTGCGAGCTGCTCACGTGTTCGATTCTACCTCTTCCGAGGAAGAAATAGTAGCCTTGTGGACGAGAATCCGCACAAATATATGATGATTCTCGTCCGCGGGAGACCTACTTCTGCGGCTTGGCGAAGAACCCCTCGGCGTCCCAGCCCGTCCGACCGTCACGGTGGACGTAGGAGCCCACGATCGTCCCAGCGTCGTTCATGCCCAGGATCTCGGTGTTGTTGCCGTACGCCTTCGGGACGCTGATCGACGTGAATCGGCCTTTGTGGAACACCCACCCATGCACGTACGGACGGTATTGGTGGACGTTGTCGGGGTAGCGCGCGTACTGCGCAGTGCCGGCGTAGGTGCCGTCATCAGCGATGGAGCTGACGCTGGTGCCCTGGCCCCGCACGGTTCCGCCCGCGGGTGCGTTCACCGTGTGGAAGCGGCCGCCGATGATCACGAATCCGTGGAAGGGGCCCGACGCCTGCACGTACCAACCGCACAAGTCGCCACGGCCGTTGATGCCGGTGACTGCCCAATCGGTTGCCTTGACCGTGCTGGGCAGCGCGACGTCGCTGAAGTGCCCGGCGCGATCGATGTAGCCGCGCTCGTGATAGTTCGACGCTGTGCCGGTGTAGTAGACCCCGACGATGACGTTGTGCTTGTTGATCTCCTGGGGCAACGTCCCGTAGTGCCCCGCATGGGGATCGTTGATCTTGCGGTACTTACCTGCCGGCGTGCGCAGCCACGCAGTCGACCGTCCGGCGTAGTTGATCGCCGAGGTGCCGACGAGCGTGCCGGTGTCGGAGATGGCCGTGACGAACGTGTCGGACTTCGGCCCGGCGGGAAACGCGAAAGTGTCGCGGCGGTTGGAGATGAAGCCGCGTGAGCGCTGCGCGCAATAGACAGTGCCGGCGGACACGCCGTGATCGTTGATCGCGTTCACCCTGAGGTTGGCACACGGCTTACCCGACCGGTCCACCACCGCATGCGTGTACGTGTACCGGGTGGCTGCTGTGGCGGAGTCAGCGGCGGAATCAGCGCCGGCAGCGGCGGGCGCGGCGGCTGTCGCCAGCGCGGCAACCGATGCGCCGGCCAACAGGGCGGCGCGCAGTGAGGTCGGGGGCATCGGGGGTTACTCCACGTGTGAATTCGAGATCGCTCGGCGCCAAATGATCACACAGAAAATGCCCGGTTCAAACCGCTGGCGCGACCTAGTCGAGGTGCTCGCGCGCCCACAGCGCGGCGGACGTGCGGTCGCTGACCCCGATCCGGCGGAAGACGTTGCCCAGATGCACCTTCACCGTCCGCTCGGCGATGCCCAGCGCACGGGCGATCTGCTTGTTGGCCAGGCCCTTGCTCGCCAGCCGCAGCACCTCGATCTCGCGATCGCTCAGGCCGGCGCCCGGTTCGGGGGTCGCCGAGGGCAGCAGGGCGCTCGCGACCCGCGGATCGAGCGGCACGTGACCTGCCGCGGCCGAACGGACCGCAGCGATGACCTCGTCCGGGCCGGCGTCCTTGAGGACGTAGCCGACCGCGCCGGCGGCGATCGCCTCACGCACACGTGCACGATCGGAGAACGACGACAGGACGACGACGCGCGCTTTCGGATTGTCGGCAAGGAGCTGCCGCGTCGCAGCCACTCCGTCGAGCACCGGCATCGACAGATCCATGAGCACGACGTCGGCCGCGACAGTCGAGGACAACCGCACCGCTTCGGCGCCGTTGGCCGCCTGGCCGACGACGGTCAGGTCGTCGGCCGCGTCGATCAACGTCGACAATCCGGCCCGCACCAGCGGATGGTCGTCCACCAGGAGCACCCCGATCACTCGGACATCCGTAGCCGCCATGCCGTCCCCCGTCCCGGTTCGCTCGAGACCGCAAGCTCGGCCCCGACGTCACGCGCCAGATCTGCAATCAGTGACAGCCCGAAGTGACCCTGCGCGCGGGTCGCCTCCGGGTCGAAGCCGACGCCGTCGTCGACGATCTGGAGCTCGACAGCGCCGTCGTCGACACCGAGCCACACCGTCACCAGCTGTGCCGACGAGTGCGCCGCGGCGTTGCGCAGGCACTCCTGCGTCACCCGGAACACGGCTTCCTGCTGTTCCTGCGACAGATCGTGCGCAACCTGTTCATCAACGTCGAGCTCGACAGGCACACGAACCGACGTCACGAGATCACGCAGGGCGGCTTCGAGCCCGGCGCTGCTCAGGCTCGCCGGATAGATGTCGACCAGCAGCGAGCGCATGCTGCCCATGCTCGTGCGCACGGCGTCGCCGGCGGCGCGCAAGCGTTGTGCCAGCTCCGGATTCCCGCTTGTCTGCGCATCCTGGGCACCACCGGCGACGGTGAACGACGCTGCCGCCAACTCCTGCACGACCCCGTCGTGCAGGGTCGCCGCGATGCGTCGGCGTTCGTCGAGCGAGGCGTCCATCGCACGCTGCAACATCTCTTCGCGCTGCCTGTGCGCCCGGCGTGCGCGCGCAACCAACGCCCACACGAGCGGGATGAGCAGCACGACAACCGCTGCGATGCTGCTCAACGTGATCGCCGCGAACCCGCGCCAGAGCTGGCCGGCCCGCTCGGAAACCTGGTCGTAGCGGAAGTACGTCTCGAACAGCAGCGGTTGCCCGTTCGGTGTCCACACCGGCCGGTACACCTCGAGCAACGTCCCCTGCCCCCGCTCGAAGCGGTTCTCCGGCGCCGACAGGTTGCTGATCTCGGCGCGCACCTGCGGCTGTTCCAGAGCGGTTCGAGCGTCCGGGTCGAGGCCGAACCTGATGCCGACCAGCCGCGGATCGTCGGAATACACAACACGTCCGGACGGCGTCCAGAGCTTCACGCGGACGAGCGAACTGTTCAGGACGCGCTGGTGGACGAGGGTGTCGATGCGTGCCGCCGCTGTTGTGCTCGTGGCCATCCGGTTGGTCAGCGCGGGCTCGATCACGCTGGTGGCGAGCACGTCGGTGATCCGCGCGACCTCGTGCACGGACTGGTTCTGGGCGACTCGGCGGCTGATCAGTCCGCCGACCAGCACGACGAGTGCGATCACGACGAGCCCGCCCGCGCCGAGTTGCAGCAGCGCACGGCGCAGGCTCGGTCCACGCGTCGTCGCTTCCGTCCGCCCGGGCTCGACGAGCACGGTCCACTCCGGACGCGACGCAGCGGTCCGTCCCGATTCATCGGGACGGACCGTCGCGAACAGATCGTCGAGCGTCATGCGGGCCTAGTGGTCGCCGCCGCCGTGGTGGCCGCCGTCGTCGCCGCCGCCGTGATGGCCGTCGTCGTCGCCGCGGCCACTGCCGCTACCGCTGCCGTCCCCGCGACCGTGGTTGTCGCTGCTGCTGCTGCCGCTGCCGTCGCCGGGCCCGCGGTTGCCGCCGTGATCGTCACCCGGCTCGGGCTCGCTCGACGAGGGTGCCGGCGTCGTGCTGTCATCGCCCGGTTCGGGCTCGTCGCTCGCCGAGGTCGTCGTGCTGCGGTCGTCACCGGACTCGTTGCCGCGGCCACGATCGTCGCCCGGCTCGGTGCCGCGGCCACGGTCGTCGCCCGGCTCGGTGCTGGGTCCCCGGTCATCGCCCGGCTCGGGCTCGTGGCTGCGCGCCACGGTCGAGGTGATCGGGGTTCCGTGCTGATGCGGCTTCGGGTCGTCGCTGTGGTGGTGCACTGCCTCGACCACGCCGCTGTTGTCGAAGCGGACGACGTGCGCCGACGACGGGGCGTGCACCGGGATGATGCGTTGGCCGAAGGTGGGGTTGTGTGACAGGGCGAGGGCTGCGGGGATTGCGATCGCGCACGCTCCGCCGGCGGCCCCTATTGCCACGAGAACGCGCTGTTGGCGGGACAAGGTCATGACTGCTCCTTCGTTGGCGTTGTTGCCATCGCAGTCATTTCTCCCCTAGCGCCGGTCGCAGCCGCCATACGACGATGGGGCTAGTACCTCCTACTACGCAGGCGCGCGGGCGGCGGTTCAGTCCGCCAGCAGCCCGGGCAGCGCCTCGACCACGACCCGCCACGCGGGCGTGGACGGATCGATCAGGGTGAAGTGGTCGCCGGGGACGGTCTCGAGCCGCGCGTCCGCGCCGGCCCGGCGGGCCGCGGCAACGTACTCGACGCTTTGCGAGTAAGGGACGTTGTCGTCGGCACGGGCATGAACGCACAGCACCGGCGCGCTGAGCGGCACCGCCGCGAGCGGGTCGCCGATGCGATAGCGCTCGGGCACCTGCTTCGGCGTCCCGCCCATCAGATCCGGTGCCGCGGTGCCGCCGACATTCTCGTCGGCGCACTTGACGAGCTCGAGCACGCCGGCCTGCGAAACGACTCCGGTGACGGCGACCCGCGGACGCCCGCCGGGAGCGTCGGCCGGCAGCTTGGCACGGCCCGCCGCCCAAGTGCCGAGGTGGCCGCCTGCGCTGTGCCCGATCGTCACCACCGCCGAGGTGTCGACATCGAGTCCGGCGAGATGGTCGATGCCGGCAGCGACGTCGGCGAAGGTCGCGGGCCACCCGCCACCGTTCCCAACGCGTCGGTACTCGAGATTCCACGCCGTGTAGCCACGCGCAACGAGGTCGGCGGCCAGCGGCCGTCCGAGCGACAGGTCGTACGCCGCCCGCCAGAATCCGCCGTGCACGACCACGACAGTGCCCTTCGACGTGCCGTCCGGACGCGACAGCTCACCGAACTGCGACGGGTCGGATCCGTACGAATGCCGTTCCGGACGCACTGTGTGTCCTTTCCTCGTCGACGGCGTGGATGCGGATGAAGCGCATCCGGTAAGGGTCGCAGCTGCACCGAGCAACGCGGTGCGCCGCGAGATCACGGTGCGCCCGCGAAACCCTGCTGACGCCAGGCCTCGTAGGTCGCGAGCGCTGCGCAGTTGGCCAGGTTGAGTGAACGGCGTCCAGCCAGCATCGGGATGCGCACCCGCGCATCGACCGGGGGACCGGCGAACGCCGCCGGCTCGAGCCCGGACGGCTCGGCTCCGAACATCAACACGTCACCTCGTTCGTAACGGACGTCCGCGTAGTTCCGTTCACCGTCGGTCGTGAAGGCATAGACGTGTGCCGGCAGCACCGCCGCCCACAACGAGTCGAGCGTCGGATGCACTGTCACCTTGGCAAGATCGTGGTAATCGAGCCCGGCGCGACGCAGCTTCGCGTCTTCCAGGCTGAAGCCCAGCGGTTCGACGAGATGCAGATGCGCACCAGTGGCTGCGACAAGCCGGATCGCATTGCCCGTGTTCGCGGGGATCTTCGGTGCGACGAACGCGATGTTGAACATCAGACCTTGTGCGCCACGGCGCGCGTGAGGGAGATGGCATCGAGTGACGCCGTCGACACCGTGCGCACCGCGATCTTGGTGGTGCCGTGGCTGAAAGAGCACGTCCAGTCGCGGCCGTGGTCCGGCTTGTAGAACGCGGTCTGGAAGCAGACGCCGGTGGTTCGTCCGAACTGTGCTTGCTGCGGGTTCTTGCCGTGCCGTGCATCGAGGACGAACGCGTTGTGCGCGGCGACCGACGACGCGTAGCGCGTGGTGTCGATCGCGATCGCCGGCTGATTCGGTCCGGGCAGGTGTTCGGAATTGTGCAGCGGCGAGTTCTGCAGCGCGTAGAAACGGCAGCCGACGACCTTCCCGCCGCTGTGCAGCACCGTGATCCGCTCGAGCCGCATGCCGACCCGATTGGCCGCCATCTGGGTCGGCACGAGCGGGCACGACGCGGCCCGCGCCCCCGTAGTCGGACCGGTCGGCACCGGCTTGATCGGGCCGGTCGACTGGTTTCGCGTGCCGACCACGGTCCGGGTGTTGGTCACCGTCGGTGCAGGACCACCGCTGGACGTGCACGCGCCCAGAAACGCCAGCGGCACCGCGATCGCGGTGCAAAGCAGGGCGGCGCGCATGGCTACGACGCTAACGGCGCGGGCTACGGAAGGGACCGTTGCGTGCAGGAGTCGAGGTTGTCACCCAGGCAGCCCTGGGTGTGGGCGACGAGACGGACGCAGGTCAGCCCGCGGCGCGCTCTCGTTTCGGGTCGGTACGCACGCTCGCGAGGTGGTCGATGCCTCCGACGCGGTTCGCCCACCAGACCACCACCGGGCCGACGAGGCGTACCAGCCGGGAGGGTTGCTTGGGTTTGCGGAACACCGCGACGGTGTCGCCCCAGTACCGGTTCTTGAGATCGATGGCCCGGTAGTTGCTGCGGCCGTTAACACGGCGCGGCGCGTGGTCGGTATACACCTCGACCACATCCATGCGGGCGAAGGCGGCGAGTGCCCGCATACCGTCCGTGTAGTAGCGCCAGGCGTCCTGAACGCCGTGCCGGTGGCCACGTGACGGCGCGGTGAGGAACACCAGACCGCCCGGCTTGAGGGTCCGGGAGATGTCGAGCATCGTCGCCCACGGGAACGGGATGTGCTCGAAGCACTGGCCTGAGATCACCAGGTCCACGCTGTTCGCTTTGAGCGGCAGCGTGTAGGGCTTGTTCATGACGCGGTCGACGTTGTGGCCGGCGTTGATGTCGACCCCGATGTAGTCAACGTCGTATCCGTCGAAGATTGCGCGGTGCGTGGGGTGCCTGGGGTCCACGACGCGAGCACCGACGTCGACGACCCTGTAATGGCAATTCTTGTGGAGGTACCGGTTGGCGCACAGTTGCATGTGCTTGTAAGCCGATGGGTGCACAGTCGACCTCTCAGGTTGGCGACGCAACGGTCATCAGGAGGCGCCCAGCCTTTTGCAGCGCGCCATTGTGATCATGTGGCCACTCGATGTGAGAGCCCAGTTCCGCCGCTTGCTCGCAAGTTTGATCGAGCGGGCCTGCATCTGACGTCGTGCCGCGGGGTTCACGAACACCTGCCAGGGCCCGATAAAACCTATGCGGAAGCCGTGTTCGAGCAACCAGTCGGATCTGGGAGGATCGACGTGTGCAATACCGATCCGGCTTCGCGTGCTTCGTCGGACGTCCGAATGCCGGCAAATCGACCCTGACCAACGCCCTGGTCGGCAGCAAGATCGTCATCACGAGCGACAAGCCCCAGACCACCCGCCACGCCGTGCGCGGCATCGTCACCCGTCCCGACGCGCAGTTGATCCTCGTCGACACCCCCGGACTGCACCGGCCACGCACCCTCCTCGGCGAGCGCCTCAACGACGTCGTGCGCGCCACCCTCGCCGATGTCGACGTGGTCGGCTTCTGCGTCCCCGCCGACCAACGCATCGGCCCCGGCGACCGTTACATCGCCGGCGAGCTCGCCGCCCTGCGCGCACCATGCGTCGCCATCGTGACCAAGACCGACGTCGCGTCGAAGCGGCAGATCGCCGAAGCGCTGATCGCCGTCTCGCAACTCGGCGACTTCGCCGACATCGTCCCCGTCTCGGCCGCGTCCGGCGACCAGGTCGGATTGCTCGCCGACCTGTTCATCGGCCACCTGCCCGAGGGCCCGCAGCTCTATCCCGACGGCATCGAGACCGACAACGACATCGACACCCGCATTGCCGAACTCATCCGCGAGGCAGCACTCGACGGGGTGCGTGACGAGCTGCCGCACTCGATCGCCGTCACCGTCGAAGAGACCGACGTGAACGAGCAACGCACGCTGATCTACGCGACGATCCATCTCGAGCGCACCAGCCAGAAGGGCATCATCATCGGCGCCCGCGGCGCGCGGCTGAAGCAGATCGGGACGACGGCGCGGCACGCGATCGAAGAACTGCTCGGCACCCGGGTGCACCTCGACCTGCACGTCGCGGTCGAAGCCGACTGGCAGCGCGACCCGAAGAAGCTCGACCGGCTCGGGTTCTGACTGATGCTCGGCACGTATCGCGCGGTATTCCGCCGCGCCCCGGGATCGGTCGCCTTCACCGTGGCGGGATTCGTCATGGAGCTGCCGATCGGGATCTACCCGATCGCGCTCGTCCTCACGTTGTCGGCGCGCGCCGGTCATTACGGCTTCGCCGGCGTCGCGAGCGGCATCTACGTCATCGGCGGCGTGCCCGGCGCGCCACTGATCTCGCGACTCGTCGACCGCCTCGGGCAGCGACGTGTCATGCTGCCGGCGACGTTCGTCCACCTGGTCGCCGTCGTCACCGCTGCAGTGCTGCTGTCGACCGGCGCGCCCGATTGGACGATTCTGCCGCCCGTGTTCGTCGCCGGGTTCAGCTACATCACCGTCGGCTCGCTCGTGCGTGCGCGCTGGTCGGGCTTGCTCGCCGGTCGTCCGGACGACCTCACGACGGCCTACTCGTTCGCATCGACGCTGGACGAGGCGATCTTCGTGCTCGGCCCGTTGATCGCCACTTTCATCGCGACGATCGCGCCGCCGGTCGTCGCGCTCTACGTCGCCGGCACGCTCGTCGCGGCCGGTGGGGCGAGCCTTGCCACTCAACGCGCGACCGAACCGCGTGTACTTCATCAAGCGGACGTGCGACACCGGTCCGCGATGCGGGCGCGCGGCATGGTGCCGGTGCTCGTCGCGACCGTGTTCATGGGCGCGGTGTTCTCGAGCGCGGAGGTGTCCGAGATCGCGTTCTGCGGACAGCACGGGCACCGTAACCTCGGCGGCCTCGTCGTTGCGTTGTTCGCGCTCAGCAGCGGGGTGTCCGGGTTCTTCTACGGCGCCCGCGCGCGGACCACGAGCCAGCTCAGCAGATTCCGCAACCAGGCCGTGGTGTTCGGAGTGCTGCCGTTGCTGTTCCTGCTCGCGCCGAACATCCCCGTCCTCGCCGTCATCGCGGTCGCCGCGGGTACCGGAACGGCGCCGGCCTTGATCGCCGCGTTCGGCCTCGTCGAGCGGCTCGTGCCGGCGACCGCGCTGACGGAGGGCCTGACCTGGGTCGTTGTCGGGCTCAGCGCCGGGTTCGGGGCGGGTGCGGCCGTGGTCGGCACCATCGCCGACGCGCACGGCGCCCGCTCGTCGTTCCTGGTTGCAGCCGGTGCCGGTCTGGCCGTGGTGGCCACCGGCCTCGTGATGTACCGGCGGCTCTCGCGCGCGTCCGACCAGAACGGTCAGACCTCGGTGGGACGATCGGACCATGCCGCTCTACCGTGACGAAGCGGTCGTGCTCCGGGTGCACAAACTCGGCGAGGCCGACCGCATTGTCACGCTGTTCACCCGCCGCCACGGCCGGGTGCGGGCGGTCGGCAAGGGCGTACGGCGCACGTCGTCCAAATTCGGCGCGCGCCTCGAGCCGGGCAGCCATATCGACGTCCAGTTCTACTCACGGCTAGCCCCCGAACAGCGCACGATGGGGTCGCACCGCGGTCTCGACATCGTCCAGCAGACCGATTCGATCGGGGCGTACGGCGCACAACTTGCCGGCGACTACTCCCGCTGGACGGCCGTGTCCGCGATCTGCGAGACGGCCGAGCGGCTCACCGAGGAGGGCGAGCCGTCGCTGCGGTTGTTCCTGCTCGTCGTCGGTGCGCTCAAGGCACTCGTCGCCCGCGAACACGACCCGGGCCTCGTCCTCGACGCGTTCTTCGTCCGCGCGGCGTCGCTGTCGGGCTGGGAACCCGCACTGCACGAGTGCGCCAAGTGCTCGGCGCCCGGTCCGCACTCGGCGTTCAACGTCGCGGCCGGCGGCGCCGTCTGCCCCGACTGCCGCCCGCCCGGGTCGGCGCGTCCGCAGCCCGAGGCGATCACCTTGTTGAGCGCGTTGCTCGCCGGTGACTGGGCGATCGCCGACGCGACCTCGTCCGGCGCGCGCCGCGAGTCGAGCGGGCTGATCGCCGCGCACCTGCAATGGCATCTCGAGCGTGGGCTGCGTTCATTGCCGCTCGTCGACCGCTGACCGACAGGAGACCTGGTGACCACGTTCGGCCGATCCGATGACCTCAAAGGCGCACGGTTCCACGGCGCGAATCTGCGCGGCGCACGGTTCGTCGCGTCCGATCTGAGCGGCATCGTGATGCGCGGTGTCGAGGTGGCGGACGCCGAGGTCGACTCGCCGTGGCTGTTCGAGGGCGGCGCGACATTCGTGGTCAACGGCGTCGACGTGATGCCACTCGTCGAGGCCGAGCTGAACCGCCGCTTCCCCGGCCGCGAGTTGCGTACCGCTCCTGACCCTGAAGGCCTGCGTGCGGCGTTGGCCGCGCTCGAGCACGCGTGGGCCGAGGCGATCGCGCGGGTCTCGGCGATGCCGCCGGGCACCACCGAGATCTCGGTAGCCGGTGAGTGGTCCTTCGCGCAGACCCTGCGGCATCTCGTGTTCGCCACCGACGTGTGGCTGCGCAGGGCGATCCAGCAGGTCGACGATCCGTACCACCCGCTCGGGCAGACCTACGACGGCGACGACGAGACCGAATTGCCCGAGCTCCCGCCGGGCGGCCCGTCGTTCGATGACGTGCTCGAAGCGCGTGCGGGCCGGGTCGCCATGCTGCGTGACTACCTCACGACGGTCACTCCCGAGGAGCTCGTCGTGCAGCGCGCCAACCCGTGGGCACCTCAATACCCGGAGACCACGCTGTCGTGCTTGCACACGATTCTCGGTGAGGAGTGGGAGCACCTGCGCTACGCGCAACGCGACCTCGACACGATCGAAGCGCGGCTTGCTGCGGGATAGCCTGTCGGGATGAGTTCACCCGCCGTTCGCTTCGGTCGCGGACGGCGCCGCGAGTGGCCCGAGCCGCCGCCGCATCCGTCCGGCGCGCATCCACCCGAGCTGCCGGTCAGTGCGGTGCCCGCGCACGTCGCGATCGTCATGGACGGCAACGGCCGCTGGGCACACGGGCGCGGCCTGCCCCGCACCGAGGGACACCGGGCCGGCGAGGCCGCGCTGATGGACGTGCTCTACGGCGCGATGCAGATCGGCGTCAAGACCATCTCGTCCTACGCGTTCTCGACCGAGAACTGGCGGCGCACGCCCGAGGAGGTGCGCTTCCTGATGGGCTTCAACAAGGACGTCATCCGCCGCCGCCGTGACGAGCTCGCCGAACTCGGGGTGCGCATCCGCTGGGCCGGACGGCGTCCACGGCTGTGGCGCAGCGTGATCGACCAGCTCGAGGACGCCGAGGAATACACCCGCGACAACGACCGGCTCACCCTGCAGTTCTGCGTGAACTACGGCGGCCGCGCCGAGATCGTCGACGCGGTGCGCAAGATCGCGCGCGAGGTGCAGGCGGGCACCATCAACCCGGCGAAGATCGACGAGCGCACGATCAGCTCCCATCTCGACGAACCGGACCTGCCCGACGTCGACCTGTTCATCCGCACGTCGGGCGAGCAGCGCACGTCCAACTTCCTCCTGTGGCAGTCGGCCTACGCCGAGCTCGAGTTCGTCGACACGCCGTGGCCCGACTTCGATCGGCGGCATCTGTGGAACGCGTGCGTCGCGTTCGCACAGCGCAACCGACGCTTCGGCGGCGCCGGCCCGGTCGAGGTGCCCGAATGATCTCGGTGACCCATTTCCGCTCCGACGACGCCACGTTCGAAGAGCGCGCAGGGGTCGCCCTCGCAGTTCTCGCGGCGCGGCCCGGCTTCGTCCGCGGCAGTGTCGGCCGCAGCACCGACGACGAGCACGAGTGGGTGCTCACGAGCGAGTGGACGAACGTCGGGTCGTACCGGCGCGCACTCGGCAACTACGAGGTGAAGCTGCACGCGACGCCGCTGCTCGGCGAGGCGCTCGACCTGCCGAGTTCGTTCGAGTCGTTGCTCGAGATGACCGCGGACGGAGCCACGACGCTGCACACGAGCGACAAAGCGTGAGGCTCCCTGCCTGGCTGACGCCGAGAGTGTTGGCCTACGCCCGGTGGGCGGCGTTGGCAGTGTGGGCCGTTGCGTTCGGCTACGACCTCGTGAGCGACGGGATCCCGTACTGGCGCTCGGATCTGCTGCTGTGGCTGGCGATCGGGCTGCTCGCGTGGAGCATCGGCAAGCGCAACGTGTTCGTAGTCGTGATCGACTTCGTGCCGTTCGGGGCGGTGCTGGTCGTCTACGACTACCTGCGCGGCATCTCTGACACGCTCGGAATGCCGACCTGGTGGTACCCGCAGATCGACGTCGACAAGTTCCTGTTCTTCGGCACCGAGCCGACCGTGTGGCTGCAGGCGCATCTGCGCTATCAGAACGTGCACTGGTGGGACACGCTCGTCGGGCTGTGTTACATCTCGTTCTTCTTCCTGCCCTACGTCACCGCGGCCGCGTTGTGGCTGCGCAGCCGTACCGATTTCTATCGATGGACGCTGCGCTTCGTCCCGCTGTCGTTCCTCGCATTCGGCTTCTTCGCGCTCATTCCGGCGGCACCACCCTGGGCGGCCGCACGCTGCGCCCCGGACGAGGTTGCCAGCCATCCGAGCAACCCGTCCTGCATGGGCTACGCCAGCCGCACCGACGGCGGACTGCTCGGGCAGATGACCCACAACCGACCCGGGACGACCGCGTGGATCGATCAGATCGCGACCCGCGGCCTCGGTTGGGTGCACTTCGCGCAGCAGGCCATCGACGAGGGCCGGGTCAGCGCGGACGAGGTCGCAGCCGTCCCGTCCCTGCACGCGGGCGGCATCATGCTGTTCTCGCTGTTCATGTGGAAGCGGGTCAACAAGTGGTGGCGCCCGCTGCTCGTGTTCTATCCGATCTTCATGGGCTTTTCGCTGGTCTATTCGGGCGAGCACTACGTCACGGACGTGCTGGCGGGCTGGCTGTGCGCGCTGCTCGTGCACCTGGGGGCGTCCCGGATCGAGCGGTGGCGAAAGGCCAAGAAGGCGGCGGATACCCTGGACGGTGACTCGTCCAGCACTTCATCGAGCCCGAAAGACGTGGAGAATCCGTGCCCGCCAGCCCATCCGCAGCCCGCAATGACGCCGTCGTCAACCTCAGCAAGCGGCGCGGATTCGTCTTCCCGTCCAGCGAGATCTACGGTGGAACCCGCTCCGCCTGGGACTACGGCCCGCTCGGCGTCGAGCTGAAGGAGAACGTCCGGCGGCAGTGGTGGCGCACGATGGTCACCGGCCGCGACGACATCGTCGGCCTCGACTCGGCGGTCATCCTGTCGCCCCAGGTGTGGGAGGCGTCCGGCCACGTCGCGACGTTCAGCGATCCGCTCACCGAGTGCCTGCACTGCCACCGTCGCTTCCGCGCCGACCAGCTCGAAGAGGAGTTCGAGGCGCGCAAGGGCCGTCCCGCGAAGGACGGGCTCGCGGAGATCGCGTGCCCGAACTGCGGCACGCGCGGGCAGTGGACCGAGCCGCGTCCGTTCAACGGCATGCTGCGCACGTATCTCGGCCCGGTCGAGGACGAGTCGGCGCTGCACTACCTGCGTCCCGAGACCGCGCAGGGCATCTTCGTCAACTTCCTCAACGTCATGACGACCGCGCGCAAGAAGCCGCCGTTCGGCATCGCGCAGACCGGCAAGAGCTTCCGCAACGAGATCACGCCGGGCAACTTCATCTTCCGCACGCGCGAGTTCGAGCAGATGGAGATGGAGTTCTTCGTCGAGCCGGGCACCGACGAGAAGTGGCACGAGTACTGGCTCGAGCAGCGCTGGAACTGGTACGTCGACCTCGGCATCGACGCGGAGAACCTGCGCTTCTTCGAGCACCCGAAAGAGAAGCTGTCGCACTACTCGACGCGCACGGTCGACATCGAATACCGCTTCGGCTTCGGTGGGTCAGAGTTCGCCGAGCTCGAGGGCATCGCGAACCGCACCGACTTCGACCTGCAGACGCACTCGAAGCATTCGGGCGCCGACCTGACGTACTTCGACCAGGAGAAGAACGAGCGGTGGACGCCGTACGTGATCGAGCCGGCAGCCGGACTGACCCGCGCGGTGCTGGCCTTCCTGCTCGACGCGTACACCGAGGACGAAGCGCCGAACGCGAAGGGCGTCATGGAGAAGCGCACCGTGCTGCGCCTCGACCGTCGACTCGCTCCGGTCAAGGCGGCGGTGCTGCCGCTGTCACGCAACGCAGACCTGTCGCCGATGGCACGGGAGCTAGCCGCAACGCTGCGCAAGAACTGGAACGTCGACTTCGACGATGCCCAGGCGATCGGTCGTCGGTATCGACGTCAGGATGAGATCGGCACGCCGTTCTGCGTGACCGTCGACTTCGAGTCGCTCGACGACCAGGCGGTGACTGTCCGCGAGCGCGACTCGATGACCCAGGAACGCGTGCCGCTCGATCAGGTCGAGGGCTACCTCGCCGCGCGACTGGTCGGATGCTGACCAAGACCCCATTGTTCGGAGCGCGAGTCGTCCTCGCGCCGATGGCGGGCATCACCAACAGCGCGTTCAGAACGCTGTGCCGCTCGTATCTCCCGGACGGGCTGTTCGTGTCCGAGATGATCACGACGCGAGCGCTGGTCGAGCGCAACGAGAAGACGCTGAAGCTGATCCGGTTCGCGCCGAGCGAGCAGCCGCGCTCGATCCAGCTGTACGGCGTCGACCCGACCGTCGTCGGTGCGGCGGTGCGCATGATCGTCGAGGACGACCTCGCCGACCACATCGATCTGAACTTCGGCTGCCCGGTGCCCAAGGTGACGCGCAAGGGCGGGGGTTCGGCGCTGCCGTGGCGCATCGGGCTGTTTGACGACATCGTGCGCAGCGCGGTACGCAACGCGGCCGGGCTGCCGGTCACGGTGAAGATGCGCGTCGGCATCGACGCCGAGCACGTCACCTATCGCGAGGCGGGCCTGCGCGCTCAGGACGCCGGCGTGTTCCAGGTCGCGTTGCACGGCCGCACCGCGTTGCAGTTCTACAGCGGGACGGCCGACTGGGACGCGATCGCGGACCTGGTCGCGCTGCTCGACATTCCGGTGCTCGGCAACGGTGACATCTGGGAGGCCGACGACGCGCTGCGCATGGTTGAGCACACGGGTTGCGCGGGAGTCGTTGTCGGCCGCGGCTGCCTCGGCCGCCCGTGGCTGTTCGGCGACCTCGGCGCTGCGTTTGCCGGCCGGCCCGATCGCGCACGTCCGTCGCTCGCCGAGGTGGCGCAAGTGATGCGCCGCCATGCGTCGCTGCTTGCCGAGTGGGCCGACGACGAACGCTGGGGCGTGACCGACTTCCGCAAGCACGTGGCCTGGTATCTCAAGGGATTCTCTGTCGGCGGCGAGCTGCGCAGTGCGATGGCGCAGGCGTCATCGCTGGCCGAGCTGGACGATCTGCTCGCGCGCGTCGACCTCGACCAGCCGTTCCCGGACGCCGTGCTCGGCCAGCCTCGCGGGCGCACATCCTCGGCCCGATCCGTCGCGCTGCCCGACGGCTGGCTGTCGACGCGCGACAGCCGCGACGTCCCGTTCGAGGCCGAACTCGCGCACAGCGGCGGGTGAGTCGATGATTCGCGAGCTGCTCGACAAGTACATCGAGGCCGGCACGATCCCCGGCGCTGTTGCCGTTGTCGGTGGTGACGATGCCGAGGTGGTCGCGGCCGGCGCCGCGTCGGTCGGTGGGGCGCCGATGCCGCCGGATGCGATCATGCGCATCCAGTCGATGACGAAGGTGGTCACCGCTGTTGCCGCGCTGCGGCTCGTCGAGACCGGGCCGATCGACCTCGACAGCAGCGTTGTCGAGTGGTTGCCGGAGCTCGCCGATCGCCGCGTGCTGCGCGTCCCGACTGCCGCGCTGGACGACACGGTTGCAGCCGATCGCGACATCTCGCTGCGGCATCTGCTGACCAACACGTCCGGCTACGGGATGGCGCTGCAGGAGTCGCCGCTGCAACAAGCGATGATCGACAACGGCGTCGAGGCCGGCCCGGAGCCGCCACCGTTCGGCGCCGACGAATGGCTGCGCCGCCTCGCCGAACTCCCGCTTGCGTTCCAGCCGGGAGAGGGCTGGCGCTACCACCATTCGTTCTCGTTGTTGGGGATTCTCATCTCGCGGCTCACCGGCCGCTCGCTCGGCGAACACCTGGCTGTCGACTTGTTCGACCCGCTCGACCTGCCGGACACCGGGTTCTGGGTGCCGAGCGACGAGCTCGATCGCCTGCCCGCGGCCTACCGGCCCACCGACCACGGACTGGTCGAGACCGAACCGGCCGGCGGCGGTTTCTACGCCGGCCCACCGCAGTTCGATGTGAGCCACAACGAACTCGTCTCGACCGCCCGCGACTTCCATCGCTTCGTCCGCACGCTTGTCGCCGGCACGTTGGTCTCGCCGGAGCACCTCGACCTGCTGCGCACCGACCAGGTGCCCGCTGCCTGCAAAACGCCCGAGAGCTTCTTCCCGGGCTTCTGGAGCCTCATGGGTTGGGGCTTCGGCGTCGCCGTTCAGACCCAAGGCGAGCACAACGGCCGCTTCGGCTGGTCCGGGGGACAGGGCACCGACTTCTTCGCCGATCCCGACGGCCGCGTAGGTGTGCTGCTCACGCAGGTCGAGATGGGACCGGCGCTGTTCCCGCTGATTGGCGAGTTCCAGACGATCTAGCTACGCGTGTGGCACGCTCGCGTCATGGCCGCCCGCCTGCCCGAGGTGTTGCTGTTCGACGTGATGGGGACAGTGGTCGACATCGATGGTTCGGTTCGGCGGGACACGTGCGCGGTTCTCGGCGCAGTTGGTGTCGACGCTGAGCAAGCTGATCGTTTCCGCGTCGCCGTCGATATCGATCTGCAGCGATCGATGGACGCGATCATCGAACGCCGAACGCCCTGGCAGGGTCATCGAGCGCTCCGAGAACAGGCGTGGCAGCGGGTCGCGCCGGCCTTGGCAGACGAGACGCGCGTATCCCTGGGGTCCGTCGTGGAGCGGTTGGACC
This sequence comes from uncultured Actinomycetota bacterium, assembly GCA_963757455.1. Taxonomy (GTDB): domain Bacteria; phylum Actinomycetota; class Actinomycetes; order Mycobacteriales; family Jatrophihabitantaceae; genus RYN-133. The sequence continues at coordinate 768,940 of CAVWSE010000005.1, forward strand.
CGTGGCCGGACTCCTCGGCGGCGCTGCACCGGCTCCGTTCCCGTTGTCACCTGGTCGCTCTGTCGAACGCCGATCCGGACGAGCTGGCTGCACTGTCGGAGCATGCTGACCTGCCCTGGCACGTCGTGCTGTCAGCGCAGCGGTCGCGGACATACAAGCCCGATCCCGCTGTCTATCTGCAGGCGATCAGTGCGGTCAGCCGCGAGCCCGACCACATCATGATGGTGGCCGCGCATCCCTGGGACCTGCGCGGCGCCGCCGGACTTGGACTTCGGACGGCCTATGTGCGCCGACCCGACGCCCAGGCCCCCGCCGATGATGACGCATTCGACGTCGAGGTCAACGATCTGTCCGAACTGGCCGATCTTTTCGAGTGAACGCATCGTCGACGCCCGGTGCCGAGCGCACGCCTGGCTGATTCAGGACGGCGCCGGGCTCGGCACCGGAAAGGGCGGGCTACCGCTCGTACTCTGCATACTCCGGGCGGCGTCACCCGCGTCGACGCACGGACCGCTCATCAGGACGACTCCGCCGACACCCACCAGCGGGTTGACGTCGCCGGCCAGCGACAGCGTGCCCGTGAGGCTCGCCGTTGCGTCCCGTCGGGAGAGTCGGTAGTACGCGGACGGCACGGTGGGCAGCGTGACGCCACGGCTGGACAGGTGTCGCTGCAGTGCCCAGCCCTCCGCGCGCACGATCCTCACGACCTGGAGCCGGTACGCACCGAAGTGGGTGTTCTGGTACGGAGCGAACGCGAACAGGCGCATCGAGACGGTGTACGCGATCGTCCCAGTGCGCGTGCCACACGGTGTGTAACCCCAGTCCAAGAGATCGACGGACCTGTTGCTTGCTGCGAGCAGCGCTCGATACAACGCACGCGCGGCGGGCACGACCTGGGCGCGTGAGCTGATCGCCGCCGCTCGGTCGGGAGCGAGGCTCCGTTCGCAGCCGGTCGGGAGAACCGCCGCAGCGACGACGGCACCGACAACCATGGCCCGTACCGCCAGTCCCATGCTCGGCCGCCTTTCCGGTGGGAGCTCCAACGCAGCGGACCCACTTACGGCCGGGTGAGCGTACTGCAAGCTCGGCGACGCAAGGTAGATCGGCCCACCGGACACGGCGGGCCGATCTACCTCAGGCGTGATCTGGAGCCCTACTCGGCGCCTGCGGTGCGACTGGCTTGCGTCAGTGCAGTGACGGCGGGTGCGCGGAACCCCTTGAACGTCAGCCACAGACCGAGCGAGAGTTCCCACGCCGCGATCGGCAGGCCCAATGCGAAGCCGGGGCCGGAGACCTGATCCCAGAGGCCGAACAGAGTGCCGGTCGACGATGCGAGGATCAGCGGCACGCCGATGAGGCCGACGGTCGGGATGATGCGTGGGACCAGGCGAGAGCGGTACATGACGTAGGCGAGGAACATCCCGTTGACGCCGGCCATGATGCCGGGGCCGACCAGGAAGGTCCATTGGCGCAGTTCGACCAGCGCGTGAGCGGTGACGGTGAGCGCGCCGGCACGGGAGCCGGTCGCGCCGGCCAGGTCGGAGCGCATCGTGACGACCGTCAGCACGCTGACCGCGCCGACGAGGATGAGGCCTGCCTCGGTGACGCGCGAGGCGATGAAGCCGATCGCGGACGACTTGCTGACCCGCCTCGCTACCGGATACAGCGCGACCGCAGTGCCGATGCCGGACAGGGCGGTGATGATCTCGAGCCAGCTGCCCCAGAGCACCGGCGTCGTGCTGCCGCGGCCGGCGACGAATCCCTCGGGGTGTTTGACGATCGTGGCGTACAGCCAGAGCTGCGGGATCGATGCGACGAACGTGAGCAGGTACATCAGGCCGCCGACAAGGGCGACCGTGCGCATCGAGGTCATGTGGTGTCGTGCAGCGGGACGGGTGGTCGAGAGCCGTGCGGCGTCGGTGATCGTTGTCATGTCGTGCTCCTTCTCGGGTGATGGGTGGTTGACGTGCGGTTGGTCTGCGCGACCGTGCTGACGGAGACGATCGGCAGCCCGAGGTCTCCCAGCCGGCGCAACAGTGCGTGCAGCGCGGCCTGGTCGGCAATCACGCCGCTCAGCACCGTGGTGCCGTCGGCGTGCTGCATGAGGGTCAGGCCGTCGAAGGCCGTCGCCCAGCGCGGAGCGAGGTGCCCGGTCACGCGGACCTCGTACCGCTCGCTGCTTGCGGCCTGATCGTTCACAATGCTCGCCTCCTTGCGTTCGCCCGTTGTGGGCTATGAGCAAGGTGGCGGTCGATGTGGTGGGACGTCATCACCACATGTGGTGATATCCGGGGATCGATCAGCCGCCGGGGATCAGGTCGAGTTCACGCGCCCGATGCACGGCAGCCCGACGGCTGGTCGTGCCGAGCTTGGCGTAGATGCTCTTGGTGTGCGTGCGCACGGTGTTGAGCGAGACGGACAGGTGACGGGCGATCTCCGGGCCGCCGAGCTCACCACCGAGCAGGCGCAGCACCTCGAGCTCACGCTCGCTCAGTGGATCGACCAGCGGTTGCGCGACCCCGGTCGTCGTCGAGATCGTGGTGGTCGCGGCGACGAGCCGGTTGGCGTAGCCGGACGCGGACGGCTGCTTGCGCAATGTCTTCAGCAGAGCCGTGATGTGCGGGCCCTCGTCGACGAACAGGCGCACGTAACTTTCGGGCTCGGCCAGGGTGACCGCCCGTCCCAGCGGATCCGCCGCCGACGCAGACCGGACGGCTGCCAGAGCGCTCGCCTGCAGCAGCAGCGCCTCGATGAGGCTGCCCGTCCGTCCGCCGGTTTCGGCCGCGCTGAGCAGCCGATCGACCAGGTCCAGCGCGCCGTCGAGGTCGCCACTACCGCGTCGATGTTCGGCGATCAGCAGTCGCACCAGGGTCAGGTGCTCGTACTCGCGCAGATAGGACGGGCGGTCGTCGGTACCGAGCTGACGGTCGTCGGCCCACTGCCGCGCGAGCCCGAGATCGCCGCGGCGGATCCACAATCGCGCCCGCGTCGCCGCGACCGGCGCGACGTCGGGGGAGAAGTCGCCGTCATACACGCGCTCGGCCTCGTCGAGCAGCGCGAGCGCTCCGTCGAGGTCGCCCTCGGCGGCCTGCAGCCGCGCGGAGACCACCCGCCACCGGTAGGCGTTCTGCGGGAGACCGTTCGCCTCGCCGAGCTGACGGCTGATCGCCAAACGTTCGCGGGCGCCGACGAGGTCATCGCGCTCGAGCAACACGCCGGCGATGCCGACGTGCATGTCGGCCGTCCCGCGCAGCGGCTCAGTGCCGGACACCGAGGCGGCCAGTTCGAGCGCCTGCTGGTACGTGCGCAACGCCGCCCCGAGCCGGCCTTGCGTGCGCTGCAGATCCCCGAGGGTGACGGTGCAGCCCAGCACGTCGGCGTGGAAACCGGCGCTGGTCAATCCGGTCACCGACTCGGTGTAGGCCGTGTACGCGCCGGCGAGATCACCGGTACTCCACGACGCGAGGCCGGCGAGCGCCCCAGCCGCGGCGCGGGCGAGCGGATCATGCGATGGCGCCACGCTCAGCGCGTGTCGGGCATGCGCGATCGTGGCGTCGAGATCACCGGTCGCCAACGCCAGGGCAGCCCGATACATCGCCACATGCGCCGGCAAGGAGCGGTAGTGATCGAGGTCGGCGACGATCACGTGCGCCGGCGGATGCTCCGGCCACGTCCCATCCGCCGAACGCACCAACGCCTCGACCTGATCGAGCCGTTCCCGATGCCGTCGAACTTGCCGCCCTGAGCCAGCGCTCCGACGAAGGCGACGGCGAGCACCGGACGGGTGCGCACCAGCTCGTCAGGCAGGGCGCGCATCCATCGCGCAAGATCGGCTTCGCGCCGTTCGCGTCGCATTCTCGGCATGGCGAGTTCCATCAGATCGGCGGCCCGTCCGGTCTCACCGCCGGCCAGCGCGTGACCGATCGCCGACAGCGTGTCGCCGTTCGCCTCGAACCACGCGCTCGCCCGCAGATGCAGCTCGGCGACCTCGTCCGTTCGCTCATCGATCAGGTGTGCCTGCAGCACATCGGCGAACAGGTGGTGGTAGCGATACCACCGCCGTTGGTCGTCGAGCGGAACGAGGAAGAGGTTCGCCCGCTCGAGCGCGATCAGCGTGGCCTTGCCCGCAGCCCGCCCGGTGACCGCATCGCAGAGCGGACCGGTGAGCCGCTCCAGGATCGATGTCGCGAGTAGGAAATCGCGGACGTCCGCGGGTTGCCGGCTCAGCACTTCGACGGCGAGGTAGTCGACGATGTACTGGTCCTCGCCGGCGAACCCGGCGATGAACGTACTGGCGTCCGTCCGACCCTGCAGCGACAACGCGGCCAGTTGCAGCGCGGCGATCCAGCCCTCGGTTCGACCTTCGAGTGCAGCGACGTCGGCACTGCTCAACTGCAGATCCATCGACCCGTTCAGGTAGTCGGCCACTTCGTCGGCAGTGAATCGCAGGTCCTTGGCCCGCAGCTCGACCAGCTGACCGCGGGCGCGCAGCTGAGCCAACGGCAGCGGCGGATCGACGCGCGTGACGATGACCAGGTGCAACTGCGGCGGCTGGTGGTCGAGGACGAAGGCGATGCCCTCGTGTATCTCGGGCGACTCGATGAGGTGGTAGTCGTCGAGCGTCACCACGAGATCGTGCGGCAGCGTCTCGATCTCGTTGAGCAGCGCTGCGATCGCAGCATCGGTCGGTGCAGCGGGCGAGGCGAGCAGCGTCAGCGCGGCCTCGCCGAGACCCGGCACGACTGCGCGCATCGCCGTCACCACGTACGTCCAGAACAGCGCCGGCTCGTCGTCCCGCTGGTCGAGCGAGAGCCACGCGACATGAGCGTCGCTCGTCGCGGCTCGCACCAGCCAATTGCTGATCAGGGTGGTCTTGCCGAACCCGGCCGGCGCCGACACGACTGTGAGGGGTCCTCGAATCGCGGCGTCGAGCCGATCGGCCAGCCGCGGACGGGCGACCGCGCCGGCGCGCTGCACCGGCAACCGGTACTTGCTGCTCAGAAGCGGACCAGCCACTCAGCGTGCTCCCGCCCGAAGAGGATGGTGGGCCCACCCTACGGGCTCGGGGCCGGACAGGATTTCGACCGGCGCTACGCATGCACCGTTCGGCTCAGGCCGCCGGCCAGTCGACGGGTTGGCACGACGCTGAGACGATAAAGGCGTGCCGAGGCACGTGTCGTGTCGAAACTGACGTGGCCCTTGCTGTCGGCCTTTCGAGGTGCACGGACCGTCCGACACCTAAAATCCATGCTGGACGGATGGTTTTTGCTGCACCGGTCGCTGACAGATGGCGACGCGTGTCAAGCCCGGGCGACGGCCATGTCTCGCAGTGGCACGGCGTGGCCGTTGCTGCACGTGGTGGTGACGTGGATGTCGGCCCCGCACTCCGCGTGTTGCAACGTCACCGGGGCTCCGCCGCTGCCGTACAGGTACTTCGACCCCCACTCGAACAATGCGAGTACGGCGGGGCAGAGATCACGGCCCATCTCGGTGAGCCGGTACTCGTAGCGGGTGCGCTGGCCCGGAAGCTGGTACGGGACTCGGCGTAGCAGGCCTGCGTCGGTGAGTTCACGCAGTCGCGCGGCGGCCACGGCCTGCGTGATTCCTACGCGGTCGGCGAAGTCGTCGAACCGGGTCGTCCCGTAGTACGCCTCGCGCATGATCAACATCGCGGAGCGGGTGCCGACAATGCCCAGTGAACGCGCAATGGGGCAACGGTCGGCTCGCCAGCGGCCGCGCTCACGCAGCGGGCCGACGAGTTGTGCGGTGTCATCGCTCACGCGTGCCACTCTAGCTTGCCTTCGCCATAGTCAGCCTCTACTGTCGCTGACTATGCCTGATAAAAGTCAGCGTCCTGGGCTGATCCTCGCTGTGCTCTCTTTCGCGGCGTTCATGGCCAGCCTTGATGTCTTCATCGTCAACGTTGCGTTCGATGCCATCGGTGCGGACTTCCACGGCACGACCCTCGCGCAGCTGTCCTGGGTGCTGAATGCGTACGCGATCGTCTACGCGGCGCTGCTGATCCCGGCCGGCCGGGTGGCCGATCGGTACGGGCGCAAGGGCGGCTTCCTCATCGGTCTCACGGTCTTCACGTTGGCCAGCGCAGCCTGCGCCGCCAGCGGCGGGGTGTGGTGGCTGGTGACCTTCCGCGTCGTGCAAGCCGCGGGTGCGGCCCTGCTGACGCCGGCCAGCCTTGGCCTCGTCGTCGCGTCGGTGCCGCTCGAGCGGCGCGCGCGTGCCGTGCGGATCTGGGCTGCGACCGGCGCTGTGGCCGCAGCCCTCGGCCCGGCCGTCGGCGGGCTGCTCGTCTCGGCCTCATGGCGCTGGGTGTTCCTCGTCAATGTGCCGATCGGCATCGCCGCCCTGGCCGCTGCCGCCCGGTTCGTGCCGCGCTCGCGCGACGAATCGGTCACCCGCATCCCGGACGTGCTCGGCGCGATATTGCTCGCCGTCAGCATCGGTGCGCTGACCCTGGGCCTCGTCCAGGGGCCGTCGTGGGGATGGGACAGCGCGGGTGTGGACGCTGCCTGGCTGGTGACTGCGGTCGGGCTGCTCGGCTTCGGCATCTCGTCGGCACGACACGAGGTGCCGGTCGTCGAACCGGCGCTGTTGCGGGTGCGCCCGTTCGCCTGGGCGAACGCCACCGCGCTGCTGTTCGGCGTGCCGTTCGCCGCAGCACTGCTGACGAACATCCTCTGGATGCAAGACGTGTGGCACTACTCCGCAGTTCGGGTCGGTTTCGCGATCGCGCCCGGTCCGATGATGGTGCCGATCTTCGCCGCGGTCGCGCACCGGCTCGCCGCGCGCATCCCGGTCGGGGTGCTCGTCGCGGTTGGGTGCGCGCTGCTCGGAATCGGGGCGGTGACGACATCCGTCCTCGTCGGTGCGCAGCCTGACTACGCCGGCGACGTGCTGCCCGGCTGGCTCATCGGCGGGATCGGTGTCGGACTTGCCTTGCCGTCCATCTTGTCGTCGGCAACGGCCGACCTGCCCGCCGCGCGCGCTGCGACGGGCAGTGCCGTGGTCAACATGAGCAGGCAGGTCGGCACCGCACTTGGCGTCAGCCTCGTCATTGCCGTGCTCGGCAATCCGGTCGGTTACGCCGCGGCGCACGCCGCCTTTCGGCACACCTGGTGGGCGCTCGCGGCGGTGGCGCTGCTTGCGGCCCTCGCGGCCCCGGGGATGTCCCCGCGTCCAGTCGTCGAGTCCGCATTGCCCACGCCCGAGCCCGTGCGCGTGCGATGAGCCTGACACGATGGGCGCGCAACGCCCCGGAACGCCCCTCCTACTCGGCGAAGTCGGCGTCAGAGAGGCCGTCGGCGTGGCCGGGCGGCCACTGCACCAGCTCGATGCGATAGCCGTCGGGATCGGTGAGCCACGATGTCGTCGGGCCGTTCGGTGCCTCGTGGTGTTCGAGCGGGCCGGGCCTTAGTCCGGCACGGATGAGGGCGTCGGCGGCGGAAGCGATGTCATCGACCTGGACGACGATATGGCTGAACCCGGTGCCGATCTCGACGTCGCCGTCGGCCGGACGGTGCGCCAGTTCGAGGGTTACGACGTCCTCGTCAGGAAGGCTGAGCATCGTGAGGCTGTTGCCGTCGCCCAGGTCGACGCGACCGAGTTCGCGGTATCCCAGGGTGGCGTAGAAGGCGAGCGAGGCCGTCAGATCGGTGACGCGGTAGGCGGTGTGCAGCGTCTTCATCCGACCGAGCGGTTGGTGGATCGCGTCGTCGTGCGCGCTGAACTCGGTCAGGGTGTCGGCCTGGCGGTGGACGAGTTTCCACTCGCCGTCCTCGACCCTGAAGATCATGACGACCCGAAGCGCGCCGGACGCAACTCCGCGTCCGTCGGTGAGGTTGGATTCGAACCGCTCCATCTCGAAGACGAAGCCGTGATGCGGGCCGGCTTCCCTAGAGATCTCCTCGAAGACGCACGTCCCGCCCTTCGCGAACCCGTCTGCCGCAAGGTCCAGACCGGCCTCGACGTCCGGCCAGCCTCGCCGGTATCCGCCGAACGGATTGGCGAGCGTGATGTCGTCGCGCCGCGACCAGAGTTCCTTCTCCGGCTCGGGGTCACCCTGCAACAGCGCTGCTACGGCACGTTGGGTCCGCTCGACCGCGCGACCGAAGTCCGGGTGGCGAGATTCCGTCATCGCGCAGCCGCCAACCTAGCCGCCCTTCTTGACCTCGCCGCTCTTCGACAGGTTGCCACTCGTCTCGACCGGCTTTGGCTTCTTGGGTTGCTTGGGCTTGCGAATCTCTCGGCCGCCCTTGTTCTTTCCAGACATAGTCGCTCCGCGATCTTGATTGAGGGTCCCGTGGGCGCTCCTGCCGCGGTCGTGAGGTGGGGTTGACCCTACGCTCGATGGGCCGGGCGAAGCACGATCGCACTGCATCTGTCCGCCGGAGTACCGGTAACGATCCATCTGCTCTTCGTCACGCGCTCGCGACCGTCGTGCAGCACACCGGATAGCGCGCTGTCTTCACGAGATCCGCTCGCGTCGCGGCTAACCGGCCTGCGCGTCATGGAGATCCATTCACTCGCTCTGTGACCAGGCGGCGATGGGGAGAGACAGGTACACGCCCACGCTGCGCGACCCCATCACGTCAGTAACCGCCGAGCAGATTTGGTTGCAGCGTTCCTGTCGCGTCTGTGCGCGGCTTGCGAACCACTTCGAGCGAACCTCGACAACGACATCAAGACCGCCTACGTCGAGTGAACCAGCAGACTTGAATCGCAGTTCGACATCACCAGTGCGAAGGTCGTGATCGTACGGCTCCTCCGGACATGCGACAGCAACTGAGACCGCGTGGGGTAAGGATTGTGCGAGCGCACGCAGGTGCTCCTGTGCAACGTGAGATCGGTACGTGACCTCGATGATCGGCATCCTGCAAAGGTAAACGCCGCGGCGGCTCCTTAACCGTCTTCGCGCTTTGCCCACTGGCCGATCGGATTAGACACCCGCATCCCGTGTTTGCTGTTCACGCGGATCGTCAACCACAGCGCCACCGCAGCAAGGCCCAGGTCCGAGAAACCAGCGGTTGATCCGGTCGGGCCGCGCGTCATGCGGATGACGTCGACGCGCGCGGATGTCTTTCTCTGATATGTCTATCGAAAGACTAGACAAATGACGTGGCGGCTGCGAGAGTCGAGGAAATAGGGCTCGGCCGGCGACCGGAGGAGTGGACGATGCTCGATGAAGTTCGACGCGTGGTGGCCTGGCCATTTCGTTCGTTGGGCCTCGAACCCGGACGCGCGCTCGCCAATGCGCAGCCCACTGCCGAGGTGCGACAGGCCCAGCGGCTCGAACAGTGGGTCTACGTCCGGGCCGGCTTCGACGCCAGGGCCGCGGCGCTGAGCGAGTGATCGAGTTGCTGCGAGGTCAGACCTCGATCGTCGTGTCGACGGCGTTGCCGTGCTCTGCGTTACCGCCGCGGATGAGGACGTAGCTGCGCTCCAGGTCGGCCGCATAGACGACGAGCGGGCCGTGTGGTTGCAGGTCACCGGGTTCGAGCGCCTTGTCGGCGGGTAGCCGCGCGTTGAGCGACTCCAGTGCCGCGCGCACTTCGTCTTCGGGCGCCGGCGCCGCGACGGCGTCGAAATACGCCGCTTCAGCTCGTCCGACTGCGACCGTCGAGTCGAAGACGGTCATGGCGACCGTGGGGCGGTGCGCAACGCTGCGCGAGTGTCGGGCGTCCGGCGACGACACCCAGCAGAGCCGGTTCGGGCCGAGCTGGGCGAAGAAGACCGGGCTCACCCACGGCCGTCCGTCCGCATCTGCCGTGCCGAGAACGAGGTACAGGTTGTCCGCGAGTAGCCGATCAAGAGTCGAGCGGTCGTTCATCGGCGCACCTCATCATGTTCGACACTGAACAGCCGCGGCTGTGATGACCCGTGCAGTCGGCAGCTCACCCGGTCGGGATTGCGCCGCACTGCACCAGCGCTTCGTGTACGGCAAGAAACGACTGGCGACCGGCAGGCGTGCCGCAGTACGACGTGACGTGCACGAGGATCTCTTTGATCTCGTCGACCGTAACACCGTTGCGCACCGCGCCCTGCGCGTAGATGCCCAACTCCTGATGGCGACCGAGGCCGGCCAAAATGCCCAGTGTCAAGATCATCCGACTACGCCGATCGAGCCCGTCTCGACTCCACGAATAACCCCACGCGATCGAGCTGACGGCTTCCTGGAACGCCATCATGAAGTCGTCCGATGCGGCGAGTCCGTCGTCGACGTATTCGCGTCCCAACACCTCACGGCGGGTCTCGAGCCCGGTCTCGAACAACTCGCGTCCGATCATCGCCTCACCCCTCGATCTGCGACCGTCCATCGCTGGCCAGCGAACCGCGCACCGGGGTCGCAAGCAAGAGGGCGGCAAGGACACGGCACGCTGTGCTGTGTTACTCCGCGTTCGGTCGATGGGCCGCGACGAGACCGCTTTCGTAGGCGATGACGATCAGCTGTGCCCGGTCGCGAGCGTGGAGCTTCATCAGCAACCGGCTGAGGTGCGTCTTCACCGTCGCCGCGCTCACGTAGAGGTGCTCGGCGATCTCGGCGTTCGACCACCCCTTGGCGACGTGGCGGAGCACTTCTAGTTCGCGCTCGGTAAGCGCGTTGAGCGCAATGTTCGGGGCGCGTCCTGGTTGGGGGCGTCGCACGAATTCTTCGATGAGGTGCCGCGTGACAGTGGGCGAGAGCAACGCTTCACCGGCCGCGATGACGCGGATTCCGGCGAGCAGGTCGGTGGGCGGAGTGTCTTTGAGCAGGAATCCGCTCGCGCCTGCCTGGAGCGCGGCGAAGACGTGCTCGTCGAGGTCGAAGGTCGTCAAGACGAGCACCCGCACCGGTGGATCAGCCGCAAGCGCAGTGATCCGGCGCGTGGCTTCCAGCCCGTCCATCACCGGCATCCGGATGTCCATCAGCACGACATCGGGCCGGTCCGCTTTCGTGAGCTCGACTGCCTCCGAACCGTTCGCGGCTTCGGCTACCACTTCGAGATCCGGCGCGGAATCGACAAGAACCCGGAAGCCTGCCCGCACGAGGGCTTGGTCGTCGGCAATCAGCACGCGGATCATGACGGGCTGCTGTCGTAGGGCAGTCGGGCCGCGATCCGGAAGCCGCCACCGGGCCGCGGGCTGGCCGAGAAATCGCCGCAGAAGACGGCGACACGCTCGCGCATCCCGATCAGCCCGTGCCCTGGGGTAACCACGTGCGGTCCGCGCGCATGCTGTGCTGACGCATCGTTGACGACTTCGACGCTGATCGCATCGGCGGTGTAGTCGAGCGTCACGTCGGCATGCGGGCCACCATGTTTGATCGCGTTCGTCAGCGCTTCCTGGACGATGCGGTACGCGGTCAGGCCGACGCCCGGAGGGACGTCGTCCGCGCGCCCTGAACTCAGGTGGGCGGTCAAGCCGCCGTCGGCGGCCTGGCTGATCAGCGCCGGAACGTCCTGCAGGCCGGGTGACGGGCTGATCTCCGACCGCGACTGGCCGTCCTGACGCAATACGCCGAGCAGTCGACGCATCTCGGTGAGGGCTTGCCGGCTCGTCGTCTCGATCACCTCGAGCGCGCGTTGTGCCTCCATCGGCTGGGTCGCGGCGACGTGGTGGCCGACGCCGGCCTGCACCGCGATGACACTCATCGCGTGCGCCACAACATCGTGCAGCTCACGCGCGATGCGCAGCCGTTCGGCAGCCACCGCCTGTCGTGCACGCTCTTCACGTTCGCGTACCAGTAGCTCGTTGCGCTCACGCAGCGCAGCCCAACGGTTGCGCCGTTGCCGCAGGTTCTCCCCGGCCAACCACGCGACGACCGTGGCAAGCGCGATGGACACCGCGTCCGCCGTCTGCACGACTCCGGACGGTTGGAGTCAGCGATGCGACGACAAGCGCTGCGGCGGTAGTGACGAACGCGAGGAAGGCCAGCGTGCGTCCACAGTGCAACGCGATCCCGAACAGCAGCACGAATGCGCCGACCCCGGGAAACGCCGCGTACCCGATCGACGCATAGACGAGCAGAGAGCCCAATACGACGATCAGCGCCGGCGCCGGGTAGCGGCGGTGCACCACGTAGGGCACCGACAGCCCGACCGCGAGCACGTAGGCGAGCGGGTTGTTCGCGTGCTGTCCCGCGGCTGCGGGTTTGACGCAATGCTGACGATCATGAACGCAAGCAGGGCTGCCGCGACCAGGCCGTCGACGCCCGCGGGTCGGCCCGCAGCCGTTGCGCACCTGACCAGGGCATGACACGACGGTAGTGCTTACGCGAGGGATCGCCGGCGACCTGCCGTACAGGCAGGTCGCCGGCGATCCGGTAACGCTCGGTTGGCACGGTGTTACCGCAACTCGCGACGGATGCTCACCCGGCCGGCGATGAGGACGATTCCGGTCGCCCAGGCCACGAGCACGGCCGCCGCGGCCGTTTGCGGCAGGAACTGGGAGCTGGTCAACGCTGGTCAAACCCTGCGCCGCGCCGGCCGGCAGCCACTTCGCCAGCGCCGGGAAGGCGTTCTCGAGAATGCCGACCTCGACCACCTGGATCCACACCAGGCCGGCGATGATCGCGGCGACCTGTTGCGGGTCAGCGCGCCGACGGCGACGCCGAGCAGGCCGTACGCCGCGCCACTGAGGACGGTTCCCCAGCCCAGTCGCGTCGCATCCACGCCGAGGTGGCTCACGCCGTTACGTGCGTACAGGATCTCTGCGACGGCGAAGGTCACGCCGTAAGTGGCGGCCGCGAGCGCGGCGCCGATCCCGCCGACGGTGACCAGCTTGGCGACGATGACCCGCAACCGACGCGGTTCGGCCAGGAAGGTGGTGAGCATCGTCCGGTGCCGGTACTCGCCGGCGACGACCAGCACGCCCAGGATGAACATCGCCATCGACACCGACCGCCGAGGGCTGGTTGAGGACATGCTGCACCTGCGCGGCGCTACCCCGCGGTGGATCGCCCGGGTTCGGCTTGAGCATGATGGTGACCGAGGCGGAGAGCAGGCTGAGCGCGAACGCCGACGCGATGGTCACGTACAGCGCCGGGGTGGTGCGGAGCTTCAGAAGCTCCAGCCGGATTGAGTTGATCATGACACGGGCTCCTTCGGGTGAATGAGGTTCTGGAAGATCATTTCGAGATCGTCGCCCTCGGCGTGCATGCCGAGGATGATCACGCCGGCGTTGATCGCTGCGCGGCCGATCACTTCGGTCGAGACGCCGGTGACCGTGAGCTGGTCGGGACCGGTGCGTGCCACGTGCGCGCTCGCCGCGGCCGTGAAGAGCGCGGTTTCGAGCAGTCGCGGGTCCGGTGTGGTCACGACGGTCCCGGTCGAAGCCGGCACGAGAGTCGCGATCGGTCCGGCGGTCACGAGCCGCCCGTTGTTGATGATGATCGCGTCGTCCGCGGTGTGCGTGATCTCGGCCAGCAGGTGGCTGGACAGCAGCACGGTGCCGCCGTTGTCGGCGAATCCGCGGAGGAACCCGCGCATCGTGTGGATGCCGTCCGGGTCGAGGCCGTTGTACGGCTCGTCCAGCACAAGTACTGACGGATCACCGATCAACGCCGATGCGAGCGCGAGACGTTGACGCATGCCCAGTGAGTAGCCGCCGACTCGGCGCCGTGCGGCGTCGCTGAGGCCGACGAGATCGAGCAGGTTGTCGACCCGCGCGGCCGGAACGCCGGCCTGAGCGGCCGTAATTCGCAGATGGCTGCGCGCGCTGCGGTTGGGATGGAAACCCTGATCCAGGACGGCGCCGACCGTGCGCAGGGGGTGCGCGAGGTCGGTGTAACGCCGGCCGTGGATCAGCGCCGTCCCTGCTGTCGGGTCGGCCAGACCGAGCAGCACGCGCATGCTGGTCGTCTTCCCCGAGCCGTTCGGACCGAGGAACGCGGTGATGCGCCCGGGTAGAGCCTCGGCACTGAAATCATCCAGCGCGGCTACCGTCCCGTATCGCTTGAACACATGGGAGAACGAGATGCTCGGCACGTCGTCTCCGGTCGAATGCAATGTCATGACCGGAACTGTGCCGCGCAGGCGTCAACAAATCGTCGGCCCAGCGGGCGATCTATGTACGCCGCGCGGCCGATGCGGTACGGCGGTGATCCGTCGCAAGGTGTACGCCGCGCGGCCGACGATACGAGGCACCAGGCGGTGACGATCTAAGCGACGTGCCGGTCAGCGCCGGTGCTGAGCGACACCATGTCACGTGCTGTGGTCAAGGGCCTCGCGGCGCAGACCTCGATGTGCGTCGTGTGTCGACCGCAGCGTTTCGTCGTTGGAATCCTCGAGAGCGATGATCGAGTTGTCGGCGTGCGGCATGGCCCGAAGAATCTCGTCGAGCTTGCGCTGAGTGGTTGCCTGATGGCGGGCCTGGGTGTGCTGGATGACGAAGACCATGGCGAGCGTCAGTGCGGCAACGGTCGCCTGGAAGCCGGTCTCGAGCCTGCCGGGAAACCCTTTGAACACCGAGAAGAGCACCCACAGCACGTCGGCCACGACGACTGTGAGGGCGACCACCGGCCGTCCGGCCCAGCTATCCATCGAGTAGAGGAACCGGCTTCCGACCGATCGATCTGTCAGTTCTGCCTTCGAAGAGTTGTGCACTCAACAAGTGTTCCGACGGATCCACGGCCGCTAACGTCATCGTGGCGCATCTGACGTGTCACTGCGGGTGAATCGAAAGTGTGACCGCCGACCCGTCAGCGGTGTGTTGACGAGCCGTCAGCGAAGCGGACGTCGACGACGTTGATGGCCGTACGAGGCGGCTCGCCGCGCACCTCGATGCGGCGTTCTTGAAGCACTGGATGTACCGCGGGATGGATGACGTTCTCGAAGGCGGCGTCGTGCTGCTCCTTCGACTCCCAGACGTCGATGTAGTGCAGCATGCCGTCGTCCTTCTCGATGGCGATGTGCGCGACCAGGCCGGGCAGCTTCGCATCGCCCATCCGGGCCGTGATGTCTGCATAGGCATCTGCGGTGATGGGCAGGTCCTGGGTCCATGCGTAGAGCGACATGACCGCCTCCAATTTGATCCGAAGGATATTCGGGTGAATATCTGTAAGCTAGGCGCTCATGGCTCGCAAGGTCAAGGGCGGTTCCGAGCCGACCCGCAATCAACCGGCCGCACGCCGCCGCTACGACGCAAGCGGCAGGCGCCGCGCGGCCGCGGAAACCAGGGCACGCATCGTCGACGCAGCCCGCTCACGTTTCCTCGCCGGCGGGTACTCGGGCACGACGATTGCCGCGATCGCCTCGCACGCAGACGTCGCGCCCGACACGATCTATGCGGTGGTCGGACCGAAGCCGGCCCTGTTCCGCGAGGTGATCGAGACCGCCCTGTCCGGAACCGACCAACCGGTCGCAGGCCGCGATCGCGACTACGCCGTCCGCATGCGCGCCGAACCGGACGTGCGGGCCAAACTGGCGATCTACGCGGCCGCCGTCGCACAGATCCAACGCCGCCTCGCACCGCTGTTCCTCGTGCTGCGCGAGGGGGCGGCCGCACACAAGGAGCTAGGCGAACTCTGGCGAGAGATCACGCAACGCCGCGCGCGCAACATGCGCCAGCTGGCAGCGGACCTTGCAAGCACGAACGGGCTTCGGCCAGACCTACCGCTGGACGAGGTCGCCGACATCATCTGGACGATGAACAGCTCGGAGTACTACGCCCTGCTCGTGATCGAACGCGGCTGGTCGGTTGAACGCTACGAGGCCTGGTTGTACGACGCCTGGCAGCGGTTGCTTCTGCCCCTGGACTCGTGGAATCCGCCCGAGATGCGTCCGCGGTGAAGACCAGGAAGGCGAACCTTCGTCCCTCGACCGTCAGCCTCCCGACCCACATGCATGCGCCAAGGAGACCTTGAAGAGCTGGCCGTCGTTCATGTCGGTCGTCCAGATGGCGCCGGCGCCGACGGTCATGCCGAACGCTGCGCCGGGCAGGTTGAGCGTGCAGACCACCTTGTTCGTCCGGGTGTCGACGCGGACGAGTTTGTGGGTCGCCGTAGTGCCGTACCAGAGCGAGCCGTGGTCCAGCGCGACCGCGTCGGCCGCTCCGCCCGTGTCAATCGTCGCGGTGACTGTGTTCGTGCGCGTGTCGATGCGACTGACGCCCGGACGGCAGGACGGGTCATCGCTACTTGCGCCCCACACGGCGGTGTCGTCCGCGGCGAGTTGCGCGCAGGCACTCGTAGCGTGGATTTTCGCCACGATGCGATCGCGTCGCGGATCGATACGCACAACGACATTCGAGGTGCCGTTGACGTTGGTCCAGATCGAACCCGCGCTGGAGAGGATCCACTGCGGCCCGTCGGCCGGCTCGGCGCTGACAGGGATCACGTCGACCACGCGCATCGTGGCCGGGTCGATCTTGGTGACCGACGTGGTCGGGACGCCGTGATGGTTCGCCACCCAGACGAAGCCGCGGAACACGGTGACGCCGATCGGGGCGGTTCCCCGCGGCGCAAGGCTGATGGTCCGAGTCACGCGGTCGCGCTGCGGATCGATGCGCGAGACGGTGTCGCCGGGGTAACTCGTCACCCAGATCGCGCCGGCGCCGACACCGACCACAGACGCTGGATCGGGCAAAGAGATGGTGGCGATGACGGCATCTGTTCGTGGATCGAGGCGGGTGACCGTCCGCGCCGGCCCGTTCCCGACCCAGATGGAGCCGAAACCAGCCGCGACGGAACCGGGCGTGGTCATGGGGATCGATACGACCGCCCGCTCACCTGGCGAGTGTGAAGTCGGCGATGTGCCCGCCGTCTTCGTTGCGCTGGGCGAGCCACATTTCCCGTCCGAGCACTTGTTGCCCGACGAAGTGCACGCCGTGCCCAATGCCGCGAGCGACGCGAGGGCACATAAGTTCACGGCCCATCTCACGGCCCGGAGTATCCACCTGACACATGGCCGCACGACAGATCCCGTCGCAAAGGGATCAGGTCTTCCTCTCGTATGGCCGGTATGCCCGTACCAATGCGGGCACGACGGAGGAAGAGCTGATCAGGACAGCCGCAGCGCGACGACCGTGCCGAGTTCCGACAGGGGCGGCGCTGTGCGCCGGATTCCCCATTCCCAGAGGGCAGCGTTCTCGTTGTATGCGGCGTAGATGATGGACGGTCTCGAGGTCTGCGGGACGTGTCTGGCGAAGGCGCCTCGGGCAACGATCAGATAGACCCTCTGACCCGCGGCTCGGCCCAAAGGCCGGTTGTGGCCCAGTAGTTCGTCCGCACGCTTGTACGTAGTGATGACATAGGCAGCATGGTGCGGGTTCGGTTCACCGTTGCTCGCCGATAGTCGACGGAATGCGCTCACGGCCGCGTAGACCGCGGACCTCGGTGTGTAGGTGAGGATGTGCCCGCTCATGGCGATCGTCAGCCGCGTGTCCCTTTCCGAGACTGTGATCGGACGGTTCCGGAAGAGCAACGTGTCGATCTCGGCCCGCGCGGCATCCAGGGGAACGCCGAGCGAGAGGCAGCCATTGGCCGTGGCAGCGACGTCGACCGGTTTCATCGAGCCGTCGGCAGAGCGTTCGAAGGTTCCGCCGTAATACGCGCATCCGTCGAATCCGCGGAACTCATCGTTCTTGTCGAAGATGAGGTACACGTCGAGCGAGGTTGGCACGGTGGTCACTCGACCGTTGTCGACGATCTTCTCGAGGACCCATTCGCCGTGCAGCTCGCGACCAGTCGTCGTCGAGCCGGCCGGGGAGGCGGGTCCAGCGGACGACGCGCTCCTGTCAGGAGGCGCGGCGCACGCTGTCAAGCACACGACGGCAGCGGCCAGAACGCGGGCGACCTGTCGCATTTCGACCACCTCCCGTCGCTGCGAAACCTCGTCCCGGGCAGTCAAGCACTTACTACAGCTCGTATCGAGGTAAGTGCAGGGTCGGCGGCGTAGGCGATCCGTACGCCGGCCTGTCGTGCCTGCGCGAGTGCATCGAGCGTTGCCTCGGTGATCACTTCGCCCGGCGCCAGGACAGGGATCCCGGGCGGATACGGGGCGACGAGCTCGGCACTGATGCGGCCCACGGCCCGGTCGACGGGCACGGCCTCGGAGGCGGCGAAGAAGGCCTGCCGCGGAGAGATCGCGGCGACCGGGTCGACGCCGTAGGCAGCGGCGCCGATCACCGCTCGCGCCGGGCCACGGTGACGCTCGATCGATCGGACGAGTGCCGCTGTCAACTTCTCGATCGTGGCGTCGGTGTCGGCCAGCGTGACGACGGCGATCACGTGGTCGCGATCGGCAGACTCGACCGGCAGACCGTCAGCGAGCAGATCCTGTTCGACGGCGTTGCCGTCCGCGCCGGTGCCGCCGAGTACGAGGGTGAGTTTGAGCGGGTCGACGTTCGCGCCGGCAAGCACCGTCAGCCCATCGATGCGGCGCAACCGATCGCGCGCCGCACTGCACGCGACGATCACCGGGCCGAGCAGCGTCGCGCCGTCGCGTTCGAGCAGCGCGCGGCTTGCATCGATGCTTGCGAGGATCGCTCCCGCCGGGCTGGTGGTGGCGGTTGCTTCGACGCCGGCATCGAGGCGGGCCGCATCGATGCGTTCGGTGCGTGCGAGGACGAGCGCGGCCTGGCTCCACGCAGGCAATGTCTTGTGCGCACTGATGACCATGGCGTCCGCTCCGAGTTGCAGGGCGTGCCGCGGCAACGATGGATGGAATCCGAAATGCGCGGCCCACGCGGCGTCGACGATGAGCGGCACGTCGCGCTCGTGCGCGACCTCGGCCAATCCGGCGACGTCGCCGACCGTCCCCACGTACGACGGATCGCCGACGAACACGGCTCGCACGTCAGGGTGTGCGACCAGCGCTCGGCGCACGGTGTCAGGTGCGACACCGAGCGGCACGCCCGTCCGCGCATCCACGTCCGGACGCACCCAAACGGGTTCGAGTCCGGCGAGCACCAGACCGAGCAGCAGCGAGCGGTGCAACGTCCGGCTGACGATGATCCGTTCGCCGTCACCGGCCATCGCCAGTGCGAGCGCCTGATTCGCGTGGGTGGCGCCGCCAGTCGAGAACCGGCAGAAGTCGGCCTGCCACAACCGCGCCGCGCGTGATTCCGCGTCGGCGAGCACGCCGTTCGTGAGCTTCGTCGTGTCGAGTCCGGCGTAGAGCGGCACGTCGCCGGCGACGACGTCGCCGACCAGATCGTCGCGCTGCTTGTGTCCGGGAATGGTGAACGGCACGGGCGGCTGCTCACGAAAGCGCAGCCACGCATCGAGCAGCGGAGCATTCGAGCGCAAGCCGCGCGGGTCAGTCGGCATGGTCGCGCGTCACGTCGCAGACAGGTCGGCACTGAGTGCGTCGAACCGCTCGAGCCGCGAGCGCAGGGGGGTGCCCGACTGTTCCACTGCACCGAGCACCAAGGCTTCGACGATCGCGAGCGCGGGAGTCAGCGTGATGAACGGCGCCGGCCCTTCGACCGACGACGTCAGCAACACCGTGGCCGACGAGGCCACCGGGCTCAGATAGGTGTCGGTCAGCACGATCAAGGTGGCGCCGGCGGCAGCCGCGCCGCGTCCGAAGTCGACGACCTCGTCGTCGTAGCGGCGGTAGTCGAAGACGACGAACACCGACTCAGGAGTGACGTCGAGCAGTGTCGCGGCACGCGATGCGCGTTCACCGGCGACGAAGCCGACGTCCGGACGCAGCAGCGACAACCCGCGCGCGAGGTAGAGCGCATGCACGCACGAGACCCGTCCGCCGGTCACGAACACCGGACGTGCGGGGTCGGCCAGCATCGTCACCGCTGCGTCGAACTCGACGGGGTCGATGCCGAACAACGAGTCGCGCACCGCCGCGCTGACGCTGCGTTCGAAGCGGCGCAGCAACGGGCTCGAGTGCTGCGAGTCGTCGACGGCCGGATAGCGCTGCACCGGACCGGCGCTGCGGGCAGACAATTCCGAGCGCAGCTGCGATTGCAGCTGCGAGTACCCGGCGAAGCCGAGTTTGGCGACGAGCCGGACGACGGTCGGTCCGCTGACGCCGGCGTTCGCGGCGAGTGCCGCCACCGATTGCAGTCCTGCGGCCGGGTAGTCCGACATCAATGTCTGCGCGACGCGCAATTCGGCAGGGGTGAGTTGGCGCCGCTCGCTGCGGATCACCTCCGCAACGGTCGTCGGCGCCACGGTGGTCAGTACTTCCAGCGTGCTGCTGCGGCGATGTCGTCCGGGGACGCATCGGCAAACCGACTGATCTCCTCGCGCCGAAGGTCGACGATCGTGGTCGCGAGTTCCGTGCCGAGTGCAGCTGCGAGAACGTCGTCCGCCTCGAAGGCGTCCGTGGCTTCAGCCAGCGTGTGGGGCAGCGCGACGGCCCCGAGCGACTCGAGCTCGGACTTCGACAGTGACGCGGGATCGACGTTCACCGGTTCGGGCAACGGCGCGGACGACGCGACGCCGTGCAGCCCCGCGGCGATCACCGCGGCCACGACGAGGTACGGGTTCGCGGACAGGTCGAAGGCCTTGACCTCGAGGTTGGCCGCACCCGGGTTGCCGGGCGAACCGGTGACGAGGCGCAGCGCGGCCTCGCGGTTCTCGAGCCCCCAGACCTGGAACGCGCCGGCCCAATGGCTCGGGATCAATCGCAGGTAGCTCGCCGGTGCGGGCGCGCCGATCGCGAGCGACGCCGGCAGATGAGCGAGCACGCCCGCGGTGAACTGCTCGGCCGCGGCCTGCATGCCGTATCGCCCGTCCCCGGCGGTGAAGATGTTCTGCTCACTGCGCCACAACGACAGGTGCACATGGCCGCCGTTGCCGACTCCTTCGGCGAGCACCTTCGGCGAGAAGGACGCGAACAGTCCGCGACGTGCGGCGAGCGCGCGGATCGTCTCGCGTACGAGCACCATCGTGTCGGCCGCCTCGACCGGGCCTTCGGCGGCGACGGACAGCTCGTACTGCGCCGCTCCGTATTCGGGGTGGATCTGGTCGACGACGACGCCTTGCTCGTCGAGTGCGACGAGGAGTTCGCGCAGGTAGTCCGACTGTTCGATCAGCCTCGTGTAGCCGTACGCCGGACCGGTGGCCGCCGGCGTGAACTCCGGCATGGTCGTCGACAACGCCCACTCGATCTCGAACGCCATCTTGGCCGTGTAGCCGGCGTCGGCAAGGCTCGCGACCGCATTCAGGGCGGCGGTGCGCTGGTCCTGCGGGTGCACCTCGCCGTCCTGCCGATAACGGACCGCCGGTGCCCACGCCCAGCCCGGCTGCGCGCTGAGCACGACGAGCCGATCGAGGTCTGGATGCAGCCGCAGATCGCCGACTGGCCCGCCCGCGACCCGTCCGGCGACGATCATGTCGTCGGGCAGGAACGCGTCGAAGACCGGTGATGCGCCGATGCCCCATCGGGCAGCGCTCTCGAGCTTGGCGAGCGGGACGGCCTTCACCCGAGTGACCCCGCTGTTGTCGACCCACGTCGTTGCTACGCCGACCACGCCGCGCTCGGCGAGTTCGGCCCGCATCGTGGCTGCCTTCGCTGCCTGTTCCGCGCGCTGTTGTTCGTCCACGTCCGGGGATGTTACGACGGGTGAAACGTTTGTTACAGACCCCAGACCCTCTTTTCTTTCCGATTCAGCACGGGCACACTGCCGGAAGGATTCGGCGAGACGGGGGATGAGATGGCAACGGACATCGGCAATCAATCGGACGCACCGCCCACCACGTCGTTGCGGCGCAATCTGTCGGTCTGGCAGGCAGTCGGCATGTCGATCGCGCTGATGGCGCCGAGCATGGCGGCGAACATCAACCCGCAGGGCGTGGTGCCGACGGTCGGCCGCGCCGTGCCGCTCGCGTTCCTGCTCGCTGCGATCGGTGTGCTGCTCGTGTCCTACGGCATCGTGCGGTTGTGCCAGTACTACCAGCACTCCGGGTCGGTGTACGCCTTCGTGGGCGCCACGCTGGGCGCACGCACTGGTGCGGTGACGGGCCTTGCCTTGTTCGCCACGTACACGTTCTACGGTGTCGTGACGTCGTGCGCGTCCGGCATTCTCGGGACGTCGTTCCTCGACGGTGTCGGCATCTGGAAGAACCCGCCGACCTGGGCGCCGTTCCTGATCGCCGCGATCTCACTGGTGCTCGCGCTGTGGCTGACGATCGTGCCGGCCAAGCGCGGGACGTCCACGCTGCTTGTGATCGAGGGCGCGACCGTTGCACTGATCCTCGTCGTCTGCGCGGTGGTGTTCGTCCGCGTCGTCAGCAAGAACGCGCCGCACGGCGGAACACAGCACTTCACCCTCGACGTGTTCAAGGTCGCGCCCGGCACCAGCACGAGCACGCTGTTCCTCGGCATCGTGTTCGGCTTCCTGTCCTTCGCCGGCTTCGAAGCCGCGTCCACACTCGGTGAAGAGACCGCGCGTCCGCACCGTGACATCCCGCGTGCGATTCTCGGCACCGCCATCTTCGGCGGCGTCTACTTCACCGTCGTCACCGCGATCGAGATGATGGGCTTCGGCACGAACGCGGCCGGTGTCAAGGCGTTCGGATCGTCGGGCTCGCTCGTCGGCGATCTCGGTACGTCCTACATCGGTTCGTGGGTGGGCGACATTGTCAGCGCCGGCGCGACGATCAGCGCGTTCGGCTGCTGTCTTGCCTGCATGGTCGGCGCGGCGCGACTGCTGTTCGCGATGAACCGCGACCTGGTGGGCCAGAAGGGTTTGTCGTCGCTCACGCGGCAGGGGACGCCGGCGCGCAGCGCGCTCGCGGTCGCGATTCTCATGGGCGCGATCATCGTGCTCATGCACTTCGCGTTCGGCGCGGAGGCCTTCGACGCGTTCTTCTGGTCGGGCACGATCGGCACCCTGATCCTGCTCGTGGCCTATGTGCTGACGACGATCGGTGCGATCCGGCTGCTGTTCTTCCAGCGCAAGATGACCGTGCCCGCCTGGCAGATCGTCATCCCGATCCTCGCCCTGGTCGTGCTCGGTTACACGATCTACCGCAACGTGCTGCCGTATCCGGCGTCCGGGCAACCTGCCTTCTGGTTCCCGATCGTGTCGGGCGGATGGATCGCGTTCTGCATAGTGCTCGTCGTGGTCTTCGGTGGCGCGGCGGCGCGTCTCGGACGCAGCCTCGCGGCAGAGGACGGGTTCATGACCGACCAATCCGATCGGTTGGTGCAGCCCGGGCAACGCGCGTGACGGGTGTTGCCGCCGACCTGCCACTGATCGATCACCACTGCCACGGCGTCCTCCGCAACGACTCGGATCGCCTCGAGTTCGAGGCGATGCTCACCGAGGCGGACGGTGCGGGTTCGTGGCACGGGACGATGTTCGACACGCAGGCCGGGCTCGGCGTCCGTGCCGTGTGCGCGCCGTTGCTCGACCTCCCGCGGTTCGCGGAGGCTGAGTCGTACCTCGCCCGGCGTCACGAGCTCGGCTGGGAAGAGGTCAGTCGGCGCATGCTCGCAGCGACCGGAATCGAGCATTACCTTGTGGACACTGGCTTCCTGACCGATCGGCTCACGACGGCGGACGAGTTGGCCAAGCTCGGATCGGCCGCGGCGCACGAGATCGTGCGACTGGAGAACGTCGCAGAGAGGGTGCTCGCCGACACCGACGCGAGCGAGTTCGCCGACGCCGTCCGCGCTGAGTTGGGACGGCGGGCGAACGCCGCCGTCGGGTTCAAGTCGATCGCCGCCTATCGGGTCGGACTCGACCTCGATCCACGCCGTCCGAGCGACGCCGAGGTCGAGGCGGCAGCGGCACGGGTCGGGGCGACCGACCGCCTCGCCGACGAGACGCTGACCAGATTCCTGATCTGGACGGCGCTGGATCTCGGCGGACCGGTGCAGTTCCACATCGCCTACGGGGATGCCGACGTCGACCTCGACAAGTGCGACCCCCTTCTTCTCACGCCGTTACTGCGTGCGAGCGCCGGTGCGCATGCGCCGATCATGCTGCTGCACAACTATCCGTTCCAACGCTCGGCGGGCTACCTCGCGCAGGTCTTCGATCACGTCTTCGTCGATGTCGGCCTCGCGCTGCACAACGTCGGAACGCGCGCGGACATCATCCTCGCGGAACTGCTTGAGCTGGCACCGCTCGGCTCGGTGTTGTTCTCGAGCGACGCGTGCGCGTTGCCCGAGCTCTACGCACTGAACACGGCATTGTTCCGTCGCGCACTGAGTGCGTTCTTCGACGATGGCGTGGCGCGCGACTACTGGTCTTCGTCCGATGCCGAACGGCTCGCCCGGATGATCTGCCGTGACAACGCCGTGCGCGCGTACGGGCTCGATGACCTGTGACGGTCGTCGATCCCACTGTGGCGGCGCAGCTGACCGCGGCGCTCGAGGACGAGTTGCCTGCGGCAACTCGGTTGCGGCATCGCCTGCACGCTGATCCGCGCGTGTCCGGCGACGAAGCCGATACCGCCGCTGCCGTCGTCAAGGCGCTCGTCGCGGACGCCGGTGCAGGGATCGTCGACAGCTCGGTCGCCGGCACCGGACGGATCGTGCGTCTCGGTGAATCGCGGGTCGCGTTGCGTGCGGAACTCGACGGCCTGCCGCTCACCGAGAGCAGCGAGGTGCCGTGGCGGGCGACCGGGGCGGTCATGCATGCGTGCGGTCACGACGTGCACCTCGCCGCGTTGGTTGCCGCGGCTCGCGCGATTCGATCGTGCGGACTCGCGGTGACTGCGATCCTGCAACCGCGCGAGGAGGGCACGCCGTCCGGCGCTCGCGACATCGTCGAGACGGGTGCGCTCGAGACGTTCGGCATCGAAGCGATCATCGGCGCGCACGTCCAGCCGAAGGTTCCTGTGGGTGTCATGGCAGTGACGCCCGGCGTGGTGAACGCGTCGGTCGACGAGTTCGAGATCGTGATGACCGGACGGGTCGGACACGCGGGGTACCCGCACACGGTTGCCGATCCCGTCCTGGCCATGGCGGCAGCGACCGTGAACCTGCAACAGCTGCCGGCCCGGCGGGTCGACCCGGTGCACGGCACGGTGTGCGTGGTGACCGAGGTGCACGGCGGCGCCGCTCCGAACGTGATCCCCGAGCAGGTGTTCGCGCGCGGCACCTTGCGCGTGATGCGTGAGGAGGACCGCGGGCTGATGGCCGATGCGCTCACCTCGGTGGTCGAGCACACGGCCGCGGCCTACGGCTGCACCGCGACCGTGCGCCTGATCGACAACGAACCTCCGTTGCACAACGACGCGTCGCTCGCATCAGCGACAACAGCGGTGTTGCGCGAAGTCGGCTATCCGGTCGTTGACGACTTCCGCTCCTTCGGCGCCGACGACTTCGCGTTCTACTGTCGCTCCGTCCAAGCCGTCATGATCTTCGTCGGGGTTGACGGCGTGGGCTTGCACGACCCGTCGTTCGTACCGTCCGACGACACCGTTCGCGTGGTGGCGCAAGCGCTGCTGGCCGGCTATCAGGCAGCGCAACAGCTCGGCTAGGAACCTCTGTTACTGCGCACCGAAGTCAGTGGACGGCGCGGACCGTTTCCGTCCTGCCCTGGTCGGTCGTGACGTCGATGCCGAGGCCGTTGTCGGCGACGCGCACGCCGAAGTCGCGCGACGGGAAGGCCCAACGAATGTCGGGGCCGTCGGATTGGGTGGGGCCCTGCCGCGTCGCCTGCCAGTGCGCTCCGCCGTCGGAGCTGACGAAGTAGTACGCCGTCCCACGCGCCTGCGCAGTCTCGAGCAGGTCGTTCGCCGATGCGGCGGCGAGCGAGGTTCCGCTCAACCCGCCCGGCCGAACACCGGGCGGCACCGCCAGGTCCCGTTCGGGCCCGAATGTGGCCCCACCGTCGGTCGACACTCGCAGGGTCGGCGTGTGGCCGTCGACGTGCCGCGCGACGACGATCGCGGCGTCGGGCGAGACCGCGAACGTCCAGTCAGCCAGCGGCCCCAGGTCGTAGGTCTTCGGGGTGTGCCGCAGGTAGGTCGACCGGACGTGTGTCCAGCTGTTGCCGCCGTCTGCCGAGCGGTAGAGCCAGGCGTACTGCGCGCCGACAACGAAGGCATACACCGATGACCCGGCTGCGGCGAGCCTGACGTCCATCGAGCTGAAGTTCCACGGCGTGACGTTGCGCCACCGCGAACTGCCGAGCGGGGCGACGAGGAGCTGATCGCCACTCGATCTCGGTGGGAGGAGCCGCACCGCGTTGTGGCCGGCCACGACCAGCTGAATGGTCGCCGTCGGTGACCGCTCCGGCGTCCAAGTGCGCCCGCCGTCGGACGTCGCATACAGCACCGACCCGAGCAGGCCGGTGAGGTAGCCGTGTTGACCGTCGGCCGCAAAGATCACGTCGGACACGCAGTTGCCCGTGCACACTCCCACGGACGAAGCGCCGGCTCCGGGGACGCGTGTCCAGGTGCGTCCGCCATCGGTCGTGTGCGAGAGCACAGCCGGGCAGACCTTCTGCGCGCATCGAACCGAGCCGATCGCCCAACCGTTCTGCGCATCGACGAAGTGCACGCCGCTGACCCGGACCGCTCCGCGCAGTTGCGAGGGTTGTGAACCGTGTCGGGTGAACGGGTTGCCACGGAGCGCCACCGCCGCCACGATGACCGCGAGCACCACGGCCGCGGCGACGGTGGGCCACACCCACCGCGGAGCGTCGCGCCTCGGCCGCGGCCGCGACAGCACCTCGTCGAGCAGCCGCGTGGCGAGATCGTGCGGCGCCGGGGCGGATCGCTCGGTGGCGAGGAGGTCGGTGCGCAGCGCTGTCTCGAAATCGATCTGATCGATCACGGTCGTCCACCTCGGTTCGGAAGCGTCTCGGGCTGCGATGCGCGCTCGCGCATCGCGGCGAGTCCTCGGCTGAGCAAGCTGCGGACGGTGGCCGGCCGACAGCCCAAGGCCGCAGCGATCTCGTCGTCCGGCAGGTCGTGGAGGTAGCGCAGCACCAGTGCTGCACGTTGCCGCTCGGGCAGAGTGCGGAGCAGCTGGCTGAGGACTCCGCGATCGGTGACGTCGTCGGCCAGATCGCGACGGCCTGCTGCATCCGGCACCTCGGCCATGACCAGCTCGCGCGACATCGGCCGCCGCTGCTGGCTCACGAAGCGGTTAGCCAACGCTCGCCGTGCGTAGGCGAGCGGAGCCTCGAGTGTCGCGATGCGCGACCAGCGCGGATAGAGCCGTGCCAGCGTGTCCTGAACGAGCTCTTCAGCCCGGTTGCCGTCGCCAGTCAGCAGGTACGCCGTTCCGAACAGCGACCGCGCAGACGCCCGCACGAATGCGGCGAACGCATCGGCGTCGCTGGTCGTAGGTCCCATGCCCGCCCAAACGCATGGCTGATCAAATCTGTTGCATCACCGTAGCGGTGATCAGCGAGCAGCGGTCCGTTCGACGATTCTTTTTGCGGTTGAGCGCCAGCTCAGGTCTCGTTGAAGGGATTGGTCGGCCAGAAGGTCGTGTCCAGCCGGGCGTGCCGCACTGATCGCTCGGCCAATGGCGCGGCAAGGTTCACGACGGTTCGCTTCAGCTTCGGGACGATGTCGCAGTTGGGCGCGTTGACGATGTTGGTGGCGAGCACATTGATCGTTACCGACCTTGCCGATCGGTCGACGACCACGCCGTTGACCTGCTCGCACGAGGGCCGGCTCGCGAACACGAGTTTCAAGTGGCCACGGCTGTCCGCAAGTTGACGCCAGGGCAATGCGAGGTGACCCTTTGCCGCGGACGCAGGCAGGCGGGGCAGCGAGACGAGGGGAGCGGCGGCGAAGTCCGCAGCGGTGAAGTGACGCCGGCTGGTTCCAGCCATCGTGCTCGCACTGGACGTCCCGGAATCCGCGTGGGCCTTGGTGCTGTGCGACAACGACCGGGCGAGCACTGTGCCGCCACCAACCACGACGGCAAGGACGGCCACGCCGACCAGTGTCCGGCGCAGCAGAGGAGAGCGGTTCCGCGAGCCGGCCATGTGCACCCCTCGAGTCGGGTGAGCGATGCGATCACGGTCAACGGTACGCGCGAACCATCCTCGACTGCTTCATCAAAATATCGATCCGGCCGGGAATCGACCGATTTCATACTTCGATCATGCGGTGATCACGGACAGGGCGCATCAGTTGACCCGTTGCGGAGTCGCCCAGTCCCAACTCCCATCGGCATCGAACGCCGAGATGGCGAAGAACGCCCACCATCCGAGGGAGTCGGTCGGCACCGAGCGCATTTCGTCCCGGTAGCTGATCGTCACGGAGCTGCTCGGCTGGGCACGACCGTAGGCATAGCCAGGCAACTCGACCGGTGTCGTCCCGGGATCACCCACGTCATCGAGTTCGAGGGCGACGACCCACGCGCCATCAGGCGCCCTGACGTAGATCCTCAGTTCGATCTCGCGGCCATCACTGTTCGTGTCGATGAGAACGAAGACAGCGCCTTCCCCGACGACGAACGCGTGCAGCCGCTCGTGCCAGCGCAGCGGCAGGTCCAGCTCAGACCATGCCGCGGCATGTTCGCGCGGCACAGCGGGCGGGACCGTCACGAGTGGCAACGTACAAGGCCGCGGATCCGGGATGGAACGCTTGCCGTCCCTGGGATCGTCTGGTGTGTTGAACCGGGGGGACGGTGCATGCCGACGCGATGACCGTGCACACGAGAGTTGTAGCAGCTCTGGCGATCCTGACGGTCGCGATTTCGGGCTGCGCAGATCCACACACTGCGACCGCGCGGGCGCAAGCGACAGGGTCCAGTGCAGTCGGCACGTACCACGGACCGATCTCGAGCCGCATGATGCTTCGGGACGAGGGGATCTCGCTCGATCCGCCGGCTTCGAATGATCAACCGCGTGTCAGTTGGCAGCGCGCCCTTCACGTCTGTCGGGACGGTTCGGGGGTGTGCGGCGACAACGGCACGCCGGACGTCTACCTGGCGGTCGCGACCGACAACTACGGCGGCCCCGACGCCACGGGCAGTAGCGTTCTGAGTCACGATCTTGCCTACGTTCTTGAGTGGCACGGTGAGACGTGTTCTGCCGCTGGAGGACCACCGCAACAACCTGGGTCAACGCCGGCCCCGGTGAGGATGGCTTCGTGCGGGATCTTCGATTTTGTGAGCGCGAAGACTGGTCGATACCTCACCGCCATCGAGAGCCCCGGTCTATGAGCCGATGGATCGTAGGACTGCGACCTCGGGGTAGTGCTCGGGCGCTCCGTAGCCATGCTCGACCAGCCAGCGGATGTTGCTCAGGCAACGCAGTGCCCACCACGCGCGGATGAGCTCGACGTCGACGTCGACGCCGTAGCCTGCGATGACGTCGCCGAGGTGCTCCGGGTGTCCGACCGTGAGGGTGGCGAGGTCGAAGAGCGCGTCGCCCGGCGCTGCCTCCGACCAATCGAGGATTCCTGTGACATCGGCACCGTCGACGAAGACGTGATCGACCTGCAGATCGCCGTGAATGAACACCGAGGTCGATGGTCGCAGTGCAAGCTCGGCCAAGTGGTTGTTGCGCGCTACCAACTCGGTGGGAAGGACGTCGTTGGCAACGAGCCACTCGGACTCGCGAGCGAGGCGCGCGGCCAGCTCGTCGACGGTTCGACCGGGCCATAGCGGCAGGGGCGCATCGTGCAGCCGTCGGACGGCGGCACCCGCCGCGGCCCACGCCGCAGACGACGCCGTCGACGGGCGGCCGAGGTGGCCGAGTGCGGTCCCCGGAACAGCTGCCAGCGCGATCACCGGCGGTTCGCGCCAGAGGATCTCCGGCGTGGCGACGGGCGCCATCGCCATTGCCGCGACCTCGATGTCGGTGCGGCCTTGATCGGCGTCGATCTTCAAGAACACCTCGCCGACGCGCAGGGTTGCGCGCTCGCTGTGGGCGACGACAACCTCGACCTCATCCACGTCGGCCATCCTCGCGACGAAAGGCCACCGATGTCACCTGGATATCCAGTGGTAACTGAAGGGCGTGGCAATCGCGAATGGTGTTGACTGCATGCGTGTGGTTGGTGGCGAGGTGATCGCAATGGGGCCGCGTGCGCTCGTGCGCCGGCCTGGTCCCCGACTGGCGGACGGCCTCGTCACACACATCGAACGACACCCCATCGACCTGCCGCTGGCGCTGCGGCAGTGGGACGGGTACGTGCGCGCGCTCGAGGACAACGGCTGGTCGACGCTCGAGGTAGCACCCGCCGATGAGTGCCCCGACGCGGTCTTCATCGAGGACACCATGGTCGTCTACGGCAACACGGCGGTCATCGCGCGCCCGGGAGCCGATGAGCGCAAACCCGAGACGGCGGACGCCGAGAAGACCATCGAGCAACTCGGTTACACCATCAACCGCATCACGGCGCCAGGGACGCTCGACGGTGGCGATGTGCTGAAGATCGGCAATACCGTCTACGTCGGACGCGGCGGGCGCACCAACGACGAGGGCATTGCCCAGCTGCGTTCCGTCCTCGCGCCCCTTGGTGCTCAGGTCGTCCCTGTCCCGCTCACCCGTGTGCTCCACCTCAAGTCAGCGGTCACCGCACTACCGGACGGAACCGTGATCGGGTACCCGCCGCTCGTCGACGACACCGGCGTGTTCGAGCGGTTCCTGCCGGTGCCCGAGGAGTCCGGCGCTCACGTCGTGTTGCTCAATGATGTGCAGCTGCTGATGGCGGCAGACTGCCCGGCAAGTGCAGAGCTGTTCAGAGGTCTTGGCTACGAACCGGTGGTTGTCGACATCAGCGAGTTCGAGAAGTTGGAAGGTTGCGTGACCTGCCTGTCGGTCCGGTTGCGCATCAGCGCGCCGTCGACCGGCACTGCATAGCGTGCGTGCGCCGCCGCCAGGTCTCGACAGCGAGGAGCTGCTTGCTCTTGTCCGCAAGGACTGGAGCGGCAACGTCGAACGGCTGACCTATCTCCCAGTCGGGTTCGGCGCGCATCACTGGGCGGCGCACGATGCCGAGCAAACGATCCTTTTCGTCACTCTCGATCGGCTCGACTCGACGCGAACAGCTGAGGACCGCGAGTCGGCGTATGCCGGCGCAGTCGCATTGTGCCGGGCCGGCCTTGACTTCGTCTTGGCTCCGGTGGTCAGCACAAGCGGCTCGCCGATCGTTCGGTTCTCGGACGGTGCGGTGAGCTGTACGCCGTGGCAGGTCGGGACATCGGGCGGCGAGTTGGACGCCGCCTGGACGGCGAGCGCGCTCGCGCGGCTTCATGGTCTTGAGCCTCCGCCGGGAATTCCTCGTTGGCGACCACTCGTCACACCCGAGTTCGCAGGGGACGTGGAACGAAAGCTTCGTGCGCCGTGGGGTCCTGGCCCGTACGCCGATCAAGCGCGCGGCGCGGTCGCCGAACACATCGCCGACGTGGCCGGCTGGACTGACCGCTATCACGAACTCGCGCGTCGCGCGCTCGAACGCATCTGGGTGCCCACTCATGGGGAGCCGCACAGCGACAACCAAATGCTGACGCAGCAAGGTCGGTACCTGCTCGACTGGGAATCGCTCAAGCTGGCGCCACGCGAACGGGACCTGCGTGAGCTCGTTGCTCTCGGCGTCCCGGTCGGTGCCGACCCCGAGATGGTGGAGATGTTCGACCTCGAGTGGCGTCTCGACGAGATCGATCAGTACACCGCGTGGTTCGCCGCCGAACACCATGGCACCGAGGACGATCGGATCGCCTTTGACGGCCTCGTCGAGGAACTGACTCGCCCCTAGCCAGTTGGGCCGTCCGTCTTCTGATGGGGTACTACGCCTGCTTGCGGGCGGCGAGCTGGATCAGATTGCCGCACGTGTCGTCGAAGACGGCCGTCACCACCGGGCCGAGGTCGACGGGCGGCTGCGTGAAGACGACCCCGCGCGAGGTCAGCCGCTCATGTTCGGCGACGACGTCGGATACGGCGAACGATGCGGCGGGGATGCCGTCGGCCACGAGCGCTTCTTTGAACGGTCGCACAGCGGGATGCGCGTCGGGCTCGAGCAACAATTCCGGTCCGTCCGGTTGCTCTGGTGAGACCATTGTGATCCAGCGATGATCACCGAGGGGCACGTCGTCCTTCGTCGCGAATCCGAGGGTCTCGGCGTAGAACAGTTGCGCCTTTGCTTGGTCATCGACGAAGACACTCGTGATGTAGATCCTCATGCGTGGCTACCTCTCCTCGCTGATCGGCCACCGCTGCACGATCGCGCGTAACGGCGCTGTGTTCAGCCGGTGGAACTTGTATCGGCCCTGCTTGCGCGTTGCGATCAAGCCGGCGCCTTCCAGGACATCGAGATGTTGGGAGATCGCTTGACGTGACGAGCCCATCCCGTGATTCATTGCCAGCCGCGAGCACAGCTCGAAGAGCGTCTGATCATCTCGATCGCGCAGCTCGTCGAGGATGGCGCGGCGGGTCGGGTCCGCCAGCGCCTTGAACACGTCCGGCACGGCATCACGTTAGGCAAGTGGATACTTGCATGTCAATGCGGAACGGACGAGTGATGATGAAGCTTCTTGCGAGGTGGAGGTGGCGGTGAGGCAACCGACGCTGTTCCTGACGGTCGGACTTCCCTGCACGGGGAAGACCACTTTCGCGCGACGCATCGAAGCCGAGCACAACGCACTCCGACTCACGAAGGACGAATGGGTGAAGGCGCTGTTCGGGCATGAGAATCCGACGTGGGCGCAGGACGTGATCGAAGGTCGGCTCATCGAGATCGGATTACGCGTCCTCGAACTCGGCAACAACGTCGTGATCGACTACGGGCTCTGGAGTCGGGACGAGCGCTCTGCTCTGAGGCAGGCAGCCGCAGACCGAGGCGCGCTGGTCGAGATGCGCTACTTCGAACTCACCCGAACCGAGCAGCGGAGCCGACTTGATCGGCGCCAAGCCGAAGCGCCACATACGACCTGGCCGATGTCCGACGAGGAACTTGCCGAATGGGCCGCCAAGATCGACGTCCCGACCCCGGGTGAGCTCGCCGGCACCGAACCCATAGACGACGCGCCGGCCGGACTTGCCACCTGGGACGAATGGCGGGCGCGTCGCTGGCGATCGGCGCTGGATCAATGACTGCCTCGTAGGCAGAGCACACTTCAGCCATGCGGCGCTGGGTGTGGGTTACTGCGATTACCGCGCCGCTGTTCTTGATCGGCGGCTGGTCGCTGGCGCAGACCCGTCAGCCCGACAGCTACGACGCCGTGCGCGACACGATCAGCGCGCTGGCGGCACGCGGCGCTCGCGACCCCTGGATCATGACGCTCGCGCTGGCCGGACTGGGGGTGAGCTACGTGATCACGGCCGCCGGCTTCTGGACGCTCGGCCGCGTATCCCGCACGATCCTCGCCGTGGGCGGGGCGGCGACGATCGCCGTTGCCGCATCGCCGCAGCCCTCGACGGCGCACGTCCCGGCCGCGGCGATCGGGTTCGTGGCATTGGCGATCTGGCCGATCGGGCTCCGCGATCGCGTCCGCGCGGCCCGCTGGGTGGCAATCACGTTGCTGGCACTACTGGCATGGTTCGGGATCGCTCTGGCCGCCGCGAGTCTCGTCGGATTGAGTGAGCGCATACTCGCCGGCGCCGAGGCGCTGACTCCGATCTGGGCACTCGTCGCACACTCCAGTCGTGCGGTCCGGCACGGCCCGTTGTCGAGGAACGCACGGTAGTCGGGTTGGGCAACGACGCGTCGTACTCATCCCGGCCGACCGTGCGGACCGCGACTGTGTCACTTGTGGCTGTACACGTACTTGTTGGCCTGTCGGAACGCTCGATCGGAGACCCTCAGATAGCGGGTGGTGCTGCCATTGGACGCCGCAGTCTGGTCGCACCCGGGGATGAACGTGACAGGCGCTAGCAGCCTGCCGGAGGTGTCACGTGCGAGCAGTACGGAGATGACTGGGATCGTGAGGCAGTCCTCCGGGTCGTTCCTGGCCAGCGCGGCGTGGTTCAGGTCATCTGCGAGCTTTGCCGCCAGTTTGCGGCTGAGTGGAACGTCTGCGACGAGCCGCGAGCGTGGCGGGTTCGTGTAGCTGCAGGCGGTCATCTCGACGACCGGGCGAGCGAACAGTGGTTGGCCGTCACTGGGGAGCGGGCCGGTTCCGAGCGGCGGCTCTGCTGGAGGCTGCCGCGGGCATTCCGGCGCGCTGGTCGTTGGTGTTGCGTTCTCGTTCCCGACGTACCGGACCGCCAAGGTCACCGCCACCAGGACGAGTACGGCCGCTGCGGCAAGTGCAGGCAGCGCACGGCGGGAACGTCTGCGCACAAGCGCTTTCTGACTCTCGAGACGGGCGACGGACACAGAGTGCGCGGCTGTGGCGGTGAGGCTGTCGCGCGCCCATGCGGTGAACGCTTCCTCGACCTCACTGTCGCTGACGAGTCTGGTCATGGGTTCTCCAGCCTGGTTTTCAGAGCCGCGCGGGCGGCGGCGAGGTGCGCCTTCACCGAGCCCGGACGCAGACCGAGTGCCGATGCTGTCTGCTCGATGGACAGGTCGGCGAGATAGAAGAGGACCGTCACCTCGCGCTGACGTCGTGGCAACGAACGGACGACTGCCTCGACCACGAGCCGGTCGTCGCGTTCGGAGCCGGATCCGGGCTGGTCATCCATGACAGCGATCACCACAGGTCCGCGGATGGCGAGGCGACGATGTCGCCGAGCGCGGTCGACCACTATCGCGGTAAGCCACGCGCGAACCGTGCCTTTGTCCGGATCGAACGTGGACCAGCGTCGCCACGCGCGCAGCAGTGCCTCCTGCACGACGTCGCCGGCATCGTCGGTTCCGACCAGTCGCGCAGCGACGGCAGCAAGCACGCTGGCGTGCGGGGCGACCAAGGCTTCGAACTCCCGTGCATCGATCGCCGCGTCGTCCGACACGCGATCATCCGACGACGGGACAGGTCTCACGCCACTAGTACACCTAGCCGGCTCGGATTGGTTTAGCCGCCACGCTCGATCTCCGGGCCGAGCCGGATCTTCGGCACTCAGAGCCGGAAGATCGCTGCCGCAAACAGGTATGCGCCGGCCACGTCTCGCGCGTCGTGCACGTCGCCCGGAGTGTCCAACGTTTGTTGGGCACGCACGCGGATCGCGGCGCCGGGATCCGCGGCGAGAAGGTCGATGCAGAGTCCGGCCACCACGGCGCTGGCGTCGTGCTCGTCCAAGTCGTCCAGGGCGAGGCTGTTGTCGAGCATTGTTGCGGCCTCATGGAAAACCTCGCGGGCCATCTCGAGGTCGACCTCGGGCCGCTCGCGCGACACAGCTTCGGCGGTTGCGAGAAACTGATCGAACGGCGGCCGGACCGTCGGCGGTGACATGCGGAGACGGTCGCAGGACTGCGGCAGGCGCGGCAACCGAATTGGCAGCCCCCCGTCGGACATGACGAAGCGGACGTCGGAGTCGCGCCGTACATCTTGCATTTGCGCCGGATTGTGGTGAATTCTCTTGCGCATGTCCTCGGTAGCAGCTGCTGACGAAACGATCACTGAAATCGACAACGGCGACGGACGGGTCACGCTCGACAAGAGCGATCCGCGTCTGGTCGAAAGCCGGTATTGCAACGACGACCTGGCACCGACGGCGATCGAGCAACGCCATTGGGGGCTGTACAACTACACCGCGCTCTGGGTGGGGATGTCGCACTGCATCCCCAGCTACCTGCTCGCGTCCGGGCTGGTCGCTCTCGGCATGAACTGGGTTCAGGCGATCATCTGCATCGGCGCGGCGAACCTGATCGTGCTCGTGCCGATGCTGCTCAACGCGCATGCCGGCACCAAGTACGGCATCCCGTTCCCCGTCTTCGCACGCGCGTCTCTCGGTGTTCGCGGAGCCAATTTCGCCGCGATCCTGCGCGCGTTGATCGCGTGTGCCTGGTTCGGCATCCAGACGTGGATCGGCGGCGAGGGCATCTACGTGTTGCTCGGCAAGCTCGTCGGCAACAGCTGGCAGAACGCCGGGGAAGTGTTCGGGTATCCCTGGACGCAGTGGCTGTGCTTCTTCGCGTTCTGGGCAGTCCAGATCGTCATCATCCTGCGCGGCATGGAGACGCTGCGCCGCTTCGAGAACTGGGCCGCGCCGTTCGTGATCCTGGGCGCAATAGCCCTGCTGATCTGGATCACCGTCAAGGCCGGTGGGTTCGGACCGCTCGTCCATCAACCCGCAAAGCTTGGCTGGGGCGGGAACTTCTGGCCCGTGTTCTTCCCGGCGCTCATGGGCATGATCGGCTTCTGGTCGACGATGTCGCTGAACATTCCCGACTTCACGCGGTTCGGTGGCAGTCAGCGCAAGCAGATGTGGGGCCAGGCCCTTGGCCTACCAACCACGATGACCTTCTTCGCATTGCTCGCAGTGCTGATCACGTCGGGGACGGAGAAGGTGTACGGCCATGCCATCTGGGATCCGATCCAGCTTTCAGCCAAGCTGAACAGTGACTTGGCGATTGTCATCGCGCTGATCGTGGTCATGGTCGCCACGGTGTCGACGAACGTGGCCGCCAACACGGTCAGCCCGTCCTACGACTTCTCGAACATCGCACCGCGCATCGTCAGCTTCCGCGTCGGCGGTGTGATCACCGGCGTAATCGCGATCATCATGCAGCCCTGGCGATTGCTGTCGAACCCGCACGTTTACATCTTCACGTGGCTCGGTTTCTACGGTGGTCTGCTCGGGGCCGTGGCCGGGCTGTTGGTAGCCGATTACTGGATCGTCCGCCGGTCGAGGTTGGCGCTGGGTGAGCTGTACATGCGCGAGGGGCGTTACTGGTACTCGAGCGGGTGGAACGTGGTCGGACTGGTCGCAGCACTGGTGGGCATGGTGCTGGCCTGTGGCGGGGCGTACTCCACACCCGGTAACGGGCCGTTCCCGCAGGACGGACTGATTCCGTTCCTCAAACCGCTTTATGACTACAGCTGGGCGGTCGGTTTCGGCGCTGCGCTGCTCACCTACGTGCTCCTGTTCCCCATTGCCGCGCGTACCAATGGCGAGCGGACGGCACGCCCCGCTGAGCCCGCGTCGTCGGCACCGTCATCGGCTCAAGACTCTGCTATTCCCTAGACGTATACGCGCGATGTATAGTCCGCGGCATGACAGTTCCACTCGCGCTTCTCGGCCTGCTGCAACGCGAGCCGAGCCATGGCTATGACCTCAAGCGCGACTACGACGAGTACTTCGGGCGGGGCAAGCCGTTGCCGTACGGGCAGGTGTACGCGACCCTGGCTCGGCTGGCGCGCGACGGCAAGGTGATCGTCGGCGTGGCCGAGCCGGGCTCGGGCCCCGACCGCAAGCGGTACGTGATCACCGATGACGGTGCGAGTGAGCTGAACGCTTGGCTTGCCGAACCGGTCCAGCCCGAGCCGCACCTGCAAACCGTCCTGTTCGTCAAGGTCACGCTTGCGCTCATGCTCGAGAGCGACGCCGAGCGCTTCCTCGACACGCAACGCGCGATGCACCTGCAGCGGATGCGCGAGCTCACCGACGTCAAGCGCACCGGTGATGTGGCCGACGCACTACTCGCCGACTACGGCCTGTTCCATCTGGAAGCCGACCTACGGTGGATCGAGCTGACCGCGGACCGGCTGAGCCAGCTCGCGACGAAGTTCCGACGATGAGTGCGCTCCTGAGTGGGCACGGTCTCACGCTCAACTTCGGAACGACGCCCGCACTGCGCGGCGCCGACGTCGAAGTGGCGCAAGGTGAGGTGCTCGCTGTGATGGGGCCGAGCGGGTCAGGCAAATCGACGCTGCTGCACTGTCTTGCGGGCATCCTGGTGCCCGACGGCGGGCAGGTTCATTTCGGCGACATTCAGGTGGACGCGCTCGGGGAGGCTGACCGGAGCGCGCTGCGACGGGATCGGTTCGGCTTCGTGTTCCAGTTCGGTCAGCTCGTCCCCGAATTGTCGGCCGAGGAGAACGTGGCACTGCCGCTGTTGTTGTGCGGGACGCGCCGCCAGGAAGCCATGGCAGCAACTGCGCCCTGGTTCGACCGTCTCGACCTGGGCGGCCTGCAGCGGCGACGCTCCGGTGAGCTCTCTGGTGGGCAGGCACAGCGTGTGGCGGTCGCGCGCGGCATGGTTACCAATCCCACGCTGCTGTTCGCCGACGAGCCGACCGGTGCGCTGGATTCGCTGACCGGTGAGCACGTCATGGAGCTGCTGACCGCGACAGCGCGTGAGCAGGGCACCACAGTCGTCCTGGTCACCCATGAGCCACGCGTGGCTGCCTACGCCGACCGCGAGGTCATAGTGCGCGACGGCAGGGTCACTGGTCCGGTCGCGGCAGCCTCGTCGTCATGATCCGCTTCGGCCTGCGCCTCACCCTGCGAGGCGGACGTGAGGCGCTCACTCGGCTGATCGTGATCTGCGCGGCTGTGGCCATTGGCGTCGGCCTGCTGCTGTCAACGCTGGCCGGCATCTCGGCCGTCCATCACCAAAACAACCGCTATGCGTGGCTGGAGACATCCGCGGACGCGCTGAACCATCGCGCCGTGGCGGGCGTCGACCCGGTCTGGTGGCGGCTCAGCGCAGACGAGTTCAAAGGCCAGCAGGTCGGCAGGGTCGACGTTGCTGAGACCGGGCCGAAGCCGCCGACGACGCCCGGGCTGAACCGACTGCCCGGCCCCGGCGAGTACTACGCCTCGCCACCGCTCGCGCACTACATCCAGACCCTGCCGCGCGCAGAGTTGGCAGACCGCTACCCCGGCCACCTGGTCGGAACAATCGGGCCGGCCGGCCTGCCCTCCTCCGACGCCATGATCATCGTCATCGGCCGCACCGTGCCGCAGATGTCATCGCTGCCCGGCGCCGAAGAGGTCGCCTCGATCAGCACGACACCGCCTGATCAATGCAATGGGGCTTGCTACGACATAGGCCTGAACTCCAACAGCATCGATCTGATCCTTGCCGTCGTGATCGCCGCGATCCTCTTTCCGGTGCTGATCTTCATCGGGACGGCCACCCGCTTGTCAGCAGCACGGCGTGAGCAGCGCTTCGCCGCTCTGCGGCTTGTCGGCGCAACACCTCGGCAGATCGCGGTAATCTCGGCGGTCGAGTCGACGATCGCTGCCGCCCTCGGGACGGTGCTCGGCTTCGGTGTCTTCTATTTGATC
This sequence comes from uncultured Actinomycetota bacterium, assembly GCA_963757455.1. Taxonomy (GTDB): domain Bacteria; phylum Actinomycetota; class Actinomycetes; order Mycobacteriales; family Jatrophihabitantaceae; genus RYN-133. Next base: position 807,883 of record CAVWSE010000005.1, read on the forward strand.
CGGCCCGCGGTGGCCTCGATTCCCTTTACGGGCGCACCCTTTTACACCTCCGACCTCACTCCGACGCTGCTCGACATCGTCGTGGTGGCAATCGGAGTGCCCGTCGCCTCGGCAATCGCAGCTCGCCTCGCGTTGCGACGCGTAATCATCTCTCCACTCGGCGTCACTCGACGCGTGACCCCCACGGCGCCAAAGGCATGGCGGTTGTTGATACCGCTCGCCGGCATCACCGAGCTCGCCTACTTCGCTGCCAACGGACGCCCAGCCACCATTTCCGGGCAGATCATCGGCTACCTCATCGGCGTACTCGTGACGATGACCGGCCTGGTCGTCGCCGGACCGTGGCTCACGATGGTTGGTGCGCGCGTGCTCGCCCGTCGCTCCAACCGGCCGGCATCCCTGATCGCAGCACGACGTCTGGCCGACAATCCGCACGCAGGATTCCGTGCGATCAGCGGGCTCGTCGTGAGCCTGTTCGTAGCCACCGGCGCGATGGCGATCATCATCAGCATGAGCCTCGGACGCAGTGGCCAGAACACCGACACCGCGGCCGCGAAGTCGAGCGTTGTCGCGAACCTGGTCGACTACGGCGCCCGCAATGTGACCACCCCCGTACGGCACCTGTCCGCGCAGCTCGAGGCGCAGCTGAGGCGCACACCAAGTGTTCAACAGATCTCGATGCTGCATGCCACGCCCGGCTTCGGGAAGTTCGCCACGCTTGACCTTGCCGTCGAATGCAGCGAGATCCAGCACGCGCCGGTGCTGGGTCGTTGCACCCCGGGTGCCGCGACCGCACTCGTCGGCGACATCGGCCTGGAGGGCGGCTGGTCGTCCAATGAAAACCGCACTTGGGGTTCAGCCCCGTACACCCCCGCTCAGGTCGCAGCCATGCCGCTCGCCGGAATCGTCGTCACGACAGACGGCTCAACCGCTGCGATCGAACACGCCCGCACGATTCTCGAGGTGGCGTTTTCCAGGACCTTCGTTGGCGGCTTTCCGCCTGAAACGATCAGCGAGGGCAACGCGCAGCAGAACGAAACGCGTCGCAGCGAGGGCTATCAACGACTGGCCGACATCGTCATCATCACGAGCCTGCCGATCGCCGGATGCACCCTCGCGGTCAGCGTCATCAGCGGTGTGAACGAACGGCGCCGGGCGTTCAGCCTGCTCAGGCTCACCGGCGCGCCGCTACCGACGTTGCGTCGCATCATTGGCGTCGAAGCCGCAGTGCCGCTGCTGATCAGCGCGGCGGCGTCCATTGCGATCGGCTTCCTTACTGCGGACCTGTTCCTGCGGGCGCAACTGGACGAGGGACTGAGCCCACCCGGGCTCAACTACTACGCCAGCATCATCGGCGGATTGCTCGCATCGCTGGCGATCATCGCTTCGACCTTCCCCGTCGTGCGTCGCATCACGGGTCCCGAGGCAGCCCGCAACGACTAGAGCGGAGTCGGTTTGAGACTTACCGCCGGGGGTGAACAGTGGCAGCATCCGGGGCATGACGGCGACCAAGTTCCTGCTGGACGAGTCCGAGCTGCCGACGCGGTGGTACAACGTCATTCCTGATCTGCCCGAGCCGCCGCCCCCAGTGCTGCATCCGGGCACATTGGCGCCGGTCGGGCCGGACGATCTCGCGCCGCTGTTCCCGATGGATCTGATCATGCAAGAGGTCACGACGGACAGCTACGTCGACATTCCCGGCCCCGTCCTCGATGTGTACAAGCTCTGGCGTCCGTCGCCGCTGTACCGCGCGCATCGACTCGAGAAGGCCCTCGGAACGCCCGCACACATCTACTACAAGTACGAGGGCGTGTCTCCGGCCGGCTCGCACAAGCCGAACACCGCCGTCCCGCAGGCCTACTACAACGCCCAGGCCGGCATCCGGCGGCTCACCACCGAGACCGGCGCAGGCCAATGGGGAACGGCGCTGGCTTTCGCGTGCGCGCAGTTCGGGCTGGAATGCGAGGTGTGGCAGGTCCGCGCCTCCTACGACCAGAAGCCATATCGGAAGATGATGATCGAGGTGTTCGGCGGCACGATTCACCCGTCACCGTCGGATTTGACCGAGGCCGGCCGCAAGATCCTCGCCGAGCACCCGGACTCGACGGGTTCGCTCGGCATCGCGATCAGTGAAGCCGTCGAGGTGGCTGCGCAGAACCCGGACACCAACTACGCGCTCGGCAGCGTGCTCAACCACGTCCTGCTGCACCAGACGATCATCGGCGAGGAAGCACTGCTGCAGATGGCGAAAGCCGGCGAACAGCCGGACCTCATCGTGGGCTGCACCGGCGGTGGATCGAACTTCGGCGGGCTCGCGTTCCCGTTCCTGCGCGAGAAGCTGGCCGGACGGATGGCGCCGACGATCCGGGCGGTCGAGCCAGCCGCCTGCCCGTCGTTGACTCGCGGGGTTTATGCCTACGACTTCGGCGACACCGCGGGCATGACGCCGCTGATGAAGATGCACTCGCTCGGCCACGATTTCGTCCCGGATCCCATTCATGCCGGCGGGCTGCGCTATCACGGGATGAGTCCCTTGATCAGCCATCTCAAGGAACTCGGCCTTCTCGAAGCGATCGCAAAGCCGCAGAGCGAATGCTTCGCCGCCGGCGTGCAGTTCGCGCGCACCGAGGGCATCGTCCCAGCGCCCGAACCCACGCACGCCCTCGCCGCAACCATCGAGGAAGCCTTGCGCTGTAAGGAATCCGGCGAGTCGAAGGTCATCCTCACCGCGCTGTGCGGCCACGCCCACCTCGACCTGCCGGCTTACGACGCGTACCTCTCCGGACGCATGGTCGATCACGAACTGGACGCCGGCGCGGTCGAGGCGGCGATCAAGTCGTTGCCGCCCGTTCCGGTCGGCTGACGCGTTCATCGACGACAGGTCCTACGCTCGCTGGATGGACCCTGACGTCGACCGGCTGTTGGCTGAGCGGGAGCAGAGCCTCGAGGACGAGCTGGCGGAGCTGACGAAGCCGGCGGGTGACCTCGGGTCGATCTCGTTCGGCAAGCGGGTCGGCGAAGGAACCTCGATGGCGGTAGACCGGCTCACCGCCGTATCAGCGCAGCAGAAATTGCTGGCAACGTTGGAGGAGGTGCGTCGCGCACGGCGACGCCTCGCCGACGGCACGTACGGACGGTGCGAGGTCTGCGGGTATCGAATCCCGCAGGCGCGGCTCGAGGTCCGTCCGTGGGCTGTGCGGTGCGTGCAACACACCTAGTAGGTCACCGGCGACGGCTGACGACCCGATGCAGGACGGACGGCTTCACCATCGTCTCGAAGTTCCGCTGTCGCTCGCGCCCGTTGGTGGCGCATGTGCAGGCGGTTTTCGCTTCGGGCAGGTCCACCGTGTCAGCCGGGCAACCCTGGTGGCACGCGCACGGACAGAGGGTCACGAAATTCCTTCGTCCCAGCAATCCGACGGTGCCGGCGATGCCGACGTGCTCGCACTGGTGATGGTCATGGACTCGACAATCTTCGGTCCACGTCACCCTCCGCTCCATTGGCGGATCGTAGATCTGGGTGCTGGTCAGTGACGAGAGATCAGCGGTTGGTCGACCAAGCGGTCCTCGTTCCATGCGGAGGGTCGACGGCGGCTGTCCGACTTGGACGCGCGCAACGACTTGCAGTCGTTGATGGCCTCGACCAGCATCTCGCGCAGCAGCGAGTCGGGGTCGGAGACGCAGGCGTGCGCGACTCCTTGCACCCCGTAGCGGACGATGGTCGGCCCCGCGGTGCGGCGGAACGCCCGGTGGGAGATCGCGAGGTTGCTCGTGAAGCGGCGCGCCCATGCGGCGGCTTGCGGAGCGCGATCAAGTGCGTCGGCGCTCTCTTGACTCAGCGGCGCGCCGGGACGGCCGTCCAGCTCGGCCAGCACTCGCTCACATGTCAGCACGGCGGTCGCCATCATTTGCTGCCGCGATTGGTCGACGACAGGCAATGCGGTGCGAGCGACTCGTAGCGCGATGCGGAGATCGAATCGCAGGTCCGAGCCGGTCAGGCCGATCATGTCGGGCACGAACTCCACGAACGTCTGCCGCGTCGTGTCCGAGATGAAGTCGTTGACCTGGCGCGCCAACTCGGCGAGCAGCGGGTGGGTGCACGACGGGTGGTCGCTCCACTTCTCGCCGGCCAGGTACGACGCGTACTCCATCACGCAGGCACCCTTGGACGGTCTGCGGTGCTTCCCGCGCGAAAGCAGCGGGAGGAACTCGGCCGAACGAAGACGGTCGGTCAGCATGTCGACCACTCCCATCCGTGAGCGCTTACTACCAGTGTCCCCCGGACGTCGCGTTCTGCCCAGTACCTGCGGATTTCACTGCGCTGTCACCGTCGGGTCGTGCAGGTTCTTCCGCCGGGAATCGCGGTGCACGTCATGTGACCCGCGGGAGCAGGTTGTGGACGCGCTGCAGAGTTCGCGCCGGCCGAATTCGGCGTGATCACGATCTTGAAGTTGTACGTATTGATCGCATAGGTCGACAACGTCGGGAGCGTTGCGTTCGGATCGGTCTGAATGAAGTAGAACATCAGCGAGACGTGACCGACGCTCGCCACGTAGGTGAAGTTGTAGGTGTAGCCGAAGCTCGAGTCGAATTGATAGGGAAGCGGCAGCCACGCCGACGGGACGTTGTTCGGCGCAGGGGTCATGAAGACTTGCAACGACCCGCTGTCGAGCACCGACTGTGTCAGCGCCGGGACGGACACGTTGTCATAGCGGGTGAAGTATTCGGTGTAGGAGTTCGCGCTGGTCTCGTAGATGTACTGGGAGTTCCACAGGAAAGCGGCCGACGCCGGAGACGTGGTGTAGGTGGTCGGTGCGTCGGGCGGTGCGTCGTAACCCATCACCCGCACCGTGACGGTCACCTTGCCGGTCAGGTTCTTGATGGTGATCTTTCTCGAAGTTCCCACCGGGACGCTCAACTGCTCCGTCTCGGATTGCCCGACCGTCCAGCGCATCGCTGGTTCAGGTGTGCCGCCGGCCGGAAAAACGTCGATGGTGCCGCTGGTAGTACCGGCGGACACGTCGATTCCTACGGTGACCGAGGTTGCCGAATTCGGCACCGTCGTTGTTCCGCCAGTGACGACAGGCGAGGTCGAACCACCGGCGGTCAGCACGTGAGCGGATACGACCTTCACCGCGGCGATCGCCGTGTACACCGAGGGTTTGGACGAGATCGATCCGGTGGCATTGGCGAACTCGGCGACCGCAAGGCCGGCCACGCTGATCAAGGCCACAGCGAGGAACATTCGGTGGGATCTGCGGCGCGCACGACCCGTCGAGGAGTCGGTCCTGGAACCTCCGATACGGATCGTGACAACAGGCATGACGACCTCCCCGGTGTGTGGACGGCGGCGATTTTAGGCCCGCTCGCCGCACCAAGGCGCCGACTCGGACATCGCGTGCCGAGCTCTGAACGCGACTTGGGAGACAGGCCGTCAGCGGCCGGACCTGCCCCGGACGATCTTCCACACCCACTGCCCGTATGGCTGCCGGGATCCGGGCTCGACCATTCCTTCGCTGTCGCTCTCGACCTGATCGGCATACACCTTGAACCAGTACATGCCGCAGGCCAGCACGGCGATCACGATGATCAACACCATGGCGCACACCCCCGGACGAGGCCAGTATCGCACCGAACGCGACCGACAGGAGCCAGGACGTGACTGACAGTAAGGACGCACGGCGCTCGGCAGACGAGCTCCGGACGCTGCTCGATGCCGCCACCGTCGACGCGGCGGTGTTCGCGCTCCGTCCGGACTACCGAGCCCTGCTCGTCGCCGTCGACGGCATCGAGCCGGCTCCGAGCAACGAAGTCAGCGAAGCATTGCTCCGTTCTGTCGAAACGCAAGCGCGCGAAGTGCTGCTCGCACAACCGGTGGAGCAGATTCCGCACGTTGCCGCCTGGCGCGAGGCCTACCGAAGCTTCGGGGCCAAACCACAACGCACCAGGAACAGCCTGGAGGCGTTGCTGCGTCGAGTCGATGGTGGCCTGCCGCGCGTCAACCAGCTGACCGACACCTACAACGCCATCTCCGTGCGTCACCACGTACCGCTCGGCGGAGAAGACCTGAATCGTTACGTCGGCGCGCCACAACTCGTGCGCGCCACCGGCGGCGAAACGTTCGTCACGATCGCCAACGGCGAACCGGTCAGCGAACCCCCCGAGCCCGGCGAAGTCGTCTGGCGCGACGACGACGGTGTCACGTGCCGGCGATGGAACTGGCGGCAAACCACCCGCACGCAGCTGCGCGACGACACCACCGCGGGGATCTTCATCCTCGATGCGCTCGACCCGATGACCGACGAAGCCCTCCGCGCCGCCGCCGACGATCTTGTTGGCCACCTCGTCAACGCCAGCCCTGCGCTGACATCCGCGTCGAGACTGATCTTCGACTCGGCAGCTCACGGCTTGTAGATCAGCAGCCGGTGCTTGGTGTTGATGATCAGTTCGTCGCCGGCGATCGAGTACTGCGCGCTGCCTGCCCCGACGAGGGCAATGATGTCGGTGCTCGCGAGGTCGGTGCATCGGCTGGCCCTGACATCGCTGAAATCGATGCTGGTGTCCGCTACCCGCGCATGACCCACGACGGCACCGCACGTCAACGCGATCCGGAACGTCCCTCGCGTGGTGACTGCCAGGGTGAGCGGAGTGGTCGGACGGCGGTCGCGGGAAGCGGGCCCGCGGTAGTCGACCAGGTGCCACCTCGTGCCGGTCAGCGTCGGCGCCGGTCCGCTCGCGGCCAGCCGGAGCGTCCCCAGCTTCGGTGTGCGCAGGACGAGCACGTTCCCCGCGCGTGACCATGCCGATGGCCCGGCGATGATGCGGTAGAAGCGAGCCAGGCGGATCCCTGCCAACTGTTCGGCGCGAGCCTCCTTGCGGGATTGCGGCGCAGCGGGGCCATCGCAGCCGCCGCCCGGATCGAGCGTGGCGCCTTCGATCAGCCGATGGTGGCGGATGATCAATCGCGCGAGCCGCGCCCGACACCCGTCGAACGTGCGGACTGTGGTGCCTGTGTAGACCACCGTTCCCGCGCTGCCCGGATCGCTCCACACGATGTCGCGCAGTTGCGCCGGAGCGAACGCGCCCGCCGGTGGCGAGCTCTTGTCACCGGTGGTTTGCGTGGTGAGGACGATCGCCGCGATGGCGACTGCGACCGCGGCGGCGACTGCGATCAGGGCAAGGCGTCGTGTCGAATGGCTGCGGCCCGCCAGTCGTCACGCCACTCACCTCGATTGCTGGACGAGACGATGCTGAAGGAAAGTTCGCACTCCGGCCAGGCGCACCCGACCGGTCTCGACTCAGGTCAGGTGCCGCGCGAAGAACCGCGCTCCATCGTCCACCTCGAACCAGGGCGCGCCGGCGTGCCCGCCGAGGTTGGCGTGCAGCGTCTTCTCCTTGCTGCCGAAGGCGTCGAACAGGTCGAGGGCCGACTGCCGGTCATTACCTTCGTCGTCCCACTGCATCAGCATCTGCAGTGGAACGGTCACCTGACGAGCCTGCGTCCGCACCGACTCGGGCACGAAGCCGCCGGCGAAGAACAGGGCGGCCGCAATGCGCGGCTCGACCTCCGCCAGGCGAATGCCGACAGCGGTCATCCCCGCATACCCGACCGCGCCGCCGATCTCGGGCAGCGCGAGCAGCGCGTCCAGCGTCGTGCGCCATTCCGGGACGGCCTGCGCGACCAGCGGGACCATCAGTGCGTCGACGAATTCGTCGACCGGCTCGCGCGCCTGGATCGCTCGACGCAGGTCGGCGCGTATCTGCTCGTCGGCGGCAGAACGTGGCCGGTCACCGTGCCCGGGAGCGTCGATGGCTGCGACGGCGAAGCCGTATTCCGATGCAAAGTGCCGGGCTCGCGCGACCAGCCGGGCCTCGCGCTTGTGCAAGCCACCGTTGTGACCGCTCAGGATCAGCGGCGCGGGCGCGGATCCGGACGTCCACAGGACGCCGGGGATCTCGCCCAGCGTGAAGTCGCGTTCGAGCACGCCGTCGTCGAGGCGCTGTTCGGAAGTGAAGTGCATGGTCGTGCCTTTCGGGAGTGCTGCGGACGGCGCTCCCGGACGACCTATCGCCCGACCGTGACTCCCGAGGAGAGCACCCATGTCGATACTGCGTTCACGGGTACCACCTCCTCGTTCTCTTGCACGGCCAACGGAAAACTAGCAGGGGTCGCAGCGACCGCCAACAGGTTTCAGCCGATCGCCGAGTCCAGCGCCGCCTCCGATCAGATGTCGATGAGCTGCTCGTAGAAGCCGCCGAAATCGCGGCCGGTGGCGAGGAGGTGAACCTCGAGGATCCAATGACACGGACGCCCAGCCGCGTCGAGGCGTCGCATGGCGGCGTCGTTGCCGTGAGTGATGTAGCAGTCGATGTCGTCGCCGTTGATCTTCTCGTGCGGGAACTCGCCGACCAGGTGGCCCGCGTGTGACGCGCCATGACCCCAGCCGGCGTCCGCGATGAGACCGAGCACGTGGTCGAACAGCTGCGCACCGGTGATGTGGGGCGACGCGTGGAAGTGCTCGCGTGCGGCGTTCCAGATGACGGGCAGGTCGGCAGCCAGTTTGTGCTTGGCCGGGTCGTTGCCGAGCACCCACGTGCGTCCGAAGTCGGCCTCCCAGTCCTCGAGCAGCGGACCGAAGTCGAAGAACACGATGTCGTCGTCGCCCACGACGCGCTCGGGCGGGTTGGACTGGTACGGCTCGAGTGTGTTCACTCCGGCGCGGACGATGCGCTTGTGCCAGTACCGGCGGATCCCGAAGAGTTCGAGGGCGAGCGCGCGCACCTCGTCCGACAGCTGTGGTTCGGTCTTGCCGGGAACGACCAGCCCGCGCTCGACGGCCGCGTCGAACAGCGCCGACGCCTTCGCCTCGGCCTCGCGTAACGCCGTGATCCGCCCGGCGTCCGAAGTCGTTTCCGACAGCGCAGCCATTAGCAGAGGCTATCCGGGTCGACGCCCGCCCGATCCGGATCGCGCGGGCGCGGGAGCTCATCGGCGGCGCTGTTGACCAAATGCGGTGCGGGCGGGGTCGAGGCGCTAGCATGGGGGTGCAATACCGCCTTTATGGCGCACGCTCGAACGGCGACGACCTGCCTGGTGCGGTCGTCGAATCGCCTCAACTACCCGGCAGGTCCGCCGAACCGGTGGACGTCCGCCCGGGCTCGCGAAGACGCGAGGTCGGCGGACCGGGCGCTGTGTGCCGAGTGTCGTGCTGGAGGTGGTCGTGCGCGCGTGTGTCGCTCGACCGCGCGAGAAGTGCCGTCCGGCTCCTGCCGGCCGGTCGGAGGAGGAGTCGTTGGCTCGACGAGGCCGTCGCCAGCAGGGCGCCCGCCGCACCGCTCCGCAGGACCAGCGCGCGCAGCGCATGCAGGGTCCGCAGGACGTCATTTCGAGGCTCGCCGTCGCCGTACGCGAGGTCGAGGCAGCCGTGCAGCGCAACCGCGTCACGCCCGCGGTGCGCACGAAGTTCGAGGCTGTCGCGCTCGGCGTGCGCGAGGAGCACGCCCGGGTCCAGAAGGACGCCACCACCAGCCAGGCCTACCGGGCCGAGCAGCAGAAGCGGCTGGACGGAATCGCGACCATCCTCGCCAAGACCGCCGTCCTCGATCCGGGTCTGCTCAAGCTCCTGTCCGGCGACGCTGTCGGTTCTGACGCCGCGCGGACGATCACGCGCACCATGCAACGCGCCGCGGGCATCGAACCGACAATCGTCGAAGCGGCGCCGGCCGAGCCGGTGGACGGGGCGCCCGGTGCCGAACGCCGCGTAGTCCCGCAGTCGGTGATCTCGCGACAGCTCGCCAACCCGTTCCTCGCTCCTGACTTCTCGGCGGCACGACCCGCGACGGCGCGATCCGGTCGCCTCGTCGGATGGGAACTGCTCAACCCGCTGCTGCGCTCGTTCGAGCGCGCCGACAGCGGCGCGAGCGCGTGCATGGATCTGCCGGAACCGAATGGGGTCCGGGTGCCCGCCGGACGCGAGCTGATGCCGCACCAGGCGAAGCTCGTCGCGGCCGCTGCGGCCGGGCACCGCACCTTCCTCCTCGCCGACGAGCCGGGCCTCGGCAAGACCGCGCAGGCGCTGCTCGCCGCCGAAACGGTCAACGCCTACCCGCTGCTGGTCGTCGTACCGAGCGTCGTGAAGACGAACTGGGCCCGCGAGGCGAACATGTGGACGCCGAACCGCAAGGCCACTGTCGTCCACGGAAACGGCGACACGGTCGACGGGTTCGCGGACATCGTGATCGTCAACTACGAGGTGCTCGATCGGCACGTCGGCTGGTTCGGCAATTTCGGCTTCCGCGGCATGGTCGTCGACGAAGCGCACTTCATCAAGAACAAGAACTCCCAGCGCTCGAAGCACGTCCTGGAACTGTCGAAGCGCATTCGCAACAGAACCGTGCGCCCGTTGCTGATGGCGCTCACCGGCACGCCGCTGATCAACGACATCGACGATTTCCGCGCCATCTGGCAGTTCCTGGGCTGGATCGACGAGTCCGAACCGCTCGCCGACCTGATGAGTGCTCTCGAGAACACCGGGCTGACCCCGATCGACCCGGGCTTCTATTCGGCCGCTCGCCAATGCGTGATCGACATGGGTATCGTCCGCCGCCGCAAGGTCGATGTCGCCGCCGACATCCCCGCGCGGCGCACAGCCGATCTGCCCGTCGAGCTCGACGACAAGCTCGCCCGTTCGATCCGGGCTGCCGAACGTGACCTCGCGCGTCGCCTCGTCGCTCGCTACGACACGGCACTCGAAAACCGTCGGACGAGACCGGTCGACGGCATCGACCACGACCTGATCCGCAAGGTCGCCAGCTGGGAGCAGAAGGACGCGAAGAGCGCGAGCACCGGCGACAACGTGTTCAGCATGATGCGACAGATCGGCCAGGCGAAGGCGGGGCTGGCCGCCGACTACGCGGCGCAGCTCGCACGAAGCGTCGGCAAGGTCGTCTTCTTCGCCAAGCACATCGACGTCATGGACGCCGCCGAGGACGCCTTCAAGCAACAGGGCCTGCGGTTCTCGTCGATCCGGGGCGACCAGACGCGCACGACCCGGCAGAAGAACATCGATGCGTTCGCCAACGACCCCGAGGTCGCGATCGCGGTCTGTTCACTCACCGCAGCAGGTGTTGGTCTCAACCTCCAGGTTGCGTCCAACATCGTCCTGGCCGAGTTGTCGTGGACGGACGCGGAGCAGACGCAGGCGATCGATCGCAGTCACCGCATCGGCCAGACCGAACCGGTCACCGCATGGCGCATCATCGCCGCGCAGACCATCGACAGCAGGATCGCCACGTTGATCGACAAGAAGGCCGGGCTCGCGGCCCGGGCGCTCGACGGTTCGGACGACGAGGTGTGGTCGTCGGCCGACGTGCAGCACGAGACGCTGGTTGCCCTGCTGACCGACGCGCTGACGGCGCGAGCGACGGGGGACGACACGACCTGACGCTGCGTGCCAGGCATGTATCTCGGCCTGGCAGTGGCGCTCTTGACGGTTGGCACACACCGTCGGGAGGCTGCCATGACGCACAACTTCGTCAACACGAACGACTTCCAACTGGACACGACTGACAGCTTCTGGAACGGGCTGACAGCGGCGCAGAAGACGAACGTCGGCAACAATGCCACGTTCCTGCAGGGTCAGGCCGAGACCGCGTTCGCCACGACGACCGGGTGGTTCGGCACCGACACCACCAAATTCGGAACCTCGCATCGACAAGAGGTCTCCTTCGACCTGCCCGACAACAACGGCGCGTCGAACAACGGGTACGGCAGCACCATCCACATCGCCGCCCAGGCCAACAACAGCGGATCCTCGGCGGGGCCGATCGTCTGCATGCTGTGGATGGCCGAATGGGTCGAGATCCTGATGTCGCTGACCAGCACCTGGAATGCCGGCGACTCCAGCGGCGAAGGTCTGTCGCACTGGTGCGCGTTGCAGCTGTTCCTCAGCGGTCACAACTCGTACTACACGTCCGGCAACAACCAGATCTTCGTGCAGAACTGGCTCAACGGAGATGGCTCGCCGAACCAGGGATCGACAGTGCCGAACTCGGCGCGCTCCGACTGGGTGAACCACACCTACACGGGAAGCACGGTCAGCGGCACGTTCGTCCACGGCGACGGTGACCCGGTCAGCTACGGCTGCGCGCTCGCGTTCATCTACTACCTGACAACGCAGCTCGGCTTCACGATCAACGAGGTCATCGCGAAGTACAACAGCAATCTTGCGAGCTGCTATCACGGCGTCACGTCCGACTCGACCGATCCGTTCGTCAACTTCATGGCGCTGGTCAACCACGTGTATCCATCCGACCTCGAGCGCGACTCTGTCCGGCACGAACCCGAACAACATGTTCCCGATCGCACAGGTCGAGTTCTATGCGCAGAAGAACACGTTCGGCAAGGACGAGGCGCACGACATCATCACGCATCAGGGCGGCCTGATCTCGTCGGCGTTCTGGGTCGTGATCGACGGGATGAGCAAGCAGGCGTTCCAGAGCCTCGGCGTGCAGGTCGGGCCGTTCACCGGCGCGTTCGCCGGCCTGTCCGGCGTCACGATCACGCCGAATCCGGCCGGTGCCGAGTTCCAGAACGGCGTGCATCCGAAAGCGCCGCAGCGCATCCGCATCCCCTACGACATCACGTTGAACAACCACGTGCTCCCGCATTTCCCGGCGAGTGGCGTCTCTGGTCCGTTGGATCTGAGCGTCACCCTGACCGCCGGCGGCACGACCGTCAGCGGGTCGAGCGCGACGATGGATTTCGAGCTGATCGCCGCAGGCGATCCGTACTTCGCCAACATCGATCCGGCGCAGAACAACCAGCCGTACCTCAGCCAGGACCTGCGCGTGTTCCAGGGCGTGCCGGCGATCAACAACGTGCCGTTCCCCGGTGGCCCGACGTTCGGGACGGACAGCGTCGGTGGCGCGTACAGCCTACATCCAGGCGCTACTCGCTCACCTGAACGGGACGCCCGCATTCACCAACCCTGCGGGCACCGACCCGTTCTCGCTGCTGCCCGACCAGGCCGGTGAGGGACAGACCGACTCCTCGGTCGCTCCGTTCGCGCTCACCCAGGGATTCCCACCGCTGTTCGTGAACAACTACAACTTCGCCATCGCGCGCGTGCGGATGCGGGGATCGTCGGGCGCGTCCGGAGCAGCGAACGACGTCCGGGTGTTCTTCCGCGTCTTCGCGAGCCAGAGCCCGGACACCGACTACGACCCGAACGGGACGTACGCCTCGCAGCAGGATGCGGCACACGAGCCGGGCACGCCGTTGCCCGGTGCCGGCAACACGACGGTGCCGTTCTTCGCGACCGCCAACGCGGCATCGCAGACCGACTACCAGACCCCGAACGGGCCGAACATCAAGAAGATCACCATCCCCAACGGCCAGGACGATGTCTGGGTGTACTACGGCTGCTTCCTGAACTTCTATGACCCGGCGAACACGGTGAACGGCCACCAGGTGCAGGCGTTGCTGCCGGGCACGCACCACTGCATCGTCGCGCAGATCGCCTACGACAGTGCGCCGATACCCGCTGGCGTCTCACCGATGTCGTGGGACCAACTCGCGCAGCGCAACCTGCAGTTCACCGTCGTCGACAACCCCGGTCCCGCAGAGACCCACCGTGCTCCGCAGACCTTCGACGTGCGGCCAAGCCGGTTGATCGGCGGTGCCTTGAACGTCCCGCCGGACGAGCTGATGATCGACTGGGGCAACGTGCCGCGGGGATCGGTGTGCTCGATCTACTGGCCCGGCGTGTCAGCGGCCGAGGTCATCGCGCTGGCGCGGACGTGGGGCGGCGCGTCCGGCCTGTCGATGAGCGAGCTGAACACGCTCACCCTGACCGTCGACAGCGGCGTCAGCTACCTCCCGATCCCGACCGGCGCCGGTCAGAACTTCGCCGGGCTGCTCACTCTCGAACTGCCGGTCGGCATCCGCACGGGCCAGGAGTTCGAGGTGCTGGTCCGGCGCGTTTCCACCAAGTTCGGGAGAAAGGCCGCCCCGCCTCCGCAGGTGCAGGAGCTCAACGCCCCGGCGGCGAAGGCGCGGCGCACGCGCAAGGCAGCCGCGTCGACCGCCGTCGACGCGGCGGTCGAGCCCGGCGAGTCCGAGCGCGCGGCGCTCGTCGCTTGGCGTTACGTCGTCGGCAGCTTCATCGTGCGGGTGCCGGTGAGCACGGGGGAGCGGATGCTCGTCCCCGAGCAGATCACGCTGGCGATCATGAAGTGGCGCCTCGCGCACCTGTCACCCGGCGATCGGTGGGCGCCCGTGCTCAAGCGCTACATCGAGTACTCGTCCGCGCGCCTCGACGGCGTCGGTGGTGATTCATCGAAGGTGCCCGCGTCGCTGACCTGGGTCCCGGAGCTGCCGGGAGGCAAGAAGCACGGCGAGGGCGATGGGCACCACGGAACTCGCGACCGCGAGCTTTGCGGCAAGGTCGCCGAGGTGATCTTCGACTGCCACGGCGACTTCGAAGGATTCGTCCTGGACGGGTGCTGCGACGGCAAACTGTTCCGCAGCCGCGAGCGCGGCGTTGCCGAGCTCGTGCTCCGGGCCTGCCGCGAGAATCTCACCGTGTGCGTCTGGCTGTGCCACGACTCGGACCGCATCGAAGGCCTTGCGCTCGGTTGCTGACCCGGTCGCGTCAGAACAGGCCGTATGACCCGACGACATCGGCGTCGCGCGGATCGGGCCCGTCGGCCACGCGCTCGCCGAGCTTCGACTGGAACTGTGCGAATGCCGGCGACGAGTTGAGTGGGTTGGGTTCTGTGTCGAGCACCGCGATGTGGACGAAGCTCACGCCGTCGTCGAGCCGCAGCGTGGCGTAGCGCAGCCCGTCCGGCTTCGTTTCGGCCAGCTCGGCATAGACGGCCGCGACCAGCGTTGCGTTCTCTTCTGCAGCTTCCGGTTTCGTGGTGTACCGGACGACTTTGATCGACGTCATGCCCGCTCCTCAGATCCCGCGCATGGTGTTGTTACGCGCCTCGTGCGTCAGTTCGGCGAGCCCGAGTTCTTCCAGCAGTGGCGGCAGATACATGCCGAACCTGCCGCGATACCCCTTGCGCAGGCCGTACCAACCACCGACTGGGTTGTCCGCGGATCGGCCGAACTCCTCGACGGTCCCTGCTGCCGCGGACTTGCCCTCGTCCGCCGACCCGAGCGGGATCCACTCGCCGCGCTCCTTGAGCCATGCGTGCAAGTCGTCGATCGCGCGCGCCTGATAGGTGAGCTTGGTCGATCCGACCTGGCAGACAAGCGTTGGCGGATCAACGGATTCGTCTCGATACATCGTGTATCCGGAGCTGCCCGGCGGGGTGCGGAGCACCCACGGATCGTCCTTGGTTCCAGCGGCCATCTAGGTCTCCTTGTCGACTGCTCGGATGAAATGCGGGACGAGTGACTGCCAGCCGATCACGTTGCGTTCGCGCCACTGCTGGCCGTCGGCGAGCTGTTGCCACCCGCGGTGTTCGATCTCGACGCGGGTTGCCTCCGGCCCGGCTGCGACGAAGGTGATCTCGACCTCGGTCGCGTCGGTGCGGTCGCGACGCAGGTGCCACAGGTAGGCGAGGCGGGTCGGCGGCGTCCACTGCGTCACTTCGCCCCACTCGTGCTCGGTGCCGTCAGCGGTGCGTTCGTAGATCCGGCCGCCGACCTCGCCCTGCAGGTGCACCTCGATGTCGGGATCACCGCTCACCGAGTGGTCGGACGGCCACCACGTGTCGATGCGGTTCGTCCAGACGTCGAAGGCATGTTCCACCGAGCACGCCACGTCGAAGGACATCTTGAGTGGAGCGGTCACCGACGAGTCCTCCTCGTGCCGGTGTTCTCTGCGACGAGCCGGAAACGCGCGGCAGCCTCGCCCCACACCCCGGTGAGATAGTCCTGCACGGCGCTCAGGCCCGCCTCCTGCAGCTGGTAGATGCGCCGCGTACCGCGGGCCTCTTCGATGACCAGGCCGGCGTCCTTGAGCAGACGCAGATGCCGAGAGACTGCCGGACGGCTGATCGGCATCGCCGCCGCGATCTCGGCGACCGGCATGTCGCGTGCGCTCAGCAGCCGCAGGATCTCGCGCCGGTTCGGGTCGCCCAGCGCTTCGAACGGATCACCCGCTGTCGCAGCGGTTGCCATCGGCGTGCCTCCGTCTCGGTAACCTGTTGGCTACCGTAACGCATTGGTTACCGATGTGGCTACGGTCAGGCGGCGCGCGCACCGGTCATGATCGCCACGGCATCGTCCATCGAATGCGTCGAGGGCGAGATGACGGCGGCACGCTTGCCGAGTCGTTGGACGTGGATGCGATCGGCCAGTTCGAACACGCTCGGCATATCGTGGCTGATGAGCACGACGGGCATGCCGCCGTCGCGCAGGCGCTTGATCAGGTCGACGACCTGCGCCGACTCGCGAACGCCGAGAGCAGCCGTGGGCTCGTCCAGGATGATCGCCTTGTTGCCGAACGCCGCCGCCCGGGCGACCGCGACCGCCTGCCGTTGTCCGCCCGAAAGCGTCTCGACAGCTTGCGTGATGTCCTGCAACGTCGCGATGCCGAGCGCCTTGACCTGGTCCTGCGCCTGGTCGCGCATGCGGGCCGTGTCGAGGAAGCGGAAGATCGTGCCGAGCGGGCCCGCTCGGCGCACCTCGCGTCCGAGGTACATGTTCGACGCGATGTCGAGGGCGGGCGCGACTGCGAGCGTCTGGTAAACCGTTTCGATCCCCGCGGCCTTGGCCTGCTGTGGTGTGCGGAACCGGACCCGCTCACCGTCGAGCATGATCTCGCCCTCATCCGGGACGGCGGCACCCGACAGGCACTTGATCAGTGAGGACTTCCCGGCGCCGTTGTCCCCGATGACGGCAAGGATCTCGCCGGGTAGCAATTCGAAGTCTGTTCCGCGCAGCGCGGCAACGCGCCCGTAGAACTGCCACAGGCCCTTGGCCTGCAGTACCGGTGTCTGCTCGTCGCTCATTGCGCTCCCGTCGCTCCGCAAGCGTCACTCACCGACGCACTCTCCGGATCCATTGATCGACGCTGACTGCTGCAATCACGAGCAGACCCTCCGCAAGTTGCTGATAGAGGTCGGGCACGCCCGCCAACGCGAGGCCGTTGGTGAAGACCTGCACGATCAGCGCACCGAACAGCGTCCCGATCACGACGCCGCGACCGCCGAACAGGCTGATCCCACCGATGACGGCAGCCGTGATGCTGTCGAGGTTGAGCGTCGAGGAGATGTTGGTGCTTGCGTCGCCGACCCGTCCGATCTGCACCCATGCCGCGATGCCGTAGACGACGCCCGCGGCGACGTACACGCTGAACAGCACGCGGGTGGTCGGAATACCCATCAATCGCGAGGCTTCCTGATCATCGCCGACCGCGTACACGTGCTTGCCCCACGCTGTTGCGCCGAGTGCAATGCCGATGAGGATGTAGAGCACGATCATGATCAACACGCCAGTGGTGATGTGGAACGTGCCGAACTTGATGATCTTGCCTGTCCACAACAGGAAGCTTCCGTTGCCAGGCGTGATCGTCTGGCCGTTCGCGTACTTCAGGCCGACGGATGTGAAGACACCGAGCGTGCCGAGCGTGGCGATGAACGGTGGCACGTGCAGTTTCGTCACGAGCAGCCCGTTGACCAGCCCGGTCGCCAGCGCCGCGAGCAGGCCGATGATGATCGCCAATGCACCCGGAACGCCGGAGTTGACGGCGAGGCCCGCCATCACCATTTGCGAGAGGATCATCGCCGCGCCGACCGACAGGTCGATGCCGGCGGTGAGGATGATGATGCTCTGGCCGAGCGCGAGCAGGCCGACGACGGCAACTTCCTGCAGCATGATCGACAGGTTCGCGGGGTTGAAGAACCTCGTATTGATGCACTCGAACACGATCGCGGCGACGATCAGGACCGCCAGTGGGCCCAGCGCCGGATGGGCGTGCAATTGCGCCTGGATCGGATTGTTCCGGCGTTGCGGTGTGTCGTCGTGTTCGGTCGCGTCGTCCGGCGCGCCGGACGAGTCGGAGGAGGTGACGCTCGTGGTCATGTCGAATTACCACCCCAACAGATCTTCGCGGCCTGCTTCGTCGTCAGACCTGTTACACCGTGCTGCGGATCGTCGGTGTAGAGCTTTGTGCCGGTGTTGCTGAAGTCCTGGCCCGGCGGGTTGTGCGGCCGCATGCCGGTCTGGGCGAAGTGCGCGATCGCGTCGATGCCGAGGCGGGCCATCTTGTCCGGGTACTGCCCGGCCGTGGCGCCGATCGCGCCGCTCGACACGAAGTGCAGAGCGGCGCACCCACCGTCGACGGCCACCACCGTGACGTTCTTCTTGCCCTGGTTGCGCAGCGCCGTCGTTGCTCCCTCGGCCGACGGTTCGTTGATCGCGTAAACCGTGTTGATGTTCGGGTCCTTCGACAGGCAGGTCTCCATCGCATCCTGTCCGCCGGTCTGGGCGCCCTCGGTCGGCAGCTGACAACTGATCTTGTAACTGCCGCCCTTTCCACCGGTGTAGTGACCTTGCTTCGGCTCTTCGCCGTTGATACCCGGATTGCCGACCGGGATGCCCATGCCCTTCAGGAAGCCGTGGTCGCGATCGACGTCGACGGTGAGCACCTGGTCGGCGAGGTCGTCGAGCATGGCGATGTCGGCACTCTTGCCGGCGAGTTTGGCGGCCATCCACTTGCCGATCAGCATGCCTGCCTGGGTGTTGTCGGTGGCATACGTGACATCGGCGGTGCTCGCCGGCACCGGCGCCGTGTCGAGCACGATCACGGCAATGCCGTAGGACTTCGCCTGATCGAGCGCCGTATTCACGGCGTTGCCGTTCGGCGTGATGATGATGCCCTTGACGCCCGCTGCGATCGCCGCGTCGACCTGGTTGATCTGCGAGTAGGTGTCGTCATCGGTCAGCCCGGCCGAGACCTGCAGATACAGATTGTGCTTCGAAGCCTCGGCGCGTGCCGCCGATTCCATCGAGATCCAGTACGGGTTCGTGAACTCCTTGAGGATCAGAGCGACTTTCACGCGGCCGCCACCCGGGCCGCTGCACGCGACGAGGACGGTCGCGGCGAGACAGGTGGCAACGGCGGCCGCGACGAGTTGGAACACGCGACGCCTAGTCATAACCCCACTTTTTCGGACTTTTCGGGCCTCAACAAAACTTAGGCCGACGAATTTGTCCGAGTCAAGGACGAAGCCGCCGATAGCGCTCGTAGATCACCCGCGTGCCGAACGTTCTGGTGTCGATCAGCTCGAGCTCGATGTTGTCCGTGACCGGTGGAAAGAACGGCGTGCCACCGCCGATGACCGCGGCCGCGCGGAAGATGCGGAATTCGTCCACGAGGCCAAGTTCGATCGCAGCGCCGGCGAGGCCGGCGCCGCCGATCGACACGTCCCTGTCGGTTGCGGCGAGCGCCTCTGCAACCTCCTCAGCGAGCGTTGTCTGGGCGAGTCGTGCGTTGCCCTGGACGCTGTCGAGAGTGCGGCTGAACACGACCTTCGGCAGGGCACTCCACGTCTCGGCGAACGCGGCCCCGGCCTCGCTTGCGCTCAGTGCGGGGTCGGTCTCCCAGGGCAGCATCGTCTCGTAGAGCCTGCGGCCGCACAGGTAGGCGCCGAGCCCGCGCACCTGCTCGTGGTGGAACAGGAACAGTTCGTCGGTGGGTGACGACCACCCGATTCCGCCGTCGCGATCGGCGACATAGCCGTCCGCGGACACGGTCATCGAGAAGATCAGCACGGTCACCTGCGAACCCTATGCGGTGTGGGCCGAGTCGTGTCCGATTCGCCCCGAAATCATCCGAGGTTGAGGGTGAACCAAGCGACGTCGAGGTCCACCTGCGTCACCTTGCACCTCGTCGAATCGTTCTCGTCGGCGCGCGTGTCCTACCGGACACGTCCCGAGTACGAGACACGAGGAGTGTCCATGGGCCACACAAGATGGCAAGCTGCCGCGGCCGCCACCGCAGTCGCGATCAGCACTGTCACCTTCGCCGCAACGTCAGCCCACGCGGCGACAGGCGGTTGGACGAGCACTGCGACCAAGGCGGTCACGTACCGCGGAACGACGCTCGGCGCGACGCCGTCGAGCACGCCCCTGCACATCGGGCTGGCGCTCACCCCGCGTAACGCTGCCGCGATGCAAACCGCATTGCGCGCGATCTACACGCCGGGCAGCAGCACCTACCACCACTACCTCACCGCCGACCAATGGCGCGCCAGCTATGCGCCGAGCAGCGCCAGCGTCGCGGCCGTCGAGAACTACCTGAAGGCACAGGGCTTCACCGGCATCACCGCATCCGGTAACCGCCTGCTGGTGTCGGCCAGCGGCACCGCCGCCCAGGCCGAGCACGCCTTCTCGACCGCGCTGACCAGTTACCGCCTCGGCGCGAACACGGTGTTCGGCAACACCACCGCCGCGAAGGTCCCGGCGGCGCTCGGCTCGACCGTCTCGGCGGTCATGGGCTTGAACAACCTGCCGCTCAACAGCATCAAGACCCAGGCCGCTGCCGGCTCGCCGAGCACGGGTGGGCTGACCCCGGCGCAGTTCGCCACCACCTACGACGCCACGTCGACGACCGCGGGGACGAAGACCGCGGTCGCGATCCTGACCGAGGGCGACCAGACCAGCACGATCACCTCGCTGCGCTACGCCGAGCAGAAGGAACACGCGTCCACCGTTCCGGTCACGCTCGTCAAGGTCGGCCCCCAGTCGGCCGACACGGCAGGCGCAGACGAGTTCGACATGGACTCGCAGGTCTCGACCATCGTGTCCGGCGGCGTCAGCCGGCTGTACATGTACAACATCGGCTCGCTCGTCGATGCCGAGGTCGAGGCCGACTTCGCCAGCTTCGTGTCGCAGAACAAGGCGCGTGCGCTCTCCGCGAGCATCGGTGGCTGCGAGATCAACTCCTATCTCGACGGTTCCGAGGTGTCGACCGACGTCCTGATGCAGGAAGGCGCGATGCAGGGTCAGAGCCTGTTCGCCTCGTCCGGCGACAACGGCGACGCGTGCATGTACGTCGCGGCGCTCGGTGCGCCCGCCGGCGTCCCCGGCGTCAACTGGCCGGCCTCCGGCGAGTTCAACACGGCCGTCGGTGGCACCAGCCTGATCAGCGACGCCGACGGGAACCGCATCCAGGAGCTGGGCTGGCTCGGCAGTGGCGGCGGCGTCAGCTATGTCGAGAACCCGGGTTGGTGGACGCAGGCCAGCGACCCGGCCTTCTCCGGCCAGTACGTCACGGGCGGTCGTGCCGTTCCCGACATCGCGCTCGACGCCGACCCGAACGTCGCGACACCGGCGCAGATCTACGTCGGCAAGACGCTGTCGTACGTGGGCGGGACGAGCCTGTCCTCACCGATGATGCTCGGACTGTGGGCCCGCATGGAGTCAGCCCACGGCAACTCACTCGGGCTGGCCTCGATCGCCTTGTACCGCGTCTACGACAAGGTGAACCCGGGCACTCCGGCGACCAACCCGGCCGGCATCCCGATCATCATCCCGTCGCCGAACCCGGCTCCAGTGCCTGGCTTCACCGACATCGTCGCCGGTGCCAACGGCACGTACACAGCAACACCGGGTTACGACCTGGTCACCGGTCTCGGCGCTCCGGACGTGGCGCAGCTGACCAAGGTGATCACCAAGGCATGAGGGTCGAGCTCTGAAGCAGAACTGACACCGACGGCCGGACGCTTCCCCCCGAAGCGTCCGGCCGTCGGCCGTTCTGAGCTCGTCAGTCGATCGCGCCGACCTCGTCGAGCAGCTCGGTCTCGAGCCGGACCTCTGCAGCCGGCGCAGCCGGAAGGGTCTCGCCCCGCATCTCGGCCAGGCGGCTCTTCGATGGGAAGAACACCGCGGCCAAGACTCCGCCGACGGCGAAGATCAGCGCGGACGTCATGAAGACGACGGTGTAGCCGTGCGTCGCGGAGACGAACGCCGACGAACCGACGTGCGACTGTGCGTAGCTCGTGGTCGCCGAGGCGGCGATCGTGCTCAGCACTGCCGTCCCGACCGAGCCGCCGACCTGCTGCATCGTGCTCACGAGCGCGGCAGCGACACCGGAGTCCTGCGGCTGCACGCCCGCAGTCGCGGTGTTCATCGACGGCGCCATCACCATGCCCATCGCCAGTCCCATCAGGACGAGCGCGGGAAGCACACTGCCGGCGTAGGACGAGTCGACGTCCAGGCGTGACAGGTAGCCGAGGCCGAGGAAGCCGAGCACCATGCCGATCGTGATCACGATGCGCGGGCCGAAGCGCGGCAACGTAACGATGTTCGACAGGTTCGAGCTGATCATCACGCAGCCGATCATCGGCAAGAACGCGAGACCGGACGCAACCGGGCTGAAGTGCTTCACGACCTGCAAGTAGTAGGTCAGGAACAGGAACAACCCGAACATTGCCAGTCCGGCGATGCCGACGGCGGCGAAGGCCATGCCGCGCGAGCGATCGGCCACGACGCGCAACGGCAGAAGCGGGTGCTCGACGATGCGCTCGGCGAGCACGAACGCGATCAAGAAGACGCCGCCGAGGATGAGGGACGTGATGGTGACCGCGGAACCCCAGCCGTCGATCTCGGCCTGCGAGAAACCGAAGACGATCCCGAACAGGCCGAACGCGGCCAGCGCGGTGCCGATGATGTCGATGCGCGGACGCACCGGCGGCTTGCTGGGGCTCATGTAGATCAGTGCGCCGATGAAGGCGGCGGCGGCGAACACGACGTTGACGTACATGCACCAGCGCCACGACAGGTACTCGGTGAGCACACCACCGAGAATCAGGCCGACAGCGCCGCCACCGACGGCGACGGTGCCGAACGCGCCGAAGGCCTTACCCCGCTCGTGCGGGTCGGTGAAGGTGGTGACGAGGGTGCTGAGTGCGGCCGGGGCGAGCATGGCGCCGGCGACACCTTGGATTGCGCGGGCGGCGACCAGCACGCCGAATGACGGCGCTGCCCCACCCAGTGCAGACGCGGCGGCGAACGCGACGAGCGCGATCAGGAAGATGCGCTTGCGTCCGACCAGGTCGCCGATGCGACCGCCGAGCAGCAGCAGGCTGCCGAAGGCGAGGGCGTACGCGGTGACGATCCACTGCCGCTGGCTGTCGCCGAAGCCGAGGTCGGTTTGCGCGGACGGCAGGGCAATGTTCACGACGGTCGCGTCGAGGACGACCATCAGTTGCGCGATCGAGACGACGACCAGGACGAGCCAGCGGTGCGAATTCGCCCGTGCCTCAGCCGCCTTCTGCTCGGCGATTCCTCTAACGGACACGCCTCTATCGGACACAGTCGGTATCTCCTTGAACGAGATTGGTACGAACGGTGGAGAGCAGCGACACGAGTTGTGCGCGCTCGATCGGGCTGAGGACGCCGAAGATCTCGTTCATCGTCTTGGTACGGACGGCAGCGGCAGTGGCGCACGCTTCACGTCCGGACTCGGTGAGCGAGACGATCCGGGCTCGCCGGTCGTTGGGGTCCTCGGTCCGGGTGACCAAGCCCTCGCGCTCGAGAACGTCCACCGTCTCGGTGACCGATCGCGGTGCGAACCCGAGCAGGCCGGCCAAGGTCGCCTGGTTCATCGGGCCGTGGGACTCGAGTCGCATCAGCACCTTGGCCCGGCCCAGCGAGAGCCCGGCCGCGCACATCGCCTGATCGACGATGCGGTGCAACTGGTGGTGCAACTCCATGTAGGTCTGACCGGCTTCAACCGATGAGACTTCCTTGGACATGTTGGCGACACCTTTCACCGATGCTGACACCTGGGGAGAACGAGGACCCTCACCTTGATACTCCTCATTGTGAGGTACCTCATTATTATTCATCTCGCCGACATCGGGCGGGCGAACGTTTGCGGTCGTTCTTCGCGTCTAATGGGTGGAGGTGGCCGATGGGCGACGTCGAGCGCGAGCCGAAGCGCGTGAGCGCGCGACGGCCTGTCGCGGCTGTGAGCGCCGCTGTCGTCGTGCTGGCGCTGGCAGTGACGGCGGGCGTCCTGTTCGGACCGGGCGCGCCTCGCCACGTCCCGAAGGTCCCGCAGGCGCAATGGCCGCGGGACGGTCGGTCCGAACCGCCCGGGTCCGCGCACGAGCAGGCCGTGCGACGCGCGGGGTTCATCGTCGACACGGCGCCGATGGTTCCCGGCGCGGTACGCCGCACATCGGCGCCGGACAAGATGCTGTCCCAGCCCGCGTCGGTCCCTGGCGCCCAACACGTGCAACGAACGCGATTCTGGACGGCAGCGGGCACTGTGGCCGCGACGATCGCCTACTTGCAACAGCACCCGCCCGCGGGGATGACTCAGTCGGGCTCGGGCTCGGCCGGGGGACCCGGGGTGCCGCGCAACGCCTCGCTCGATTTCCAGGCGGACGCGTTCCGATCGTTGAACTACAACGTGATCGCGTACCAGCACGGTGTCGCAGTGCGCGCCGATGCCCAGGTGCTCTGGGCGCCACGCCGCGATCCGGCCGATACGGTCCCGTCGTCGATTACCGCGGTGGACGTCCTTGTGGTTCGGACGAATCCGCAGATGCACCA
This sequence comes from uncultured Actinomycetota bacterium, assembly GCA_963757455.1. GTDB lineage: Bacteria > Actinomycetota > Actinomycetes > Mycobacteriales > Jatrophihabitantaceae > RYN-133. The sequence goes on from CAVWSE010000005.1 coordinate 832,409, forward strand.
GGGTGCTCCGACCGTGCACCGCACCCTGACCGGATCCGCCGCACACGCGCTCGTCGCCTTCGTCAACCGTCTCCCGCGCGCGGTTCCGACCTTCTACACGGGCTGCCCGGCGGATCTCGGTGGCGAGAGGTGGTTCGACCGACTCGTGTTCCACGGTCCGGGCACAAGCTCGCGACTTGTTGTGAACATGGTCGGGTGCTCGACCGCGACGCTGCGGGTTGGTGATCGGAAGGCCATCGCACTCAGCTCATCGTTCAGCGCTGCTGTCGACAACATCGACCACGAAATCACGAGGTCGATAGGACTCCCGCAGAACTACGGCCACTAGGCCGACCGGCTACAGCAGCTGTTCGGCCAGGGCGCGGTAGCCGGGCAACGGATCGGCGTCCGGCTCGGTCAGCAGTTGCACCGGGACGTGATCGGCACCCGCGTCGAGGTGCGCTCGGATGCGCGCTGCGACCGTCGAGGCGTCGCCCCACGCGACGAGCGCATCGACCAGCGCGTCACTGCCCGGGCTGGCCAGGTCGGCGTCTCCCCAGCCGAGTCTGCGCAAGTTGGACGTGTAGTTGACGAGACCGAGGTAAGGCTTGTCGACCTTGGGACGTCCGATCGCGCGGGCGCGCTCGGGATCGGTCTCGAGCACGACCTTGTGTTCAGGTGCCAGTAGAACGCCCGCGCCGAGGGTCTCGCGCGCGATCACGGTGTGCTCCGGCGGGACGAGGTACGGATGCGCGCCGGCAGTACGGTCGCGCGCCAGACGAAGTACCTTCGGGCCGAGCGCGGCGAGTGCTCGCTCCTCCTTCGGCACTCCTTCGTCGTCGAGGACGTCGAGGTAGTCGACGAGTGCTTGATAGGGATGCTTGTAGTCCGAGGTCGCCTCGGGATGCCCCGTGCCGATTCCGAGCAGGAACCGTCCGGGATGCTCGGCGGTGATGCGCCGGTGGGCTGCGGCGATGGTGCGCGGATCGTCCTGCCAGATGTTCACGATCCCGGTCGCGACGGTGATGCGCTCGGTTGCGTTCAGCAGCGACGAGACCACCGCAAGATCCCCGCCGGGGGAGCCGCCGAGCCAGATCCCGGTGTACCCGAGCTGCTCGAGCTGGCGGGCCAGCTCAGGGGTGAACTGCGACTCGTGACCCCATACCCCGAGCGTCCCAAATTGTGGTTGCACGCCTTGTCCCTTCGTCTGTGGTGTTTCAGGGACAACAGCGACCGGATGTGAATCTATTCGCCAGGTGAGTTGAACCTTTGTCCTGCACCTCGCGTGGTCAACGTTGCACCGAGGCGGAGGTCAGCTATGAACCGAAGCGAGCAGAACTGGGCTCTCGCGCGCAGCATCGAGCTCACGCCTTCTTGCGACGGGCTCAAACCGGGATGCATCGGCGTTGTCATCGCCGAGGGCCACCCCACCGGCTGGTTCATCTCGGCTCGATTCGCACCCGAGCTGTCGGCCGATCGGATCGAGGACTTCGCGCACTTCGTCGTCGTGCGCACCTACCTACTGCTCGAGTACGGCCCGCAAACCGGAGTCTGGGAGGACGATCGCGCCGGCGCCTGGCGCGCGTACTGCCGCACCTTCGCCGGGGGGATGGCGGACCTGCCGCTCATCGTCTGAACAGTCGGCTGAACCTGCTAGGACGAGCGTCCGAACGCCCACCCGACCATCAGCGGGAATTCGTCGCGCCAGAATTGGTCGCCGTGCGCTCCATTTCGTTCGGTCATGACGACCTCGGCGCCCGCGTCGCGCAGCGCTGTCGCCCAGCGGGTGGCGTTCGCGAGGAAGAACGGTTCCCCTGTGCCTGCCACCAGATAGGTACGCGGGACGGGGCTCGGGAGTGTCGACGGTGGGCGGTAGCCGGCACCTGGTGAAGCGGCGAGGATGGCGCCGAACACGTCGGGATGTCGCAAGCCGAGGGCGAGGGCGAATTCCGCTCCGGCGGACACTCCGAAGATCGCCGTGCGCTCGGCCGGAAGGTCGACGCCGAACCGCGATTTGACCCAGCCGCGGACGTCGCCGACAAGGAATGCTTCGTGCGCGCCGAAGCGTTGCGGATCGAAACCCGGCGAGTACTCGTGCAACCGACGTTCCTCGTCTGCATGCCGATGGACGCCGACAACCATCGTCGATGCGACGTTCGTCGTTGGTAGGTCTGGTCCCCACCGCGAGATCAGTTCACCGTCGCCGGCGTACACGACCGTCTCGACGCGATCATTCGGGACGTAGACCGTGACCGCTCGTCCCTCCTCGTAGTCGAGCACCTCGGTGACGAACTCTCCCGACGCGGACACGATCAGAATCGTGTCATGCGCCGGCGACAGAGGCCGCGACACGAGTGCACAGCGGGACCGACGGTGTCGACCCCGCTGTGCACGGGTGGGTATCGCGGATGCGGTTACACGTTCGGCAGGCACAGCCCGACGTTGCGGACGCTTCCCTTCAAGGTCTTCGGGTAGTTGTCGTCGAACTTCCACACGTAGCCGGCGTTGTCCTGGCCGTTCGGCGAGTACCACTGGATGTAGTAGCCGACGTAGTAGATGCCCTTGACCGGCTCGTTGTCGGTGTTGCGAACGAGGAAGTTGTGGAACGTGCCGTTGTAGCCGCCGATCTTGATCGTGTGGACGTCCAAGTCCTTTTCGACCCACGTCTTCGTCGACGAGTGGTACTTGAACAGGATCGGCTCGACGAGGATGTTCGCGGCGTTGTTGTAGAACGCGCTGACCTTGCCCTTGATCGCAAGCTTGATCAGGCCGTTGCTCACGCTGCACGACGCCGACACGGGCGCCGACTGCGCACGCTTGACGCTGCCCTGGTTCGGGCCGCCGCCGGTGGGCGGGTCGGACATCTTCGGGTCCGGGTGCCGCGGCGATTCACAACTGTTCGTCGTGCCGGGCCCGATGCACAGGTCGTTGCCGGCGTCGCCGAACAGCTGCTGCCCGCTGCCGCCCATCGCGTTGATGACGTCATTGCCGTCGCCGCCGCAGATGATGTCGTTCCCGGACAGACCGAGGATGACGTCGTCGCCGCCAAGGCCCGCGATGACGTCGGGACCGTCGGTGCCGATCAGGTGATCGTTGCCGGCCGTCCCGACGATGGTGGCGACGTGCCCGTCGCAGATCACGGCATGCTGCCCGTGTGCGACCTGCGCCCCGTGCGCGGCCTGCGACGACATGAGAGTCGCGCCGATCAGTGCGCCGGCGATCGGCCAATAAATGTTCCTTTCTGGGAGAGTCCCGATATCTGGACTGCGCCCGGTGATCCTTCGACTAGTCCGGCGGTTCCGCCTGATCATGGGGGGATACTTACAGTGGGTCAGCCGCACACCGTATATGCGCACGTCTGGAACCTGGGGCGCGCTCCAATTGCCGGCGTTCAGGTTGAGTTCTACTGGTTCGATCCCTCGATTGCGATCAACGATGCCGGCAAGCACACAATTGGGGCCACGAGAATCGATCTTGGACCGCGTAGCAGCGACACTTGCCACAAATTGGTGAAATGCCCTAAACCATGGGTTCCGGTGATGGCCAATGGTGGTCACGAATGCCTGGTAGTTCGGGTGTCGGCGATCGGCGATCCTATCGGCACGACTCACCCGTGGGAACCTTGGGCTAACCGCCACACAGGACAACGTAACGTGCATGTGACCCCAGCACAGGTGGACCTAAGTAAGTTGCTTCAGTCGTTGGAGGCTAGCCGCTTACAGAGCACGCGCGTCCAGCTTCTTCAGCTAGGTTCGGAGGCGAAGCTCACACTACGAACCGCGGCGCCGGGAACGAACGTAGATGCGGCGGTGCAAACGCACGTGCTGGCGGAATTACGTCCCGACGGCAGCCTGGTTCTCCCAGCCACCGTGAGCGCTATTCCGGGAGGAAACCCGGCAGCAAAATTAACTCCCCTTACGATACCGCATCTCGCCGCCACGCCTGCATTGGCGGTGCCTCGCATCAACATTAGTGCGCTGGTCAACGTTACGCCTCCCGCGAAACCCGTTGCCGCGACCAATACGCCCGGCAAGCTACAGGAGGTTGTAGCGCGGGATGCTGACCTGAGCCACCTTATGTTGCACGCTACGCTCCTCTCGCCCGAGGTGACTCAGCAGATCACGAATCTTGCTCCTCCTGCCAAAAACGAGGCGCAGGTTCTGCGGCTGGTCTCTTTCCAAGGCGACCAGATGGTAGGCGGCTACACCATCATCGTCACCGGCTAAACGGTGTAGTCGAAGACCTTGATCGTGATCTCTCGTTGAACCGGCCGACAGTCCTCACAACCGCTGAGTAGTGAATTTGGATTTCCCATAGTTTCACTCCAGGCAGGGATTCACCGACGCAATTCTCCACCGGCTTGAGGAGGCGAAACACATCGTCATGCATTGAATACATCGAGTCCTCTACCCGTAATCACCCGATCGAAGACGGCCACAGAAAAGCTCCAACGCGTAAGCCCTTGTGCAACAACGCTAAGAACAAATCCAGTCCCCCCAACTATGTTCATCACTGAGAGTTACCACACCATTTCTCCAGGTGACGAATGGTTACGAACGATTGCCACGTCCCTCGACACGACTCCAGAGCTGTACTACTGTCAAATCATGAACTCTGCCACTGTAACTGTTCCAAAGCCCCTTCATATTCCCACGCTCGAGGACGTCCAACGCCGCCGGGCCGAGCTGCTTGCCCTATTGCCGGACGCGCATCAGCCCAACCAGTCCGGCGGGCTTCCTGACAAACCCGGGAGCACGCAACTCCACCTGAGCCACCTCCCGCGATCACACCGTGGCCCACACTAGCCGATGCTGCCTACTACGGCGTCGCCGGCCGCGCAGTCCGTACCATCGCGCCCCACACCGAGGCCGATCCCGCCGCCATTCTCCTCCAGTTTCTCGCCGCCTTCGGCAATATGGTCGGTCCGGGACCGCACTGCGTGGTCGAATCCACACGCCACAATCTGAACCTCTTTGTCATCCTCGTCGGCGACTCCAGCAAAGCCCGCAAGGGCACCAGCTGGCGCCATATCTGCCGTTTGTTCTCTGAAGTGGACGACCCTTGGGTCGCCCACCGCGTCACCTCCGCGCGCTTAACCGCCGATGGCCTTATCCACGCCGTGCGTGATCAGGAGCAACCCACCGACCGCCGTCTCCTCGTGCTTGCCGAGGAGTTCGCCGGCGTGCTTCACATTCTCTCGCGCGAGAAAGGTCACCTCTCTCCACTCCTCCGCTGTGCCTGGGACAGCGGCAATCTGCGCACCCTCCATCGCCACCGTCCCTTGCAGGCCACGGGTGCTCATATCAGCCTCATCGGTCACATCACCCAATATGAGCTGGCTCATCATCTCCATCGCGCCGAAGCCCACAATGGCTTCGCCAACCGTTGTCTCTGGACTGCGGTACGACGCAGCCAGTGCCTGCCTGAAGGCGGGAGCCTCACGTCTGATGACTTTGCCGGCGTCGCCGGCGAAGTGCGCCGTGCTCTCAATTGGATCCGCAGCGGAACGGAGCACCCGCCCATTGCCCGCGACCCACACGCGCGTGAGCTCTGGAACCATCGCTATCCCTACTTGAGCCATGCCCGCGCGGCACTCTTCGGCGCCGCTACCAGCCGGGCAGAAGCCCAGGTTCTGCGTTTGAGCGCCATCTACGCGGCCCTCGACTGCAGCCCCGTCGTCTCCATACCGCACCTCGAAGCTGCCCTCGCCGTCTGGGATTATTGTTCCGCCAGCGCCGCCCTGCTCTTCATTCCGATTGCCGCCGATCCCATCGTTGACCGCATCCGCGAGGCCTTGGACGCCTCTCCCGCCGGACTCACCCGCGATCAAATAAGAACCCTCTTTCAACGCCATATCCGCAGCGAGCGCATAGACGCCGCCCTCGAACAACTCACCGCCGAGGGCACCATCACCAGCCAAAAGTCGCAAGGTAAGGGGCGGCCCTCCACCCTCTGGTCCGCAACCGAGGACGAAGACACCACGCCGGACTGACTTACCGCGCTTACCGCGCTTACCGCGCACTATTTTGCGGCAGCCGCAGCCCGGCGAGCCACCCGAGAGGATGGCATACGTCGCAGGATAAGAAAAACCCAACGACATGTCCCTACATATTCTTATGAAATATTCGCCTTGAGTCCAAGGGTCTCCGCTACATCGCGGAGACGCCTGTCCCGCGACCAGAGAAGGGTATGTGGCGTAATCAGGCTAGAGGCAATCAGATGGGCATCCACGAAACCGAGACCCCGCCGGAACAAGGAATGAGCTTCGATCAAGCGCCGCACCTCGTGCAGCTGGGCGGCCTTGACCATCGGAAGCCGATCAAGCGAAGCAATCGCATTTTGCCGATCAGGCAAGTTTCCGAGAACAAGCTCGGTGACAATAAACGGATGAGTGGAAATGTCGTTCCGTTGCAGCTGCTCGTACAGTGCGGCGTCTCTCTTGCGAAAGTGATCGACCCATACCGACGTATCGGCAAGAATCATTTCACCTTTGATCTCCGGCGAGGGATGGAAGCCATGGCCGGCGCCGCCCCACCGAGTGCAGCCAATCTCCGAGCGGCTTCCCGCTCAATCAACGCCTTGAGCGCCTCGCGCATGAGAGCACTCTTCTCCACCAAACCGGTATATTCCTGTGCCGCCTTGATGAGATCGTCGTCCAGAGCAATGGTGGTTCGCAATGGCTTTCTCCGCATCAAGAATAGCACCATCTGATGCCCTGTTTATCACCATCCCGGTGTAAACTCCAGGATCGGTCCTGCCCGTTCCTAGACGCGGTGAGGTCATGAGCGTGTGGCGTGTTCCGCATAGACTATGGCGCGTTTTGCATATCATTGAGGCCAGTTGCCCGGCTAAGTTATATCCATGTACAACGCCAAAGCATTCTCCGCTGCCAGTGCGACATCGCCGCTCGCTTCCACCACCATCTCGCGGCGCGATCCAACCGAAAACGACGTGCAGATTGAGATTCTCTTCTGCGGCATCTGTCATTCCGACCTTCACCAGGCCCGCAATGAGTGGAGTGGGGTGTTTCCCACGGTCTACCCGTGCGTTCCCGGCCACGAAATCGTCGGCCGGGTTCTGAGCACCGGCTCCGCCGTAACCAAATTCAAGCCAGGAGACCTTGCGGCTGTCGGCTGTATGGTCGACTCAGACGGAACCTGCCCCGACTGCAAGCAAGGGCAGGAACAGTTCTGCCCTAATTTCACCTTGACCTACAACTCCCCGGACAAGCAGAGCGGTGGCGTTACCTACGGCGGCTACTCTGACACCATCGTCGTCAACCAGAAATTCGTGCTCAAGGTTCCCTCGAATCTCGACCTGGCCGGAGCAGCGCCTCTGCTTTGCGCCGGTATCACCACCTATTCGCCCATGCACCACTGGGGAGTCACCAAAGGCAAAAAGGTCGGGATTGTCGGGCTCGGCGGGCTGGGCCACATGGGGGTCAAATTCGCTCACGCCCTCGGAGCTCACGTCGTCCTCTTCACTACCTCACCCAACAAGAAGCAAGATGCGCTGCGTCTTGGCGCCGACGAAGTGGTCGTCTCCCGCAATGCGGACGAAATGGCAAAGCACGCCTTCAGCTTCGACTTCATCCTCGATGCCGTCTCCGCTGACCACGACATCAATGCCTATCTCAACCTTCTGCGCCGGGACGGCCATTTGTGCCTCGTGGGCGCACCCGAAAAACCACTGTCGGTCGCTGCATTCAATCTCATCTTCGGTCGTCGTAGCCTTTCTGGTTCTCCCATCGGAGGCATCGCAGAAACCCAGGAGATGCTCGACTTCTGCGGCGCCAACAACATTACCGCCGAGGTCGAAGTCATTCCTATCCAGAAGGTCAACGAGGCTTACGACAGACTGCAGAAGGCAGACGTCAAATACCGCTTCGTGATCGACATGGCGTCTCTTAGGGGCTAAAAATAGTGAGATGAGCAAACATTTTCGGGTTCCCGGGCGACTGCCGGCAAGATTGCAAGAGCTGGGAATCCGTTTGCCCTTGTTGCTTCAGAACGCGGGACTTCCTCCGGGACTGTTCGATCAGCCGCGCATAGTCGTAACCACGGAAGAGCTATTTGCCCTGTGGAGAGGTATCGGCCAAGCCAGCCCCAACCCCGCGATAGGGCTGGAGCTGGGTACCGAGGCCAGAGCGGAAAACTTCGATCCCATCGCCCTGGCGGCCCTCTCCACGGCGAGCTTCGGCGAAGCCATGCGCCAAATGGCTCGCTATAAACAACTCTCCTGCCCGGAAGAGATTATTCACCAAACCGACGATGATGAGTGGAGTATTCAGTTCCGTTGGCTGCTCGCCAACGACTCCGAACCCGAAGTCCTCACCGACCTCTGCTTCGCCTGGGTGCTCTGCATTGCACGTCACGGAACAGGAACCCGCCTGACACCGGTGCGCCTCGAACTCGCGCGCTCGCCGGCGCACGAAAAAATTATCAGGCGTCACTTTGGTTGCCCCATCGTCTTCGGAGCTCCGCGAAATGCCATCGTCTTCCGTGCGTCGGATGCTGCTCTACCATTCGTGACCCGCAACGCCGAGCTCCTGGCCATGCTGGCGCCGCAATTCGACCAGGAACTGAAACTGCGCAAAGACCAGGAGACTTTTCCCGAGACAGTCCGCGCCACGATTCAGAGAAACCTTGCCGGCCGGCGGCCCAAAATGCAGGACATCGCTCGTGAACTCCACATCAGTTCCCGAACCCTGCAGCGCCGCCTGCAGGAAGCAGGTTATAGCTTCCAGGAGGTCCTGGAAGAGGCTCGTCATCAACTGGCCCGCCACTATCTCAACAACTCCCTGCTCGAACTGAACGAGACCGCCTATCTCCTGGGCTACGAGGATTCGAACTCCTTCGTCCGCGCCTTTCGCACCTGGGAAGGAGTTCCACCTGCCCATTGGCGTGGGGCCCAACGAACGAGTATCGTGTCACCGTAGACGGAAAGTGAGGGGAGGGGGGAAGAAGTGAGAGAAATGGCCATGGCCCTGGATTGAGCCGCCTGACTTCAATACGGAGGATTTGGTGCCATGACGCAAGCTCAGATCTCGAATCGGCTTCCTCTCACCTTCGAACGCAAAGAAGGCGAAGTTCCCGGCACCGTGATCTTCTATTTCTCCGGACCATTCACTGCGCGCGCCGTATTTGAATGCCAATCACCGGATGCCGTCAGCAGGATGTTCGATTTGCAATTGATGTTGCCCAGCGGCGAGCTGCCGGTCGCTAACATCTTCGACCTGACCGACGTTCCGTACATGGATTCTACGGGGCTGGGTATGGTCATCAGGCACTATGTCCGGTGCCAGGACAAAGGTGTTCGGTTTATTGCCGCCGGAGTGGGCCCACGGGTCCTGGAACTGTTCAAGCTCACCAATATAGACGCAGTCATTCCCATGATTGCCACAGTGGAAGAAGCGAATTAGTGGAAGCGACCCCCGGAATGGTGTCGCCTTATATGGACCTGATCCTCACTGCGCAGGAGGGAAGGTCTTCTTGAGGAACTCAATGTAGATGCCCCAGTCAGAAGGCACCATGCCGTGGCCGCCCTCGTGCATGTAATAGCTGAGGTCATGGAAGATGGGCTGCTTGGCCGCGGGCCAGACATCCGTGCCTAAGTCTTCTTTGCCGAGCAGCTTGTAGACCTTCCCGGCGGCGACCGCAGCGAGAAATTCGCCTTTGGGATCGGACCAGGAGTCGCTACTGCCGGTTTGCAGGAGCAACGGGCGCGGAGCAATCAGCGCAATCAGGAGATTGGCATCCATCGGGGCCTTATCAGGAAAGCCGCCGTACTTCGCATAGTTGGCCGCGAACTGATAGGGAAACCGGCCCGGAGCGGTGAGATGCGCGATGGTCTCGCCGTAGTTGCGGTGACTGAGTGCAGCGCCACCCTCGCCCGAACAGCTCGCGATCACGGCGGCGAAGCGCTGGTCGTGCGCTCCTGCCCACATCACGGTCTTTCCCAGCCGGGAGATGCCGTGGATCACGACCCGCTTTGCATCGATGCTCTTGTCGGTTTCGAAGTAGTCCTCGACCCGGCTCATGCCCCAGGCCCAGGCCGCGATGGAGCCCCAGTCATCCGGCGCCCGATCCCCCTCTCCGGGTTTGAGGTAGCGAGCCCGGATGCCATTGGCAAATCCGCCAGGATAGTCAGGATCGACATCGCCGTAGTAGAAGGTCGCCACACCAAAGCCGGCGTTGAGCAGGTCTTCGGCATCGATGTGGCCGAATCCTCGGGCCGCCGGCGGGGTGACCCGGGTATTCGTCTTGGGGTCCCAGGTTTTTTCGGATTTGATTCCGGGATCATCGACTGCGTTCTGCACGGCGCCGAAATTGATACTGAAAAACATCGGCACCGGCTTGGTGGCCGCGGCGGGGAGATAGATCAGCAGATCGATCGACGGGCCGGTCTTGTCCTTATCGAGATAGATGGTGACCTGTTTGCGAATCGCTTTGCCGTTGAGCGCAGGCGTTCCTGGGTCGACCATTTCGAAGCTCTCATCCGCAGGCCTGCCCGGTGCTCGGCCGTATTGTTGGGTCTCGAACATCGCGACGATCTCCGGACGGCGTTTGGAGTACCAGGCTTTGGCGTCGCGGACAGGCTTTCCATTGTTAAGGCGCAGCGGGTCGGGCAGTGAGTAGGTCCCAACCTTTGCCTCGTCGTAGTTGACGGGAATACCGGCGACGACGTCGGGGGAGGGCTTCGGAGTCGGGGGTGCTGTCTGCGAGTGCAGTGTCAGCGCGCCACTGATTATTAAGAACGTCAGCCGCAGCGGTGCTCTAAGGGTCATGGGTTTTCCAGACCGAACACTAGAGTCGTCCTGTTGTCTTGTCAATAGCTTCGTTCTTTGCCGCGAAGGTTCCGCGAGGAGGTTGTCAGGTAAGACCTAACGGTAACTTACTTTGAGCAAATCACTTAGTTCGTCATCTCTGGGGAATCTCGAGTCAGGATTAAGTCCGCGCCGGGCCATTTTGATTCTCTGATTTTCCGGTCAGTCTCGGCCTATGTCAAACCGAGGCTGTTACCTTCTACTCCTTTTGCTGGCGCTGGCCGGCGACCCAAAAAGCCTTTCCGCGCAAGCCGCTGCGCTCCAGGTGCAGGTCTATGACTACACCGGTTTGAGTCCGGCGGCTCTCCATGAATTCATTACGCATACACAGAACATTCTGACC
>CAVWSE010000006.1:0-34678 GCA_963757455.1 uncultured Actinomycetota bacterium
GCGTCGCCCCGATGGCATCACATTCCACCAGCAACACAGATTCGGCCGTCATCGCCGTCCGAAGGACCACCGTCGTGTCGGGGTCCAGCGCCCCCGACAGCGGCGAGCATCTCCGGCACGCGTGGCTCGTCGTCGGGCAGCGAAACCGTCGGCAACCGGGCAGGCGTGTTCGCCGCGGACAGCGGATCCGCGGCCATGACCGCCATCCGCTCCGGATGGGGCACCAGGAAACTGACGTGCAGCGTCACATGTCCGCCGACTGAAGCGGATCGTCCACGACCCAGCGGTAACGGTTGACGTCCGGCAGCGCGACCGCGCCCAGCCGCTCGTAGAAGCGTTCCGCGGTCGTGTTTCCCACCGTCACGTCCCACTCGATGCGGCCGTCGGTCCGGCCGCGCAGGTAGTCCATCAACTCGCGCGCGACTCCCGACCTGCGGTGTGCCTCCACCACGAAGAGATCTTCGAGCCAGATGCCCGACGTACGCGCCCAGGACGAGAACGTTCGGTACCACATGGCAAGTCCGGCGAACGGCGCGTCGTCCCGTTCGGCGATCGTCACCTCGACGAACGCGTCCGCCCCGAACACGACATCGTCGAGCTGATCGACCGCCCCGGCGGCACGCTGCATCGATGCCTCGCTCAACGCGTGCATCTCCAAGGTCTGTCGGATGGCCGGCAGATCGGACGGGAGCGCTCGACGTACCGGCACCCGGACTCCTCACACGGTGTGCACCGTCTCCCCGCCGACGATCGTCGCGGGCACGGTCAGGTCGCCAGGTCGTCAGCGGGGAGCGGATCTGCAGACAGTACTGCGAAGTCGGCGAGATACCCGAGGTCGAGCCCGCCCACGCGGTGCTCGGCGAAGCTGGCGTACGCCGACCCGTACGTGTACGCGCGCAACGCCTGCTCGGGAGTCAGTCGCTCGTCGGCGGCGAGCACCGCGCCGGAGGCAGTCCGGCGCTCGACCAGGTCGCGCAGACCGAGCAGGGGATCGCCGTTCACCACCGGCCGGTCCGAGCTCGCCGGCAGCTCGATCCCGCGTCCAGGAACGACTTCTGCCGGTAGCACCACGCCGCACGCTCGGCGCCGATCGCGGCGAGCATGCCGTCGCCCAACTCGTGGACGAACCGTCCCTGCGGAACCGGGATCACCCCGAGCCGCGCGATCCGCTCGACGTCGCTCGGGACGGGTGATCCCGCAGTGTTCGATGCGGTGCCGGTGGTCGGACCGGGGATGCGCGGCAAGCACCTCTTCGTAGATGTCGAGAACCTCGCCGACGGCGCGGTCGCCGATGGCATGCGTGGCCACCTGCCAGCCCGATCGTGCGCGCGGCCGATCGTCTCGCGCAGGTCCGCGGGCGACGTCTGGAAATAGCCGCGTCCGCCCTCGCCGTCGGCGTACGCGTCAGCATCGCCGCCGTGCGGCCGACCAACGAGCCGTCGGCGAAGATCTTCATCGCGCCGATGCGCAGGCGATCGTCGCCGAAGCCGGTGCGCATGCCGAGATCCAGGCCGAACTCGATGTCGTCCTCGTCGGCGGCATCGAGGGCGTGCATCGCAGTCGGCCGCGACCATCACGGTGACCCGCAGGTCGAGCGCCCGCGATCTGCGCGCGCGTTCTGATAGGCGGCGAGTTCGATCGGCGTGCGGCCGATCCAGCCGCCGCCGATGCCGGCTTCCTGCACGCTGGTGATGCCCTGCGCGAGCAGCGCACGACTCCCGCGCTCGATCGCGCGAGTCACCCGCTCGACCGGCATCGGATAGACAAGCGGCTGCAGCAACAGCTGGGCCTGCTCGCGCAGCAGTCCGGTGGGGCGCCCGTCGGCGTCGCGAACGACGTCACCGCCGTCGGGCACATGGTCGAGGTCGAGGTCGGCGAGCACCGCCGAGTTGACGACGCACATGTGGCCGGACGTGTGCTTGAGCCACACGCGATGCCGCGGCGCAGCCCGATCCAGCCCGTCGGCGCTCGGGTGGCCGCCGACGAGCTTGTTCTGGTCGTAGCCGCTGCCGATGATCCAGCTCCCGGCGGCAGCTCCGCGGCGCGCGCGGCGACGGCGGCGTAGATCTCGTCGACGGATCGACGCTGTCGACGCCCAGCGGGAGTTCGTCGAGGCTCATCCCGAACCAGGCGAGGTGGTTGTGCGCATCGTGGAACCCCGGCACGACGACCGCTCCGCCGAGATCGACGCGGCGCCGGGCGCGCAGATCACGCGCATCGTCGCCCAGCGCAACGATCCGGCCGTGGTGCACGGCGAGGGCGTCGACGGGGATGAACTCGCGGCCCGTCAGAAAGCGCGCTCCGACGTAAACCGTGTCGACCAGCATTGGTAATACCTCGCTGCGGCTCGAAGATGGACGATGAACGCACTCATCACCCTGGCTCAGGAAGGACGGCAGTGTCGACCCAGCAGGCTGACGAGGCGGCGGTGGAGCTCACCGTCGATGCCGACATCGCGGTGATCGCGCTCAACCGCCCGCACCGGCTCAACGCGGTCAACGACGAGCTCGTCGACGGTCTGCTCGCCGCGCTGGCGGAGGTCGCGGCGAGCGACTGTGGTGCGGCCGTGCTGACCGGTCGCGGACGCGCGTTCTGCGCCGGCCACGACCTGAAGCAACCGCGCGGCGACGCCGACGGCTTGCGCGCCGACTCGAACAACTCCAGGACGTCACGCGGCGGATCCGCGGTCTGTCCATCCCGGTGATCGCCGCGGTGCACGGCCACGCGATCGGTGCCGGCGCGGAGTTCGCGCTCGGCTGCGACCTCGTCATCGCTGCCGAGGGCACGCGCTTCCGGTTCCCCGAGGTCGGCCTCGGGCTGAGCGTCACCGGCGGGCGTGACGAAGCTGCTGCCGTTGCTGGTCGGCCCGGTCAAGGCGAAGGAGTTGCTGCTGCTCGGCGAGCCGATCGACGCGCACGAGGCGTTGCGGCTCGGCCTCGTCAATCGTGTCGTGCCCGAGAGCCAACTGATGGACGCGGCCACGGAGTGGGCGCGCCGACTCGCGGGTCAACCGCGGGTGTCCACCGCGCTGGCGAAGACTGCGCTGGACACCGGGATCGATGCCGATTTCGAGGCCAGCCTCGAGCTGGAAATCGAGCACGCGATCATCACCGACGAGCAGGCCATGCGCGGCGACGACGCGCTCGGAGCCAGCCGGGCAAGGAACTCGTGACCCTGCCGCAAACACTGCCCGCGCTACTGCGTCGGGCCGTGCAGCGCTGGCCGGACGCGATCGCGTGGGTCTTCGACGAGCACAGCGAGTCGCTGACCTTCACCGACGTCGATGTGCGCAGCGACGCGATCGCCCAGCTGCTCACGGACAACGGCATCCGCCGCGGTGACCACGTCGCGGTCATGCTCGGCAACACACCGGCGTTCCCGCTCGCGTGGCTCGCGATCGCCAAGCTCGGCGCGGCGATGGTGCCGGTCAACACCGGCTACCGCCGCTACGACGCGACCCGCCTGCTTGCCCACTCACAGGCCCGCCTTGTGCTTGCCGACGACCGCCACGCGCGAGTTGCTCCGACAGATCCAGCCCGACACCCGGGTCGAAGCGGTGGTCGACCCGGCGAAGTACGACCTCACGCGGCCAACCGTGCCGCCGCGGCGACGACGTCACGCCCGACACTGTGTCGAACATCCAGTACACCTCCGGGACGACCGGCGCCCCCAAGGGCTGCGTGCTGCCGCACGCGTACTGGACGACGCTGGTGCAGGGGCTCGTCGACGGGTTCCCGAACATCACCGAGGACGACGTCATCCTCACCGCCCAGCCGTTCCACTACATCGACCCGCAGTGGAACGTCGCGCTCGGGCTGGCATCCGGATGCCGGCTCGTCGTGCTCGACCGCTTCCACCCCAGCACGTTCTGGTCGAAGGTCGTCGAGTACGGCGTCACGTGGTTCTACTGCCTCGGCATGATGCCGAAGCTGCTGCTGAGCGCGCCGGCTCCCGCCCGTCCCGAACAAGCTGCGGTCGGTCTGCGCGTCGGCCATCCCGCCCGAGCTGCACCGCGCCCTCGAGGCGCGGTGGGGCGTGCCGTGGTTCGAAGCGTTCGGGATGACCGAAACGGGCAGCGACATCCGGCTCGACCCGCGCGATCACGACGAGTGCGTCGGCACCGGCTGCCTCGGCCGCGCCGTACCGGGACGCGAGGCGCGCATCGTCGACGAGGCCGACAACCCCGTGCCGCCCGGCACCACCGGACAGCTCGTGGTGCGCGGTGCCGGGATGATGACCGGATACTTCCGCGACGCCGACGCGACGCGAGAGGTGTTCCGCAACGGCTGGCTGCACACCGGCGACCTGGCCCGGATGGACGAGCAGGGACGCGTCTACTTCGTCGGCCGCACCAAGGACATGATCCGGCGCAGCGGCGAGAACATCGCGGCCGCCGAGGTGGAGCGCGTGCTGCAGCTACACCCCGCGGTCACGATGGCAGCCGTGCTCGCCGAGCCCGACGACCTGCGCGGCGAAGAGGTGCACGCCGTCATCGTCGCCGCCGATGGCCACGGCGCGACCGAGCTGCCTGACCTCGTCGAGCACTGCCGCCAACAGCTCGCCGCGTTCAAGGTTCCGCGCTACTGGACGTTCGCCGCCGACCTGCCGCTGACCGCATCAGAGCGCGTCGCGAAGGGCGAACTACGTGTTCGCCTCGACTCCCAGCCGGTCGAGAATCCACGCATAGATCTCAGCCTCGTAGCCGAGATGAGCGACCCGTCCGGACGGGCCGACGTGCGCCCCGGCGCCGGTCTCGCAACGGAACAGGCACCGCGCTGACCACTCCGGGTCGGAGTGCCGCAACGCGGCCACCCACTTGGCAGGTTCGCGCACCATCACCCGCGGGTCGTGGACGGCGCCGGTGACGAGCAGGTCGGGTCGCCCGCCCGCGGGCGGGAGGTTGTCGTACGGCGAGTAGGCGAGCATCCAGTCGAACTGCTCACGAATGCGCGGGTCGCCCCACTCCTCCCACTCGGTGATCGTCAGCGGCGTGGCCTCGTCGAACATCGTGGTGACCACGTCGACGAACGGCACCTCCGCGACGACGGCCCGCCATCGATCGGGCCGCTGCGAGAACACGACGCCCTGCAGCAACCCGCCCGCACTGAGGCCGCGGGTCGCGATCCGGGCACTGTCGACCAGCCCGTCCCGGTCGAGACCGTCCGCCACCGCGATCAGGTCGTCGAACGTGTGCTGCTTGTGCCGCATGCTGCCGTCCAGCCACCAGCGCCGCCCGCCCTCGCCGCCGCCGCGGACGAGCGCGTGCACCCACACCACCCCGCGGTCGAGCACGCTCGGCAGCGCGGCATCCCACGCGGGCTCGTCGACCGCCTCGTAGGCGCCGTAGGCATAGATGACGCAGGGCGCCGTCCCGTCCAACGCGGTCTCGCGGTGCCGCACCAGTACAGCGGGCACACCAGTCCCGTCCGGCGCCGGGAACGTGCGGCGCTCGACGACGTACTGCTCCGGGTCGAACCCCGGCGCCTGTCCGCGCTGCACCTCCGTCGTCGTCCCCGAGAGCAGGTCGACCGACGACCAGACCGGCGGCCGGAGGTAGCTCTCGTCGCGCACGGTCACCGTGGCCGCGTCGTAGGACGTGTTGCGCGCCAACTCGAGGCAGCCCACCTCGTAGCGGCTCGCCAGCACCCGGCCGGCACCCGCCAGGTCATCGTGCGCGAGAACGCGCAGCCGATGCTCGTGCTCGGCGCGGTAGGACAGCACGACGCGGCCGCGAACGCGTCGACCCGCATCAGACGCTCGCTCGGGTCCTCGGGACGCGCTTCGGTCCACGCGGTGTGGTCCTGATCGTCGTCGCGGGGGACCGGGGCCGTCATCATCCGGAACTCGACCGCGTCGTCGTTGGTGACGACCAGCAACCGGTCGTCGGCGGCGGGGCTGCTCGACCCGATACACGACGCCGTGCCGGCGGCCGCCGACCGACCGCGGCGGCGAGCCCGGATCCGCCGCGTCCAGTACCCACGCCTCGCTGGTCGACCGACTCTCGCTCCAGATCACGATCAGCTCGCCGGACCGAGTGGCCCGCACGTTGACCGAGAACATCTCGTCGGGCTCCTCGAGCACCAGCACGTCGTCGCGCGGGGTCGCTGCCCAGCCGATGCCGCCACACCTGGAACGGGCGGTACGCGTCGTCGTGGACGGTGTAGAGGAACGCGCTCGAGTCCGCGCTCCAGGCCCCCCGAAGTAGCTGCGCGGCACGCGGTCGGCGAGATCCTCGCCCGTCCGCAGGTCGCGGAACCTGAGCTCGAAGACCTCGTCGCCCGAAGTGTCGACGCTGTAGGCGAGCAGATCCTCGTCCGGACTGACCAGCGTCACCCCGACGTCGAGGTAGCCGGTCCCGGCGTCCAGCGACGCGATGTTTAAGACTCGTGACGATTCGGATTCGGTCGTTGACCCGGCTGTTGAACCATGATTCAGTCGCCACAGTTCGGCGTACTCGCTGTTCGCGTGGTTTCGGGTCCAGTATGTGAACCTCTTCCGGACCCAGCGGGCGGATTCGTCGGTGCCGGGGAGTCGCGACAACATCTGCGCGCGAAGCGCGGACGTGAGGGGTTCGAGATGAACAGACGACGCGTCGTAAAAAGCTCGTTCCGCAGTCAGGTGCGCGAGGACGTCCGGGTCGTCGGCGTCGCCCAGCCAGAAGTAGGGGTCGGAGCGGGCAACGCCGTGCTCGCTGTGGGTGTGCGGCCTTCGAGGCGCGGCCGGCGGGTCTGGCACGGCCGTCACCGTACCGCCGGCGTGTTCCTGATCGCCCTCGCCTTGTTGCTGGCGAGCCTGGTGCCCGGTCTTGCCGCGAGCAGCCCGGCGGCCGCCAAGAGCAAGGCGGTCTTCAAGGTCGCCATGCTCGGCGAGAGTGTCGACTCGCTCAACCCGTTCGTCGGCGTCCAGTCGCCGTCGTACGAGATGTGGGGCCTGACCTACGACTACCTCGTCGGCTACTCGATGACCGACATGTCACCCGCGCCCGCCCTCGCCACGAAGTGGACGACCTCGCCGGACGGCAAGACGTGGACGTTCACCGTGCGCAGCGGAGTGAAGTTCTCCGACGGCGTGCCGCTCACCGCCGCGGACGTGGCGTACACGTTCAACCGGGTGCTCCACGGCAAGACCGAGCAGGCGTCGTGGATCTCCTACCTGAACGGCGTCACCGAGCATCACCGCGCCGAACGCGACAACGGTGGTGATGAAGCTGAAGAGGCCGAGCGCCACGCTTCCGCTGCTGCCGATCCCGATCGTGCCCGAGCACATCTGGAAGAACGTCAGCGAGAGCGCCGTGAAGACCTACTCCGCCGAGCCGAGCAACGGCAAGGCGGTCGTGGGCGAGGGGCCGTTCCGGTTGGTCGAGGGCACTGCCAACGGCGACACGTTCAAGTTCGAGGCCAACCCCGACTACTGGGGCGGCCGGCCACACGTGGACGAAGTGATCTTCCAGTTCTACAAGAACGACGACTCGGCCATCCAGGCGCTGCTCAAGGGCGAGGTCGACTTCGTCGAGGGCATCACCGCGCTCGAGGTGAAGCACCTGCAGGGCCAGGCCGGCGTCACCGCCCACAACGGCAACTCGCCCGGCTTCGAGGAGATCGCCTTCAACACCGGCTCGGTCGATCTCAAGACCGGCAAGCCGATCGGCAATCCCAACCCGGCGATGCTCGACCCCAAGTTCCGGCACGCGCTCGGCTACGCGCTGAACCTGCCGGAGCTGATCAAGAAGGTCTACCAGGGCGCCGGTCTGACCGGGACGACGATCGTCCCGCCGTCGTACAAGAGGTATCACTGGGAGCCGCCGGCCGGTCAGAAGATGACCTTCGACCTGGCCAAGGCGGGACAGCTGCTCGACGCGGCCGGCTACAAGAAGGGGTCGGACGGGCTACGGACGATGCCGGACGGCAAGCCCATCGGCACGTTGCGGCTGGATGCGCGCTCTGACTCGGAGACGTCGCTGAACGCGATGGACTACTTCAAGTCGTGGCTGAGCGACCTCGGGATCAAGGCGCAGGTGTCGACCCCCAGCTCCAACCAGCTGACCGACATCATCCTCAAGGGCAACTTCGACGCCTTCTACTGGGGCTGGTTCGTCGAGCCCGACCCCGACAACATGCTCAGCTACATGACGTGCGGACAGCGCGGCAACTGGTCCGACTCGTGGTTCTGCAACAAGCAGTACGACACGCTCTACAACGAGCAGCACGTGCAGACCAACCAGGCGCAGCGCGAGGTCGAGATCAAGAAGATGCAGCAGATCCTCTACCAGCAATCGCCCTACCTGGTCACGGCGTACGACACGACGGGCGAGGCTGTGCGCAGCGATCACTTCGCCTGCTTCGTGTCGCAGCCGAACCCGGGCGGCATGTGGCTCGAGCAGTACGGCGTCTACAACTACATCCACATCAAGCCCGCATCGCAGGCCGGCAACTGCGGCGCGGCCACCGGCGGTGGAAGCTGCACGGGGCTGTCACTGCCACGAAGGCGCGGCGCGTCCAGATCGATCGGCACGGCCTTCACGATCGGCGGTGTCATCGTGCTCGTCGTCGCGCTGGCCCTGCTCGGCATGAGGCTGATGCGCCGGCGGGCCACCGTCGAAGATCGCGAATGAGTATTCCGGCAGCAGACCCGGGACTGGTCGAGGCCGAGGCGGAGGCCGAGGGTGCTCAGCCCCGCAGACGCGGGTACGCGTCCTACGTCGGGTTCAAGGTGCTCGGGTCGATCGGCAGCTTCTTCTTCATGCTGGTCGTGAACTTCTTCCTGTTTCGCGTGCTGCCCGGTGACCCGGCACGAACACTCGGACGCGGCCGGCTGAGCACGCCGGCACAGGTCGCGGCGTTCAACAAGACCTACGGTCTCGGCGAGTCGATCCCTCGGCAGTTCCTGACGTTCCTGCACAACACGTTCACCGGTCAGCTCGGCATCTCGGTCGAGTACCACAAGCCGGTCTCGACGCTGATCCTGCACGCCCTGTGGCCGACCCTGTTGCTCGTCGGCATCCTCGACGATCCTGGCCACACTGATCGGGGTCTACATCGGCATCCGCGGTGCGTGGAACCGCGGTGGGCTGTTCGACCGGTTCACAACCGGAACGTCGCTGACGCTGTACGCGATGCCGGAGTGGTGGCTGGGCCTGCTGCTGATCGCGGCGCTCGGCGTCGGCTTCTGGTTCGTCCCCGGCCTGTTTCCCACCGGCGGATTGCACAGCCCGGACGTCGACCCCACCTCGCTGCACGGCGTACTGGACACGATCTGGCACCTGGTGCTGCCCGTGGCCACGCTGACGCTCGCCTATCTCGCGGACTTCTCGCTGATCATGCGCAGCTCGCTGCTGGACGAACTCGGTGAGGACTATCTGCAGACGGCACGGGCGAAGGGGCTGCGCGATGTGCAGGTGCGCAACCGGCACGCGGTGCGCAACGCGATGCTGCCGACGACCACGATCATCGCGCTCAACATCGGGTTCGTGGTCGGCGGCGCCATCACGGTCGAGACCGTCTTCTCCATCCCGGGACTCGGCCTGCTGGCCACCAACGCCATCGGCGTCCCGGACTTCTGGGTGCTGCAGGGCACCTTCCTGGTGGCCAGCGCCGGCGTGATCATCGCCAACCTGATCGCGAACCTGATCTACGGATGGATCGACCCGCGGGTGCGCACATGACCCAGACCGTCACCGTCCACCTCTCGGCACGGCAGCTCGCCCGGCGGCGCCGGCTGACGGCGTTGAAGCGGGTCTGGAGCGCAGTTCCGGCGCCACCGCAGCGGCATGCTCGGGCTCGGCATCCTGGTGTTCTTCGTGGCGGTCGCGCTCGCGGCTCCGCTCCTGGCGAGCTCGAGCGGGCTGGACGTGACCAAGGCCAACGGGCCGGTGCTCGGTCCGCCGTCCTCGAGCTACTGGCTCGGTACGGACGAGAACGGCCGCTCGGTGCTCACGCTGCTGATCTGGGGCGCCCGGATCTCGCTGCTCGTGGGTCTTGCCGCGACCGTGATCTCGATCGTGCTCGGCACCGTCCTCGGCCTGGTCTCGGGCTACTTCGGCGGCTGGATCGGCCGGATCACGTTCCGGCTGACCGAGTGGTTCCTGGTGATCCCCTTCCTGCCGTTGGCGATCGTGCTTGCGTCCGTCCTCGGCCGCGGCCTGTTCAACATCGTGGTCGTCATCGGCGTGACGTCATGGCCGGGCACCGCACTGCTCATCCGGAGCCAGACGCTGTCGATCAAGGAGCGCGCCTACATCGAGCGGGCGCAGGCGATCGGCGCCGGGCGCTGGCATCAGATGTCCAAGCACGTGCTGCCGAACGTGATGCCGATGGTCTTCGCCAACACCACGTTGACCGTGGCGATCGCCATCCTCTCCGAGACGACGTTGAGCTTCCTCGGCCTCGGTGACCCGACCCGAACCTCGTGGGGGACGATGCTCGACGGCGCCTACCACGCAGGCGCGATCACCACCGGCTGCTGGTGGTACGTGCTGCCGCCGGGAATTTGCGTGGTGCTCGTCGTACTCGCGTTCACCCTGGTCGGACAGGCGCTGGAGGAGATTCTGAACCCACGGTTGCGAGCGCGCGGATGAGCGAATCGCTTTTGTCCATCAGCGATCTGCGGGTCACGTACGCGACCGGCGAGGGTCCGCTGCCGGCGGTGCGCGGCGTCGACCTGACTGTCGAGCGCGGGCGAGATCGTCGGCGTCGCGGGGGAGTCCGGGTGCGGCAAGTCGACCCTGGCCAGCACCATCCTGCGGTTGCAGCCGGCGAACGCCACGGTGAGCGGCGAGGTGCGTTTCGACGGACGTGACGTCCTGACCATGCGGTGGGGCGAGCTGCGGGCCGTGCGGTGGGCAGGTGCGTCGATCGTGTTCCAGGGAGCGCTGCACTCGCTGAACCCCGTGCACCGGATCGGTGCCCAGATCGCCGAGCCGATCCGCGTCCACACGCCGAAACTCGAGGAGCGGCGCGTGCGCTCGCGGGTCGCCGACCTGCTCGAGCAGGTCGGCCTCGATCCGGCGCGGGCAAAGGCCTATCCGCACCAGCTCTCCGGCGGCCAGAAGCAGCGAGTGATGATCGCGATGGCCCTCGCCTGCGATCCCGAGCTGGTCGTCGCCGACGAGCCCACCACCGCGCTCGACGTGATGGTGCAGGCGCAGGTGCTCAAAGTGTTGTCCGGCCTCGTCCGCGAGCGGGGCGTAGGAATGATGATGATCAGCCACGACCTGTCCGTGCTCGCCGACATCTGCGACCGGATCACTGTCATGTACGCCGGACGCGTGGTCGAGGTTGGGCCGGCGGACCAGATCTTCGCTGCGCCGCTGCACCCGTATGCCGCAGCGCTGTCGTCGGCGTTCCCGCGCGTCGGTGACCCTGCGGCCCGGTTTGCGCCGTCCGGTCTCCCGGGCGACCCGCCACTGCCCTGGGACCTGCCGGGCGGCTGCACCTTCGCGCCGCGATGCTCGCGCGCCGCCGACGTCTGCCTTCCCGCCGAGCCGCGCGCTCATGCCGTACGGCGAGGGCAGGACGGCCGCCTGTGTGCGCATCGGCGAGACGGACGCGACCAAAGCGCCCGCGGGAGTCGCTACATGAGTGTCGAGCTGACGGCCGACGGCGTCCGCGTCGAGTTCTCCACCCGCAGCGGTCGCGTCGCACGCGCGCTGGACGGCGCCGACCTCACCGTGCGAGCCGGCGAGGTCATCGCCCTTGTCGGCGAGTCCGGGTCCGGCAAGACGACGCTGGCGCGCACGCTCATCGGCCTGGAGCGACCGGCGAGTGGTGCGGTGCTGTGGAACGGCAAGCCGCTCGACCATTCGCGGCGCGGCATGAAAGCGCTGCGCCGCCAAGTGCAGCTCGTGCTGCAGGACCCGCTCGGCGCACTCAATCCGCGGCAGACGGTGTACGAAGCTGTGGCCGAGGGTCTACGCGTGCATCGGCTGGTGGCGAAGTCGGACAAGACCGAGACGGAGCTCGTTGCCGCCGCGCTCGCCTCGGCCGGGCTGCGGCCGCCGGAGACGTTGTTCCTGCGCTATCCGCACGAACTCTCCGGCGGTCAGCGACAGCGCGTTCTCATCGCCGGCGCGCTCGCGGTGCAGCCGTCGCTGCTGATTGCCGACGAGCCGGTCTCGAGCCTCGACGCGTCGATCCGGGGCGAGATCTTGGCGCTGCTGCTGAAGCTGCGCGAGGACTTCGGGCTCGGTGTGCTGGTCGTGACGCACGACCTCGGGCTCGCATGGAACATCGCCGACCGGATCGCGGTCATGTACCTCGGCCGGGTCGTGGAGACCGGGCCGACCGAGGACGTGCTCACCTCGCCGACTCATCCGTACACGCAGGCCCTGCTGTCGGTCGTCCCCGAGATCGAGCGGTTGGAGCCGATAGTGCTCAGCGGCGAGATCCCGGACCCCACCCGGATTCCGCGCGGGTGCCGGTTCCACCCGCGGTGCCAGTGGTTGGCCTCGGGAGCCGCGGACGAGGTCGCCGACGCGTGTCGCAGCACACCGCTGCCGGTGCTGCCCGCCGATCCCGAAGGGCATCGATGTGCCTGTCACCTCGTGGCGGCTCGGGACACGGCTTTAGGTGATGGGGCGAGGACGTGACGTTGCAGGCGGCGCTGCCGCGCGAGATGTACGTCGACGCGTCGGTGTGGGAGCGCGAGCGCGAGCACGTGCTGCTTCGCGAGTGGACGTGTGTCGGCCGGGCGAGCGACCTCGGCCTCGACAAGCCCGAGCGCGTAGCGGTCGTCGAGGTGCTCGGCGAATCGCTGCTGGTGACCACCGACTCGCGCGGTGCATTGCACGCGTCCTACAACGTCTGCCGCCACCGCGGCTCGCAGCTGTTCCCCACGCCGGCGGGAGAGCCGCCGCGGATGTGCGCCGCCAAGTCGATCCGCTGCCCGTATCACTCGTGGACCTATGCACTCGACGGCTCGCTGCTGCATGCACCGCACACCGAGGACGGCGAGGTGGACGCGTCGGAGTTCCAGCTGCATCACGTCGGTGTCGAGCAATGGGGCGGATTCGTCTTCGTGCATCCGACACCGGCACAGGCGGATCCGCTCGCCGACACGGTCGGACGGGCGGCTAGCACGCTGGCCAACTACGACCTGCCGTCGTTGGCCACCGGACTGACCCTGTCCTACGACGTCGCGGCGAACTGGAAGGTCATCGCCGAGAACTACAACGAGTGCTATCACTGCGGACCGGTGCATCCGGAACTGTCTCGGCTGGTGCCTTCGTTCGCGGGCGGTGGCCGCGGCCTCGACTGGGACGACGGCATCCCGCACCGCGAGGGCGCCTGGACATTCACCATGTCGGGCACCACCGACCGAGCACCGCTCCCGGGCCTCACCGAACAGGAGCGGGTGCGGCACAAGGGCGAACTGGTCTACCCCAACCTGATGCTGTCTGCTTCGGCCGATCACGTCGCCGCCTTCGTGCTGCGTCCGCTGGCGGTCGACCGGACTGCGATCGAGTGTCATCTGCTGTTCGCGGCGACCGAGCTGGAATCGGAATCGTTCGACCCGTCCGACGCGGGCGATTTCTGGGACATGGTCAACCGCCAGGACTGGGCGATCTGCGAGTCGGTGCAGCGCGGCATGTCCTCGCGCGCCTACACGCACGGCTGGTTCGCCCCGATGGAGGACGACTCCGCCGACATCCGACGCTGGTTGCTGCCGAGGCTCGAACGTGGCTGACACCGATCGTCGACTACGTCGTCGTCGGGCTCGGTGCGCTCGGCTCGGCCGCGGCCTGGCACCTGGCCGCCCGCGGTCACTCCGTTGTCGGGCTCGAGCAGTTCGAGCTCGGCCACAATCGCGGCGCCTCGCACGACACCTCGCGGATCCTGCGGCACAGCTATCACACGCCGGCGTACGTGCGTCTGACGTGCGAGGCGTACGACGACTGGGCGCGACTCGAGGACGAGTCGGGCGAGCAGCTCGTCACCGTGGTCGGCGGTCTCGATCTCTTCCCGCCTGATTGCGCGATCTCGGCGGTCGACTACGTGCGACTCGTTGCGAGCGGTGGGCATCGAGTTCGAGCAACTCGACGTCGCGGAGATCCGCCGCCGCTGGCCGGTGTTCGACCCGCCCGCAGGCACGCTCGGGCTGTTCCAGTCGCGCGGCGCAATCGTCCCGGCGGCTCGTGGCACCGCGGCGATGCAACGACGCGCCGAAGCGCACGGCGCCACGCTTGCTCGGCTCGACGGCGGTGACCGGCATCGACGACTACGGCTCGCATCTGGTCGTCGAGACCTCGGGCGCGTCCTACACGTGCCGCGGGGTCGTGGTCTGCGCCGATGCCTGGACGAACCAGGTACTCGCACGACTCGGGGTCACGATCCCGCTCACCGTCACGCTCGAGCAACCGGCGTACTTCCAGCCGGCGGATCCCGCGCCGTTCGCGGACATGCCGTTGTGGATCTGGATGGACGAGCCGTCCTTCTACGGGTTTCCCTGCTACGGCGAGTCGACGATCAAGGCCGCGCAGGACTGCGGTGGGCCGGCCGTCGATCCCGACCACCGCACGTCCGATCCCGATCCCGAGATGCTGGACCGTCTCGCGGGCTTCGTCGGCTCCCTCCTGCCTGGCTCCGGCCGGCCGGTGCGGTCGCTGCGCTGCCAGTACACGCTGACGCCCGACCGCGACTTCGTGCTCGCGCCCGTACCCGGACACCCGTCGGTCGTCGTCGGCCTCGGTGCGGCGCACGGCTTCAAGTTCGCGCCGACCTTCGGCCGGATCCTGGCCGACCTCGTGACGACAGGCGAGACGTCCTCGGACATCGCGGCGTTCGGGTTCGACCGCCCGGCGCTCACCGATCCCGGACTACCGTCCGAACTGGATGGTGTGACCGCGATCAGCGGGGGATCGACTCGTGCCAGCTCCGCTCGCTGACCGCTTCGCCGTCGAGCGTGGCCTGCGTCCAGATCGACACGTCGTACGACGTCGGCGTGACGTCGACCGCCATGGTCGACCGCACCGTGATGTCGATACCGGGCCAGCTCAGCTCGAAGACGGTGTCGGCGTACGCCCGTTGCGCGAACGTGCGCGTGTCGACGGCGACCTCGCCGAGGTAGAGCTCACGCGCGGTTCCGTCGTAGGGCGTGGCGTAGCGCGAGTCCGACCGTGTCGTCGCGGTGGTGGTCCGGGCCAGGACGTCGTGGTGGAACTCCCACCCGACGCCCTCGGTCGACTCCGAGGAATGCTCCGCGCCGGCGGCCGAAGGTCGGTGCGGGGAACGAGCCGTCGAGCAGCGGCAACGTCAGCGACGCCTCGTGGACGGTCAGCGCGACCGGCCCGGGCGGAGCAATGGTGTTCGGCCAGTCGGCGCCCGCGATCGACACCCGCAGCGTCTGCCCCGGCGACCAGGAGTAGGCGCACGCGTCCAGCGTGACCTCGACGTCGTACACCGCTCCCGGCTCGAGCGGGACCGCCGCGCCGTGGACGTCGTCGCGGTAGGCGAGGTCGAGCGTGCCTCGCGAGACCAGCGCCGACGTGCCGTCGGGGAAGACGTCGCAGAGCTTCACCGAGAGCGATGCCGCGGGTGACGACGCCGAAACGCGCGCGTGCAGCGTCGGGTACCCGACCACCGGAGCGGACGGCGCCGCGAGATCCCAGACCAGCGAACGGGCGTCGTCGAGGCGCTGATCGCCCGACAGTCCCCAGGGCAGGTGACCGGCACAGTCGATCCAGGCCGCGGTCCCGACATCGGGCACGACCTCGAGCGTCCGCGGTCCGTCGAGATCCAGCGTCACCGGGACAACCGGTGGCACCGACGGCA
Organism: uncultured Actinomycetota bacterium; assembly: GCA_963757455.1. Classification (GTDB taxonomy): domain Bacteria; phylum Actinomycetota; class Actinomycetes; order Mycobacteriales; family Jatrophihabitantaceae; genus RYN-133. Next base: position 15,765 of record CAVWSE010000006.1, read on the forward strand.
GGCGTGACCCACGATCCTTCGTGCAGGTCGAGGTCGACCTCGGGCCTCGTCGACGACCGCACGAACACGTCGCAGCGGTCCTATGTCGGCCGCTGCCGCGCAGCCAGTGGTCGAACCAGGCGACCAGCTCGGTCTCGAAGTCGATCCGCGGCCCGGGCATCGCGGTGGTGGGGTCGGCGTGCGCCCACGGGCCGGCCAGGAGCCGGTGCGGTACGCCGTGCCGGGCCAGCTCGGCGACGGTGCGGAACGAGTTGTTGCGGTAGCCGTCCGCCCAGCCGGCGACGATCATGACCGGGCACTCGATGCGCTCGTAGCCCGACGTCGTCCCGTCGATCCGTACTGATCCGTGGTTCCAGTACGCGCCGTGCCGGTTCTCGCGCAGCCAGGTCAGCACCCACGGCTCGTTGGTCTCCAGCCGGCGCACCCACTCGTCGTACCAGTCGTCGCCCCAGACCGCCGGAACGGGAGGCAGTACGCACATCGGCGTCATGTAGTGGTTGTAGTCGACGAGATCGACGAGCCGCAGCGCGCCGCCACGCCAGTGCACGTCGTCGGTCCACCGATCGTCGGTGGCGTAGATCGCGCAGATCGCCTTCAGCTCAGGCGGTCGCTCGCACGCGATCTGCAGGGAGTTGAAGCCGGAGTACGACGTGCCCCACATGCCGATCTGGCCGTCGCACCACTCCTGGGCGGCGAGCCAGCTGAAGGCGTCGGGCAGGTCGCGCTGCTCCGCCTCCTGGTACTCGTCGAGCGCGTCGCCCGGCGACGAGCCGGTGCCGCGCACGTCGATCCGGCAGACGGCGTAGCCGTGGTTGTCGCAGAGCGAGCGGTAGCTGTCGGCGTAGGACGAGGTGAGGTCGTCCTTGCGGTAGGGCAGGGCCTCGACGAGACATGGCTGCGGTCCGGCCGACTCGTCCGGCAGGTACAGCGTCGCGGCCAGCCAGCTGCCGTCGCGGACCGGGATCCGCTCCTCGCGGACCCTCACCGCAGCAGCCCCAGGACGTCGTCGTTGTGTGCCGACTCGCTCGTGTTGCCGTCCCTGCCGACCACGGTCGGGGCGGTGAACATCGAGTTCAGCACTGCCTCCTCCGACGCCTCCACGACGGCGGTGAAGAGCGGGTCGAGCGCGCGTCCGGTCACGACCGGGGTGCCGTCCGGCTTGCCGTCGCGATCGAGGCGCATCCCCGTGCCGAAGGCCATGAAGATCTCGCCGCTGCCGTGATGGGCGACCGAGCCGGCCCTGGCCAGACCCAGGCCGACCCGGCGGGCGAGTCGTGCGCACGAAGCGCCGTCGACGGCCGCGTCCGTGACCACGATCCCGATGCACGAGCCGGCCGGCTGCTCCGGCCCGTCGCCCGCGGACAGTCGCTTCCCGACCGGCACACCGCCGACGACCAGCTCCTCGCGCTGCCCGAAGTTCGTCATGAGCAGGACCGCGACCGTGTGGCCTCGACGACCCGGGACGCCGTACCGATGCCGCCCTTGAAGCCCAGGCACGACATCCCGGTGCCCGATCCGACCGCACCTTCGTCCGGGGGAGTCGCGGAGCCGCGCGACGCCATCGCCGCACGCCAGGCGGCGACGACGTCGTCGTGCTCGACCTGCATCCGGCGGGCGTCGTTGAGGAAGGAGTCGTCACACTCCGCGACCACGGGGATGATGAAGTCGGTCGCGCAGGACGGATTGACCTCCAGCTCGATCCGGCACGCAGAGTCGTAGACGCGGCCGAGCTGAAGCGTCGACGTGAGGTAGACCGGCGTCTCGGCCGATCCCCACTCGGCGGCGGTGATGAAGCCGGTGCACTCACCGGCGCCGTTGAGCACGGCTCCGCCGGCGGGCAGCGGCCGCGAGAACGCGTCGTCGGCGAGCACGAGGACGGTGACGCCGGTGCGGGCGATGCCCCGGCCGTCCGGCGGGGGTGGTTCGTCGCGGTGCAGTGTCGTGTGGCCGAGCCCCACGCCGGGTACGTCGAGAACCGAGTTGGTCGGACCGGTCGGCAGCGGACCCGATGACGATCCCGAGGTCGCGAGCGCGCGGCATGCCGCCATCCAATCAGGCATCTGCGCTGCTCGGGGATGCGATGCTCGCTCATGCCGATGCCCGTCGTGTGGTCTCCCGAGACGCGGCGTCACCTCCCGATGCGCGAGGTCTGGGTCGGCGTCGCGACCGATGGCACCGAGGTGCCCGAGCGCGTCGACCGGATCCTCGATGCGCTGGGTGGCCACGAGCTCGTCGAGGCGGTGCCCCACGACGACACCGTCCTGCATCGCGTCCACGACCCGGCCTTCGTCGAGCACCTGCGAACCATCTACGCCGAGTGGCTCGCCGGGCCGTACGACGAGCTGGTCGGCCAGGACCGGGTCGTCCCCTACGTCTTCCCGACTCCCGCGATGACCAGGGCATGCCGATGACCGCCGCTGCCGCAACGCACGGTCGGGCCGGCCAGTTCGGCTACGACACGATGACCCTTGTCGGGCCGGGGACCTGGGAGGCCGCGAGAGCTGCCGTCGACTGTGCGCTGTCCGCGGTTGATCTGGTGGCCGCCACGGGTGGCACTGCCTACGCCCTGTGCCGGCCGCCGGGCCACCACGCCACTGCCGCGGGCTACGGCGGCTCGTGCTACCTGAACAACGCTGCCGTGGCCGCCGAGGCGCTGCTGGCAGCTGGTCGCCGCACCGTCGCGGTGGTCGACCTCGACGCCCACCACGGCAACGGCACCCAGGCGATCTTCTGGGAGCGGTCCGACGTGCGCTACGGCTCGTTGCACGTCGACCCCGCCGCCGGCTGGTTCCCCCACTTCTTCGGGCATGCCGCATGAGACCGGCGCGGGCGACGGGACCGGCGCGACCCGCAACATCCCGCTGCCCGAGGGAACCGGCGACCGTCGCTGGCTGGACGGCGTCCGCGACCTGGCCGAGTGGGCCAACGCGGCGCGGACGCCCTGGTCGTCTCGCTCGGCGTCGACGCGGCGGCGGTCGACCCCGAGAGCCCGTTGGAGGTGACGGCCGACGGCTACGGCCGCGCGGGGGAGATCCTCGCGCGAGCTCGCGTTGCCGACGGTCGTCGTGCAGGAGGGCGGTTACGACCTCGGTTCGGTCGGCACGTTGGTGGCCGCCTGCCTCGACGGGCTCGGCTGACGACCTTTGCGCGGCGTCTCGATCGAATGCAAGGTGCGAGCGGGTAGTTCGCAGTCGATCGCTCAGATGGATCTGGTGCACTGTGGTGCTGCGCCCGCGGGATGCTCTGTGCAGGCGGGACGCTCTGGATAAGGTGTGGCCATATGGCCGCGTTCCGTGCTCACCTGCCACAAGGGCCGTGGGCTGTCGTCGGTGGGGGCATCCGAGGGCCTTGGTGCCGCCTGGGTCGAGGCCCTCGCCCGGCGCGGCCTGCACGTCCTGGCCGTCGGTCGCCGTCCCGAGCCGCTGGAACAGATGGCACAGCGCGTGGCCGCCAAGCATGAGGTCGAAGTGCGCACGCTGGCCGCCGATCTCGCCGAGCCTGGCTTCACGGACCGCCTCGCCGCGGCCGGCAGCGGGCTCGAGATAGGCACCGCCGTCTATAACGCGGCCTTCTCGTTCACCGGCTTCCTGCTGGACCATCCGCCGCAGCACGCCCAGCGCCTGGTCGATGTCAACGTTCGCGGCCCGCTGGCCCTCATCTACCAGCTCGTCCCCGCGATGATCGAGCGCCGCCGCGGCACGCTCGTCCTGATGTCCTCTCTGGCCGGCAACCAGGGCGCCCCGGGCCTTGCCGCCTACGCCGCCAGCAAGGCTTTTGCCACATCCCTGGCCGAGAGCCTGCATGCCGAACTGCGCCCCGCCGGCGTCGATGTCCTGGCATGCGTGGCCGGGGCGGTGCGCACACCCGGCTACGCCGCGACCGTCGGGCGCGACGCGCCAGGCACCCTCGATCCCGATCAGGTCGTCGAGGCCGCTCTGGCAGGGCTGGGCCGTACGGCGCTGGTGACCCCGGGAGGCGTGAACAAGCTCGCCACGTTCGTCATGCGCCGTCTGCTGCCGCGCGCCACCGCCACCGCGATCATGGGTCGCGCGACCAAGGGTTTCGACGCACCGTGATCCTCGGCTTCTTCCTGCCGTGGATCGCCTTCGGCGCCATCCTCGCCCTGCACGTCGCCCTCCCCGCCCGCTGGGTCGACGGCTACGTGCGCGACGATCGCGACCGACCGCTGCGCTACCGACTCAACGGTCTCGTGGTCCTCGTGGCCGCCGTCGGGATCGCCGTGGTGCTCGTCGCCGTTCACGCGGCGCCGGCCGACGAGCTGTGGCGTCACCGCTGGGCCGAGCTCGCCGGCGCCTGCGTCGTCGGACTGCTGTTCACCGCAGCCCTCGTCCTGCCCGCCCCGCCGACCGGCAGGCCGTTGCTCGCCGACCTGTACCTCGGCCGCCGCGAGAACCCGCGCTGGCGCGGCGGCACGGTCGACGCGAAAATGTGGCTCTACCTGGCGGGCGCGGTGCTGCTGGAGCTCAACGTTCTGTCGTTCGCCGCCCACCAGGAGCTCGCGATCGGCCACCTCAGCGCTGCCGTCGCGCTCTCGGCGGGGCTGCTGACCTACTTCGTCGTGGACTACCTCACCTTCGAACGCGTCCACCTCTACACCTACGACCTGTTCGCCGAGCGCGTGGGCTTCAAACTCAGCTGGGGCTGTCTGGCCTTTTACCCGTACTTCTACTGCGTGGGCCTCTGGGCGCGCGCTGACAAGCCCGACCCGCACGCGCCGGCCTGGCTGCTCGTCCTCGCCGGCGTCGTCTTCGCCGCCGGCTGGACACTCGCGCGCGGGGCGAACATGCAGAAGTACATCTTCAAGCGCGATCCCACGGCCCGCGCCTTCGGCCTATTCGAGCCGCACGCGATCAGTGACGGTGAGCGCACGCTCCTTTGCGGCGGCTTCTGGGGCGCCGCCCGCCACATCAACTACCTCGGCGAGATCCTCATGGCCGTCGGCATCACACTCGCCCTCGGCGCGCCCGGCGACCCCGTGCCCTGGCTGTACCCCCTCTACTACATCGCCCTGCTCGTGCCGCGCCAGATCGACGACGACCGCCGCTGCGCCGCCAAGTACGGCGCGCTCTGGGACGAATACCGCGCTCGCGTGCGCTGGCGGATCATCCCTGGGATCTACTGAGCGGCGAGCGCTTGCCACGGCGAGCGGGGACGCACTCATCGGCTGCCGCCACCAGCCCGCTCCGAGCCATCGATCTCGAGCATGTTGTCCCTCGGTCGTTGGTGCGTAGATCGATCGTCATCGAGCATGCCGTCCGCGGGCGAGCCGCGCAGATCAGTCAGTTTGTTTGCACTCTTGCTCTGGCCGAAATGCGGGGTCGTGGGTCGGTCGGTCAGCCGGTGACGAGCCCGAGCTGGCGAAGCAGTCCGACCTCGTCGAGACGCCCCCAGCGTTCGACGATCCGGTCGCCGTTGACTCTGAAGATGTTGATTCCGGCCACGGTGATCGACTTTCCAGTCGCCGGCACACCCATGAGCGGACCACCCGTGTGCGTGCCGCTGGCGGTGAAGCGCTCGACAACGATGTCGCCTTCACCGATCAACTGCTCGACGTCGCTGCGCCAGTCCGGCAGTGCCTGACGGAACGATGCCGCGGCCAGACGCATCCCTTCCGGCCCGTCCGGCGCGCCAGGAAACGGCGCGTCGTGGTTGACGAACTTCGGATCGAGATAGCTGTCCACGGCATCGAGGTTTGCCTTGGTGAACAACTCCTGGATGAACGTGTCGACGAGTTGCTTGTTGTTGGTCATGCAGCGAGCATCGAACCGCCCGGATGACTCCACCATCCCAACAAGTTGGGATTCGGCGAATCACGTCGATCGGCTGATACTGAGAGTGTGGCGCACAGCCCGCCAGCTCTCAGAGCACTGCAGGATCTCATCCGGCATTGCCATGGCGGCCTGGACGCGCCCGACCTGCAGCGCAGATTGCTCCGCTCCGTGCGGCGGCTGGTGCCTGCCGACGCCGCGTTCTTCGCCACCGCCGACCCGCAGAGCTTGTTGTTCACCGGCGGGTTTGCCGAGGAGCCCCTGGCGAGCGCGACCCCGATGTTTCTGGACAACGAATTCGGCACCGAGGATGTCAACAAGTTCAGCGCGCTGGTCGCCTCGTCGAGTCATGTCGCCTCATTGGATTCCGTCACTTCCGGAGACCGCCTCGCGAGCCCGCGTTACCGCGAGATCATGCGGCCGCTTGGGCTCGGCGACGAACTGCGCGTCGCACTGCTCACCGGTACCCAGTGCTGGGGATATCTGTGTCTGCATCGGATGGATCAATCCAGCGGGTTCACCGAGTCGGAACTGATGCTCGTCGCCAGCGCGGCGCCGCATCTGGGGCACGCGCTTCGTCAAGCCCTGCTCCTGCAGGGCCCGGACACGGCCGGACCAGGCCACGAACCCGGCGTTGTCGTGCTCGCCGACGACTTGAGCCTCGTGGCAGTGACCGCTCAGGCGTCGGAGTACCTCGCGCAGATGCAGCCGGCGGGCAGCCTCCCGCTGCCGGTGTGCATCTACGCCGCCGCGGCGACACTGCGCGCGATCGAAGATGGAACCGCGCCCGCTGGGTCCATGCCGATCACCCGGGTGCACACGCGCAGCGGAGAATGGCTGTCCGTTCACGCGTCCCGCCTCAACGGACCGCCCGGCGGGCTGGGCATCACCGTTGTCATCGAGCAAGCCAACGCAACCAGCACCCTGCCGCTGCGGCTCTCGGCGCACGGCCTGAGTCCCCGCGAGGGCGACGTGGCCAACCTGGTGTTACGCGGAACCTCGACGGCCGTCATCTCCGCCACGCTGCACATTTCAGAGCACACCGTTCAGGATCACCTCAAGGCGGTGTTCGACAAGATCGGCGTCCGTAGCCGCCGCGAACTCATCGCCACGATGCTCACCTGACCACGAGTCGTCCAGTGCCATCGCCCCCTTGCACGGATCGGCCCTCGTCGCCGCCGCCGCGAGCGATCGGCGTGGCTCGCGGCAGACTGGAGTGATGGATCGCGATCGTGACGCATCGGGGCGCCCCCGGAGCGCCCGACCTCGCGACGGCCTTGGCCGCCCGCTCCCGCATGGCGCGGCCGGCGTTCCCCGGCAGCCGGAGGGGGTTGCTCGCACGCCGCAGCAGACCCTGCATGACGCCCAGCAGTTGCTTGATGCCGGCAGGCCCTTCCACGCCCATGAGGTGTTCGAGGATGCCTGGAAGGCCGCCCGCGATGCTCCCACCGCAAGCCTGTGGAAGGCGCTCGCGCAGCTCGCCGTCGGCTGCACGCACGGCCTGCGCGGCAATGTAGTCGGCGCGGAGCGGCTGCTCGGGCGTGCGGCGGATGGGCTAGTCGCGCACCTCGAAACAGCTCCTTACGACGTCAATGTCGCGCAGCTGCTGCGGTGGGCCCAACAGCCACAGGAGCAAGAGATGCCTCGCCTGCAGATTCCGCGGCGCCGCGGGGGATCCAACACCGATGGCGGAGCAAACTCGATGAAGAGCGACGGGCCAGAAGAGCTTGACTCCCCCGCCTGATTAGCGCTTTGGGTCAAGGTCGCGGCCCACCGGGATAATTGATCAAGCACTCCGGCCGCGCGCTACCCGTCGATACTGCGCACGATCCGCCGCAGCAGTTGGGCTGATCACCTCTTCCTCCGTTGTGCTCGACCGGGCGCAGCCGACCGATCATGGGAGAGGAAGACCTGATCGCCTGCGTGCATAGTCGGGGTGGCCACACGCACGAGAAGGGCGAACCTCAACTCCTGCCATGGGTTGCCGATGATCATGGTGACGAGGCAGTCACGTGACAGGAGCGGCGCCGATGCCCTACGACCGAGATGGGTTGCTTTGGGAGGGGCAGCAGAGCGCGAGGGCTGAGGGAGCTGGGTTGCGATTGGCTTTAGGGGGCTAGTCTTGCGGTTGGATGGGGCGCGTGAACGGCGTCACGTCCAATCCGCGCGCAGACGATCATCGGCTACACGCAGGCGGCTACCGATCTTTGCGGCGCATGCGTCTCATCGCGTATTGAGGCGCCAAACCGGGCGACGCCATCGCGAGCTCGACGGCTTCGCCTGGCCTCGCTCGTGTTCGGCCTGTTCGGTGGCGTGCTGTTCGCTGTCGCGTTCGGTGTCACGCTCTGCGTCAACACGCAGGAGCCGGCATCGCGGGGCGGGTTACGCGTCGCCGGCCTGATTCTCGCGGTCGCCTGGACGCGGGGTTCGCGATCTACTTCGTCAACAAGCCGTCATCACAGCCGACACCAGGCACTCCAGATCACGACGCCCCTGGATCGGTCGATCGCTGGCTATTCCGGTCGGGGGCTGCGCAGAAGTTCCGATCATCTCGGATCCCCGATCAGCTCGATCGCTGCCGTGCTCACATAACTGCACAACGGTCAGGTCTTCACGCACATCACGATCCGGGCCTGCCGTGCCAGGCGATCCGACGTTCACAGCGGCGCGCTCGACAGTGCCGGCACGCCGTACTAGGTTCCTGAGAACTTGCACACACGGTTGCATATCGTCGTGTTCATGCCGAGCCGCGTGCCTTCGCGGCCGGCGTGCGAACGGCGGCCTGCTATCTCGTCGACGCCGCAAGAACATCACGGAGACATCCGCCACGACACTGACCTGGTGATGGCACGAGAAGCAGTTGCGCGGCTCGATCCTTTTTTTTTTTTTTTTTTTTTTTTTTTTTTTTTTTTTTTTTTTGGTGTTCCGAAGGGTGGGACCTCAGACCAGGGCCACGCCACCGCAACGGCAGGCGGCGTCTGCGCAGCCACACGATGTGCACGCCGAGATGGACGCGGGCCGCGATCCACGATCGTCAGTCTCAGGTTTGTAGCGTCGGGCTAGAGGTCACGCCTGGGCTAGCGGGCGGCAGTATCGCGACGTCGCTGCTACACGCAGATATCCGTCGATCTGCGCGGAGCGTGAGTCATCCGTACATGCGCATATAGAAGCTATTGCGTTGCCCGGAAGGGCGAACCTAACCAAGCGGGTAGCTCACAGACGCTGTCATGACCAGCACAGGTCACGCTGCGCCGGATCCTGTTTGAACACGTTGATTAAGGCTCGACGGTGCTCGGAGGGTCCGTCATTTCCAGCGCGATACGCGACGCTGACGCGGCCGCGCACCCTCATCACGTCGACACAAACTGACCAAGCCGCGAGATCTGCCGGACCGCGACCGCCACAAGATCACGAGCCAGCAAGGAGCACGAAGAGCAACACCGCCAGCAAACCGACTGCGACGAGCGTGGTCACCAGTCCCTCCCGTCGTAGTCAGGGTCGGGCCGATCTCCACGGAACTGGATGCGTCCATCGAGCGCATCGGCCAAGTGTGTGAAGAAGCGCCGCTCAAGTGATCCGCGCGGCAGGTCATTGGCGATGCGCCGCGCCTCGTCGCGCTCGGCAACATCGGTGTCTGGCTGATACGCCGGACCAGGACGTCACAACCAGACCGCTCGTCGGAAGCAACGTTCGGAACACGTCCTCGCGCACGTCCTTGCCCATCGTGGCTGCACGACGCAGCACTTGACCACGAGATCAACTCGCGACAGGAAGACGGCGACCGGCACACGCGAGACGATCTGCGCGACCGCGAGAGTGTGCTGTTCCGACGACGCGCTCGTGACCTTGAGGATCGCGAAGGTCTGATCGCTCCATCCTCCGGCAATCCGAGGTACAACGTCGCGCCGTCGTCGCGCCGAAAGTAACGGACGGCCGACGGCGGATTGTCGGCCAGCCAGTCCCGGATCGTGACGAGGCACTGGCTGAGAAACTCGGTCTCTTTGACCTGGAGTGGCGGCTCCCAATGGTGCGGCAACGCCTCGTAGACGAAGCCGTCGTAATCGGCCGCGCGGTCGACCCGAGCCATCAGCATCTTGGTGACGGCCAACGGCTCGGTGCGTGACAGGTCGCTGAGCGCTGAGGTGATCTCGTACGCGTCGATCTTCATGCACTCGATCAACTGATCGAGCACCGCTCTCTGGAGCGCGACGTCCGTGTCAGCCCACGTAAGCGGGCCCTGCTGAATGAGCGCGCTGAGCGCCTCGGCGGCGATCTTGCCGTGCCCGCGGAATACGATCTTGGACAGCAGCTCAACCGCTGAGGCCTTGTCATATTGGGCGATCATAAACACGGCCCGTCCGACCGACGCCCGCACGCTGTCATCCTCATCCGCAGCCAGCTCGATCAGAAGGTCAAGCTCACCCGGCAGCAAACCCTGCCGGCGACCTCGGTTCCACGACAACGCGTGCGCGACATTCTGCTTCAACGCGAGGTCGTCGGAATCGCACAGGCGCCGTGCGAGATGAATGGCATCCTCGTTCCCCTGTTCGGCGAGTGCCCCGACCGCGATGCTTGCGAAGGCCAGCAATTCCGGGTACGCGCTTGATTCCGCCGTGTCGAGCAGAGCAATCGCCACCGACGGTGCGGCGGTGAACACATCCCACAGGAAGCGACCAGCGCTGCTGATGCCGTCGAGTGCCGCGCGCTCGATACCCAGGCGGACTTCGAGCAGCTTCAACACGTCGGTCGCCGAGCGGCCGTTGGCCAGCTCAGTCGCTACCATCGGAACTCGGCTTGCCTTGCTTCCTCGGCCTTCTGGTAATCGCCAGCGGCGCGCAAGCCGAGCCGACCCCAACCGTCGTGCAGGCACAAGCCACGGCGTCGATGAAGGAGCGATGTAGCCGCGCGATCGCTTGGGAAGCGGCCGTTTTCGTGACTTTCCGGCCGTGGTCCGCGTGCCACGACAGGGCTCGCCGGACGGCGATTCGGACTGCCGGATCGCGCGTCTCGTCAGCACCGATGTTGCCCAGCTCGACGATGGTGGGCACGAACTCCTCGGCCCAGTCGTCGACCTCGGTCTCGGATGGCTTGCGGTCGAACATGCCGTGGGTGCGCGATGGGCTGCTTCTAGAGCGTTGACCGCGCGGACGGCGGTCACGACGTCGGCGGTCTTGGCCTGGTCGATGGCGAGGTCGATGACACGCGACCGAACGACTCGCACGGAGTCGGGGGACAATCCGTACGAGCGGAAGGTCAGGGTCAGCCCCGAATTGATGTGTTCGCTGGCCTCCACGGCCAGCATCGGTTTCAGGACATTGAACGGCGACAGCTTGCTGGGTTCGCTGAGCCACGACTCCGCCGCGTCGATGATGGCGAAGAGATAGTCGAAGGGCTTACCCGTGCGCAGGTCGGCCATTTCGACGAGAACTCGCATCGGATGATCGGGGAACTGGTTGGTCGGCCGATCATCATCCTGAGCCAGCGACCACAGCAGATGGAGCGCCTCCGGCAGGTGGTCAAGGTGATAGCCAACCGCTTTCAGCACCGGTGCGAGCCCGTGAATCACATTCGGCGCGTCGCCTGCCACTTCCATCCGCCGTCAGGCGCCGGCGCGGTGTCCTCGACATCGAGGTCGAGCACCGCGCGCACTAGCTCAAGCGCCTGAGCCGGTTGGAAGAAGGCAATGCGTCCCACCAACTTGAGTAGCGACACCTGCTCGTCGTAGTCGGCCGCGAGCGACTCGTCTTTGAGCGTCTCCCACAGCTGGCCAACGATGTCGACGCCGGCCGCAACGCCATCACGGAGTTGCCAGTCCATCCGTGACGCGTTGACGAGGAGGTGCTGCAACGCTGACCCCGAAGCCGCTTGGTGCGCCCGGCTGATGAAAGAGGTCGCCTTGCCGCTCCGGTCGTCGTAGGCAGCCTCCGCGAGCAAGACGTCACCGAGCATGTCGGGCACGACGCGAATCGAGTCGCCGCGCCGCAGGGCAAGACCGAGATCTTCAACTCGCGGACCCGGCCGTAGACCTCGTCCCAGTCGTCGATCTTCGACAGCTGTGTCATCGCGTCAGCCATGGCGGGGTCGTTCAGCCGGACCGGCTGATAGGCAGCGAGCGCACGCAGCACGGCCAGGCGTTCTGCAAGGTCTTGACCCGGGCCGGCGGACGCTAGCTGATTGCCATAACGCGAGAGAACCTCGCGCCGCAGCGCAGCGTCGGACGCGAAGGCGGAAGCCGATAGCTCACCGCGGGAGAGCAGGTCCGCCGCAACGACGGCGATGAAGGGGCAGTCGAAGCTGATGTCCGCCAGTTGCCTCGTGATGGGGTCGTACGTGGTCCGGTTGATGAGGCCGGCGACCAGCTCGCGGGCCTCGGCCTTAGTGAGCTCAGAAAGCTTCCACCGCCGGGCGCGCGTCGGCGTCTGGCCGAACTGCCAGATCTCCTGATCGAGCGCCGCTTCGCCGTAGGGCCGGGAAGCTAGAAGCAACCGGGCACCCTGTCGATGGTGCTGCAGCTGCGCCGCGAGCGCGGCAATGCCATCGATGTTGTGCGCGTCGTCGAGTACCACAAGCAGCGGTCGGCCGGTCGGTAAGAGATCGAAACCAGACGGCGCGGAGTCTGGCCGACGGCGAGGAACCGGACGTCTACGTCGGCTTCAGCTGCGGCAGCCAGATCGTGGAGCAGCTTGGACTTGCCGAGGCCGCCGCGCCCGATGAGCACGCCGATCTCAGAGTCGGCGCTGTCAGTCGTCCACCTGCGCAGGTCGCTCAACAAGTCGGATCGTCCGACAAGATCCTGCTCGTGGTCGAGCACGGTGTAGGCCGAGTTTCGGTAGGACTCGTCGGCCGTCATCCACGGGCCGGACGGAGCGATCCCGAGAAAGTCTTCCACGTGATTCGGGAAGTACGTCTTCACCAGCCGTTGGGCGCTCTCGTCGGGCAATGTGCGCACCAGCCGCGACAAGTCAACTTGATCCCACAGTTCCCAGCCGGCGTGCTTGTCGATCTCGAAGCGCGCGGCGGCGGTAGCGGGCCGTGCCAGTGCGATTACGTGTCGGTCAGCGGACAGGTCAGCCTCGGCGACGGCAGCGGCGACCTTCTTCGGCCCGAACTGCGATTCGCGTTTGCACTGAACAAGGTCAACACGAGCGTCCGTATGCGCAACCTGGACGTCGAACCCCTGCTGGTCGTCACCTTGCCCACCGAGCACCGACACGGTCGCCGTCGGGTGCAAGCGCACCTGAAGGTCCGCAACGAATTGCTCGAAGCGGTCGGCCGGCAACGACATGAACGGCAACGTCGAGAGCATGGGACGTACGGGCACGTCGTCCTCGGCCGAGGAAGTACTGCCAGGTTGCCGATCGGCGGCGAGTGCTGCCTCGATGTCCTTTACTGATAACCCCAGGGCACGGCCAATCGCGGCCAGGTTTGTCGCGCGCGGTGCGGACTCGCCTTCATCCAACGACTGATCGTCTGCTGCTTACGCCGACGTGGACGCGAGAGCCTCCTGGCTCAGCGCCGCGCTTACGCGCGACTCCAGCAACTCGGCCGTTTCGGGTACATGAGTTAATATACCGAGAACTCGTGTACTACACGTGGTATGTGTACGAGTAGGCTTGGTCCACTCGCGCATCACGACAGGCCAACGTCGCGGGTGTGGGTTGCCTCCTTGGCGAGGTTTAGGATCACAACCGCGTTCGCCTTGCAGGGGTGCGCATAACGACCGGTCGAGCACCTAAGCTCACCGCGCGTATTCGGCGATATGAACGCGGCTCGCGAGCCAACCGACCGGCTAGTGGGACGGACGCGTGGCTGTCGTACTCCGCTGCTTCGCCGCTTCGTGCACGACGGTCACTCGGTAGGCGCGGCGGCCGGTGCGTGCGAACTCGAGCCGGTCGCCGCGGTGCAGGTGGATGACGACAGCTTGTGGCCGCACGTGAACACGGCACGACATGCTGCAGGCCCGTCGAGCGCGGCAGTCTGCGGCCTCGTGCCGGCAGATCGCGACGGCGGCGACTGCTGCGCGCGGTGGCGCGCGCGGAAGTCAACCTTGCGGCGGGCCGCGCGTGGGGTGAGGGCGGGTAGGTCATCGGCTGCACCTGCCTTGCGACCGGCATATCGCTGCCGCTCGTCGGCGGGTGGGTGATCCACTGGATCGCCGTAGGACGGCAGCGGCACGACGATCAGCACGTACAGCACACGGGTCGGAGGACAGGCGCACTTCGCGGGGGGAGCGCGGCGGGGCCTCGACTTGGCACGGCCCCGGGTTCGCGGCGGCGGCAGGGGCGCGTTCAAGGTCGCGAAGGTCCGGCCGAACACTCCTGCCCCGCGTTGACGCGACCACACCTCATACGCACCGGACAGCGTCCGCGCGCGGACGAGATCACCCGAGCGCGTGGCAGCGCTCATCGCCTGCTCGTACGCGTAGCGCAACTCGTCGTCGGGCACGTGCCGGCTGATCCGCAGCAGTGTGTGCAGATCCCTGACGTAGTCGCGGTCGGCAAGGCCCACGAACACTCCTCGATCAGAGCCATCCGGCCGATCGTCCTGGTCACCGCTGGTTGCGGAGGCGGACCCAGCCGCACCGTGCTCATCGGCATCCCAAGATCGATGTTTAGACACCCGCTTCCCGCGCCGATGTGATAGGGCTCGTTGCAACGACGGCGAGCGGAAGGCGTATCCGATGACAGCGAACAAGCCATTCCGGTTCGGCGTGGTCGCCCCGATCCAGACCGAGGTTGCGGCGTGGCGCGATCGTGTGCGGCAGATCGCCGACTGGGGATATTCGACGCTGCTGATGCCCGACGTGCCGAAGTGGCAACTCGCGCCGGCGCCGGCGCTGGCGGTCGCGGCGACGCTGAGCGATCTCCGGGTGGGGACGTGGGTCTACGCGACACCGTTCCGCGCCGCCTGGCACACGGCCTGGGAGGCGCACTCGCTGTCCGTCCTGACCGACGGACGGTTCGAGGTGGGCATCGGCACCGGCCGCCCGGGCATCGAGGACGAGCTGCGTGAGCGCGGCATCCCCGTCCCCTCGGCGGGCGAGCGGCTCACCCAGGTACGCGACACGATCACGGCGCTGCGCGAGCTCGACGGGCCCGACCTGCACACCCCGGTGGTGATGGCCGTGCGCGGGCCGAAGGCGCAGGCGATCGCCGCGGAGCTCGCCGAGACCGTCACGTTCGCGATCTTTCCGAACGAGCCGCGCGCCGACGTCGAGCGCCTCGTGCACGGCTTCCGCGCGGCCGCGGACGACCGTCCCGAGCTCGCCATGCATGTGCCAGTCATCGGCGAGCACGTCGCGCCGTTCATGGCGCCGCCGGACACCGACGTCGCGGCGTTGCGTGCGGCCGACTCGCTCGCTTACCTGCCCGACGACCTCGCGGCGGCGAGTGACGAGATCCAGCGCCGCCGTGAGCAGCTGGGCTTCTCGTACTTCATCGTCGGAGCGCACAACGCCGAGGCGTTCGCGCCGCTCGTGCGCGAGCTGTCCGGCCGCTAGACCTTCTGGAACTCGCCGACCAGCGGGAACAGCGCGGGCCCCAGCTCTACCTGCGTCAGCAGCACAGCTACTCGACCGTCCGGGTCGGCGAAGAAGTCGGTGCCCTGGCCGCCGGACCAGCCGACGCGGCCGCGGTGCTCGCCGTCGAGCTGGACGGCGACGCCGAAGCCCCAGCCCATCGCGTTCCAGAAGTTCGGGAAGAAGCTCTCCGGGGTCTTGCACGCGTCCGCGACCTGGTCGGTGCGCAACAGCTCCAGATGCTCTGCCGAGACCAGGCCTTCGGTGAGCAGCGCGCGGACGAAGCGGTGGAAGTCCTGCGCGGTCGACACGAGTTCGTTGTGGCTCACGTCGAACGGCGGCGGGCCGGCGTAGAAGCCACCACCGGCAGGTTCGGTCTCGACCAGCGCGCCGTCGCGGTGACCGTAAGCCGCGGGCAGCCGGTCGAGCTTGTCGCTGGGCACCCAGAGGCCGGTGTCGGGCATGCCGAGCGGGCCGAACAGGTCGTCGTCGAGATGGTCGCCGAGCGGCCGCCCTGTCACGCGCGAGATGAGAATGCCGAGGATGGCAAAGGAATGGTGATAGCGCCAGCCCTCCCCCGGCTGGAACGCGAGCGGCAGATCGGCGAGCAGCCGCAGGTACTCGTCGGCCCCGACCGCGGGCGGCAGCGGGCCGGCTTCGGTGCCGTTGTCGGCCATCGCTGTCTGCAGCGGCGACGGCTCGAGCGCCATGCCGTAGCCGGACGTGTTCGTGAGCAGGTGGCGCAACGTGATCGGGTGGCGAGCCGGTTCGGTGTCGTCCAAGGCCGCCGTCGGCGTGCGTAGCACCGACCGCTCGGCGAGTTCCGGAAGCCACTGCGTGACATCGCTGTCGAGCTCGAGCCGGCCGGCCTCGACCAACCGCAACGCGGAAACAGCGGTGATCACCTTCGTCATCGACTGGATCCGCATGATCGCGTCCGCAGGCATCGGCGGCCCGCCGACCGCCAGACTGCCGACAGCCACGGCCTCCGGATCGTCAGTACCGACGACGGCGACCGCACCGGGCATCGTTCCAGCAGCGACATGGTGCTCGAGCAGTTCGCGGATCAAGCGTCATCCTCCACTGTGTGCGAGCTCGGCCTCGAACGGCACGGCCCGGCTCGCGCCGGAATCGAGCCAGCCGTCGGGCAGCGCGACTGCACGCGCCGACGACGTCCGGCCGCGCGGTTGGCCGACGACGGCTTCGGGGAACGGCTGATCCAGGTCGAGGCGGGCGAGCAGCTCGTCGAACTCACGCAGCGACGACGCCTGCGCAAGCGCGCGACGCAGCTCGCTCCCGACCGAGAATCCCTTGAGATACCAGGCCACGTGCTTGCGGAAGTCGGTCACGCCCCACCGCTCGTCGCCCGCCCACTCGGCGAGCAGCACGGCGTGGCGGCGCATCACGCGCGCCACCTCGGCCAGCGCAGGACGGGCACGCTCCGGCCGTCCGGCGAACGCCGCGCCGAGATCCCCGAAGAGCCAGGGACGGCCGAGGCAGCCACGTCCGACGACGACGCCGGCGCAGCCGGTGTGCTCGACCATGCGCAGCGCGTCGTCGGCCTCCCAGATGTCGCCGTTGCCCAGCACCGGGATGTCGAGCAGGTCGACGAGGTCGGCGATGGCGTCCCAGTCGGCCGTGCCGCTGTAGAACTGCAACGCGGTGCGGCCGTGCAGCGCGACCTGGTGCACGCCGGCGTCCTGCGCGCGCAGGCCGGCCTCGCGGTAGGTGACGTGTTCGGCATCGATGCCCACGCGCATCTTCACCGTCACCGGCAGGCCCGCCGCGTTACGAACGGCGCTCCTGACGATGTCGTCGAACAGCTCGATACGCCACGGGAGTGCCGAGCCGCCGCCCTTGCGGGTCACCTTCGGCACCGGGCAGCCGAAGTTCAGGTCGATGTGATCGGCCAGGTCGTCCTCGACGATCATCCGCACGGCGGCGCCGACGACGGCCGGGTCGACCCCGTAGAGCTGCATCGAGCGCGGTTGCTCGTGCGCTTCGAAGCGGATCAGCCTCATCGTCTTGGCGTTGCGCTCCACCAGCGCCCGAGTCGTGATCATCTCCGACACGAACAGCCCGGACGGCAGGTACTCGCGGCACAGCGTGCGGAACGCCGAGTTGGTGATGCCCGCCATCGGCGCGAGCACGACCCGCGCGCCGAACAGTGGAGTCTTGGTCAGCATCCGAGCAGGCGGCCCGCGAGATAGGCCTCGTCAAGACGCGGATGCCGCTGAAGTTCGGGCCCGAGATCACGACCGAGTGCACCTGCGCGCGGGTCCGGCTGCGAGTGGCCGACGCCCGGGGGCGGACGGCCGAGGGGTGGGGCGAGACGCCCGCTCAGCGTCCAGTGGGTCTGGCCGAGCGCCCTGTGCTACGAGGCGCGGCACGAGGTCCTGAAGCAGTTCACCGAGCGGCTGGCCGCGGCCTGGGCGCGGTTCGACGTGTCGGGGCACCCGATCGAGGTGGGCGACGCGTTCGCGCGAGCGCGAGCTGCCCGGCCTGCTCGACGCGCTCAACGCGCGAGCGCGGCGCCGGACGCCGAGCCGATGCCCTGGCTGGCGGCCCTGGTCTGCTGCTCGGCCTTCGACCTGGCCCTGCACGACGCCTACGGCGTGCTCCACGGCGTGCCGACCTACGAGACCTACAACGCCGAGTACATGAACGCCGACCTGGCGCCATACCTGACCCCGGCCGAGGGGTCCGACGTGTCGTTCGCGGGCAAGTATCCCGACGACTTCCTCGTCTTCCCCCGCCCCGAGAGCATCCCCGCCTGGCACCTGGTCGGCGGCAAGGACCCGCTCGACGCGTCCGAGCTGACCGGCGACCGAGCCCGACGACGGCTATCCCGTCCTGCTCCGCGACTGGATCCGCCGCGACGGCCTGAAGTGCCTCAAGGTCAAGCTCCGCGGCGACGATTCGACGCGGCCCGGATTGCCGAGCGGCCCGAGCTGGAGGCGTTCGCCATGTTCGCCCAGGCTCCTTCGGTGGCGCGTGCTGGCGGCCGGCAGCGCGCGGTGCGGATGCTGGACCGCGTGCTTGGTGATGCGCAGCAGTTGACCGTCATCCGGGACGGCGACACCCTCGGTGCCGAAATGTTCGGGCTATTGCATCTCATGGGCGCCCATTTCGCGGTCCGGAACAGCGATGCCGCTGCCGCTGGTGACCATCTTGATGAGGCCGCCCGGGTCGCCGTGCTCACCGGTGAGCGCAACGGGCTGCTACAGCACTTCGGACCCACCAACGTCAATGTCTGGCGCGTCGCCGTCAGCGCGGAACTCGGGCGCGGTCCGACGGCCGCCGAACGCGTCGAGCGCGAGCCGATCGATCTGGACATCCTCGGCAGCAAGGACCGCATCGCCGCGCTGCACTTCGACCTCGCACGATCCTGGGCGCAGGCCGAAGGGGACAGAGACACCGAGGCGATCCGGCACCTGGACACCGCCGACCGCATCGCACCACAGCGGCTCCGCAACGACCCGATGGCGCGGGACCTGTGCTGTCATGTTGGACCGGCGGGCCAAGCGCCAGGTGTGGGAGCTGGACAGCCTGCGTAACCGCTTCGGTGTCGGCAGCCGACTTCACGGAATGTGAGGAGCTAACCCCGA
>CAVWSE010000007.1:0-231673 GCA_963757455.1 uncultured Actinomycetota bacterium
CGGACCGGGCCGTCAAGCCGGTGATCACAGGTGCGCCGCGACTACCACGATGAGCGGCGCCGCGAGCAGCAGGACGACTGCCCATCGCGCGACGTGACGCCGCCACCCGACAAGGTGGGTGAGGCCCGTCGCAAATGCACCTATCGACTCGACCTGGCCGGCGGTGCTGTTCGGATTGAGTTCGTGTTCCACACCTGGAAAGAGCGTGCACAAACACCTCGGATACATACCCCGGCGCCACGCCGGGATGCGCACGCCGGCGATGGCCGGCGGATCACCCCGCCCGACGGACCTTCTTGATCTCGGCCAGGTGCTCGAGAAAGTCGACCTGGATGGTGTGCCGCTTCGACGCAACGTAACGACGGGCCACGGCGCGGTGGTAGTGCGCGATCTCGCGACGCATGACGCTCGGGGACGGGAGTTTCGCGGTGCCGTCGAGCAGGTCGGCGACCCACTCCGACTGTGCCTCGGCGAGCGGCATGATCGCGCCGAGCGGCTGGACGAGGCCGATGAAGTACAACCCGGGGTTGTCGGGGTCGACAACGCGGTGGAAGAGCTCGATCTCGTTGTCGACGGCGTCGATGACCGTGGTGTCGAGGAACGGGAACGTGATCTTGTAGCCGGTGCAGTAGACGATCACGTCGATCACTTCGGACGTGCCGTCGGTGAAGAACACCTTGTCGCCGTCGAGGCGTTCGATGTTCGGCTTGACCGCGATGTCGCCGTGACCGAGGCGGGTGAGGAGGTCGTCGCTGATCGTCGGGTGCGCGGCGAGCACGTGGTGGTCGGGCTGCGGCAGCCCGTACTTCGTGATCTTGCCGCGCGACAGCCGCAGCAGTACTGACAGCCCGAGCCGCTTCGTCCAGAGGAATGGTGACTGTGCGAGCGGCGACGTCGTGAGGTGATCGGTCGGGATGCCGAACAGATACTTCGGCACGACGTGCGCGCCACGCCGCATCGCCAGGAACGTGCGCTCGCTGACCTTCGACGTCTCGACGGCGATGTCGCACGCCGAGTTGCCGATACCGAGCACGAGGACGCGCTTGCCCTCGAAGCCGTCGAAGTCCTTGTAGTCGTGCGAATGCAGCTGCCGTCCGGTGAACGTCTCCGCGCCGGGGAACGCCGGCTCCGGCAGCCGCGCGTCCCAGTGGTGGCCGTTGGCGACCAGCACCGCGTCGTAACGGTGGGTCTCGGTCTCGTCCGAATCTCGGCGCTGGACGATGACCTCCCACCCGTCGGCCGCCCTCGTGACGGAGGTGACCGTGGTGCGGAACTGGATGCGGTCGCGGAAGCCGAAGTGGTCGACGAACGTGTCGAAGTAGTGCGCGATCTGGACGTGGTTCGGATACGTCGGGTACTCGTCGCTCATCGGGAAGGACGCGTACTCCATGATCTCGCGCGAAGTGTTGATGTGCAGCGACCGGTACGACGACGACATGCCGTTGTCGTTGAGATAGCGCCAGTTGCCGCCGACCTCCGACCCGACCTCGTAGCAGTCGAAGTCGATGCCCCGGGCCTGAAGCACCTGGCAGGCGGCGATACCGGATGAGCCGGCTCCGACAATGGCGACGCGCACGATGTGTGATCTCCCTCGACTTGCGGTATGACCAGGTGGTCATAAGATGACCCTATGCCAAAACCCACGTGGGTCAACTTGGACGAACAGCGTCGCGAGCGCGTGCTGCACGCCGCAATGGCCGAGTTCGGCTCGCACGGGTACTCCGCGGGGAGCTTGAACGTTATCGCGCGCGAGGCCGGCGTCGCGAAGGGATCGCTGTTCCAGTACTTCGACGACAAGTTCGACTTCTTCGCCCACGTCGCCGAACAGACCTCGGTGGAGATCTACGCGTCGATGGCGCCGTACCTGACGCCCGCGCCCCCGGGCGTCCCGTTCCTCGACCACCTCGGCGACCTCGTCGACGTGTGGATGGACTACATGGCCACGCATCCGCTCGAGCGCGGCGTCACTGCTGCGACGACCATGGAACTCGACCCCGATGTGCGGCAAGCAGTTCGTCAGCCCGTGCACCGCCTGTACGCGCAAGGCCTGCGGCCCCTGCTCGCGTCGGCGATCGAGACGGGTGATCTCGCGGCCGACGCCGACATCGACGCGCTGGTGTCGATGCTCGTCCTCCTCCTCCCCCAACTCGCGCTCGCACAGTGCGAGCCAGGGCTGGACGCCGGCCTTGCGCTCTACGGAGTGAGCGCCCCCGAGCGGTCACGCCGTGCCCGCCGGCTGCTGGCGACGATGTTCGCACCGGCGCTGGTGGCGCGATGAGCGACTCGCGGCCCCCGACCGAGCACTTCGACGTCGTCGTCATCGGCTCGGGGTTCGGCGGCAGCGTCAGCGCGCTGCGACTCGTCGAGAAGGGCTACTCGGTCGTCGTCCTCGAAGCCGGACGGCGCTTTGCCGATGCCGAGTTCGCGAAGACGTCGTGGCACGTGCGCGACTACCTGTTCGCGCCCGCGCTCGGCTGCTTCGGCATCTTCCGGATCACCCCGCTGCGACAGGCGCTCGTCCTCACCGGCGCCGGGGTGGGCGGTGGTTCGCTCGGCTACGCGAACACGCTCTACCAACCGCGCGACGACGTGTTCGCCGACTCACTCGTCAGCGCCGATGAACTGGCGCCGTACTACGACCAGGCGCGTCGCATGCTCGGCGTCGCAACGTATCCGCGCACGTCGCCCGCTGACCGTGTCATGCGCGAGGTGGCTAGCGACATGGGTCTGGCCGACACGTTCCGTCCGGCCGAGGTGGGCGTGCACTTCGGTGCGCCGTCACCCGATCCGTACTTCGGTGGCTTCGGCCCGGCGCGCGACACGTGCATCGACTGCGGTGAGTGCATGACCGGCTGCCGTCACAACGCTAAGAACACGCTTGTGAAGAACTACCTGTACCTCGCCGAGCGCGCCGGCGCCGACGTC
Source organism: uncultured Actinomycetota bacterium (assembly GCA_963757455.1). Classification (GTDB taxonomy): domain Bacteria; phylum Actinomycetota; class Actinomycetes; order Mycobacteriales; family Jatrophihabitantaceae; genus RYN-133. Next base: position 2,926 of record CAVWSE010000007.1, read on the forward strand.
CGAGCATTGACCTCCGTCACGACCGTGCGTCGTCGCCCCGGTGGCTACGCGGTCGAAACCGTCCCGACCGGCGCACGCGGACGACGTCGGCGTCAGGGTGCACGTCGGTTCACCGCCGACCAGGTCGTGTTCGCCGCGGGCGCGCTCGGTACGGCCAAGTTGCTCCACGCGATGCGCGCCGACGGTGCCTTGCCGAACCTCTCGACACAGATCGGACGGCGCACCCGCACGAACTCCGAGGCGGTGCTCGCCGCGCGCACCCGCAACGGCGATGTCGACTACACCCGAGGCGTCGCGATCACCTCGTCGTTCCACCCCGACGAGCACACCCATGTCGAGCCGGTGCGCTACGGCAAGGGCAGCAACCTGCTCGCGCTGATGGGTGCGGTGCTGGTCGATGGTGATCAGCGCGGCCCGCGCTGGGTCGGCGGCGTGCGCGAGATGTGGCGTCGCCGCCGCGACCTTCCCTGGCTGCACAACCCGCGGCACTGGTCGGAGCAGTCGATCGTCGTCCTCGTCATGCAGAGCCTCGACAACTCGATCACGACGGCGTTGAAACGGCGCTGGTACGGACGACGCGTGCTCACCAGCACGCAAGGCGACGGCGAGCCGAACCCGACCTGGATCCCGGCCGGGCACGAGGTGACGCGGCGCGTCGCGGACAAGATCGACGGCGTTCCGGGCGGCAGCGTCGGCGACCTCGCCAACATGCCCGTGACCGGACATCTCATCGGCGGCTGCACGATCGCGGACTCGCCGCAGTCCGGAGTCGTCGACGGCTATCACCGCGTGTTCGGACACGATGGTCTGCACATCGTCGACGGGTCGGCGGTGTCGGTGAACCTCGGCGTCAACCCGTCCCTCACGATCACCGCGCAAGCAGAGCGCGCGATGGCGTTGTGGCCCAACCGTGGCGAAGCCGATCCACGTCCGCCCCTCGGTTCGGCGTACGAGCGCGTCGCGCCGGTCTCGCCGAAGAACCCGGTCGTGCCCGAAGCGGCGCCCGGTGCACTGCGTCTGCCGGTGCTCAAGCCACCCCACGAGAACGCTTCGCAAAGAACACTCCGCGTCCCCGCAGGGACCCCGGACAAGTGAGCACCTATCCCCCGGAGCCGTGGCAGCTGCGTGGCCAGCTCTACGCCAGCGCATTCCTCGTGCCTGCCGACAGCATCACACTCGACCTGCCACCGGGCTGCTCGCTCGTTCGGGTCCGCGGGCGTGTAGTCGTCGGTGCGATCTGGGTGTCGTACGAGCCGGGCGGCGTGCTCAGCTATCGCGAACTGATGACGACCGTGCTGGTGCGGCGCGGGTTGCGAGTGCTGCCGACGATCACGCACATCTGGGTCGACAGCGAGGCCTCGCGCGACGGCGGTCGAGCGCTGTGGGGCATCCCGAAGGGACTCGCCTCGTTCGCCTTCGATCGGGACGACTTCGCAGCACGTGACGACGACGGACCGCTCGCGCGCGGAACGGTTCGTGCCCGCCGCGCGCTACCGATGCGCCTGCCCGTGCGGTTCAAGATCGTCCAGCGGCTGGACGGGCGCGCGAAGGTGAGCACGGTGCGGTCGACCGCCACGGTCTCCTTGGCATCCGGCAGCTTCGAAGCCGACCCCAGCGGCCCGCTCGCCTTCCTCTCGGGCCGCACTCCGTTGGCATCCTTTGCCCTCGGCGACTTCCGGATGAGCTTCGGCGGCGCCTGACTGAGCGGCGTCCAGTTCATCGGCGCTCTGCCGCGCGTTCGGGTGTCTAATGGGTCGTTATGGACGGTGACGAACCCGATTGGGAGTACGCGCCGCTGCGGATCCCGGCCGACGTCGGACGGCTGACCGCAGCGGCACAACTGTCTTTGCACGCCGAGTACGGGGGCTGGGAACTCGCCCGCGTCGTCCGCTACATGGACGGCACCCGCCGAGTCACCCTGCGACGCAAGCGCAAACACGGGTCGCTGCCGCTGCCCGTCCTGTCGCTCTGACGTCAGAGCGAAGCCACCCACTCGTCGGTGCTGACGACCGCAGCCTGACGCGGAAAGACCTTGCCGGTCAGCACCCGATGCACTTCGTCGTCGCGGTCGGCGCACGCGTCGGCGAGCACGGTGAGCCCGTAGTCGAGATCGGCCGCCTGGCGCAGCGTCGACAGCACCACCCCGCTCGTCGCGATACCGGCGAGCACGAGCGAATCGGCATCGGCGCCACGGAGCAGCACATCGAGGTCGCTGCCGCTGAACGCGCTCACCCGGCGCTTGAGAACGATTGGTTCGCCGGGCAACGGCTCGAGCTCGTCGTGGATCTGCGTCGCCTCGTGATCCTGGGTCATCGCATCGCCCGCCTGGGCAGTCGCGGCGAAGGTCGCATTGCCCGCGGCGACCTCGGGGTAACCCGTCCGGAAGGCGACACGCACGAACATCACCGGGATCGACTTCGCCCGCGCTGCGTCGACCGCGCGGCGTGCGGCCGCAACGACGTCGGCGTTGCCGAGGCGCTCGACGATGCCGCGCTGGAAGTCCATGACGAGAAGGACGGGTCGGTCGGCTGTCATTCGGATTCTCCTTCGGGGGGACGGACGGTGACGGTGCGTAGCGAGCGGTCAACGAGGGTGAGGACGAGGAACAGCGCAGCCGCAACCGTCAGCACCCAGGCGATCTTGTGCAATCCAGGGGTGTCGGCAGTGGCGCCGAAGAACGCCCCGTTCAGGGCCGAGGCCACGATCGCGCCGAGGTAGGAGAACGTGCGCAACAGACCGGCCGACGACCCGAGCCGCGAGGGTTCGGCCTGGAAGTACAAGGCGTTCTGGTTGGCCAAGTTGTTGAGCCCCTGGGGCACGCCGAACACGACAGCGACGATGACCAGCAGCCAGATCGCGGAGCCGCCGCCCAGGACGAGCAGCAGCAGGCAGCCGATCAGCTGCAACATCGATCCGACGAGCAGCTTGCCGCGGATCTGCGGCCGCCGTCCCGTCGTCGCCGACACCAGGATCGCCACACCGGACATCGGGATCAGCAGCACGCCCGCGGCGGTGGCGCTCAGCCCTCGTCCGTCCTCGACCCATTGCGTGTAGCCGTACAGAAAGGCGTACGCGACGGTCTGCGCGAGTAGCGCACGTGCGTAGGTCGCGAGCAACGGCAGGTTGCCGCCGAGTACGCGAACGTCCAGGAACGGATCGGACGCCCGGAGCTCGCGCAGCACGAAACCGATGGCAGCGAGCGCAGTCACGGCAAGCAGGACGAGGTAGCTCGCGCGCGGGTTCATCAGCACGAGCAACAGCGACACGAGCATCGCGGCGAACAGCGCGATGCCGGCGACATCGAGGGGTGGCCGTGGTTCGCGCCGTAGCTTGGCCGACCGTGGCACGAACAGCGCTGCGACGGTGAAGCTGGCGATCGCGAGCGGGATGTTCACCGCGAACGTCGCGCGCCAGCCACCGACACCGATGAGCAGACCACCCAGGCTCGGCCCGATGACGACGATCGTCTGGCTCGAGACCGCCAACATGGCGAGGATGCCGCTCGGGCTCGCCAGGCCCTTGCGCCGCGACTCCTCGCGGATCAAGAACATCGAGGCCGGGTAACCCGCGCACGTGCCGAACCCGAGGATGATCCGCGCGATCACCAGCACGACCAGGGTCGGCGCGAGCGTGCCGATCACGCCGGCGGTGCCTGTCAGCACGGCGCCGGCAAGCAGCACCCGCTTGGGTCCGAACAGGTCGACGAGCCGACCGAGCACTGGCTGGCCGATGGCGGTGGCGAGGTAGAGCGCCGAGACCAGCCATGCGGTCTGCGCGGTGGACGCGTGGAACGCGCGCGCGATCGGGACGAGCGAGACCGCGATTATCGACGAGTTGATCGGGTTCAGGATCGAGCCCAGGATCATCGGGCTGATCAGCCTGCGATCGAACCGCTTCCCCGACTGCGACTGTGGTGCTGCGCTCGTCTGGCTCGTCACTGCTCGACCAGGCGCTGCAGCAGCTCGATCGCCTCACTGATCGTGTGCAACTCCGCGTCCGTGTAGCGCTCGTCGACCGCCTCGGACAGCCACTCGTGGCGTCCCTCGCGGTCGTCACTGACCTGGGCGCGGCCGGCGTCGCTGAGCGTGATGATCTGGCGACGGCCGTCCTCGGGATCGGGACGCCGGTCGAGCAGGCCAAGGGCGTCGAGCGAGTTGAGGGTCGCGGTCATCGACTGCGAGCGCACTCCCTCGGCGATCGCGAGCACCGTCGTCGACGATGCGCCGTCCTTGCTCAGACGCAGCAGGACCGAGGTCTGCGAGGGTGTCAGCCCGGAGGTCGGGACGGCCCGCAGGCGCGAGCGAAGGCGGCGGATCAGGACGACGAGCTCGCGGGCCGTGCTGACCGCGTCGATCGTCGCCATGTTCTCCCTTTCGTAACTAGGTAGACAACCTACGTAAGTTAGCTACGTTTTGCAACGCCGTTCGGTCGGACGACGGACCGGCGAGACCTCGACGCCGACCAGAACAGGCAGCACAATTGCTGCCATGCCACGCGGGCAGCCCGGTGAGGTGCTCGAACGCGAGAGCCAACTCGCGGCCCTGCTCGGCTACGCCGAAGACGCACGCCAGGGCGACGGGCGGCTCGTCCTCGTCTCGGGCGAGGCCGGCATCGGCAAGTCCACGCTCGTCGAACGCCTCGAAGCCACGCTGCCGGACGCGACGTGGTGGTGGGCCGCGTGCGACGGCCTGTCGACGCCGCGGCCGTTGGGTCCGCTCGGTGACATCGCCGCGCAGGCGGGTGGCCGCCTGCGCGCGGTGTGCGACGCGCAGGCATCGCGCGATGCCCGCTTCGACGCGCTGCTCGACGGACTGGCAACCAGCACGGAGTTGCGGGTGGTCGTCGTCGAGGACGTGCACTGGGCCGATGACGCGACCTTCGACATGCTCCGATTCGTCGGCCGGCGGGTGCGCAGCCTGCACACACTGGTCGTCGTCACCTACCGCGATGACGCGCTCGCCTCGGACGATCCGTTGCGGCTTGCGCTTGGCGACCTCGCGACCTACCGCACCACGCGCCGAGTAGCGCTGGGGCCGCTCTCACCGACAGCGGTCGGCGCGTTGGCCGAAGGCAGCGGACTCGACGCTGAGGAGCTGTTCCGGCTCACCGGCGGTAGCCCGTTCTTCGTGACCGAGATGGTCGCCGCCGCTACGTCCGGCGTCCCGTCCTCGGCCCGCGATCTTGTGCTCGCACGCGCTGCTGGGCTCGGGTCCGCCGCGCGCGATGCCCTCGAACATGCAGCCGTCCTCGGTCAGCAGATTCCGATCGCGGTGTTGACCGCTGCGAGCGGGGCGCAGGAGTCGGCACTGACCGAGTTGCTCACGTGCGGGATCGTCGAGGCCGCGGGTGACGAACTGCGATTCCGGCACGAGATCGCGCGTCAGGCGGTGCAGTCGGGCATCGCGCCGCACCGCCTGGCGGCCTTGCATCGCGCCGCGCTCGACGCGCTGGTCGCCGCCGGGTGCGAGGACGATGCGCGGCTTGCCTTCCATGCCGACGCTGTCGGCGATCGTGCGGCCGTCCTGAAGCACGCGGTCTCGGCCGGACGCGCCGCCGGCGCGCTGTCGTCGCACCGCGAGGCAGCGGCACAGCTCGAGCGGGCCGTCCGGCACTCGAGCGACCTGCCCGCCGGGGAACGCGCCGCGCTCCTGGACGAGTTCGCTGCCGAACTGGCACTGGTCGAGCGCTGGGACGACGCCGCCTCGACGCTCAGCGCCGCCGTCCGGCTGTGGCGAGCGGCCGAAGATCCGTTGCGGGAGGGCGCCGCCGAGACACGGTTGTCGTCGGTCATGTGGCGGCTGTGTCGCGGTGCGGAATCGGTCGCGGCCCGCCGCCGCGCGCGGCACTTGCTCGAGCCGCTCGGGACGACCGCGGAACTCGGCCAGCTGTACGCGCGCGGCGCCGATGCCGAAGCCGCTGCCGACATCGCCGATTACATCGCACGCGGCGCCGAGATTGCCCGCGAGCTGAATCTTCTCGAGCTGCGGATCAGTGCACTCAACGGACTCGGCTATCTCGCGGCGTGCCGTGTCGGCGACTACGAAACGCCGCAGCGGGAGGCGCTCAAACTGGCGCTCGAGCACGACCTGCAACAGCTCGCCGGCCTGAGCTACGCGAACCTGACCGAGTACCTCAGCGCGGACTTCCGTCTCGTCGACACCGAACCGTTCTTCCGCGAAGCGCTGTCGTACTGCGAGGAGCACGACGTCGCGACATTCGGCAATTGCGCGCGCGGCCACTACGCGCTCGCCCTGCTCGATGTCGTGCGGTGGGACGAGGCGCTCGCGCAGGCGCACGAGGTGCTGGCTACGCGGGCCTCGCCGATCAACCGCCTGACGTCCCTCATCACGGCCGGCCTGGTGGCGGCGCGGCGCGGCGAGCCCGGCGCGGAGGTGTTTCTGGCGGAGGCGCGCAGCGTCGCCCTCGGCGTCGCGGAGCCGCAATACATCGCGTGGGCCCTGCTGGCCTGCGGAGAAGCCGCCTGGCTGCGCGGCGACGACGAGACGGCGCGCGCCGAATGCGACCTGGCGCTCGAGCACGTCACCGACCTCGAGGTGCGCGAGACCGCCGCGTTGATCGCTTGGCGGTGCCGGCTCGGAGCGGGCCGGGCCGACGCGATCCCGTCCGGGCCGTACGGCGTGCAGGTGGCCGGACCGCCGCGCCGCGCAGCGCGCGCCTGGGAGGCACTCGGCATGGGCTACCACGCTGGGCTCGCCCTCGGCGATTCCACCGATGAAGCCGACCTGCGTGAGGCGATCACGCAGCTGTCACGACTCAGTCCCCCGGCCGTGCGCCGCGTGCGGCAACGGATGCGCGAGCACGGACTGCGCTCGGTACCGGCCGGAGCACGCTCGCAGACGCGCGCCGACCCGAACGGACTGACACCGCGCGAGCGCGAGGTCCTGGAACTGATCCGTGCCGATCTGACCAACGAACAGATCGCGCAACAGCTGGTCATCTCCTCGCGAACCGTCGACCACCATGTGTCGGCAGTGCTCGCGAAGCTCGGCGTGAGCAGCCGGCGCGAAGCAGTGGCGGTCTCGGCCACTACCTAGGTATCGCGCGGCGAAACATAGGTGCTCGACCCCCATGCGTCGCCTCGTCCGCGCGACCTACGTTTCTCCGCGTCCATCCGACGAAGAGGAGAACGAAATGCCGCTGTATATGGATGTCCACAACATCGGCGACGGTGTGACCGTCGACGGGGTCGCGCAGGCGCACCAGGCCGACCTGCAGACGCAGGGCAAGTACGACGTGAGCTACCTGCGGTACTGGGTCAACGAGTCCGAGGGCAAGGTCTTCTGCCTGGTCGAGGCACCCGACGCCGAGTCCGCGTCGACGGTCCACCGCGAGGCCCACGGTCTGGTCGCCGACCAGGTGATCGAAGTCCAGGAGGGGTCGTGATCGGCCGCGCGGCGCGTATCGGCGTCGCTGTTGTTGCGGCGAGCGCAGCGGTCACGCTCGTGGCCGCGACCACGTCCGGTGCGACCGTCGCGAAGCGAGCTCACGCGACCAGCGCGGTCACTGCTGCTCGCAACGCCACCCGCGCGTTCCACAATCTGCAGCGCGGCGAGAACGCCGGGTACGGGTTCTTCACCGACAAGAAGGGCATCGCGTGCATCGCTATGGGTGGCATGGGTGCGATGGGCGTGCACTTCGTGAAGGGAGCGCTCGTCGGCGATCCCGCCGAGCGTGTGCGTCAGCCCGAGGCGCTCGTCTACCGAATCGACAAGAGCGGCAAGCTCGTGCTGTCCGCGCTCGAGTACGTCGTGCTGAAGAGCGCATGGGACGCGAAGCATTCGAGCCGCCCGTCGCTGTTCGGGCACCGGTTCAACTTCACGCCGGCGGGCAACCGGTACGGCCTGCCCGCGTTCTACTCGCTGCACGCGTGGATCTGGTACTCCAACCCGGCCGGGATGTTCTCGATGTGGAACCCGCGGGTGAAGTGCTGAGTCACTTCTCTGATCGTGGCCGCGGGCGGTGTCAGCACCGCCCGCGGTCGCGTGCATCAGCCGCGATGGAAGCCGCGCACCGTCTCGATCGTGTCCGCTTCGTCGGCTGACTTGTCGTCGCGGTAGCGGACGACGCGGGCGAAGCGCAGCGCCAGCCCACCGGGATAGCGGGTCGAGGCCTGCAGCCCGTCGAAGGCGATCTCGACGACCTGTTCGGGTCGCACGTGCACGACATAGCCGTCGAGCGGGCCGTCGGCGAGTTCGGTGAAGCGCTCGGTCTGCCAGTCGAGCATCGCGTCGGTCATGCCCTTGAACGTCTTGCCCAGCATCACGAAGGCGCCGTTGTCGGGATCGCGCGCGCCGAGGTGGATGTTCGAGAGCTTGCCGCGGCGGCGTCCCGAACCCCATTCGATCGCGAGTACCACGAGGTCGAGGGTGTGCACGGGTTTGACCTTCAACCAGCCGGCGCCGCGCCGACCGGCTTCGTAGGGCGCGGTGAGCGACTTGGCCATCACGCCTTCGTGTCCGGCCGCGAGAGTGCGGTCGAGGAACTCCTGCGCGAGCGCAGGGTCGGCGGTGATCAAACGATCGGGACGCTGCTCGGGCGCGACGATGCGATCGAGCACGGCGAACCGCTCGGCGGTCGGCAGATCGAGCAGGTCGTCGCCGTCGACGTGCAGCACGTCGAAGACGAACGCCGACACCGGCAACCGGTCGGGGCCGGGCGTCTTCGTCCCGAATCGGGACGCGGTGACCTGGAACGGATGCGGACGGCCGTCGGCCTTGAGTGCGATCGCCTCGCCGTCGGCGACGAGGGTGCGCACCGGCAGCGCGCGCATCGCCGCGACGACTTCGGGCAGCCGGTCGGTGACCTCGTCGAGGCTGCGGGTGTAGATCGATACGGTGTCGCCGTCGCGGTGGATCTGGATGCGCGCACCGTCGAGCTTCGCCTCGAACGCGGCCTCGCCGTCGATGCGATCGAGGGCATCGGTGATCGAGGACGCCGTCTGCGCCAACATCGGTCCGACCGGCCGTCCGACCTCGAGCCGGAACTGGTCCAGTGACTGTCCGGTGAGCGCTGCCTGCGCCACGGCGGGCAGGTCGCCACGCAGCATTGCCGCGCGACGCACCTCGGCGAGCGGCAGAGTGGAGGCCTTCGCGATCGCGTCGGTCATGACTCCGAGCAGCGCGCCCTGCCGCAGTTCGCCGCCGAGCAGTCGACGCAGGAACGTCTGCTCGGTCTCGGTGGCCGCGGAGAACACGTCCGCAAGCAGTGCCGCGCGGCGGGCCTGCGATCCGGCGCCAGAGGTGGTGCCGATGGTCGTGAACGTCTCGTGCACGCCGGCGACGGTGAGCGACGCGTCATCGGCAGGGTCGGGCAGCGAGCGCAGCGCTGCCCAGCCCACGCCGATCTGACGTTGCGGCAACTCCCCCGACAGCCACGAGACGATCACCGCGATGTCGTCGGCGTCGGCCGCTTGCAGAAGGCTCACCAGCCGTGCCGCTTTCGCGAGCCGCGAAGATGTCGCGCCGACGTCCGCGGACGCCGCCGCCACCTCGGCCAGCGCGGTCACGTCAGCTGTTCGACAGGAACCGGTCGAGCACACGCACGCCGAACTTCAGCGCGTCGACGGGCACGCGCTCGTCGATGCCGTGGAACAGCGACATGAACTCGAAGTCGCTCGGCAGTTTCAACGGCGAGAACCCGAAGCAGCGGATACCCAGCGTCGAGAACGACTTCGCATCGGTGCCGCCGCTCATCAGGTACGGGACGGGCACCGCGCGGTCGTCCTCGGCCTTGAGCGCGGCGCACATCGCATCGACGAGGTCGCCGTCGAACGAGGTCTCGACGGCGATGTCACGCACCTCGAACTCGCGCTCGATGCCTTCGCCGACGAGTTCGTCGATCGTCTCGAGCAGCACGTCCTCTTGGCCGGGGACGAAGCGGGCGTCGACCATCGCGCTGGCCCGTGACGGGATCACGTTGGTCTTGTAGCCGGCCTCGAGCATGGTCGGGTTGGCTGTGTTGCGGACGGTCGCGCCGATCATGCGGGCGGCCGAGCCGAGGAGTGGCAGCCACTGGTCGGGGTTGTCGGGGTCGAGGTCTTGCCCGGTCACTTCGGCGAGCCCCGCGACAGTCGCGCGCACCGTGTCGGTGATGACGACCGGCCAGTCGTGCTCGCCGATGCGGGCGACCGCACGCGCAAGCATTGTCACTGCGTTGTCGTTGTGCACCATCGAGCCGTGCCCCGGCGTGGCATTCGCCGTGAGACGCAGCCAGTTGATGCCCTTCTCGGCCGTCTGGATCGCGTAGAGGCGAGCCTGGTCGTTGAGCGAGATGCTGAACCCGCCGACCTCGCCGATCGCCTCGGTGCAGTCGGCGAACAGGTCGCGATGGTTGTCGACGAGGTAGTGCGCGCCCTGCCGTCCGCCGGCTTCTTCGTCGGACACGAACGCGAGGACGATGTCGCGCGGCGGCTTCTTGCCGGCGCGGGCCCACTCACGCACGAGCGCGAGCGTCATCGCGTCCATGTCCTTCATGTCGATCGCGCCGCGTCCCCAGACGAAGCCGTCCTTGATCTCACCGCCGAACGGATCGACGGACCATTCGTCCTTGTCGGCCGGGACGACGTCGAGGTGCCCGTGGATCAGCAGCGGCGCGCGAGTGCTGTCGCTGCCCTCGATGCGTGCGATCGTCGACGCGCGGCCCTTGCTCGCCTCGATGATCTGCGACTCGATGCCGACCTCGTCGAGCTTGCCGGCGACCCATTCCGCGGCGGGCCGTTCGGGATGCGTCGGGTTGGACGTGTCGATGCGGATCAGGTCGGCGAGCAGGTCGGCGACTTCGTCGGACGCGGTGGGACTCATGGTTCTGTCCTACCAGGCGTGACCGACGCGTCCCGTAGGTCAGCCGGTGTTACGCCGTCCGGACCAGACCACGTAGCCCATGGCGGCGATCACGACGAACGCGAGGCCGGCAAGCATCGCGAGCACACCGGGTGACTGCAGCGAGAGGTTGTTGCGATCGGCCAGCGGCGGAAGGACGCGCTCGTGGCTGGTCGGCTTCGGGCTCGGCTTTTGGCTCGGCTTCGGGCTCGGCTTCGGGCTGCGGACGCGGTGCTGGGCGGTGTGTCCGGTGCGCCGTCGGATGCGGCGCGGGCCGGCTGTGGACGGGATTCGGCGGGGGCGCCGTCGCGATGGTGACACCGCCGGTCAGGCCCTCAGCGCCGCCGGTGCTGTGCTGGCCGCCGGTGCTGTGCTGGCCGCCGAGGCGGCGATGGTCGCCGGTCGTGCCGGTGTGTTTGGTAGTCGGTTTGGTGGGTTGGCTGGTGGCCTGGCTTGGTGCCTGGCTTGGTGCCTGGCTTGGTGCCGGTGCCCTTGCCCGGTGTCGGACGATGGGGGCCGACCGGCGTCTTGGCTGCCTTCTTTGCGGCCTTTTCCGCCTCACGGGCTGCTTTGCGGGCATCCTTTTCCAGCTGCTTGAGCAGGTCACGCTGCGACTTCGTCGCGGTCCGGTCGTCGGCGTGGTGGCGACCGTGTCCCGGGACGGGCAGAAGGTGCACGGTGTGGGCGTGGCGGCCCAGCGGACCCCGGTCGTGGTCACGCCGATGCGCTGGCCCGTGCTGGTGCTCGAGACCGTGGTGGTGCTCCAGCCCGTGGTGCGGCCGGTGCTCGAAGCCGTGGTGGTGATCGAAGCCGTGGTGGTGATCGAAGCCGTGGTGGTGATCGAAGCCGTGATGATGCCCGCACGGACCATGCAGATCGGCGTGGTGGAAGTGGATCGCGTGGACATGCCGGCCGTGGTCCGCCTTCGCGTCGGCGGGCGCGGCGCCGGCCAGGAGGCTGCCAGCAACTAGCGCTGCCACCCCTGCGCACGCGCCGAAACGCGCGAGAACGGGCAGTCCTCGCCTCACCGAAATCCCACCTTGTTGTGAATCATGGCCGACATATGCACATTAGCTGGTTGTGAAGCCGCGCGCGCGTCGACGCCATGCACGGCCTCAGAATCGCGATCAGCCGATCGGCTAGAGTTGTCGCCGCACTCGTCCGGGTGGCGGAATGGCAGACGCGCTAGCTTGAGGTGCTAGTGCCCTTTATCGGGCGTGGGGGTTCAAGTCCCCCCTCGGACACGTTTTGATCATGGTTGGGCCCCGGGCTCTCGGGCCTGCCCCGTACGTGTCGAGTGCCTGACGTACGCCCGCGCTGCCGATGAGCGCCGGGGCGTGTGGGACGGACTCGCGCCGGCGGAGCGCGTACGAGATGAGTGGGCTACTCGCGCAGCTCGACCGGAAAGAGAATCGTTTCGCCCACCTTCTCGATGTCATCGTCGGCCACCGAGGAGTCGGGGTGGCGGGTGGAGACGTGAACCGCCGCGAGACGGTCGAAGCGGATGACGTAGCTCGCGACGTCATTGGAGCCGTCGCCGAGGGTGAACACCTTCGTGGCGCCTTGTTCGACCCAACGGCGAATGATTTCGGCGGCCGGGGCCAGATCGCGGTTGGACACCTCGAGGGTGAACGGCATCCCAACGGCAGTCACGTACACAGTCATAGGCCGATCGTCGCAGGTACGCCGTGAATCCGCTCAGCAGTCAGTGCACCCGCCGAGCGCACGCGACGACGAACGGATCGGTCAGAACGTGATCCCCGTGCGTAGCGAGCCGGCACCGATCTCTCGGCCGAGCCGTGGCTGACCGAGCACGTCGGCGATGGTGCCACCCAGCGAATAGTGCGACTGCGGTGTTGTATCGGTCGCGCCCGGCGTGATGTAGGGCGAGACGACCAAGGTCGGCATCTGGCAGTCGCTGCGGCTCGCATTTGCCGGATCGGTGCAGTCGACGCCAGTGCCTCTGGTCTCGTCCCCCTCGTCCCACGTGATGAGGATGAGCGTCTGACCCGCCTGGTAGCTCGGCGTCGCGGTCAGCCTGCCCACCATCGCCTGCAGCCAGGCGTCGCCGTCGGGGATACGTCGCGTGCTCGCATCGGGGCAGGCAGTGACGTGGTAGAAGCCGTCGCACTCGTTGGGGCTTATCCACGCGAAGGTCGGCAGCGTGTCGTTGGCGATGTCGTCGTCGAGCGCGGGTGACATGGGGACGTCATCGAGCGCACACGTGTTGACCGGCGCGCGCAGATCCGTGTACCAGTACGCCGGCGTATGCCCAGGCTTGTAGAAGCTGCTCGAGCTGGCCTGGCACGGGGTCGCCATCGACTCCGAGTAGTTGCGCCAGGTGCCGCCGCTGTTCTGCAGTTGATCGAAGATGTTCTCGCTGGCCGTCTTGACCCCGACTCCGCTTGCGATGCCGCTCGTAACCGCCATGTAGTTGGGTTGGGACGGGTGCGTCGCGCCGTGATAGTTCGACTCGCTGGCGCACTGCGCGGCGAGCAGGTGCGAGAACGGCGACTGCGTGGTCTTGAGCCACGTGGTGTAACTGAGGTTCTCCTCCATGATCACGACGACATGCGAGTAGATCGGCGGGTTGAGCGGATCGACGCTGCCGGCCAGCGAGCCGCACGGGCCGGGTGGCGGTGGAGGCGGCACCGGGATCGCAGTGACCCACGTCTGAGCGACGGTCACCTGGTCGATCAGCATCGGCCCGGACACCGAGCGCAACCCCGTCCGCAGCGCGTTGGGCGTCCCGGCCGTGACGACCGCCGGTCCGAGCGTTCCGACCAGACTCGTGCCGTCACCGGTGAACAACCGGATGGTCACCGTGCCGGCCTGATAGCTCGCATCGATCGAGTACCACGACCCCGCGGCCACCGCGAACTGACTCGTCGCGACGATCTTGTTCGCGCCGTTGCGCACTTGGAGCGCGCCTGTCGACGTGATCTCCACCGTTGCCAGCGGGTTGTGCCCGCTGCGGAAGGCCAGGAACTTGTCCATGGTCTTGGCAGGTGGCAGCGACGGCAGTTGTACCGGCGCCGACCAGACGAGCTGACCGGTCGTCGTAGCGAGCCCCGTGTCGTCGAAGTAGGTGCTGGCTGTGCCGGCGAACTGAATCGAGGTCGTCCCGTCGAGCGCGGCCGAGTCCGTGTAACTGGCTGCAGTCCCGGTACGCGTTGTGTAGCTCTCTGCGACCGCGGTCGGAACGGTGCCGGCCGTTCCTTCGTGTGGATGGACCAGCATGATCGATGCGTTCGGGTCGACGGCGGCGAAGGAGGCCTGCGACGGCGACAGCGCCGTGGCCGCAGCGACCACGGCGACACAAGCCACGCGCGGCAAAGCCGAACGACGATTCCCGGGCAACATAATTCCCCCCACGAAGCCCTGGCGATGTGGCGCGGACCCTACTATGCGATTCCGATTGCCGCGAGGAATAGGTGCAACGCCCTCACGCGCACCCGATACAGGACACGAGTCAGCGCGTGAGTGCGGTCTGGACCAACCGCGCATACGCGACAGTGCCGGCGGGCGTCAGGTGCAGCCCGTCCGAGTAGAACCAGCCGGACTTGCCGGCCGACAGCGAGTGCCAGTCGAGTAGCACGACATTGGCGAAGCCTTTTGCGACGCTGGCGAGGGTCGCGTTGTTGACGTCCTGCCAGTCGCGCGGCACCTGGTCGTTGACCAGCACGACGCGAGTGCGATCGCCGAGCGCGTGCAGGGTCTCGCGGAGTTGGTCCGGGGAGATGATGCCGTTGTTGCCGGCATGCACGACTACGTACGGCTCGAGGGTGTGCGCCCGCGCCTGCGCGAGCACGTCGTCCAGTATCTCGTACGGCTGGCGTCCCTCGACCGCGTCGAGATCGAGGTGTTGCGCGACTGCGCGCAATGCGGCCGCGGCGCCCAGTAACACCGAGTCGCCGAAGGCGCTGATGGGGACGCGCGCGACCACCGGCGGAGCCGCACTCGTGTGCGTCGCACCGCGCGACATGCTGGGCTGTCTCGGTTCTGGACGGGGCTGCGGAGCGATCGCTGACACCGATACAGACACCGATGGCCGTACGGGTGCCGACGGCGAGGGCGTCAGAAACGTCGGCAGCATCGTCGGCCCGACTGCACTTGCCGCGCCGCCAAGGCACAAAGCCGCGATCAGCGTCGTCACCACCGCTGCGGTGTCCCAGCCGAGCCGCGCCCGGTTGCGCCGCTCGGCGCGCCAGCGCGCGAACTGCCCGCTGCGCAACGGCACCTCGATGAAGTGGTGCGACAGCGCAGCGAGGCCGAGTATCAACACCAGCCTGCAGATATTGATCAGTACGACCGGACCTTGCACGTCCAGACCGGGACGGGTGACGACCGCAACCGGCCAGTGCCAGATGTAGATCGAGTACGAGCGTTGGCCGACCCAGCGCACGGGACGCATGTCGAGGATGCGTCCGAGCAGGCTGCGACGCCGGATCGCGCACACGATGACGGCCACCGCGAGCGCGTCGAATGCGAGGAAGCCACCGCGGTACAGCGTCGTGGTGAACTCGGTCAGCGTGAAGAACTGCACGACCAGGACGACGAGGGCGAGCGCGCCGACGACATCGGTGAGCCAGACGAACTTCGCAGGCAGCCGCGTCGGACGCACCGGCGCATCGCGAGTGCGCACCGCGAACCACGCGCCGCAGGCCGCGCCGAGGAACAGGCCCATCGAGTGCGTGTCCGAACCGAAGTAGACGCGCGACGTGCTGCCGAAGTACGGCAGGTTGTCGCGGATCGCGAACACGGCCATCGTGATCGTCGACGCGATCGCGAGCACGATTGCCGTCAACGCGACGAGTCGCACGCGCGCAACCGGGTTGATGCGTCGGGCTGCGATGCCGACGAGCGCGACGATCACCACCGACCACACGAGGTAGAACTGCTCCTCGATCGCGAGCGACCACAGGTGCTGCACCATCGACGGTCGTCCGGTCGAGTTGAAATAGCTCTGGTCGTCGGCGATCAGCCACCAGTTGGTGACATAGCCGAGGCTGGCGAGCACACCACCTTTCAGCGTGGCCAGTTGATCGCGCCACACGGTGAGCCCCGCGATCGTGACGACCGTGAGCATCGCAGCGACCGCCGGCAACAGTCTGCGTGCCCGGCGCAGGTAGAAGCTGCCGAGGCGCAGCCGCCCGGTGTCGAGGATCTCGCGGGCGATCAGGTTCGTGATGAGAAAGCCACTGATCACGAAGAACACGTCAACGCCGAGGAACCCGCCGGGCGCCAGCGAGAAGTCAAGATGGAACGCGACGACGGCGAGGACGGCAACGGCGCGCAAACCGTCCAGACCGGCGAGCCGGCGGCGCACGGGCGCGAGTTCGGCACCGCCGTCGAGCAGCACCGGCCGCCACGAGGGCTCTGGTGCTTCGGCAACCGCAACCGCGCGCGGCTCATCGACCTCACTGCTGTGGTCGAATGCTTGCGTCATCGGTCCCCGGGCGAACTCGCAGCGTGGCGACATTGCATCACCGCGCACGTCGCAGGGGTGGGAGGCACGCGGGGCCGTGCTGCGTTACCGTGCGAGGCGATCCCGTTCTCTGCATGCGGAGGTGCCGTGCCCGCGAAACACGTCGATGTCCTGATCATGGGTGCGGGGATTTCCGGAATCGGTGCCGCGTGCCACCTCACGCGCGACTTCCCTGAGCGCAGCTACCACATCCTCGAACGCCGCCAGGCGATCGGCGGGACGTGGGACCTGTTCCGCTACCCAGGAATCAGGTCCGACTCGGATATGTACACGTTCGGCTTCAATTTCCGGCCGTGGCGAGGCACGAAGGTGCTTGCCGACGGCACGTCCATCCGCGAGTACGTGAATGCCACCGCCGACGAGTACGGCGTGCGCGAGCACATCACGTTCGGACGCAAGGTTGTCGCCGCGGATTGGTCGAGCGCGACCGGCCAGTGGACGGTCGAGGCGCTGGACGAGGCGAGCGGCACGAGCGAGACGTGGACGTGCCGGTTCCTCATCGCCGGCACGGGCTACTACAACTACGACAACGGGTACCGGCCGGACTTCCCGGGCGAGCAGGACTTCGAAGGCACCATCGTGCATCCGCAGCACTGGCCCGCCGATCTCGATTACGCCGGCAAGCGAGTGCTGGTCATCGGCAGCGGCGCGACCGCAGTCACGCTCGTCCCGGCGATGGCCGAAACGGCGGCGCACGTGACGATGCTGCAGCGCTCGCCGTCCTACATCCTGTCGCTGCCTGCCGTCGACCGGATCGTCGCCGGGATGCAGAAGGTGCTTCCTGACCAACTGGTCTACCGGCTGATCCGGGGCCGCAACATCGCCATCCAGCGTGCGCTGTACGGCTTGGCGCGACGCCGCCCCGCGCTCGTACGCAAGATCGTCATGGGTGCGGCGCGCAAGCAGCTGGGTCCGAACGCCGACATGACGCACTTCAACCCCAAGTACGACCCCTGGGACCAGCGGCTGTGCATCATTCCCGACGGCGACCTGTTCGCATCGATCCGCGAGGGCCGGGCCGACGTCGTAACCGACACGATCGACACGTTCACCAAAACCGGTGTGCGCACCTCGTCCGGGCGTGAGCTGGACGCCGACGTGATCGTGACCGCGACCGGCTTGCAGGTGCAACTGCTCGGCGGTGCACACGTGAGCGTCGATCACGAACCGGTGCGGTTGAACCACGTGATGACGTACAAGGGCGTGCTGGTCGAGGGTGTCCCGAACTTCGCGTTCGTGTTCGGTTACACCAATGCGTCGTGGACGCTCAAGGCCGACATCGCCTGCGAGTACGTCGCCCGGCTGCTGCGGCACATGGACGATCACGACTACGCCAGTGTCGTCGCGCGAGGCTCGGACGATGTGCGCGGCACCGAATCGGTATTGAGCAGCTTGAACTCGGGCTACGTCCGGCGTGGCAACGACGCGCTGCCGCGGCAGGGCACCGAGTCGCCGTGGCGCGTGTTGAACAACTACCTGCACGACGCACCGATGTTGCGGTACCGCCCGATCGACGACGGCATCCTGGAATTCCAGCGCGAGACGACGGCGGTCGCGCAGACCGAGGCCGCACCGGCATGACTGCGACCAGGCGCGCGTTGCACGGCGTCGCCGAGTACCTGCTGGCCGGCCCGCAATACCGTGCGAGCGGCACGATCCGGCTGCGTGTCAGCGACGGCGGATTCGCCACCGTCGCCGAGCCGAGCCTGCGCGTGGACGGGCGGGAGCTCATCGCCGACGGCGGGCGGTACGAACTCGCCGGTGCGACCCTTGCCGACCTCGCCAGCGCGGCCGACCTCGACGGTGGTGCGCCCGACTCGTACGAGAGCTCGGCCGACGCCCGTGCCCAGGACGTGCTCGAGGTCGACCTGATCGATGCCGCCCGGGTGGCCGATGCGCTGGCCACCGGCGATGCCGCGTTGCGTGGCTTCGCGCCCGAGGAAGAGCCGGTGCTGTGGCCCGAGCACTTCGACATCGCGATCCGCGTCGACGGTGTCAATTACGGCGTGTCGCCGGGCGACGACTATCTGAACGAGCCGTACGCCTACGTGGGCGTCGACCCGGTTCCCGACGACGAATTCTGGAACGCTCCGTTCGGGGCGGCACGTCCGCTCGCCGAACTCGTGGGCACCGAAGCGGTGACCGAGTTCTTCACCGCAGGGCGCTCACAGCGGTAACGATCTGAGGTCACCACGATCGCCGCGAGGTCGGTCAGCGCGACGACCGCGGGCCCGAGCCCGGCCAGCAGCAGCGGCGCCGCGCGGGCGGCCCAGGACCAGGTCGGGATCACGCCGACGATTGTGCTGTCAGTTCTTCTTCACGCTGCGACGCGATCGGCGCGCAGGCCTGGCAGAGGAAGACCGCGACGGCGAGCAGGACGAGCGTCACCGTCAATGCGCGCAGCACACCGACGTGGTCGCCGACGAACCCGACGAGTGGCGGGCCGGCCAAGAACGCGACGTAGGCGATCGATGCTGCGACGCTGACGCGAGCCGCGGCCCGGCGCGGGTCGTCGGCTGCTGCGCTCATGCCGGTCGGGAAGCCGAGCGACGTGCCGACACCCCACGCCGCCACACCGACGAATGCGGCAATGACGGAGTGGGCGAACACGACGAGAACGAGCCCCGCAACCGCGAGGATCGCCGATACGCGCAGCACCGGCACGCGTCCCCGGCGGTCAAGGATCGCCGGCCCGAACCAGCGTCCGGTCGTCATGGCCGCGAGGAAGACCGCAAGCGCGGCGGTGCCGGTCGCAGCGGACGTCTTGTAGCCGTCGATCATCGCGATACCGATCCAGTCGTTACCGGTGCCTTCGGTGAAGGCGAGGCACAGCACGAACAGGCCGATCAGCAACGTTCGCGGCTCGCGCCACGCAGCGAGGGCCGAGCGTCGGGACGCGTGCGGTTCCTCGTGATGCGGCGAGACCATGAAGCCGCGCATCGTCGACAGCGGTACCCAGATCGCGACGACGACGGCGATTGCGACGAGATGCGCCGGGATGGGCACGTGCACGGCCACCATGACGGCACCGATCGCCGCACCGGCCACCGTCCCGACGCTCCAGCCTGCGTGGAATCGCGACATGATCGACTTGCCGAGCTGCTGTTCGACGTACGCGCCCTGGACGTTCATCGCGACGTCCCAGGCGCCGTTGCCGAGCCCGAACAGGAACAGCCCGATGCAGACCGGGACGGGGCCGGCGAGGTAGCCGACGCCGGCCAGGCAGAGACCGACGCTCAGCACGAAGGTCATCACCGACACCGTGCGCGCCTCGCCGAAGTGGGCGACTACGAGCCCGGAGATCGGCAGCGCGACCATCGAGCCGATAGCGGCGCACAGCAGGATCAGGCCGAGCTGGCCGGGGGTCACGCCGAGGTGGTCGCGGACCTGGGGAATCCGGGACGCCCAGGTTCCCATCGCCAGACCCGAACCGATGAAGGCGACGTAGACCGCGCGTACGCCCCGGCGCACGGCCGGATCGACGGTCTGCGTGCTCACCGCGTCCACGCTAGTGGGTCGGCGCGAAAGCGCTATCGGTCGGTGAGCAGCTCCACGACGGGTGCGAACGGCTCGAGGTACTCGGCGTTCACCGTGACGTAGGACGTGCCCAAGGTGTCACGGCGGCGTTCGAGCTCGTCGGCCATGTCACGTGGCGAGCCCTGCAGGAGTGCGAGCGAGTCCGCAGCCTTCAGCGTTTCGAGATCGGCACCGATGTACTGCTGCGCGTGCGGCGGCAGGTTGTCACCAACGGCGAACACGCTGGTGACGAACTCGAGCTTGTCGGCGCGGTCGCCCGCGTGGTCGCGGACCTGCTGCAGCATCTCGGTCATCTGCTCCCGAGGGGTCAGCGCGCCGGCAGCCACGGTGATCACGTCGGCGATCTCGGCGGCCAGTCGCAACGCACGCGGCCCGGACGCGGCCATGATCACCGGCGTGTGTTGATCGGTGCCGTCGAGCTCGCGCACCATCGCGACCACTTCGGCCACCCGCGCCAGACGATCGGCAGCGGACCCGTACGGCAGCCCCATCTCGCGCGTCCACTGTTCGACGACCGGACGGCCGGTGCCGATCCCGAGCTCGAACCGTCCCTCGGTCATGGTCGTCATCGTGTGCGCTTCCCAGGCGGCCAGTCGCGCGGGACGAAGGGGCGCGGCGAGCACCCACGAGCCGACCCGGATCGGTGCTACCGCTGCCGCCATGGCAAGTGATGGCAGCGGGGCCGGCAGTTGCAGCCCGTCCGGCATGAGCAGCGAGGTGTAGCCGAGGTCTGCGACGCGACGCGCAGTCTGCAACCAGCGCTGCGGGCCGCCGTGCGGTGTCCCCACCACTCCGAAACGGAACGGACGAGTCGTTACATCCACGAATCATTCATAGCACGAATGATTGGGATCAGGCCAGGTCGCTCGCTCTCATCGGCTCGCGCCCGGCGGGTTGCGTCGGACGCGGGGTCAACGGCTCGACGTGGTAGCACGGGCGCCGCACGGGTTTGTCGGCCTCGAGCAGCAGCGTCTCGTCGCCGTGCATGATCTCGACGCCGTCGTCGCCGACCTCGGAGGCGGTGTAGGTCACCTCGTCCGGTCCGATCTCGACGAGCAGGTGCGCTCCGTGCCAGACGAGGTGGAAACTGAGCCGCGTCCAGCCCGGGGCGAGCTGTGGCCGGAACGACAGGTTGCCACCGTGGTCGCGCATGCCGCCGAACCCGGCGACGACAGCGAGCCACGTGCCGGCCAGCGATGCGATGTGCAGCCCGTCGCGCGTGTTGTGCTCGAGATCGCGCAGATCCATCATCGCCGCTTCGGTCAGGTAGTCGGATGCGAGATCCGGATGCCCGACCTCGGCAGCGACGATCGCCTGGGTGCACGCCGACAGCGACGAATCACGCACGGTGATCGCGTCGTAGTACTCGAACGCCTTGGCCTTCTCCTCAAGGCTGAACTGGTCACCGAACCAGTGCATTGCCAGCACGAGGTCGGCCTGCTTCACGACCTGCATGCGATAGATCTCCATGTACGGCGACTTGAGCAGCAACGGATACCCGCCGTCGATGTGCGACGCCTCGAAGTCCCAGATCTCGCGGCTGGTACTGCCGAGATCCTGCTGGTGCACACCGCGCTCGTCGTCGAACGGCACGGCAACCTTCGATGCGGTGGCGCGCCACGTCTCGACTTCGTCGTCGGTGACATCGAGTGCGTCGGCCGACTTCTTCCACCGCTTCGCGACGTCCGCCGCCGCGATCAGATTCTGCGCAGCGGCGAGGTTCGTGTAGATGTTGTCGCGGACGATCGCGCTGTACTCGTCCGGTCCGGTGATGCCGTCGATGTGGAACTTCTCGTCCTCGCCGATGTAGCCGAGCGACATCCACAATCGTGCCGTCTCGACGAGGATCGGGACGGCGTACCGCTCTTCGAACGCGTCGTCCTGCGTCCAGTCGAGATAGCGCTTGGTCGCCAGCGCCACGTCGGCGTTGATGTGCATCGCAGCGGTGCCGGCCGGCCAGTAGCCCGAACATTCCTGACCGCGGATCGTGCGCCACGGGAATGCCGCACCGGCCATGTGCAGTTGCGCCGCCCGCTCACGAGCGAGGTCGAGAGTCGACCAGCGCCAGCGCAGCGCGTCGCGGGCCGCGTTCGCCGATGTCGCGGTCAGGACCGGAAGCACGAACGCCTCGGTGTCCCAGAACGCGTGACCGTCGTACCCGGGCCCGGTCAGTCCCTTCGCAGGGATCGCGCGTTGCTCGGCGCGCAGGCCGGCCTGCAGCGTGTGGAACAACGCGAATCGCACCGCTTGCTGGATCGCCGGTGCGCCCTCGACCTCGACGTCGGAGCACGACCAGAACAGGTCGAGCGCCGCACGCTGTTCTGTCGCCAACTCGTCCCAGCCGGCGTGCCGCGCCGACATGAGCGCAGCCCCCGTCTGATCGCTCAATGCACGCAGCGAGCGCTGGCTGGACCAGCCGTAACTGACGAACTTGGTGAGTCCGAGCCGCTGTCCGGGCTCGAGTCGCGTGGCGACAGTGAAGCGAGCGACGTCGGGTTGCACCTTCAGATCGGTCGCGTAACCGTCCGGCGCGATGACGTTGTGCTCCATCGCAGCGCCCATGCGCAACTTGCTTGCGTGCGTGCCGTGCAACAACCACGCGCGGCTGCCCTCACCGTCGTGCGCGATCGCCTCCAACGGCGCTTCCATGAGCGAGGCGACCCGCGGATCCTTCGACTGTGCAGGCACGTACTCGTTCGCGACGAGTTCCGACTGCACGACGACGCGCGCAGCATCACCGACGGCCTCGACCTCCCAGTCGATGGCCATGATCGATCGTTGCGTCAGTGACACCAGTCGCTTCGAGCGCACGCGAACAACCTGTCCGGACGGCGCGGCCCACTCGACAACGCGCGACAGGATGCCGGTGCGCATGTCGAGGACGCGGTCGTGGTGCAGGATCTCGCCGTAGCGCAAGTCGAACGGCTCGTCGTCGACGAGCAGCCGGATGATCTTGCCGTCGGTGACGTTGAGGACCGTCTGCCCGACCTCCGGGAAGCCGTAGCCGGCCTCGGCGTACGGCAGCGGACGGTTCTCGTAGAAGGAGTTCAGGTAGGTGCCGGGCAGCCCGTGCGGATCACCCTCGTCGAGCGTCCCGCGCGCACCGATGTGCCCGTTCGACAAGGCGAACAGCGATTCGGACCGGGCCAGGTCGTCCAGATCGAGGCCGACCTCGCGCAACTCCCAGGGTTCGATCGGGTAGCGCTCGGAATGCTCGCGCGTCATGACTGGAGTTGGTCGAGTGAGGTGACCACGGTCGATGCGCCGTGCTGCTTGAGCGCTTTGCCGTGCTCGTCGTCGAGCCGGTTGACGCCGACGACGAACCCGAACTTGCCTGCGTGCCCGGCCTCGACACCGGCCAGCGCGTCCTCGAACACGACTGCGTGTTCGGCGAGACACCGGCGAGCCGGGCGCCTTCGAGGAACGAGTCCGGCGCAGGCTTGCCCTTGAGGTGCTGCTCGGTGATCGTGTTGCCGTCAACACGCCCCTCGACGAACTTCTCGAGGCCCGTCACGTGCAGCACATCCTTGGTGTTGGCGCTCGACGAAACGACGAAGCGGCGCAGACCGGCTTTCTCAGCGGCTTCGAGGTAGCGCCGCGCGTCGTCGAACACCTTGACGCCGTCGTCCTTGATCGCCTTGACCAGCAGCTGATTCTTGCGATTGCCAACGCCATAGACGGTGTTCGCGTCCGGCTTGTCGTCGGGTTTCCCGTCGGGGAGGTCGATACCCCTCGAATGCAGGAAGTCGCGCACCCCGTCGGCGCGTGGTTTGCCGTCGACGTGGTCGCCGTAGTCGCGGTCGGTGAACTCGCCCTGACCGTGCTCGGCCAGGATCGGATCGAAGGTCTGCTTCCACGCCTTGCGGTGCACGGACGCAGTATCGGTGAGGACACCGTCCAGATCGAACAGGCACGCGGTCACGGTTTCCGGCAGTCCGAGCATCACCCCAGCATTCCCCTCGTCACAGCGGCGCTACCGGCCCCCTAGGCGTGGCCTAAGTTCGAAGGGTGACCGATCTCGACCTGTCCGCGCTTCCGCCGTCGATGCCCGGTCTCGACACCCACCTCGGAATCTCGCTGATCGCCGCTTCCGGCGACGAGGTCGTGATGAGGTGGACGGTGCGCCCGGAGGTCACCCAGCCGTTCGGGATCGTCCACGGCGGCATGTATTGCGCGGCCGTCGAATCGTCGGCGAGCGTGGGCGCCGCGCTCTGGATCCGCGACCGGGTTGACGACGGGCGCGTGGTCGGAGTCAGCAACCAGACCGACTTCTACCGCGCGGTCACCGAGGGCGAGTTGACGGCCGTGGCACGGCCGATCCACCGCGGGCGTAGCCAGCAGGTTTGGCGGGTAGACATCACAGACAAGGACGAACGCCTCGTTGCCCAGGGGCAGGTCCGGCTGCAGAACCTGACGGACTCCCACCGGGGTCCAGGGCACTAGCTACAACGACAAGGAGACCCCTGTGTCATCAGCGACATTCACCACGCCGGACGGCGACAAGCTCGACCTCGACATCACGAGCGTCACCGAAGGCGCACCCGGCGCGAACATCGGCAAGCTGTTGTCGAAGACCGGCCTCGTCACGTTCGACTCCGGTTTCGCGAACACCGCGTCCTGCTCGTCAGAGATCACCTACATCGACGGTGACGCCGGGATCCTGCGTTACCGCGGCTACCCCATCGACCAGCTCGCCAAGGACTCGACGTTCCTCGAGACGAGCTATCTGCTGATCTACGGCGAGCTGCCGACCGTTGATCAACTCGCCGAGTTCGAGGGACGCATCCGGCGGCACACGCTGCTGCACGAGGACCTCAAGCGTTTCTTCGACGGGTTCCCGCGCGACGCGCATCCGATGCCCGTGCTGTCGTCCGCTGTCTCAGCGCTGTCGACCTTCTACCAGGACGCGCTCGACCCGTTCGACGAGGCGGACGTCGAACTGTCCACAGTGCGACTGCTCGCGAAGCTGCCGACCATCGCCGCGTACGCGTACAAGAAGTCGATCGGGCAACCGTTCCTCTATCCCGACAACTCGCTCGGGCTGGTCGAGAACTTCCTGCGCATGACGTTCGGCTTCCCCGCCGAGCCCTACGAAGCCGACCCGGCGATCGTCAAGGCGCTCGACATGCTGTTCATCCTGCACGCAGACCACGAGCAGAACTGCTCGACGTCGACTGTGCGCCTCGTCGGCTCGTCCCAGGCGAACCTGTTCGCCTCGGTGTCGGCGGGGATCAACGCCCTGTTCGGACCGCTGCACGGCGGAGCGAACCAGTCCGTCCTCGAGATGCTGCAGCAGATCAAGGCCGACGGCGGTGACGTCAGCACCTTCGTCGATCGGGTGAAGAAGAAGGAAAAGGGCGTCAAGCTCATGGGCTTCGGCCACCGGGTCTACAAGAACTACGACCCGCGTGCCGCGATCGTGAAGACGGCGGCCGACGAAGTGCTCCGCGCAATGGGCAAGCGCGACGACCTGCTCGACATCGCGATGGAACTCGAGGGCGTCGCACTCGACGACGACTACTTCGTCGAGCGCAAGCTCTACCCGAACGTCGACTTCTACACCGGGCTGATCTATCGGGCGATGGGCTTCCCGACGAAGATGTTCACCGTCCTGTTCGCGATCGGCCGGCTGCCCGGCTGGATCGCCCAGTGGCGCGAGATGATCAACGACCCGCAGACGAAGATCGGCCGCCCGCGCCAGCTCTACACCGGCGCCGCCGAGCGCGACTACCTCGCCCTGGAAAAGCGTTAACCCCCGGCTTCAGGTATCGATCGACCACATTTCGCACCGAAAGTTGGTGTTCGGGTACCAGCAGGCGTCACGGGTGTCGGCGCAGGGCGAGATGGGCAGCTTGGTAGCCGCCCATGCCGTGCGAGCCGCCGCCCGGCGGCGTGGCCGATGAACACAGGTACAGCCCGGGCACCGGCGTAGCCCAGGGACGGGTCGAGGGCACCGGACGGGCGAGCAGCTGTCGCAGGTCGGCGGCGCCGCCGCCGATGTCGCCGCCGACCAGGTTCGCATCGAAGGCTTCGAGCGCGGCCGGGGTGAACGCGTGCCGGGCGAGGACGCGCTCGCGAAATCCCGGCGCGGCTCGTTCGATCGCTTCCTCGATGGTGCTGGTCATGTCGCAGGTCGAACCGTTCGGGACGTGGCAGTAGGCCCACAGAACGTGCTTGCCGGCCGGGGCGCGCGATGCGTCAGCAGTCGACGGCTGCGTGCAGATCACGAACGGACGATCCGGGTGCCTGCCCCGAGCCACGTCCCGTTCGCCGGCCGCGATCTGTTCGGCCGTCCCACCGAGATGGACGGTGCCCGCCTCTGCGACCTGGGGATCGCGCCACGGCACCGGCGCGTCGAGCGCCCAGTCGAGCTTGAACACGCCCGGCCCGTAGCGATACCGAGCCAGGCGTGCGCGATAGCGCGACGGCAGGTGCTCCCCCGCCACCGCCAACACCTGCCGCGGCGTCAGATCGAGCAGCGTGATGTCGGCCGGCGGCAGCTGTGCCATCGAACGAACGGGAGTGCCGGTCACGATCTCGGCGCCTGCGGCCCGCAACGAAGCGACGAGGTGCTCGACGAGCGCGCCGCTGCCGCCTCGGGCGAACGGCCAGCCGGTCAGGTGCGCGAGCGCGCCCAGCACGAGTGCATAGCCGGTGGTGACGGGCGCGCGCAACGGCAGCTCCGAGTGCGCCGCGAGACCGGCGAACAGCGCCCGGGTGCCCGTGCGGCGAAAGGCAATGCGGTTGGTCGCCGCTGCCGGTAGCGCCGCAGAGAGCGCGAACCGAGGTGCTCGGCGAGCTAGGTGCGCGACCGCTGCGGGCGTCGGGACGGTCAGTACCGCGTCGATCACGTCCGGACGGGCCGACGCCGCGACGAGCGCTCGCCATGCGCGCGCATCGCGGCCAAGCGCGAACGCGGTGTCGTCGATGCTGCGGTGCAGCAGCGCCGCTCCGCTGTCGAGCGGATGTGCCAGCGGCACGGGCGGGTGCGCCCACAACGTGCCAGGGACGCCGAGCGCCCGGAACGCCGGCGACGCGGCCGCGAGCGCGAGCACCGTCGCGCCGACGTCGTGCCGGAAGCCCGGCAGCGTCAGTTCCTCGGTGCGCAGCGCACCACCGACGCGTTCGGCAGCTTCGACCACGAGTACGCGGCGGCCCGCTCGTGCCAAGGTCAGGGCGCCGACCAAGCCGTTCGGACCGGCGCCCACGACGACCGCGTCGTAGGCCACGTCCCGACCCTGTCACAGGGTCACTGTTGGAGGGCGCGGACGTGCCGCCACCGCCGAGCACCGATATGCACCGTGCCCTGCGCCGTGTCGATGCTTTGCGTGTTCGTCGCTGCAGGGATCGGCGTCAGCGTCTGCTTCTGCCGCTGGCCGCGGATCGGGTGGAGGTCTTTCGACCACCGATCGGTGTCAAAACCGATGGCAGGTGAAGTCTTCGCGGCGGAGTAGAAAGAGATGCATGGCGTACTACCAGCGGCGCGGGAGCGTGCCGCCCAAGCGGCACACCCAGCACCGGGCGCCCGATGGCTCCCTGTACTACGAGGAGCTGATGGGCGAGGAGGGTTTCGTCTCCGACTCGGCGTTGCTCTACCACGTGCGCATTCCGTCAGCGATCGTCGACGTACGCACGTGGGTGTTGCCCGACCAGCAGACAGTGCCGAATCAGCCGCTGTTGCCGATGCACCTACGCCTGCCCGAACTCTTCAAAGAGATCGACGTCGAGTCGACCGACGCGGTGACCGGGCGGCGCCTGTTCCTCGGTAACGACGATGTGCGGCTGAGCTACGTCGTCGCCGGCCGTCCTTCGCCGCTGTACCGCAATGCGATCGGCGACGAATGCATCTACGTCGAGTCCGGCCGTGCGATCGTCGAGACGATCTTCGGCCCGCTCGAGGCGCGGCAGGGCGACTACGTGCTGCTCCCCCGCGCGACGACGCATCGCTGGGTGCCCGATCCCGACTCGGACGAGGTACTGCGGCTGTACTGCATCGAGGCCAACAGCCACATCACCCCGGCACGCCGCTACCTGTCGAAGTTCGGCCAGCTGCTCGAACACGCCCCGTTCTGCGAGCGCGACTTGCACGGCCCGGGCGAACTTCCGGAGCCGATCACGGATGAAGCTGACGTCGAGGTCTACATCAAGCACCGCGGCGACGGCCCCGGTGGCATCGCCGGGACAGTGCACGTCGGCCCGCATCATCCGTTCGACCTGGTCGGCTGGGACGGCTGCCTGTACCCGTACACGTTCAACGTGGCGGACTTCGAGCCGATCACCGGGCGCGTCCATCAACCGCCGCCGGCCCATCAGGTCTTCGAGGCCAACAACTTCGTCGTGTGCAACTTCGTGCCGCGCAAGGTCGACTACCACCCGCTGTCGATCCCGGTGCCGTACTACCACTCGAACGTCGACTCCGACGAGGTGATGTTCTACTGCGGCGGCAACTACGAGGCGCGCAAGGGCTCGGGCATCGGCCAGGGGTCGGTGTCGCTGCATCCCGGCGGGCACTCGCACGGTCCGCAGCCGGGCGCCTACGAACGTTCGATCGGGGCCGAGTTCTTCGACGAGCTCGCCGTCATGGTCGACACCTTCCGGCCGCTGCGCCTGGGCGAGGGCGCGCGCGCCAGCGACGACGGTCGGTATGCGTGGACGTGGTCGGGGCGCGGGCCGGTCGATACGTGACCGCACCGCATGACCCGAACGGGTTCGGGCTGGATCACCTGCCCTACGGCGTCGTTCGCACCGAAAGTCGACAAGTCGCTGTCGCTAGATATACAGATCGATTGCTCGATTTATCGACAATCGATCCGGACTCTTTGCGGCCGGCACCCTCGACCCATTCCTGGCGGCCGGTCCCGACACCTGGCGCCAGGTGCGCGCGGCCATAGGCGACGAGCTGCGCGCCGACCGCACCCCGCTGCTGGCGCTGTCCGAGACAACGCCCGTGCTGGCCTACACAGTGGCCGACTACGTCGACTTCTACGCCTCGGAGCAGCACGCCACGAACGCCGGGCGGATCTTCCGCCCCGGCGCCGAGCCGCTGACCCCGAACTGGAAGCACCTGCCGGTCGGCTACCACGGCCGGGCCGGCACGGTGGTCGTCTCCGGCACCGCGGTGCGCCGACCGTGGGGCCAGTTCCCGTCCGCCGCCGGGCCGCTCGAGTACGCGCCGAGCCGCCGGCTCGACTTCGAGGCCGAGGTCGGGTTCGTCGTCGGCGCACCGAGCGAGCCCGGTGTCCCGATCGCCGTCGACGCCTTCGCCGAGCACGTCCTCGGGCTGAGCCTGCTCAACGACTGGTCGGCCCGCGACATCCAGGGCTTCGAAACGGTTCCGCTGGGCCCGCATCTCGGCAAGTCGTTCGCCACCTCGGTGTCGGCCTGGATCACCCCGCTCGGCGCGCTCGAGCGGGCCTGGCGCCCGCCACCACCTCGCGACGTCGCGCCGCCGCGCCACCTGGATGACGGCGACCTGCCCGGCGGGCTCGACCTCGACTTGACGGTCAGCATCAACGGGGCCGTGGTGAGCCGTCCGCCGTTCGCGACGATGTACTGGACGCCGGGACAGTTACTCGCGCAGCTCACGAGCAACGGCGCCTCGGCCCGCACCGGCGACCTGCTCGGATCGGGCACCGTCAGCGGACCCGACCACGACCAGTTCGGCAGCCTGCTCGAACTGGCCTGGAACGGTAGTGACCCCGTCCCCGTCGGCGATTCCGCGCGGGCCTGGCTCGAGGACGGCGACGAGGTCGTGATCACCGCCTCGGCCCCGGCCAACGGCGGCGGCCGCCTCGAAGTGGGCGAGGTGCGCGGCCGGGTTGCCCCGGCCGCGCCTCGTCGGTGACCCGCGGGTCACCCTCTGCCGTCAGCGACCGTGATGACCGGCGGCCAGTAGCGGCCACATCGGCACCACCCCGCCGGCCGTGTCGCCGGCATGCCCGATGTGCCCGAGGTGCCAGTTGTCCTCGATGGTGGTCAGCAACGAGTAGTGGTTGTACGGCGTGTGATCGACTGCGCCGCGCGGTCCGGACGCGGTCACGACGATGGCGGGGATCAGCCCGCCGCCGTACGTCCCGCCCGGCCACGACGTGCTGACCCGCGCATCGTGCGCGGCGACGTAGGGCGAGTCGCAGCAGCCGTCGGCGTTCTCCCAGCCGCCGGTCTCGGTGTTGCCCGTGTAGTCGTTCTCGTCGGTGACGATCACGATCGCGGAGTGCTTCGTCCACGCGCGCGAACCCATGATCGTGGTGACAGCTCCGTGCACGAAGTCGTCGGACTTGTGCTTGAGCGCTGCGTCGTTCGCATCGTCCTTCGTGTTGCCGTACGGGCACGGCGAGCCGCTGCCGACGTTGTCGTACACACCGCCGTGCATGTCATGGCACTGGTTGGGCGTGATCCACACGAACTGCGGCGCGGAGGATCCGTTGAGGTCGGCCCCCAAGTGCGTGTAGTCGCGCACGTGCGCCATCCGCGCCGGATCGTTCTTGACGTCGTCGAACAGAACGAACGGGTCGTGCTTCTTGGCGTAGAGCGGGTCGGTTTGCGATGGGCCGAAGCTCGCCTGCTTGTCGGCGGGCAGGTTCTCCATGTACGCGTCCCACCGGATGTGGTGCGCCTCGAGCTGATCGACGAGGTTCACGCGATCGAGGTTGACCACGTTCGCATCGTTGTCGTCCTGGATCCCGTAGTTGTCGCCGGCAATCGACGCGATGTAGTTCGGCATCGACGGGTGGGTCACCCCGTAGTAGTTGTCGGCCATCCCGTAGTGGTGGGCCAACGAGGTCAGGTACGGCGCGTTCGGGTCGTCGATGACACTCGACTGCGAATGATTCTCGAGCATGATCACGAAGACGTGGTCGAGCGGCGCCGAGTGCCGATGCCGGTCATCGCCGCGTCCGTGGGCCGACGCGCCCGTCATTGTCTGGGCCACGACGACTGCGGTCGCGCCGAGCGCGGCGGCAAGCCAGGCGAGGCGGGTGCGAGGTCGCATCTGGGGCTCCCTAGGGTTGAGGCTGGTGGGTACGAAGAGATTCACACGAACCTCCCATACCCACCACAGCCGGTACAAGGGCGGCCATGGCCGATGGAACCGAACCGCGGCTGTCCGACGAACAGTCACCGTGGAGGCTGCTCTGGACGACATCGGCGTCCGGCTCAATGCCGGCCAGCCCGAGGCGCTCGAGGAGTGCTACCGCACCCTCGGACCACTCGTCGCGTCCTACATCGCGCGGTACGTACCCCAACCGGACGTGGAGGACGTGCTTCAGCGCGTGTTCTACGAAGTCTGGCGGGTACATCAGCGCTACGACCCGAACCTGTCGCTGCGCGGCTGGGTGCTGGGTATCGCACGAAAGCGCGCCATCGACCACCTGCGCAAGCGACGTGACGTCGTCGTGCCGATCGACTCGATGCGCGAGATCATCGGAGACGACGGCCGGGAGACAGCCGAACGACTCGTCTGGGCCGACGAGGTCCGCACCGCACTGGACGCACTCCCCCAACCGCAACAACAGGTGATCGAAATGGCGTACTTCGACGGCTACACGCAAAGCGAGATCGCGGTGGCCCTCGACATCCCCCTCGGCACGGTGAAGACGCGCACCTCGCGCGGTATGCACCGACTGGCCGCCCTCCTCGAGAACACGAGGGACCATCTGTGAGTGCACACCTGACCGACGAGCTGCCTCGCCTGCTGACCGGCGAGGCCAGTCACGAGACCGTGCTCGAGGCAGCGGCCCATCTGCGTACGTGCGTCGACTGCCAGCAAGAACTCGTGTCGGCCGTGGTCGCGCATGCGTCGCTGAGTTCGGCCCAGCGATACGCACCGGAGATCGTCGCGCGAGGGCAGCAGGGAAACTTCACGGCGCACGGTGAGACCGACTCCGACGGCGGGACGGACCTCCCTGACCTGTCCGCGGTGTTCGCCCAGGTCCGCCGCGAGGCCGAAGAGGGATTTCGGCCCGAACGCGAACCGCACCCCGCGCGACGTCGCTATCTCATCGCGGCAGCCGCCGCCGTCGTGCTCGCCGGTGCCGGCACCGGGGTCTACCTCGCGACCTCCAACGACGGTTCGACCGCGCCGACGACGCGCACGGTGGCGCTGAGTGCCTTCGACAAGGGCACGACGTCAGGGACGGCCCGGATCGGTAACGGGACGATCGACCTGACCGCGACATCGCTGCCGAAGCTGGCTGCCAAGCGCTACGAGGTCTGGCTGACCAACAGCAAGCGCACCCAGATGCAGCCGATCGGGTGGATAAGCGACAACGGAACCGCGCAGCTCACCGTCCCGATGGATCTGATGGAGCACTACAACGACCTCGAGGTCAGCATCCAGGATGTCGGCGCCCGCACGTACACCTTCAGCGGGATGAGCGTCCTGCGCGGTGCGCTCGACTAGTTCACGTGGTCAGCGGCGCTTGGGCGGCAGCGGGATGAACATGCTCGTCCGCGCCGCGTACTCGTCCCACCCCTCGCGCTTGGACATGTGTTTCTCGAGGATGCGCGCGCCGGAGCCCTTCGTCAGAAGCAAGGTCATGAGCACCGGCGCGGGCAGCGTGAGTACGCCGGGCCACGAGTCGGCGGCGACCAGGAAGATCCCCCACCACACGCAGGCGTCGCCGAAGTAGTTCGGATGTCGCGTGTAGCGCCACAGCCCGACGTCGATGACCTTGCCCTTGTGCGCGGGATCGGCGCGCCAACGTTCCATCTGGGCGTCACCGACCGTTTCGAAGAAGACCCCGACGAGCCAGAGCGCGACACCGATCCAAGCAACGAAGCCGACCGTGTGCGCTTCGAAGCCGCCGACCAGGATCGGCGCAGCGATCACGAACGCGAGCAGACCCTGCAGCAGGTAGATCGAGCGCAGCGCGTACAGATCGGCGTTGCCCTTGGCCTTCGAGAGCAGTTGCTCGTAGCGCGGGTCCTCCGGCTTGCCGATCGTGCGTCGGCCGATGTGCGTGGCAAGGCGCAGTCCCCACAGCACCGGCAGGACGAGCAACAGCCAGCGGCGCACTCCGTTGCAATGGCCGGCGACCGAGAAGAAGGTGACGACGGCGACGGCACAGAACAGCAAGCCCCACGCGGTATCGATCACGCTGTGCTTGCCGGCGATCTTCGACGCGATGAACGTTGCGATCAGGACGGCGAGGATCCCGAGGGCGCTCCAACCCAGATTGGCGGCGAACGCCGAGACGTCGAAGGACACAGGTCCAGTGTTACGGACTCGGGGTAGCGCTGGCCCACGGCCGGGTCGCCGGCATGGCGCTCGAGCCGTCGGCCGCCGACTTCACCGCGAGGAACTGATCGACACCCATCCGGCCCTCTTCGAAGCTCAGCGCACCGCCGACGAGGTAGAGCCGCCACACGCGCGCGGTCTCTTCGCCGAGCAACGCGACGAATTCGTCCCACCGTGATTCGAGCGTGTCGATCCAGTGCGCGACGGTCGTGACGTAGTGCTCGCGCATTGCCTCGACGTCGCGCAGCTCGAAGCCGGCGCCCTCGAGGAAGCCGACGGTCTGCGAAACCGGGCGCATGTGCATGTCGGGTGCGATGTAGGACTCGATGAAAGCGCCACCACCGGGCGCCGTGCCCTGATGGCGTGACATCTGCTGCAGCAACAGCCGTCCGGTCGGCTTGAGCGCGGCGAACAGAATCCCCGCGTAGGTCGGGTACTGCTCCTCGCCGACGTGCTCGCCCATCTCGATCGAACTCACGACGTCGAAGCTGCCGTCGACACCGTCGAACTCGCGGTAGTCCTGCAACCGGACGTCGACCCGGTCCTCGAGGCCGCGGTCGGCGATCTGCTTGACGATGTGGTCGCGCTGCTGCGCCGACAATGTGATTCCGGTCGAGTGCACGCCGTAGTGCTCGGCCGCGTGCAGGATCAACGAACCCCAACCGCAGCCGATGTCGAGATGCTTCATACCCGGACGCAGATCGAGCTTGCGGCAGATCAGGTCGAGCTTCGCGCGCTGCGCGTCGACCAGCGACATCGACGGCTCGGTGAAGTACGCCGACGAGTACGCCATCGTCTCGTCGAGCAGCAGTTCGTAGAAGTCGTTCGACAGGTCGTAGTGGTGCGAGATGGCGGCACGATCACGCAGCAGCGTGTGCAACCGTCCGGTGAGCCGTGCTTCGGTGGCCGGCGGCTTCGGCGGGAGCCCGACTGCACCCAGTCGAATCGCGGCCGCAGCGGCTTTCGCCTTGCCTGCTGCGGTGAGCGCGACGCCGGTCGAGGGACGCTGCCGCGCGAGGCGCCAGGCCCTTCGGAAGCCTTCGGCGAGATCGCCCTCGACGTCGATGTCTCCCGTGACATACGCACGGGCCAGGCCGAGCTCGCCCGGGGCCCACAGCAGTCGGCGTAGCGCGCGCCGGCTGCGGATCACGAGCACCGGTCCGTCGGTCGGGCCGGCTTCGCTGCCGTCCCAGGCGCGCAGCCGCACCGGCAGTTCGATGCCCACGCTGTCGCGGATCAGATCGGCCAGACGCTGGGCTACGGACGTGGACACGGTGACCTCCGGGTCGGACGGATGCTGCGGTCGAGACTGGACTGGCAGGCCCTTGCGCCACAGACGCAGGCCGTGGACGGTGATGAGTGCGCGCAGCAGCCATGTCTCGAACGGGTGGCGCAGCGCTGCGCCGACGACTGAGCGCGTTGTCGCCGGGACGGCGACGCCGCGCACCGACGCGACGAACGGACGTTGCCCGGGTCGGTGCAGTGTGATGCTGAGCGCGAGCGCGTCGTCGGGCTCCGGCAGGCTCATCCGGTACGAGCCGTCGACGGGATAGAACGGCGATACGTAGAACTGCTTGTCGGTGTCGGCCCGTCCGGCATCGTCAGGACGGAGCAGGTAGCGGTGTCGTTGTCCGTAGGTGTTGTGCACCTCGGCGATCACGCACACGAGCGCGCCGGACGGATCGTGACACCAGAACAGTGACAACGGGTTGAACACGTAGCCGGCGCTGCGCGCGTTGGTCAGCATCGTGATCCGGCCGCCGTGCAGGTCGATCCCGTGCTCGGCGAGGTAGTCGTCAACGTTGTTGCGCAGCGATCGGTCCGCATCGCCGAGATGATCGCGGGCTTCGAAGCGGGCGAGCCAACCCAGTCCCCGTGGCAGCCGTGGCAGGTCGTCCAGGTCGACGTACCACTGGTAGCTGCGGTGCCGGACGTCATGGCGCACCGGCTCGGCACGCACGTGCCGGATATCGACCTCGTACAAACGGGCCGCTACCACTCGACCCCCAGGCTCGCCGCGGCGTCGACGCCTGAGCGTGCGCCGTCCTCGTGGAAGCCCCAACCGTGGTACGCGCCGGCGAACGCGAGCACTCCGTCGTTCAGTTCCGGCAGCCGGTTGCGCGCCGCCACCGACTCGGTCGTGTACACGGGATGCTCGTAGCTCATCCGGTCGATGACGGTGGCCGGGTCGACGTGGTCGCCGCCGTTGAGCGTGACGACGTAGGTGCGCTCGGCGCCGAGCTCGTCGAGGCGCTGGAGTCGGTTCATGTTGTAGCTGACCTGCACCGTCGCGGGTAGCGCGGTGCACGACCGCATCGCGTAGTTCCACGATCCCTGCGCGCGGCGTGCGGTCGGCAGCACGGAAACGTCGGTGTGGAGCAGCGTCGGATTGACGGTGTACTCGATGCGGGTGAGCAGTTCGTGTTCGAGCGCAGTGGGGGCGTCGAGCATCGCGAGCGCCTGACGCGGGTGGGTGGCGAGCACCACGCCGTCGTAGTGCTCGGCGCTGTCGTCGTCGGCGCGAATGGCAACACCGGTGCTCGTCCGCTCGACCGAGCGCACGGGCGCCGAGGTCTGCACCGCGGTCAGGCCCTTGGCCGCTCGCTCGACATAGCGCGCGGACCCGCCGACGACGGTGTACCAGATCGGGGAACCGGTCACCTGGAGCATCCCGTGGTTCTGCAGGAACGAGAACAGGTAGCGCGCCGGATAGTCGCCGGCCCGGTTGGGTGCAGTCGACCAGACCGCGGCGACGAGTGGCGTCACGAAGTGCTGCTCGAAGTAGCTGGTGAACCCGTTGTCGCGGAGGAACTGGCGCAGCGTGCGGTGATCGGTCTCGTCGCCGAGGATCGCATGCGCGCACCGATGGAAGCGGCGCACCTGGGTCAGCATGCGCAGGTAGCGCGGGTTCGTCACGGCACGAAAGGACGGCAGCAGCCCGGACCACCCGCGTCCGCCTGCGTATTCGAGCCCGCATTCATCGCACGAGATCGACATGCTCATGTCGGATTCCTGCGTCGCGATGTCGAGCTCGGCAAAGAGTCGCAACAGGGTCGGATACGTGCGGTGGTTGTGCACGATGAAGCCGGTGTCGACCGACAACATCTTTCCGCCCGGGCCGGTCCCGGTCGCGACCTCGTGGGTGTCGGCGTGCCCGCCGAGGCGAGCGTCAGCTTCGTAGAGTGTGACGTCCGCGCCACCCTGCAGCACGTGCGCTGCCGTCAGCCCGCCGACGCCGCTGCCCACGACCGCGATCTTGCGTCGCGTCACGTGCCCCGCCCTTCGTTTCGTGCGTTCGCTTCTATAAAACTGTTCGTAGCCGAACGCCGCGAAGGTTTCACCTCGGGGCATGACGAAGGGGCGGCGGCACGGGAGGGATGTGCCGCTCGCCCCTTCGCCGTCGAGTGTAGGGCATGCCAACCATGATCGGGCAACTCCGTGCAAGTAGTTTGCTGAGAGTGTCGGACGACAGTTACTTCATGATTTTGGACGAGGACGAGCGTGGTGGTCGCTACCACGCCGGGCCGGGCACAGCAGGCCCGTGGAATGCGGGGTTCCAGCACGGCGGACCGCCCAGCGCGCTGCTCGTTCGCGCCGCAGAGCGGGCGGTGACTGCCGCTGACACGCGCTTCGTAGCCGTGCGTGTTGCCGCCGAATTCGTCGGTCCTGTGCCCGTCGCCGAAGTCGAGTTGGCAGCGACTGTGGTGCGCGCCGCACGCAGCGCGGTGCTCGTCGCCGTGACGCTCTCAGCGCACTCGCGGGTGTGCCTGCACGGGCGGGTCTGGCTCGTCGCCGAACGAGACACGAACTCCGTGGCGGTGCCGTTGGCCGAGCCTGTGACGGTGCCCACCGGTCTCCCGGATCTCGGTGGCGACTTCCCGTACCACGACACGATCGATTGGCAGGCGATCCGAGGTTCGATGCGAACAGCCGGACCCGGGCTGGTCTGGGCGCGGCCTCGACTGCAGTTGGTCGCGGGCGAGTCGATGCGCGGGTTGGAACGTGTCGTGCTGGTAGGCGACTCGGCCAGCGGAATCTCAGCCGAACTCGACTGGGACGAGTGGTCGTTCCTCAACATCGACCTGGACGTACACCTGTCTCGTCCGGTGGAGGGTGAGTGGGTTCTCATCGACGCCGTGACCGACCTCGGCGCAGCGGGCAGCGCGTTGGCCCGCTCCACCGTCTCGGACGTGCACGGCCCGGTCGGGGTGACCGCGCAGACGTTGGTGCTCGCACCGCGGACAGCCGGACAAAGCCAGTGACCACGTAGAGTCACGACGTGTTCGAGTTTCCGAATCCGGTGAACGAGAAGGCGGCGCGGACGGTCGCGGGCGGCGTCGTCGTCCTGTGCGTCGCGACGCTCGTGCTGACCATCGTGTTCGGGCACGCCTGGCTGTGGCTGACGGTCGCGCTCGCCTACGGATTCCTCGCGCGAGTCGCGACCGGCCCGACCCTGAGCCCGCTCGGCCAGCTCGCAACGCGTGTCGTCGCGCCACGGCTCGGAGCGTCCCGCCCGGTCCCCGGCCCGCCGAAGCGGTTCGCCCAGGCGATCGGCGCGACGCTGTCGGTCGCTGCGGCAATCGTCGGCGTCGGGCTCGGTTTCGAGACTGCCGCGCTCGTACTTGTGGCGATGATCCTCGTGGCAGCCACGCTCGAATCAGTGTTCGCGATCTGCGTCGGATGCTGGATCTTCGGGCACCTGATGCGGCTCGGCGTCATCCCCGAAGCGACCTGCGAGGCGTGCAACAACGTGCAAGCGCGCCTCGGCACGGCTTAGCGGCGACGCGCACACTTGGTGCCGTGAGCGCAGTACGCGACGCGGACGTCGACTCGTCGCCGGCGTCCGAGCCCGGACCGCCGGAGTCCGATACGCCCCGCCCACGGGAGCGTCCCGGACTGGAACTGCTCGCGGTCCTGGGCGTGTCGCTCGGTCTGTCGGGCATCACCGCGCTGCTCTCGTTCGTGCGCGCCGAATGGACCATCCAGGGCGGCATCGGCGCGTCGACGACCACCGTCGTCAGCGGCACGCAGACGACCTACCCGTGGCTCGACCTGCTCGACGACCTGGCCGGCCTCTTGCACGGCTTCGCTCCCCCGTTGCTCGCGCTCGTGCTGCTCGCGCGCTACCCGGGCGGGCGCGGCTTCGGTGTCGGCTTCGACGTGCGCCGCATCCGTCCTGAGGCACTGCAGGGTGTCGGCTTCCTCGCGATGATCGGCATCCCGGGACTCGCCCTGGTGTACTTCGCGCACCGCGCGGGCGTGAACGCCTCGCTGGACGTCGTCAGCTTTCCTGACGTTTGGTACCGCGTTCCGTACCTGCTGCTGTCGGCGTTCCAGAACGGGTTCGCCGAGGAGATCGTCGTCGTCGCGTTCATGCTCACGCGGCTGCGACAAGCCGGGTGGACGAAGGAGCGCGCGCTCAGTGCGTCCGCGCTGCTGCGCGGCAGCTACCACCTCTATCAGGGCATCGGCGGGTTCGTCGGGAACATGGTGATGGGGCTGATCTTCGGCTGGTGGTTCCAACGCACCAACCGCGTCGTCCCGCTCGTCATCGCGCACTTCCTGCTCGACGCATTCAGCTTCGTCGGCTACCTGTACCTGAAGTCGCGCATCAGCTGGCTGTGACAGCGCGTCCGTCAGATCTTGTTCGGCAGTCAATTCGATTGGCGGCGGCTCCCAGCACTGGCATCGTGGCGAGCATGGAGATCGTCCACCCGGTCCACGTCGATGACGCCGCAGGCTGGCTCACCGCGCTTGCGACAACCTTGCTCGGCACGCCGTGGGATGACAACTTCCCGCACCGCCTCGATCGCTGGAAGCGCGACTGGGACGACGTGCGGACGTGGGGCGTGCGCGATCGCGGCCGATGGGTGGGCACACTCGCCACGGATGCGAGCCGGCTGACCGTCCCCGGCGTCGACGGGACAACCGTGTCCGTTGCCTCAGATGCGTTGACCGCGGTGACGGTGGCCGCCACGCACCGGCGGCGCGGCCTGCTCACGAAGATGCTCACCGAGTCGCTGCACGAGGCGAAGGATCGTGGCGAGCTGGTGTCGATCCTCATCGCGGCCGAGTGGCAGATCTACGGCCGGTTCGGTTACGCGCCGGCTACGTGGACAGCCGAATTCACCTATCACACCCGCCGCGCCGGCGCGGCGATGCAACCGGCGCCGACCGGGCTCCTCCGGCAGGTCGAACCGGACGAGCTCATCAAGTACGCCGAAGCGATCTACGACCGTGAACGTGCCCAACTGCCCGGCGGGATCAACCGCGCCAATTCGTGGTGGCCGCGTCGCCTCGGCATGGACGGCTACGAGCTCCTGTCGGAGAACCGCGGAACGTGGGTCCTGCACGAGAGCGACGACGGCCCGGACGGATTCCTGTGCTGGCGTCCCGGTCGCGATCTGTCCCTGAACGGCGTGCTCGGGTCGGTCAAGGTTCTCGTGTTCGTGGCCGCATCGCCGACCGCCTACCGCAATCTGTTCGCGTACCTGTCCGGGATGGACGCGATCGACGAGGTGCTGCTCGGTGATCGGCCCATCGACGAGCCTGCCCGGTGGATGATTGCCGACGGCCGCGCCTTGACCCAGACAGAGATCGTCGATGATCTGTGGCTGCGGATCCTCGACCTGCCGGCCACCCTCGAAGCGCGCGGCTACGCCGTCCCGGGACGCCTGGTGCTCGAGGTTGTCGACCCGGACGCCGGTGGCTTCGCGGCAGGACGGTACGTGCTCGACGCAGACGAGTCCGGCGCGGCCACATGCACACCCACGACCGAGAGCGCGGATCTCACGATTGGGCAGCGCACGCTCGCTTCGGCCTACCTCGGTGGTCACACGTTGCGGGCGCTGGCGGTCAACGGCACCGTCGACGAGCACACCCCGCACGCGCTGGCGCGGCTCGACGCGATGCTGGCAACGCCGCGGCCGCCGTACAACGGGACGGGGTTCTGACTGGCAGTCACAGCGCGACATTTTTCAAACCACCCACGGTCCCAGCCACTGGCGCGCGCTGATCGCGATCCGACAGACGAAAGGCCAAAGAGCGCCGCGACGGGAGTACCGCGAAGGTTGAGTTGCGCTGTTCGGTCCGGTCCGAACGCAGTGAGAGACCGGGTAGTCCTCGCTGGAACATGCGTTGCGCTGGAAGACATGCTTCAGCGCTGGATGTGTTGGGGTCGGTCGTGCATCCGGTTGCGTTGCGGTCGCTGTTCGGGGTCGACCCAGGCGGGTGGGACCCAGTGGGGTAGGTCGTTGAGCATGATCGATTTCCAGCCCATGCGTTCGAACAGGGCGTGGTTGGCGGTGCAGACAAGGGTGCCGTCGTCGACGCAGGTTCTTCGGGTGATGGAGTAGTCGGTGACGTGATGCGCTTGCGTCCATGACAGGGGTGCATCACAGCCGGGGTAACTGCAGCCTTTGTCTCTGGCGAACATGGCTAGTCGTTGTTGTTCGGTGAACAACCTGTGCTGGTCGCTGTAGGCGACGATCCCTCTGGTCTTGGACAGCAGGACGAGGATGGCTTTGGCTTTCGGGTCCAGCCATCGGTCGGCGACCGCGGTGGGGATCGCGTAGCCGTGGGCGGTCTGGGCGATGCCGGTGCCGTTCGCGTACTCGTCCACGGTCGCGGTCAGCACCAGCGTGGTCGCGCAGCCGTTCGCACTCGGCAACGAGCCGGAGGAGTAGAGGATCTTGAACCCGCCGAGCAGCGCGTCGTGGCGCCGCTGACCCGGCGTGCGCGGGTCACGTTCACCGTCCGGACCTTGGTGGGGTTTGGCCGAGGGTGTCGAACAGGGTCTCGAGGTATTCGGCCGCTTCGCAGGTGAGCTCTCCGGCGATGGTGGCGGACCCGTCCGGGCGGCGGTGCAGCGACACCTCCCGGCGCCGGTGCGCGGCTTCGATGTCGCGGAAGGCGCCGTCCTGGTCGACCGCGGTGTAGAGGTCGTGGGCGAAGCGGGCCAGGGTGTCCGGGTCGTGCTCGCGCGCGCAGTCGAGCAGCTGGGTCTCGAACAGCGGGCCGGCGGTGTCGGCCACGAAGTCGCTGATCCGATCTGCGGTCGCCACGACCGTGATCGCGTGCCGGGTCGAGATGGCCCCCTCGGCCAACGCGGCCGCGGTCTGCGGATGGGCCGGCTTCGACCAGCTCCCCGGTCAGCGTGCGCCGCGGGGTGACCGCGGCGGCCAGCCGAACCCGTCCCGCCGCATCACGGGCACCGATTCTCAAGACCTGCCGCAGCAACACCGTCGTGCTCTTCGCCCCGAGATCGTGCGCCAGACACTCGGCCTCGACCTGCGCGATCAGACCGAGCTGTTCGACCTCGATCGCCTGCTTCAACGATTCCAGCTCGCGCAACCGATCCAGCACTGCCGTGCCAGTCAACGATGCCGCGCTCACGTGTTCGATTCTATCTCTTCCAGGGAAGAAATACCAGAACTTGTGGACGAGAATCCGCAGAAATATATGAGGATTCTCGCGAACGCGCGTTTCAGCGTAGCTGGCTCAGGTCGGATTCGGCGGCGGGTTCTCGTCCGGAGTCGCCTGCGCTTCCTCGATCGCCTTCGACAGCGCCGGGACTTCCGGCACACGCGGAATCGGCGGGCCGTCCTCCATGCCCTCGTGCGCTGCGAGTGTCTCGGGATCGGCGTCGGAGGCACGCAGGTTGACCGCCTCCGGCTGCGCGGCTGCCGGCGGCAGGCTCGAGTCGAACCAGTCCGAGGTGTCGAGAGTGTCGGTGGGAGTCTGGTCGCTGCCGGTCTGGTTGAGCCATGACGGCACGTCGTCGCCCTCGGCTCCGGTCAGCTTGGACAGCCCTTCGAGGGCCTTGCTGAATTCGCTCGGGACGATCCACATCTTGTTCGCGTCGCCCTGCGCGATCTGCGGCAGCGTCTGCAGATACTGGTAGGCCAACAGTGCCGGATCTGGCTTGGCGGCGTGGATGGCGCCGAAGGTCGTCTCGATGGCCTTGGCCTGGCCCTGGGCGGTGAGGAACCGCGCTGCGCGGTCACCCTCCGCGCGCAGGATCCGTGACTGGCGCTCGGCCTCCGCGGCGAGGATCGCCGCCTGCTTCTGCCCCTCCGCGGCGAGGATCTGAGCCGCCTTCTGTCCTTCGGCGGTCTTGATCGCCGACTCGCGCTGCCCCTCGGCGGTGAGGATGATCGCGCGCTTGTCGCGGTCGGCGCGCATCTGCTTCTCCATCGCGTCCTGGATGGACGGCGGCGGG
Source organism: uncultured Actinomycetota bacterium (assembly GCA_963757455.1). Lineage (GTDB taxonomy): Bacteria > Actinomycetota > Actinomycetes > Mycobacteriales > Jatrophihabitantaceae > RYN-133. The sequence goes on from CAVWSE010000007.1 coordinate 45,246, forward strand.
TCGATCGCCTTGATCTCGACGCGTGCGACCCGGATGCCCCACGGTCCGGTTGCCTCGTCCAGCACACCGCGCAACTGGGTGTTGATCGAATCGCGACTGGTCAGCGCCTGCTCGAGGTTCAGCGAACCGATCACGTTGCGCAGGGTGGTGATCGTCAGCTGCTCGACGGCCTGGATGTAGTTCTGGATCTCGTAAGTGGCCGCGCGCGGATCGGTCACCTGGAAGTAAATGACGGAGTCGACGCCGACGGTGAGGTTGTCGGACGTGATCACGGGCTGGGGTGGGAAGCTGACGACCTGTTCGCGCAGGTCGATCAGCGGGCGCATGCGGTCGACGAACGGGAGCAACAACGTAAGGCCCGGTCCTTGCGTGCGCACGTAGCGTCCGAGCCGCTCCACGACGGCGGCGCGTGCCTGCGGCACGATCCGCACCATCCGGATGATCGTGAACAGCACGACGACCGCGACAACGATCGCGGCAATGGCACCTGGGTTCATCGATACATCAGTCCCCTCCGAGCGGGTCTTTCCAGACCACTGCGGTCGCGCCGTCGATGGCGATGACCGATACACGTGTGCCGGCCGGCAGCAACTGCTTCGGATCCTTCGAGCGCGCCGACCATTCCGCGCCGTTCAGCCGCACCCGTCCCCCGTCGCGCGACACCTCGTGCAGCACAACCGCGTCGCGGCCGACCAACGCTTCCGATCCCGTTATCGCGGCGGGCCCCGGGTTCAGGTGCCGGATCGCAACCGGGCGGACGAGCCAGACGAGGCCGACCGTGACCACCACGGCGACGATGAGCTGGATGATCAGCGGACCACCGAGCGCAGCGGTCACGGCACCGCCGACCGCCCCTCCGGACATCATGAGCAGCACGAATGTCCCGGTCACGGTCTCGCCGCCGGCGAAGATCGCGCCGATGATCAACCAAACCAACCACGCGGGCATGCGTTCATAGTGACACTTCTGATCGTGAGTGGTCGGTTTCCGCGCGAGCGGTCACTTAGATGTGACCACTCGCGCCGGTAGTGACCGCTCGCGGATTACGTGGTGACGAAGTCGATCAGCTCTTCGACGGCGCGCAGCAGCGGCACTTCGACGTCGGCGAAACTGTTGACACCGGCCAGCACGCGGCGCCACAGCTCGCGGGGATCGCTCACGCCGAGCGCGGCGCACACCCCCTGTTTCCAGTCGATGCCGCGCGGGACGTCGGGCCATGCCGCGATGCCGACAGCGGTCGGCTTAACGGCCTGCCAGACGTCGATGTAGGGATGGCCGGTGACCAGGACGTGCGGCGAGCGGCGTACCTCGGCGGCGATGCGCGTCTCCTTCGAGCCGGCGACCAGATGGTCGACGAGCACGCCGACGCGACGCTGCGGTCCCGGGCCGAATGCGCGGGCGTGCTCGGCCAGGTGGTCGATGCCGTCGAGTGGTTCGACGACGACGCCTTCGACCCGGAGGTCGTCGCCCCAGATCCGTTCGAGCAACGCCGCATCGTGCACACCTTCGACCCAGATGCGGCTCTCGCGGGCGACGCGCGCCTTCGCACCCGCGACCGCGTACGAACCGGACGCCGTCTTGGCGCGCGGCCTGTCCGCGGCGGGCCGCGCGGCGGGGCGCACGAGCGTCACGGTGCGCCCGTCGAGCAGGAAGGACGCCGGCAGCATCGGGAACTCGCGCCGCGTGCCATGCCGATCCTCGAGCACGACGGTGTCACGTTTCTCGCCGCTGTCGACGGCGCGGCCGATGCCCACCACTGCGCCGCAGAATCGTCCGTCGACGGTCTCGACGACAAGGTCGATCTCGGCCGGCACTTCCACCACACGTCGCCGCCGCGGCTGCGACAGCACATCGTTGCCGTAATGCATTTCTCGGACGTTAGGCGGCGCAGCTGCGTGGGGTTGCCAGGCGCGCCAAGTAAGTTCGAGAGCGTGTCCAGCGCCATGCCAACCACTGCGCCCGGCGGTCCGGTGATCGACGACCACGGTGTCGTGTTCGTCCTCCCCGATCGCTACCGACACCTTGCCGGCGTGCGCCTGGCGCAGGATCTCGGTCTCGGCGGCGTCGCGTTCACCCGCGAACGTACGCAGTGGTGGCTGCAGGTGCCGCGTCCGCCCGTCGACCGCATGGAGTACTTGTTCGAGGTCGAGGACGCGAACGGGCACCGCACGACGATCACCGACCCGGCGAACCCACTGCGCGCGCCCGGCGCCTTCGGCGACAAGTCGGTGCTCGAGTTCCCCGACTACGTCGCGCCGGCCTGGTTGTCGGCACCCGGCGCCGCCGGAAGCGACCGGGACATCGAGGTAGACGCACCCTTGCTGGATGGAGCGATCACCGGCTCGCTGTGGACACCGGACGTGCTGGACGACGCCGAGCCCGCTCCCCTGCTCGTAGTGCACGACGGTCCCGAGTTCGCGGTGCTCGGCGGCTTCGTCCACTACCTCGCGGCCATGATCGCCGCCGGTGACCTGCCGCCGGTGCGTGCCGCACTGCTGTCGCCGGGCGAGCGCAACGAGTGGTACTCGGCGAACCCTGACTACGCGAGGACGCTCGTGTCGAGCGTGCTGCCGGCACTTCCTACGGCGACCGTGCGGATCGGGGTCGGTGTCAGTCTCGGCGCGCTCGCGATGCTGCACGCCCACTGCACCCAGCCCGCTGCGTTCGACGGCCTGCTGCTGCAATCCGGCAGTTTCTTCACCCCCGAGCTGGACGATCAGGAATCCGGGTTCAGCGGCTTCGGTGCGGTCACCGAGTTCGTCGACGCCGTGCAGCGGGACGAGCCCGGCGCACGGCCCGTTCCCGACCGTGCTCACCTGCGGAATCGCCGAGGAGAACCTGGCGAACAACCAACGGATCGCACTGCGGTTGACCGAGCTCGGATACCCCGCCGAGCTGCACACCGTGCGCGACGCCCACAACTACGTCGCCTGGCGTGATGCGTTACACCCGCACCTGACGGCTCTGATCACCGAACTGGCAGGTCAGCGTGCGGCGTGAACAGGTCGAGCTCGAGCAAGGGTCGCTGATCGCGTACGGGCACTACGGTCGTCCGGTTCTCGTGTTCCCGTCGGAGCAGGGCCGCGCCTGGGACTTCGAGAACAACGGCATGATCGACGCCGTCGCCGACCTCATCGACGCCGGCCGAGTCAAGATCTACTGCGTCGACAGCGCGGATTCCTGGACGTGGTCGGACCGATCGGCCTCGATCGAGGACCGCGCCCGCCGGCACGCCGACTACGAGGCGTGGATCCGTAGCCGGGTCGTCGGCTGGATCTCGGACGACTGCGCCGGGCAGCTCGACATCATCACCCTCGGCTGCAGCCTCGGCGCGTACCACGCCGTCAACTTCGCGCTCAAACATGCGCACGTCTTCCCGCTGGCGATCGGGTTGTCCGGCAACTACGACCCGACCACCTGGAACTCGTGGGGCGAACCCGGCGACGAGACGTACTTCAACAACCCCATGGCCTACGTCGCGAATTTGAGCGGCGGTCACCTCGACTGGCTGCGGGAGCGCGTGAGCATCCTGCTCGTCGTCGGCCAGGGCGCGTGGGAGGTCTCGCCGACAGGTGCGCTGCCGAGCACGCAGCGCCTTGCTGCGGCGCTCACGGGCAAGGGCATCAAGTGCGAACTCGACCTCTGGGGCTACGACGTCCCGCACGACTGGCCGTCCTGGCGACGACAGATTGCCCACCATCTGCCACGGTTCTGCTAGGAACAATGTTCGTGGGCAAATCTCATCTGATCGGTTTGCTGCTCGGGACCGAGCAGGACTGGCCGACGGCGTTCGAGGCGCTGGTCCGTCGGGTCGGCACCGTCACCGACGGCGTCAACACCGAGCACCAGTACGCGACCGAGCGCGTGACGATCGAGCCGTTCGACCTGCGCGCCAAGCCGCGGCACGAGCTTGTCATCGACCGGCTGGCCTACTGGTACTACCACCCGCGTGAGTGGCTCAAGAAGGCCGCGCTCACCGATGATGTGTACCTGCTCAACAGCCCGTTCACGTTCCAGAGCATGGAGAAGCACGCCGCGTACTGCGCGATGATGCGCCTCGGCCTGCACGTGCCCGACACCGTCCTCGTCCCGTACAAGAACCCGCCGGAGCACGCCAAGTACGCCTACACGGCCGAGCAGTACAACCGCCCTTTCGATCTCGATGCCATCGCTGACCAGCTCGGCTACCCGATCTTCATGAAGCCCTACGACGGGGGCGCGTGGGTCGGCGTCAGCCAGATCCGCAACAGTGCCGAGCTGCACCGTGCCTACGACGAGTCCGGGCAGCGGTTGATGCACCTGCAGAAGGCCGTCTCCGGATTCGACGTGTTCGCCCGCAGCCTGTCGATCGGCGCCGAGACGATGGTCATGAACTTCGACCCCGATCAGCCGATGCACGCGCGCTACTCCGTCTCGCACGACTTCCTGGACGCCGAGACCGGCCACGAGACAGTCACCATCGGGCGGCTGGTCAACGCGTTCTTCCGCTGGGAGTTCAACTCGTGCGAGACGCTGATCAAGGACGGCGTCGTGCATCCGATCGACTACGCCAACGCCTGTCCCGACGTCGCGATCACCAGCCTGCACTACTACTTCCCGTGGGCGATGAAGGCGCTGGTGAAGTGGTCGGTGTTCTGCACGACCACGGGACGGCGCCCGCGCTACGACCTCGACACGAGGCGCTACTTCGACATCGCCGACCGCGATGACCTCAGCTACGCCGACAAGCTCGCCGCGTACCGCACGCTGGCCGACGACTACTTCGAGGTCGAGCGCTACAACGACTTCTGCGCGAGTCGCCTCGCCCATCTGGACGAGGTTGCCGTCGAGTACTTCGGCGGCCCCGAATTCGATCGTGCCCTGGTCGACACCGTCCGCTCGACGTTCCCGGCGCACGAGCACGATCACTTCATCGGGCACTACCGCGGTTTGCTCGGCGCCTGGGTCTCGGACGAAGCCGCTCGGATCGGGTAGCCTCCCGGCAGCTTGATCATCCGGGAGGGCAGATGCTAGGTCGGCGAGTGCTCAGCGCCGCAGTGGTGGCTGTCGCCGCGGGTGGACTTCTCGTGGGGCCGGCCTACGCAGCCGCGCCATCGGCACGGGCGTCCGCCGTAGCGCTGAAGGCGATCTCGCCGACCGCCGGTCCGGCACGCGGCGGCAACCAGCTGACCATTTCGGGGACGGGGCTGTCCGGAGTCACCGCCGTGCACTTCGGTTCGGCAGTCTCGAAACGCATCACCCACCTGTCGGCGACGCTGCTGAGTGTTCGCGTCCCGAAACACGTAGCCGGTGCGGTGGACGTCCGGCTGGTCTCGGGTCGTGCCACGTCAGTGCGCACAGGGCGCGGGCGCTACTCGTTCACTACAGGCGCGGGAGATCTGCGCTGGGGACGCACGCGCACCATCGACCCGACACGTGGCGCATTGACCCAGGTCTCCTGCGGCACGCCCGCGTTCTGCGTGGCGATCGACAGCCGGTTCCGCGGCCGCAACAGGCTCGTCCGGTTCGGCGCCGCTGGCACAGGCGTCTCGACCGTCGCGCCCGCGCGAGGAATCGACGCCGTGGCATGCGCGTCGGCGACCTACTGCATCGCCGGATCCGCCGCGGCGGCAACCGAGTGGAACGGGCATACCTGGAGCGCCGTTCACCGGCTCGCGCGATGGCCGTACACCGAGGCGATGACGTGCGCACCGCAGTCGACGTTGTGCGTGCTCGTCGGCAATCACACGTCGCTCGTGCACCGCTCGGGTGGCTGGCACCGCGTCGCGCTGCCTGCTGCACTCGGCGACCGGACAGCGCTGTCCTGCCCGACGCAGACGTTCTGCCTTGCGACCGACGGCAGGAAATGGGCGCGTTTCAACGGAACCAGCTGGGGTGCCACGAGAGGCTTCCGCGACCCTGCGCCGTACGTGCCCGACGGACTTTCGTGTGCCAGCGCGTCGTACTGCCTGGCCACCGCCGACTACTGGAGCGCGAAGTGGACCCCGTCGTCCGGTTGGACTGACCTTCCGCTGATCGTCAGCGAGCAGCACCTCACGTCGCCGGCATGCATCGCCACCGACGACTGCCTCGTCGGTGGCGAATTCGGCCCGCTGCAACGGTGGGACGGCCGCGCGTTGCGACGTGTGCCGGCGCGGCCGGCACGGGCCATGGAGACGTCGTCCAGCTGCCTGCCAGGCACCGGTTGCGTCTTCGTCGATGATGCGGGCCACGAATACCAGTGGACGGCGGCGCACTCGTGGACCAGCGTGCGCAACGTCGTACCGGCTCAGGGTGCGATGAGCGACGTGTCGTGCGCATCGACGACGTGGTGCGTCGCCGTCGACGGCGACGGCAACGAGCTTTCCTGGAACGGGAGAGGCTGGGCCCGGCCGCGTCGTATCGACCGGCTCGGCCCGCTGGCTGCGGTCTCGTGTGTAAGCCGAGCGTTCTGCGTCGCCGTGGGCTCCGCGGTCGTCATGCGCACCAACGGCCGGTGGCGTGCGCCGCGATCGGAAGGCCCCCGTGGTTTCGCGGATGTGTCCTGCGCGAGTGCCCGCTTCTGTGTCGCGGTCGATACGGGTGGCCGCGCAGTGCGTTGGAATGGGCACCAATGGTCTGCGCCGGCCGTCGCCGGGGGCGGCGGCCTGCTCGCGGTGTCCTGCGCGAGCTCGGCTTCGTGCCTCGCAGTCGGCAAGGGCTCAGCCCGATGGGACGGACACAGCTGGCACCACGTCGCCAACCCGCCGCATGCATGGAACCTCACCGACGTCGACTGTGTAAGCACGTCGTACTGCACGTCGGGCGGCATCGGCGGCTTCTACGTCCGCCACGACGGCCTGTGGAGTCACGCCGTTGCGCCGTCGATAGCGATCGACGAGGTGTGGCTGAGCTGCGCTTCGTCGCGGCTGTGCATCGGCGAGGCCGACATCGCCGAAGGCGCCGCTGCCGAGGACTACGCGTTCGACGGTGCGTCCATCCATCAACACAAGCGCTACGACATCGCCGGCACGCCGGACTGCGTCGCGAAGCTGTGTGCGACCGTCGACTACGAGACCGCCACGATCGGACGCCGCTAGCCGACGCAATATCCTTCGTAGGCGTGACCCGTCTTCGTTCCGGCCCGCTCGCGGCGTGGATGTCGGCCTGGTTCTCCGGCGACGCCGGTCCCGACGAGGTCGTCGACGCGATCACGCTCGACGACGCCCCGCACGAGGTGAGCGGGCTCGGGCTCGACCTCGTCCCGCTGCGCGACGTCCTGACCATGTGGCGCCGCGAGGGCGGGCCCGTGCGGCTCGTCCTCCCCGTCAGCGGGGACGTGCGCGGCGTTCCCGGACCGGCGCAGTTCCGCGCTGCCGCGCTCGAAGCCGAGGAAGGGGTGTGCTCGGGCACGCTCGGGCTGGTGCCCGAGGTGACCGAGTACTGGCCCAGCAGCGCCCCGCCGACGGTTGTGTGGCACGCCCATGTCATCACCGAGGTCGCGCCCGACTACCTGCAACTCGGCGACGTCTCATACGAGCTGACGACCGCCATCCGCGAAGCTGCCGTCGCGCTCACGGCCGCAGACGTCGCCGGCGGTGCCGCTGACATCACCGAGGCGTTGCGCGACGCACGCCGCGCCGGTGAGCACCTCAACCTGCCGCCGAACTTCCCGCCACGGGCCGTTGCGTTGCTCGCGCAGGCCGAACGGATGCAGGCCGTCCTCGATCTCGCCGCCGATGACCCCGAAGGCGGCGCGATCGACCGGTTCGGGATGAGCGCGCGCTCCAGCGCACTCCGGCCGCTCGCCATGGCCGTACGCCGGGCCCGACTGGCCGGTTACAACGCCGCCGCCGAGGTCCGCTCGACGTAAGCCGCTGTGACACCGCTCGTAACATCCGCGCAACTGTCACGACAACGTTGAGTTCTAGCGTCAGCGCCGTGGCTTTGCGGATCGCACACGACGTCAACTCTCGCTGGCTGGCGGACGAGCCCAAGGCGTGCCTGCAGACGCGGCTGGTGCACGGCTACCGGCGCGCGTTCCGCATCGCCGGCGAGGGTCCGCCGCTGCTGTTGATCCACGGCATCGGCGACAGCTCGCGCACGTGGGAGCAGGTGATCCCGCTCCTGGCGCGCGAGCACTTGGTGATCGCCCCCGATCTGCTCGGCCACGGCGCGTCCGACAAGCCGCGTGCCGACTACTCGGTCGCGGCCTACGCCAACGGCATGCGCGACCTGCTCGCAGTGCTCGATGTCGACACGGTGTCGATCGTGGGCCACTCGTTCGGCGGCGGTGTTGCGATGCAGTTCGCCTACCAGTTCCCGGAGAAGACCGATCGGCTCGTGCTGGTGTCGACCGGCGGCGCCGGCCACCACGTGACGCCGGTGTTGCGCGCCGCGAGCATGCCGTTGGTCGGGCAACTGGGGATGTCCGCGCTGCGACTGCCGTTCGCGCGGCTCGCGCTCAACACGGCGGTCTCGATGCTCAAGCGACTCGACGCAGGTCTCGGGCTCGACGCAGTCGATCTGCGCCGCATCATCGATGCGCTGCCGGATCACACCGCTCGGTCGGCGTTCATCCGCACGCTGCGTTCGGTCGTCGACTGGCGCGGCCAGTCGGTGACGATGCTCGACCGCAGCTACCTCGCCCACACGATGCCGACGATGCTGATGTGGGGCGGGCGCGATTCGGTGCTGCCGGTCGCGCATGCGCACCGTGCGCACGCGGCGATGCCCGGCAGCCGGCTCGAACTGTTCCCCGAAGAAGGGCACTTCCCGTTCCGCACCGACCCGGCGCGTTTCGTCGGTCTGGTCGAGGACTTCTTCGCCACGACCGAACCCGCCCGCTGGAGCCACGACGAGTGGCGTGATCTGCTGCGCTCAGGACGACTCGGCGCCTGCGCCCAGGACGACCCGGTCGGGTTCACCTCCGCGCTGCGCGACGAGTGCGAGCGCAGCGCGACCTAGAGCAGGCGAGTGCACCAGACGACGGGGCCGTGGTCGTCGGACGTGTGCCGGTCGGTCCGCTCGAAGCCGAGCTTGTCGAGGACGCGAAAAGAGGCGGAGTTCCACTCGCGCAGCGTTGCCCAGAGCCGCTTGCGGCCGGTGCCCGCCGCGGCCGCCACGACAGCCCGGGCCGCCTCGGTGGCATAGCCGTTGCCGTGGACGCGGCGCGCGAGCTCGTACGCGATCTCGGGCTCGTCCAGCGTCGATCGTCCGACGACCAGCCCGCAGTAGCCGGCGAATCGTCCGTCGACCCGAACGACGAGCAACCCGATGCCGGTGTCGTCGATGGCCGCGCAGAGGCGCTCGATCACGCGGATCGCCTCGTCGCGGTCAGGTCCGTCGCCGTGCGGCGCGCTCGGGAATCGTTGATCGCGCTCGCGGACCAGAGCGCGGTAGTCGTCGACATCGTCGGCACTCCATGTGCCGAGTTCCAACCTTTCGGTCACGATGTGGCGTGGCATCGGGATCCACTCGGTGTTCACCGGGCTGCCGACCGCTCTGGCGGCAGCGAGGCGGTCCGCTTGTTCCACCAGGATCCGGCCACGCTGATCACGAGAACGAGCGCGATCGCCGCGACAACGCCCTCCCACTGTTCGGGAAACACCGCGCGGCCGGCAAGTCCGATCGACGCGTAGAACAACGCCCACAGCGCAGCCGCGGCCACGTCGGCGACGGCGTAGCGCCGGAACGAGTAGCGCCCCAGCGCCGCGGCAAGGAGCACGGGGATGCGTCCGCCTGGAACGAGCCGCGACAGCAACAGCGTGCTGAATTCGTGGCGCGCGATCGACTCGCGGAACCGTTCGAGCGCGGCAGTGCGGTGCTCGTCGCGCAGCCACCGGACCCGCGACCGCAGTCGGTCGCCGGCACGTCGCAGCACGGCGTACGTCGCGAGGTCGCCGAGGTATGCGCCCGCCGCGCCGACGAGGACCACCACGATCGGCAGCGCGATGTTGTCGGAGTAGGACAGCGCCGCTCCGGCGCTCACCGCCGCGCCGGTGGGCACGATCGGTACGACGGCGCCGAACGCGACCACGCCGAACATGCCGGCCAGATAGCCGATGCCGAACGACGTGCTCACAGTTGCACCGACTCGCCCGGCGCGATCACGTGGGCGGTGAAGCCGGACGCAGCGGCGCCGAATCGGGCGCCGGGCTCGGTGCATCGCGTGCGGAACTGCGTCGGTGCGGCACGGCGCAACCCGGCCGGCCAGAACGTGCCGTAATGCAGTGGGACGGCGTGCTGGGCACGTACGCGCCGGACCGCTTCGACGGCCTGCTCGGGGTCCAGATGGTGGGGGCCCAGCGTCGGCCCCCAGCCGCCGACCGGGACGAGCGCAACGTCGACCGGTGCGAGCGCGCCGAGACCCGCGAACAGTCCGGTGTCACCCGCGAACCACACGCGCGCGCCCGCGCCGCGTAGGACGAAGCCGAGGGCTGGTCCCTTGTGCCGCGACCCGGGCCGGCGGCGTCCGTCGTGGTGCGCGGGAGTCGCTTCGATCTCGACGTCACCGACCTGCAGCCGCTCCCCCGGGCCGATCTCTTCGACGCGGTTGGCCACCTCGACGGCCGGACCGCGGATCAGATCTCGTGCACCGTGTGGCACGACGATGCGCATCCGGTCATCGAGCAACCGCAGCGAGCCGATGTGCAGGTGGTCGGCGTGCAGATGCGACACGACCGCAACATCCGCCGCGCGCGCTTGCAGCGGCACACCTGGCACCTGCCGACGCAGATGGCCGAGCCGGTCGACGAGCAACGGATCGGTGAGCACGCTGGTCGCGCCGAGCGTGACCGTCGCCGTCGCGTGCCCCCACCACGTGATCCTCACGACGGGACGCTCGACGCAGTGTCGTCGCGCACCGGATCGGTCCGAAGCCCGAGCACGCTCAGGCGGTCGAGCAGGGCCTCGTGCACCTGTTGGCCGGTCAGGACGACGCCGGGGTCGCACAGCGACGACCACGTCGTCGGCACGATGAACACCGCCTCGGTCTGGTCGTCGCCGAGGCCGCCGTGCGAGCCGACGAGATCCTCGAACGCAGCAACCTCGTCGGTGTCCGGGTCGTAGCGGCCGAGCAGGACGAGGTCGCCGGTGTGGTCGCGTGTGAACAGTTGCCGCACGTCGTCCGCGGCCCGCGGGCCGTAGACCGTCAGCGCGGCGGACTTGTCGGGATCGACCCAGCCGTCGCCCGTCCAGACCACGGGTTCGCCGGTGGCGTTGCGGCCGGCGACGGCGCCGATGCCGGCCTGAGCGGCCAGGCCGGGCAGCAGTGCCGGGTACCGGTCGGCGATCGTGCCGACACTCGCCGGGCCGGGCACGGCAGTCAGGTAGATATGCGCGAGGCTGCCGGATGCAGCCACCACCACCTCGGCCGCGTCGGTCGGAACATCGCCGAGCGCTACCGTCATGTCGTCGGTGTCGGCGCGGCGCCGGGCCAAGGCGCCGATGGCGCGGTTCGAGCGCGCGGCACCGGTCAGCAACACGTTCGCCGTGCTCCACTGCTCGGGCGAGCCGGCGGACGTCGCGGGCTCGGCGCGCTCGGCGACGAGCGCGGCGACGACCTCGTCCAGGCGCTGCCCGGTCAGTTGCTCGAACGGCTCGCCCTGTGACTGGCCGTGATCGGAGACCACCACGATCTCGTACTCGCGGTTGACCTCGCCCGCTACGTCGCCGAGGAACCCGAGCACGCGGTCGAGCGTGTCCAGCGTGCGCATCGACTCAGGACGGGTCGGGCCGGCATGGTGCGCGACCTCGTCGTAATCGACGAAATCGACGAAGATCACGGGCGCGCCGCGAGCCATCTGCTCGGCCACGATGGCGATGTTCAGGTCGTGCAGGAACGCGGTGGTGACGGCACGAAGCAACGCGAAGACGCGGCCGCGAGGAACGCGTGGGCGAACGTCACGGCGGCGCTGACGGCGGCCTTGGTAGAGCTCCTCGACGACCTGGCCGACGAACACCACGACGGTGCGGATGAAACCGAGCGGCCCTGTCGCGAACGTCGCCAGCCCGCGCGTGCGGGCCGGCAGCCGCGCGTCACTCATCGTGAGAATCCGAGTCGGCGCATCGCCCGAGAACAGGTTCGACACGCTCACCCCGCCATGGGCAAGCAGGCCGGCGCCCGTCGAGATGCGACGTTGTAGTTCGGCCGCGTCGGCGGGGCGGTTCGCGACGATCAGCTTTCCTGACTGCTTTTCGTACCAGCGGAACGACGGCACATGGTGCACGTCGCCGTGCAGCAGGACCGCCTGCCCCGCAGGCGTGGTCGCGGGAAGACCGGTGTGCCAGCGGTAGCCGCGATGGGTTCCGTCGCGCAGCCAGCGCGACAGCGTCGGGGTGGCACCGGCGCGCAGCGCCTGCCTGAGCAGGCCGCGCCCGACCCCGTCCAGTTGCACGATCAGAAGGCCCGGCTCGCGCTGCGTAGTCGCGTGCCGTTGAGCGACGCGGACGGTGCGCCCGAGCACCGTGGCCAGGTAGGCGTCCTGGGTGCCGGAGTCGAGGAGCCAGTTGACCGCGGCAGCGATCACCGCGGCGAGCCAGGTCGCACCGAGGACGACTGCGAAGCTCGACACGTGCACGTCCGGTGCAAGGCTCACGGCGACGGCGAGCACGGCGGCCTGCGCGAGAATCCCGGCCAGCAACAGGCCGAACGACCCGAGCAGCGCGGCAAGCCCGAGCAACAACGGACGCAGCAGGACGTTCAGCGCGGCGACCGTGAGCACGAGCACGACGATCGCGACCGGGCCGCTCGACTGCCGTCCCGGCAGGAGGTAGAAGGACACGCCGAGCGCGACGTAGCTGGTGACAAGCGCGCGGACGAGGCCGAACAGCCGAGCTCCTGTGGGACGCCACGACAGCACCGTGGCGCGGCTGACCGCGAGCCGGCGACGCATCGAGCGGCTGATCACACCTCGATTGTCATCCGGTACGCCGTGCGGGTGATGGGCAGCATCCGTCCGGGCAGTCGATGCCGCACAGTCCGAGCGTCCCGACCGACTTGGCGGGTGCACCGGTGAGCTGCTCTTCGACGAGCTCGCGGATCGCTGTCACGAACCCGGGGTGCACGCCGGCAGTTGCCGCGCGAGCGAAGTGCAGACCCAACGACTCGGCCGTCGCGCGGGCCTCGGTGTCGAGATCCCACAACACCTCGAGATGGTCCGACACGAACCCGGTCGGGCACACCACGACGGCTCGAACGCCGTCCTGCGCCAGCGCCGTCAGGTGATCGTTGATGTCCGGCTCGAGCCACGGCGCTTGGGGCGGACCCGAGCGTGACTGCCAGACGAGATCGAACTCGGCGTCGGCCTCGCGCACGAGCGCGGTGACCAGCCGAGCCGTGTCGAGGTGCTGTGCGCGGTACAGACCGTTGCGTCGGGGACCGGACACGTCGTTCATCGCCAGCGGTATCGAGTGGGCGGTGAACACCAGCCGCGCCTCGGCACGGACGTCTTCGGGCAAGGTCTCGAGCGCGGCGCGCACGTGGTCGACGTTCGCGGCGATGAAGCCGGGATGGTCGAAGTAGTGCCGCAGTTTGACCAGGTCGGGCGAGCCGTCGCCGGCGACGGTGCGAGCCTGCGCGAGATCGTTGCGGTACTGACGACAGCCCGAGAACGAACTGGTCGCGCTGGTCGCGAAGACGAGCGCGCGCTTGACGTGGTCGTCGCGCATCCGCCGCACGGCGTCAGCGACGTACGGGCGCCAGTTGCGATTGCCGTAGTAGATCGGCAGGGCGATGCCGTTGTCGGCGAACTCCTTCTCGAGCGCGGCGATCAACGCCTGATTCTGCGCATTGATCGGTGAAACGCCACCGACCGCGTGGTAGTGCGCCGCGACCTGTTCGAGGCGCTCGTCCGGCACACCTCGTCCGCGGGTGACGTTGCGAAGGAACGGCATGACGTCCTCGTGTCCCTCTGGACCACCGAACGACTGGAACAGCAGTGCTTGGAACGAGGTGGCGGACAATCTAGACGCCCATCGCGTGGAATCCGCCGTCGACGTGGATCATCTCGCCGGTCGTCGCGGGAAGCCAGTCCGACAGCAGCGCAACGGTCGACCGCGCGACCGGTTCGGCGTCCTCGTTGTTCCAACCGAGCGGCGCCCGCCCGTCCCACGCCTCCTCGAACTGGGCGAAGCCGGGGATGCTCCTGGCAGCCATCGTGCGCAACGGGCCGGCCGCGATCGTGTTCACGCGGATGTGCTTCGGGCCGAGTTCGCGGGCGAGATATCGCGCCGTCGACTCGAGCCCCGCCTTCGCGATGCCCATCCAGTCGTAGGCCGGCCAGGCGAAGCGGGCATCGAAGGTCAGCCCGACGATCGAACCGCCCGCATCGCCGAACAGCGGCAGAGTTGCCACCGCCAGCGACTTCAGCGAGAAGGTCGAGATCTGCACGGCCGTCGCGACGTCGTCCCACGGCGTGGCGAGGAAGTCGCCGCCGAGGCAGGACGCGGGCGCGAAACCGATCGAGTGCAGCACGCCGTCGACACCGTCCATGTGCTCGCGCACGCGATCGGCCAGCGAGTCGAGTTGCTCCTGGTTCGACACGTCCAGCTCGATGACCGGCGGCGGATCGGGCAGCTTCTTGGCCACCCGCTGGACGAGCGACATCCGGCCGAATCCGGTCAGGACGATCTGCGCGCCCTCCTGCTGCGCGAGCCGCGCCACCGAGAACGCGATCGAGGCGTCGGTGATCACGCCGGTGATCAGCAGCTTCTTGCCGTCGAGCATGCCCATGTCAGATCCCCATTCCGATGCCGCCGTCGACGGGTAGCACCACGCCGGACACGTAGGCCCCCGCGTCTGATGCGAGGTAGAGCGCGGCGCCCGCGACCTCGTCCGCCGTTCCGTACCTACCCAAAGGCACGCCGGCGAGGATCTCCTTCTGGCGCGCCTCGCCGAGTTCGGCGGTCATGTCCGTCTCGATGAAACCGGGCGCGATGACGTTCGCGGTGATCGAGCGTGATCCGAGCTCGCGCGCGATCGAACGAGCCAGCCCGATCAGGCCGGCCTTGCTCGCCGCGTAGTTGGCCTGCCCCGGCGACCCGACGAGCGCGACAACCGACGAGATGAAGATCAGCCGTCCCTTGCGGGCGCGCAGCATCCCCTTGGCCGCGCGCTGCGCTACCCGGTAGGCACCGGTCAGGTTCGCGTCGAGCACGCGCTGGAACGACTCTTCGCTCATCCGCAGCAACAGCGTGTCGTCGGTGATGCCCGCGTTCGACACCAGGATCTCGACGGGACCCAGCTCCTGCTCGATCGAGGTGAACGCGGCGTCGACCTGCTCGGTGGAGGTGACATCGCACTGCACCCCGAACATTCCGTCCGGCGCCCCGCTGCCACGATGCGTGATCGCGACTCGGTCGCCGTTCGCAGCGAACGCCGTCGCTATGGCGAGGCCGATGCCTCGATTGCCGCCAGTGACCAGAACCGTCCTGCCGCTGTTCTCGTCCACGCGCTCGACGCTAGCCGATTCACCGGGACGTCCTCGCGGGAGCGCCCTACTCGTGGGTACGGTCGGCACATGCGCGCGATCCAGCTCAACGAGTTCGGCGGTCCGGAGAAACTCGTCGTCAGCGAGGTCGCCGACCCGGTACCGGGCGATGGGCAGCAGGTGTTCGACGTCATCGCCGCCGGCATCAACTACGCCGACACGCACCAGACCGAGGACTCCTACCTCGCCAAGCAGACGCTGCCGATGATCCCGGGCGGTGAGGTCGTCGTCCGCGCCGCCGACGGCTCGCGCCTGCTCGGGCTGGTCGGTGCCGGCGGCTACGCAGAGAAGATCGCGCTCGACCCGCGCATGTTGATCCCGGTGCCGGACGAGGTGTCGGACGCGGCCGCACTGACCACGCTCGTACAGGGTTCGACCGCGTGGCACTTGCTGCGCACATCGACGCACATGCAGGCAGGCGAGAGTGTCGTCGTCCACGCCGGCGCCGGTGGCGTCGGCACGATCGCCATCCAGCTCGCCAAGCGGTGGGGCGCCGGACGGGTGATCGCGACGGCCTCGTCGCAGGACAAACGTGATCTGGCGATCGAACTCGGCGCTGATATCGCCGTCGACTCCCGCGCCGACGACCTCCGAGCGACGCTGCGCGAAGCCAACCGCGGAAAGGGCGTCGACATCGTGCTCGAGATGACCGGCGGCCGCGTGTTCGACGACAGTCTCGCTTCGCTGGCGCCCTTCGGCCGGCTCGCGGTCTTCGGCATGGCCGGTCGCACGCCGCCGTCCCCGATCGAGGCCGGCGCGCTGATGGCACGCAGCCAGGCGGTGATCGGCTTCTGGCTCGTGCACGTGGTGCAACGTCCCGGCATGCTCGCGCAGGCCGTGACCGATCTGATGGGGATGCTCGCCGACGGATCGCTGCGGGCCGTCATTGGCGCGACGTACCCGCTCGCCGAAGCGGCCGACGCGCACCAGGCTCTGCTCGATCGCAGTTCGCTCGGCAAGCTCGTCCTCGATCCGACCCGGTGATCATTCGGGTGACATCTCTGTAAGGATCGCCGCGCGTACAAGGCAATCGTCCGAATTGTCGTGGCAAGTTCGCGACAACTTCTTCGACGGGGATGCCAGCATCCTTGTGCGCACGCTGTATGCAGGTTTTGATCTTCCCGCGCAAGCTTCGTTGCGAAGTCCCTAGGGAGGATTCATGCAGTTCCGCAAACATGCCGCGATCGCTGTAGCCGCATCCGCGGCGGTCGTCGGCACACTCGCAGCCGTACCGACGGCTGCAGAACGCCGCCCGTCTCGCACCGGTTCCGATCGTGCCGGTGCATGTGACGAACAAGAGCATCTCGGTCGGCGTGCACAACACGATCGCCGCCGGCCGGACGATCTTCCACGTCACGACCGGCAAGGGCGTTCACCAGGTCAACATCGTGAAGCTCAAGAAGGGCTATTCGCTGCCGCAGTTCGGGCAGGACATCGGCCAGGCCTTCGCGGGCAACATCAAGGCCATCAACCGCGTCGACCGGCGCACCGTGCTGCGTGGCGGCACCGAGGCCGGCCCGAAGCACCCCGGAGCGTTCGCGGCGAACCTGCCCGCAGGGCAGTTCCTGTTCATCGACGTGAACACGAACAAGTTCACGTTCGTGAAGGTCGTCGGTCGACAGACGCCGCGGCAGCAGGTTCCCAGCGGCGGCAGGATCGGGCTGTTCACCTACGGGTTCGTCACAAACAAGGCGACGCTCCCGAACCAGGGCTGGGTGCACCTGACCAACAACGCCGACCAGCCGCACTTCGTGCAATTCCAGGAGGTCAAGGAGTCGACGACCAACGCGCAGGTCAACCGCTACTTCAAGGGTGGCGCGAAGGGCCAGCCGTCATTCGGCTTGCGTCCGAACTTCGGCACCGGCGTGATGACCAATGGACAGAACGGGGACGTGTACCTCAACCTCCCCGCCGGCAAGTACCTGATCGCCTGCTTCTGGCCGGACTTCCGTACCGGCATGCCGCACGCGTTCATGGGCATGTGGAAGCTCATCCACCTCGGCTGATCAACCTCAGCTCGGTACCAGGGCAGCGGGCCGCCAGGGCAACCTGGCGGCCCGCTGTGTTTGTCCGCCGTAGGTGTTCGCGGCAAGCCTTGTCACGCGGCGTCGCCAGGTCTTCACTGTGCCGTGTCGACCCCCCGCATGGTCAGCGAAGTCAACGCACTCGCCCGGAGGACACCATGCATCGATCAACAACCAGATCCGTCGCCACGCTCGGTCTTGCCGCTCTCGCAGCCGCTGCCGGGGTCGTGACTGCATCGCCGGCCGTCGCTCTCGCGCCGGTGCCCACCGTCGTCGTCCACATGAGCGCGCGACACGTGACTCTCAGCACCGGACACCGCCTCCATGCCGGACGCACCATCTTCAAAGTGGTGACGGGCAAGGGCGACCACGTGCTGCAGCTCGCGCGGCTGAGGAACGGTTACACGCTGGCGCAAGCCAGCGTCGACCTCGGCAAGGCGTTCAACGGCGACACCAAGGCGATCCGGCGCATCGACCGCAACATCGTGTTCCGCGGCGGTGCCGAGACGCGGCCGAACCACACCGGCTGGCTGGCGGTGTCGCTGCCGGCCGGAAAGTTCGTATTCCTCGACCAGAACACCAACTCGTTCACGATGGTCACGGTGTTCGGCAAGGCCCCACCGCGGCAACAGGTGGCGACGCACGGCCTGATCACGGCGTTCACCTACGGATTCGCCACAGACCGGGCGATGCTGCCGCACCAGGGCTGGATCCAATTCCGCAACAACGCCGATCAACCACACTTCGTGGTGTTCCAACACGTGAAGCAGAGCACCACGAATGCGCAGGTCCGGCGCTACTTCAAGAACGGCGCGCGGGGCCGCGCCACGTTCGGGCTGCCGGGCAGCTACACGTTCGGTGTGCTGACACCGGGTCAGGGCGCGTCGCAGTACCTCAACCTTGCGGCGGGCAAGTACGTGATCGCGTGCTACTGGCCGGACTTCCGGACGGGTATGCCGCACGCGTTCATGGGCATGTGGAAGATCGTCCAGCTGGGCTGAACTAGGTGAGCCGTCCCGACCACAGCATCGATGCGCCGGCGGCGGCGAGCGTGAACAGCAAACCGATCGCGAGGAAGCGCCACGAGATGTCCTGGTGCTTGGTCGTGTAGCCGATCTGCGAACCGATGTCCTGGTAGACGGCCTGCAGTTCCTGCACGGACGTCGCGGTGTGGAACGTACCGCCGGTATCGACCGCGATCTGGCTGAGCGCGGCGGTGTCGGCGGGCACCGGGACCTGCTCGCCGTTCGATCCAGTCACCGTGCCGTTGGGTGTGCCGAACGCGATCGTCGAGATCTGCACCTTCGCTGCCCGCGCGGCCGCGATGGCGGACGAAATAGTGCGTCCGGTCGTGTTCGAACCATCACTGAGCAGCACGACTCGGGCCGGCGGAGGCTGGTCGCCCTTCGCGGTGGTGGCCTGCGAGAACACGCGGATCGCGTCGAGCGAACTGAAGATCGCCTCGCCGATCGCGGTGTAGTTCGCGAGCTTCAGACCGTCGATCGCCTTCTTGACCGATTCGCGGTCGAGGGTCGGCGGGACGAGCACATTCGCGTTGCGGGCAAAGCTGATCAGGCCGAGATTGATGCGCGCCGGCAGGAGATCCGCGAACTGCTTGCCGGCCTTCTTCGCAGCCTGCAAACGTGACGGCAACACGTCGGTTGCCTCCATCGAGAGCGACACGTCGATGTCGAGCATGACCGTCGCACGATCGCGCGGAACACGAACAGCGGCAGCCGGACGGGCGACACCGACCGAGAGCACGGTGAGGCCGATCAGCAACAGCGCGAAGGTGAGATGGCGTCGCCAGCCAGGTCTGCGCGGCGCAACGCTGCCGAGAAGTTCGACGTTGCTGAAGCGTGCGACGTACTTCTTGCGGCGCAGCTGCACGACGACGTATGCGATGAGGATGAGCGCGACCACGATGAGCAGAAGCAACCAGATCGGTGACAGGAAGGTCATCTAACGCACTCCCTGTTGTCCGGCGGTGGTGAGTTGTCCGCCGAGGCGTCGGCGGGTGATCACGTAACGCACGACATCGCTGATCCAGTCGCGGTCGGTGCGCAGCTGCAGGTGTCCGGCGCCGGCATGGCGCAGTGACGCCGCGATGCGCGCGCGTTGTGCCGTCGCGGCTGCGGCGTAGTTCTGCCGCACGCTCGCCGACGAGGTCTGCACTTCGAGCTCACGTCCGGACTCGGTGTCGACGAAGGTGACCAGGCCGGCCGCGGGTAATTCGAGCTCGCGCGGGTCGAGCACTTCGATGCCGAGCAACTGGTGGCGCAGCGCGAGAGCGCGCAGCGGTCGCTCCCACGGGGGCTCACCGGACGACATCGGTCCGATGAAGTCGGACACGACGGCGACCAGCCCGCGACGCCGCGGCGGCCGCCGCAGGGACTCGAGCAGTTCGGGCAGTTCGGGACCGCCGCCTTGCTCGGCGCGACGGGTCGCCGCGATGCGCCGGATGAGATAGCGCCCGTGGTTGCGGCCACCGAGTGCCGGGATGCGGTAGCTGTCGGTTCCGTTGGCGACGATCGCGCCGACCCGGTTGCCGCCACGGACGGTGAGGTGCACGACGGCGGTGATCGCGGCGAGCACGAGTTCACGCTTCTCGGTCAGCCCGGTGCCGAAGTCCATGCTCGGCGAGAGGTCGACGACGAGCCAGGTTTCGAGCTCGCGGTCGGCGATCGTCTGCCGTACGTGCGGAACGGTCGTGCGCGCCGTGACGGGCCAGTCCATCCGTCGCACGTCATCGCCCGGCGCGTACTGCCGCGACTCCCCCGCCTCGGATCCCGGACCGGGGACGAGCCCGACGTAGTTGCCCTGCAGGAGCCCGTCCAGGCGGTTGCGCACGGTGAGTTCGAGCCGGCGCAGCAACGCCTCGGCCGGGCCCAGGTCGAGCGTCGGCCCGTGATCGACGGGTGGTGGTGCGCTCATCAGGCCGTGCGCTCGCCGCCCCACGGGTTGGTCTGCTGCGGCGCCGCCTGCCCGTACACGAGCGGCTGCGGGGTGCCGGGCGGACGGGTGTCGCCGCCCGGACCGTTCGCGCGCTGACGCGGGGCTACCTGCGGCAACGGGATGGTCTGCAGCACGCGCCGCACCGCATGTGCCGCGGGCACGCCATCGGCGATCGCGTCGTAGCTGAGCACGAGGCGGTGCCCCAGCACGTCGCCGGCGACGTCCAGGATGTCTTGCGGCAGTACGTAATCGCGCCCGCGCAGCAGCGCCATCGCCCGTCCGGCAGCGATCAGGCCGAGACTCGCCCGCGGGCTGGCCCCGTAAGAGACCCACGATGCGACGTCCTGCATGCCGTGCTCGGCCGGATGACGCGTCGAGATCACCAGGCGCACCACGTAGTCGACGATCGCGTGGTGCACGAAGACCCGTCCGGCGACCTGCTGGAGCCGGGCGAGTTCGTCGGTCGAGATCACCGGGTTGGCGACGGGCGGTTCGACACCCATCCGGTAGACGATCTCGCGCTCCTCAGCGGCCGTCGGGTAGTCGACGCTGATCTTCATCAGGAATCGGTCGCGTTGCGCCTCGGGCAGCGGGTAGACGCCCTCCGACTCGATCGGGTTCTGCGTCGCGAGGACCAGGAACGGCTGCGGCACGTCGAAGCGTTCTCCGCCGATGCTCACGTGGCCTTCGGCCATCACCTCGAGCATCGCCGACTGCACCTTCGCGGGCGCCCGGTTGATCTCGTCGGCGAGCACGAAGTTCGCCATTACCGGGCCGAGCTCGGTGTCGAAGCGTTCGCTGTTCGGACGGTAGATGCGCGTGCCGACGATGTCGGACGGCACGAGGTCCGGGGTGAACTGAATGCGCGCGAACGACCCGCTGACGGTGCGCGCCAGCGTTTCGACCGCAAGGGTCTTGGCGACACCGGGGACGCCCTCGAGCAGGCAGTGACCGCGCGCCAGCAGGCTGATCATCATGCGCTCGACCATGCGTTCCTGACCGACGATGACCCGTTTGATCTCGAACATCACCCGCTCGAGCGAGCCGGCGTCTGCTGCAGGGGTCGAGCTCGACGAACTGGAGTGCGTCACGTGGGGTCCTTCCGAACGGCCGTCGCAATTACGGTACGGGACCCGGCTGTACGTTGCCTTGGTGTCCAGTGAAGAAGATCTTCGGTGTTCTGCGCGTGGTTGCCGGGCCGCCGCGACCGTCGATCTGCAGTGGCGCAACCCGTCCCTGCACGACACCGCGCGCATCAAACACTGGCTCGCGTGCGAGGAGCACGCCGACCACCTGGCCGACTTCCTCGCTCGACGAAAGTTTCTGCTCGACCGGCGCGCGCTCTAGCCGCCGATGGCAGACATCGTCCGCAACGGCTGGACGAAGCCAGGAGCGTCGATGCCGTGGCCGGCCTGCTTGCCGGCGACGGCCGTCCCGATGATCTCTGCGAGCTCGTCGGTCGAGGCGCCGGCGCGCAGCGGGCCGCGCAGATCGGTCTCGTCCTGCGCGAACAGACAGGTGCGCAGTTGGCCGTCGGCGGTCAGGCGCAACCGGTCGCAGTCGCGGCAGAACGGCCGGGTGACCGATGCGATGACGCCGAGGCGTCCAGGCGCAGCAGCCCACGATGCGCGATCGGGGCCGTCGAGCACGTCGAACTCCTCCGCGGGTGCATTGCCGACGTGCCCACGTGGTGAGAGGACGAAGTCGCGCTGCAGCAGGTCGAGTACCTCGGCAGCCGTGACCATGCGCGCTCGCGTCCAGTTGTGGTCGGCGTCCAGCGGCATGTGCTCGATGAAGCGCAACTGGTAGCCGTGGCGCAGTGCCCAGCCGAGCAGTTCGGGAGCCTCAGCAAGATTCGAGTCGCGCATCAATACGGAGTTGATCTTCATCGGAGTGAGCCCGGCGTCGCTCGCGGCGGCGACACCGCGCAGCACGTCCGGGAGCCGGTCGCGGCGGGTGAGCGAGCGGAACCGCTCGCGGTCCAGCGTGTCGATCGAGACGTTGACGCGGTCGAGTCCGGCGCGGACGAGGTCTTCTGCCGACTTGTCGAGGCTGATGCCGTTCGTGGTCAGCGACAGCTCGGGACGCGGTTCGAGCGCCGCCAGCCGGGCCACCACATCGACGACGGTGCGATGCACGAGTGGCTCGCCGCCGGTGAGCCGGATGCTGTCGACACCCAGCCCGACGAAGATCTCTGCCAGGCGCACGATCTCGTCGTCGGTCAACCGGTCGCTGCGGCTCAACCAGTCGAGGCCCTCGGCCGGCATGCAGTAGGTGCAGCGCAGCGAGCACCGGTCGGTCAACGAGATGCGCAGATCGGTCGCGGTGCGTCCGAACCGGTCGAGCAGCACGGCACGCGGACGGGCCTGCGCTGCTGGGGTCATATCGATCACGCTACCGACCCGATGCTGCAACGCCGTTACAACCGAATACGTCGTCCGCAGGTGCGGAGGCAGACGCCCGCGACGTCCTCAGGTGAGCGGACGGGTGGCGCCGAGGTAGCCCCAGTCGACGTTCCACAACGGCGTCACCTGGATGACCTCGCCGCTCTGCGGTGCCTGGACGACGTTGCCGCCGCCGATGTAGATCGCGACGTGGTGGATGCCGCTCGGGCTGCCGTTCGAGCTCCAGAAGGTCAGGTCGCCCGGCCGCAATTGCGAGGTGGACGGGTGGAACGAGCCCGCCTGCCAGTACTGCGACGCGGCGTAGTGATCGAGGGTCATGTAGGGCGCCCACGCGTACAGGCTCAGCCCCGAGCAGTCGAAGCCCTTGACGTGGCAGTCGTTGAACGCACCGTCGCCCGCGCACACGCCGTAGGTCGGTCCGTAGGCGTTGCCGCCGGCCCACGCGTACATCCAGCCGCGCCAGCGCATTGCGCGAGCAGCTGCGTCCACGCCCGCCTGCGGCGTCCACTGCCCGCCGCTCGGCTGCACGACCGGTCCGCCACCGCCACCGCCACCACCGCCGGACGGACGAGGAACCGCCCCCGTCACCGCCGCTGTGGTGATGACGTCGTGCCGCGGCCGCCTCGCGGGCCAGCCGGCGTCGTTCGGCGGCGGCCGCTCGCAGGGCTGCCTCGCGGGCGCGTTCGGCGCGGATGGCGGCCTGTCGCCGCTGGTATGCCTGGAAGACGGCCAGCCGGTGCTGGTAGGCGAGGTAGGCGGCGCGCTGGTGGTTGAGCGTGGCGAGTTCCACCTGCGCCTGCTGCAGTGCCGCCTGCTGGCTGGCCAGCTGTGCCTGCAGTTGCTTCTGTTCCTCGACGGCCGCGGTCACCGCGGCATCGGCAGCCTCCTTGGCGTGCTCGGCCGCGACAGTGGCCGCATGCTGCTTCGCAACCGCGAGCCGGGCAGCAGCGTCGGCGTTCGAGCGCGCGACCGTCGCCGCCTTCACGTTGCCGATGGCGCTGATCTGGTGGTCGCTCTCGTACTGCTGGAGCGCGTTCTGTTGCAACAGGGTGTTCGGGTCGAGGCGGTCAGCAGCGACCCGGTCATGCCGCCGATCGAGCCGTTCATATAGGTGGCCTGCGCGAACGAGGCGAACTGCTGCTGGGCTGCGTCGACCCGCTTCTGTGCAGCGACGACAGCACTGGCCGCCTTGGCCGAGTCGATCTTGGCCTGTTCGAGCTTGGACAGCGCGAAGGCCAGCTTCTGCTCCGCCATCTCGCGCGCCGCCTCGAGCTGGCGCAGCTGTGACTGGATCGCCGCGACGCTGGCGCCGAGCCGGCCGACCTCCGCCGCGACGGCCGCCTTGTGCGCCGCCGCACCGTTGAGCTGACCGTCCGTGGGGTTGCTCGGCGCGGACGAGCCGGGGTTGGGCGGCGGCGTCGCGCCGGCGACGCGACCAGGGACGACCAACAGCGCGCTCACGCTGACCAGCGCAAGCAGCAAGGACACAGTGCGTGCGCGGCCGGTGCGCAGGTGGGGGCGGGTGACGGGCACGGCTACGGCCTCTCAGCAGTCAACTCGACAGGCGACCGGCGGGGGCGGCAGGCCGCGGGACAGCGGAGCAACAGGAAACACTTCAGTGAACAGAGTGCCATTTCTGTCCCAGATATGCCAGGCGCCACTCGAGAATCATCGGCACCAGTGGGTTTCAACAGTCCCACCAGTCACAAGTTGGCAGCTCCGGATCCTCGGCGAGGCTGTGAGCGGCGGCCCAGCCCCGCTTTGCCCCGCTGCGACACGCAAATTCCGCCGATCAGCGGGTGTACGCGGGGCAAAGCCGTACCGGCGCGGGGCAAGGCCGTACCGGCGCGCGGGCAAAGCCGGACCGGCGGGCGGCAGCCCAGCCGGCCGCGGTGCCTAGACCGCTCCAGCCGGCGCCGCTCCCACCATGAGATGGCCAGGTGCGCGGCGAGGGCATAGGCCAGCCCGGCGAGCAGGTCGACGACGTAGTGCTCGCCGGTGTAGACGAGCGTGACTCCCATCGCCACGGGGTACAGCCAGAGCAGGTAGCGCCAGCGGCTGGTCAGCTTGCCGCAGAGATACAGCGCGATCAGGGCGGCGAAGGCGATGTGCAGCGACGGCATCGCCGCGACCGGATTCGAGCCGTCCTCCTGGGCGTGGGCCAGCGTGTTCTGCAGGTTCGGCGCGTGCAGCCAGATCCAGCCGCGAGCCGAGAGCCGCGCTATCGGGTCGGCGATGACGCCGTCACGTGCGGCCAGCCACGGCGGTGCCTCCGGGAACAGGACGTAGGTGATCAGCCCGCCGACGGACAGCAGGATGACCCGCGAGATGTACTGCACCCACAACATTCGGTGCCGCAACCACAAGACCGCGGCCACCGCGGGTGTGGCGATGAAGTGGGACGTGTAGATGAGCGTGAAGAGCGCGTCGTACCAATACACGTGGTGCGGGTCGTACAGATGGTGTTGCAGCCAGACGGTCGGCACCTGCCCGCCGAACAGGGCCCGTTCCCAGCCGACCACATCGGCCTCGTGCAGCGGCAGCCCTACGGCGTCAGCAGCGCCGCGGGTCTTGTCGTAGAAGATCAGCACCGCGGTGAACGGCGCCCAGTCGATCAAGACCTGACCGAGGGCGCGCCAGCCGGCGCCCAGGCGGGTGATCACCAGCGGCAGCACGCTCAGGAGCGCGATCTCGTTGCGGCCGATCGGGACGCCGACCGTCGCGATGACCACGACCAGTGCGAGGAAATAGAGCAACAGGGCGCCACGACGGATGCGGGTCCAGCCCACCACGTCGATCGCGCGCGTGAGTTTCGAAGATCGTGCCGCACCGGCGGGCGCCCCCTCGCGGGTGGCGCTGTCGGTCATACGGGTGACTGTATCGAGGACGGCAGGTGAACACGGGGACACCACACGCGGGGCCCGTCGCAGCACCTCGGGGCCGGCCGTTCGACGGTGGTATGTTCGGAGGTATCTTGACGTCAAGAGATCTCGCCCGCGACAGCCGAGGAGGCGCAGTCCCAGTGCCAGCACAGAGCAAGGACAGCTTCGGATCCCGTACCCAGCTCACCGTCGGCAGCGAGAGCTACGACATCTTCGCGCTGAGCAACGTGGCCGGCGCCGAGCGGTTGCCGTTCAGCCTGAAGATCCTGCTCGAGAACCTGCTGCGCACCGAGGACGGCACCAACGTCACGTCCGCCCAGATCGAGGCTCTCGCCAACTGGGCGCCGGACGCCGAGCCCGACACCGAGATCCAGTTCTCCCCCGCCCGCGTCGTGATGCAGGACTTCACCGGCGTCCCCGCGGTCGTCGATCTGGCCACCATGCGCGAAGCGGTCGTCGAACTCGGCGGCGACGCCGCCCGCATCAACCCGCTCGCGCCGGCCGAGCTGGTCATCGACCACTCGGTGATCGCCGACCTGTTCGGCACGCCCGACGCGTTCACCCGCAACGTCGAACTCGAGTACGAGCGCAACATCGAGCGCTACCAGTTCCTGCGCTGGGGCCAGACCGCCTTCGACGAGTTCAAGGTCGTCCCGCCGGGCACCGGCATCGTGCACCAGGTCAACATCGAGTACCTCGCCCGTGTCGTGTTCGCGCGCAACGGCATGGCGTACCCCGACACGCTCGTCGGCACCGACTCGCACACGACGATGGTCAACGGCCTCGGCGTGCTCGGGTGGGGCGTCGGCGGCATCGAGGCCGAGGCGGCGATGCTCGGCCAGCCGGTGTCGATGCTCATCCCGCGCGTCGTCGGCTTCAAGCTCACCGGCGAGCTGCCGGACGGGTCGACCGCGACCGACCTGGTCCTCACGATCACCGAGATGCTGCGCAAGCACGGTGTCGTGGGCAAGTTCGTCGAGTTCTACGGATCGGGCGTCGGCGCGGTGCCGCTGGCCAACCGCGCGACGATCGGCAACATGAGCCCCGAGTACGGCTCGACGTGCGCGATCTTCCCGATCGACGACGAGACGCTGCGCTACCTGCGCTTCACCGGACGCAAGGACGACCAGATCGCGCTCGTCGAGGCGTACGCGAAAGAGAACCAGCTCTGGCACGACCCGTCGAGCGAGCCTGCGTTCAGTGAGACGCTCGAACTCGACCTGTCGACGGTCGAACCGTCGCTCGCCGGCCCGAAGCGTCCGCAGGACCGCGTCCCGCTGAAGTCGGCGAAGCCGATGTTCCGCGAGGCGCTGAACAACTACGTCGAGTCGGTCCAGGACTCGGTCGACGAGGCGAATGATGAGTCGTTCCCCGCGTCCGACCCGGCCGCGCCGAGCGAGCACGACGAGGCACCCGTGCCGTCCTGCGCGACGGGCGCCGACGGACGCACCTCCAACCCGATCGAGGTCGAGTTCGCCGGCGGCGGCAAGGGCGTCGTCGACCACGGTGCGGTGGTGATCGCGGCGATCACCTCGTGCACGAACACGTCCAACCCCTCCGTGATGATCGGTGCCGCCCTGCTGGCGAAGAAGGCGGTCGAGAAGGGGCTGGCGCGCAAGCCCTGGGTCAAGACCTCGCTGGCACCCGGCTCGAAGGTCGTCACCGACTACTACGACCGCGCCGGGCTCACCCCGTACCTCGAGAAGCTCGGCTTCAACCTCGTCGGTTACGGGTGCACCACGTGCATCGGCAACTCGGGCCCGATCATCGAAGAGGTGTCGACGGCGGTGAACGACGGCGATCTCGCGGTGACCGCTGTCCTGTCGGGAAACCGCAACTTCGAGGGGCGCATCAATCCCGACGTGAAGATGAACTACCTGGCCTCGCCGCCGCTGGTCGTCGCGTATGCGCTCGCCGGGTCGATGGACGTCGATCTGATCAACGACCCGCTCGGCCAGGACACCGACGGCAACGACGTCTTCCTGCACGACATCTGGCCGTCGCCGCAAGAGATTCAAGACACGATCGACTCGGCAATCGCCAGCGAGATGTTCAGCCGTGACTACGCGGACGTGTTTGCCGGCGACGAGCGGTGGCAGGGTCTGCAGACTCCCGAAGGCGACACCTTCGAGTGGGACGCCGAGTCGACCTACGTGCGTAAGCCGCCGTACTTCGACGGCATGGATCGCGAGCCGTCCGACGTGACCGACATCAGTGGTGCACGCGTGCTCGCGCGGCTCGGTGACTCGGTGACGACCGACCACATCAGCCCTGCCGGCGCGATCAAGACCGACTCCCCCGCCGGCAAGTACCTCGCCGAGCACGGTGTCGAGCGCAAGGACTTCAACTCCTACGGCTCCCGCCGCGGCAACCACGAGGTGATGATCCGAGGCACCTTCGCCAACATCCGGCTGCGCAACCAACTCGCGCCCGGCACGGAGGGCGGCTTCACCCGCGACTTCACCGCCGACGGCGAGGTGACGACGATCTACGAGGCGTCGGTCAACTACGCCGAGGCCGGCACGCCGCTCGTGATCCTCGCGGGCAAGGAGTACGGATCGGGTTCGTCACGCGACTGGGCGGCCAAGGGCACGGCCCTGCTCGGCGTGCGCGCCGTGATCGCCGAGTCCTACGAGCGCATTCACCGGTCGAACCTGATCGGCATGGGGGTCCTGCCGCTGCAGTTCCCCGACGGCGAGTCGGCCGAGTCGCTCGGGCTGACCGGCGAGGAGACCTTCGACATCACCGGCGTCGAGGAGCTGAACTCGGGCTCGACGCCGCGCACCGTGAAGGTGAAGGCGGGTGAGGTCGAGTTCGACGCCCGCGTCCGCATCGACACGCCCGGCGAGGCCGACTACTACCGGCACGGCGGGATCATGCAGTACGTCCTGCGCTCGCTGCTCTAGCTGACATACCGCCCGTCCCCATGCGTTGAGTGGCGCGTTTGCCCGTTGAGTGGCGCGAAATACCGCGCCACTCACGGCGAAATGCGCCACTCGACGTGGGGGTCGGCGCGACGGTGGCTCGCGACGGGGCTCTTGACGGGCGGGATACCGTTTTCGGCATAAGTTCACGACTAGAACAAATGCCGGAGGACGCCATGGCCACCCCCACGCCGACCCGCGACGACAAGTTCACCTTCGGGCTCTGGACGGTCGGCTGGCAGGGTCGAGATCCGTTCGGGGACGCCACGCGCGCACCCGTCGACCCGGTCGAGTCGCTGCAGCGGCTCTCGGAGCTCGGCGCGTACGGCGTCACGTTCCACGACGACGATCTGATCCCGTTCGGTTCGTCCGACTCGGAGCGCGACAAGCACATCGCGCGATTCAAGGACGCGTTGGCCGACACCGGCATGCACGTGCCGATGATGACCACCAACCTGTTCACCCATCCGGTGTTCAAGGACGGCGGCTTCACCAGCAACGACCGTTCGGTACGCCGCTACGCCCTCGCCAAGGTCGCCCGCAACATCGACCTCGCTGCGGAGCTCGGCGCGAAGACCTACGTCTTCTGGGGTGGCCGGGAAGGCGCCGAGTACGACGGCGTCAAGGACGTGCAGGCTGCGCTCGACCGGTACCGCGAGGCGATCGACACGCTGGCTGCGTATGTGCTCGAGCAGGACTACGGGATCCGATTCGCGATCGAGCCGAAGCCGAACGAGCCGCGCGGCGACATCCTGTTGCCGACCGTCGGCCACGCCCTGGCTTTCATCGCCCAGCTCGAGCACGCCGACATGGTCGGGCTGAACCCCGAGGTCGGCCACGAGCAGATGGCCGGGCTGAACTTCGCCGCCGGCATCGCCCAGGCGTTGTGGGCGGGCAAGTTGTTCCACATCGACCTCAACGGCCAGCGCAGTATCAAGTACGACCAGGACCTCGTGTTCGGCCACGGCGACCTGCTCAATGCCTTCCATCTGGTCGACCTGCTCGAACACGGTGCGCCGGGACAGCCGGGCGCGCCGGCCTACGACGGTCCGCGGCACTTCGACTACAAGCCGTCGCGCACGGAGAACATGGACGGGGTGTGGTCCAGCGCCGCTGCGAACATGGCGACCTACCTGCTGCTCAAGCAACGCGCAGCTGCTTATCGCGCCGACCCCGAGGTGCAAGCCGCCCTCGAACAGGCCGGTGTCACCGGGTTACGCGACTCGACGCTGGACTCCGGGGAATCGCTGGCGGACCTGCGCAGCAGCACGACCGACTTCGACCCGGACGTCGCCGGCGAACGCGGCTACGGCTTCGTCCGGCTCAACCAGCTCGCCCTCGAACACCTCATCGGCGCACGCACATAAGGGACAACCGTTAACGCGAACGGCATGATCAGGTAACGAGTTGGTGTCGGTCGTGTTCCGGGCGTGCGGTTTCGGATATGTTCGCGCGCACAACATTCGGCGGGCTAAGTCGAGCCGACAGCGGCCCCAACATGAAAGGCGTTACTGCATGCGCAAGAGCAGTGTGCCCGTCGCGGCGGTAGGAATCGTCGCGGCCTTCGCGCTCGCAGCCTGTGGCTCGAGTGGCGGAGGTACGTCCAACACGTCAGCCTCGGCGCCGTCGTCGCAGGCCGGTGGAAACACCTCGTCAACAACAACGTCATCGTCGTCCTCGTCGTCATCGACAGGCGGCTCGGTCAACGGCAACGGCGCGAAGGTCGGCATCATCCTGCCCGACACGACGTCGTCGCCGCGCTGGGTGACGGCCGACCCGGCGGCGCTCCAAGCCGCCTGCAAGCAGTACAACCTGACCTGCGACATCAAGAACGCCAACGGCAGCCCGCAGACGATGAAGGCTGACGCCGAGCAGATGGAAGCGAACGGCGTCAAGGCGCTCGTCATCGTCAACCTCGACCAGGCGTCCGGTGCCGCGATCGAGAAGGAAGCCGCGAAGCAGGGCGTCATCCCGGTCGACTACGACCGGCTCACCCCTGGTGGCGGCGCGGCCGTGTACGTGTCGTTCAACGGCGTCACCGTCGGCCAGGTGCAGGGCAAGACGCTGACCCAGTGCCCGCAGGTCAAGAACCAGAAGTCGGTGCAGTACGTCGACATCGACGGTGCTCCGACCGACAACAACGCGTTGCTGTTCGCGCAGGGTTACGACAGCGTGCTGAGCAAGACGCCGGGCTGGACGCGCGTTGCCAAGCAGACCGGTAACTGGGACGGCCCGACCGCGGGTCGCGTGTTCAGCCAGATGCTGAACAAGAACCCGAACATCAAGGCCGTCATGGTCGCCAACGACACGATGGCGCAGGCTGTGATCACCGACCTGAAGTCGCAGAACCTGGTCGGCAAGATCGCGGTCAGCGGTCAGGACTCCACCGCGGGTGGTCTGCAGAACATCATGGCCGGCTCGCAGTGCCTCACGATCTACAAGCCGTCGGCGAAGGAAGCCTTCCCGGCCATGAAGGCGGTCGCGCAGCTGATCAACGGCCAGCAGCCGTCCGACGTGAACGCGACCACGACCGACCCGACCACGAAGAACAAGGTCCCGTCGATCCTCGCCACGCCGATCGCGATCACCAAGGCGAACGTGGCCCAGCCGATCAACGACGGCTACACGCCGAAGAACACCGTGTGCACCGGCCAGTACGTGGCGTTGTGCAAGCAGAACGGTGTCAAGTAACTAGTTTGTTCGAGGTCTGGGGTGGTCATCGCATGCAGCGCGGTGACCACCCCACCTCGCGTATCAGCCGGTGACCACCTCAGCGACGAAGGGCCAAGGCATGGGCGACTCGATCCTGGAACTGCGCAACCTCAACAAGAGTTTCGGCGCGGTCGACGTGCTGAAGGACGTCGAGTTCCATGCCAACGTCGGTGAGGTCACCGCGCTGGTCGGCGACAACGGCGCGGGGAAATCGACCCTCGTCAAGTGCATCGCCGGCACCTACCCCTTCGACTCGGGCGTCTACGAGTTCGAGGGACGCACGGTGCATTTGCATTCACCGCGTGATGCGTCCGCGCTCGGGATCGAGGTCGTGTACCAGGACCTCGCGCTGTGCGACAACCTCGACGTCGTGCAAAACATGTTCCTGGGCCGCGAGCGCACGTCGGGCATCGTGCTCGACGAGAGCAGCATGGAGCAGTCCGCCGAGGAGACGCTGAAGTCACTGTCGGTCCGCACGCTGAAGTCGGTGCGGCAGCGTGTGTCGAGCCTGTCGGGCGGGCAGCGCCAGACGGTCGCGATCGCCAAGGCGGTGCTGTGGAACTCGAAGGTTGTCGTTCTCGATGAACCGACCGCAGCGTTGGGCGTCGCGCAGACCGCACAGGTGCTCGATCTGGTCCGCAGGCTCGCCGACCGCGGCGTCGCCGTCGTGCTGATCTCGCACAACATGATCGATGTCCTCCAGGTCGCCGACGAGATCGCGATCATGTACCTCGGCAGGTCCGCCGCTCGCGTCCGGCGCTCGGACGTCAACCAGCAGCAACTCGTCGAGCTGATCACCACCGGCTCGCAATCCGGCGCGAACTCCAGCGAGGGGGTCCCGGCATGACCGACCTGCAGAAGACCGAGACGCCGGCTGAGGAACCGTCGGTCGCCGCCGAGGTCGCCATGCCGCCCGGTCTCACCACGGAGCCGATGGGCGTCGGCGGCTACGGGCGCAACTACGTCATGCGCGTGCGTGGCGGCGACATGGGCTCGCTCCCCGCTGTCGGCGGCCTCATCGTGCTCGTGCTCTTCTTCTTGTTCGCCGAGTCGGGCTTCGGGTCGCTGAACAACTTCGCGAACATGTTCCGCGAGGGCAGCGGCACGATCTTCATCGCCATGGGTCTGGTCTTCGTCCTGCTGCTCGGCGAGATCGACCTCGCGGCCGGCTACACCGCGGGCATCTGCGCCTCGGTGATGGCTCGTCTGATGGACGGCTACGGCTGGGGTTGGTACGGCACGATTCCCGCCGCAATCGTCACCGGCCTCGTCATCGGCACGGTGACCGGCGTGCTGGTCGCCAAGCTGCGCATCCCGTCCTTCGTCGTGACGCTGTCGTTCTTCCTCGCCTTCCAGGGCGTCTGCCTGCTGATCCTCGACAACGGTCCTGGCCAGCACGGACAGATCTCGCTCAGCGACAAGGTCGTCAATGCCTTCGCCAGCTCGTACATGCCGATCTGGATGGGCTGGTTGTTGCTCGCGATCGTTGTCGTCGGATACGCGACGCAGAAGCTGCTCGCGCAGGCGACCCGGCACCGCCAGGGTCTGGCCGGCGAGCCCACGCCGATTGTCATGGGCAAGATCCTTGTGCTCGCCGTCCTCGGCGCTCTCGTCGTCATGGTGCTGAGCAAGAACCGCGCGAACGGCACGCCGATTCGCTCGGTGCAGTACATCAATCACGTGCCGCACTACGTGATCGTGCAGCCGCCGGCGCTCGAGGGCGTCCCGTGCGTCATTCCGGTGCTGATCGTGCTGTTCGTGATCCTCACGTTCGTGCTCACCCGCACCAAGTACGGCCGGCATGTGTACGCGGTCGGTGGCAACACCGAGGCCGCCCGGCGCGCCGGCATCAACGTCGACCGAGTGCGCATCTCGGTGTTCGTGATCAGCTCCGCGCTCGCGGCGGTCGGCGGCATCATGATCAGCTCGTACACGTCCTCGACGGCGGCGAACGCATTCGGCGGCAACACGCTGCTGCTGGCGGTCGGTGCTGCTGTCATCGGCGGGACGAGCCTGTTCGGTGGTCGCGGACGTATCGTCGACGCCATCATCGGTGGTGCCGTGGTCGAGGTCATCTACAACGGGTTCAGCGACCTGTTCAACGGCAGCAACAACGCGGCCATCCAGCTGATCGCTGTCGGACTCGCCCTCGCGCTCGCGGCCACGGTCGATGCCCTGTCGCGGCGACGAGCCGGCGCGTCCGGACTCGCCTAACAGACCCGGTCCGAAGCAGACCATGGTTGCCCCCGCTGCCCGGCCCGACGCGATGCGGCGGCACAACCTCGCGCTCATCCTTGCCCAGGTTCATCGCGACGGTGCGCTGACGCGTGCCGAGCTGACGGCACGTCTCGGGTTGAGCCGGTCGACGATCGGCGCACTGGTCACCGATCTCGTCGACCTCGGCCTGGTGCAGGAGTCGGTGCCGACCGGTGGCACCCGCGCCGGTCGCCCGTCGCACGTCGTCGGGCCGCACGCGGACGGGCCGTTCGTCGTCGCTGTCGACGTCGACGTCACGCACATAACGTGTGCTGCCGTCGGGCTCGGTGGCGTGCTGCTCGAACG
This sequence comes from uncultured Actinomycetota bacterium, assembly GCA_963757455.1. Classification (GTDB taxonomy): domain Bacteria; phylum Actinomycetota; class Actinomycetes; order Mycobacteriales; family Jatrophihabitantaceae; genus RYN-133. The sequence goes on from CAVWSE010000007.1 coordinate 79,159, forward strand.
GCAGGTGATCGCGTTCGACTCACCGCCGGCGCCGGACGAGGCCGCGCGACAGATCGTCGCGGCGGTGCCCGAGCTCGCCCGCCAAGGCGGTCTCGTCGGCGTGCCGGTCTGTGTCGGGGTGAGCGTCCCGGGCACGGTCGACAGGCACACCGGCACCGTCGGCTTCGCACCCAACCTCGGCTGGCGTGACGCCGCATTCGGATCGATGCTCACCGAGCTCGCGTCGCCGCACATCCCGGTCGTCGTGGGCAACGACGCCGACCTGGCCGCGCTTGCCGAGCACAGCCGCGGCGCAGCGCGCGGGCACGACGACGTCGTGTTCCTGATGGGACGCATCGGCGTCGGTGCCGGGATCATCGTCAACGGTGAACCCCTGCGCGGGTACCGCGGGCACGCCGGCGAGATCGGGCACAACGTCGTCGATCCGTCCGGACCGGAATGCCACTGCGGCAAGCACGGCTGCCTCGAGACCTACGTCGGCGATCACGCGTTGCTCGCCCTCGCCGGGCGGGCCAACTCCCCCACCGACTTCGAGTCCGGTGTGGTGATCACGGCCGCGCGCGCGGGCGACGAGCGCGCGTGCAACGCGGTGCACAGCCGTCGCGCGCTCGCTCGGCCAGGCGCTCGGCGGCCTGGTCAATGCCTTCAATCCCGAACTGATCCTGCTCGGCGGAACGTTCGCCGAGATCCTCGACATCGCCCGTCCGGACGTCGAGACCGCGCTCGGCGAGCACGCCTTCAATGGCCCGGGCGAGAACGTCGTCCTGGCCCGGGCCGGCCTCGCGCACGACTCGGCGCTCGTCGGTGCGGCCGAGATCGCGTTCGCGCAACTGCTCGCCGATCCGCTCGGCGGCCGCGCGCTGGCCGCGCGTTAGTCGAAGGTCACTCGACGCCGACGGCCTGGCGCTCGAACTGTGTGCGGTACAGCTCGGCGTACAGCCCGTCCGCGGCGATGAGTTCAGCGTGCGTGCCGTGTTCGACCACACGGCCGTCGTCGAGCACGATCACCTGGTCGGCGTTGATGATCGTCGACAGGCGGTGGGCAATCACGAGGGACGTGCGGCCGACCAGCGCCTGCGAGAGCGCCCGCTGCACGGCGACCTCGCTCTCGCTGTCGAGGTGCGCGGTGGCTTCGTCCAGGATCACGATCTGCGGCTGCTTCAGGAGCAGGCGTGCGATCGCCAGGCGTGCCTTCTCACCACCGGAGAGCCGGTAGCCGCGATCGCCGACGACGGTGTCGAGGCCGTCGGGTAGCGACGCGACCAGGTCGCCGATCTGTGCGGCGTCGATCGCGGCGAGCAACTCCGTGTCGGTCGCATCGGGCGCCGCATATCGCAGGTTGTTCGCGATCGTGTCGTGGAACATGTGCGCCTCTTGGCTCACGACGCCGATGCGCGAACGCAGCGAACGCTGCGTCACGTCGCGGACGTCGAGCCCGCCGACCCGTACAGCGCCGCTGCGGACGTCGTAGATGCGCGGGCAGCAGCTGGCTGATCGTCGTCTTTCCGGCGCCGCTGGGACCGACGAGCGCGATCAATTGACCCGGCTCCGCGCGCAGTGACACGCCGTGCAACACCTCGGCGCTGTCGGTGTTGTCGAGCGTCGCGACGTCTTCGAGCGAGGCGAGTGACACCTCGCCGGCCGTCGGATACGAGAAGCGCACGTCGTCGAACTCGAAGCTGCGTGCGTCGGCCGGCACGTCGACAGCGTTCGGGGCGTCGGCGATGATCGGCTCGAGGTCGAGCACCTCGAAGACCCGGTCGAAGCTCACCAGCGCGCTCATGATGTCGACGCGCGCGTTCGACAGCGCGGTGAGCGGGCCGTACAGGCGGGTCAGCAGCAGCGCCAACGTGACGACGGTGCCCGCCGACAGTTGTCCGGTGATCGCGTAGTAGCCGCCCAGCCCGTAGACGAGTGCCTGCGCGAGTGCAGCGACGAGGGCCAGTGCGACGAAGAACGCGCGGCCGTACATCGCCGAGGTCACTCCGATGTCACGCACGCGAGCGGCGCGCGAACTGAACGACTGGGATTCGTCCTCGGTGCGGCCGAACAGCTTCACCAGGAGGGCGCCGGCGACGTTGAACCGCTCGGTCATCGTGGCGTTCATCGAGGCGTTCAGCCCGTACGACTCACGAGTGATCTCTTGCAGCCGTCGTCCGATGCGCCGCGCCGGCAGCACGAAGATCGGCAACATGACCAGCGAGATCGCCGTGATCTGCCACGACAGGGTGAACATCACTGCTGCTGTGAGCACGAGGCTGACGAGGTTCGACACGAGCCCGGACAGCGTGGACGTGAACGCCTGCTGGGCGCCGAGCACGTCGTTGTTGAGGCGGCTGATCAGCGCGCCGGTCTGCGTGCGGGTGAAGAACGCGAGCGGCATGCGCTGCACGTGGTCGAACACGGCGGTGCGCATGTGGAAGATCAAGCCCTCGCCGATGCGCGAGGAGTACCAGCGCTGGGCGAACGACAGGCCGGCATCGAAGACGGCGAGGATTGCGATGACCACAGCGATCCAGATGACAGCCCGGGCGGCCGCGTGCGTGGTGATGTCGTTGATGACCCGACCGGCGAGGACGGGCGTGGTCACTGCGATCGCGGCGTCGGCAACGATCATGATCAGGAAGACGATCAGCTGGCGGCGATACGGGTTGGCGAAGCGGGCGATCCGGCGCCACGTGCCCTTGGGCACCTTGCGCGGTGCCATCCTTGCCCCGCGGCATCGACCGCCAGGCGTAGGAATGCATATTCATCGACGACATCGTCACCAGCACCTCCGCAGACCCAACGCCGAACCCACGTTAGGTCTTCCGTCCGACACCGCGCTTGGTATCGAGACGCCAGATTTCAGGCTCGGATCTGGCGTTTCGGTACCAGAAACGGTCAGTCGTCCTTGCCGACAAGGGCACGCAGTCGGCGGTACTGGGCCTCACGCTCGGCACGTTCCTGCTCGTCCTGGGTGTGGGACGCGGCGCCGAGCAGCAGCGCCTTGGTCTCGGTGGCGGCATCTCGGTTGACCGCCAGGACGGCCGCGACGGTGCGGTCGACGGCGTCGTCGAGTTCGTCCGGTGCCACGACGTGCGAGGCCAGGCCGATCCGCAACGCCTCCTCGGCCAGCACCGGCCGTCCGGTCAGGCAGATCTCGGCGGCGCGCGAGTACCCGACGAGGTCGACGAGCCGCTTCGTGCCGCCGAGATCAGGGACGATCCCGAGCTTCGGCTCGGCCATGACGAAGCTCGTGTCGTCGGCGATGATGCGGATGTCGGCGCCCAACGCGAGCTGGAACCCGCCGCCGATCGCGTGTCCGCGCACAGCAGCGATGCTGACGATGCTCGGCCGCGACACCCAGTCGAACGCACGCTGCCATGCGCCGATCTGATCCGTCGCGTCCGGCTGCGACATCTCGGTCAGCGACACGATGCCCGCCGCACCGTCGACGCCCTCGGGCGTGAACATGGCGCGGTCGAGGCCGGCCGAGAACGACCGGCCCTCGCCGCGAAGGACGACGACGCGGACCGTTGCGGGGAGCTGCGAGCTCACCGCGGTCAGCGCCGTCCAGGTGTGCGGGGTCTGGGCGTTGAGTTTCTCGGGACGCGCGAGAGTGATCGTCGCGACCTCACCGACGACTTCCGCGCGGAACCCGGCCTGCGCCGGGACGTCGAGAGTGACTGCCGGTTGGGTCGCGCTCAGGGTTACTTCCTTCTCTTCGTCCTCGTCGCGCCGCCACGGCCGCGCAGGTTCGTTCCCGATTCAGACAGTACGCGATGCACGAATCCGTAGGACCGGCCGTGCGATTCGGCCAACTCGCGGATGCTCTTGCCCTTGTCGTACTGCTTCTTGAGGTCGGTCGCAAGCTTGTTGCGATCGGCGCCCGTGATCCGTGCGCCCTTCTTGAGAGTGGCCGCAGCCATACGCCTCAGCGCTCCTTTGTCCGTGCGACCCAGCACCCCGCTGTGTTCGCAATCTGCTTCGACGCCAACTTGATAGCAGCGTCAAGAGAAGCGCTGCAAGATCGAGTTGACCATTGCGTGCCCGTGCCACGGATCTTGATTCGAGGGTCGGGCAATACCACCCAGATCGCCCGGGCAACGCGTCTATCGCGTGCCAGGTCCCGGGGCTCCGCAACAGGCCACGGAATCGGCGCTGCAGGCCTACGCGAGCGCGATCAAATCGGTCAGCTCGGCGCTCCAACTGTCCTCGACACCGTCCGGAAGCAGGATCACCTTCTCCGGTGACAGCGCGTCCACTGCGCCCTCGTCGTGCGTGACCAGAACGATCGCTCCGGCGTAGGTGCGCAGCGCGTCGAGCACCTGCTCGCGGCTGACCGGGTCGAGGTTGTTGGTCGGCTCGTCGAGCAGCAGAACGTTGGCTGCGCTCGTGACGAGCATCGCCAGTGCGAGACGGGTCTTCTCGCCGCCGCTGAGCACGCCGGCCGGCTTCTCGACATCGTCGCCGCTGAACAGGAACGCACCGAGGATCTTGCGCAGGTCGGTGTCGGAAAGATCGGCACGGCCGACCGAGGACGCGGACGTGCGCATGTTCTCGAGGATCGTGCGGTCGTGATCGAGGGTCTCGTGTTCTTGTGCGTAGTACCCGAGCCGTAGCCCGTGCCCAGGGACGACGGAGCCGGTGTCGGGTGCTTCGATGCCACCCAGCAATCGCAGCAGGGTCGTCTTGCCGGCACCGTTCAGTCCGAGCACCACCACGCGCGCACCGCGGTCGACGGCGAGGTCGACGTCGGCGAACACCTCGAGCGAGCCGTAGGACTTCGACAGACCGTCCGCCGTGAGCGGCGTGCGTCCGCACGGGGCGGGTGCAGGAAAGCGCAGCCGGGCGACCTTGTCATTGACCCGCTCGTCGGCCAGCCCCGCAGCCAACGCATCAGCGCGACGCAGCATCTGCTGTGCGGCCCGCGCTTTGGTCGCCTTCGCGCGCATCTTGTCGGCCTGCGTGCGCAGCGAGTCGATCTTGCGCTCGGCGTTTGCCCGCTCGCGGTGCCGACGACGTTCATCGGTCTCGCGTTGCTGCAGGTACGCCTTCCAGCCGAGGTTGTAGACGTCGACCGTGGCGCGGTTCGCATCGAGATACCAGACCTTGTTGACGACAGCGTCGAGCAGTTCGACGTCGTGGCTGACCACGATGAGCCCGCCGGTGTGTTGCCGCAGGAAATCGCGCAGCCACGTGATCGAGTCGGCGTCGAGGTGGTTGGTCGGCTCGTCGAGCAGCAGCGTCGTGGGCTCACCCGCGGAATCGGCGAACAGGATCCGAGCGAGTTCGACACGACGGCGCTGGCCGCCGGACAGCGTGCGCAGCGGCTGGGTCAGCACGCGGTCGGGCAGGCCGAGGTTGGAGCAGATCCGCGCCGCCTCGCTCTCCGCCGCGTAACCACCGAGCGCGGTGAAGCGCTCCTCGAGATTGCCGTAGCGGCGAATGAGCGCGTCGTCATCGGGCTGTTCGGCGAGCCCGACCTGCGCCTTGGCGATGTCTCGGACGAGGACGTCGAGACCGCGTGCGGACAGCACCCGGTCGCGCGCGATGACATCGAGGTCACCGGTGCGCGGGTCCTGCGGCAGATAGCCGACGGAACCCTTCAGCTCGATGCGGCCGGCGTGGGGTGTGCCCTCACCGGCGAGCACGCGCATGGACGTGGTCTTACCCGCGCCGTTGCGGCCGACGAGGCCGATGCGGTCGTTGTTCCCGACACGAAGGCTGACGGGTTCGAGCAGGATGCGCGCGCCGGCGCGCAGCTCGAGGTCGGTTGCTGTGATCATTTCGGAGGACTCCTGGCAGTGGGCAGACGGGTGGCGTCGAAGCGGGCCGCCCGGCTAGCAGGTCAGGAGATGCACACCTCGATGATACCGGCGCGGGTCACGCGGATTGACCGCGGAAGGTGCGCCGATACGCGAGCGGGCTCACCCCGAGGGTCGTGCGCAGGTGGTTGCGCAGGTTGGTCCCGGTGCCCAGTCCGGCCCGGTGCGCTACGGCGTCGACGGGTAGATCTGTCGTCTCGAGCAGGTGGCGGGCCAGCTCGAGGCGTTGAGCGGTCAGCCACGCTCCCGGCGACAGCCCGGTCTCGTCGCGGAACCGGCGGTTGAACGTGCGCTCACTCATGCGGGCGCGCCGCGCCAGCCGCGCGACATCGACGTAGCCGGCCAGATGCTGCAGCGCCCACGCTCGCGCACCCGCCGTCGAGTCACCGTCGTCGGACGGCACCGGCCGATCGATGTACTGCGCCTGACCGCCGTCGCGCCATGGCGGCACGACGCAGTGCCGTGCGACCGCATTCGCGACCTCTGCGCCGTGGTCGCGCCGGACGATGTGCAAGCACAGATCGATGCCCGCAGCGAGCCCGGCGGACGTGAGCAGATCACCGTCATCGACGAAGAGGACGTTCTCGTCGAGATCGACCTGCGGGTACAGCCGGCGGAAGTCGTCGGCGTACGACCAGTGGGTCGTGGCCGGCCGGCCGTCGAGCAATCCCGCCGCCGCCAACACGAACGCGCCCGTGCAGATCGACACGAGCCGCGTCGTCGGGCGAATGCGCGCGAGCGCGCTTCGTAGCGGCCCGTCGAGCACGCCGTCGTAGCGCGGCCCAGGCACCTGCGTACCGGGCACGACGACGGTGTCGGCGCGGGCGAGCAGTTCGGCTCCCCCGTGCGGGACGAGCCCGTAGCCGCGACTTGTCGTCGTTGCCGCACCGTCGATCGTGCACATCCGCACGTCGTAGAGCGCTCGCCCCGTCGAGTCACGCGCCTCGCTGAACACCATCGGAGCGATCGCGGCGTCGAAGCCGACGACCGGTGCGACGGCGAGGACGACAACGCGATGGGTCATGGCAGGATTGTTGCACATAGTGGCAGTCCTGCCACTGGTCGAGCCGATTCGCGACCGGCAGACTTGGCGCGTGCTCGACACCCCTGCGCCTGCGACGCGTGCCCGTTCGCGGGTACATCGCGCCTGGATCATCGCCGCAATCACGTTCGCGACGATGCTCGGCGCTGCCGCATTCCGGTCCGCGCCGAGCGTGCTCATGGATCCGCTGCACATGGAGTTCGGCTGGTCGCACGGCACCATCGGTGCCGCCATGGCGATCAACATGACGTTGTTCGGACTGATGTCACCGTTTGCTGCTGCGTTGATGGATCGTTTCGGCATCCGTCCGGTCGTCACGGCGGCGCTGCTGCTCGTCGCGATCGGCAGCGGACTGACCGTGTTCATGACGGCCAGCTGGCAGCTGCTCCTGCTGTGGGGCGTCTGCGTCGGCCTCGGCACGGGGTCGATGTCGATGGCATTCGTAGCGACGGTGTCGACACGATGGTTCGTCGCGCGGAGAGGGCTCGTTAGCGGCGTACTCACCGCCGCGAACGCGACCGGGCAGCTGATCTTCCTGCCGGTTCTCGCAGCACTCGCGACCCATCACGGGTGGCGGTCCGCGTCGATCGTGGTCGCCGTTGCCGCGGTGGGCGTACTTCCCCTCGTGTTGCTGTTCCTGCGCGACCACCCGCACGACCTCGATCTGCTCGCCTACGGCGCGACCGCCGAGGATCCCGGACCACCACCCGCGCCGCGCACGGGCAGCGGCGCGGCCACGGCCGTTCGCGCGTTGACGGCAGCCGCGCGCACCCGCATCTTCTGGTTGCTTGCGGCGAGCTTCGCGATCTGTGGCGCCACGACGAACGGCCTGATCGGGACGCACTTCATCCCGGCCGCTGAGGACCACGGCATGCCGGCCACGACAGCGGCGGGCCTGCTTGCACTGGTTGGCCTGTTCGATGTCGCAGGAACGATCTTTTCCGGCTGGCTGACCGACCGCTACGACCCGCGGTTGCTGCTCGTCGGCTATTACACCGGACGGGGCCTGTCCTTACTTGCCCTGCCTGCCCTGTTGTCGCCGAACACGACACCCAGCACGTGGGTGTTCATCCTGTTCTACGGTCTCGACTGGGTTGCGACCGTGCCGCCGACTGTCGCCCTGTGCCGCCAGTACTTCGGTACGAATGCGCCGATCGTCTTCGGCTGGGTGTTCGCTGCGCACCAACTCGGCGCGGCTGTTGCCGCGGCGGGCGCCGGCATGATCCGAGACGCTGCCGGGACGTACGACCCGGCCTTCTACGCGGCGGCGGCGCTGTGCGCGTTCGCCGCGGTGGTTTGCTTCGGCACCCGCGTGCGGCGTGCGGCGACGGTCACGTGAACGCGCTCTCGCCGGTGATCGCGCGTCCCACGATGAGCGTATTGATCTCGCGGGTGCCTTCGTAGCTGTAGAGAGCCTCGGCGTCGTTGAAGTACCGGGCGATGCCGTAGTCGAGCAGCACACCGTTGCCGCCCATCAGCTCGCGTCCCCAGGCAACGCTCTCCCGCAGCCGGGTGGTGCAGAACGATTTTGCGAGCGCACCCTGCGCATCCTCGAACTGTCCCTCATCCTGCAGCTGGGCGCCTCGGACCGCCATGCCCAGCGACGCAGTCAGGTTGCCGAGCATGCGTGCAAGCAGATCCTGGATGAGCTGGAAGCCGCCGATCGGGCGGCCGAACTGCTCACGGTTGCGCGCGTACTCGACGGCCACCTCGTAGGCGCCAGTCATGACTCCCACCGCGCTCCACGCGACGCTGCCCCGAGTGTTGCGCAGCACCGCGTTGGTGTCGTCGAAGGAGTTGGCGTTCTGCAATCGGTTGGCTTCGGGTACGCGGACGCCGTCGAGGGTGATGTCGGCGTTCTGGGTGATGCGCAACGCGAGCTTGTTCTCCATCTTCGTCGCGGTGAATCCGGGCATCTGCTTCTCGACGACGAAGCCCTTCACCGAGTCGTCGGCCACGTCACGCGCCCACACCACGACGAGGTCGGCGAAGGTGCCGTTGCCGATCCATCGTTTTGCGCCGTCGATGATCCAGTCGTCGCCGTCACGTCGTGCGGTGGTCTCGAGCCCGCCGGCCACGTCGGATCCGCCGTGCGGCTCGGTCAGCCCGAATGCGCCGATCAGCTCGAGCCGACGCATCGCGGGCAACCATCGGGCGCGCTGTTCGTCCGAGCCGCAGTGATGGATGCTCCCCATCGCGAGCCCGCTGTGCACGCCGTAGAACGACGCGATCGAGGCGTCGACGCGCGCGAGTTCCATCCCGACGAAGCCGGACAGCAGCCGGCGGCGCGCCGGCCGATCGTCGAAGTCGAGCGCGAGACCCATGATGTCGAGTTCGGCGATCGCCGGAATCAGATCGTGCGGGAACTCGGCGCGTGCCCAGTAGTCGTCGGCGATCGGTGCGACGTTCTTGTCCAGCCACAAGCGCAGGTCATCGAGCAATTCGCGCTCGTCGGCGTCGAGCAGATCGCGGTAGCCGAACAGATCGGCGTCGACGTCAGCGTGGGCTCCCGGAACAAGATCGGCCATGCGCAAATCTTGCCCAAAGGGACGCATCGCTACCCCGCAGCAAGGATTTAGGGGACGAACGCGTAGAGCCCGTTCGACTCGCTCGCGACGAACAGCTGTGACTGGGCGAACACGGGCTGCGCGTACACCTTGCCGGAGGCCACCGGGAGCGTCGCCAGAACGGCACCCGTCAACGCGTTCACCAGATAGGCCCCCGGGGTGCCGGGCGACGTGCAGTAGTACGTGCCGACGGCGAGCACGCGTGCGCTGTCCAGGCTCGGCGTGCCCATCACCGCGCACGGCAGACCCGTCTGCCAGAGGTAGGAGCCGTCGGTCGGGTTGACCTTGCGGACCGACCCGCCATAGGTGGTGCCGTTGATGGTCGTCGGGGTGCTTGCGAGGAACATCGTGCCCGAGTGTGCGTTCCACACCGCACTCGCCAGGCAGGCCCCGGTCGTCCCGGACGCGCTGCCGAGTGGGTCGGTCCACACGGGGGCAGTGCCGATGGGGTTTGCCGTGACTGCGTAGAAGCTTCCGTTCTTGTTGCACGAACCGACATTGCTCGGCGACGAGCTCGTCCCGCCGAACAGCGTCGGCGACGACCCGAAGTCCCAGTCGTGCCGTAACGACGCCGTCGCCTGCCAGCCCTGGAGGAACTTCAGCGACGACGACAGGTGGACGATCGACACCGAGTTTCCGTCTTGGTTGCCGGTCGGGCAGGTGTTCACCGACGGGTCGCAGTCGTTGCCTGTCGACACCCAGACATCGCTGCCGGTGGCCGTTGCAGCGACGGTTGCCCAGACACTTCCACCGATCGACCCGGCCGGTTCGTCGTACCACGTGTTCAGCACCTTGCCGGTGTGCTGATCGAGCTCGACCACGCCACCGCGGACCATCGGCTTGTCACAGCTCGACGACACGCCTACATAGATGTGGCCACCGGCCACTGTCGGCGACGACCAGTTGTAGTACGCGTTCGGGCTGGGCACCTGCGAGGGGCCGATCAGCGTCTTCCACAGCTGGGTACCACTCGCGGCGTTCAACGCGTACAGATACCGTGCGCCGGACACGTACGCGATGGTCGTGTTCGTCACCGGGTCGGGCACGACCGCGGCTGTCGCAGTAATTCCGCGGGCGGGGCAGGTCTGGCTCGCCTCGGTGTCGAGCTGGCGATGCCACTCAACCGTGCCGGCCGACTCGCTCAATGCGTAGAACCGGCCGCTGCCGCTGCCGATGAACACCCGACCACCGACCACGGTGGGGCTCGCGTCGAGAGTCGGCGTCGGTCGGCCCGAGACCGTCGGCGGCTGCCAGTGCCATGTCTGGTGGACCGATGCCGCGTTCGACGTGGTGATGGCCGTCGCCGGGCTCACCGAACTGTGCTGCGCATCGTGCAGGTGCTGCGGCCAGTCGAGATTCACCGTCGCTGCGCCGCTCACTGCGATCGCGGGAACGGAAGGCAGCGCGGCCGCGAGACTCGCGACCGTAAGAACCCGCACCGCTCGCATGCCAGAACTGCGTCTGAGCATCAGACGTACCCTCCACTACCGACCGCCTGCGCGGGTAGCCGAAGACTCTCACGAAGACCCGCGTGCGCAAAGAGGCAAGGGCTGGTCGTCAGGTAACCGTCCGTTGCAGGTGGATCGAGTCGATAACGGTGTGTTCATGGGGCTTCGTCACCGCTGCGCCGCTTTGTTCCGGCATGATCGCGTGCGCACGCAACGTGGCGGTCGTGCCGGGTCCGTTGCCGGGAATCACATCGACGACCAGGCAGCTGTAGACCGCGCGTCGGTAGGCCGAGAATCCTGTGGTGGTATCGGTGTTCACTCTCGGATGGCCGTCGTGCAACGCCCACATCTTCGGACTGGTCCGCGCCGACGCGGGCGGATCGCCGCCATCGGTCGGCCCGAGCCACGTCGAATAGAGGCCGTTGCCACCGCCACCGCAGCAGATGTAGGTCGTGCCGTCGGTCGCTGGTTGGACGTGGTCACCGGCCGCCGCGGTGCGGGTGACTTGTCCCCCGCGGATCGGGTGGGTGCGTTCGTAGGCATGCACATGGCCGCTGATAACGAGGTCGACCTGGTACCTGTCGAACAGCGGCCCCCACGTTTCGCGAACCCCGCCGTCGGAGCTGTGCCGTGCGTTCGAGGAATACGCGCAGCAATTGCAGACGACGACGATGAAGTCGACACCGGGCGTTGCGCTGCGTAGGCGGGCCAGCGTTGCAGCCAGCCAACGGGTCTGCGCTCCGTGGGTGTAGTCGGCGTTGCCGCGCTCCTGCTCGGACACGTCGTTCCCGTCGAGCTGGACGAAGCCCACGTTGCCGTACACGAACGACCGTACGACGGGCGATCCCGACGACTCGTCGACCCGCTGTGGGAAGCGGGTGACAAAGCCCGCGTACGTGTCATCGCCCAGCGGCTCTATTTCGTGCGATCCGGCGACCGGCACCCACGGCACGGTTGCTGCGGCGGCCGTGATGTTCACGAGGTACTTGTCCCACGCTGCGGGATTGAAGTCAGCTGCGGTGGGTGCCGTGGCGCCGCCACCGGCCGTTGCGTAAGCCAGGTCGCCGGCTACAAGGTGGAACGAAGGCTGCAGTTTGGCGACCAACTGCGTCATCTGCACCGACGTGTCGTGGTGTGAGCCCTGGTCGCCGAAGGCGGTGAACCGAAAGGCCTCGGCTGCACTCGGCGCTGTGGTGAAGGTTGCATCCGGAGTCCACGTACGGCCGTCGTTCGTGACGGAGTAGTGATAGGTCGTCGATGGCTCGAGCCCGGTGACGTGCGCGACGTTGTAGTAGGTGGGCTGCGCTGCCAGGCCGGCCTGATCTGCCGGCGTCGGTACGCGTCGGCTGGCGGGCGTCGCGCTGTAGTGCCCAGTTGCGCTGGTGCCCCAGCGAACCGACGCACGGTCTGGACGGGTAGCCGCGGACCAGGAGATGAAGATGTCGCGCATCGGATCGTCGGCAAACGTCAGCCACTGTGCGTCCACCGGATTCGAGGACGTGCCGGACCGCGGCCACAAGATCGCGGCTGCGGTCGCCGCCCCACCGGCGACCACTGCGCCGAGGACGGCGCGGCGCGTGACGGGCCGGGCGATCAGGTCGCCGATACCGCCGTTTCCGTCCGCTCGACTCGCGCGTGGACCGTCCATGCGACCAACCTAGACACGCGTGATGAGCAACGGAGTGAGGACGAGGGCCAGTCTGGGCCAGCTCTCATCTCGGGGCTGCCGTCAGACGTTGAAGCCGAGGGCGCGTAGCTGCTCGCGGCCCTCGTCGGTGATCTTGTCCGGTCCCCACGGCGGCATCCAGACCCAGTTGATCTTCACCTCGCCGGCGAGCGGATTCGGACCGCCGGTGAGCGCTGCGTGCGCCTGGTCCTCGATCACATCGGTCAGCGGGCAGGCCGCCGAGGTGAGGGTCATGTCGAGCGTGATGACGTTGCCGCCCTCGGCCTCGTCGACACGGATGTCGTAGACGAGGCCCAGGTCGACGACGTTGATCCCGAGCTCGGGGTCGACGACATCACGCATCGCCTCGTCGATGTCGTCGCGTGACGGCACGGTCGTAGTGGTTTCAGTCATTGTCATCCTCCGTCTGCCAGCCGGCCTCGGCGACGGCACTCTTCATCGCCATCCAGCCGAGCAGGGCGCACTTCACGCGCGCCGGGTATTTCGACACGCCTTCGAACGCGATCGCGTCGTCGAGCTCTTCTTCGTCTTCGTCGGTGAGTTCTGCCTTGCCCTGCGACTGCATGAGGTCGAGGAACTTCTTCTGGAGCGTCATCGCCTCGTCGATCGGCTTGCCGACGACCAGGTCGCTCATGACGGAGGTGGACGCCTGACTGATCGAACAGCCCTCGCCGTCCCAGCCCAGTTCGGCGATCGCTCCATCGCGCAGCGTTACGCGCAGCGTGACCTCGTCCCCGCAGGTCGGGTTGACGTGGTGCACCTCGGCGTCGAACGGGTCGACCAAGCCACGATGGTGCGGGTTCTTGTAGTGATCGAGAATGATCTGCTGGTAGAGGCTGTCCATCGACATCGTCATCTGGTGAACACCTCCTGAACCTTGCGGACGCCCGCGACGAGTTGATCGATCTCGTCGGTCGTCGTGTACACACCGAATGACGCGCGTGTGGTCGCAGGTATTCCGTACCGCACGCAGACCGGACGCGCGCAGTGGTGGCCGGCGCGTACCGCGATGCCCTGCTCGTCGAGCAATTGAGCGACGTCGTGCGGGTGGATGCCCTTGAGCGCGAACGAGATCGTGGCGCCTCGCTCGACCGGCGTGCTCGGGCCGATGATCCGCAGCTCGGGAATCGTCTGCAGGCCCTCCAGCGCGTAAGCGGTCAGTGCCTTCTCGTGCTCGCGGATGTTGTCGATGCCGAGCGCCGTGACGTAGTCGACGGCTGCCCCGAGCGCGACCGCCTGGGCGATCATCGGGGTGCCGGCCTCGAAGCGGTGCGGCGGCGCGGCGAAGGTCGACTGCTCCATCGTGACCGTCTCGATCATCTCGCCGCCGCCGAGAAATGGCGGGAGCTCGGCGAGCAGGTCGTAGCGTCCCCACAGCACGCCCACGCCGGACGGGCCGTAGAGCTTGTGGCCGGTGAACGCGACGAAGTCGGCGCCGAGCACCTGCACGTCGAGCGGCAGGTGTGGCGCGGCCTGGGCGGCGTCGACAATGGCGAGCGCGCCGACTGCGTGTGCACGCTCGACGATGCGTTGCACCGGGTTGATCGTGCCGAGCGCGTTCGACTGATAGACGAAGGAGACGACCTTCGTGCGCTCGGTGATGACCGCGTCGATCGCCGATTCGACCAAGCGGCCCTCATCGTCGATCGGGATCCACTTGAACGTCGCGCCGGTGCGGATCGCTAGCTGCTGCCACGGAACGATGTTGCTGTGGTGCTCCATCTCGGTGACGACGATCTCGTCGCCGGGACCGAGCCGGAACCGCTCGGCACCTGGGAAGGTCGTCGCGTTGGAGAACGAGTACGCGAGCAGGTTCAGCGCCTCGGTGATGTTGCGGGTGAAGATGACCTCATCCCGCGACGGCGCATTCAGGAACGCCGCAACCTTGTCGCGCGCACCTTCATAGGCGTGCGTGACCTCGCTGCCGAGCGTGTGCACGGCACGTGCGACGTTGGCGTAGTGGTTCGCGTACAGGTCCGACTCGGCGTCGATGACCACTTGCGGCTTCTGCGCACTGTTGGCCGAGTCGAGGTAGACCAGCGGAACGCCGTGGACCTCGCGCTGCAGGATCGGGAAGTCCTTGCGGACCGCCTCGACGTCGATCGGCATGGTCAGGCGCTCGCCGTCTCGTTGACCCCGAAACGCGTGTAACCCTCCGACTCGAGCTTGTCGGCGAGTTCGGCTCCCCCGGACTCGACGATGCGCCCGTCGAAGAACACGTGCACGAAGTCGGGCTTGATGTAGTTCAGGATCCGCGTGTAGTGCGTGATCAGGAGCGTCCCGACGCCCTGCTCGCGCACACGGTTGACGCCTTCGCTGACGACCCTCAGCGCGTCGACGTCGAGACCGGAGTCGGTCTCGTCCAGGATCGCAATCTTCGGCTGCAGCAGCTCGAGCTGCAGGATCTCGTGGCGCTTCTTCTCGCCGCCGGAGAACCCTTCGTTCACCGACCGCTCGGCGAACGCCTTGTCGATGCCGAGGCTCTCCATGGAGGTGTTGACCTCCTTCACCCACGTGCGCAGTTTGGGAGCCTCGCCGCGAACAGCGGTCGCTGCGGTACGCAGGAAGTTCGACACGGAGACACCGGGCACCTCGACGGGGTACTGCATCGCGAGGAACAGTCCGGCCCGGGCGCGCTCGTCGACCGTCATGGCCAGCACGTCCTGCCCATCGAGGGTGATCGTGCCGGACGTGACGGTGTACTTGGGGTGGCCGGCGACCGAGTAGGCCAGGGTCGACTTGCCGGACCCGTTCGGGCCCATGATCGCGTGCGTCTCACCCGACGAGACCGTCAGGTCGACGCCCTTCAGGATCTCGGCCGTGTCATCGCCGTCGCCGACGGTGACGTGCAGGTCGCGGATCTCGAGTGTGCTCATTTAGTCGTCGTTCTCCTGTATGAAGCCCAACCGGGCTTCGATGGCGGTCATGATCTGTTGCTCGATGTCGGGCAGTCCGATGCGCTCGACGACGTCGGCGAAGAAGCCCCGCACGACCAGTCGGCGCGCTTCGTCCTCGGGGATGCCGCGCGACTGCAGGTAGAACAGCTGCAGGTCGTCGAAGCGTCCGGTCGCGCTCGCGTGCCCGGCACCGGCGATGTTGCCGGTCTCGATCTCGAGGTTCGGGACCGAGTCGGCGCGGGCGCCGTCGGACAGCAGCAGGTTCCGGTTCATTTCGTAGGTGTCGGTTCCGGTGGCGGACGGCCGGATGCGGACGTCGCCGATCCAGACCGTGCGTGCCGACTCGCCGCGCAACGCGTTCTTGTACAGCACGCTCGACTTGCAGTTCGGGGCGTCGTGGTCGACGAACAGCCGTCCTTCGAAGTGCTGGCCGTCGCCGGCGAAATTGACGCCGAGCAGCTCGGCGTGGCCGCCGGGGCCGGCGAACCGCACGGTCGGCACGATCCGCACGATCGATCCGCCGAGAGTGACGTTGGCGTGGCGATAGGTGGCGTCGCGTCCGACGAGCGCGGCGTAGGCCGTCAGCTGCACCGAACCCTCGTCGGCGGTGTTCAGCGCAACGACAGACAGCGACGCACCGTCGCCGACGATGATCTCGATGTTCGCGGCGACCTTCATCAGACCGCCGTGATCGATGACGATCGTCGCCTTCGAGTTGGCGCCGACCTCGACCACGTGATGCGTGTACGACTTGCCGCTGACGCCCTTGCGGGTCAGGACGATCGGCTCGTCGAGTTCGGCGTTCGCGTCGACGCGGACGTGCAGGCCGCGCGGCGCATGCACCATCGCCAACGCGCTCGGGCGATCGGCCGGCACGAGCGCAGAGCCGAACGCATCGAGCGTGCGCGTGTCGACAGTCTCGACATGCGCACCCGCGGGCACACTCTCGGAACCCTCGATCACACCGTCCGGCTCGAACGGCTCGAAGAACTCGCGGATCCGCGCCAGCGGCGAGAACCGCCAGTCCTCCTGCGACCGGTTCGGGTCGGGGAAGTCGTCGGGGTTACGCGAGGTGAAGCGTTCGGCCGGCGAACCGGTCGATTTGAGTAGAGCAGTCACTTAGCCGACCGCTCCTTCCATCTGGAGTTCGATCAGGCGGTTCAGCTCGAGCGCGTACTCCATCGGCAGCTCACGCGCGATCGGCTCGACGAAGCCGCGCACGACCATCGCCATCGCTTCGTCCTCGGACATACCGCGGCTCATCAGGTAGAACAGCTGGTCCTCGCTGACCTTCGACACGGTCGCCTCGTGACCCATCGACACGTCGTCCTCGCGCACGTCCACGTACGGGTACGTGTCGGAACGACTGATGTCGTCGACGAGTAGCGCGTCGCACTTCACCGTCGAGCGGCTGTGGTGCGCACCCTTGTTCACCTGGACGAGGCCGCGGTAGGACGTGCGGCCGCCGCCGCGCGCCACCGACTTCGAGATGATGTTGGAGCTCGTGTTCGGCGCCAGGTGCAGCATCTTCGCGCCGGCGTCCTGGTGCTGGCCCTCACCGGCGAATGCGATCGAGAGCACCTCGCCCTTGGCGTGCTCGCCCATCAGCCACACCGCCGGGTACTTCATCGTGACCTTGGAGCCGATGTTGCCGTCGACCCACTCCATGGTCGCGCCCTCTTCGGCACGCGCCCGCTTGGTCACGAGGTTGTAGACGTTGTTGGACCAGTTCTGGATCGTCGTGTAGCGGCAGCGAGCGCCCTTCTTCACGACGATCTCGACGACGGCCGAGTGCAGCGAGTCGGAGCTGTAGATCGGCGCGGTGCAGCCCTCGACGTAGTGCACGTAGGCACCCTCGTCGACGATGATCAGCGTGCGCTCGAACTGGCCCATGTTCTCGGTGTTGATGCGGAAGTAGGCCTGCAGCGGGATCTCGACGTGCACGCCCTTCGGGACGTAGATGAACGAGCCGCCTGACCACACCGCGGTATTGAGCGCCGCGAACTTGTTGTCACCGGACGGGATCACGGTGCCGAAGTACTCCTGGAACAGTTCGGGGTGTTCCTTCAGCGCGGTGTCGGTGTCGAGGAAGATGACGCCCTGGCGCTCGAGCTCTTCATTGATCTTGTGATAGACGACCTCGGACTCGTACTGCGCGGCGATGCCCGAAACGAGGCGCTGCTTCTCGGCCTCGGGGATGCCGAGCTTGTCATAGGTGTTCTTGATGTCGGCGGGCAGATCGTCCCAGCTCGCGGCCTGCTTCTCGGTCGAGCGGACGAAGTACTTGATGTTGTCGAAGTCGATGCCCGACAGGTCGGAACCCCAGTTCGGCATCGGCTTCTTGTCGAAGATCGACAGCGCCTTCACGCGCCGGTCGAGCATCCATTCGGGTTCGCTCTTCTTGGCCGAGATGTCGCGGACGACGGCCTGGTTGAGGCCGCGCTTGGCCGAGGCGCCGGCGACGTCGCTGTCGGCCCAGCCGAAGCCGTAGCGGCCGAGTGACGCGATCTGCTCGTCCTGCGTCAGCGTGCGCTCGGGGGTGGTGGTCATATGTCAGTGCCTCCCGGGAGGGGTGGGGACATGGGTCGTGCACACGCCATCGCCGTGGGCGATGGTCGCCAGTCTCTGTACGTAAGTACCGAGCACCTGCTCGAACGCACGTGTCTCGGCCTCGCACAACTCGGGGAACTCGGCGGCCACATGGGCGACCGGGCAGTGGTGCTGGCAGATCTGGATTCCGGCGGCCGCGCTTTCTGTAGTCGAAGCGTAGCCACTGGCAGTGAGGCCGTCGGCCAGTGCGTCGGCACGAGTGGCGACGCTCGCACTCGACTGGACGCGCTCGCGTAGTTCGGCGGCGAGCGTGTCGGCGCGGTGTTCGGCGAACGCGGTGACGGCCTGCTCGCCGCCCGTTTCGCGCAGGTAGCGCAACGCGGTCGTGGCGAGGTCGTCGTAGGCGTGCGGGAACGCGGCGCGTCCGCTGTCGGTGAGCGCGTAGACGCGGGCCGGGCGGCCCCGTCCACGCTTCGGGGACGGACGCGGGTCGCGCTCGGTGAGCAGCCCGTCGGCCACCAGCGCGTCGAGATGGCGGCGCACGGCAGCGGGCGAGACGCCCAGCCGGTCGGCGAGTGCAGCGGCGCTCTGCGGGCCGCGCTCGAGGATCAGCCGGGCGACCGCGTCACGGGTGCGATCGTCGCCGGCGAATTTCACAACATCAGTATGACGTATTTCCGCTCGCGTTTCACACCGCCCCCGCTTTCTGCGGCCCCGGTAGGTTGCCTCCTGTGCTCTACCGCACCCTCGAACTGACTCTGGCACCCGCGCTCCGGGCCGTCTACCGGCCTGAGATCACGGGGGCGTCCGCAATCCCCGCCGAGGGCCCGGTGATCTTCGCTGCGAACCACATCTCTTTTGCTGATGAGTTCTTCACACCGCTGGCCGCCCGGCGCCAGGTCGTCTATTTCGCCAAGGCGGAGTACTTCACCACGCCGGGAATCAGGGGTCGGCTGACCTCGTTGTTCTTCACCACGCTCGGCCATGTGCCGGTCGAGCGCTCGGATACCCGCGCGGCCGCCAGCGTGATCGATGTCGGCGTCGACGTGCTCAAGGGTGGCAAGGCGCTCGGGATCTTCCCCGAAGGCACCCGCTCGCCGGACGGGCAGCTGTACAAATTTCGCACCGGCGTCGCGCGCGTCGCTCTACGCAGCGGCGCTCCCGTCGTCCCTGTCGGGCTGGTCGGGACGCGTGAAGTCCAACCACCGGGCGAGCGGATGTGGCATCGGGCGAAGGTGGGCGTCCACTTCGGTGCACCACTGCAGTTCGGCCACCGCGCCGCCGAGGAACGCAGCGCGCGGGTGCTGCGCGAGGTGACCGAAATCGTCCGCGCTGCTGTGCAGCAGTTGAGCGGACAGGACTATGTCGACCACTACGCAAACTCCGCCCGCGAGTGAGCGCCGTCTCGTTCCTAAACTGGTGGCGTGCCCGCACCTGCCGTCGAGATCGCTGATCTCGTCAAGTCCTATGGCGGACGGCGCGCTGTCGACGGCCTGAGCTTCGAGGTCGAGCACGGCAGCCTGCTCGCGCTGCTCGGACCGAACGGCGCCGGCAAGACGACGACCATCGAGATCTGCGAAGGCTTCCGCCGCGCCGACGCCGGCAGTGTCCGCGTGCTCGGGCTCGCTCCGGACGACCCGGCCCTGCGACCGCGGGTCGGCGTCATGTTGCAAGAAGGCGTCGGCGGCTACCGCGAGGCGCGCGCGATCGAACTGCTTCGACTGTTCTCAAGCTATGCGGCACACCCGCTCGATCCGGGGGACCTGCTCGACCTCGTCGGGCTCACCGAGGTCGCCGGCACCGCCGTGAAGCGACTGTCCGGTGGGCAGCAACAGCGGCTGTCGCTCGCGCTGGCCCTGGTCGCCCGTCCCGAACTCGTCTTCCTGGACGAGCCCACCGCCGGCATGGACCCGCAGGCCCGGCGGGTCACCTGGGAGCTCGTGCGCCGACTGCGCAGCGACGGCGTGAGCGTCGTGCTCACCACGCACTTCTTGGACGAGGCCGAGCAACTCGCCGACCGCGTCATCGTCATCGACGACGGCCGTGTCGTTGCCGCCGGCTCCCCCGCCGAACTCACCCGCGGTGGCGCGCAGGGACAGATCCGCTTCCAGGCCGCACCCGGTCTGCCGCTCGATCTGCTGCTCACCGACCTGCCCGAGGGCACCCGCGCCGAAGAGCCCGAGCCCGGCCACTACCTCATCAGCGGCGACGTCACGCCGCAGCTGCTCGCCACGCTGACGGCGTGGTGCGCGCGACGTGGAGTGCTCGCCGAGAACCTGTCCGTCGAGCGGCGCAGCCTGGAGGACGTGTTCCTCGAGGTGACCGGACGGAAGCTGCGAACATGACGAGTTTCGCCCCGGCCGCCGGGGCCGCGCCACGTGGCCGCATGCTCGCCGCGCAGACCGCGATCGAGTTCCGCCTGCAGCTGCGCAACCTCGAGCAGGTCGGGCTCACCCTCGTCATCCCGTTGCTGCTGCTGTTCTTCTTCAACCTGCCGTTGCTGTACTCGCTCGGCGTCGACCGCCGGATCGACTTCGTGGTGCCGAGCATCATCGCGCTCGCCGTCATGTCGTCGTCGTTCACCGGGCTGGCGATCGGGACGGGCTTCGAGCGCAAGTACGCGGTGTTGAAACGGCTCGGCGCAACCGCGCTCCCCCGCGGCGTGCTCGTCAGCGGCAAGACGCTGTCGGTGCTGTTGCTCGAGGTCGTGCAGGTGGCGCTGCTCGTGGCGTTCGGCTTCGCGCTGGCGTGGCATCCGCACGGCGACCCGCTGCTGGCCGTCCTGCTCGTCGCGCTCGGGACGGTCGCGTTCGCCGGGCTCGGGCTGTTACTCGCCGGCACCCTGCGCGCGGAGGTCACGCTCGCGGCGTCGAACCTGGTCTGGCTCGTCCTGCTCTTCGCCGGCGGCATAGCGATTCCCCTGACGAAATACCCGCACGCCGTCGCGCAGGTCCTGCAGTACCTGCCGTCGGCGGCGCTGTCGGACGGCCTGCACCGCGTGCTGCAGAACGGTGCAGGTGTACCGCTGCACGATGTGCTGACACTGCTCGTCTGGGGCGCGCTCGCCATGGTCGCCGCCGCCCGGTGGTTCCGATGGGAGTGAGCACGTCCGTCCGTGCCGAGACGCCGGACGAGCCGCCGGTGCGCTGGCTGCCGCAGCGCGTGCAGACCGATCCGTGGCTGCGGGGGCTCGCCTTGGCCTTCCTGGTCGCCAACGTCGTGATCGTCGTGACCGGCGGAGCGGTGCGGCTGACCGACTCGGGTCTGGGCTGCCCGACCTGGCCGTCGTGCACGGATTCGTCGTTGACGCCGACGAAGCAGTACGCCATCCACGGAATCATCGAGTTCACGAACCGGCAGTTGACGTTCGTCCTCGTCGTGATCGCCATCGCCACCTGGCTGGTCGCGATGGCACGCCGACGCGAACGCGGGCTGGCGACCCTGGCGGCACTCGGCATTCCGGCGCAGGCCGTCCTCGGCGGGCTCACCGTGCTGACCCATCTCAATCCGTGGCTGGTCGCGCTGCACTTCCTGCTGTCGATGGCGATCATCGCGGTGTCCTTCCGGCTCTGGTGGCGGCTGCGGGTCGACGCGATCGACCACGCGCCAGAGGCGGCGCCGCTCCCCCGGGCGGCGCGCACGCTCGTCCAGGTCACCGTCGCCGTCACCGCCGGCGTTCTCGTGCTCGGCACGGTCGTCACGGGCAGCGGGCCGCACGCCGGCGACACAGATTCGAGCGGCAAGGTGCACCGCACGGGCCTCAATGTCCAGTCGATGTCGCAACTGCATGCCGACGCCGTGATGACCCTCGTCGGCCTGACGGTCGGCCTCGTCGCCGTGCTGTTCGCGATCGGTGCCGCGCAGGCGGTGCGCCGCGCCGCCGTCGTGCTGCTGGCCGTTGAACTCGCGCAGGGCGTCATCGGCTACACCCAGTACTTCCTCAACGTGCCGCCACTGCTCGTCGCCGTGCACATGCTCGGCGCGTGCCTGGTGTGGGTCGCTGCCTTGCGCGTATTTCACTCGACGGTCTGACGGGAAATTCTGCGCATTTCGGGTACACCCTCGGCATGTCAATGTCGACAAGCAGAAGCCGCAGCCGGGGCACGCTTGCCAGAGTGCTGGGTGTGTTGCTCGTGATCTGGCTGATCATCGGAGCGATCGCCGCCGGGCAACGCCACTACTACAGCTCGGGCAAGACGAACTGCGCCGGCTTCACCACGATCGCCGTCACGATCATTGCCGGTCCGCTGAACTACATGGGCGCGAATCCGAAGACGAAGTGCCCAGAGCCCAGCAAGTAACCGCTCAGAACACCTGGGTCAGCGTGTAGATCGCCAGCCCGGCCAGCGCTCCGACGACGGTGCCGTTGATACGGATGAACTGCAGGTCGCGCCCGACCTGCAGTTCCAGCCGGCGCGAGGTGGCATCGCTGTCCCAGCGTTCGATCGTGGACGAGATCACGGCGGTCAGGTCGGCGCCGTAGCGCGTCACGATGTGCCGGGCAACCTGCTGCAACACCTCTTCGATTCGGCCGGAGATCTGCTGGTCGTCGCGCAACACCTCACCTGCGCGCACGACCAGCCGCTCCACGCCGCGTCGCAGGTCGGACGACGGGTCCTCCGCGCCGTCCACGACCAGGGTCTTGCCGCGCAACCAGAGCGTCGACAGCCATTCGCGCACCTGCGGGTGGTCGAGCAGCTCGACCTTGGCCCGCTCCACCTTCGCGATCTGCTCGGGGTCGGATCGCAGCCGCTCGGCAAGCGCACGCAGTTGCTCGTCGTAGGCGCCGCGCAACTCGTGGTCAGGCTGCGATGGTCACGTCGGCGAGGAACGACTGCAGCGCAGAGAACCCCTTGTTGAACACCCGATCGTCGACCCAGTCAGGCACCCATTCCGGCGACTCGTCGGCCACCCGCCGGCGGAACACCGTGCGGTTCTCGTCGAGGAATCGAATCAGCCCCTTCAGCGCCGTCGTCAGAACGATCTGATGCTGGCCCGAGTCGCAGATCGCGTCGAGCAGGCGAGCGAGCAGCGGGCCGGTGTCGAGATCGCGCAGCCGCTTGTCGGCGAACGCGGCGACCGCGTCCCGCAGCTCGTTGTCGTGCAAGGTCGAGGCGAGGCCGCTGACCGCGATGCTCAGTTCCGCGGCGACGCGGCGCGCATGATCGGGATCGGCCAGCCACTCCCCGACCCGCTCGGGCACCCTCGCCGCGTCCACCCGCTCGGCGACGATCTCGCTGGTGAGGAAGTACTCCTGGACGAAACCGGCCAGCCCTTCGCCGATCTGATCCTTCTTGCGCGGGATGATCGCGGTGTGCGGGATCGGGATCCCCAGCGGATGCCGGAACAACGCTGTCACGGCGAACCAGTCGGCGAGGCCACCGACCATCGACGCCTCTGCGGCCGCTTCGAGGTAACCCCACACGCCGTTGCCGTCGCCGGCGAGCCGGCACACGACGTAGACCGCTGCAGCGAGGACGAGCAGGCCACTGGCCGTCGCCTTCATCCGCCGCAGCGCTCGCAATCGCTCCGGGCTCGGCGGCGAGCCGGGAACCGTCACGTCACCGTGGCCAGGAGGGCTGCGAACCGGTCGACGGCACCGGCGGCGTATCCGAGGAACAGGGACGGCTCGATCAGCTCCAACTCGATGACGACGGGGCCGTCCGGCCCCGGCAGCACGTCGACGCGCGCATAGAGCGGAGCGCTGCCGAACCGGTCGCGCAGGAACCGGACCGCCTGGTCGCCGACGGCCACCTCGGCAGTCGACGCGTCGCGCGCCGTGATGTTCTCGTCGAGGAACAGGCCGGTGCCGGCGCCGAGGTCGTGACCCGTGTCGCCGGTCAGCATCGGACCCTTGCGGACAGCGTGGCTGAACTCCCCGGCGAAATAGATCAGCGCCGTCTCGCCGTACTCGTCGACGTCGCCGAGATAGGGCTGCACGAGCACGGTGCGCCCGGCGTCGTGCAGCCGCGCCGCATGGGCAGAGGCCTGCTCGGCCGCTGAGGGCAGGAAGCGACCGGCGCCGCGGGAACCTGCGCCGACCGAAGGCTTCACGACGAATTCATGATCGGGCACTTCGAGCCGCGTTCCGGGACGCACCACCTTCGTGGGCGTGATCGGGACGCCGGCGTCCGCGAGATGCTGCAGGTAGACCTTGTCCGAGTTCCACTCGACCACGTCCGCGCAGTTGTGCAACGCAGCAAGAGTTCGCGTCCAGGCGAGGAACTGCGTGCGATGCAGGGTGTAGTCCCAGGTCGAGCGCAGCACCACCGGACCGGCGGTCCAGTCGACGTCGGGGTCGTCCCACACCACGAAGTCGGCGTCGACGTTGCTCGCTGCGAGTGGATCGAGCAGCAGCCGGTCGTCCTCATCGCCGTCGGCGAAGGCCGAACACGTAGCGAGCAGCAGTCGGCGCACGAGGCCTCAGCGCACGAAGGTGTCGACCGCGACCGCGACGAACACGAAGGCGAGATAACTGTTCGAGAGATGGAAGAACTGCATCGGCTTGGCGATGGCGCCGGGCGTGCCCCGCGTCGTGGCGTGCAGCAGCCGGTGTGCGGCGCCGATCAGCACCGCGCCGGCGAGCGATGCGAGCAGCCCGTAGACCCAGCCGGTCGCCAGCGGCCAAAGCGCGAGCGAGGCGGCGACCGTCAGCCAGGTGTAGACGGTGATCTCGATTGCGACGCGACGTGCCGGTGCGACGACGGGCAGCATCGGGACGCCGGCGCGCGCGTAGTCGTCGCGATAGCGCGTGGCGAGCGCCCACGTGTGCGGCGGTGTCCAGAAGAACACGACGGCGAACAGCGCGAACGGCGCAGCGGCGAGCGAGCCGGTCACGGCCGTCCAGCCGATGAGAACGGGCATGCAGCCCGCGACGCCGCCCCACACGATGTTCTGCGCGGTGCGGCGCTTCAACAGCATCGTGTAGACGACGATGTAGAACGCGATCGCGACGAACGTGAGTGCGCCGGCGAGCCAGTTCGTGACGACGCCGATCGCAACCACCGATACGGCGCCGAGCAGCAGCCCGAACACCAGGGCCCCGGTCGGCGACACCTCGTGGCGCGCCAGGGGACGTCGCCCGGTCCGCCGCATGATCGCGTCGATGTCGCGGTCGAGATAGCAGTTGAGCGCGTTGGCGCTGCCGGCGGCGAGCGTGCCGCCGAGCATCGTCACGAGGGCGATCGTCCAGTCGGGCAGACCGCGTGCGGCCAACACCATCGACGGCAACGTCGTGACGAGCAGCAACTCGATGATGCGTGGTTTGGTCAGCGCGACGTAGGCCGCGATGCGGCTGCGGTGCGGACGGGGACGCGCCGACAGGCCGTGCATCGTCGGTGCGTGGGCCACCTCGGACGGGGGTGCGGTGACGTCGTCCTGAAGACCCGTCGAAACGGGCGCCACCGGCGTCTGCGTCACGGCGACCAGCTTAACGGGCGGGGTGATCGCCGCTGCACCCGGCAGTGGCCTGCGGACCGTTCTCCCGATCACACCGGGTGGCTACGCTGACAGAAGGGGTAAGCCCTTACAGAACACCACCGCTGCACAGCGAAGGGACCTCGACAATCGTGGCAACTACCGGAGCCGGCAAGTCCGAAGGTGTGCACACAGTGCACCCGAAGTGGTGGACCGACCTCGACACCAAGGCGGTCGACACCGCGCGACTGCTCGCCGCAGACGCAGTCCAGAAGGCCGGCAGCGGCCATCCCGGCACGGCGATGAGCCTGGCGCCGTTGGCCTACCTGCTCTATCAGCGCGTGATGCGTCACGATCCGACCGATCCGCAGTGGGTTGGCCGCGACCGGTTCATCCTGTCCAACGGGCACTCCTCGCTGACGCAGTACTGCCAGCTGTTCCTGTCCGGCTACGGCCTGGAACTGTCCGACCTCGAGTCGCTGCGGACGTGGGAATCGCGCACACCGGGGCACCCCGAGTACCACCACACCGCCGGCATCGAGATCACTACCGGCCCGCTGGGTCAGGGTGTTGCCAACGGCGTGGGCATGGCTATGGCAGCGCGCCGTGAGCGTGGCCTGTTCGACCCCGACGCCGCACCGGGCGAGTCGCCGTTCGACCATTTCATCTACGTCATCGCCGGCGACGGTTGCATGGAAGAGGGGGTTGCCAGCGAGGCGTCCTCGCTCGGCGGTCACCAGGAACTCGGCAACCTGATCCTGTTCTACGACGACAACCACATCTCGATCGAGGACGACACGGCGGTCGCATTCAGTGAGGACGTGCTCGCGCGCTACGAGGCCTACGGCTGGCACGTGCAGCGCGTCGACTCCGGTGAGGACGTCGTAGCCCTCGAGGACGCCATCAAGAAGGCGCAGCGGGTCACCGACAAGCCCTCGTTCATCGCGGTGCGGACGATCATCGGTTGGCCGGCGCCCACGCTGCAGAACACCGGTAAGGCCCACGGGGCTGCGCTCGGCGACGACGAGATCAGCAAGACGAAGAAGATCCTCGGATTCCCGCAGGACGTCAGCTTCAACGTCCCGGACGAGGTCCTTCCGCACACGCGACAGGTCATCGACCGCGGCCGCGAGGTTCACGCCGAGTGGCAGAAGAGTTACGACGCCTGGGCTGCGAAACACAAGGCCCAGTTCGCGCTGCACGAGCGCATGCAGAACCGCACGTTGCCCGAGGGGTGGGTCGACTCGCTCCCCACCTGGCCGGTCGAGAAGGACGGTAAGCCGAACGCAGTCTCGACCCGCAAGGCGTCGGGTGAAGTGCTCACGAAGCTTGCCCCGTGCTCCCGGAACTCTGGGGCGGGTCTGCCGACCTCGCTGAGAGCAACAACACGACGATGGAGGGCGAGCCCAGCTTCGTCCCGTCCAACTACCAGACGAAGATGTGGCCGGGCGGTCCGTACGGCCGCACACTGCACTTCGGGATCCGTGAACACGCGATGGGCGCCATCATCAACGGCATCACGGTGCACGGCGGCACCCGCGTGTACGGCGGCACGTTCCTGGTGTTCAGCGATTACATGCGTCCACCGGTGAGGTTGGCCGCGTTGATGGACCTCCCGTCGATTTTCGTGTGGACCCATGACTCGATCGGCCTCGGCGGCGACGGGCCCACCCACCAGCCGATCGAGCACCTCGCCTCACTGCGCGCGATTCCAGGCCTGGATGTCGTCCGTCCGGCCGACCCGAACGAGACAGCTGTCTGTTGGCGACAGATCCTGGAAAAGACCAGCGGGCCGGCGGGTCTCGCGCTGTCGCGGCAGAACCTGCCGGTTCTCGACCCGGTCAAGACGGCTGACGCCGGCAAGGGCGGCTACATCCTCGAAGAGGCGTCGTCCGGCCGCGCGAAGGTGATCATCATCGCGACCGGGTCCGAGGTCGGTCTGGCACTGAAGGCGCGCGAGGCGCTCGAGGCCGAAGGGACGCCGACGCGGGTCGTGTCGATGCCGTGTGTCGAGTGGTTCGAGGCCCAGCCCGCCTCGTACCGGCAAGAGGTGTTGCCGCCCGAGATCAAGGCACGCGTCAGCGTCGAGGCCGCGGTCAAGCAGGGCTGGCGCGAGTACGTCGGCGATGCCGGCGAGATGGTGTCGATCGAGCACTTCGGCGCAAGCGCCGAGGGCGATGTGCTGTTCGAGCAGTTCGGTTTCACCCCTGACCGCGTGGTCGCGGCCGCCCATTCCGCGTTGCAACACGCAGGAGCATAAGGAGAAGACCATGACCGACGCACTTGCCGACCTGTCCGCCCAGGACGTTTCCGTCTGGCTGGACGACATCAGCCGTGAGCGGCTGCGTAGCGGCAACCTGCAGGAGCTTGTCGACAACAAGCACGTTGTCGGAGTCACCAGCAATCCGACGATCTTCCAGAAGGCGCTCGAGAAGGGCGATGCGTACGACGAGCAGGTCCGCGAACTCGCGACTCGCAAGATCGCCGTCGACGGCGCGATCCGCTACCTGATGGCCTTCGACATCCGTTGGGCGTGCGACGTGCTGCGTCCGGTGTTCGATCGCACCGACGGCAAGGACGGCCGGGTGTCGATCGAGGTCGACCCGCGCATTGCCCACGACACCGACCGCACGGTCGCGGAGGCCAAGGGCCTGTGGTGGCTGGTCGACCGGCCCAACGTGATGATCAAGATTCCGGCGACGGCCGAGGGCCTCCCCGCGATCACAGCGGCCACCGCAGTCGGTATCAACGTGAACGTCACGCTGATCTTCGGTCTCGATCGCTACGACGCCGTGATGGACGCCTACCTGACCGGCCTCGAGAGCGCGAAGGCGGCGGGCATCGACCTGTCGACCATCCGGTCGGTGGCGTCCTTCTTCGTGTCGCGCGTCGACACCGAGGTCGACAAGCGGCTGGACAAGATCGGCACTCGCGAGGCAGCCGAGCTGCGGGGCAAGGCAGGCGTGGCGAACGCGCGGCTGGCCTACGAGCGCTACGAGAAGGTCTTCTCCTCCGACCGGTGGAAGGCGCTCGAGGGCGACGGCGCGCACACCCAGCGTCCGCTGTGGGCATCCACCGGCGTCAAGGACCCGGCGTACGAGGACACGATGTACGTCGTCGACCTCTGTGCACCGAACACCGTCAACACGATGCCGGAGGCGACGCTCAACGCGGTTGCCGAGCACGGACAGATAAAGGGCGACCAGATCAGCGGAACCTACGACGACGCCCGCAAGGTGTTCACGGCGCTGGACGAGCTGGGCATCGGCTACGACGACGTCATCGAGGTACTCGAGGTCGAAGGCGTACAGAAGTTCGAGGACTCGTACGCGCAACTGGCCGAGAGCGTCAAGGCCCAGCTCGAGAAGGCTCCGTGACAGACCAGGCCGAGCACATCGCGCAGAGCGAGGCGCCGTCGCAGCCCGATCCGGCGTCACCGGCGCCGCGTGAGACCGCGCCGCCGAGCCGCCACCCCGGCGCTGCACCATCGGCGCGCCAGAGCGACCGGAACCCGCTGCGCGATGCACGTGATCGGCGTCTTCCCCGCGTCCCGGCGCCGTGCGCGCTGGTCGTGTTCGGTGTGACCGGCGACCTGGCGCGCAAGAAGCTGCTTCCCGCCGTATACGACCTGGCCAACCGAGGGTTGCTGCCGGCCGACTTCGTGCTGCTCGGATTTGCCCGCCGCGACTGGGAGGACGGCGACTTCGAGGACCTCGCGAAGAAAGCCGCGAAGGAGCACGCGCGCACCGACTGGAAAGAGGACGTCTGGGCGCGCCTGTCGGGCGACATCATGTTCGTCCCCGGCTCTTTCGATGACGACGGGGCCTTTGACACGCTGCACGACACCCTCGACGACCTGTGCAGCTCGCACGGCATCAAGGGCAATGCCGCGTTCTACCTGTCCATCCCGCCGAAGATGTTTCCGACGGTGCTCGAGCAGATGGAGCGCACCGGGATGGCGGACAACGAGAAGGCCGGCGGATGGCGCCGCGTCGTGGTCGAGAAGCCGTTCGGGCACGACCTGCCGAGTTCGCTCGAGCTGAACAAGCTCGTCGACAGCGTGTTCACCCCGCAGGACGTGTTCCGCATCGACCACTACCTCGGCAAGGAGACCGTCCAGAACCTGATGGCGTTGCGTTTCGCCAACCAGCTGTTCGAGCCGGTCTTCAACGCCAACTTCGTCGACTCGGTGCAGATCACGATGGCCGAGGACGTCGGCATCGCCGGCCGCGCCGCGTTCTACGACGCGACCGGCGCCGCGCGCGACGTGCTGCAGAACCACTTGCTGCAGTTGCTCGCGCTCGTCGCCATGGAAGAGCCGGTCGAGTTCACCGCCGAGGCGATCCAGACCGAGAAGCTGAAGGTGCTGCGCGCGATCACGCTGCCGCACGATCTCGACGCGTACGCGGTGCGCGGCCAGTACGACCAGGGCTGGCAGGCCGGTGAGCGCGTGGCTGCGTACACCGGCGAGAAGGACGTCCCGCAGGACTCGACGACCGAGACGTACGCGGCGGTCCGGCTCGGCATCGACACCCGCCGGTGGGCCGGCGTGCCGTTCTATCTGCGGACAGGCAAGCGGCTGCCGCGGCGCGTCACCGAGATCGCGGTGCTCTTCAAGAAGGCGCCCCACCTGCCGTTCAGCCAGACCGACACCGAGGAGCTGGGCCACAACCAGCTGGTGATCCGCGTGCAGCCCGACGAGGGCGTCACGCTGAAGTTCGGGTCCAAGGTGCCCGGCTCGGCGATGGAGGTTCGCGACGTCTCCATGGACTTCCTGTACGGCGAGGCGTTCACCGAGGCATCGCCGGAGGCGTACGAACGGCTCATCCTCGACGTCCTGCTCGGCGACTCGACCCTGTTCCCGCGCAACGCCGAGGTCGAGGCGTCCTGGCGCGTCATCGACCCGCTCGAGGAGTTCTGGAGCACCGTCCCGCCGGCGAAGTACCGCGCGGGTGAGTGGGGGCCGAAGGAAGCCGACGAGATGCTCGATCGAGACGGAAGGTCGTGGAGAAGGCCATGACCACACTTTGGGACACCACCGGAACCGCGGTCGTCAAGGCGTTGGCGGCCGAACGACGCACCGGCGGCGGCGTGACGTCCGGACTGGCACTGACGCTCGTGGTCGTGATGGAAGAGAAGGACGCTGCCGAAGTCGAGGCCGCCGTTTCGATCGCCGCGTCGAAGCATCCGATGCGCGTGCTCATGGTGTTGCGGCACAACCTCGATGCGCCGGTGCCGCGACTCGACGCCGAGGTCTCGCTCGGCGGCCGCTACGGGCCCGGCGAGACCGTGGTGTTGCGCATGTACGGCCGGCTCGCGCTGCACGCCGAGTCGGTGACGCTGCCGCTGCTGGCACCGGACGCGCCGGTGGTCGCTTGGTGGTACAGCGAGACGCCCGAGGTCATCGCCTACGACCCGCTGGGTGTGTTCGCCGATCGCCGCATCACGAACGTGATCCGCGACCCCGACCCATCGGCCTCGCTCAAGCAGCGGGCCGACGACTACGCACCGGGTGACACCGACCTGACCTGGACCGTGATCACCCCGTGGCGTGCCGCCCTCGCGTCCGCGTTCGACACGGTCACACGGACGCCGTCCAGCGTCGCGGTCCACGGCAATCCGCTCGACCCGTCCGCACAGCTGCTCGCGGGCTGGCTCTCGTCGCGGCTGGGCCTGTACGTGCCGGTCGAGAAGGACGAGGGTCGTTACATCACCAAGGTGCGCATCGAATTCGACGACGGGCACTACGTCGAGATGCGCAACGAGAGCTACAAGCTGGTGATGAGCCGGCCGAACCAGATGGACTCGATCGCGCCGTTCCCGGCTCGTGCGACCGGCGACCTGCTCGCCGAGGAGCTGCGCCGTCTCGATGTCGACGAGACCTACGCGGAGGCGCTGGGTGCTGTGACGGGCGAGAAGGACCTCACTTCGCGTCCGGCGGTGCGCACCCACATCTGGCACGATCCGGCGCTGGCGAACGAGGGCTGACGGTTGGCTGACGCATCCGTCGAGCACCTGGTCTTCGCGACGCCCGACGAACTCGCGCACGACGTCGCGGGCAGATTCGTCACGACGGTCGGGGCGGCCATCGACAAGCACGGACGCGCGGCGGTCGCGCTGACCGCCGGCTCGATCATGGAGAAGGTCTGGGCGGCCCTTGTCGAGTCGGCCCAATCGCTCGACTGGTCGAAGGTCGACGTGTTCTGGGGCGACGAGCGGTTCGTCCCGTCCGACTCCCCCGACCGCAACGACGCGCCCGCCGAGAAGCTGCTGTTCGCGAGCGCACCGTTCTCGGCAGCGACGCGCTACTCGATGCCGCCGGCGGGCGGCGAGTACGGCGAGGACCTCGACGCAGCGGCGGCCGGTTACGCACGCACGCTGCATGACGCGCGGCGGCCGTCCGACGAGGGGGACGTGCCGAGTTTCGATGTGGTGCTGCTCGGGATCGGTCCGGACGGGCACTGCTGCTCGCTGTTCCCCGACCATCCGTCCGCGCGCGACCTGTCCGCGTCCGTCATCCCCGTGCGCGAGTCGCCCAAGCCGCCGCCGCTGCGGCTGTCCCTGTCGTTCGACGCGCTGAACACCGCGGACGAGATCTGGGCCGTCGCGTCGGGTGACGGCAAGGCCGACGCCGTCGCTGCGGCCTTGGCGCCCGACGCCGATCGCGAGCACGTCCCGTCCGCAGGGGCGCTGGGACGCAAGCGCACCGTGTGGCTGCTCGACGCCGACGCGGCATCGAAGCTGCCCGGTTGACCCGCCCGACACGTTGTGCCGTCGGCGAAATCTGACTGACTGATCGCGAGCGGGGCGAGAGACTCGTCCGGCGATGATCAAGACCCGAGAGCGACTGCCCGCCCCGTTCCTGCGGCTGTGGGCGGCGGACGCGCTGTCGTCGTTCGGCGACGGGTTCACGCTGATCGCCACGCCGCTGCTGCTCACGACACTCACTGACAGCCCGATCCTGATCGCGGGCGGCGTTTTCGCTGCGCAGGTCCCGTGGGTGCTGTTCGGGCTGCACGCCGGAGCGGTCGTCGACCGCGTCGATCAGCGCAGGCTCGTCATCCGGGTCGACCTGGTCCGTGCGCTGTTGATGGCGGTCCTTGCGGTCACGATCCTCACCGGGTCGGTGACGGTGGTCGTCGTGTACCTGTTGCTGTTCGCGAGCGGAGCGGGCGACACCATGGTCCTGACGGCGGGGACCACGCTCGTCCCGCAGCTCGTGGCCAAGCATCAGCTGACTCGGGCGAACTCGCGCCTCCTGAGCACGCGGCTGCTCGGGGCGCTGCTCATCGCCCGTCCGGTCGGTGCATGGCTGTTCACCGCAGGGCATGCGACGCCGTTCGTCATCGACGCGGTGTCGTTCGCCGCCGGCGCAGCGTTGCTGATGCGATTGCCGACGCGGCGCGAGTCGGTCGACGTGCCGGCGTCCGGCGCTGTGCGCGAAGGTCTGCAGATCCTGTGGCGTGACCGCGTGCTGCGCGTGCTCGCGCTGTGCATCTTCGTGATGAACGTGACGCTCACCGGCACGATGGCGGTACTCGTGATCTACGCCTTCGAGCGGCTCGGACTCGGACCCGCCGGCTACGGCGTACTCGTCGCGACGATGGCGATCGGCGGACTGATCGGTGCCGCGTCGGCCACCCGACTCGTCACGCGGTTCGGAGCCAGCCTGCTGCTCAAGATCGGACTGGCCATTGAATGCGGCTTCCAGCTGACGCTCGCGCTGACCACCCATGCGTGGGTGGTTGCCGTCGCGTTGGTCGTCTTCGGTGTGCATGCGTCGGTGTGGACGGTGCTCACGGTCAGCCTGCGGCAGCACCGCACTGACGGCGCTGTCCGCGGCCGCGTGATGGCGGCATACACGCTGCTGTCGGTCGGCGGTTCGGCAATCGGCGCGCTGGCCGGCGGAGCCCTCGTCGAGGCAGGCGGCATCACGACGCCGATGTGGGTCGGCGCCGGGTTGGTCGCCGGCGTGTTCGTGCTCGCCGCCCCGGCCCTGCGCAAGGACGAGGTGACCCTCGAGACGACGCAGAACGCCGATCCGGTCGAGGTCCCCGACTGATCGCCCGGGGCGGGGCATCATGATCGCGATCACCGCATCCGAGGAGACCCCATGAGCACGCCGAACCCGCCCGAGGGCCAGCCCCAGTACGGTCAGCAACCGCCCGGACAACCGCAGCCCGGCCAACAGCCCGGCCAACAGCCCGGCCAACAGCCGTACGGGCAGCCGCCCCAGTACGGCCAGCAGCAGTACGGCCAGCAGCCGCAGGGCTATCCCCCGGCGCCCGCGTACGGCCCGCCGCCGTATGGCCAGTACGGCGGGGGCCCGACCCCGGGCACCAACGGGATGGCGATCGCCGGGTTCGTCCTGTCGTTCCTGTGCTCGATCCTCGGGTTGATCTTCAGCATCATCGGGCTCAACCAGACCAAGCAGCGCCGCCAGGCCGGTGGCGGACTCGCCATCGCCGGCATCATCATCTCGATCCTGAGCATCATCGGCGGCATCGTCTACTACGCCGCCATCCGCCCCAAGTGAGTTAGGGACCCAAGTGAGTGTCGGGCTGACCGCACGTCGGCTCTCGTCGCGGCCGATTCAGGTCGCGGCGGGGGCTGGCGTCGCGCTCGCCGCCGATGTCGGGTTCGACCCGGCGCATCGGCACGTGCCGCTGTGCCCGTTCCACACGATCACCGGCTGGCAGTGCCCGCTGTGCGGCGGCCTGCGCTGCGCCGACGCGCTCGTGCACGGCCAGTGGTCGGCCGCCCTGCACGACAACATGCTGCTCGTTGTTGCCCTGCCCGTGCTCGCCTGGTTGTGGGTGGACGCGTGGCGCCGCTCGCGCACCGGCCGCCCGCAGCGCGCCGTGCGCCGCAGTCACGCCGCCGCCGTGGTTGTCGTGCTGATCGCGTTCACGATCGTGCGCAACCTCGGCCCGATGGCCGCGCTCCGACCCCGATGATCTTGCAGTTTTCTGCCCTATAGCGCAGAAAACTGCAAGATCATCGCTTGTGGGGGGCGTCGGGCGTAGTCTGCGATCCACTTGGCGCCGGGGAGGGCACATGGGGATGACCGACATCGCCAGTCCGCAGGCAGACAGCAAGCGCAGCCACATGCGACTCACGCCGGTCATGATCGGGGTCGCGCTCTGCGCGCTTGTGATCGCGGCATTGGCGGGTTTCCTCGTCGGCAGGCAGGATCGGACGCCGGCCAGTCACACGCTGACCGGGCGAGCCTACGTCGGCAGCGACGTGGCATCTGTGCGGGTGGACGGTTGGTCCTACGGATTTTCCGTCGGCGATGGCTCGATCACGTGGGTCGACGCGAGCGGGACCGAGCACGAGGGCGGCATTGCGCCGTGCCTAACGCACCCAGGCAGAACCACGACGATCACGTTCGGGTGGGTCGCGGCGTCTGCGCCGGGCGGATCGAACTGGCGCCAGGTCACCTGGGTCCGCTGCGGGAGCGGCTGACCGATCCGGCTCAGCCTTCGCCGCGGCGCGCCTTGAGCTTGGCGAGCGCCTCGTCGAGCAGCGCGGCGCCGTCAGCGTCGCTGCGGCGCTCCTTCACATAGGCCAGGTGGGTCTTGTAGGGCTCGTTGCGCGGTGCGCTGGGCGGGGCGTCCTCGGCACGGCCGGCGGGGAAGCCGCACTTCGGGCAGTCCCAGGTATCGGGGAGGGCGGCATCGACCGCGAACGCGGGACGTACCTCATGTCCGTTGGCGCAGAAGAAGGACACCCGTTGCCGGGGTGCGGTCTCGCCGCGTTCCTTCTCGCCCATTGGTCCGGCACCGACTCGGCTGCCGCGGATGGCATTGCCACCAGCCACGTTGTTACTCCTGAACTGTTTTCGAGCGTGATGTGTTGAGGTACGGGGGTTGGTGGGAGGGGTTGGCTATTGGTTCTTGTAGAGCAGGCCGAGCCCGATGATGCAGATCGTCCAGACCACCCCGGCGATGATCGTAAGCCGGTCGAGGTTGCGCTCGACCACTGAGGACCCGGACAGGTTCGAGTAGAACGACCCGCCGAGCATCGACGACAGGCCGCCGCCCTTGCCGCGGTGCAGCAGGACGAGCACCACGAGCAACAAGCTCGCGACGATGAGCACGATGGACAGGGTCAGGATCATCTAGAAATGCCTCAGCTCGAATAAGGACCGCATCGGCCCACCAGAATACCGACTGGTTTACCGTTTGGCCTTCACGGGCCGTGCCGCGACGCAGATTCCTGCGAACTCCTCGGCGTCCAGGCTCGCCCCGCCGACCAGCGCACCGTCGATATCGGGCTGCGCCAGGATGTCGCCCGCGTTGGTCGCCTTGACCGATCCGCCGTACAGAACGCGGACGCGGTCGGCGAGTTCGGGCGAGTAGAGCTCGCCCAGGCGTGCTCGCAGCGCGGCACACACCTGCTGCGCGTCGTCGGGCGTGGCGACCTTGCCGGTGCCGATCGCCCAGACCGGCTCGTACGCGATCACCACCGATTCGGCCTGCTCGGCGGTGATGCCGGCCAGCGCACCGTCGAGCTGACCGCAGCAGTGCGGCACGTGCTCACCCTGTTCGCGCACGTCCTCACCCTCGCCGACGCAGACGATCGGGGTGATGCCGTTGCGGTAGGCGGCCTTCGCCTTCGCGTTGACGGTCTCGTCGTCCTCGCCGTGGTACTGGCGACGCTCGCTGTGACCGACGGTGACGTAGCTGCAGCCGAGCTTCGCGAGCATCACGCCGCTCACGTCGCCGGTGTAGGCACCCGAGTCGTGCGGTGAGAGGTCCTGCGCGCCGTACTCGATCAGCAGGCTGTCGCCGTCGATCAACGTCTGCACGCTGCGCACGTCGACGAACGGCGGGAGCACTGCGACCTGCACCGTGTGGAACAGCTCTTCCTTCAGGCTGAACGCCAGCTTCTGCACCAGCGCGATGGCCTCGAGGTGGTTGAGGTTCATCTTCCAGTTGCCGGCGATCAGCGGCTTGCGGCCGTCGAACGGTGGGATCGGCTTGGTTGCTGTGGCGTTGTAGGTGCCTTGGGGCGGACGGAGGAATTTGGGCATTACTCCCCTAGTACAGCGACGCCGGGCAACGTCTTGCCCTCGAGGTATTCGAGGGACGCTCCGCCCCCGGTGGAGATGTGCCCGAACGCGTTGGCGTCCAGGCCGAGCGCTCGGACCGCGGCGGCCGAGTCGCCGCCACCGACCACCGAGAGACCGTCGATCGCGGCGACTGCCTCGGCGACGCCGCGCGTACCCGCGGCGAACGGCGCCACCTCGAACACGCCCATCGGCCCGTTCCAGAACACCGTCTGCGCGTCCTTGAGCGCCGCGGCGAATGCGGCGACCGTCTCCGGGCCGATGTCGAGACCCTTCGTTCCGGCCGGGATCGCGTCGGCGGCGACAGTATCGGTCTCGGCGTCGTCGCTGATCTCGCGCGCCACGACGATGTCGCTGGGCAGCACGATCTTGTCGCCGTTCTCGGCGAGGAACCGCCTGCAGTTGTCGACCTGATCGTCTTCGAGCAGCGAATCGCCGACCTCGTGGCCCTGTGCCTTGAGGAAGGTGAAGCACATCCCACCGCCGACGAGCAGCCGGTCGACCTTGGGCAGCAGCGCTTCGATGACAGCGAGCTTGTCGCTCACCTTCGATCCGCCGAGCACGACGACGTAGGGCCGCTTCGTGTCGCCGGTGAGTTCGCGCAGCACCGTTACCTCGTCGCGCACCAGGTCGCCGCAGTACGCCGGCAGCAGTTCGGCGATGTCGTAGACCGAGGCGTGCTTGCGGTGCACGGCACCGAACGCGTCCTCGACGAACACACCGCCGTCGTCGTCGCCCCCCGTCAAGAACTCCAGGCAACGGGCGAACTCGCGTCGCTCGTGGTCGTCCTTGCTGGTCTCGCCCGGGTTGAAGCGCACGTTCTCGAGCAGCAGGATCTCGCCGTCCTTCAGATCCTGCGCGAGCATGCGGGCGCTGGAGCCGACGGTGTCCAACGCGAACTCGACCGGACGGCCGAGCAGTTGGGCGAGCCGGTCGGCGACGGGCCCGAGGGTGTACTGCGGATCGGGCGCGCCCTTGGGCCGGCCGAGATGCGCTGCAACGATGACGCGGGCGCCGTGGTCGAGCAGCTTGGTGAGCACCGGCAGGGACGCGCGCACACGTCCGTCGTCAGTGACCTTCCCGTTCTTGATCGGGACGTTGAGGTCGGACCGGACGAGTACGCGCCGTCCCTGGACCCCGTGCTTGATCAGCTCGTCGAGGGTTCGCACGGGATCAGAGGCTTCCGCCCACGAGTGCGGTCAGATCGACCAGCCGGTTCGAGTAACCCCACTCGTTGTCGTACCAGCCGACGACCTTGACCTGGTTGCCGATCACCTTGGTCAGGCCGGAGTCGAAGATGCATGACGCCGGGTCGGTGACGATGTCCGAGCTGACGATCGGGTCCTCGGTGTAGGTGAGGATGCCCTTGAGCGGGCCGTCGGCCGCGGCCTGGTAGGCCGCCTTGACCTCGTCGACGCTTGCTTCCTTGCCGGTCGTGACGGTCAGGTCGGTGGCCGACCCCGTCGGGACGGGCACGCGCAGGGCGTAACCGTCGAGCTTGCCCTTCAACTGCGGCAGCACGAGCCCGATCGCTTTGGCGGCACCGGTACTGGTCGGCACGATGTTCAGCGCGGCGGCACGTGCGCGGCGCAGATCCTTGTGCGGGCCGTCCTGCAGGTTCTGGTCCTGCGTGTAGGCGTGGATCGTCGTCATCAGGCCACGCTCGATGCCGAACGCGTCATCGAGCACCTTGGCCAGCGGGCCGAGGCAGTTCGTGGTGCACGACGCGTTCGAGATGATCGTGTGCTTCGCCGCGTCGTAGCTCGAGTCGTTGACGCCCATCACGATCGTGACGTCCTCGTCGCTGGCCGGCGCCGAGATGATGACCTTCTTCGCGCCCGCGTCGACGTGCTTGTGCGCGTCGGCAGCCTTGGTGAAGAAGCCGGTCGATTCGATGACGACGTCGACGCCGAGGTCGCCCCACGGCAGGTTCGCCGGATCGCGCTCGGCGAGGATCTTGATGTCCTTGCCGCCGACCGAGATGCCGTCGTCGGTGGCGCGCACCTCGGCCGGGAAGCGGCCCAGGATGCTGTCGTACTTCAGCAGGTGCGCCATGGTCTTCTTGTCACCGAGGTCGTTCGCGGCGACGAGTTCGATGTCGGCACCCGCTGCGGTGAGGGCGCGGAAGTAGTTGCGGCCGATCCGGCCGAAGCCGTTGATGCCCACACGTACGGTCACTGCATTTGCTCCTCGCACTGGAACTTGGACTCCAGTGCGACCCTATCCAATCCGACGGCGTGGCTTTGACGTCCGTCTCTACCGGCCGGTACGCGTGGACCAGGCGTGGATACCGTCAGGAGTGCAGGCCCATGAACCAGGCCTTGGCGACCTGGCGTGTGGTCACGGCGCCGGTGCCGTTCGCGTTCGCGGTCCGGACCGTCCAGATCCGGTGCGAGGTGTTCACGCCGTACGGGTTCGGTCCCCAGATCGCCTGGTTGCTGTTGCAGTAGTAGTAGAGGTTCCAATTCGGGTGGTTGTGCAGCGTCGCGGACGTCCCGCCTGCGCGCAGGTTGCACCGTGTCCCCGTGGTCAAGGTCAGGTCGAGCGGCGTCGGGTGGGTCAGCGGGAGCGTCTGCGGCATCGCGCCGGTGTGGCGGATGCTGACGAGCGTGTGCGAGCGCGCGTCGCGAAGGCACACGGCGAACTTCTGGTGGGCGCGCCACAGGTAGCACGCGATCGCGTAAGCGGCGTCGGGGCTGCAGAACACGACGTCGCGATCGACGGCCACCGGCGACTGGGACCCGTCGCGGCAGTCGATCGAGCCGCCCTCACTCTTCACCTGGTAGCCCGGCGCGATGCGGCCGGCGAGCGTGACCGGACGAGTGACGAACACCGCGGTCGAACTGATCCCCTGGTGCCGCGCCGGCCGAGCGGCCGACGCCGAGGTCAGTCCGAGCGTCGTGGCAAGCACCGCTAGCAGGACGGTGCAAATGCTCCAGAGAGTCTTCGCGTTGCGCATGAGCGCCTCCCGTGTCGGCGCCGCGGCCGGCGCATTCTGATCGCGCACTCTGCCACTGAGTCGCTCAGGGAGCCAGCATCTCCGGGGTCACGGCCGACTCGGTGTCCGGGATGCCCAGATCTCCGGCTCGCTTGTCGGCCATTGCGAGCAATCGGCGGATGCGACCGGCGACGGCGTCCTTGGTCATCGGCGGGTCGGACAGCGCGCCGAGCTCCTCGAGCGACGCCTGCTTGTGCTCGATACGAAGACGGCCGGCCTGCAGCAGGTGGTCCGGGGCGTCGTCGGCGAGAATTTCCAGCGCTCGCTGCACACGTGCGCCTGCAGCGACCGCTGCACGGGCCGAGCGGCGCAGGTTGGCGTCGTCGAAGTTCGCGAGGCGGTTGGCTGTTGCCCGGACCTCGCGGCGCATGCGCCGCTCCTCCCAAGCCAGGACGGACTCGTGCGCGCCGATACGAGTGAGCAACGCGCCGATCATGTCGCCGTCGCGGACCACGACCCGATCGCTGCCGCGGACCTCGCGCGCCTTGGCGGCGATGCTGAGCCGACGGCCGACGCCGACAAGAGCGAGGGCGGCTTCCGGTGACGGGCAGGTGATCTCGAGCGCGCACGCCCGTCCTGGCTCGGTGAGCGAACCGTGTGCCAGGAACGCGCCGCGCCAGGCAGCCTCGGCGTCGTGGATGCCGCCCGCGACAACGTGATGCGGCAGCCCTTTCACCGGACGTCCACGCAGGTCGACGAGCCCCGACTGGCGCGCGAGGCCTTCGCCGTCCTTCGTCACGCGGATCAGGTAGCGGCTGCCCTTGCGCAGTCCCCCGCCTGCAACGATCTGCACTTCCGAGCCGTGCCCGAAGACCTCGGCGATCTCTTTGCGGAGTCGGCGCGCGACCGAGCCGGTGTCGAGCTCGGCCTCGATGACGATGTGGCCGCCGACCAGGTGCAGCGCGCCCGCAAAGCGAAGCATCGTTGCGAGTTCGGCCTTGCGCTCGGATGTCTTCGACACCGGAACCCGGCTCAGTTCATCCTTGACGTCTGCCGTCATCGCCATTCGCGGCCTCCCACTCAATGCCCGAGCGCCGTACGGTACGCCTCGGCAAGTCGCTGTGGATCATGAAGGTCCGGACTTGCGTCAGACGCGAGCCTCGACAATATGAGACTGGCCCCGATGCTGCGCGTGAAGTCGCCAAGATCTTTTTCGTCGACGACGGCATCGACGTCGGCAATCACAGCGTCTATACGCAATCCGCCGACCGGATCGGCATGCTCGCACAACACGCGCAGAAGATCTGTCGGTTCGTATCCCTCGGTCTCGCCCGGCTGCGGGACGAGGTTGAGTGTGACGATCACGCGCGCGTGCGTTGTCGCAAGTGCACGTCCCAGTTCACGCAACAGCAGATGCGGGATGACGCTGGTGAACCACGACCCCGGACCGAGCACGACGGCATCGGCCTCGCGGACCGCGTCGACCGCGTCGGCACACGCCGGAGCACCCTGCGGGAGCAGCTGGATCGAGCGCACCCGTCCCGGCGTCGCTGCGATCGACGACTGGCCGCGGATGCGCCGCGTGCGTTCGGGATCGAGCGGGTCGAAGTGATCGGCCTCGGCGACGAGGTCGAGCGCGACCGGGCTCATCGGCAGCACTCGTCCGACCGCACCGACGAGAGTGCCCATGCGGTCGAGTGCGTCGACGGGGTCGGATGCTCCGTTGTCGAGCAAGCCGGTGAGGACGAGGTTGCCGACGGGGTGACCGGCGAGCACGCCGCTGCCGCCGAGGCGGTGCTGCAGCAGTTGCGCCCACGCCTGGTGCGTCGGGTCGTCACCGGCGAGCGCTGCGAGTGCCATCCGTAGGTCACCGGGCGGCAGCACCCGAAGTTCGTGCCGGATGCGGCCGGACGAGCCGCCGTCGTCGGCGACCGTGACGACCGCGGTGACGTCGTCGCTGACCCGACGCAGGGCACTCAGGGTCGCGTGCAGGCCGTGCCCGCCGCCGAGCGCGACGATGCTGGGTCCGGACTTCGGACTACTCACGTCCGAGATCCCGATGCGCAACGGTCGTCTGCACCCCGTCGGCCTCGAGCCGCTGGGCCAGTTCTTGGGCCATCACGACCGACCGGTGCTTGCCGCCGGTGCAGCCGACAGCGAGCGTGAGGTAGCGCTTGCTCTCGCGCCGGTAGCCCGCGCCGATGATGCGCAGGATCGCCGCGTACTGGTCGAGGAACGCCGCCGCGTCGTCCTGCGACAGCACGTAGTCCTTGACCTCCTGGTCGCAGCCGGTCTGCTCGCGCAGCTCCGGAATCCAGTACGGATTGGGCAGGAAGCGGACGTCGACGACCAGGTCGGCGTCGACCGGCAGGCCGTACTTGAATCCGAAGGACACGACGGTCGCGCGCAGGCTGGGCGCGGCGCCCAGCGCGCCGTCGGACGCGAACGCGTTCTCGATCAAATGCCGTAGGTCATGCACCGAGCGCGAGGACGTGTCGATGATCAGGTCGGCGTCGTCGCGCAGCGGGCCGAGCAGTTCGCGCTCGGCGGCGATCCCGTCGGTGAGTCGCCCGGTGCCCTGCAGCGGGTGCTCACGGCGCACGCTTTCGAAGCGGCGCACCAGAACGTCGTCAGTTGCTTCGAGGAACAGCACTCGGGGCCGCAGCCCGCCCTCGTCCAGCTCGCGGATGACTCCGACGAGGTCGCTGGAGAACGCGCGACTGCGCACGTCCATGACAACCGCCAGGCGCGTGACCGCGCCGTGGCTGCGGCTGCCGAGATCCATCAACGTCGCGATCAGTTCCGCCGGCAGGTTGTCGACGACGTAGTAGCCGAGATCCTCGAAGCACTTGGCCGCGGTGCTGCGACCGGCGCCGGAAAGACCGGTGACAATGACAGTTTCCAGCCCGCCCTCGCTCATCGACATGCCTCTGGTTCGCTGCGCAAGCGTCGCTCACTCGAGCGCTCAGCGCGTTCGTGGTTCATTCGAGAACTTCCCCAGTGGTCACGTTCACGGCGGGCGGGACGTCGCCGTCGTTGTTGTGCAGCGCCGCGACGATAGCCGTCGCCGTACGTGGGCCGATGCCCGGGACCTCGGCGATGTCGTCGACGCTCGCCGCACGCAACCGCTTGAGTGAGCCGAACTGGCGCAGCAGGGCCTTGCGTCGTGTCTCGCCGAGACCGGCGATGCCGTCGAGAGCCGACGTGGTCATCGACTTCGACCGCTTCTGACGGTGGAACGTGATCGCGAAGCGGTGCGCCTCGTCGCGGACCCGTTGCAGCAGGTACAGCCCCTCGGACGTGCGCGGCAGGATCGTCGGATACTGCTCCCCCGGTAGCCAGACCTCTTCGAGCCGCTTGGCCAGCCCGACGAGGGCGATGTCGTCGATACCCATGTCGTCGAGCACCGCCTGCGCCGCCGCGACCTGGGGAGCGCCGCCGTCGACCACGACGAGGTTGGGCGGGTAGGCGAACTTCTTGGGGCGGCCGGTGTTCGGATCGATGCCGGGCGGCAGGTCACGTTGCTCTGCGGCCGGATCGGAGTCGGCATCGGCGCCCTCGTCGACCTGCTCGTCGAGGTACCGGGCGAAGCGGCGCCGGATCACCTCGGCGATCCAGTCGGTGTCGCCCGTCCCCTCCCGCATTGCAAAGCGGCGGTACTCGCCCTTGCGCGCCAGCCCGTCCTCGAACACGACCATGGACGCCACCACGTTGGTGCCCTGCACGTGACTGATGTCGAAGCACTCGATGCGTAGCGGCGCGTTGTCGAGACCGAGAGCTTCTTGGAGTTCGCCGAGCGCGCGCGAGCGGGCCGTCAGGTCGGACGCCCGCTTGAGCTTGTGCTGGTTGAGCGACTGCGCGGCGTTGCGAGCGACGGTCTCGGCCAGGGCGCGCTTGTCGCCGCGCTGCGGCACCCGGATGTTGACCCGCGAACCGCGCCGCTCGCCGAGCCACTCGCTCAGCGCGCCGTTGTCATCGGGCAGCACCGGGACGAGGATCTCGCGCGGGATCTCCGACCCGTCGTCGCTGGGGTCATTGAACACGCCATAGAACTGCGTGAGGAACTGCTCGACGAGATCGCCGAGGGTCATCTCGTCCAGCTT
Source organism: uncultured Actinomycetota bacterium (assembly GCA_963757455.1). Taxonomy (GTDB): domain Bacteria; phylum Actinomycetota; class Actinomycetes; order Mycobacteriales; family Jatrophihabitantaceae; genus RYN-133. The sequence continues at coordinate 122,691 of CAVWSE010000007.1, forward strand.
GTCGACGACCCAGCCACGTTGGCCGCGCACCCGTCCGCCACGCACGTGGAACACCTGCACCGCGGCCTCGAGATCGTCCTCGGCGAACGCGACGACGTCGGCGTCGGTGCCGTCGCCGAACACGACGGCCTGCTTCTCCATCGCGCGGCGCAGCGCCTCGAGGTCGTCGCGGACGCGGGCGGCGAGCTCGAACTCGAGGTTGTCACTCGCCTCGCGCATGCGCCGTTCGAGGCGCCTGATCATCGAGTCGGTCTTGCCGGCCATGAAGTCGCAGAAGTCGTCGACGATCTTGCGGTGCTCGTCAGCGGTGACGCGGTCGACACACGGGGCACTGCACTTGCCGATGTAGCCGAGCAGGCACGGACGCCCGATCTGCCCCGCGCGCTTGAACACGCCGGCGCTGCAGGTACGCGCCGGAAACACCCGCAGCAGCAGGTCGAGGGTCTCGCGGATGGCCCAGGCGTGGCTGTACGGCCCGAAGTAGCGCACGCCCTTGCGCTTCGCGCCGCGCATGACCTGCAGCCGCGGGTACTCCTCGTACAAGGTCACAGCCAGGCTCGGGTACGACTTGTCGTCGCGGTACTTGACGTTGAACCGCGGGTCGAACTCCTTGATCCAGTTGAATTCGAGCTGAAGCGCCTCGACTTCGTTCTTGACGAGCGTCCACTCGACGCTGGCGGCGCTGGTGACCATCTGCCGGGTGCGCGGGTGCAGCCCGGCGATGTCGGCGAAGTAGGAATTGAGCCGCTGCCGCAGGCTCTTCGCCTTGCCGACGTAGATGACGCGGCCATGACTGTCGCGGAACTTGTAGACGCCGGGTTCGAGCGGAATCGTCCCCGGCGCAGGCCGGTAGCTGGACGGGTCAGGCACGCCGTCCAGGTTAGTCAGCCGGTGTGACCGAACACGGTTTCGTACTCGTCGATCTCAGAGAGCAACTCGGTCTTGCCGGCGTCGTCGAGGAACGAGGCGCGGACGGCTGCGCGGGCCAGCTCGGCAATCCCTGCCTCGTCCAGGTGCAGGAGGTCGGCCGCGACCTCGTACTCGTGGGTGAGCGTGGTCGAGAACATCGGCGGGTCGTCGGAATTGATCGTCACCGGGACGCCCGCGGCGACCAGCGCCGGGAGCGGATGCTCGGCGAGCGAGGCGACCGCGCGCGTGCAGACGTTGGACGTCGGGCAGATCTCGAGCGGGATCGCCTCGTCGCGCAGGCGGGCCAGCAAGGCCTCGTCCCGTGCCGCGGCGATGCCGTGGCCGATGCGTTCGGCACCGAGCAGATCGAGGGCCTCCCAGACCGATTCGGGGCCGGTCGACTCGCCCGCGTGCGGGACGCTGTGCAGCCCGGCGGCGCGGGCGGCGTTGAAGTGGTCGGTGAAGGTGCTGCGCGGCACGCCGATCTCGGGCCCGCCGAGGCCGAAGCTGACGAGGCCGTCGGGTCGCATCAGCAGGGCCATGTCGAGGGTGACGTCGCCGGCCTCGACGCCCGCCTCGCCGGGGATGTCGAAGCACCAGCGCAGCTGCACGCCGTGGTCGTCGGCGGCGCGGCGGCGGGCGTCCTCGACCGCCTCGCAGAAGGCCTCGGGCGGGATGCCACGGACGACCGACGAGTACGGGGTCAGCGTCAGCTCGGCGTAGCGCACGTTCTGCGCGGCCAGATCGCGGGCGATGTCGTACGTGAGCGTCCAGACATCCTCGGCGTCGCGGATCAGGTCGACGACCGACAGGTAGACGTCGATGAAGTGCGCGAAGTCGGTGAACGTGAAGTACTGGGCGAGCTTGTCGGGGTCGGCAGGGACCGGTGTCGAGCCGTCGTGTCGGGCGGCGAGCTGCGCGACGGTGTGCGGCGAGGCCGACCCGACGTGGTGGACGTGCAACTCGGCTTTGGGCAGTCCGGCGATGAACGACGCGTATCTACTCACGTCCGAGCATTCTGCAGGGACCGCTCCGGCAGCGGGGCACTCTTGCCGCCGCGGCGGCGTGTCGCGGCCAGACCGAGCGCGGCGATGGCGAGCCCGATTATCGCGGGCAGCCACAGACCACCCTGCCAGCCCGAATGGTCGATGGCGACGCCGGCGATCGGCGCACCGATCGCCGTCCCGGCGGTCAGCGCTGACGAATGCCAGCCCATCGCCTCGCCGCGAACCGCAGCCGGCACGACCCGCGAGAGGGAGTCGACCGTTGCTGTGATCGTCGGCGCGCAGCACACGCCCGCGAGGACGAGCAGCGCCGCGAGCGAGATCGGTTCGCGCGCCAGCACGGCGGGGAAGGTGAGCGCCGACAGCAGGCCGAGCAGGACGAAGGCGTTCACCGAGCGCGACATCGCCCCGTAGATGACGCCGCCGAACGCCGAGCCCAGCCCCCAAAGGGCGAGGACGACGCCGATCAGCGACGCGTGGTGCATGGCCCGTAATGCGGCGACGATGCTCACGTCGGTGCCGGTGAGCACGATCGTGGCCGCCAGGCAGGCGGCGAGCACAGCGATCGCTCGCGGCGAGAGCCACGACCGCACGCCGACGTGTCCGTCGCCGTCCTGATGCCCGATCGCGGGATTCATGATCCACAGCACGATGCCGCCGAGGACCGAGGTCAGCTCGCAGCTGAACAACGCCCAGGACGTGTCCCAGCTCGTGGCGAGCAACACGCCGAGGACGGGGCCGATCATGAACGAGATCTCGATGACGACGGCGTCGATCGACAGTGCGGTCTTGCGCATCTCGTCGGGGACGGCGTGCATGAGCGCCTGGCGCACGATCGAGAACGACGGGATGACGAACAACCCACCGGCGGCCGCCAGCACGACCAGGGGCCAGTAGGACACGAACGGCGCGATGCTCCAGCACACAGCGAGCACGACCAGGGAGGGAGCGACGGTTGCGCGCAGGCCGACCTTGTCGAGCCGGCGCCCGCGCCAGGGTGCGCTGATCGCGAGGGCGACGGTGGCGAGGCCGACGACAAGACCGGCCTCGCTGTAGGAGCGGTGCAGGTGCGTGACGACGTGCAGCGTCAGGACGACGTTGCCGGCCCACATGGGCACACGCACGACGATGCTGAGCCACAGCACCCGGCGGACGTCACGCAGCGCGAGGATGCTGCGGTAGCCGGCGATGCCCATGCTTCGACCCTGTCACACAGGTGCGACAGGTTTGGCCGTTACCAGCGGTCGTGCACGGACGGACGGATCTTCTCGTCGTAGAGCTCACGAACGGCAGCGCGGGTGCGGTCGTCGAGCGGTGGCAGATCCGCCGCTACAGCGTTCCCCCGGGCCTGCTCGACGGTGCGCGCTCCCGGTATCACCGCCGTCACCTGCGGCTGGTCGATGATCCAGCGCAGCGCGAGTTGGGCGGGGGTGACGCCGTCGGCGGCCAGGCCCGAGAATGTCCGGGCCGCGGCGACACCGGTCGCAAAGTCGACGCCGGCGAAGGTTTCGCCCACGTCGAAGGCCTCGCCGTTGCGGTTGTAGTTGCGGTGGTCGTCGGCGGCGAACGTGGTGTCCTCGCGGTAGCGGCCCGACAGTAGTCCGGACGCGAGCGGGACACGGGCGAGAATGCCGACTCCGGCCTGCGCCGCAGCCGGCAGCACGCGCTCGAGGGGCTTGTGCCGGAACGCGTTGAGGATGATCTGGACGCTCGCCACATTGGGTCGCGCGATCGCGGTCAGCGCCTCGTCGACCCGCTCGACACTGACGCCGTACGCCGCGATCCGTCCGTCGTCGACCATCGCGTCGAGCGCGTCGAACACGGCGTCGTCGCTGTAGACCGGTGTGGGCGGGCAGTGCAGTTGCACGAGGTCGAGGGTGTCGACGCCGAGGTTGCGCCTCGACCGGTCGTTCCACTCGCGGAAGTTCGCGGCGGAGTAGTTCTCGGGGACCTGATCGGCGCGTCGCCCCATCTTCGTGGCGACGAGCACGTCGCTGTCGGGATGCTCGCGAAGGAAGCGCCCGATCAACTGCTCGCTGCGGCCGTCGCCGTAAACGTCGGCGGTGTCGAAGAGGGTGACTCCTGAGTCAACGGCGGCGGCGAGGACGTCGAGCGCGTCCGACTCGTCGACGTCGCCCCAGTCGGCGCCGAGCTGCCAGGTGCCGAGCCCGACGACCGATACTTCGCGACCGGTCCGTCCCAAGATGCGCTGTTCCATGAGCTCGACCGTAGTTAGTGCCAGTCGGCGCGCCGGATCCGGTAGAGGACGTGGCGCTGGTGTTTCCAGTCGGCCAGGTTCGGATGGTCGAAGTCATCGGCCGGATCGCGGGTCAGGCCGAGCTTCTTCATGACTCGCTGGGACGGTTCGTTGTCGGGGATGGTCATCGAGACGACCTCGTCCAGTTCGAGCGTCCCGAAGGCGTAGTCGAGCGCGGCGCGGGCACCCTCGGGCGCGTAGCCGCGTCCCCAATAGGCCTTGTCCAGCCGCCATCCGACCTCGACCGCCGGCGTGAAGTGCGCCTCGAACGGCGGCGGGGCAAGCCCGATGAACCCGATGAACGGCGCCACGTCCGGCACCTCGACGGCCCACAATCCCCAGCCGTTCTCCTCGAGGAACAAGCTCAGCCGGTGTGCCATCGCGTCGCTCTGCTCACGATCGAGTCGGCGCGGGAAGAAGCGCATCACCTCGGGGTCGGCGTTCATCGCGGCGAACGGTTCGAGGTCGCTCTCGCGCCACGCGCGCAGGATCAGGCGGTCGGTCGTCAGGGTCGTCACGTCGGTCACGACGTAGATGATCTCGCGCACGTCAAAGCCGAAATGCGGTCGAATCTGGTGAGAACCCGGCGTTGATCAAGCGTCGACGACGCTCAGCGAGCGGACGCGCGCTTGCGTGCCGGCGCCTTGGTCGCCTTCGCCGAGGTCGTTCTCTTCGCCGGGGCCGCCTTGGCGGTCGCCGCTCGCTTCGCGGGCGCCTTGCGGGCGGCGGCGGTCTTCTTCCGCGCCGGCTTGGCCGGGGTCACGATCTGCTTCAGGTAGCTGCCGGTGTGCGACGTGGCGACCCCCGCGACCTCTTCGGGAGTGCCCTGCGCGACGACCGTGCCGCCGCCCGAGCCGCCCTCCGGACCCATGTCGATGATCCAGTCGGCAGTCTTGATCACGTCGAGGTTGTGCTCGATCACCAGCACGGTGTTGCCCTTGTCGACCAGCGAGTGCAGCACGCCGAGCAGCTTCGACACGTCCTCGAAGTGCAGACCGGTGGTCGGCTCGTCGAGGACGTAGATCGTGCGTCCGGTCGAACGCTTCTGCAGCTCGGACGCGAGCTTGACCCGCTGCGCCTCTCCCCCGGACAGGGTCGGCGCGGGCTGGCCGAGCCGGACGTAGCCGAGCCCCACGTCGACCAGCGTGTCCAGGTGCCGGGCGATGCGCGAGATCGGCTTGAAGAACTCGGCAGCCTCTTCGATCGGCATTGCGAGCACTTCGCTGATGTTCTTGCCCTTGTAGTGCACCTCGAGCGTCTCGCGGTTGTACCGGGCGCCCTTGCAGACCTCGCACGGGACGTAGACGTCCGGCAGGAAGTTCATCTCGATCTTGATCGTGCCGTCGCCCTGGCAGTTCTCGCAGCGTCCGCCCTTGACGTTGAAGGAGAACCGGCCCTGCTGGTAGCCGCGGACCTTCGCCTCGGTCGTCTCGCTGAACAGCTTGCGGATGTGGTCGAACACCCCGGTGTACGTCGCCGGGTTCGACCGCGGCGTACGGCCGATCGGCGACTGATCGACGCCGACAACCTTGTCGAGCTGGTCGACCCCGGTGACCCTCTTGTGCCGTCCCGGCGGCAGCTTTGCGCCATTGATCTTGTTCGCCAGCGAGGCGTACAGGATGTCGTTGACCAGCGTCGACTTGCCCGACCCGCTGACCCCGGTGATCGCCACGAAGCAGCCCAGCGGGAACGCCACGTCGATGTTGCGCAAGTTGTGCTCGCGCGCGCCCTCGACGACTACCTCGCGCCCCGGCTGCAGCGGGCGCCGGATCGGCGGGATCTCGATGCTGCGCCGCCCGGACAGATACGCACCGGTGATGGACTCGCCGGACGTGAGCAGGTCGTCGACCGTGCCGCTGACGACGATGCGGCCGCCGTGCTCGCCCGCCTCGGGGCCGATGTCGACGACCCAGTCGGCGGTACGGATGGTGTCCTCGTCGTGCTCGACGACGATCAGCGTGTTGCCGAGGCCCTTGAGCCGGACGAGGGTCTCTATCAGTCGGTGGTTGTCGCGCTGGTGCAGCCCGATGGACGGTTCGTCCAGCACGTAGAGCACGCCGACGAGGCCCGAGCCGATCTGCGTGGCGAGTCGGATGCGCTGCGCCTCACCGCCTGCGAGCGTTGCGGCGGCGCGGTCGAGGGACAGGTAGTGCAGTCCGACGTCGACGAGGAACCCGAGCCGGGCGTGGATCTCTTTGAGCACCCGCTCGCCGATCAACTTCTCGCGCTGGTCGAGGCGCAACTGCTGCAGCCAGGCGTTCGCCTCGCCGATCGACAGGGACGACACGTCGGCGATGGAGCGGCCGTGCACGGTGACGGCGAGGATCTCCGGCTTGAGCCGGGTGCCCTGACACGTCGGGCACGGCACCTCGCGCATGAAGCCCTCGTACTTCTCGCGCGAGTAGTCGGACTCGGTTTCCGCGTAGCGGCGCTCGATCCAGTTGACCACGCCCTCGTAGTTGGCGTAGTACGACCGATCGCGCCCGTATCGGTTGCGGTAGCTCACGTGCACCTGGTCGCCGATGCCGTGCAGCACCGCCTTCTGCGCCCGGGTCGGCAGCTCTTCCCACGGCGTGTCGAGGTCGAAGCCGACCGCGTCCCCGAGACCCTGCAGCAGCCGCAGGAAGTACTCGTTCGTCTGCCCGGTGGCCCACGGCGCGATCGCACCGCCGTTGAGCGTCTGCTCCGGGTCGGGGACGACGAGCTCGGGATCGACCTCTTTGCGGGTGCCGAGCCCGGTGCACGCCGGACAGGCACCGAACGGCGAGTTGAACGAGAACGAGCGCGGCTCGAGCTCGTCGATGGCCAGCGGATGGTCGTTCGGGCACGCCAACCGCTCGGAGTAGCGCCGCTCGCGGTGCGGGTCGCTCTCGTCCAGGTCGACGAAGTCGAGGATGACGAGTCCGCCGGCGAGCGTCAGCGCCGTCTCGATCGAGTCGGTGATGCGCTGTTTGCTGGACGGACGGGCGACGAGGCGGTCGACGACCGCCTCGATGGTGTGCTTCTCCTGCTTCTTGAGCTTCGGCGGCTCGGTCAGCGGGTAGACGACCCCGTCGACCCGGACGCGGGCGAATCCCTTCACCTGCAGGTCGGCGAAGAGGTCGACGTACTCCCCCTTGCGTTCCCGGATGACCGGCGCGAGCACCTGGAACCGCGTGCCCTCGGGCATCTCGAGAATGCGGTCGACGATCTGTTGCGGCGTCTGCTTCGCAATCGGCTCGCCACAGATCGGGCAGTGCGGCTTGCCGATGCGCGCCCAGAGCAGGCGTAGGTAGTCGTAGACCTCGGTTATCGTGCCCACCGTCGAGCGCGGGTTCTTCGACGTCGACTTCTGGTCGATCGACACGGCCGGCGAGAGGCCCTCGATGAAGTCGACATCGGGCTTGTCCATCTGGCCCAGGAACTGCCGCGCGTAGGCCGACAGCGACTCGACGTAGCGGCGCTGGCCCTCGGCGAAGATCGTGTCGAAGGCCAGGCTCGACTTGCCCGACCCGGACAGCCCGGTGAACACGATCATCGCGTCGCGGGGCAGGTCGAGATTGACGTCCTTGAGGTTGTGCTCGCGGGCGCCACGGACGATCAAACGGTCGTTCACAGGCACACTCTTCGACTCGGTCGGAGGGGTCGGACTCCGAGGGTAGTGATCGGGTCGGACACCGCGGACCATCGCCCGTCCTCGATAGGGTCGCGATCATGCGCCGAACCCCTGCAGAGCTGCGCCTGCTCGCCGATTGTGCCCAGCTGGTGCTCGTCGTAGCCGGTCTCGTCGTGCTCGCTCTGCCCTGGTGGCTCGTGTTCGGCACGTCGGGCCCCGATGCCTACCTGTCGGGATGGGCCGGCCTCGGCAAGAACCCGCACAACCAGGGCCTCGTGCTGGTGGCCGCCCTGGTGATCGGCTCGGTGACGACTTTGCTGCGCCGCAAGACGCTCTCGATCATCGCCGCGGTGCTGTTCATGATCGCGACGCTGCTCGCGAGCATCGGTGCGCACCAGTCCGAGACGTCGTCCGCCGGCGACGGCGATGTTCTGGCCGCGACCTGGGTGGGCATGGCGCTCGTGCTGATCGGGGCCGTCCAGCAACTCGGTGTGGCCGCGCTTGCGGGAAAGCACGACACCGGGCGGGAAGGCTGAGCCCATGCCACGTTCGATCGCCACGAATACCATCGTCGACCTCAACGAACTGCTGGACTTCGTTCGTCCCAGGCACCAGATGATCCTCGCCACGCGCCGCCGGGACGGCTCGCCGCAGCTCTCGCCGGTGACCGGCGGGGTGTCCTCCGAGGGTCACATCGTGATCTCCAGCTACCCCGAGCGCGCCAAGCTCTACAACCTCAAGCGCGACCCGGTCGCGAGCGTCATGGTGCTCTCGGACGAGTTCGGCGGCGCCTGGGTGCAGGTGGACGGGCCGGCCGAGGTGTTCGACATGCCGTCCCAGGAGGCCGAGGACGGGCTGGTCGAGTACTTCCGCTGCATCAGCGGCGAGCACCCCGACTGGGACGAGTACCGCCAGGCGATGCGCGACCAGGGCAAGTCGCTGATCCGGGTCACCCCGCAGCGCTGGGGCCCCGTCGCCACCGGCGGCTTCCCCGCCCGGCTCGCCTAGGTGAGCGACCAGTCGACAGGTTCGGTGCCCTGGGCGACGAGGGCGGCGTTCGCGCGGCTGAACGGCTTCGAGCCGAAGAAGCCCCGGTCGGCCGACATCGGGGACGGGTGGGCCGACTCGATCCGCGGGGTGCCGCCGAGCAGCGCACCGAGCGACTGCGCGTCGCGGCCCCAGAGGATCGCCACCATCGGCGTCCCCCGCGCGACCAGGGCCCGGATGGCCTGGTCGGTGACCGCCTCCCAGCCTTTGCCGCGATGCGCCCCGGGATTCCTCGGCGCGACGGTCAGGCACCGGTTCAGCAGCAGCACGCCGTGCTGCGACCACGGCGTCAGGTCGCCGTTGGACGGCGTCGGCAACCCGAGGTCGGAGTTCAGTTCCTTGTAGATGTTCTGCAGCGATCGCGGGACGGGGCGCACGTCCGGCTCGACCGAGAACGACAGCCCGACCGCGTGTCCTGGCGTCGGGTACGGGTCCTGCCCGACGATCAGCACCCGGACGTCGGCGAACGGTTGCGTGAACGCGCGCAGGATGTTCTTGCCCGCAGGCAGGTACGAGCGCCCGGCCGCGACCTCGGCGCGCAGGAAGTCGCCCATCGCCGAGATCTGCCCGGACACCGGCGCGAGCGCCTGCGCCCAGCCGTCCTCGACGACGTCCGCGAGACTCACGAGAGTTCGAGGCGCGGGACGCCGGGCGGCTCGAACCCGAACACCTGCCCGTAGAACGACAGGCACGACTCGTACATGTCGATCAACGACTCGCGTTTGGTGAAGCCGTGCGACTCGCCCTCGTACGGGCGGTACGCGTGCGGAATCCCCTTGCGCACCAACGCATCGCGGAACAGCTCCGCCTGCGACGGCGGGACGATCGGATCGTCGAGGCCCTGCAGCAGCAGCACCGGGCACGACAGCCCGTCCACATGGTTGAGCGGTGCGCGGTCCTGGTAGAGCTGCTCGGCCTCGGGCAGCGGGCCGACGAGCCCGTCGATGTAGCGCGACTCGAAGTCGTGCGTGTCCCGGACGAACTGGCTCAGCTCCGCAACACCGAACAACGAGACGCCGCAGGCGAACACGTCGGTCGTGGTGAGCGCGGCCAGTACCGTCCAGCCGCCGGCCGAGCCACCGTGGATGGCCAGGCGTGCGCGGTCGGCGAGGCCCTTGTCGGCAAGCCCGAGCACGGCCGCGACGCAGTCCTCGACGTCGACAACGCCCCACTCGCCACGGAGCCGGTTGCGGTACTCGCGTCCGTAGCCGGTCGAGCCGCCGTAATTGACGTCGATCACGCCGATGCCGCGGCTGGTGAAGTAGCCGATCATCCCGTACGACCCGACAACCGTCGGTCCGACCTGGGCGGTGGGTCCCCCGTGGACGAAGGCGATGTACGGCGGCAGCTCGCCGTCCGGCGCGGCGAAGTCGGGATTGTGCGGCGGGTAGACGATCGCGTGCACTTCGCGCTGATTGCCGGCCTGAGCACCGTGCAGGGTCATCGCGGCCGCGTCCGGCAGGTAGGCCGGATCGGGAACCTGATCGAGCGCGAGCCGCACGTCGGTGAGCTCGCGCGTGCCGAGGTCCAGCACCCGCAGGCCGGCGACGGTGCGCGAGCCGCCTGTTCCGAGTAGCAGCCGGTCGCCGTCGACCGCGCCCAGGTTGATCGTGCTGATGTTGCCCAGGTCGATGTCGTCGTAACTGCCGGTCACCGGGTCGAGGATCGCCAGTGTGTCGGTGCCGAACGTGCGCACGGTGAGCAGCCGGCCGTCGTCGAGGCGCGAGTACCAGCCCGAGCCGAGCCGCCACAGCGGGCCACCGAGATCGGCGTCGACCGGCGCGACGGCCTGGGCATCGAGCCCGTCGACGCCGATCGTGTACAGGTTCCAGAACCCGCTGACATCGCTGATCGCGTAGAGGGTGTCGGCGTCGCGCCACTCCGGTTGCAGGATCGACTCGTCGGTGGCACCGAGCAGCGTGCGGTGCTCGCCGCACGTCCCGTCCTCGCGCAGGTCGGCGACGCGCAGTTCCGTGCCGTCCCACGGCATCTGCGGGTGCTCCCAGGCCAGCCAGGCGAGCCGGCGTCCGTCCGGCGATATGCGCGGGTTCGCGAGGAAGTGCGAGCCGCCCACCACCGAGCGGATGCGGGACGGATCACCGGCGGCCGATCCGTCGATCGGCACCGCGGCGATGTCGCGGGTGATGGTGGCGTCATCTGCGTGCCGCTCGCGGACGCACCAGATCTCGCCCACTCGCAGGATCTGCAGTTCGGCGTAGCGCCAGGCACCCGGACGTGGCGGTTCCGGCGTCAGCGGCACGGGCCGCCCGCCCGGTTCGTCGAGTCGGTACAGCCGCTGATCACTGAACTCGGCGAACACGACGATGCCGTCGGGCGTCGCCGTCCACGCACCACCGCCGTACTCGTGCACCCGGGTGCGGGCGTTCCACGGCGCGACCAGCACATCGCCGGACTTCCGACGGATCGCGTAGCGCCCCTTCTCGCTGGGACGGGCTTCGAGCCACCAGATGTCTTCCCCGACGAAGCGACCTCCGCCGGCAGCGTGTTGGCCGGCGACGATCGAGTCCGCCGTCAGCGGCGACGTCCACGATCCGTAAGGCGCGACTTCAGGCATCGGCGCCGACCTCCGCCCGCACGGCAGCCACAGCGTCATCGACCGGTACTTCGCGCCGCTCGTCGCTGCGGCGGTCGCGCAGCTCGACGACACCGTCCGCGAGGCCCTTGCCGACGATCACGATCTTGGGGACGCCGATGAGTTCCGCGTCCTTGAACTTCACGCCCGGCGAAACGCCACGGCGGTCGTCGTACATCACGCGCACGCCGGCTGCTTCGAGCTCGTCGGCGATGCGCGCCGCCGCGTTGAAGACCGTGTCGTCCTTGCCGGTGGCGACGACGTGGACATCGGCCGGGCCGATGCCGAGTGGCCAGCACAGGCCCTTCTCGTCGTAGGTCTGTTCGGCGAGCGCAGCCACGGCACGCGTGACGCCGACGCCGTAGGAACCCATCGTCACGGTCACCGGCTTGCCGTTCTGGTCGAGCGCGGTGAGCCCGAACGTCTCGGCGTACTTGGTGCCCAGCTGGAACACGTGCCCCAGCTCGATGCCGCGGGCGATCTCGAGCGGCGCGCCGCAACGCGCACAGCGGTCGCCGTCGCGGATCTCGACCGCGCCCAGTTCACCGTCCGGCGTGAAGTCGCGTCCGCGCACGACATGCGCCGCGTGCTTGCCGGGTTGGTTCGCGCCGGTGACCCACTCGGTGCCCTCGACGACGAGCGGGTCGACGAGGTAACGCACCTTCCAATCGGCGAGCTCCTGCGGGCCGATGTAGCCCTTGACCAGCCGCGGCTCCTTGGCCAGGTCGTCCGGCCCGGCCTGCTCGACCACCGTCGGTTCGAGCTGGCCGCCGATGCGCTTGAGGTCGACCTCCCGATCACCCGGGACGCCGACGATGAGCAGCTCCCACTCGGACGCGCCCGGCGCGCGCGTGCGCAGCACGACGTTCTTCAGGGTGTCGGCCGCGGTCGTCGGATGGCCCAGCTCGTTCATGCGTGCGACGAGCGTGTCGATGGTCGGCGTGTCCGGGGTGTCGAGCACCTCCTGGGCCGCGTGGTCGGCCGGGTCGACCGGGTCGGGTGCCGCGATCTCGACCGCCTCGGTGTTGGCGGCGTAGTCGCAGTTGGTGCACTGGACGAAGGTGTCCTCACCGGACGGCGCCGGCGCCAAGAACTCCTCGGACGCCGAGCCGCCCATCGCGCCCGACACGGCGAACACGATCTTGTAGGTGAACCCGAGCCGGCTGAAGATGCGCTCGTAGGCGTCGCGGTGCGCACGGTAGGACTTCTCGAGACCCTCGTGCGACAGATCGAAGGAGTACGAGTCCTTCATGATGAACTCGCGGCCGCGCAGGATGCCTGCCCGTGGCCGCGCCTCGTCCCGGTATTTGATCTGGATCTGGTACAGGGCGAGCGGGTAGTCCTTGTAGGACGAGTACTCGCCCTTCACGAGCAGCGTGAACAGCTCTTCGTGGGTCGGCGCAAGCAAGTAGTCGGCGTCCTTGCGGTCGTGCAGCCGGAACAGGTTGTCGCCGTAGTCGGCCCAGCGCCCGCTCGACTCGAAGATCTCGCGCGGGATCAGCGCCGGGAAGTGCACTTCCTGCGAGCCGATCCCGTTCATCTCCTCGCGCACGACCCGTTCGACGTTGGCGAGCACGGTCATGCCCAGCGGCAGCCAGGAGTAGATGCCCGGCGCCACCCGGCGGACGTAGCCGGCGCGCACGAGCAGCTTGTGGCTCGGCACCTCGGCCTCCGCGGGGTCGTCACGCAGGGTCCGCAGGAACAAGGTCGACAGTCGCAACACGCTCGTCAGGCTATCCGCGCGCGGAAAAGGAGTTGTCACCACGAGGGACCATGGACGGAGTTCTTCGTGACGAGAGGAGGCCCCCGTGTCCATCACCGTTGTCCGGGTGTGCGCTCCATCCACCCCCAGCCTGCGCTGACCGTCCGTCCGGACGGGAGCGCACTCTCGTCCAGGAGACCTCAGCAATGCAGTTGAAAGACGACTACGTCGAACCGAACTACTCCACCTGGGACGTGGCCACCCACGGTCCCGAACCGCGACCCGGCTGGGTCGTGACCGAACTCGCCGCGATCGACACCGACCACGGCGTGCTCAAGACCGGCAAGGAAGCCGACGTCCACCTGCTGACGCGGGCCGTGCCGGACGGTGCGCACATGCTCGTCGCGGCCAAGCGCTACCGCGTCGCGGAGCACCGCATGTTCCACCGGGACGCCGGCTACACCGACGGCCGGCGCGTGCGCAAGAGCCGCGAACGGCGCGCGCTGGCAAACCGCACGGAGTTCGGCCGCGAGCTGGCGTCCGGACAGTGGGCCGGTGCGGAATTCGCCGCGCTGGGCACGTTGTGGGAGCTCGGGGCGCCCGTCCCCTACCCGATCCAGCTGTACGGCACCGAGCTGCTGCTCGAGTTCATCGGCAGCGCGGACGGCCAGGCGGCACCGCGGCTCGCCCAGACGCGTCCGGACGCCGAGCTGCTGGCGAGCCTGTTCGAGCAGTGCGTCGATGCGATGCGGCTGCTCGCCCGGGCCGGGTACGCCCACGGTGACCTGTCGCCGTACAACCTGCTCGTCGACGATTCGCCCTCGGGGACACGCCTCGTCATGATCGACCTGCCGCAGATCGTCGACCTCGTCGCCAATCCGCAGGGGCCGGAGTACTTGCACCGCGACTGCGAGAACGTGTGCACCTGGTTCGCGCGGCGCGGTCTCGAGACGGTCGAGTTCGAGCACCTGTACGGCGACCTGATGGCCGAGGCCGTGGGAGCGTGGTGATCGGCACGTACCGTTGCGTCTGTGCATTACGACCTCGCGATCATCGGTTCGGGCTCGGGAAACTCGCTGGTCACACCTGACTTCGCCGATTGGCAGATCGCAGTCATCGAGGAGTCGACGTTCGGCGGCACGTGCCTGAACGTCGGCTGCATCCCGACCAAGATGTACGTGTATCCCGCCGACGTCGCTGCGCATGCTCGCGACTCGGCGCGGCTCGGGGTCGACGCCCACGTCGACGGCGTGCGCTGGCGCGACATCCGCGACCGCATCTTCGGACGTATCGACGCGATCTCCGAGGGCGGCCGCGAGTACCGGCGCAACGGCAGCGACCACCACAACACGACGCTCTACGAGACGCACGCGCAGTTCCGCGACCCGCACACCCTCGAGCTGGGCACCGGCGAGACGATCACCGCCGATCGCTTCGTCGTCGCGGCGGGATCGCGTGCGGTCGTGCCCGACATCGTCAGGGAATCCGGCGTCGCGTTCCACACGTCCGACACCGTCATGCGCGTCGACGAGGTGCCGCCGCGCGTGGCGATTCTCGGCGGCGGCTACATCTGCGCGGAGTTCGCGCACGTGTTCTCGTCGTTCGGCGCGCGCACGACGGTCGTGCTGCGCGGCGACAAGCTCGCCAAGCACCTGGACGCCGACATCCGCGACGCCTTCAACGCCTGCGCCCTGCAGGCATGGGACGTCCGGCTGGGCTACCACCTGTCGAAGCTGCGCATGGACGGCGACGTCGTCTGCATGACCCTCGACGACGGCACCGAACTCGAGGTCGACCTGCTTCTGGTCGCGACCGGCCGGGTGTCGAACGGCGACCGCCTCAACGCGGCTGCCGCCGGCACTCGAACTGCACGACGACGGACGGGTGAAGGTCGACGAGTACCAGCGCACGTCCGTCTCGCACATCTGGGCGCTCGGTGACGTCAGCTCCGACTACCAGCTCAAGCACGTGGCCAATCACGAGGCACGGGTGGTCGCGCACAACCTCGCCCACCCCGACGACCAGATCAAGTCCGATCACCGCTTCGTCCCGTCCGCGGTGTTCACCCGTCCGCAGCTGGCCAGCGTCGGGCTGACCGAGGCGCAGGCGGCCGAGAAGCACCTCGACTACGTGACCGCGATGCAGGACTACGGCGGCACGGCGTACGGCTGGGCGATGGACGACACCACCAGCGTGTGCAAGCTGATCGCCGATCGCGGGACGGGGCAGTTGCTCGGCGCGCACATCATGGGCGAGCAGGCGGCGACCTTGATCCAGCCGCTGATCCAGGCGATGAGCTTCGGGCTGGGTGTGCGCGAGATGGCACACGGGCAGTACTGGATCCATCCGGCCCTGACCGAGGTCGTCGAGAACGCATTGCTGAAGCTCGACCTGTAATCGCCGCCGGTGCGGCGATCAGGGCCCTACGCTTTCCGGGTGGGGTTCGAAGTCACGACTCTCGGCACCAACACCGAGGTGCTGACGCTCCCGTTCGAGCAGCCGCTGGCCGAGTGGCGCGACGAGCGGATCGTCTACGTGCCCCGAGGCATCTCGCGGCACGTCGTGCGCTTCGTCGACGTCGGCGGCGAGGTGTTCGCGATCAAGGAGGCGACCGACCGGTTCGTCCTGCGCGAGCACTCGTTGCTGCGGTCGCTCGCCGAGCACTCCGTCCCCGTCGTCGACGCGTACGGCACGGTCATCGACCGCACCACTCCCGACGGTGCCGAGCTCGGCGGTCTGCTGATCACGCGACACCTGCCGTTCTCGCAGCCGTACCGGTCGCTGTTCACCGGACGGAGCCTGCCGCAGCTGCGCATCCGGCTGCTCGATGCGCTCGCAGGGTTGTTCGTCCGGCTGCACCTGGCCGGGTTCTACTGGGGTGACTGCTCGCTGTCGAACACGCTGTTCCGCCGCGACGCCGGCGCGCTCGCCGCGTACCTCGTGGACGCGGAGACCGGCGAGCTGCACGTCCGCCTGACCGACGGGCAGCGCGCGTACGACCTCGAGACGGCGACGATGAACATCGCGGGCGAGCTGTTCGACCTGCAGGCCGCGGGGTTCCTCGACGAGGACGTCGACGTCGCCGACCTCGCGCGCGTCGCGCAGTCGCGCTACGAGTCGCTGTGGGACGAGCTGACCCAGGACGTGCTCGTGCCGCCCGGGGAGAACTACCTGATCAACCAGCGGGTGCGGCGGCTCAACGATCTCGGGCTTCGACGTTTCGGAGATGCGGATCAAGACCGAGCGTGAGGGCATGCGGCTCGGGTTCGACACCCAGGTCGTCGAAGCCGGGCACCACCAGCGGCGGCTGTTCGAACTGACCGGCCTGCGCGTGCAGGAGAACCAGGCGCGCGCGCTGCTCGCGGACCTGTGGCGCTACCGGGCGAAGTGGGAGGACGCCCTCGGCTCGCCCGTCTGGGAGGACCTCGCCGCGCGGCGCTGGCTCGACGAGAAGTTCTACGGCACGCTCGCGCTCGTCCCGCCGGAGTTGCGTGCCAAGCTGCCCGACGCCGAGCTGTTCCACGAGATCAGCGAGCACCGCTGGCTGCTGTCGGAGCAGACGGGCCGCGACGTCGGACGGTCGGCCGCGGTCGCCGACTACGTCCGCACCGTGCTGCAGGATCTGCCGGACACGCGCGTCGACCTGTCCTCCGGGCCGCCGACCGAGGAGTTCGAGCCCATCTTCGACGGCTAGGTTGGCCCGTATGAGCGACACGTACACCGGCAAGGTCACGGTCGGCGGCGAGATGGACGTGCGCCGGTTGCCCGGCCTGACGATCGCCAAGCTCGCCGTCGGGCCGATGTAGAACAACGCGTACCTGCTGCGCTGCACGAGACCGACGAGGGCCTGCTCATCGACGCGGCCAACGAGGCGGACCGGCTGCGCGAGCTCGTCCGGTTCGAGGGACCGCCGGTGTCGGCGATCCTGACCACGCACCGGCACCGTGACCACTGGCAGGCGCTCGAGGAGATGGTCGACGACGCGGGCGCCGCGGTGTACGCCGGCGAGGAGGACGCCGACGCGCTGCCGGTCGCGGTCGACGAGCGGCTGCAGCACGGCGACACGATCGACGTCGGCGACCTGACGCTCGAGATCATCGGCCTGCGCGGTCACACGCCCGGCTCGGTCGCCGTCCTCTACCGCGACCCCGAGGGCGTCGCCGCACCTGTTCACCGGCGACTCGCTGTTCCCCGGCGGCGTCGGCAAGACCTGGTCGCCGGAGGACTTCACGTCGCTCATCGACGACGTCGAGCAGCGCATCTTCGACACCCTGCCGGACGAGACGTGGTTCTACCCCGGCCACGGTGACGACTCGACCCTCGGCGCCGAGCGTCCGCATCTCGCCGAGTGGCGCGAGCGCGGCTGGTAACTGCCCTAGGCTCGCGGGATGGGCGAACCCGTGGTGATGTCCTGCTCGCGCACGTACCCGGTGACGGTCGAGGAGGCGTTCGACGCGGTGCTGCCGTTGCCGCTGAACGGCTGTTCAACCGTGGTACGGACCGATCCCGTCGATCAAGGCGACCGAGGGCCCGGCTGACTGGGGCACGGTCGGCCAGCAGCGCACCGTGCTGCTCTCGGGCGGCGGGTCGATGCGCGAGACGCTGACGCTGGTCGACCGGCCGAGGGCGTTCGGGTACGGGCTCACCGACGTCACAGGGCCGATGAAGCCGCTCGCCGGCTCGGTCGACGGACTGTGGTCGTTCGACCCGGCCGGCACCGGCGTGCGGATCACCTGGCATTGGTCGGTTACGCCCGGCTCCAGCGTCGGTGGCGCGGTGCTGCCGATGTTCGCGCAGGTCTGGAACGGCTACGCGCGCCAGGCGCTGGCACGTATCGAGGAAGTGCTGCTGCCCGTGTCGTGGCGCCGGAAGCGCTTCGAACAGATGTACAGTCCGCGCATGCGACGTGGCGACGTGCTGCGAATGCTGTTCGCCTCGGTGGCGACCGTCATTTGCTGGTCCCGTCAGGCATGGTCTCGACCGCGCTGCCGATCGCGCAGGGCGCCGCGGTCACCTCGTCGGCGCCGCAACTGCCGCAGGGCGGCACCAAGATCCTCGGCCACTACCGCGTCGTCGCCTATTACGGCGGCGTCGGCGGCGGCGGGCTCGGCGTGCTCGGCTCGAAGCCGCCGCGCCTGATCGCCGGCGACATCATCGCCCGAGCCAAGCAGTGGCGCGGCTACGGGCTGCCCGTCCAGCCGGCGATGGAACTGATCGCGACCGTCGCGCAGGGCGCCCCCGGTCCGGACGGCAGCTACTCGAAGCCGATCACGCGCGCTGCCCTCGCGCCGTACCTGCGCGTCGCGCACCGCCACAAGATGCTGCTGATCCTCGACTTCCAACCAGGACGCGCCGAGTTCCTCGACCAGGTCAAGCAATTCCGCTACGTCCTCACCGACCCGTGGGTGTCGGTCGCGCTCGACCCCGAATGGAAGATGGGGCCGCACCAGGTGCCGGGCAACAGTCATCGGGCACTCCCGCGCGGCGCCGATCAACGCAGTGCGTCGCTACCTGTCCGGCATCGTCGCGGCACAGCACCTGCCCGACAAGCTGCTGGTCGTGCACCAGTTCACGTCCCGGGATGCTGCCCGACCGGCAGAACATCCACCCCGGTCCGGGTATCGAGGTCGTGTTCCACGCGGACGGTTTCGGCACCCCACGCGCCAAGATCGCCACGTGGCAGCGCATCGCGCTTCCCGGCCGCCCGTTCGGCACCGGGCTTCAAGCTGTTCCTGCGCCAGGACCGCCCGATGATGTCGCCGGATCGCGTGATGGCCCGCCGGCCGAAGCCGGACCTGATCACCTACCAGTGATCAGTGGCAGTTCTGCGCGATCCACCGCCGATCTGCACGAAGTCCTGCCCAGCTGCTGCGCGGCCTGCGGATCGGCGTTGCCGCTGACGGCGTTGTGGACGTACTGGTCGACCGCGACGACTGCCGGCTTGATCGCATCCGGCGCCTCGGCGGCGAACCTGTCGAAGCGCGCGACGAACTGCTGCTGGATGCCGGTCGGGCTGATGATCTTCGACAGGTCGTCGCCGCCCTGCGCCCAGTCGGTGCAGAAGTTTCCGGTCGCGCACCGCCGCCGACGGCCACCGCCGCCCGACCGCTGGACCCGCCGCCGCCGGCCGGCGGTGCAGACACGCCGCCGCTCGATCCGCCGGCGCCACCCCCGCCGCCGGTCCCGGCCGAACCGGTCCCGGCCGTCGAGCTCGAACAGGCACTCGCCAGCGCAACGATCGCCGCGCACGTCGCCAGCCCACGTACGGCGGCGAGTACGGGAACTTCACAGGGATCCTCCAGGCCTCGCACATTCGACCAGCCCCGAACCGGCCGGTCAATCCCCACTGGCAAGCAGGAGCCGGCCCGTGCCGCGCTGATACCGGCGACGATGAGAGCATCGCGCCGTGACCGCGCTGGGAGTACTCGATATCGGCGGGACACATGTCACGGCGGCACATATCAGACGTCCCCTGGCGGCTGATCGGCCCTCCCAACCGTGTCGACATCGACGCTCACGGCTCGCCGGCGAGATCCTCGACGGCATGGCGGGTGCGGCCGCGCGGCGGCGCATGGAAAGCCGACTTGGGCGGTCGCGATGCCCGACCCGTTCGACTACGCGCGCGGCATCGGCCGCTTCCACGGGGTCGGCAAGTTCGAGGCGCTCGCCGGCGTGGACGTGCGGGCCGAGCTCGCCGCGGCGGCTCGGTCGCGCGCCCGACGACCTGCACTTCTGCAACGACGCGGACGCGTTCACGGTCGGCGAATGGCTTGCCGGCGCCGGTCCGGGGCAGCACCGCGTCGTCGGGCTCACCCTCGGTACGGGTGTGGGCAGCGGCTGGGTCGACCGCGGCCGCGTCGTCGACCCCGGCGTGCCGCCGGGCGGACGCGCACATCTGCTGCACGTGGACGGCGCCCCCTCGAGGAGTCGATGTCGCGCCGGGCGATCCGGCAGCGCATACGCCGAGGCCGACCGGCGATCGCGACGCCGACGTGCGCGAGATCGCCGACCGCGCCCGCGCCGGCGAACCCGCGGCGCGCGGTGCTCGCGCACGCGCTGCGCGCCTGGGACGCGCGCTGGCCGGCGCCGATCCGCGACTTCGGCGCGGACGTGATCGTCGTCGGCGGGTCGATGTCCGCGTCATGGGATCTGTTCGAGGCCTGGTTCCGCGAGGGAGCCGATGACGTCGCCGTGCCGCCCGTCCATATCGCCGCCGATCGCGACACCGCCCCGCTGTTCGGCGCGGCCTACGTCGCTACGCCGTCCCGATGAGGATGCGCGGGTGCTCGGCGGGCCGCAGCCACCGCAGGATCCGGACGAGCTGGCCGCGTCGATCGCGACGCACCCCTCGGTCGGCGCGCCGACCGCGACGTGCAGGAAGAACGCGCTGCCCGCGCCCTGCCGCACGCCGCCCGGCGCGTTCGCGGTGTTGTAGTCGATGACCACGGCGTAGTCGTAGTACGGCGTCTCGTAGTAGAGGTGTTCGTTCGGCGAGCCCTGCGTGAACGGGCAACTGCCGCGTCGCAGTGCTGCTCGGTGTTGTAGAGCGGACCGGACTCGCTGATCCACCAGTCGGCCGGCGTCGTCTCGCGGTACGGCAGCGCGTCCCGGGGTCGGCGTCGCGTCCGAAGGCCTGGGTGAGCGTGTAGCTGCCCATCGGCACCGCCGCAACCGACTCGCTCGGGTCCGGCGTCATGCCGTCGTACCCGAGATACGCGGGCACCGCCGGGCCGACCCGGTGCCAGCCGCCCGGCACCCGCCGCCAGGCCTGCACCGTCGCCCTGGGTGTCCTACTCGGCGCCGGCGACGACCGTGATCACCTGCCGCGCCGAGCCGGTGGAGTAACCGAGCGGCAATTGCGCGGCGTGGACAACCCGACGGACGTGCGTCGGTTGCGTTTGCGTCCGCCGCAGATGCCTGTGCCGATGCGGGGTGGGACGTCCGGCGCCACGGATGAGGGCGTGCCGCGGGCCACTCGGAGCGTGAGCGATTCCGATGGCCGGGGCGGCGACGGCGGGTGGACGGCGAACCCGTTCAGTGGCCGGCGTGCGCCGAGCGTCGAGGTGCAGCCTGCGAGGGGTGCCACCGCGAGCAGGGCAACGACGACGGGACGGGCGGGGCGCACCCGTCCACCCTGTCACGCTCGGGTCAGCCGGTACCGATGAGCATGCGCGGGTGCCGGTCGGGCAGCAGCCAGCGCATGATCGGCTTGAGCCGCGCCATCGGGATGGCCACGCAGCCCGCCGTCGGACCGGTGCCCGGCGGATACACGTGCAGGAAGAAGGCGCTGCCCGCGCCCTGGCGCACGCCGCCCGGCGCGTTGCGCGTGTTGTAGTCGATGACGACGGCGTAGTCGTAGTACGGCGTCTCGTAGTACAGGTGCTCGTTCGGGCCGCCCTGATTGAACCCGCATCGCGACGAGCAGCGCTGGTGGGTGTTGTACAGCGGGCCGCTCTGGCTGATCCACCAGTCCGCCGGCGTCGTGTGGAAGTAGGGCAGCCGCGTGCCGGGGTTCGCGTCGTGCCCGAAGGCCTGGGTCAGCGTGAAGCTCCCGATCGGCGTTGCCGAGCGCGATTCACTCGGGGTGCGCGACATGCCGTCCGCCCCGATGTGCGCGGTGGTCGCCGTGCCCACCCTCAGCCAGCCGCCGCCCGGCGCCTTGCGCCAGGCCTGCAGCGTGGCGACGGTGCTCGAGGTCGAGCGCGCCTTGACCGTGAGCACCCGCGTGGCGCTTCCGGTCGTGCCGCTCACCGGCAGGCGCACTCCGCGCTGCGGAGAGCTCTGCTGCGGCGTGGGCTTCGGGTGCACGGCCGGCGCCACTGAATGCGTCGTCGTTGTCGGCGTGGGGGTCGGGCGCGGCCGGTAGGTCGGCGTCGCGGTGGGCGTGATCGTCGGGGTCGCGACCACGGCGTGGGTGTGCGTCGGCGTCGGGCGGACGGAGGCGAGCGCGGACGTGCTCTGCGCAACCGAGGTCACCGATTGGACGGCTCGCGTGACCGGTCGCCGGTGGTGCACGACGTGCCGCGATCGGGACGGCGTCGACCCGGGCAGTTGCGCGGGGATGCTGCTGGACGCCGTGTCGCTGCGGCTGCGCTCGGCGAGCGGGTGGTGCTTGGCGACGTCGGCGCGGGCCATCCCGACCACGGCCACGGCGCACCCGCCCACGGTCACGAGAGCCGCGGCGGTGCCGACGATGCGTCCCACACTCATGGGGTCCCCTCCCGACCACTCGCTGCGCTCGGGCCGGTCGGGACCGACATACGCGCCTGACGGCGCGGGCGATGCCGTTGATTCGCTCCGCAAGCGTCGCTCATGTAACCAGTGTGCCAAATGTGACTGGTGTGACCCAGCACCTGGGGTCCGCCACGCCGGGTCGGCGTGCGGGCGAGCCGGCTGACAGACTCGGGCCCATGGTGCTCGAGGTAGCCGACATCCGGGTGCGTGCCGGTGCCGAAGCAGAGTTCATCGCCGCCTTCGAGGGCGTGCGCGAGGTGCTGGCGACCACGCCGGGGTGCCGATCGGTGCGCATGACCCACGGTATCGAGTCGCCGGACCGGTTCGTGCTGTTCGTCGAATGGGACTCGGTCGAGGCGCACGAGCAGAACTTCCGCGCGAGCGACCGGTTCGCCCAGTGGCGCGGCGCGATCGGCCCGTTCTTCGCCGGGCCGCCGCACGTCGAGCACGTCGCCGACCTGTAGCTACTCCGGACCGATCGCCTCGAGCAGGTTGCCGTCCGGGTCGCGCACGATCGCATTGAACTCGCCGCGGCGGAAGATCGGCCAGCGCCGCGGCGCGTCATGGCTGGTGCCGCCTGCCGCGAGCGCTGCCGCATGGAACGCCTCGACCTGCGCGCTGGACGCCGCCCGGAAGGCCAGGTGGAACCGCGTCGTCGCCACCTGCCGGCCGCCACCCAGACCGACGCCTGCTCGTCCGTCCCGTAGGCGGCGACCTCGACCGCCGCGTCGTAGTCCTCCTCGTCGCCGAGCTCATGCAGCCGCTGCATGCCCAGCGCGCCGAGCACGGCGTCGTAGAAGCGCAGGCTCGCGGCGAAGTCGGAAGCGGTGATGGTGACGTGGTCGAGCACCGGACCATGATGATGGAGTCGTGGACACGACCGACGAAGCCCTCGAACTCATCGACTGGCGGCGCCGCGTCGCGCGGCTCTACGGCGACGTGCGCGCAGCGCCCGATCCCGTCGCCGGGCACCAGCTGTGGCGCGCCGGGCGCGACGAGCTGTTCCGGACGCATCCGCAGTCGCCGTTGCTCGAGGACGATCCGCTGCGCACCAGCGGCTTGCCGTACTGGCCCTACGACCCCGCCTATCGACTGACCGTGCCGTTGTTACCGGTGCCGGCAGCGCGTCTGGACATTCCGACCTCGTCCGACGGCACGATCGGGATCGACCGGATCGGGCGGGTCGAACTGCTCGGCGCGAGCCTGGACGTGTGGTGGCTGGCGCAGTACGGCGGCGGGGTCTTCGTCCCGATGCGCGACGCGAGCGCCGGCACCGACAGCTACGGCGGCGGGCGCTACCTGCTCGACACCGCGAAGAGTGCCGACCTCGGCGGGCCGCCCGGCGAGCTCGTCCTCGATCTGAACTTCGCCTACCACCCGTCCTGCCGGTACAACCCGCGCTGGGAGTGCCCGCTCGCTCCGGAGGGCAATCGGCTCGACGTTGCCGTCCGCGCCGGGGAGCGGCTCGAGCCGGCTGAACTGCGTAGGATGAGCGCTGCACGGGAGTCCGGGACCAAGCCGGGCTGAGAGGGCAACCAGCCGACCGTCGAACCTGATCCGGGTCATACCGGCGATAGGGAGCAGCCCGATGGCGACCAAGACACTCGACGCGCGAACCACCCAATCCGCGGAAGCGCCGTTCACCCTCGACGAGCCGGCGCCGCGCGCGCTCGGGCTGCTCGATCAGCTCGGCATGTGGGGCAACCTCGGGGTGAGCATCCTCGGGTTCACCGGGGCGATCTTCATCCTCTATCCGACCGGGCCCGCGTTGTCGCTCGGCGCGGCGCTGCTCGCGCTCGTGCTCGGCACTGTGCTCGGCACCGCCGCCGTCGCGGTGGTCGCACTGGCGGGCACCGAGACCGGCCAGCCCACGATGGTGCTGCTGCGCGGGCTGTTCGGCGCGAAACTCTCGTGGCTACCGACCGTGCTCAACGTCGTGCAGCTGCTCGGCTGGACGACCTTCGAACTGGTCACGATCAGCACCGCGATGCATCAGATCGCGGGCGGCGTGCCGCGCTGGGTGTACGTCGTCGCGGGCGGTGTGATCACGACGCTGCTGGCGCTGCGTCCGCTCGGCTGGATCCGCGTGCTGCGCCGCTACGTCACCGTGCTGGTCCTGGTCGCGCTCGGGTACCTCGGCGTGCAGCTGCTGCGCAATCCGCTGCCGGCGCTGGGTCACGGTTCGTGGAAGGGATTCTGGATCGCCGTCGACACCGTCATCGGAGCTGCCGCGTCCTACGTGCCGCTGGCGGCCGACTACTCGCGCCACTCGACCTCGGTGCGCAAGGGCGTCATGGGCACGTTCGTCGGGTACTCGGTCACCCAGATCCTCTGTTACGGACTGGGCCTCGTCGCACTGCTGACCGTCGCGCACGGCGACGCGAACAAGATCTTCGGCGCGTTCATGGCGATCCCGGTCGGCACGCTCGCGTTCGCGGTCCTGGCTGTCCGCGAGCTCGACCAGTCGTTCGTCGACACGTACTCGGCCGCGATCTCGGTGCAGAACATCCGCCCGCGCTGGGACCGCCGAGTGCTCGCGCTGGTGATCGGCACGCTGGCCACGGTGTTCGCGCTCGGGCTCAACATCGGCGACTACGAGAACTTCCTGATCCTGCTCGGCGCGGTGTTCGTGCCGCTGGCGGGCGTGCTCGCCGTCGACTACTTCGTCGTCTCGAAGCGATCGTGGGACCTGTCGGAACATGCCCCGCTGAGATTGCTGATGCTCGTTCCGTGGGTCGTCGGCTTCGTCGTCTACCAGTTGATCAACCCTGGCTACGTGCAGTGGTGGCAGACGATGTGGGCGAACATCGACACCGGCCTCGGCTTCACGCCGGCGTCGTGGATGAGCGCGTCCATGCTCTCGTTCGTCGTTGCGGCGCTCGTTACGCTTCCGATCGGTCTGTTCGAGAGGAAGTTGATCGCGCGTGCAGGTGCTCCCGGAGGTCGCTGACGCCCTGGCGTCCGGCACGCCCGTCGTCGCGCTGGAGAGCACGATCATCAGCCACGGCCTGCCGCGGCCGGACAACTTGCGCATCGCGCGCGAGATCGAGGACGAGGTGCGCACCGCCGGCGCCGTCCCGGCGACCATCGCCGTCGTCGACGGCATCGCGCGCATCGGTCTGGACGACGACGCGCTGGCGCGGGTCGCAGGCGACCCGTCCGTCGTGAAGGTCAGCGTGCGCGAGCTCGCAAACGTCGCTGCGCGCGGCGGGCTCGGCGCGACCACCGTGGCCTCGACCGCGCACCTCGCCGCGCGGGCCGGGATCTCGGTCTTCGCGACCGGCGGCCTCGGCGGCGTGCACCGCGGCGCGGTCGACACCTGGGACGAGTCGGCCGACCTCACGACGCTCTCGCGAACGCCCGTCCTCGTCGTGTGCGCCGGGGTGAAGTCGATCCTCGACGTCGCCGCGACGTTGGAACGGCTCGAGACGCTGAACATCGGTGTGCTCGGCTACCGGACCGACCGGTTCCCCGGGTTCTATCTGCGCGACTCGGGCTACCCGCTCGACTGGCGCGTCGACTCGCCCGCGGAGGTAGCGGCTGTGCTGCGCGCGCGGCGCGAGCTCGGCACGGATCGATACGGCCTGGTGCTGGTCAACCCTGTCGACCCGGACGACGAGCTCGACCGGGCCGTGCACGACGACGTGCTCGAACGGGGGCTCGACGCCGCCGAGTCGCACGGCGTGCGCGGCAAGGATGTCACCCCGTTCCTGCTCGACTGGTTCCACCGCGAGACGCATGGCGCGTCCCTGGCGACGAACGTCGCGCTCGTGCGCAGCAACGCACGCCTCGCGGCGCAGGTCGCCGCCGCCGACTCATGACCCGGGTCGTGTGCCTCGGCGACGTCATGGTCGATGTGCGCGCGCAGTTGCCCGGCGAGTTGGCGCACGGTTCGGACACTCCGGCGCCGATCACGATCGGCGGCGGTGGCTCGGCTGCGAATACGGCAGCGTGGTTGGTGCAGGCAGGTTGCCCGGCGACCTTCGTCGGACGGGTTGGCGGTGACCCTCTGGGTCGGGTTGCGCTGGACGAGCTGTCTGCCGTCGGCGTCGATCTCGCGGTGACCGTCGATCACGACCTCGCGACCGGGACGTGCATCGTGCTCGTCAGCCCGGACGGCGAGCGCACGATGGTGCCGTCAGCCGGGGCCAACGCGGTCGGCGGCGACCTGCCCGCGCTCGATTCGTCGACACACCTGCACCTGTCGGGCTATGCGCTGTTCCACCCGGCGGCCGAACAGCGTGCGGTTGCCGCGCTCGCCACCGCACGGCAGCACAGCTGCACCATCTCCGTCGACGCGGCGTCCGCGGCGCCTCTGCGCGAGTACGGCGCGAGCCGCTTCATCGACGCCGTCAGCCCGGCGCTGTTGTTCGCGAACCGGGACGAGGCCGCGGTACTGACCGGAACCCGCGACGTCGCAGGTGCAGCGCAGGCGCTGGGGCTGCGCTGCGGCGAGGCCATCGTCAAGCAGGGCGACGGGGACGCGGTGTGGTCGGACGGCAAACGCGTTGTCAGGGTGCCCGGCCACGATGTGGCCGTGGTCGACAGCACCGGCGCGGGCGACGCGTTCGCGGCCGGGGTGCTCACGGCGCGGCTCGCCGGAGCCGACCCTGAGCAAGCGCTCGCCGCGGGACATGTGCTCGCCGCGCGTGCGATCGTGCGCGCCGGCGCGCGACCGTGAGCCTGCTCGCGGAACGGATGGCGCGGCATGGCTTCCTCGACCGTCCGTGCACGACGGTCGCCGCCGCGGCCGCGCATACAGTCGCGATCCAGGCCCAGGACCTCGGCCAGGCCAGGCTCGGTATTCGGGCCCGCTCGGTCGGCGTCACCGAGGCCGATGTCGACGCGGCGATCGCCGACCGGTCGGTCGTGCGGACGTGGCTGATGCGCAGCACCATCCACCTCGTCGCGGCCGCCGACCTGCGGTTCCTCGTCCGCGAACTCGGGCCGAGCATCCGCCGCCGAGGCGCCAAGCGCTGGGAAGGGCTCGGGCTCGGTCCGCCGCTACTCGCTGCTGCGGAACGGCTCGCGCCGGATGTGCTCGCAGACGGTCCGCTCACCCGGCACGAGTTCGCCGACACCCTGCGTGCACGCGGCGTCGCGATCGGCGACGGCCAGGCTCCGATCCACGTCCTGCTCTATCTCGCGACAACCGGGCTCACCTGCCAGGCCGACGACGGCCGGTTCGCACTCACCGACGACTGGCTCCGCGACTGTCCCGAAGGCCCGCGCGGTGACGACGCGCTCGCCCAACTCACTCGCCGCTACTTCGCCGCGTTCTCACCGGCCACCGCAGCCGACTTCGCAACGTGGTCAGGCCTGTCGTCGGCACCGGCGATCGAGCTGATTCGCGACGAGCTGACGCCGGTCGAGGTGAACGGCCGGCCGGGGTACCGGCTCGGCGAGCCGGTCGAGGGAACCGGGGTGCGCCTGGTCAGCGGCTTCGACAACCTGCTGATCGGCTACCGCGACCGCGCCGGGTTGATCAGCGACGAGCGGCGGCCCGAGGTCTACGTCGGCGGCATCATCCGTCCGACGGTCGTCCGTGACGGTGTGATCATCGGACGCTGGCGTCTGGACCGGTCGGCACGCCGCGTCGAGGTCGTCCCGTTCGTCCGGGTGACCCGCCCACTGCGCGCCGCACTCGACGCCGAGGCCGACGATCTGTGCCGATTTGTCGGGCGCGAACTGGCCCTCAGCGTCGGTACGTGAGGTCGCGTCCGGCGAGCTTGATGACCAGCGCGTCGGGCGTGACGTCGACGCCCGTCACCTGCACATGGAACGGCAGCCCGGCCAGCGAGATCGAGCGCTCGAAGACGTGCGCCAGCACGTGGGCCACGACCGGCGGCACGTTGACGCCGTTGACCGAGACCCGCGCGTTGTCGAACGTGAGCCCTCGGGAGGACGAGGCATGGACAACGGCGCTGACCGTGCCGGTGAACTTCTGACCGAGGATGTGGACCGACGGTTCGGCGATCAGCCGGCCGCCCGATCCGGCACGGACCTCGGTCCCGAGCAGGCGTGACATCGCGTCGTAGCCGATGCTGCCGCGGGCCGTCGCGGTGTCGGCGTGCACGCTGGAGTAGTCGCTCGGGACCGTCACGTCGTGCAGGTCGACCACCACCTGATTGATCTGCAGGTCGCGGGCCTGGCCCACGGTGACGTCGTTGGCGCTGACGACGACCTCGCCGAAGTTGCCGGCGATCAGCTGGGTGAGGAACGGGAAGCCTTCGACGGTCACGTCCGGCTTGTGGCTCAGGCCCTGCGAGCTCTGCAGGGCGCTCGCGGCGCGGTCCTCGGCCAGGCTCAACGCGATCCGGTCCGCGGCGACCGCGAGGCCCACGAGCACCAGGACAACAATCAGCAGCACCCACGGCCAGCGTCGGCGGCGGCGCACCTGCGGCGGTGCGTACGTCGGGACCATGAACCGATCCTCGCATTCGCCGCTGAGGCGTTCCTGGCCCGGTTATGTCCGGTTTGCGCGGTACACGGTGTTCGGTCAGGATGAGGCGAATCCCCTCGTCCCGCCGAGGGCCCACTCGAACCTCGAGGAGTTCCCGCATGGCAGCACCACGCTCGTTCCGTGCCGGCCTTGCCCTGCTCGCCGGCGTTGCCGCCGCCGCAGGCGTGGCCGTCGCTCCGTCATCGGCCGGAGCGGCAAGCATCCCCAGCGTCTCGTTGCAGACCGTGGTCGCACCGTTTGCGTGCCATCACGCGCGCAGCGTCAAGGTCGCGTCGTGCTTCGGCGAGATGATCGCCAACCGCACTGCGAACGGCGTGCTGAGCCCGCACACCACGACGGCTGTCAGCGGGTACGGCCCGGCCGACATCCAGTCGGCCTACAACCTCGCCGGCTCGTCGGCGGGCGGCAAGACGGTTGCGATCGTCGACGCCTACAACGACCCGAACGCCGAGAAGGACCTCGCGACGTACCGCAGCCACTTCGGCCTCCCGGCCTGCACCACGGCCAACGGCTGCTTCAAGAAGGTCAACCAGAACGGCGCCGCGTCACCGGCCCCGTCCACCGACTACGGCTGGGGACTCGAGATCAGCCTCGACCTCGACATGGTCTCGGCGGCCTGCCCGTCGTGTCACATCCTGCTCGTCGAGGCGAACTCGGCGAACAATGCCGACCTCTACAAGGCCGAGGACACCGCCGCTGCGACTGCGGGCGTGGTGGCGATCTCGAACAGCTACGGCGGGTCCGAGTCGAGCTCCCAGACAGCCGACGACGCGCATTTCAACCACCCTGGCATCGCGATCACGGCGAGTTCGGGTGACAACGGGTACGGCGTCTCGTACCCCGCGGCCTCGAAGTACGTCACGGCAGTCGGCGGCACGTCGCTGAACAAGGCGAGCAACGCGCGCGGCTGGTCCGAGACCGCGTGGAGCGGCGCCGGCTCGGGCTGCTCGGCCTACGACGCAAAGCCGACCTGGCAGACCGACTCCGGCTGTGCGAAGCGCACTGTCGCCGACGTGTCCGCCGTGGCAGACCCGAACACGGGCGTGGCCGTCTACGACACCGCGAACAGCTGCGGCACCAGCTCGTACTGCGACTATCTGATCAGCCTGGGCGTGGTTCAGGGCGCTGACGGCTGGGTGCAGGTCGGCGGGACGAGCGCATCGTCGCCCATCATCGCCAGCGTGTACGCCCTCGGCGGCCACAGCAGCGCGTCGTGGACCTACGCCCACACGTCCTCGCTCAACGACGTGACCTCGGGCAGCAACGGCAGCTGCAGCGGGTCGTACCTGTGCACCGCGAAGGCCGGCTACGACGGCCCGACCGGGCTCGGCACCCCGAACGGCACCGGCGCCTTCTAGCCCGGCCCTTCCACCGCCACCCTCGTTGAGTGGCGCGATCTACCGTCGAGTGGCGCGAAATATCGCGCCACTCGACGCGTTACGCGCCACTCAACGGGTGAGTTCAGCGGCCGACGCCGGCGGCGTCCATGCCGCGCAGTTCCTTCTTCAGCTCCGAGATCTCGTCGCGGATGCGGGCAGCGACCTCGAACTGCAGCTCTCGGGCCGCGGCCAGCATCTGATCGTTGAGCTGCTGGATGAGGTCGGCCAGCTGCGCGCGCGGCAGCTCGGCGATGTCGAGCTTGCCGTCGGCGTGCGCGCCCACTCCGACGACGCCGCCCGAGATGCCTCGACCGCCACGGCCCGGAACGGCCGACTTGCCGCGCGACTGCGAGCGCCCCGATCCGCCGACCGGCGTCGAGCCGAGCAGCGCATCGGTGTCTTCCGCCTCGCGGGTGAGCAGGTCGGTGATGTCGGCGATCCGCTTGCGCAGCGGCTGCGGGTCGATGCCGTGCTCGGTGTTGTAGGCGATCTGCTTGTCGCGGCGCCGGTTCGTCTCGTCGATCGCGTTCTGCATCGACGGAGTCACCGTGTCGGCGTACATGTGCACCTGGCCCGACACGTTGCGTGCCGCGCGCCCGATCGTCTGGATCAGCGAGGTGCCCGAGCGCAGGAAGCCCTCTTTGTCGGCGTCGAGGATCGACACGAGCGAGACCTCGGGCAGGTCGAGACCCTCGCGGAGCAGGTTGATCCCGACGAGGACGTCGAACTCGCCGAGGCGCAGTTCGCGCAGCAGCTCGACGCGGCGCAGGGTGTCGACCTCCGAGTGCAGGTAGCGCACGCGCACGCCCTGTTCGAGCAGGTAGTCGGTCAGGTCCTCGGCCATCTTCTTCGTCAGCGTGGTCACGAGCACGCGTTCGTTGCGCTCGGCCCGCTCGCGGATCTCGTGGACGAGGTCGTCGATCTGGCCCTTGGTCGGCTTCACCACGATCTCGGGGTCGATCAGGCCGGTCGGCCGGATGACCTGCTCGACGAACTCGCCCTTCGTCCGGCCCATCTCGTACGAACCCGGCGTCGCGGACAGGTAGACCGTCTGGCCGATGCGGTCGACGAACTCCTCGAACTTCAACGGCCGGTTGTCCATGGCGGACGGCAGCCGGAACCCGTGGTCGACGAGCGTGCGCTTGCGAGACATGTCGCCCTCGTACATGCCACCGGTCTGCGGCACGGTCACATGCGACTCGTCGATGACGAGCAGGAAGTCTTCGGGGAAGTAGTCGATCAGGCAGTTCGGTGCGCTGCCGCGCTCGCGCCCGTCGATGTGCAACGAGTAGTTCTCGATGCCCGAGCAGAACCCGACCTGGCGCATCATCTCGATGTCATAGGACGTGCGCATGCGCAGCCGCTGGGCCTCGAGCAGCTTGTTCTGCTTCTCGAGCTCGGCCAGGCGATCCTCGAGCTCTTTCTCGATGCCACGGATCGCGCGCTCCATCCGCTCGGGGCCGGCCGCGTAGTGCGTCGCCGGGAACACGAACACCTCGTCGACCTCGCGCACCACCTCACCGGTCAACGGATGCAGGTAATAGAGCCGCTCGATCTCGTCGCCGAACATCTCGGCGCGGATCGCGAGCTCTTCGTAGACGGGGAAGATCTCGATCGTGTCGCCCCGCACCCGGAACGTGCCACGGGTGAAGGACAGGTCGTTGCGGGTGTACTGCACCTCGACCAGATGCCGGAGGATCTTGTCGCGCTCGACCTGTTGGCCCAACGCGAGTTTCAGCGACCGGTCGACGTATTCCTGCGGGGTGCCCAGACCGTAGATGCATGACACCGTCGCCACCACGACGACGTCGCGCCGCGTCAGCAGCGCGTTGGTGGCCGAGTGCCGCAACCGCTCGACCTCGTCGTTGACCGAACTGTCCTTTTCGATGTAGGTGTCGGTCTGCGGGACGTAGGCCTCGGGTTGGTAGTAGTCGTAGTAGCTGACGAAGTACTCGACGGCGTTGTTCGGCAGCATCTCGCGCAACTCGTTCGCCAGCTGGGCGGCAAGGGTCTTGTTGGGCGCCATGATCAGAGCCGGGCGCTGCAGCCGTTCGATGAGCCAGGCCGTGGTCGCCGATTTGCCGGTGCCGGTCGCGCCGAGCAGCACGACGTCCTTCTCGCCCGCGCGCAGGCGCTGCTCGAGATCGGCGATCGCGGTCGGCTGGTCGCCGGACGGTTCGAAGTCGGACACCACCTCGAACTTGCCGCTGGACGGCGTGATGTCGGTCTTGACCCTCATACCACCACGGTACGGCCCGGCTCCGACAGCGTGCCGGGTCGCGATGCGGCAGACTGGAGGCCAGCGAGAGGACCCACCATGACCGATTCCGACTCCCCCGAACCTGCTCCGACCGACCAGTACACCGACGCACCCCCGGCCAATCCGTTCGTGCCGCGCTACCGCGAACCGTGGGTCAATCCCGCCAAGCGCACGGCGGCGATCATCGGCGGCCTCGCGGCCGCGGTGGTGCTCCTCGCGCTCGGCTTCCTGCTGGGCCTCGGCGTCGGCGGAGGCGGGCACCGGCACGGTTTCGACGCACCGATGATGCGTCCGGACGGCATGTACCGGCACGGCTACTACGCGCCGTACGGCGTACCCGGGCACCGCTTCGGTCCGGTTCGGCCCGGGTACCCGCCCCGCCAGTACCAGCAGCCCGGCCCGAGCACGCCGCCCGTGCCGCCGAGGCCGTCCTCGTCACACTCGTAGTCCGGCACCGTCCGAGCGCCGCCCGAACTGGGTAGGCAGCCTTCGGCTGCCCCATCGGCAAGCACTTCGAAGGGAAATACATGGAAATCTGGCCGGGCACGGCGTATCCGCTGGGCGCGACCTATGACGGTTCGGGCACCAACTTCGCGCTGTTCAGCGAGGTTGCCGAACGCGTCGAGCTCTGCTTGTTCACCGCCGAGGGCGACGAGACACGCTTCGAGCTGCCGGAGGTCGACGGCTTCGTCTGGCACGCGTTCCTACCTGGGGTCGAGCCCGGGCAGCGCTACGGCTACCGGGTCTACGGACCGTACGAGCCCGCGAACGGACAGCGCTGCAACCCGAACAAGCTCCTGCTCGATCCGTATGCGAAGGCGATCGACGGCACGATCGAGTGGAACGAGTCGCTGTTCGGCTACCACTTCGGCGATCCCGACAGCGTCAACAACGACGACTCGGCCGGGCACATGCCCAAGTGTGTCGTGATCAGTCCCTTCTTCGACTGGGCCAACGACCGGTCACCGCGTCACCCCTACGCCGAGTCGGTCATCTACGAGGCGCACGTCAAGGGCATGACCGAGCAACATCCCGAGATCCCGGACGAGATGCGCGGAACGTACGCCGGCCTGGCGCACCCGGTGATGATCGACCACCTCACGTCCCTTGGCATCACGACGCTCGAACTGATGCCTGTTCACCACTTCTCCAACGACTCGTTCCTGGTCGACAAGGACCTGTCGAACTACTGGGGCTACAACACGGTCGGGTTCTTCGCTCCCGACTCGAAGTACTCCTCGAGCACCAACCCGGGTGGTCAGGTGCAGGAGTTCAAGGCGATGGTGCGTGCTCTGCACGACGCCGACATCGAAGTGATCCTCGACGTGGTCTACAACCACACCGGCGAGGGCAACCACATGGGCCCGACGCTGTCGTTCCGCGGGATCGACAACGCGGCGTACTACCGGCTCGTCGAGGACTCGCCGCAGCACTACATGGACTACACCGGCACGGGGAACACGCTCAACGTCCGGCAACCGCACACGCTGCAGCTGATCATGGACTCGCTGCGCTATTGGGTCACCGAGATGCACGTGGACGGATTCCGCTTCGACCTCGCGTCCGCGCTGGCCCGTGAGTTCTACGACGTCGACCGGCTGTCGTCCTTCTTCGATCTCGTCCAGCAGGATCCCGTGGTCAGCCAGGTGAAGCTGATCGCCGAACCGTGGGACGTCGGCCCCGGCGGCTACCAGGTCGGGAACTTCCCGCCCCAGTGGACGGAATGGAACGGCAAGTACCGCGACACCGTGCGCGACTTCTGGCGTGGCGAGCCGGCCACGATCGGCGAGTTCGCCGCACGCATCACGGGCTCGGCCGATCTGTACGAGACGTCCGGACGGCGCCCGGTGGCGTCGATCAACTTCGTCACCGCGCACGACGGCTTCACGTTGCGCGACCTCGTGTCGTACAACGAGAAGCACAACGAGAACAACCTGGACGACAACAACGACGGTGAGAGCCACAACCGGTCCTGGAACTGCGGTGTCGAGGGTCCGACCGACGACTCGAAGGTGCTCGAACTTCGCGCGCAGCAACAGCGCAACTTCATCGCGACGATGTTCATCAGCCAGGGCGTCCCGATGATCTGTCACGGCGACGAACTCGGCCGCACTCAGGGCGGCAACAACAACGGCTACTGCCAGGACAACGAGATCACGTGGATCGACTGGGCCAAGGTCGACGTCGACCTGCTCGCGTTCACGCGGCAGATGGCGACCCTGCGCCGTGAACACCCCGTGTTCCGGCGGCGGCGATTCTTCGACGGTCGTCCGGTGCGGCGGCGCGGCACGACGGGTCTGCCCGACATCACCTGGTTCACGCCGGACGGCGCCGAGATGACCGAGGAGGACTGGGGTTCGGGCTTCGGCCGCTCGGTCGCGATGTTCCTCAACGGGCAGGGCATCCCGGACCGCGACAACCGAGGCCAACGCGTCGTCGACGACTCGTTCTATCTGGCGTTCAGCGCGCACGATGCCGAGATCGAGTTCAGCCTGCCGCCGGCCGAGTACGGCGCGGCGTGGGAGATCGTGATCGACACGTTGAACGGCGTCGACGAGGACATGCCCGACGTCGTGGCGGCGGGTGCGAGCGTGTCCATCGGGCCGCGCGCCATCGTCGTGCTGCGGCGGGCCGACTGACAACCGGAAACCAGATGATCACCAGTACGTATCGGCTGCAGATCCGGCCGTCCTTCGACCTGCACGCCGCTGCAGATCTGTGCGACTACCTCGCCACGCTCGGCATCGGGGCGACCTACGTGTCGCCGCTGCTGCCTGCGGCGAAGGGGTCCGACCACGGCTACGACGTCATCCGGTTCGACGCGGTAGACCCGGCCCGCGGCGGTTCGGACGGCTGGACGCGGCTGCTCGCGGCCGCGCGCTCGCGCGGCCTCGGGGTCGTGGTCGACATCGTCCCGAACCACACCGGCGTCGCGACGCCGGCGGAGAACCCGGCGTGGTGGGACCTACTGCAGTTCGGTCGCGAGTCGAGCCATGCTGACTGGTTCGACATCGACTGGTCGCGCGGACGAGTGCTGCTGCCCGTGCTCGGCGACGACTTCGACCCGAGCCAGCTCAGTGTCGACGGCGGTGAGCTGCGCTATTTCGAGCACCGCTTCCCGATCGCGCCCGGCACCGGGAGCGGCACCCCAGCCGAGGTCGCTGAGCGCCAGCACTACGAGCTCGTCAACTTCCGGCGCGCGGACACCGAGCAGAACTACCGACGCTTTTTCGCGGTGGTCTCGCTGGCCGGGCTGCGGATCGAGGACCCGGCCGTGCTCGACGCGACCCACGAGCAGATCCGGCGTTGGGTGCGCGACGACGGCATCGACGGCCTGCGCGTCGATCATCCGGACGGGCTCGCCGACCCGGTCGGGTACATGACCGCTCTGCGCGAGCTGGCCGGTCCGGACTCGTGGCTCACAGTCGAGAAGATCCTCGAGCCGGGCGAAGCGCTACCGCCCGCCTGGCCGGTCGACGGCACGACCGGCTACGACGCGCTCACCGAGGTGCAGGGTCTGTTCGTCGACCCCCGTGCCGAAGCCGCCTTCGACGGGCTCTACCGCGATCTGACGGGTGACCAGCGCTCGTTCCACGATCATGTCGAGGCGGGCAAGCGCACCGCGGTGACGACGATCCTGCAGGCCGAGGTGTCGCGACTTGCGCGACTCGTCCCCACGGTCGAGAACGCCGGCGGTGCGCTCGCCGAGCTGGCCGTGCACTTCCCCGTCTACCGGTCGTACCTGCCGACCGGTGCGGAGCATCTCACCCAGGCCATCGAAGCAACCCGCGCCGCTCGTCCCGAACTCGGCGACGCCATCGGGGCGCTCGCCGCGAGGTTGTCCGACCCGGCGGACGAGCTGTGCGTGCGGTTCCAGCAGCTCACCGGCGCGGTGATGGCCAAGGGTGTCGAGGACACGACCTACTACCGGTACACCCGCTTCATCGCCCTCAACGAAGTCGGCGGCAATCCCGCCGCGTTCGGTGCCGAACTCGATTCCTTCCACGAAGCCCAGGATCGCCGGCAGGAGACCCTGCCGAACAGCATGACGACGCTGTCGACGCACGACACCAAGCGCGGCGAGGACGTGCGTGCGCGGCTCGCCGTGCTGAGCGAATTGCCCGACGAGTGGGCCGCACTCGCCGCACAACTGATGGCGTCCGCTCCCATCGACGACGCGACGTTCGGCTACCTGCTGTGGCAGACCTTCGTCGGGACCGGGTTCATCGAGCGCGATCGCATGCACGCCTACGCCGAGAAGGCGATGCGTGAAGCGGCACAGAGCACTGGCTGGATCGACCGCAACGAGGCGTTCGAACGATCGGTGCACGAGCTGGTCGACCGCGCGTACGACGACTCCGCGTTGCGTTCGCCGCTGGATGCGTTCATCGCGCGAATCACGCCGCACGGGTGGACGAACTCGCTCTCGCAGAAACTCGTTCAGCTCACGATGCCGGGAGTGCCCGACGTCTATCAGGGCACTGAACTGTGGGAGGACTCGCTCGTCGACCCCGACAACCGGCGCCCGCTCGACGCCGACCTGCGTCGCGGCCTGATCGACCGGTTGGACGCTGCAGCCGCGCCCCCGCCGATCGGGCCGGACGGTGCGGCCAAGCTCTGGGTCGTCTCACGCGCGCTGCGATTACGCCGCGACTGGCCGGACCTGTTCGCGTCCTATCTGCCGGTGCGCGCGGCCGGACCGGCAGCCGACCATGCCGTTGCCTTCGACCGTGGCGGTGTCGTCACCGTCGCCACGCGGCTTCCGGTCGGGCTCGAACGCGGCGGCGGTTGGGGCGACACGACGATCGACCTCGGCCACACCGCCACCGACGTCATCTCGGGCCGTCGCGTCGAAGCGTCGGTCGCGCTGGCCGATCTGCTCGCCGACTACCCGGTCGCCCTCCTCGTCCGCTGAGTCGCGCAGGCGCTCCTTCAGCGCGGGGACGTCGAGATCGAGCTGCGGGTATTGCGGATCGAGGGACTCCAGCGTCTCGAGCACGAGCTGGGCGACGGCCCAATTGCGGTACTTCTTCGAGTCGGACGGCACGACGTACCACGGTGCGTCCGCGGTATCGCAACGCTCGAGCATCGCCTGGAACGCCTCCTGGTACTTCGGCCACAAGCGCCCGCTCGTCCAGGTCGGCGACGTTGAACTTCCAATGCTTGTCCGGACGCTCGAGCCGTCGCAGCAGCCGCTTGCGTTGCCGTTCGTAGGAGATGTGCAGGAAGACCTTGAGCACCGTCGTGCCGTGGGCGACGAGATCGCGCTCGAAGGCGTTGATCTTGTCGTAGCGCTGCTCCCACTCCTCGGGCGGGACGAGGTCGTGGACGCGCACGATCAGCACGTCCTCGTAGTGCGAGCGGTCGAAGATCCCGATCACGCCGGGCGGCGGCACGTGCTTCTTGATGCGCCACAGGAAGTCGTGCCGCAACTCCTCCTTGGTCGGTTTGCCGAACGCCGTGTACTGCACGCCGATCGGGCCGCACTCGCCGATGACGTGCTCGGTGGTGCCGCCCTTGCCCGCAGTGTCGATGCCCTGCAGCAGCAGGAGCACGCGGCGGCTGCCACCGGCCGTCGCCTCGGCCCACAGCTTCTCCTGCAGGTCGGCGATCGATCCCGCGCCATCGGCAAGCTTCGACTTGAGCGCGCTCTTCTTCGGGGCGCCGGGACGGCTGCCCGGGTCGATGTCGGCAAGCGACCTGGAGCCGTTGGCGAACGCTAGGCGCTCTCGCATCGAGGAGGACATGACCAAGGTCTACCCCAGCCGCTGTTAGTCACACATTTCCATCGGGCAGGGTGGGCACGTGAGCGCACTGCCTGTAAACCAAGTGCTGCGGGTCTGGGCACCGAACGCCGAGCGGGTCGGCGTCGTCGTCGACGACCAGCGGACCGACCTCGACGCAAGGGGCGACGGCTGGTGGACGGGGCCGGCGCTGCCTGCGGGTACCGACTACGCGTTCGTGCTCGACGACAGCGACGAACGCATTCCCGATCCGGCGAGCCGGTGGCAACCGTACGGCGTCCACGGCGCGAGCCGCGTCTACGACCAGGACGCGCACACGTGGGGCGACAGCGAGTGGCGCGGCCGCGATCTTCGGGGCGCGGTGATGTACGAGCTGCACATCGCCACCTTCACGCCCGGCGCGACGTTCGACGCGGCCATCGAGCGTCTGGACCACCTCGTCGACCTGGGTGTGACGCACGTCGAGGTGATGCCGGTCAACGCCGTCAACGGCGTGTGGAACTGGGGCTACGACGGCGTCGACTGGTACGCGGTGCACGAGCCGCTCGGCGGCCCCGATGGTTTCAAGCGCTTCGTCGACGCCGCGCACGACAAGGGCCTCGCAGTCGTGCTCGACGTGGTCTACAACCACCTCGGTCCGTCCGGGAACTACCTGCCGCGCTTCGGTCCGTATCTGAAGTCGGGGCGCAACACGTGGGGCGACCTCGTCAACGTCGAAGAACCTGCCGTTCGTGAGTTCATCATCGAGAACGCGCTGATGTGGCTGCGCGACTTCCACGTGGACGGGCTGCGCCTCGACGCCGTGCACGCGCTCGAGGACAACTCCGCGACGCACATCCTCGCCGAGCTCGCGACCCGCGTCGCGGCGCTGCAGGATCAGGTCGGCCGTCCGCTGTCGCTGATCGCCGAGTCCGACCTCAACGATCCGGTGATGATCGAAGCGCAACCGCAGGGCTACGGACTCGACGCGCAGTGGGACGACGACGTGCACCACGCGCTGCATTCGGCGTTGTCGGGCGAGACGCAGGGGTACTACGTCGACTTCGGCCCGCTCGCGGTGCTGCAGAAGGTGCTGACGCGCGCGTTCTTCCACGACGGCACTTACTCGTCCTTCCGCGGACGCAACCACGGCCGGCCCGTCGATCGCAGCACGACGCCCGGGTGGCGCTTCGTCGTGACGCTGCAGAACCACGACCAGGTGGGCAACCGGGCGGTCGGCGATCGGCTCCCGGAGATCACGACGCCCGGCTTGCTGCGCGTCGGCGCGGTGCTGCTGCTGACCGCACCGTTCACCCCGATGCTCTGGATGGGTGAGGAGTGGGCCGCCTCGACGCGGTGGCCGTTCTTCACGTCCCATCCCGAGCCGGAGCTGGCCGAGGCGACGGGCAAGGGCCGGGTCGCCGAGTTCGCCGAGCACGGGTGGGACGTCAGCCAGATGATCGATCCCCAGGACGAGCAGGCGTACCGCGGTGCCGTGCTCGACTGGGACGAGGCGGGGCGGGACGAGCACGGGAAATGCTCGAGCTCTACAAGCACCTGATCGCACTGCGCTCGTCCGAGCCGGAGCTCACCGACGCCGATCTGCGCAACGTCCAGGTCGACATCGACGAGGACGAACGGTGGCTCGTCATGCATCGCGGCGGGTTGCGGGTCATCGCAAATCTGTCGACGCAGCCGCGCAGCGTCCCCGTCGACGCGTTCGATCTGGTGCTCGCGACCGGGACGATCGAGGTAGGCAACGGTGAGGTGACGATCGGGCCGCACAGCGCGGCGATTGTCCGAACACGATGAGCGCATCGTGATCACGCCGCCTCAACAGGTCGCCGTCGACACCCGGCCACGGCTGGATCAGCTCATCGCGCTGATGCGCCGACACGACCCGCGGCCGTGGGGGTGGCGTCCGGTCGTCGTGCCGTGCCTCGCGCTCGTCGTATCGATCGTCCTGGGCAGCGTGGTCACACACTTCGTCCATCCGCACGGCTTCGCGGAGTCGCTGACAGTCGTCATCGTGCTGACAGCGGTGCTGTACGGAATCCTGATCGTCGCGATCGTGTTCGCCGGTCGCGACCTGGTTCGCCGGTACTCGGGGTGGGGCTGGACGTTCGGTCTGCAGCGGCCGAAATGGATGGATCTCGCGTGGCTCGCGGCCGGGTTCGGTATGGCGTTCGGCGGACGCAT
The DNA here is from genome assembly GCA_963757455.1 of uncultured Actinomycetota bacterium. Classification (GTDB taxonomy): domain Bacteria; phylum Actinomycetota; class Actinomycetes; order Mycobacteriales; family Jatrophihabitantaceae; genus RYN-133. The sequence goes on from CAVWSE010000007.1 coordinate 163,056, forward strand.
CGTCGTCGGCATCGTCGCGAACGGCCTTTCCCACGGCAAGGCGCTAGAGCAGTCGCAGAACCTCGTGGTGAAGTCGCACTCGGTCGCGGTTTACGTCGTGCTCGGAGTGATCGTCGTGCTGATCGCGCCGGTGGTCGAGGAGCTCATGTTCCGAGGCATGATGCTGCGAACCTTCATGCGCCGTTGGGGATTCTGGCCCGCCGCGCTGCTCTCGTCGGCGATCTTCGCCGTGTTCCATACGTACGAGGTGAGCACGCTTGCCGGCGCGGTAACGCTCGCCGCGGTCGTGTTCACACTCGGGCTGTCGAACTGCCTGCTCGTGCGGTGGAGCGGCCGGCTGGCCGCCGGAATCATGAACCACATGCTGTTCAACGGCCTAGCCATCGTCGTCCTCATCCTGATGAACACCTGACGACAGCGTGGCAAGGGTGTCCGCGGCCGAATGACGCGGCCGCCAACCGAGCACCGTCCGAGCTCGCGTCGTGTCCATGACGACCGACGTGCGGCCCAGGTGCAGCCACTCGGCGGCAGCCGGCACGAGGGGCAGCCGGGCCAACGCCTCGGAAACCGCCAGCGCAGCGGCCGCAGGCACGCGGACCGAGCGTGTCCCGGTCGCCGCGGCGACGTCGGCCAGGCTCACCACACCGTCGCCGGCGATGTTGTAGAGGCCGGGCTCGCCAGCGCCGGACACGCAGAGCGCGATCGCCTCGGCGACGTCATCGTGGTGGACCAGTTGCACCGGGACGCCGGGGTCGGGCAGCAGTGGAAGGAGTCCGCTGATGGTCGCGGCAACGGGTCGCAGAGCGGCGGGCAGCGCTCGTTTCGCCGCCTGCCAGGGCATCTTCTCGCGCAGCGCCGGCGCCCGCGGCCCGGCCACGATGCATGGCCGCAGCACGTAGACCTCGAGCTCGCTGCCGTCGGTCAGTTCACGCAGCAGCGCTTCGCATTCCGCCTTCTGCGCCGAGTAGTAGTGCTCGTCGCTGCCGCGCGCCGGAACGTCTTCGGTGAGCGGCACCGGGTTGTCCCGGTGGTAGCCGTACGCGGCGACCGAGGAGGTGTAGACCAACCGGGACGGCCGAGCTGCGGCGAGCGTTGCCTCGAACACGTTCCGCGTCCCGGCGAGATTGGTCCGTCGACTCTCTTCGCGCGAGCCCATGATCAGATACGCCAGATGCACCACGACGTCCGCGTCAGCGACGAGCGCGTCGACCGCGTCCCGATCGAGGACGTCGCCCTGGCGGTACTCGGTCTTCGTCCAGCCGTGATCGGCAGGATCGAACTCGCGTCGCGCCATACCGATGATCGTGTCGACTGCGTCGCTGCGCTCGATCGCGTCAATCGCCGACATCCCGATCTCGCCGGTCGGCCCGGTCACCGCAACGGTCAGTCCCACCCCAGCCTCATACCCACCAGGACGCATCCGCGCGCAGTGCAAGACTGATTGCATGGATGTTCTCGACCAGTACGTGCCGGCCGGCGACCGCTACGACGCAATGACCTACCGCCGGGTCGGTCGCAGCGGGCTGCACCTTCCGGCGATCTCACTCGGACTGTGGCACAACTTCGGCGACGACAATCCGATCCGCACGCAGCGCGCCGTCCTGCGGCGCGCGTTCGACCGCGGAGTCACGCATTTCGATCTCGCGAACAACTACGGACCGCCCTACGGCAGCGCCGAACTCAACTTCGGCCGGATCATGCGTGAGGACTTCGCGCGGTTCCGCGACGAGCTGGTCATTTCGACGAAGGCCGGCTGGGACATGTGGCCCGGCCCCTACGGCGATCTCGGATCGCGCAAGTACCTGCTCGCTTCGCTCGACCAGTCGCTGCAGCGGATGGGCCTCGATTACGTCGACATCTTCTATCACCACCACTTCGACCCGGACACGCCGCTCGAGGAGTCGATGGGCGCGCTCGACACCGCGGTACGCCAGGGCAAGGCGCTCTACGTCGGGATCTCGTCCTACTCCCCCCAACGCACCGAACAGGCCATCGCAATCCTGCGTGATCTCGGCACCCCGCTGCTGATCCACCAGCCGTCCTACTCGATGCTCAACCGCTGGGTCGAGGAGGGACTGCTCGACGTGCTCGGCGAGCAGGGCATCGGCTGCATCGCATTCTCACCGCTCGCGCAGGGCATGCTGACCGACCGCTATCTCAAGGGCGTGCCGGCCGGGTCACGCGCGTCGAAGGGCACGTCGCTCGACCCGGAGCTGTTGTCCGAGGACAACCTGAAGCACATCCGCGCGCTCAACCGCATCGCGGCCAAGCGCGGGCAGACTCTGGCCCAGCTGGCGATCAGTTGGGTGCTGCGCGACCCTCGCGTGACGTCCGCCCTGATCGGCGCCTCGAGCGTCGCGCAACTCGACGACAGCCTCGATTCGCTCGCGAACATCGACTTCGACGCCGCCGAGTTGAAGTCGATCGACCGGCACGCGGTCGACGACGGCGGCATCAACCTGTGGGCCGGCCCGAGTCACGCCTGAGTCAGATCAGGCCGTTGCGCAGTGCCCACGCAACGGCCTGGGTGCGGTTGCGCAGCCCGAACCGGGTCGTGAGGTCCTGCAAGATGTTCTTGATCGTGCGTTCTGAGTACGCCAGCGTGCGGGCCACCTCGCGGGTCGACAGTCCGTCGGCGACGAGAGCGAGTACGTCTAGTTCACGGGCGCGCAGCGTCTGTGTGCGGGCGGGGAGAACCGCGGTGTAGGTCATGGTCATCAGGACCGTATGACTGCGGTTCTGATACACGCATGCTAGGACACGTCCTGTCTACGCACCCATACCTCTTGGACGATCAGCAAGCCGCCGGCAACGATCGGCAATGCGAGCAGCGCACCGACGATGCCACCCAATGCGCCGCCGGTCAGGACCGCGATGATCGTGACGTATTCCGGCACGTCGACCGAGGACCGCATCACCCGCGGGTAGATGACATACCCCTCGAGCGTCTCGTAGATCAAGTAGAAGACGATGCATGCGATGCCGATCGACAGCGAGTTCGCGAGGCCGACGATCGTGACCAGCGCGGCGCCGGTGATCGATCCTACGAGCGGGACGAGGTCGAGGATCGCGACCATCACCGCAAGCGGTAGCGCGTACTGAGCGAGACCGACCGACAGCAGGAAGATGAGGCTCACCGTGCCGGCGAGCATGGCAACGGACACCGCGCCGATCACGTAGCGACCGACCCGGCGCAGGATCTCGTCGCCCAGTTGCGCGACACGCTCGCGCCGCGTCGCGGGCGCGAGCGAGTAGAGCGCTCGCTTGAGCGTCGGCAGCGACGCGAGGAAGTACAGCGTCAGGATCAGGACGACGACGGTCGTGACGACCGCATTCAGCACGGTGAGCCCGACGTTGAACACGCCGCCGAATGCGTCGGTCAGGAAGTCGGGCTTCTTCAGCTTGTCCTCGAGGCCGGACAGGATGTGGTACTTGGCATCGAGGTGGGCGATCGTCTTGTGGTGCCGCAGATCGGCGATCAACTTCGGCGCGTCGTTCACCAGGGTGACTACCTGATTGCGCAGCACGCCGCCGACGACGTAGAGCAGCCCGGTCAGGAACGCGAGCACCGTGATCGAGACGCCGAGCACCGCCCAGGCCCGCTTCATCCCGCGCCGGATCGCGAACTCCACGATCGGGTTCAGGCCCACCGCGAGGAACGCGGCAATGAGCACGAGCACGATGACCGACGACATCTGCCGGAGCGCGTAGCCGAGGGCGAGCGCGACGAGCACTCCGGCCGCGCTGACGAAGCCGCGATAGAACGGCGCATGGCGCGACACCGGCCGGCCGAGGCGGCCGTACGGGTTCTCTTTGTCGCTGGTGCTCGTATGCGGCTCGTAGAGCGAACCGCGCTCGGACAGCTTCTCCTCGTGAGCGCGTAGCTCGTCGGCCTGCGCAGCGGCATCGGCGGCGTCGCGATCGTCCCCGTCATCGACGTGGGGATCGCGCACCACCGGATCAGCCATCGGCGCTACATCTCACCCATGACGACCCCGGGCAGGTCGGACTCGACGCGGACGACGGTCGCGTCGGGTGCCTGCTCGCCCTCCGAGGTGTATCGCTCGGCAAGGGTCTGGGTGAACGCCTGCGCCACATCGAAATCCTCGAACGGGCCGATGGCGCGCGGGGCTACAGAGAAACTTGCGTCGCCGTTACCGGTCAGCACGACGACGAACAGGGGGGTTTCAGACACCCGTAGACAGTACCTAGTCGAGCGCCGCCAGGGCGCGATGCCGTGCCGGTGCCGGACCGAATGCGCGTCGCGCCGCACGCACCACGCTGCGTCCCAGCGCGGCGTTGCCGACGGCCCCGACTCCGGCCCCGATCCCGAGCGGCAACGCCCGTCCGGCGACCAGCGCGCCCTGCCTCGCGCCGAAGCGCGTGACGAGCAGGTGCGTGAGCCGACTGTTGAGTGCCTTCGCGGTGTCTTTCGAGCCGCTGCGGCCGAGCACCCGCGCCCAGTGTTTGGCTTCGATCTCGCCGCCTGCCAAGGCGGCTTCGCCGACGTCCCCGAGCAGGACGGTGAGCACCAACGCGCGACGCACTACGGGGTCGTCGACGGGGATCCCGTAGACCTCGGCCAGGGCAAGTACGTACATCGCCGTCGTCGAGACGAAAGCGGCGATCTCTGCGGCCCCGGTCGCCAGTGAGGCACCCGTCCCGACGCCCGGCAGCGCGGCTGCTCCGCCCGAGGCCGCGCCGGTGCCGACGACCGCGGCCAGGTAGCGGCGCTCGAGCTGAGTGACGATCTCGGCCGGGCCGGCGTCCGGCTTGCGCCTGCGCACACGGGCCAGGTACGCGACGACGACGGGCCGCTGGATCGACAGCGCCCGGTCGAGGGCGCGGTCGAGGGCGTGCTCGACCGATCGCGGCACGGGGACGCGCCTGGACCTCTTGGGCATCTCTCGAACGTACCCATCGGGCACGATGGGGCGGTGCGCACACTGCTCCCGACCCATGCCGAGCAGTTCGACGTCGACGTCCACGAGCACTATGCCGCGCAGTGGCTCGACCGGGGCGGGATCCGCGCCAACATGGTCGCGAGCGCGGACGGCGCCGCCGCCGCCGACGGACTCTCGGGCGGCCTGCAGACACCGGCCGACGGCCTCGTGTTCGCCGCACTGCGCGATCTCGCCGACGTGGTGCTCGTGGGTTGGTCGACGGCAGCTGCCGAGAACTACGGGCCGGCTCGACTGCCGGTCGGGACGCGACGCCGTTGGGGCATGCGTCCGGAGCTGCCGATTGCCGTGATCACCCGGTCGTTGCAGCTCGACACCCGATCGCGGTTGTTCACGGACAACCGGCCGCTGGTCGTGACGTGTGGAACCTCGTCGGAGCAGCAGCGGGCCGAGCTGGCCGACCGCGCGGACGTCATCGTGTGTGGCGACGACGACATCGACTACGCCGCGGTGCGCCGTGCGCTCGCGACCCGTGGCCTGACCCGGGTGCTGTGCGAGGGCGGCCCGCGGATCCTGTCGCGCATCCTGGCGGCCGGCGAGCTCGACGAGCTGTGCATCACGCTGTCGCCGACCGCCGTGGGCCCGGCCGGTGTTCGCATCGTGAACGGGGACGGCTGGAAGGACGGACCGCGACCACTCGGGCTGCACAGCCTGCTCGAGGAGGACGGCGCGCTGTTCCTGCGATATACCGCTGGACGAGCGGCGCGACGATAGTTCCATGAGCGGCACCGAGGTCCGCATCGCGACCGCAGCAGACGCCGCGACGATCGGCCAACTGCTCCACGACTTCAACGTCGAGTTCGACGACCCGACTCCGCCGCCGGACACGCTGGCCGAGCGCATCGTGGACCTGCTCGACGCCGACGCCTCGGTGCTGCTCGGAGGCTCGGGTCCGGACGGCGTTGCCGTGCTGCGGTTTCGACGAGCGATCTGGACGGCCAACCTCGAGTGCTACCTCGCCGAGCTCTACGTGGTGCCGCAGGAGCGTGGCCACGGACTCGGTCGTGCGCTGATGATCGCTGCGATGGATCACGCGCGACAACGCGGGGCTGACTACATGGATCTGGGGACCAACGAGGACGACGCTGCGGCTCGAGCTCTGTACGAGAGCCTCGGCTTCGTCAATCGCGAGCGCCCCGGCGGCGGCCTGAATTACTTCTACGAGCGCGAACTCTGAACGACCGAATCCTCATATATTTCTGCGGATTCTCCTTCATGGCTCTGGTATTTCTTCCTCGGAAGAGGTAGAATCGAACACGTGAGCAGCTTGCAGTTGACCGGCACGGCGGTGCTGGATCGGTTGCGCGAGCTGGAGGGCCGGAAGAAGGCGATCGAGGTCGAGCAACTGGGCCTGATCGCGCAGGTCGAGGCCGACGGGTTGGCCTATGACCTGGGTGCGAAGAGCACTGCGGTGTTGTTGCGCGATGCGTTGCACATCGGTGCCCGCGATGCGGCGGGGCGGGTTCGGTTGGCTGCGGCGGTGACCCCGCGGCGGACGTTGACCGGGGAACTGGTCGAGGCGGCGCATCCGCAGACCGCGGCCGCTCTGGCCGCCGGGGTGATCTCGACCCGGCACGCGGCCACGGTCGTGGCGATGACCGACCGGATCGACGATCTGCTCGCCGACCAGTCGGCCCCGCTGTTCGAGTGCGCGCTGCTCGACTTCGCGGCCGACCACGACCCCGACATTCTTGCCAGGTTCGCGAACGGGCTGTACGCCCGGGTCGATCAAGACGGGGCGTTCCGTGACGTCGAAGCCGCGCACCGCCGCCGCACGATCACCCTGCACCGCCGCCCGGACGGGTCCGGCAGCATCGCCGGCGAACTGACCTGCGAGGCGGCCGAATACCTCGAGACCCTGTTCGACACCCTGGCCAAACCCCACCAGGGCCCCGACGGGCGAACGTGACCCCCGCACGCCGGGACAGCGACGCCACGACGCGCTGCTCGGCGGGTTCAAAATCCTCTACAGCTCCGGCGAGCTGCCCACCGCGAACGGCTGCGCCACCACGCTGGTGCTGACAGCGACCGTGGACGAGTACGCCGACGGCACCGGCATCGTCCAGACCGCCCACGGGTTCGCGATCCCCGCCGCGGTCGCCGACCGGTGGATCGACCCCAAGGCGAAGTCAATCCTGGTGCTGCTATCGAAAACGAAGGCGATCGTGGCGTATTCGGATCAGCACAGGTTGTTCACCGAACAACAACGACTAGCCATGTTCGCCAGGGACAAAGGCTGTTCCTACCCCGGCTGCGATGCGCCCCTGTCCTGGACGCAAGCCCATCACGTCACCGACTACGTGAAAACGAAACGCACGAGTGTCGATGACGGCACCCTTGTCTGCACGGCCAACCACGCCCTCTTCGAACGCATGGGCTGGAAATCGATCATGCTCAACGACGCACCCCACTGGGTGCCACCCGCCTGGGTCGACCCCGACCAGCGGCCACGACGCAACCGGATGCACGACACACCCGGCCTCGTAAGCGGCTGAAGCATGCTTTCCAGCGCAACCGGCAGCTACCAGCGAGGACTCTCCGCTTCGGGACTTCGTCCCGACCGGACCGAACAACGCAACTCGACTCCCGCGGTACTCCCGTCGCCGCGCCTTTGTTCTTGTCTCTCGTGTTCCAGCACGGTGCTGGAAGTAGCCGACGTCCGCGGTCACAGCAAAGTCTGAGCTGTGGCCTCTACCTGCCGAGGCCGGGAACGATGTCGGCGAGCTGGAACGACACCGGCTGTTCCAGCTGCTCGTACGTACACGACTCGGGCGTGCGGTCGTCGCGCCATCGAATGAAGTGCGCGAGATGCCGGAACCGCGTCCCCTCCATGTGCTCGTACTTCACCTCGAGCACCCGCTCCGGACGCAACGGCACGAACGACAGATCCTTCTGCGCGTTCCAGCGTGAGACGTTGCCGGGCAGTCGCTGACCCTGATGCGCTTCGGCCTCGGCCCAGCGCTGCCACGGATGTTCGTCGCCGTCGCGCAACAGCAACGGTTCGAGCTCGTCGACGAGTTCGGCGCGGCGCTTTGCAGTGAACGCACCCACGACCCCGACGTGTTGCAGCGCGCCGTCGTCGTTGTAGAGGCCGAGCAACAGCGAGCCGACGAGCGGGCTCTGCTCGGTCGAGGTCTTGTGCCAGCGGAAGCCGGCGAGCACGCAGTCGGCGGTACGGGTGTGCTTGATCTTGAACATCACCCGCTTGTCCGGCTGGTAGGTGATGTCGAGCGGCTTGGCGATGACGCCGTCGAGCCCGGCGCCCTCGAACTCGGTGAACCAGCGCTGCGCCTCGTCCACGTCCGTCGTCGTCGGCGTCAGGTGCACGGACGACCCGGCCGCATCGAACATCTTCTCGAGCGCGGCTCGACGCTCGCCGAAGGGCCGCTTCATGTAGTCGTCGTCGCCGAGCGCGAGCAGGTCGAAGGCGATGAACGATGCCGGCGTCTGTTCGGCGAGCATGCGCACGCGCGACTCGGCCGGGTGGATGCGCTGCTGCAAGGCCTCGAAGTCGAGGCCGGCGTCGGTGGCGATGACGATCTCGCCGTCGACGACGCACCGCTCGGGAAGCTCGGCCTTGATCGCCTCGACCAGCTCCGGGAAGTAGCGGGTCATCGGACGCTCGTTGCGGCTACCCAGCTCGACCTCGTCGCCATCGCGGAACACGAGCGAGCGAAAGCCGTCCCACTTCGGCTCGTAGGACGCACCGCCTGGGATTGTCGTGACCGACTTGGCGAGCATCGGCGACACCGGCGGCATGACGGGCAGCTTCATGCGCTCATTGTTGCGCCTGCCCGGCGGCCCGGGCGCCGCGCAGCGACCGACAAGGTCTCCGCAAGGTTTCCCCGTAAGATAGTTGTCAATTAGACAATGCCTAACACGGACCATACGGTGGAGACCGGGTCGCACCGGATAGCTGATCGCCGGTACGTACGACCGCCACGAGCACAGACACGGCACCGGCCCACGTCCGACAAGTGGCGCTGCCGGCGCCGACAGGTGTCGAACGCTTCTCGGCGGTCATCGGGATCGCGATCTGCTTGGCGACGAGCGCGATCCCGGTGATCCATCGCGTCGAAATCCCGCAGCCGACCCTGGCCAAGACTGACGCACCGTTCCGCCTAGGCTGTGGGCCGTGAGCGACGCGCCGGACCGTCCGCGCCCGACGCCGGACGGCTCGCCGCCGCAACCGGCGCCGGCAGGACAGCGCAGGACGCAGCGCCGGACGCAGCGACCGCAGCCACGCCGCAACCCGCTCCGCGCCCGTCTCCGACACCGACCTCCGGCGCCACGACCAGGCCCGGTCCGGTCACCCGCGTCGAGGTGCAGCCCGCGCAGGTGGTGGCCGCGGCCGGTAGCGCCGTCGTCAGCGCCGCACGGGTCGGCCGCCTGCTCGGTCGCACCGGCTGGCGGCTGGCCCGCCAGCTCCCGGGTGCACGCACGCTCGAGCGCGAGGCGCAGCGGTTGCAGACGGTGGCGGTGAGCGAGGCGCGCCGACTGCTGCAGTTCCCGCCGGCGGTGCCCGGCCGTCGTCCGGGCCGCGAACCCGACGTCGCCGAGGAGCAGCGCACGCTCGAGTACATCCGCGGCGCCGATCCCGGCGCTGCCCCGCTGCGCTGCGCAATGGGCGAGCTACTGGAGCGTTCGGTCGAGGCGACGCGCACCGACAGCCGCGAGTACCTCTACGGCACCATCATCAGCCAGCTCGTCCCGGACGAGGCGCGCATCCTCGCTGCCCTGTCCGACGGCACCACGTTCGCCGCGATCGACGTCGTGCAGAAGCTGCGCCGCGGCAAGACCCGGGTGGTGCTCGCCAACGCCAGCGCAGTCGGACGGCAGGCCGGGCTCGTGTCCCCGGACAGCACGCCGACCTACCTGACCCGGCTGCACGAGTTTCGGGCTGGTCGAGTTCGGCCCGGAGGACGAAGCGCTGGCCGTCCAGTACGACATCCTGGCCACCGACTCGACGGTGCAAGACGCCCGCCGGTCGGCGCGCGGCACGGTGAAGCTCGTCCGGCGACGGTCGCGCCTGTCCGCGTTCGGCAGCCGAGTTCTGGAGCGCCGCCGACCCGTCCCGGCCGGCACTGCCGACCTCAGCAGCACCCACCGACTCGCCTTAGCCGCGCGATGTCCATCGTCGAGGACGTCACGCGCCACTGGTACATCGTCTTCAGCATCCCGCTCGTCGCCGCCCTGATCGGGTACGTCACCAAGCTCGTCGCGATCAAGATGATGTTCGAGCCGATCGAGTTCGTCGGCATGCGCAAGCCGTACTTCGGCTGGCAGGGCATCGTGCCACGCCGGGCAGCGCGGATGGCGAGCATCGCGGTCGACACGATGACCCGCGACCTCATCTCGGCGAACGAGGTCGTTTCGCGCCTCGACCCCGACCGCATCGCGCAGGAGATCGCCGAGCCGATGCGCAAGGCCACCGACGAGATCACCCGCGAGATCATGGCCCAGTACCAGCCGGGCGTCTGGGACGCGATGCCCGAGCCGGTCCGCGCGCTGGTCATCGCGCGTGCGCAGGCCGAGACGCCGCGCATGGTGCGCGAAGTGCTCGCCGGCATCCAGCAGGACGTCGACGCGGTGTTCGACCTCAAGGACATGGTCATCACCAACCTGGTGACCGACAAGGCACTGCTGAACCGGATCTTCCGCGAGGCCGGCCGCAAGGAGTTCCGGTTCATCGCCCGCTCGGGCATCTGGTTCGGCGGCGCGATCGGACTGCTGCAGATGACGCTGTGGGTGCTGTTCCACGAGCCGCTGATCATGCCCGCGTTCGGGCTGGTCGTCGGCTGGTTCACCGACTGGCTCGCGCTGAAGACTGATCTTCAACCCGAAGCGGCCGATCCACATCTTCGGGTTCACCGATCCAGGGGTTGTTCCTCAAGCGTCGCACGCGAGGTCGCCGCCGACTACGGCGCGCTCATCGCCGACGAGATCATCACGCCGCGCAAGGTGATCGAGGCGATCCTGCGCGGGCCGCTGTCCGACCGGGTGTTCGCGATGATCCGCGCGAGGTGCAGGGCGCGCTGGACCGCAGCACCGGGCTGGCCCGTCCCCTGGTCACGCTCACCGTCGGCGGTACGCGTTACCAGCAGATGAAGGCGACGATCGCCGACGAAGGTCATGGAGCGCCTGCCCGAGACGATGACCTACGTCGAGGACTACGCCCGCGAAACGATGGACATCCGCAACCTGCTGCTCGAGAAGATGCAGGAGCTGGACGAGAAGCAGTTCGAGGCGCTGATCCGACCAGCGTTCGAGCAGGACGAGTGGATCCTGATCACGGTCGGCGCCGCGCTCGGGTTCGTGATGGGCGAGGCGCAGGCGCTCGTGCTCGAGCATTTCGCCACGCGTGATCGCCGTGAGCGATCGTCGGTGGTCAAGTACCGTCGAGAGCGTGCCGTCCCCCCGCCGCCCGTCGCAGCGATCCTGGCCTGCCGCGCGTCGCGGCTGACCAGACTGCGGCGTGTCGCACGGACGTCGTCCGGCGACGGGCCTGCGCGTCGGCGAACGTCCGTCGCCCGGCACGCCCCGTCCCCACGCCATCGCGTTCCGCGACTGCACGACCCAACTGCTCTCGGCCGGCGCGCCGGTCCCGCACGCGCTGAAGGGCACGATGCGGTTCGGGTGCGCGGCAGCTCGCCGTGCCGCTGGACTACACCCACCCGGACGGGCCGACGATCGACCTTGCGTCGTGCGCGTCCAACGACGCAGAACACGACCACGCCGGTGCAGTCGATGCTGGTCAACCCGGGTGGCCCCGGGCGGCACGGGCATCGACTTCGGCCTCGGGCTTCTTGCCCAGATCTCGCCGCTGTCGTCCGCGCAGTTCGACATCATCGGTTTCGACCCCCGTGGCGTCGGCGCAGTCGTCCCCGATCCGCTGCCTCACCGACGCGCAGAAGGACGCGTTCCTCGCCGAGTCGCCGGACACGCTGACCGCCGGCGGGATCAGGGACGAAGGTCGCCTCGATCGGCAGTTCTCCACGAATGCGCCAGCAGAGTCGGCCCGACCTGCGGTACTACAACACCGTCAACACCGCGCGCGACATGGACCAGATCCGGCAGGCGCGTCGGCGACGCCGACATGAACTACCTGGGCTTCTCCTACGGCACCGAACTCGGTTGGACCTACGCGCACCTGTTCCCGAAGAGGTGCACACGTTCGTGCTCGACGGGGCGGTCGACCCGACCCAGATCACAACCAGAACTCGATCGAGCAGCTGGAGGGGTTCGAGAACGCGTTCGGCCAGTTCGCGAAGTGGTGCTGCGAAGGCACCGGTGTGCGCCGATCTGGGCGACCCGGCGCAACCGCCGAGCAGCTGTTCGCGAGCACGCTGCGAGCGCCGCTCCCGACCGGGACCGACCGCAAGCTCACGCCTCGCTCGCCTTCACCGGCGTCCTCGAGGCGCTGTACTCGAAAGCGAGTGGCCGCGCCTGGCCAACGCGCTGACTCAGCGGCGCACGGCGACGGGTCCGGGCCTGCTGCAGCTCGCCGACAAGTACAACCAGCGCTCGGCCAGACGGCACGTACCAGAACATCATCGACGCCAACACGACGATCAGCTGCAACGACACAGCGGTCCGCAAACGCCGAGCGTCGCCAAGATACTGGCGCGGTCGAAGGTGGTCGCGAAGCGATTCCCGATCTTCGGCCGGTACCGGCGGCTGCTGCCGGCCCGAGCTGCCTCGGCTGGCAGCCGCACCGCACGCCCATCCCGCCGCCGACAGCGGCAACCCCGAAGCCGTGCTCGTCGTCGGCAACCTGCACGACCCGGCGACGCCTTACCCGGGGGCGAAGCACCTGGCCGCCGAAATGGGCAATGCCCGGCTGCTCACCTGGAACGGCGAGGGCCACACGTCCTACTTGCAACGGCAGCACGTGCATCGACGGTTACGTGAACGGCTACCTGATCCCTGACGCTGCCGCCCAAGGCAAGGTGTGTCCGGCCAAATGACCGACCAGCCCAAGCTGATCGTCGCGGATCCGCCGGCCCGGTGCGCGGCGATCGCCCTCGTCCTGCACGGCGGGCGTCGAGGAGCAGCGATGCCGCGTGCGCGCCACGCAGCTGGCCGTATTGCGGATGCGGCCGTTCGTGTCGTCGCTGCGCCGCCACGCGCGACGGGCTGGCCGTCGCGCAGGTGCGCTACAGGGTGCGCGGGTGGAACGGCGCCGAGCGCTCGCCCGTCGCCGACACGTCGTGGGCGCTGGACGAGCTCGCCACCCGGTTCCCGGACGTCCCGGTCGCGCTCGTCGGGCACTCGATGGGCGGCCGGGCCGCGATCTACGCGGCCGGCGCACGACGCGTGCGTGCGGTCGTCGGCCTCGCGCCCTGGATCGAGCCGGGCGACCCCGTCGCGCCGCTGACCGGCCGGCGGCGTGCTCATCGCGCACGGCGACCGCGACCGGATGACCGATCCGCGTGCCTCGGCCGCGTACGCCCGGTCCGCCGAGCCGGATCGCCGAATCGGTCACCTACGTCAGCATCGAAGGCGAGCGGCACGCAATGCTGCGACGCGCGTCACTCTGGCACGACCTCGCACCGGATTCGTTGCCGCGACGTGTCCTGGGCCGCACTCCGGACGGATCCGCGGAGGGCGACACCGCGAAGTATTGGCAGGAGCGCTTGCCGGGCAGCCCGAGCTCGTCGTGTGATGGGTGACAGATGCGGCTGGGCACGAATGGAGGGCTCATGACGATTGTCGATCGCGCGCGGATCGCGCCGAACGCGGAACCGATCGATGCGACGCTGTGGCCGGACGTCGCGAACGTGCCGCACTCGCCGATGCGCGCCGCGATCGCGCAAGCGCATCTTCCACCGCGCGGCCGGCCTGATGCCGCTGCGCGTCGTCGAGCCGAACGGACGCAGCTACGGCGGCGGGCAATCCGGCGCACCCGGTCATGCGACTCGTCCGTCCGCAGGCGTTCTTCGCCCGGCTCGGCGCCACCGGCACGATCGGGTTCGGCGAGGCCTACATGGCCGGCGACTGGACCACCGACGACCTCGCCGGCGTGCTGTCGGCGTTCGCCGCGAACATGCGCGAACTCGTGCCGGAGATGCTGCACCGGCTGCGCCACGCCGTGCTCAGCCGCATGCCGCAGTCGCACGACAACACCATCGAGGGCGCGCGCGAGAACATCCATCATCACTACGACCTGTCGAACGCGCTGTTCAAGACGTTCCTCGACGAGTCGATGACCTACTCGTCCGCGATCTTCAACGGCGAGCCGTACGGCTCCGACGAGGATCTCGCCGACGCGCAGCGCCGCAAGATCGACCGGCTGCTCGACAGCGCGGCCGTCGGCACCGGGCACCCGGCTGCTCGAGATCGGAACGGGTTGGGGCGAGCTCGCGATCCGCGCCGCGCGCCGCGGGCGCGACGGTCACGTCGTGACCATCTCGACCGAGCAGGCCGAGCTGGCCCGCGAACGGATCGCAGCCGCCGGGGTGACCGACCGCGTCGACGTGACTGCAGGACTACCGCGAGGTGCAGCGGCACCTACGACGCGATCGTCAGCGTCGAGATGATCGAGGCGGTCGGCGCGAACCACTGGCCGACGTACTTCCGCACCATCGATCGCGCCCTCGCACCGGGCGGCCGGGTCGGCGCTGCAGGCGATCCTGCAGGACGACTACACGGTGCTCGCCACGCGCGACACCTACACGTGGATCCGCAAGTACATCTTCCCCGGCGGGCAGCTCGCGTCGGTCGAGGCGATCGACCGCACGATCAAGGGCACACCGCGCTGCGCATCGCCGACCGCTACAGCTTCGGCCGGCACTACGCCGAGACGCTGCGTCGGTGGCGCGCGCGTTTCGAGGAGCAGCGCAGCAGTGGTCGGCGCTCGGCTTCGACGAGACGTTCCGGCGGATGTGGTCGCTCTACCTCGCCTACTCCGAGGCCGGCTTCCGCACCGGCTACCTCGACGTCGCGCAGCTCACCCTCACCAAGCCGTAGCGGCTGACCACCCTCGCCGAAGTGGCCGGTCGATAGCGTCGCGGCGTGACGGTCGTCCTCGGCCTGCTCGCTGCCGCTGCTCTACGGCATCGGCGACTTCGCCGGCGGCTTCGCCTCACGCGCGCACAACGCGGTCACGATCCTGCTCTACAGCTACCCGGTCGGCGCGGTGCTGATGGCGACGCTGCTGCCGTTCGTGCCCGGCGACCTGACGGCGCGCGTCGTGCTGTTCGGCACGCTCGGCGGCCTGGCGGGGCTGCATCGGCGTCTCGATCATGTACCAGCTGATGGTCACCGCGCCGATGAACGTGATCTCGCCCGTCACGGCCGTGCTCGCCGCGATCGTGCCCGGTGTTCGTCGGCGTCGGGATCGGCGAGCGGCCTGGCGCCTCGCGCGTGGGTCGGCATCGCGCTCGGGCTCGCCGCCGTCGTCCTCGTGTCGCGGACGACCGACGACCATCCGCACGGACGGATCGGAGCCGCGTCATCGCGCTCGCGTTCCTGTCCGGTATCGGATTCGGCCTGTACTTCGTGTTTCTCGCCCGTGCCGGACACGACTCGGGCCTGTGGCCGCTGGTCGTCTCGCGCATCGCGTCGGCGGTGCGATCGTCCCGTTGGCCGCCTCGACGCGCTCGTTCGCGCGCGTGCGGGGCCGTGTGCTCGCCATCGCGCTCGTGGCCGGCTTCTGCGACGCGCTGGCGAACATGTTCTTCCTGCTCGCGGCGCGCGAGGGGCTGCTCTCGCTGGCGAGCGTGCTCACGGCGCTCTACCCGGCGGTGACGGTGATCCTCGCGGTCGGCTTGCTGCACGAGCACACCAGCCGCGTCCAACGCTTCGGACTGGTGCTGGCCGCAGGCGCGGTCGTCCTGATCACGATCTGAGGTAGAACAGGGCGGTGCGGTACTCGGTCAACATCCCCAACTTCGGCGACTTCGCCGATGCCCGGACGGTGGCCACGGTCGCGAAGACGGCCGAGGACGCCGGGTGGGATGCCCTGTTCGTCTGGGACCACGTCGTGCACGACAAGAAGCGGCGAGCCGGTCAACCGTTCGGCGACCCGTGGATGCTGCTGACAGCGGCCGCGTTGGCTACCTCGCGCCTGCGCCTGGGCACCCTGGTGACACCAGTGGCCCGCCGCCGTCCGGAGCAACTTGCGCGCCAAGTGGCCACGCTCGACGCTGTGTCGAACGGTCGTGTCGTGTTCGGCGCCGGGCTGGGTGGTCCGATCGAAGACGAGTTCGCGAGCTTCGGCGACACGACTGACCCCGTCGTCCTCGCTGAGCGACTCGACGAGGGCCTGGATCTGTCGTGCCGGTACTGGTCGGGCGAGAGCGTCGATCACGACGGCGTGCACTACCAGGTCCGGAGCACCGCGCTGTTGCCCGCGACCGTGCAACGCCCGCGTCCGCCGGTGTGGGTCGCCGGCTACTGGCCGAACCGTCGACCGATGCGCCGTGCCGCGCAATGGGACGGTGCGGTGCCGCTGTTCAAGTCGGCGCGGCACGGACAGGCGCCGGCGCCGGACGAGGTGCGCGCTTTGGCAACGTTCCTCTCGCGCAGCGCGGGCGAACGCTCGAGCGAGCCGTTCGACATCGTCATCGGCGGCGCCAGCGATCCGATGACCGCTGCCGACCTGATCGCCCCGCTGCGCGAGGCCGGCGCAACCTGGTGGGACGAGCGCGAGGTGCAGACCAACCCCGACCACTACCGGGCCGAACCGGTACTGCGCCGGGTGGCGGCAGGACCGCCCGTTCTCGACTGATCCGCGCCGGGCGCCGACCCGCTGCGCAGGGCAGCGTCTGGGCGAGTGGTTCCGAGCGCCTAGCGAATCGCGGGGTCGGCCTTGTCGAGCAATGCCAGCAGCTCATCGCGGTCGGCCCGCTTGGGGCGGTTGAAGTCGCCGTCCTCGGCGTACGCCGCGGCGTAGGCCGCCTGGTCGCGCTGGAAGCGCCAGCTGTCGGCGAGGTCGCCGGCGTCAAGAACGTCGTAGCCGATCGCGGCGATGAACTCTGCGGCCGATGACTTGGCCGCCGCGTCGTCACCGGCAATCAGAAGCGTGCTGCGCTCCGGAGAGCCTGCCGGGCGAGTCAGCGTCGCGAGGTGACCGAAGTAGATGTTGTTGAAGGACTTCACGACCGCCGCCCCGGCGAAGTGCTGCTGAACCAGCCCGCTCGTGGTGGTGTGCTTGTCGTCGAGAGCGGCGATGGCTCCGTCTCGCTCGGGGTAGTAGTTGCAGGTGTCGATCACCGTCTTGCCTTCGAGCGGTTCGGCCGGGATGTCTGCGACGCGTCCCAGCGGCACCGTGACGACGACGAGATCGGCGGCCGCCGCAGTCTCGGCTGTCGTGGCCGCCCGCGCATTCGGGCCGAGTTCGTCGACCAACTCACGCAGCGTCTCCGGACCCCGCGAGTTCGAAACGACGACGTCGTACCCGGCGCCGACAGCGAGCTTCGCGAGCGTGCCGCCGATGTTGCCGCTTCCGATGAATCCGATTGTGGTCATGTCAACGAAAGGTGTCCGACGCGCCCAGAATTCCCGAATCGCGTATCTACGCAGGTCAGTCCAGCTGCTGCGGCTCGACGCCGCCGGGCACCGTCCAGTTCGCCTTGTTCATCCGCGAGGGCTGCACGCGCGGCGGCTCGCCCGGCATCTTCGGGTAGTTCGGCGGGTACGGGGCGTCGCCGAGGCCGTGGTCGTGCTCGTCGCGCTCGGCCCACTCGAGCAGCGGCTCGATGTCCCACACCGCGTCGTCGATGCCCGCGTGCAGGTCGCCCACCGACGCGAAGCGCGCCGGCATCGTCGCGATGGTGAAGTCGCGCATCTCGACGTCAGGCAACTCGTCCCAGGTCACCGGCGCCGACACCGGACCCTACGGCTTGCCGCGCACCGAGTACGCCGAGGCGATCGTGCGGTCCTTCGCGTTCTGGTTGTAGTCGAGGAAGATCGCGCCGTCCGGACGCTCCTCCTTCCACCAGTTCGTCGTCACCAGCTCCGGCGCGCGCCGCTCGACCTCGCGCGCGAACGCCAGCGCGGCCCGCCGCACCTCGCGGAACCCGAAACGCGGCTCGATGCGCACGTACACATGCACGCCCTTGCTGCCGGACGTCTTCGGCCAGCCGACCGCGCCGAGCTCGTCCAGCACCTCGTGGACGACGGCAGCCGCCGCCTGCGCCTCGGCGAAGCCGGCCGCCGGTCCGGGATCGAGATCGATGCGCAGCTCGTCCGGCTGCTCGACCGCGCCGCGGCGGGTGTGCCACGGGTGGAACTCGACGGTCGACATCTGCACCGCCCACGCCACCGCGGCGAGTTCGGTGACGCACAGCTCGTCGGCGGTGCGTCCGGACGGGAAGCTGACCTCGGCGGTCTCGACCCATTCCGGCGCGCCCTTGGGCAGCCGCTTCTGGTAGATCTTCTCGCCGTCCACGCCCTCGGGATAGCGGTGCAGCATGCACGGCCGCTCGCGCAGCGCGCGCACGATGCCGTCGCCCACCGACAGGTAGTAGTTGACGAGGTCGAGCTTGGTCTCGCCGCGCTCGGAGAAGTAGACGCGGTCGGGGTTGCTGATGCGGACGGTGCGCGTGCCGACCTCGATCTCCACTGCCGGCGTGGGCATGGCCAGACGGTATCGCGATCTACGCTGGACCGATGCGCACCGACGAGCGATTCGACGACGACGGCGATGCCGGCGATCCGGCCTGGGCCTCGCCGTACATCGACGGCGCCTGGGGACGAACCGCCAACCCCAACACCGTCGACGGCGAGCTGCAGAATCTCGCGGCGTTCGGCAGCGGTCTCGCGCGGCTGTCCGGCCGGCGGCGCACCGCCGCGCAGCTGGTCGTCTGGCTCATCCTGATCGGCCTCGTGGCGAGCCTCGTCTTCGGAATCCTCGGTGTTCTGGGAGTGTTGTAGAGGCATGAGATCGAAGAACGACCTACCCGACCGCGCCGGTGACCAAGTCCGACGCCGAGTGGCGGCAGCAGCTCTCGCCCGAGGAGTACGAGGTGCTGCGCAAGGCCGGCACCGAGCGCGCCTTCACCGGCGAGTACACCGACAACCACCAGGTCGGCGTCTACCGCTGCCGCGCGTGTGGCAGCGAGCTGTTCCGCAGCACCGAGAAGTTCGACTCGCACTGCGGCTGGCCGAGCTTCTTCAGCCCGCTGGCCGGCGAGAACGTCATCGAGCGCACCGACCGCAGCTGGGGCATGCCCCGCACCGAGGTGCTCTGCGCGAACTGCCACAGCCACCTGGGCCACGTCTTCGAGGGCGAGGGCTACGACACCCCGACCGACCTGCGCTACTGCATCAACTCGATCTCGATGACGTTCGAGGAGCAGCCCTCCTAAGCACTACGGCAGCGCGGCGACGAGCTCGGCGGTGCTGCGCCGCCGGCCGGTGTAGAACGGCACCTCTTCGCGCACGTGGCGGCGGGTCTCGGATCCGCGCAGGTGCCGCATGAGGTCGACGATGCGGTGCAGCTCGTCGGCCTCGAACGCGAGCATCCACTCGTAGTCGCCGAGCGCGAACGACGAGACGGTGTTCGCGCGCACGTCCGGGTACTCGCGCGCCATCTTGCCGTGCTCGGCGAGCAGCGCGCGGCGCTCGTCGTCGGGCAGCAGGTACCACTCGTAGGAGCGCACGAACGGGTACACGCAGACGTACGCGCGGGCTTCCTCCTCGGCGAGGAACGCCGGGACGTGGCTCTTGTTGAACTCGGCCGGACGGTGCAGCGCCATGTTCGACCAGACCGGCTCGAGGTGCGTGCCGAGCGCCGTGCGCCGCAGCCGCGAGTACGCCTCCTGCAGCGTCGTCGGCGGTCGAGGCGTGCCACCAGATCATCAGGTCGGCGTCGGCCCGCAGCGCCGACACGTCGTAGGTGCCGCGCACGACGACGTCCTTCGCCGCGAGCTGCTCGAACAGCTCGTCGACCTCGCGCACGAGCGCGCCGCGGTCGCCTTCGCCGAGCGGACGGGCGACCTTGAACACCGACCACGCGGTGTAGCGGATGACGTTGTTGAGTTCTCGTGCCGTCTTGCCGTCGACCATGCGTTCATTGTCCCAGACGCGCTGCGGCGAGCGGGCCGAGGCGATGCACGCCGGAATGCCGACCCCGTCGAAGGCGGCGCCGCAGACCGCCAGGCCCGGACACGGCCGCCACGGCCGAGCGGATCCGCGCGACCCGCTCGACGTGGCCGACCGCGTACTGCGGCAGCCCGCCGCCCCATCGGGTCACGAGCGCGTCGACCGGCTCGGCGAGCGATGCCCGAGCAGGTCGCCGAGCTCGTGGCGGACAAGCGCGACCAGTTCGGCGTCGGTGCGCTGCAGCACCTGCGCCTCGCCGGCCCGGCCCACCGATGCGCGGAGCAACACCCGGCCACCTGTCTCGAGCGGCCACTTCTGCGACGAGATCGTCACCCCCTTGACCGCCAGCCCCTCGCGGGCGCCGACCAGCAGCCCGCTGCCCGGCGGCAGGTCGACTTCGCGGAAGGCGAAGGTCACGATCGCGACCGACGCGGTGTCGATCTCGGCCAGGTCGCGGGCCGCGTCCGGAGCGACCTCGGCCAGCAGCCGGGCCGCCTTCGCCGGCGGCGTCGCGACGACCACCTCATCGGCGCGCAACGAGTACGACGACGGCACTGCACCGCACTCGAGCACGAACCCGGCGCCGTCGCGCCGGATCGAGCGCACCGTGACACCGGTGCGCACCTCGAACCGTCCCGACGCCGGCCAGCGCGATGGGCAGCGCGCCGAGGCCGCCGGGCAGCGAAGCGAACACCGGGGCGGACGAGACCGGGCGCCCGGCGATCACCGCGCGCGCTGCCTCGACGAGCGAGCCGCCGCCGGCGAGCGCGGCGGCCACCGCCGGCATCGTCGCGCGCACCGACAGCGCGTCGGCGCGTCCCGCGTAGACGCCGCCCAGCAGCGGCTCGACGAGCCGGTCGGCAACCTCGTTGCCCAGCCGCTCGCGCACCAGCGTCCCGACCGACAAGTCGGCGTCAGCGGTGGCAGCGGCGGCAGCGCCGGCTCGGCCTCGATCCGCGCGAGCGCGTGCTCGGTGAGCACGCCCGACGCGCGGGCGGCGTCGACGTCGGCCGGGATGCCGAGCATCGTGCGCGCCGGCAGCGGGTGCAGCGCTCCCCCGGCGCGCACCGACGCGGCCGTGGTCAGCGGCGCGATCGGCTCAGGCCGAGCTCGCGCGAGCAGCTCCGACGCCTTCGGGACGGCGGGCCAGCATCGCCTCGGCACCGACGTCGACCGGCACGTCCGGCGACGGTCGCAACCCGCAGCTTGCCGCCGACGGCTCGGCGCGGCCTCGAGCACGACGACGTCGGCGCCGGACGCGGCCAGCGTCCATGCGGCCGCGAGCCCCGAGATCCCGCCGCCGACGACGGCGACGCGTCACAGCTCGTGGACGAGCGCGACGATGCGGGTGAGCACGTCCGGGTCGGTGTCCGGCGGCACGCCGTGCCCGAGGTTGAAGATGTGCCCGGCCGCGGCGCGTCCCTCGGTCGACGATGCGGCGCACCTCGGCCTCGACCACCGGCCAGTCGGCGCGCAGGAGCGCCGGGTCGAGGTTGCCCTGCACGACCGCGCCCGGGCCGAGTCGGCGGGCGGCCTCGTCGAGCGGCACCCGCCAGTCGACGCCGACGACGTCGGCACCGGCCGCGCGCATCGAGGCGAGCAACTCGCCCGTCCCCACCCCGAAGTGGATGCGCGGCACCAGCCCGGCCAGCGGCTCGAGCACCGCGCGGCTGTGCGGCAGCACGTACTGCTCGTACTCGGCGCGCGACAGCGCTCCCGGCCCACGAGTCGAACAGCTGGACGGCGCTCGGCGCCCGCATCGATCTGCACCCGCAGGAACTCGCGCGACACGACGGCGAGGCGGCCGAGCAGCCCGTGCCAGAGCTCCGGATCGCCGTGCATCAGCGCCTTGGTGCGGGCATGGTCCTTGGACGGGCCGCCCTCGACCAGGTAGGACGCCAGGGTGAACGGGGCGCCGGCGAACCCGATCAGCGGGATCGTCGCCGAGCTCGGCGACCAGCGACTGCACGGCCGCCGTCACGTAGGGGACGTCGGACGGGACGAGCTCGCGCAGCACGTCCAGGTCGGTCGACGGCGCGGATCGGCTTCTCGACGACCGGGCCGACGCCCGGGACGATGTCGACCCCGACCCCGATGGCCACCAGCGGCACCACGATGTCGGAGAAGAAGATCGCCGCGTCGACCCCGTGGCGGCGCACCGGCTGCAGCGTGATCTCGGTGATCAGCTCCGGATCGCGGCACGCGTCGAGCATCGCCTTGCCGGCCCGCAGCGCCCGGTATTCGGGCAGCGAGCGGCCGGCCTGGCGCATGAACCACACGGGCGGTACGGGGCCGGGGCGGCCGGTGGCGGCGCGGACCAGAAGGGAGTCGGACATCGCTGCCATTGTCCCATGGTGGTGCGGACGCGACCTCGGCGCGCCTGCCCACCATCGTCGGCGGTCCGTGCGAATCTGACCGCATGTCCGCCAACCCGGAGTTCGCCCTGCTCGCGGCCGAGGACTGCCCGCTGTGCGGGCGCGGTGGATCATGGTCGTCCCGGACTACTGCAGCGAGGGCCACGGCGACGACTGCCCCGACCGGATCTGCCTCGATTGCGGCACAGCCGCTGTTCGTCGATCCGGCAGCCGGGCCAGCCGTGCGGACGGCATGATGCTCGGCACCAGTGTCGCGAGTATGTCTCCGAACGCCAAGATGGGCGCGAAGATGGACTCCGTGAGTGGCGTGGACGGTCCCGGCGGTGGCGGCAGCCGTACCGCGGGAGTGCCGAGCGCCCGGCGGCCGACGAGGCCGCCCGGAGATCTTCCGCGCCGCTGTGGCCAGCCTGACCGGCACCAAGGTGCGGCCCGAGGTGCGGGTCGAGCCGCTGCGTCCGCCGCAGCGGCTGGCGCCGTGGAGCTACGCGATCTCCGCCGACGTCCGCTACGCCGGCGGCGAGGAACTCGCGACCGGTCGGCTGGTACTGCTGCACGATCCTGACGGCGTCGAGGCGTGGGACGGCGTGCTGCGCCTGGTCGCGTTCGCCTCGGCCGAGCTGGACACGCAGATGGGCACCGACGAGATGCTGCCCGCGGTGGGGTGGAGCTGGCTCATCGGCGCCCTGGACGAGCGGCGCGCCGCCTACCGCGCAGCCGGCGGCACCGTCACCCAGACCACGTCGACCCGCTTCGGCGATCTGGCCGGCCCGAACACCGCGGTCGCGATGGAACTGCGGGCGAGCTGGACGGCCGATACCGCGGACATGGCGCCGCACCTGCCCGCGTTCGTCGACATGCTGTGCCTCGCTGCCGGGCTGCCGCCCGAGGGCGTGACGATGCTGTCGCCGTCCTGAGCGTGACCGCCGACGAGCCGCGACGCCGGCGCGAGCCGAGCGCCGAGGTCGACGAACCGACCGAACCCGAGTCGCCGCTGCTGCGCGAACCCGCCGACGGCGTCCCCGACCCGCATCGAGTCGCCGGAGCAGCTCGCGACGCTCGTCGAGGCGATGGCCGCCGCGTCCGGCCCGGTCGCTGTCGACGCCGAGCGCGCCTCGGGCTACCGCTACAGCCAGCGGGCCTACCTCGTCCAGCTCCGCCGCGAGGGCGCCGGCACTGCCCTGGTCGACCCGATCGCGCTGCCGGCGCTCGACGACCTCAACAACGCGCTCGCCGACGCCGAGTGGATCCTGCACGCCGCCAGCCAGGATCTGGCCTGCCTGGCCGAGGTCGGCCTGCACCCGCAGCGGCTGTTCGACACCGAACTCGCCGGCCGCCTGCTCGGCGACGAGCGGGTGGCGCTCGGGACGATGGTCGAGCAGCATCTCGGCGTGCGGCTGGAGAAGGGGCATTCCGCCGCCGACTGGTCGACCCGGCCGCTGCCGCGCGACTGGCTCGTCTACGCCGCGCTCGACGTCGAGCTGCTGATCGCGCTGCGCGACGTGCTCGCCGACCTGCTCGCCGCGGCAGGCAAGGACGAGTGGGCGCGCGCAGGAGTTCGAGGCCGTGCGCAGGCCGCACCGCCGCCGCCGCCGCGCATCGATCCGTGGCGGCGCACGTCGGGCATCCACACGCTGCGCAACCGCCGCCAACTCGCCGTCGTCCGCTCGCTCTGGTACGCGCGCGACGCGTACGCCGCCCAGCGCGACGTCGCGCCGGGACGGCTGCTGCCCGACTCGCCATCGTCGACGCTGCCCGCGCGCTGCCCAAGCGGCCGGCCGACCTCGGGGCGCTCCGGGTCTTCAGCGGCCCGCGGCAGAAGCGTCAGCTCGGGCGGTGGTTCGCCGCGGTCGAGGCGCGCTCGCGCTGCCCGAGGCCGAACTGCCGCCGGTCGACCGGCGGTGGCGGCGACGGCATCCCGCCGACCTCGCGCTGGCGCGACCGCGATCCGGTGGCGGCGGACCGGCTCGGCCGCGGCCGCGAGGTCGTCGCCAAGCTGGCGGAGGAGCACACGTGCTGGCGCAGAACCTGCTCGCCTCCGACGTGCTTCGCCGCCTCGCCTGGCAGCCGCCGCAGCCGCTCGACGAGACCGCGGTGCGCGCGCGGCTCGCCGAACTCGGTGCCCGCCCGTGGCAGGTCGACCTGACTGCCGCGGCCTGAGCGCGGCGCTCGCCGACTGACCGCTTCTGGTATCGACCGACCAGAATCGGCCCATATTCCGGCGCTTCGAACCGGCAGCGGGTCGATCAGCCGGCGACGGGAGGCGTTCGCCGCGCGCCGGCGCGGACGGTGCGGGGTCGTGTCGCGTAGCGCGGCAGCTCGATGCGGATCGCAAGACCGCCGAACGGCGGCGCGGCGGCCTGCAGCTTGCCGTGGTGCGCGTCGACGATCAGCCGCACGATCGCCAGGCCCAGCCCCGAGCCGCGCGTTGCGGTACGCACCCGGCCGCCGCGGCGGAACGGCTCGAACAGCGCCTCGACGTCCGATGACGCGATCAGCGTGCCGCCGTTGGCCACGTGCAGCCACACCCGCTCGGCCGTCTGGCCGGTGGTGACCCGCAGCCAGCCGTTGGGCACGTTGTGCCGGATGCCGTTCTCGACGAGGTTGCCGATCAGGCGCTCGAGCAGGCGCGGATCGCCGATCGTGATCGCCGGGTCGATCTCGGTCTCGATCGACACGCCCTTCGCGTCGGCCTCGGCGGTGACGGCATCGACGACGTCGGGGATGAGCGCCGGCCAGATCGACCCGCTCGTGCACCTCCAGCTCGCCGCGCTCGACCGCCTGCAGCCGGGCCAGCGTGAGCAGCGACGCCACCAGCCGCTGGGCGCGCTCGGCGGCCTGCCCGACGACCTCGCCCATCCGGCGCAGCTCGTCGACGTCGGCGTCCGGATCGGACAGCGTGACCTCGAGCTCGGTGCGGATCACCGACAGCGGGGTGCGCAGCTCGTGGCTGGCGTTGGCCACGAACAGCCGCTGGCTGTCGAACGCAGCGTCGAGGCGGGCGAGCATCTCGTCGAAGGTGTCCGCGAGCTCGCGCAGCTCGTCGTCCGGGCCGCCGAGGTTGATGCGCTGGTCGAGCGTCTCGGTGGACAGTGCGCGCGCGGTTTGGGTCAGCTTGGCGATCGGGCGCAGCGCCTGCTTGGCGAGGATGTAGCCGCCGACCGTCCCGATGATGACGACGATGCCGAAGATAGATCAGGCCGGTCTTGATGAGGTAGCGGCCGCGCGTTGTGCTGCACCCTTGCGCGACGTGTCGGGTCGACGGGCCACGGCCTGGTCGCGTCTGCCGACGTGAGATGGCCGAAGGCCTGTCGGCGGCAGCGACACTGCGAGATCGAGCTGTTGAGCAGCACGATCGAGGTGAACAGCAGCGAGATGCCGACGAGCAGGACGAGGCCGCCGTACAGCAGCGCCATGCGTAGGCGCAGCGTAGGGCGGAGCAGCCTCACTACGCGATCACGTCTCCCTCAGCAGTGGCAGGAGCACCGATCACGCCGGATCGATCCGATAACCCGAACCGACGACGGTGTCGATGATCGCGGGTTCGCCGAGCTTGCGCCGCAAGGTCATCATCGTGACCCGGACGGTCGTCGTGAAGGGGTCCGCGTTCTCGTCCCATACCCGGTCGAGCAGCTCCTCGCTGCTGACAACCGCGCCCTGCGCGGTCAGCAGGGTCTCCAGCACGCCGAATTCCTTGCGGGTCAGCTCGA
Organism: uncultured Actinomycetota bacterium; assembly: GCA_963757455.1. Lineage (GTDB taxonomy): Bacteria > Actinomycetota > Actinomycetes > Mycobacteriales > Jatrophihabitantaceae > RYN-133. The sequence goes on from CAVWSE010000007.1 coordinate 189,147, forward strand.
CGAGCTCGCCGTGCCGGGTGACCGTGCGCTTGGCCGGGTCGAGCTCGATGTCGGCCGCGCTCAGCACCGGCGGTGCAGCCGGTGTGGTGCGCCGGCCGAGCGCACGCACTCGTGCGACCAGCTCGGCGAAGGCGAACGGCTTGGGCAGGTAGTCGTCGGCGCCCAGCGCCAGGCCGGCGACCTTGTCCTCGACCGTCCCGCTGGCCGTGAGCATCATGACGCGGGTCAGGATGCCCTCGTCGGTCAGCTTGCGGCAGATCTCGTCCCCCGACATGCCCGGCAGGTCGCGGTCGAGCACGACCACGTCGTACCGGGTCAGCGACGCCTTGCGGTAGCCGTCGTCGCCGTCGGTGGCCACGTCGACGGCCATCCCCTCGCGCCGCAGGCCGCGGGCAACCGCCTCTGCCAACTGAACTTCGTCCTCGACTACAAGGATCCGCATTATGTCCTCCCTCTGCGGGATATCGTGCTCCGGGCCGCCCGGGCGGCGGGTGGCCCGGAGCTGTGCGTCAAGCCAGGACGTTGTCGTCCGGCCCACTATTGGGTGAAACGAGAACAGCCCACTCGACGATGCGCCTACCGATGTCCTGACTTGTGAGACCTGCCCACGATTTGACATCTGCTACGGAACCGTGGCCGGGAATCGGGTGGGTACGCCGAGCTGGCGCACGGCGGTGCGACAGCCCGCCGCGGCCAGCCTGGGCGATGCGGGTAGCCGATCCCGCCGGCCGTGCTGCCGTCCTCGACGGTGACGACCATGCTGGCGCGCGGGCCAGCGCCGGCCAGCGCCGGGTCGACCGGGGTCACCCAGCCCGGGTCGACGACGCGGACGGTGAAGCCGGCCTGGCGCACCGAGTCGGCGGCGGCGAGCGCGTCGGCGGCGATGGCCCCGAGCGCGACGACCAGGACGTCGACGTCCGCGCCTGGCCGTGCTCGCTGAGCACGTCGAGCCCGCCGAGCCGGCGCACGCGCCGGCAGGTCGGCCGGCAGCGGCGTCTTGGGGAACCGGACGACGGTCGGCCCGCCGGAGTGCGCAACCGCCTCGTGCAACTGCGCGCGCAGCCGGGTCTCGTCGCGCGGCGCGGCGATGCGGACGCCCGGCACGACGCCGAGGATGGCGAGATCCCACACGCCGTTGTGGCAGGGCCCGTCGTCGCCGGTGATGCCGGCGCGGTCGAGCACGAAGGTCACCGGCAGCCGGTGCAGCGCGACGTCGAGCAGCACCTGGTCGAAGGCGCGGTTGAGGAAGGTCGCGTAGATGGCGACGACGGGGTGCAGCCCGCCCAACGCGAGCCCCGCGGCGGAGGTCACCGCGTGCTGCTCGGCGATACCCGACGTCGAAGGTGCGCTCCGGGAATCGCCGGCTGAACTCGCCCAGCCCGGTCGGCTCGCACATCGCGGCGGTGATCGCCACGACGTCGTCACGCTGCTCACCGATGCGGACGAGCTCGTCGGCGAACACGCTCGTCCAGGTGCGCCCGGAGCTGGCCAGCGCGACGCCGGTCTCGGGGTCGAACCCGCGCGACTGGTGCATCTGGTCGGCCTCGTCGTTCTCGGCCGGGCGCGTAGCCGTAGCCCTTGCGGGTGACGCAATGGACGATCACCGGCCCGTCGAAGCCGCGAGCCAGCGCGAAGGCGGTCTCGAGCGAGTCGACGTCGTGCCCGTCGACCGGGCCGAGGTACTTCAGGCCGAGGTCCTCGAACATGCCCTGCGGCGCGACGAGGTCCTTGATGCCGCGCTTCACGCCGTGCAAGCGCGTCGTAGATGGGCGATCCGAGGACGGGCGTGCGTCCGAGCGCGCCCGCGGACGTGTCCGAGCATCCGCTCGTAGCCCGGTCGGAGCCGGAGCTTGGCCAGGTGGTTGGCCAGGCCGCCGATCGTCGGCGAGTACGAGCGTCCGTTGTCGTTGACGACTATGATCACGGGACGGCCGCCGGCGGCGATGTTGTTCAGCGCCTCCCAGCACATCCCGCCGGTCAGCGCACCGTCGCCGACCACAGCCACGACCGGCCGGCGCTCGTCGCGGATCGCGAAGGCCTTGGCCAGCCCGTCCGCGTAGGACAGCGCGGTCGAGGCGTGCGAGTTCTCGATCCAGTCATGGCGGCTCTCGGCGCGGCTGGGGTAGCCCGGAAGCCCGCCGGTCTTGCGCAGCGTGCCGAACCGCTCGGCGCGTCCGGTGAGGATCTTGTGGACGTAGGCCTGGTGACCCACGTCGAACAGGATCGGCTCGGTCGGCGAGTCGAAGCTGCGGTGCAGCGCGATGGTGAGCTCGACGGCACCCAGGTTCGGGCCGAGGTGCCCGCCGGTGCGCGAGACGGTCTGCACGAGCAGGTCACGGATCTCGGCAGCGAGCAGCGTGAGTTCCTCGCGGCTCAGCGCGCGCAGGTCGGCAGGCGAGTGCACCCCGCCAAGAACGTCACTCATAGGACGCCCAGACTACGGGCAACACGGTGTCTGCGGTGCAAATGGGCTCAGGCGCGGCGCGTGTCCGATCCGGGCGGGACGAGTGACGCGACGCACTCGACGTGGTGAGTCATCGGGAAGGCGTCGAAGGCGCGCAGCGAGGCGAGTTGCCAGCCCCGGGTCGAGAGCCACGGCGACGTCGCGGGCCAGCGTCGCGGGATCGCACGAGACGTAGCCGATCACCCGCGGCGCGAGCTCCAGGATCGCCGCCATGGTCTGCGTGCCGGCACCCGCACGCGGCGGGTCGAGCACGACCACGTCCGGAGCGAGATCGAGCGCCCCGAGCGTGGCGGCATCGACCCGGCCCCGCCGCACGGCGGCCTGCGGCAGGTCGGCGAGGTTCTCCCCCGCGTCCGCCACGGCCTGCGCGTCAGACTCGATGCCCACGACCTGTCCGGTCGGGCCGACCGCGTCGGCGAGGACGGCGGTGAGCGGTCCGGCGCCGGCATACAGGTCGAGGACGGTCTCGCCCGATCGCGATGCGACCGCGTCGAGCAGGGCCGCGGCAAAGGTCGCCAATGCAGCGGGATGCACCTGCCAGAACCCGGCCGCGGCGACGCGGAACTCGCGGGCGCCGAGCCGGTGCGTGACGGTGGCGGGCCCGTCGACCACCTCGACCCGGTCGGGCGGGCGACGTCCACGCGCCTGCCGGCCGGGTCCGGGGCGGCGTGCGAGCACGCTGGTCTCGTGGTCGCCGTGCACCACTTCGACACCGGTGGCACCCGACGGCGCCGACCGCGCGTCCGCGACCTCCGGCGTGCCGAGCGGGCAATGCCGGACGGGCTCGAGGTCGTGCGAGCGATGCCGGTGCAGCCCGGTAGCCCCGTCAGCGCCGACCGCGTACGCGACGCGCGTGCGCCACCCGAGTAGGCCGCCGGGCAGTTCCTCGACCGTGTCGAGGTCGAGCTCGACATGGGCCAGTCGCGCGAACTGCTCGCGCACCACGGCCGCCTTCAACGCGCGCTGCGCGGGTCCCGACGCATGCTGCCAGTCGCAGCCGCCGCAGCGGCCGGGGCCGGCGTGCGGGCACGGTGCGGTGACCCGGTCAGGCGACGGCTCGAGCACCTCGACGGCGTCGGCCCGGCAGAACCCGCGCGCCGCCGTCCTCGGTCACGATCGCGCGCACCCGCTCGCCGGGCAGCGCATGCCGGACGAAGACGACCCGTCCCTCGGCACGTGCGACGCAGAACCCGCCGTGCCCGGGCGGGCCGACGTCGAGTACGAGCTCGCGGCCCGTCCACTCCGAAACCACGGGTCAGTCGTTGCCGGGCCCGGCGCCGACCTTGTGCCGCGATACCGCGGCCGGCCCGTCCGGACGCGACAGCAAGCGATCCTGCGCGGCGGAGCTCGAGTCGAGTTGCCACGGGACGCTGGTCACCATGACGCCTTGCTGGAACAGCAGCCGGCTCTTAAGCCGCAACGCGGACTGGTTGTGCAGCAGCTGCTCCCACCAGTGGCCCACGACGTACTCGGGGATGAAGACGCTGACGATGTCGCGCGGGCGGTCTTCCCGCAGCGACTTGATGTAGCCGATGATCGGGCGCGTGATCTCGCGGTAGGGCGACTCCAGGACCGTCAGCGGTACCGGCAGGTCGTGTTTCTCCCACTCGGCCATGAGCGCCCTGGTCTCAGTCTTGTCGACATTCACGGTCAGCGCGGTGAGCGTGTCGGGACGGGTCGCCTTGGCGAACGCGAGCGCGCGCAACGTCGGCTTGTGCACCTTCGACACGAGTACGACGACGTGGTTGCGCGCCGGCAACTGCAGGCCGGTGTCATCGCTGACGAGCTCGTCAGCGACCCGCTGGTAGTGCTTGTTGATCGCCCGCATCAGCGCGTAGAGGATCGGCATCGCGATCAGGACGAGATACGCGCCCTTGGTGAACTTCGTGACGATCACGATCACAAGCACCACGCCGGAGAGGCTGGCGCCGAAGCCGTTGATCAAACGCGAGCGCACCATGCGCCGCCGCTCGGCCTGATCGGTCTCGTCGCGCAGATTGCGGTTCCAGTGCCGCACCATGCCGGTCTGGCCGAGCGTGAACGACGTGAACACACCGATGATGTAGAGCTGGATCAGGCGCGTGACGTCGGCCTTGTAGATGGCGATCAGCGCCGCCGCGACGACTGCCAGCATGATGATGCCGTTGCTGTACGAGAGCCGGTCGCCGCGGTTGTTGAGCTGGCCCGGCAGGTTCTTGTCGCGGGCGAGGATGGCACCCAGCAGCGGGAAGCCGTTGAACGCGGTGTTGGCGGCGAGTACCAGGATCAGCGCCGTCGTCGCCTGGATGTAGAAGAACCCGAACGAGTGCGGGCCGCCGAAGATCGCGCTGGCGACCTGGGCGATGACGGTGCGCTGCGGGGTGTGCCCGCACCCTGGTGGCGGGTTCGCGAAGTCGCACGTCGTCGAGGTCGGGTCGGTGATGTGCACCTTCGCGATCAGCGCCAGCACGGTGATCCCGACGAACATCGTGACGGCGATCGTGCCCATGAGCAGCAGGGTCACCTGCGCGTTGCGCGCCTTCGGCGGTTTGAACGCGGGCACACCGTTGGCGATCGCCTCGACGCCGGTCAGCGCCGTACAGCCGGACGAGAACGCTCGGAGCGTGAAGAACATCAGCGCGAGGAAGCCGAGATTGCCGTACCCGGAGTGCGGCACCACGTGGTAGTGCGCGCTCTCGGACACCGGGGCGTCGCCGACGATCACGCGGAACAGCCCGGTCGCGATCATGATGAACACGCCGCCGGCGAAGAGATAGGTCGGCGCGGCGAAGGCGAGCCCGGCTTCGCGCAGGCCACGCAAATTCACCGCGGTCAGCAGGACGACGGCGACGACGGCCATCCACACCCGCAAGTGGTGCAGTGACGGCACCGCGGAGATCACGTTGTCGACGCCGGACGAGACCGACACGGCGACGGTCATGACGTAGTCGACCAGCAGCGCGCTCGCGACGACGACGCCGGCGGCGCGTCCGATGTTCTTGCTGGCGACCTCGTAGTCGCCGCCGCCGGTCGGGTAGGCGCGCACCAACTGCCGATAGGACGCGACCACGGTCGCCATCAACACGACGACGCCTACGGCGATCCACGGCGCGAGGTACAGGAACGCGGTGCCGCCGACGGTGAGGACGAGCAGGATCTCCTGCGTGGCATAGGCGACGCTGGACAGCGCGTCACTGGCGAAGATCGGGAGCGCGAGCCGTTTGGCGAGCAGCGTGTGGCCCGCGGCGTCCGAGGACATCGGGCTGCCGATGATGACCCGCTTCAATATTCGCGGAAATAGAGCCACGAGCGGGAGAATACGCACGCGCCGCGCCCGGCGGACGGACGCACGGCGTTTGCCTCCCCGCGCGGCTTGTGTAGCGTCCCGCTCGCAACCCGCGACGCCCGCGGGCCGGATGCAACCGCACCCCGTGCGGGGAGAGGAGATGTGCCGCCGTGCACATCGTGATCATGGGATGCGGGCGCGTCGGCTCGTCCCTCGCGCTGCAGTTGGCGCGCCGCGAGCAGAGCGTCGCGGTCATCGACCAGGACGCGCATGCCTTTCGCCGCCTCGGCGAGGACTTCGCCGGCAAAACCGTCCGCGGCGTCGGCTTCGACCGCGAGACGCTGATCGAGGCCGGCGTCGAGGACGCCGACGCCTTCGCCGCGGTGAGCAGCGGTGACAACTCGAACATCATCGCCGCACGGGTTGCCCGCGAGACGTTCAATGTCTCGCGCGTGGTGGCGCGCATCTACGACCCGAAGCGGGCCGAGGTCTACGAACGGCTCGGCATCCCGACCGTCGCCACCGTCCCGTGGACGGCCAGCCGACTGCTCAAGAGCGTGCTCGGCGAGATGACCGCGGAGGCGTGGCGCGATCCGTCCGGTGCGGTCGCGATGCTGCACGTGACCCCGAACGAGGCGTGGGTCGGACGCACCGTCGCAGACTTCGAGGGCGCGGTCGGCTCGCGGGTCGGTCTGATGACCCGCTTCGGCGTCGGCCAGCTCGTGAAGCCGGAAACTGTCATCCAGTCAGGTGATTCACTGCATGTCCTCACTCCCGAGGATCACGTGAAGCGGTTGCGCGAGGTCGCGACGCGTGCTCCGGAAGGAGGGGCGGAATGAAGGTCGCAATTGCCGGTGCCGGCGCTGTCGGACGTTCGCTGGCGCGCGAGTTGCTGCAGAACAACCACGACGTGCTGCTCATCGACCGCGACAGTGCGAAGATCACGCCCGACCGGATCCCCGGAGCCGAGTGGCTGCTCGGTGACGCGTGCGAGCTGGTCAACCTCGAGGACGCCTCGCTCGAGGAGTACGACGTGATGATCGGTGCGACCGGTGACGACAAGGTCAACCTCGTCGTCTCCCTGCTCGCGAAGACCGAGTTCTCGGTGCACCGGGTCGTGGCGCGGATCAACCATCCGTCCAACGAGTGGCTGTTCACCGAGGCCTGGGGCGTCGATCACGCGGTGTCGACGCCGCGTGTCATGGCGGCGCTCGTCGAGGAGGCCGTAGAGGTCGGTGACCTGGTGCGGTTGTTCGGTCTGCGCCAGGGTCAGGCCAACCTGGTCGAGGTCACGCTGCCCGAGCAGGCTCCGGTCGCGGGCAAGTGCATGCGCGATCTCGACCTGCCCAAGGACGCCGCGCTGGTGGCGATCATTCGCGGTCAGCGGGTGATCACGCCGACGCCCGAGGAGCCGCTCGAGTCGGGCGACGAGTTGTTGTTCGTCGCCCTACCCGAGGCCGAGGCCGCGATCCGCAGCGCGATCATCGGCTGACGGCGCGGGCACCGGCGGGGTCGCCTCAGGTTCCTCGTCGGTCGGCGGCGCGAGTTCGTCCTTGATGTGGACGGGCAGCTGATGGCGCACCCGCCGCACGATCCAGTAGCCCGCGCCGACGGCGGCGATGTAGAGCGGGTAGCCCATGGCAACCCTGGCGAACGCCAGCCAGCCAGTCGCGTTGTCGTGGTAGAGCGTGGCCTGCACGACGCCGCGCGCGAGGAACAGTGCGGTCCCGATCAGGGTCGCGATCGTGTACGCGCGAAGCAATGGCCGCCGCCGGTACCAAGGGCGGTCGGGATCGTCCGGGTCGGGCGGCGACGGATCGAGGAACTCCCACAGCCAGCCGACCAGCGGGCGGCGCACGAGCACCGACACCGCGAACGGGACGGCGTAAAGGAAGCTCGTCCAGATACCGAGCAGGAAGTACCCGCGCGCCTGCCCCGTCCGGGCGGCGATCAACGCGGCGATCAGCACGCCGAACAGGCCCGAGATCGCCTGCTGGGTCGACTGCTTGCGGGCCAGCCGGTAGCCGGCCAGCGCGAGACCGGTCGCGATCGCGCTGACGATCGCCACCCGCAGGCTGGCGGCGGTGTTGACGATGACGAAGACCACCGTCGGAAGTGCGGTGATCGCGGTGCCGGTCCAGCCGCCGATGCTGTCGCGCAACTGCTTGCGATAGGTCTCGCGAAGATCAGGCTTGGCTTTGTTCTGTTCCGGCTGCGACGAACTCACTTCAACTCGTACCAGGGGTTGTAGATCGCGCGGAAGCCGTTGTGTGTGCCGATGCGGCCGCGCGCGAGCAATTTGCGGCCGGGTTCGATCCCGGCGATCCGGCGCCGGCCGAGCCAGACCAGGTGGACGACGTCGGATCCGTCGTACAGCTCGGCCTCGAGCATCGGGACGTTCGCGGTCGGCGTGAATTTCACCGACCGGACGCGCCCGCCGACGACGGCGGTCTCGCCCTCGGTGATGTCGCGCATCTTGGCGCACGGCATCTTCTCGACATCGGCCTCGAGTTCGGCGGCGTCGAGGCGGTGCGCGCTCGCGGTCAGGCGATGGCGCAGCGACAGGCCTTTACCCACGAGTCCAGGGTAACCGCGTCAGCCGGTCGCGTCGCCGGTTGCGTCTGTTGATTCGTCGCCGCCCTCGTGAGTGCTCGCATCTTCGGTCGCCAGGGCGTCCTTCGGCAGAGCCAGCGGCACCGGTTCGCGGACCGGAAGTGGGGTGTTGCCGCGGATCACGACGATCTGACGAAATGCCTCTTCGAACACCTCCGCGTGCCCGGGGTCGGCGGCCGGACCGGCGAGCATCGCCCGCAGGAACCAGCGTGGGCCGTCCACGCCGATGAACCGGACGGGCGTGCGCTGGCCGCCCGGGCCGGGCAGGACTCCGGTGAGTTCGGTGCCGAACGCGCCGCCCTCGCGCTCGGCCGGGCGGCCGCGCTGCTGGGTGAGCGACTCGTGGATCTCGGCGCGCACCTCGTCCCAGATGCCTTCGTTGCGGGGTGCGGCGAACAGGCCGACCTGCATCGTCCCCGCTCGTGACCCGAGGGTCGCGGAGACGATCTCCTGCTGTTCGTTGACCTCGACCTGCAGCTCGAGGCCTGACCCGACCGGGATCAGTAGAGCGCCGAGGTCGGCACGTGCGACGTCGTCGGTGGGCGCGTCACGTTCGTCGTAGGGACCCGTCGTGGGCTCCGGCTCATCCCGCACGCGCGTCTCCCACGGCGGCGTCGCGTCCAGCTTCGCCCGCTCGTTGCGCTTCGGAGCCTTCGACGCGGCACCCTTCTTACGTCCGAATGCCACTAGTGCTGCTCCCTCTCCGACGGTGCGGTCGATGTCGCGGACGATGTTGTGCTCAAGAGTGCCGCACCACCGGTCGAACCGTGACCGCCCGCACCACGTTCGGACTCGGGCAGCTCGTCCACCTCGACGAACCGGGCGGCCTCGACGCGCTGGAACACCAGTTGCGCGATCCGCTCGCCGCGGTGCAGGTGCAGCGCGGCGGCGGGGTCGTGATTGATCACGATCACCTTGATCTCGCCCCGATATCCCGAGTCGATCGTGCCGGGCGAGTTCACGAGGCCGAGACCGGCCCGGGCGGCCAGGCCCGAGCGCGGATGCACGAACGCGGCATACCCCTCGGGGACGGCGATCGCGATGCCGGTCGGCAACACAGCGCGAGCACCGGGCTCGAGTCGGATGTCCTCAGCCGCCACGATGTCGGCGCCCGCATCACCGGGAAGTGCGTACACCGGTGGGGGCAGGTCGGCGTCCAGACGCTTGACGAGCACGGGCTCCACGGGCGGCAACGCTACCCTCGAAGCCGTGACTGCAAGCAGCGACGCCTCGCACACGGTGCAGTACCGCGAGACGCTGCGCCCGCCGTGGTGGTGGTACGCCGTCGCGATGTTCGTGGCGGCTCTGTTGGCGGGCGAGTTCCACATCAGCTCGCTCGCGTTGACCGACTACCTGTCGTTCGGGATCTTGCTGCCACTGTCGGTTGTGATCGTGTGGTCGCTCGGACGCGGCGCGCTCGAGATCCGTGACGGCGAGCTGCATATCCGCGGGGCGCACATACCGCTCGCCGACATCAGCGGAGCGGTGTCACTCGACGCACTGACACTGCGCCGGGTCGTCGGGCGCGAGGGCGACCCGGCAGCCTTCGTCTCGATCCGTCCGTGGATCGGGCCCGGCGTCCAGCTGTGGATCGACGACCCGGACGACCCGACGCCGTACTGGGTGATCTCGAGCCGGCACCCGCAGCGCGTGGTCGAGCTCGTGCGCGCAGCGCGCTGAGCCGGCCTCGCTACGCTCCGGTTATGAGCGACCCCGACACTTCTGCTCGTCGTTTCGCAGGCAAGACCGCCCTGATCACGGGCGCGAGTCGCGGCATCGGCCTCGCCGTCGCGGCCCGGATAGTGGCCGAGGGTGGTCGGGTGGCGATCACGGCCCGCAAGCCCGAGCCGCTGCAGGAGGCCGCGGCCTCGCTCGGCGGTCACGAGATCGCGCTGCCGATCGCGGGACGTGCCGACGACCCGGACCACCAGCGTGCGGCGTTCGAGTTGATCGAGCGTGAGTTCGGCCGCCTCGACGTGCTCGTGAACAACACGGGGATCAACCCCGCCTACGGCCCGCTCACCGAGCTCGACGAGGGTGTGGCGCGCAAGATCATGGATGTCAACGTGCTCGCGGCCCTCTCCTGGACGCGCGGAGCGCTCGAGCACGGGTTGGGCGCGTCCGGCCCGGGCGCGATCGTGAACGTCGCCTCGGTCGCGGGCCAGCACCCGGCGCCGGGGATCGCGTACTACGGCGTGAGCAAGTCGGCGCTGATCGGTCTGACGCTGCAGTTGGCCGCCGAACTGGCGCCGAACGTGCGCGTCAACGCCGTTGCGCCCGCGGTCGTCAAGACCCGCTTCGCCGAGGCGCTCTACGCCGACGACGAAGCCAAGGCTGCCGCCGCGTATCCCCTGCGCCGCCTCGGCGAACCCGAGGACATCGGCGCGGCCGTCGCCTTCCTGGCCTCCTCCGACGCCGCCTGGATCACCGGCCAGACCCTCACGATCGACGGCGGAGCGGGACTGCGGGCAAGTCTGTAGACGTTGAGTGGCGCGTCAGACACATGAGTGGCGCGAAATTTCGCGCCACTCATCAGCCGAACGCGCCACTCAACCTAGGCGGCCTTTGGCGGCCACAAACTACGCGCAGTCGCGGCAGATCGGCTGGCCGTTCTTCTGGCGGGCCAGGCGGCTGCGGTGGTGCACCAGGAAGCAGCTTGCGCAGGTGAACTCGTCGTCCTGCTTGGGCAGCACCCGCACGGTCAGTTCCTCGCCCGACATGCTGGACAGGTCGGCTCCTGGCAGCTCGAGCGATTCGTTCAATTCGGTCTCGTCCACGTCGATCGAGCCCGACTGTGCCTCGGCACGCCGGGCCTTCAATTCTTCGAGCGAGTCTTCGCCCATTTCGTCGACTTCACCGCGACGCGGCGCGTCGTAGTCGGTGGCCATCTACTGTCACTCCCCCATTGGGATTCGTCTCGTGTATTCGTCGGTGTGCGTGTGATGTGGGTGGGTGTGGGGTGGATCAGGTCGTCGGAGTCGTTCGTGGGTGTTCACGAAAGGTCCGCCCGGCGCATGGAACGCACGGCGGCCACGATTTGTGCCCGGATGCACTGGGGAATATCTGTGATCTGGTCCTGTCGTCGATTACACCTCGAACGCGGAACCGTACCGCGCACCGATTTCACACGAACCGCGGGGCGGCGATCAGCATTCCCGGCGTGCCGTTGGCCTAGGCTGGCGCCGGTAAACCGGGGGCTCCCGGGCCAGCTCGAGATGCCAGGCAGGACGACACGATGACCGCTCCGGAACGTCGGCGGCCGTTGCCTGCCCTGGCGTTCATCGGAGCCTTGTGCCTGCTCACCGCGATCGTCTGGTTCCGGGTGATCCACCGCTCCGGCAACGCCGCCACCCCGAAGCCGTCGTGCACCTCGTCGTCGGCCACGAAGACTCCCACCGTGACCGTCGTCCCGCACGAGCGCAAGATCTCGGTGCTGGTGCTCAACTCGACCAATCGCAAGGGCATCGCCGGCGACACCAGGAAGGCTCTGATCAAGCGCGGATTCAAGATCACCGACCCGCAGGCGAACGACGGGCCGACCTACGGCGGACACGGTCCCATCCGCGGTGTCGCCGAGATCCGGTACGGACCGAGCTCGCTCGCCGCCGCGACGTTGCTGCGGGTCTACCTTCCGCACTCCGTGCTGAAGGCGACCGACGCCTCGAGCCGCAAGGTCATCGTGTCCCTCGGGCTGACGTTCAAGCAGCTGGCGTCGCCGAAGGCCGTCCGGCAGGCCATGCATGCCGACCACCTCAAGTACGGCAAGGTCAGCAGCCACCCTCGGGCGTCGGCCGGCTGCTGACCGGTCACGCCCAGGGGTCAGAGCACCTCGTCCGCACCGAGCCGTTCGAGCAGGCCGTAGAAGTCGGCGGCGAGGTTCGGTCCGGCTGCGGCGACGAAGGCGTCATCGGGCGTCCGGCCGCGTAACCCGGAGACCGAGCAACCCGCCTCGACGGCGACGAGGGCACCCGCCGCGTAGTCCCACGGATTCAGGCCGGCTTCGAAGTACGCGTCGAGGCGACCGGCCGCGACAGCGCACAGGTCGAGCGCTGCTGACCCGATACGGCGCAGGTCGGCGACCAGCGGCAACAGCTGCGCGGCGACACGTCCCTGCCGTTCGCGCCGCGCGCGGTCGTAGCCGAATCCGGTGCCGACCACAGCGCGCTCGAGCGGGATGTCCCGCGGCCCGTGCAGCCGGACGTCCCCGAGCCACGCCCCGCCTCCCCGTGTTGCATGGAACATCTCGTCGGTGACCGGATTGCACACTGCACCCGCAACGACCACGCCGTCGACCTCGGCGGCAACCGACACGGCGAAGGCCGGCAACCCCAGCACGAAGTTCACGGTCCCGTCGATCGGATCGAGCAGCCAACGCACGCCGGACGTGCCCGCGCGCCCACCGCCCTCCTCGCCGAGGATCGCGTCGTCCGGGCATCGGGCACGAAGCTGCTCGACCAGCCAGCGTTCGCTGGCGCGGTCGACGTCGGTCACGAGATCGGTGCTGGTGCTCTTCGAGGTGGTCGCGATCGCCGCCTCGACGCCCTGCCGTACGACCTGACCAGCTCCCCGCGCGAGCTCGACGGCCAAGCGACCCAGCTGGGCGTGGGCAGGCTCGGCTCCCGTTCCCGTCGCCGGATCGCTCACTCTGCCATCGCACCACACGACGCTATGGTCATCGGCATGACTGTTGCGGATGCTGGCGACACGACGGACGACGTGACCGGTAAGGCATTCGGCATCGACATCGGCGGCACCGGGATCAAAGGCGCGATCGTCGACACGACGACCGGCCAACTGCTGACCAAGCGCATCCGCATCCTCACGCCCCGCCCGTCCACCCCGGACGCCGTCGCCGAGGTGGTCGCGAAGCTCGTCTCCGACGCCGGCTGGCACGGGCCCGTCGGTGCGACCTTCCCTGCCGTCATCCAGCACGGCGTCGCACGCTCGGCGGCCAACGTCGACCCCAGCTGGATCGGCACCGACGTCGACAAGTGCTTCACGAAGGCGACCGGATCCGCGACCGACGTCTACGTTCTCAACGACGCCGACGCCGCCGGAATCGCCGAAGCACGCTTCGGCGCCGCCAAAGGCGTCTCGGGCGTGGTGCTGCTCCTCACCTTCGGCACGGGTATCGGCAGCGCGCTGATGTACAACGGCACGCTCGTCCCGAACACCGAACTCGGCCACCTCGAACTCGACGGTCACGACGCCGAGAAGCGCGCGGCCGCCTCGGTGCGCGAGGAACACAAGATGTCCTACAAGGACTGGGCCAAGCGCGTGCAGCGGTACATGTCGCACGTCGAGCGCCTGTTCACGCCGGACCTGTTCGTCGTCGGCGGCGGCGTGAGCAAGGACGCCGACAAGTGGGTACCCCGCCTCGACCTGCACACACCGGTCAAGCCGGCCGAGCTGCTCAACGATGCCGGCATCGTCGGCGCGGCTATCGCTGCCGCCGAGAAGCACAGCGAATGAATCGCCACGCGTGACACGCGCCGCGCGCAACGGGCTACGACCTGCGGATCACCACAGCAGCAGTACAATATGACCACGGGACTGCGCACGTACTGGACTCGATCGTTGAGCCAACAAACAGACGGCCTGATTCCCACCGCGCCTGCCAGCCGCGATACGCGGAGATTCATATCGCGTCCGGACGCATGACGTTCGCGAGCGCCTGTGGTGAAAGGTCACCAGTGGTATCCAGCCAGAAAGCTGACGAAGTTTCCGACGCCGACGTCCCGTCGACGCGTGGCAAGACCGCCGTGGCGGCCGGGACGGCCACCAAGCGGACGACCGCAGCGGTGAAGCCCGCCGCGAAGAAGGCAGCGCCGGCAAAGAAGGCCGCGACGAAGGCCGCTGCCAAGCCCGCCGCGAAGAAGGCCGCGCCGGCAAAGGGTGCCGCCAAGACGGCGACGAAGACCGCAGGCAAGGCTGCCGCGACAAAGGCGGCGGCCGGCGCAGACGGCAAGAAGGAGACCGCCGGCACCACGGCCGCCGAGGGCGACGACGAGTCCGACCCGACTGACGCCGACGTCAGCACCGACGGCGAAGAGTCCTCGGAGTTCACCTGGGACGACGAGGAGGAGTCGGAGGCGCTGCGGCAGGCCCGCAAGGACGCCGAGATGACCGCCTCGGCCGACTCGGTGCGTGCCTACCTCAAGCAGATCGGCAAGGTCGCGCTGCTCAACGCCGAGGAAGAGGTCGATCTCGCCAAGCGCATCGAGGCGGGCCTCTACGGCGCGGAGCGGCTGCGTCAGGCCGAAGAGGCGAACGAGAAGCTCGTCCTGCAGATGCGTCGCGACCTGCGCTGGATCGTCCGCGACGGCGAGCGCGCCAAGAACCACCTGCTCGAGGCCAACCTGCGTCTGGTCGTCTCGCTGGCCAAGCGCTACACCGGACGCGGCATGGCCTTCCTCGACCTGATCCAGGAGGGCAACCTCGGCCTGATCCGCGCGGTCGAGAAGTTCGACTACACCAAGGGCTACAAGTTCTCGACCTACGCGACGTGGTGGATCCGCCAGGCGATCACGCGGGCGATGGCCGATCAGGCCCGCACGATCCGCATTCCCGTGCACATGGTCGAGGTGATCAACAAGCTCGGCCGGATCCAGCGTGAGCTGCTGCAGGACCTGGGCCGCGAGCCCACGCCCGAAGAGCTCGCCAAGGAAATGGACATCACGCCCGACAAGGTGCTCGAGATCCAGCAGTACGCACGCGAGCCGATCAGCCTCGACCAGACCATCGGTGACGAGGGCGACAGCCAGCTCGGTGACTTCATCGAGGACTCCGAGGCGGTCGTCGCCGTCGACGCGGTGTCGTTCACGCTGCTGCAGGACCAGCTCCAGTCGGTGCTGCAGACGCTGTCCGAGCGCGAGGCCGGCGTGGTGAAGCTGCGCTTCGGTCTCACCGACGGCCAGCCGCGCACGCTGGACGAGATCGGCCAGGTCTACGGCGTCACGCGCGAGCGCATCCGCCAGATCGAGTCGAAGACGATGAGCAAGCTGCGGCACCCGTCGCGGTCGCAGGTGCTGCGCGACTACCTGGACTGAGCCGAGCGGAGAGCGAGCTTGCTCGTTTTCCCGAGGCGAGGGAACAGGTTGCTGGCGGCGAAGCCGCCGATCACTTGGACTGACCGGGTTCGGCACGGCGCTTTCAGCAGGGCAGTTTCAGCAGGTCACCGCGACGAGCTTTCGCCGCCAGGTATCGGGAGTTCGCGGCCGACATGTGCACGCCGGTCGGCAGTTGCTCGCTGACCGTTATGCCGCAGCGCCGCAGCTGACTCGCCTTGTCGAGGTTGTTGCTCAGCAGCCGAATCGTCGGCGCGCCGAGGGCGTGCAGCATCTGCGCGGCCGCGGTGTAGTCACGCTCGTCCTCGCGGTGCCCGAGCGCGAGGTTGGCCTCGTAGGTGTCCAGGCCGGTGTCCTGCAGCGCGTAGGCGTCGATCTTGGCGTACAGGCCGATCCCGCGGCCCTCCTGGCGCATGTAGAGCAGATAGCCGCCCGTCCCGGCGATGAGCTCAACGGCTTCCCGCAACTGGGCTCCGCAGTCGCAGCGCTGGCTGCCCAGCACGTCACCGGTCAGGCACTCACTGTGCACACGCACCAGCGGCGCGACCGCAGCGCTCGGTTCGCCGACCGCGATCGCGAGATGCTCACGACGGTCGGTAAGGCCGGTGAAGGTGAACAGCGTTGCTTCGGTCGAGTATCCGTCCGCGAACCGGAGCGGCAGGGGTACCTGAGATCGAATGGCTGCGGCCACATGACGGCGTGTCACGAACATCAACCGGTTTCGAACCGGGACGAGAGCGCGTAGCGCAGCAGCACGACGTCACCGATCTGGCGCACTTCGGCCAACGGCGCACGACGATCCGGACACCACGGGAAGTCGCCGTCGCCGACGAAACGGTGGGCGCGCGAGTCGCCGACGAAGAACGGCGCGACTACGAGATCGAGCTGATCGGCAAGATCGCCCGTCAGGAACTGGGTGTGCACGGCGTTGCCGCCTTCAACGATGAGCCGTTGCACACCGCGATCGGACAGATCGCGGCAGACGTAGCGCAGGTCGACGTGTCGGCCGGCATCGACAACGGTGGCGACGTGCCCGAGTCGTCGGCGAGCAGCGGCCACCGATGAGGTCGGGCAGTACACCAGCTTCTCCCCGTCTCCCGCGCTGAAGAACGCCGAACGCGGATCGAGGTCACCCCGCCTCGTGACGGTGACCTTCACCGGATCGGGTTCGCAGCCACGCTCGATCCGCTCGCTGCGGCGCTCTGCGCCGCGAATCAGCAGCCGCGGATTGTCATTGCGGACGGTGTTCGCGCCGACGAGGATCGCGTCGCAACTCGCCCGCACCGCATCGACACGATCGAAATCGGCGTCGTTCGACAGCCGGAGCCGGCTGACCGTCGGACTGTCGAGGTAGCCGTCGAGCGAAACACCGCAACTGAGCAGCGTGTACGGACGATCAGCCATGAGCACCGACCAGCTCACGCTTCGGTGCCACGCTTGCGGGACGCTCGGCGTCCATGGCCACCGGTGTGCGGTGCGTCCACCAGCCGGCCACGAGTACGACTGCACCGGGCAGGCTCGCTGCCGCAGCCAACACACCGTAGGCGGTCGCGGCGGCAACACCCTGTGCACCGCTCAGGCCAGCCACCGCGAACGTCCAGGCCGCAGCACCCTCGCGCGGCCCCCACCCGCCGACATTCGTCGGCAGGGCCGCGACGAGCAGCACAACCATGGCCAGCGGCACCAGGCGAGGTATCGACTCGGTGACTCCGACGGCACGAGCCGCGATCACAAAAGTTGCGAGGTGACCGGCGAACACCACGACCGACGTCCCGACCACGGCGGGCCAGACGGCCGGGGCGATCACCGCGGAGCGCAGGTCCGAACGAACCGTGCGCCGCAGGCGCGCGAGCCGACCCGATCCGGTACGCGGCAGCGCCGGCCACACGAGCAGCACGACGAGGGCGACCACAACGGTGCTCGCGAGCGCGATGCCGGCGACGCCTCGGACCGGCGAGGGCAGGACTGCAAGCGCGACGAGCACGACGCACACCTGCACGGCCTGACCGGCACTGCGCTCCCACAGAACGGCGCGCAGGCCACGGCTCACATCGCGGGCCTCACGACCGTGTCGGACGCCGCGGTGCAGGTCACCGATCACACCGCCGGGAAGCGCGCTGTTGAGGAACAGCGACCGGTAGTACGCGAGTACGGCAGGTGCGAACCGCAGCGGCACACCGAGCCCGCGTGCGACCAACCACCAGCGCCATGCGCAGCACAACGTCGTGACGACGGCGAGCGCGCCGGCTGCCGCGACCGTGCCGACGCTGATCGAGCGCAGGCCGGTCAGGAACGGGCCCGTGCCCAGGCGCAGGCCGATGACTGCGGCGATCGCCGCAACTCCGACGAGCCGCACGCAGGCCCAGGCACGACGTGTCATCGGTGCGCTCCCCCATCATCAGGACTGCTATTGGTGGGTACGGGGATGATCGCGAGCGGGTTCAAGCTGCCCGTGCCTGCGGACGAGCAGATCGCAATGTTCGACATGCACGTACAGGCGTCCGGCAGCGAGATCTGCGTGCCGTTGCTCCGCATAGTGATCGAGGTCGCTGCCGAGCCACGGCTGCTGTTCGCGCGCTGCGTACAGCCAGCCGTCGAGCCACGCACCGGTCAGCGCCGGCACCGTCGCATCAAGCGTCCACGGGCTCGCGCGCCTGACGACGACGCGGTCGAGCGCGGCGAACGCGCGAGTCGCTGCGCCGGCGGCGTCCGGCCCGAGGAGTGCACGATCACCGGCCGTGCGGCGTTGGTGTGCGTTGAACGCGACAGTGATCGCCGCGTCGAACCGGTGCGTGGGCCGGAGCTCGACGGCACCGGTCACGGTCGTGGTGACTAGTACGGCGCACCGCGCCGTCGCGCAGACGTCCACCAGCCGGACGAGCTCGCGCGCCGACAGCAGATCGAGCAAGGCAGAGCAGGTGATCAGACCGGCGCCGGCAAGGTCGTCGGAGCGCAGGCGGGTGACGTCCTCGCAGCGGGTCTCGAAGGTCACCGGCGAACCGTCCTGCGCAACGAGACTCGACGGCCCGACCCGTGCGAGCAGGTCGGGATCGAGGTCATGGTTGACCCAGTGCTGCGGACCGTCGAGTTGCGGTGCCAGCCAGCGCATCATGTTCCCCGTGCCGCACGCGAGGTCATGGACGATCAGCGGGCGGCCGGTCGGTAGCTCGCGGCGTACTTCGGCGACCAAGCCGTCCGCATGTGATGACATGTCCGCCGGCTCGCGCAAGGCGAGCCATGACGGCGCGACGCGAACGTGAGTCATCGCAGCGCGCCCAGTGTGGTCGCGATCTGGGTGACTGTCATCGCCCACCCCGGCAAGACCGTGCGCCGACTTCGGGCGGCGGCGCGCAGGTGTCGCCGCAACCGGTCGTCGGTCAGCCAGGCGCAGATCGCCTGCGCCAACGCGTCCGAGTCATCGGGGGCGACGAGCAACCCCGGCGTGACGCCGTCAGGCGCGGCACCGAGCGCTTCGGTCAGCCCGCCGGCCGTCGTGGTGATCACCGGAAGGCCGCGGGCCAGCGCCTCGGTCACCACCATGCCGTAGCCCTCCTCGCGAGCGGGGTGCACGAGCACGTCGGCGCTGTCGAAGCGTTCGTCGAGTTCACTGCCGGTACGGGCGCCGGCGAACGTGACCCGCTCGAGCAGGCCGGCCCGCTCGGACTGCTGCAAGACTTGGCCGGCGAACGTCGGGTCGTAGTCGAGGCTGCCGACGCACTCGCACCGCCAACCGTCGTGACCGATGCCGGTCAACGCGGCGAGCAGTACGTCCTGGCCCTTGTGCCTGGCAACCGAACCCACGCACAGCAACTCGCCGCCGCTCGCTGTGCCGCTCGCGGGCGCACGCTGCTCGACTCCGGGCGCGGCGACGGCGACCGCCGCCGGCTGCAGCGCATAGGTGTGCAGCAACCCGGCACGGACCCACTCGCTCGTGGCGATGACGGTGCGCCCCACCGCCAGGGCAGCACCCACACCCGACGATTTCGGCGGCACTGCGTGGATCAGCACGGCGAGTGCCAACCGGCGTGCGGCGTGCACCAGCACGGGCGCACTCGCCTCGGCTATGAGCCCGTCCACAACCACGACGGCGTCGTCGGGGATCTCCGACACGCGTTGCGCGACGGCCGCCGTTCCGATTGCTCCGAGGCGCGGCCAGGCGTCAGGGATCAGGTGCTCGCGCACGTCCCACCCGCCTGCGCGCAGGCCGTCGCAGATCTTCCGGTCGTAGTGGTTGCCGCCGCTCGGCCGAAGCGGGTCGTCGATGGCATCCGGGACGATCACGTGCACGACCCGGCGTTCGGCGGGCGGCGTCATGTCAGACGAGCCGCTCATAGCCGGCTGCGGCAGTGGGAGTCTCGTGAAGCGTGACCGTCAGCACGCCGAGCTGATCGGTGTCGTCGCCGAGCTCGCCCGCGTGGACGCGGTCAGCGATACGGTCGGCGATCGACTTCGCCAGGACCTCGGTCGTGGTGTTGACCCCGGCGAAGTCGGGGTGGTCGTCGAGGTTGCGGTACGTCAGGTCGGCGAGCACGTCGTGCAGCACCTGCTCGCCGCGGCCGATGTCGACCACGATGCCGTCGGCAGAGAGCAGTTCTCGTCGAAAGGTGACCTCGACGACGTACGTAGCGCCGTGCAGTTGCTGCGCAGGCCCGAAAACTTCGCCTCGGAGACTGTGGGCGATCATCATGTGACCGCGGATGGCGACACTGAACACGGGCGATCAGGTTTCCTGATAGGTGATGGAGTGGCAGAGCGCGGCGATCTCGCCGGTCACGATTCGCGGCATGACGTCGGGCAGGTCGGCGAACGGCGAGGACCCGGTGAGCAAGGTGTCGAAAGCGGGGTCCCGCAACAGCCGCAAGGCGAGCGCCAACCGGTCGGCGTGCGTGCGCCGGTCACGCCGCGCAACCGACACGGCGCCGACCTGGCTCGCACGAATGGCGAGCCTGCGCGAATGGAATGCACCGCCGAGACCGAGTTCGACCTTTCTGTCGCCGTACCAACTCAGTTCGATGACGGTCGCGTCGTCGGCGAGCAGTTCGAGCGAGCGCCGCAGGCCGGCTGGATTACCGCTGGTATGGACGACGAGATCGCGCCCGGCGCTGACTTCGTCGAAGCTCGCGAACTCGACGCCGAGCCCGGCGGCAATCTCGGCGCGCGACACGTCCGTGTCGACCAGGGTCACGTGCACTCCGGGAATCCCGGCGAGCAGTCGCGCGACGCAACAACCGACCATCCCTGCGCCCACGACGGCGATGCTGTCGCCGATGAGCGGCGCAGCGTCCCACAAGGCATTCACCGCGGTCTCGACGGTGCCCGCGAGCACCGCGCGTTCGGCCGGGACGTCGTCGGGGACGAGCACGACAGCGTCCTCCGGGACGACGTAGGCACTCTGGTGCGGATAAAGGCAGAACACCGTGCGTCCCCGCAACTGGCGCGGCCCTTCGGCAACGACGCCGACGTTCAGGTACCCGTACTTAACCGGCGCAGGGAAGGCTCCGTCCTGAAACGGCGCGCGCATCGTGTCGTACTCGGCCGGCGCGATATGCCCCGCGAACACGAGCGACTCGGTGCCACGGCTGATTGCGCTGCGCAGCGTGCGCACGAGTACTTCACCCTCGGCCGGTTCGGGAATCGGCACGGGCCGGATCTCACCGATACCGGGTTCGCGCAACCAGAATGCCAGCGCCTGTTCCTGGACGGCTCGCATCGACCGTCAGCCGCGTGCTGAATGCGCGACGCCGCCTGTGACGTGCGTGCGCGGTGACGTGGCGTGCGCCCGGGCATGCAGCAGCGCGTAGAGCGCCAGAGTGGCGAGCGCGGCAATCCCCTCAGCCCAAGCGCTGAGCGTCTTCTCGGTGTACCAGACCGGGTCGTACATGTTCGGGAACGGGCCGAATGCGCCGACGTTGACCCATGCGTAGACGAGCACCGCAGCAGTGCCACCCGCTGCCACAAGGAAGGCGAATGCCGCCGTGTAGCGGCGCGGCCGGACCAACACGGCGACGCCGGCGATCACCGCTGCGATCCCCTCGGCGCGAAACAGATCACCCTGAGTCAGGACGCTGGACTTGACGCCGTCGTAGGCCGAGGCGAGATCGAAGTGTACGAACGCGTCGATGCCCAAGCCGGCCGCGGCGACGACGGCCAACCCCAGCCGGATCGTTGCCTGCCTGTCGAAATTCATTGCCATCGCGGAACCCCTTCGTTCGTTCCCAGTGTTGATTGGCACGGTCTGGATGCGGTACCGGTTCACCTGCTCGCGCGAACCCGGACGCTCTCGTCGCGGATGCTGAACGTGTCGAAGAACTTGTTGCGGAACGCATCCATCGACCAGACCGGCGCCGCGTCGTTGGGAACCAACCCGCCCTGCCAGTGCCATGGCGCGAGCCGATCGACGACCTTCGGATCGTGCGCAACGATCGAGATCGGGACGTCGTGCGTCGCGGTGTAGCCGCTGACCGTGGTCGCAGGTTGGTGGTCGCCGAGTAGGACGACGACCATGTTCTTGTCGTGCAGGCGGGCGATCCACGACGTGAGTGCGTTCATCGAGTACCGGATCGACTGGGCATAGAGCTTGCGCACCGTCGCCGAATCCTGCCAAGCGGTCGACGGGGGCACTCCTTCGGCCGGCATCGAGTCGAAGACCGATCCGTTCCCGAGCCGATCCCAGGCCACCATCCGCGGCAGCGGCGTCCACGGCGTGTGTGATGAGACGAGATCCAGCTCGGCCATCACGGGCGGGTGGCCCGGGCCGAGTTCGTTGTGCTGGAACTTGGCCAGCGTGTATTGGTCGGGCATGGCTGCCCAGCTGAAGGACGGCCCCCGGTAGCCGACGTTGTTGCGCCCGTAGAGCTTGTCGAAGTGGTAGAACTCCTTGCCCTGCAGCCAAGGATGCTTGTCGGCCGGGTTGTCGCTCACGGTGCGCCAACCCGCTCTGCCGAATGCCGAGCTGATGGTCAGTCGCTTGCTCGCCATGAGCTGGTCGAAGCGCTCCTGACTGTCGATCCACAAACCCGACTGCAGGGTCGAGTGCGCGATCCAGCTCATCCCGCCGAAGGTGGATGACGTCAGGTACGCGGTGCGTGCTGAGAAACCCGCGTCGCTCAGGGTGGTCGTGTCTCGACGCAGCGCCGTGTCGATGCCCGGCGAATAGCTCGTGCCCTGGACGGCGACCTGCCCATAGCTCTCGACGAAGACGAGTAGCACGTCCTTGCCACGCAGGCCGTCGAGCAGGTCGCTCGCCGGGATCTTCGCCGCGGGGTCGGCGGTGCGCAGCGCGACCTCGAAGCGCTGCTGATCGCGAATCGCAGCGGCGGCGTCGCCCACTTGTGCGACTGCGAGTTGAGCCGTGCTCAGCGACGCGAGCGGCGAACCCGGCGCGAGCTGGAGTGACATCGCCGCACTGATCACCCACACCAGCCCGACGGACAGAAGGCTGCGCGCGGAGCCGCGCCGATGCCGCGCGGTCACCGCGCTCAGGCGCACTGTCGATGCGGTGACGAGCACGGTCAATGCGATGAGTCCGAGCACGGCGAGCACGATGAATTCGTCAGTGAGGCGCGTCCCGACCGAGTCGCGCACCACCCCGATGCCGAGGACGAGATTGCCCCAGTCGGAGACGAGGTTGAACGGTCGGTCGAGCTGAGCGTTGAAGGCCATGTCGAGGATCTTGATGACTGCCAGCAATCCGAACGTCGCGCCGGCGACGGCGGCCAGCACCCGGCGCGGGCGAGCGGGCAGCACGAGTGACAGCCCGAGAACTACGAGCGCTTCCAGCGGGATTCGCACGAACGACGACGGCGTCAGCTTGTCGAGCCGATCGGGAGCCACGAGCGCCACCCACACGACTACGACCGCGATTACCACTGTCGAGACGTGCACGACTCGCTTCGCGACCGGGCCCGCACCGCGCCGGTAGAGCCACATGACGTCATGGCCGAACGAGTGGACCAACAACAGCAGCGCGACTGCTACCGCGCACATTCCGACCAGCGGTGGGAGGACTCCCGACGCGGCGACAGTGAGGACGATGCCCTGAACCGCCGCCACGGCCTTGCCCCAGAACCGGCTCGGCAACGGTGCGGCCAGCCACAGCACGACCCAGCCGGCGAGCAGGAACGCGTAGCGGGCCGCGCCGATCACCAAGACCCAGTCGCCGTACGTGCGCGCAACCTCGATGCTGAGCACCAGGATGAGGAACGCGTCGACCTCCGCGTCGAACCGAGCTCCGAGCGCCGAGGCCGTCCGCGTCCGTCGGGCCACCTGGCCGTCGACCGCGTCGAGCGCGAGAGCGATGCTCGAGAGGGCGACCAGCCACGTGATCGCGGTGCCGTCGCCGCCGCGCGTGACCAGGCCGGTGATGCCTGCAGCCAACACCGCTCTCGTCAGAGTGACCCAATCCGCGGGACCGATCGACGCGGAAGCACTCCGCCGCGCAACGATGTGCAGCGAGACGGCGCCCGCGCCGGTGACGACGCCCACCGTCCAGGCGATCGGTCCGAGACCCACCGCCAGCGACACAACGGTCAGGACCACGAGCGTCGCGGCTGCGCCGACAACAGCCTCGAACCGCGTGCTGCGCAACCGAACCTCCGATGATCGACGCATCGCATCAACGTCATCAGGAGGTACGCATCCGCGTGTGTGCCGGTTCAGGATGAGCGGCCGGCGTCGAACGGCCTCACGATTGAACGGGCCGAGCGTCCGCACCGTGACAACGGACGTGGCGCAGGCCAACCACTCCGATCACATCGCCGGCCTCGACGGGGTCCGCGGAATTGCCGCGCTGTTCGTGGTCGTCAACCACATCTTCCTGCGCGCCTGGCCCGGCTTCCCGGACGATCGTGCACCGTTCTGGGCGGCCGGGTTCATCTACGGGCGCTTCGCGGTCATCGTCTTCATCGCGCTGTCCGGATTCTCGCTGGGCCTGCCTGCGGCAAGGTCGGGTTGGCGCCTCGACTCGCTGGCCGCGTTCGCCCGGCGGCGGGCGTGGCGAATCCTGCCGCCGTACTGGGCTGCGCTCGCGTTCAGCCTCGCGATGACCTGGTTCGTGCTCGCGCAGCCCGGGTGGCCCCGTCCGAATGCGAGTTCGGTCGCGGCCTACGGACTGCTCGTGCAGGACTTCGCTCCGAACGGCAGCCCGAACCGCGCACTCTGGTCGATCGCGATCGAGGCGCAGCTGTACCTCCTGCTGCCGCTACTGCTGTGGCTGGCCCGCCGGGTGGGCGCCGTCGCAATGACCGCCGGGGTCACAGTCGTCGTGGTCGCCGTCGGGGTGGTCGGTCCGCACGTACCTGCGGTGAACACCGGGTTGCTCGACTTCACCCCCGACCTCGCCGTTCTGTTCGCCGTCGGCGTGCTCACGTCGAGGATCGCTGTGGCCGGCGATCGAGTCCGGTCGCTGCCGTGGGGCTCGTTCGCGATCGGATGCGCAGCGCCGGTGCTGGCATTGATCGCGCTCCGCGGCACGGTGTGGGTCAACGACAACCTGTTCTGGGTCGACCTCGCGTGGACGCCCGCGATCGCGTGCCTGCTCGCGGCGTTGGCGACCTCGCGACCGCGGCCGCTCGTCCGGCTGCTCGAGAGTCACCCACTACGCAGCCTGGGATCGTTCTCGTACAGCCTCTATCTGACGCATGCGCCGATCGTGATCGCAGTGTCGTACGGACTGGTGCGCGGTCGCGTCGCGCCCGGCACGCCGATGTTCTTGGTGCTGTGCGCGATCCTGCTGCCCGTCACGGTCTGCTTCGCGAGGCTGTTCGCGACGGTGTTCGAGTTCCCGTTCCGAAGGCACCGCAGCTGGCGATCACTGCTTCCGGGCGACCACCGCGTACTTGCGCACCCGTCCCGCGAGCATCCAGTCGCTCCACAGTTGATGCGCGGCGAGCAGATCGCCGACCCCCTGCTCCCCGAGCTGTGCGACGAGTTCAGCGCGCCGGTCGCGAAACGCAGCAAGTAGCCGGGCTGCCGTTACCTGATGCTCGGCCGTGCACTCGCGCGTCCAGACGACCGAGAGCCCCGAGGCCGCCAGCAGTGCCATCAGGTCCGGAAGGTCGGTCAGGTGGACGGTGTCCGGATCGGGCATCAGCACCTGTTCGCCGACGGTGAGCGGCGCACCGGCTTCGATCGTGCACGCGAACAGACCACCCGGCACCACCGCCCGCGACACCGCCCGCAGCAGCGTGTGCTTGTCGGCGAAGGCCAACATCGTCTCGAGCAGCAGTACGACGTCGTAACGCCCACGGGGTATCGGCGGGATGTGCGCCTCGATGAACCGGCACCTCAGGTCGGCGGATTGCGCCCGAGCGAGATCGAGGGCACTGGCCGAGTAGTCGACACCGGTGTACGCGCAGCCGAGCTCGGCGGCGATCAACCGGCCCGGCCCGGCGACGCCACAACACAGATCGAGCACGGAGGTCGTCGGACCTATGTCGCAGCGCTGGGCCAGCGTGCGGATCTCGTCGGCGGTCATGAACGATTCCTGGCCCACGTACTGGCCGGCGGGAAACGCAGCAAGCCTGGCATCCTGTAGCGCGGTCGTGAATGGCGTCCGCACGTCCTGTCTCACGACGGTGCACACGACAACGGCCGTGGCAGGGTTCAGTCACGTCCAGCGGACATGACAACGGCGCCGCCCCTGGTGGGGGACGGCGCCGTCGAAGCTTCTCGAGCTGACGAGCCTCAGGCGGCCACCGCAGTGGCAGGCTGCGTGTCGACTGCAACATCGTTCGCGCTCACCAGCGGTACGGGCCGACCGAGCATCCGGCGGCACTGGCCGCGCACTGCTTCACCTGCCAGCACAACGAAAGCAACGGCTGCGAACACCACGAACAAGGTCATCATGCACAAGGTCTGCCCGCCTCACGCGAACCCTAAACCGGACGCAAGGTGACGAACTTCGCACGACAATGCGCAAGGCCCCGTCCGGCTGGACGGGGCCTCGCGAAGGCTGTGATGCGGAGGTCAGACCTCGGACGGATCCAGGTCAGCGCTCGTCGACGGCCGCTACTGCGGGCACCTCGTCGAGGCGGTTCGTCTCGTCCTGGATCGTCACCGAGATCTCGCGCAGGCGGTCGGCGTTCTGGTGCCAGTGGTGACTGCAGAAGAGCAACTCCGAGCCTGAGCCCAGAACGGTACGGACGTAGGCCTGGGCACCGCAGCGGTCGCAGCGATCCAGGGCGGTCAGTTCACGTGCTTCGATGGTGGGGGTCACGTCGGCACCTCTTCTCTGTCGTGATGTTTCCTACCGTACGTATCGGCTGGTAACGCCATGCCGTGAGCCGTAGCTCCGCTTTGTGACGGTAGCTGCGGTACCCCGGTGCCTAACGAAACCACCGTCGGGGACCGTGACCCGCACGACACCCCGACGGAGAATTTTTCGATCGTGTTACGTCTGACGATGGTTACAAGGCGTAATACCCAGGCCGCGATTCCGGTTATCGGTATTCGCGGCGCGCGTCACATCGTCGGCACGACTTCGACGCGTGGGGCGTCCCGGCTCGCGGCGCCTCGCACCTGCTCACGCCCCGGCGCCGCCCAGCAACCCCAGCAGATGGTCGCGGCGTTGCTCGAGCACCTCGACACCGGCCGCAGCGGACGCAGGTCCCGGCACGGCACGGCGCAGCAGGGCGTGAATCTGGGCGTGAGGTGTCCCCTGTCGCGCGGCGAGCACACCGACGAGACGGTTGACCTCGCGGCGTAGTTGCGCGCCGGCTCGCCAGGCCGCGGCTTCGGCCGACGGCGGTGCCGCCTCGACCGAACTCGCACGCCTGCGGGCGTGTTCGTCACGGCGCGCGAGCACCTGCGCCATCTGCTCGGGCGAGAGGATGCCGGGCAGCCCGAGGAAGTCCTCGTCGTCGGTGGTGAGCTCCGGGCCGGCGACGACCGCCCGTCCGGCATGCAGGACGTGGGCGAACGCGGCATCGGCGTCGACCAGCTCGTACCCGTCGACCTCGCCCTCGACCTCCTCGCCGGGTTCGAGATCGAGCAGGGTCGGGTCGTCGGCGGCCGGCGGCGGGATGACGTGGTTCCGCTCGTCCTCGAGTTCGGCGGCCAGGGCGAGCAGCGGCCGGACTGCGGGCAGGAAGACCGTCGCCGTCTCATGCCGGCCGCGAGCGCGCACCACGCGTCCGACACCTTGGGCGAAGAACAGCGGCGTGCGGTAGGAGGTCATCCACGCCAGGCAGGCCGCGCGCGGAACGTCGACGCCCTCGGACACCATCCGCACACACACCGCCATGCGCTGGTCGCCGGTCGTGAACGCGGCGATCTTGTCGCCAGCCTTGGGATCGTCGGACAGGATCAGGACCGGTCGATGGCCGGTCACGTGCTCGACGATCGCGGCGTACTCACGGGCATCGTCCTGGTCGCTGGCGAGCACCAGTCCCGCGGCGTCCGGGACGCCGTTGGCACGCAAATGGGTGATGCGCTCGTCCATGGCCGCGATCACGTGCGGCACCCAGCGTCCCTTCGGGTTCAGTGCGGTGCGCCACGCCGTCGCTTCGGTGCGTTTCGTGCCGGCATCGGTGAGCGAGGCGGCGATCACCTCCCCCGCGCTGTTCCGCCACCGCGCGGTACCCGTGTACGCCGCGAACACGACGGGGCGGACGACGCCGTCAGCAAGCGCTTCGCGATAGCCGTAGGTGAAGTCGGCGCTGCTGCGGAAGCCCCCGTCGGTGTCTGCCTCATAGCGGACGAACGGGATGCGCTCGTCGGGGCGGGTGCGGAAAGGCGTGCCGGTCAGGCACAGGCGCCGGGCTGCGCTCTCGAACGCGGCAGCGACCGCGTCACCCCACGACAGTCCGTCGCCGGCATGATGAACCTCGTCCAGCACGACGAGGGTGCGCTTGTGAACCGTGCGGGCGTGATGCAGCGCAGGCTTGGCCGCGACCTGCGCGTACGTCGTGACGTAGCCGGTCAGATCCGGGCGCACCGGCCCGGTCGAGTTCGACAGGGCAGCGTCGAGCCCGATACCGAGGCGGTCGGCAGCATCGGCCCACTGGGTGCGCAGGTGGTCGGTCGGCGCGACAACGACGACCCGATCGATTGCGCGACGTTGCAGCAGGCGGGCCGCGAGTGTCAACGCGAAGGTTGTCTTGCCGGCGCCCGGGGTTGCGGTGACGAGGAAATCACGGCGCGGGCCGTCGGTCGCCTCGTAGCTCGCGAGTGCCGCACGCTGCCAGGCACGCAGCGCAGGCGCGGGACGCTGCCGGGGTGCTGCCACGATCTTTCGTTTTCCCCCGGCCTGCGTCGTCGTGTCGTAGTGGTGTCGCATCAGTGCGGCGCGCCTGCCGCGGTCGCCCACCCTAACCGGGTCGTGATCACCGCCCGGACACGACTCGCCGTCGAGCCAAACGACACACCCGTGCCGCCAGATGCGGGGGGCCGGGACGGTGCACTAGGCACACTTGTCTCTCGTGGACCCGGTTCGGCACCTCCTGGGACGGGCGGTGCTGCGCGTCGCGCACTGGCTCCGGCTGCTCCCCGTGCTGCTACGCCGAACGGTCGCGAAGGCGTGGCAGGACCGGGTGTTGGGCCTGTCTGCCGAGGCGGCGTTCTGGCAGTTGCTGTCGCTGCCGTCTCTGTTCCTGGCCCTCGTGGCAACCCTCGGGTACGTGTCGCGCTGGTTCGGCACCTCGACCGTGAACCGCACCGAGGCACGGATCGAGGCAACCCTGAACTCGGCATTCAGCAAGCAGGTCGTGCACGACGTCATCCACCCGATGCTCAACGACGTGTTGCACAGCGGCCGGGCCGACATCATCAGCCTCGGCTTCCTGATCGCCATGTGGGCCGGCTCGTCGGCAACCGCGACGTTCGTCAACACGATCACCATCGCGTACGGCATGCGCGACCTGCGCGGCGCCGTACGCAGTCGGCTCCTTGCGCTGTGGCTGTTCCTCGGCTCCGTCGCGATCGGTGTTGTCGTCCTGCCGCTGCTGGTGCTCGGCCCGACGCTGCTCAAGCGTGTGCTGCCGAAGAGCAGCCGGGCGGCACTGGGTGGCCTGATCGACAACGGGTACTACCCCGTCGTCGCCGTCCTGCTGCTCGTCGGGCTCACGACGCTGTACCACCTCGCGCCGCCGAAGCGACTGCCGTGGCGCCGTGGCGTCCCCGGCTCCGTGCTGGCGATCCTGGTGTTTCTCGCGGGATCGGCCGGGCTGCGCACGTACATCACGTTCATCGTCGAGCACAACAGCGCCGCCTACGGGACGATCGCCGCACCGATCGCCGCATTGCTGTTCTTCTTCGTACTCGCGATCGGGGTGTTGCTCGGCGCCGAATTCAACGCCGCGATCGAGCAGTACAAGCCCTCGATCCCGCGCAAGCCGCGCGTGCTGAACCCCAAGGACTGGCGACGGCTGTCGACCGGCGACGACGCCGACGAACCCCAGCCGGGTCACGACGTCGCGTCGTAGATCTCCTGGCACTTCGGGCACACCGGCGAGCCGGGCTTGGGCGTCTTGGTCACCGGGAACACCGCGCCGCAGATGGCCTGCACCATCTTGCCGGTCACCGCGCTCTCGACGATGTGCGACTTGATCACATAGTGGAACAGATCGTCGTCGTCATCGGTGTCGGACGAACTGGGGGACGGCCGTTCGACGACCTCGGTCTCACTCACGCCGACCATCCTCTCAGGAGCGTCGGGCCGCGGCACTCAGCCGTCGACGACCCGATCGTCGGTACCGGCAGGCAGCGCACGCTCGACGGGTACCGAGACGTGGCCGAGATCTGCAACACGACGCTTCGGCGGCCGATCGTTGGCGATCAGCACGGCACACCACGGCAGGACCACTCCGGCGACGACGAACACCATCGCCAGTGCGAACGAGACCTGATACGTGACGGCGGCGAGGATCACGCACAACGCGCGGGTCGCCATCATGATCGCGTACTTCTTGCGACGCTTGTCGTACTCGTCGCTCGCGTCGTGCGGCGCAGTTGTGATCAACGCGGGTTGATCAGCATGAGTACGGCGCACAACCCCCATAGAACCACTTAAGAACGCCCGGTACGAGGATGGCCCGGTGACCGCTCCCCTGCTCGGCACGGTGTCGCTCGCACTGCTGCGTGAGGCTCTCGACGACTTCACCGTCGACCGCGTCTCAGACCTGCTCGGACCAGCCGGGCGGGCGGCGCACCAGCGGGGCGACCTGGCCGGCGTCGCACGGGCACTGCCCGAGAGGAGCGGCTGGCGACGCTGGTGCGAATGTTCCTGCTCGGCGAGGAGGTCTCCGAGCACGACGCGCGGATCGCGCTGCGTCCGCTCGCCCTGAGCGCGGCGCACGCCCTGGTCGAGGTGCGCGGCGGCGGGGCTCGTGCCCGGGTCGAGGTGCGGCCGTACGCGACCGACGGCGACGGACCGTGGTGGGTGCTTTCGGATTTCGGATCGGACGTGCGACCCGGGCCGCTCGCGCCCGATCACGTGCTCGGTATCGGCAGCGCATCGCTGACGCTCGCGCAGGCCACGGTGCGCCGCGGTGTCCGGCGAGCCCTGGACCTCGGCACCGGCTGCGGCGTGCAGGCACTGCATGCGGGCACGCACGCCGGCGCCGTGGTTGCGACCGACATCAGCGCGCGTGCGCTTCGGTACGCAGCGACGACTGCGCAGCTGTCGGGTCAGGCGTGGGAGCTCAGACACGGGTCGCTGCTGGACCCGGTGCGAGACGATCGGTTCGACCTGGTGGTCGCGAACCCGCCGTTCGTCGTCTCACCCGGCTTCGACCGTGACTCGGGCGGCTACGACTACCGCGACAGCGGGCTGGCCGGCGACGCCGCGAGCGCAGCGCTCGTCGCGGGCGTGCCGGCATTGCTCGAGACCGACGGCACGGCGTCGCTGCTCGCGAACTGGATCGTCCCGGCCGATGGCGACTGGGCCGGCCGGGTCGCGGGGTGGCTCGACGGGGCACCGTGCGACGCATGGGTGTGGCAACGAGAGATCGCCGAGCCCGGGCAGTACGTGACGCTGTGGCTGCGCGACGCCGGCGAGACTCCTGGGACGCAGCGCTGGTGCGAGCGTTACGACCGCTGGCTGGAGTGGTTCGAGCGCGAGGGTGTCGCGGCGATCGGGATGGGGCTGGTCACGATGTGGCGCAACGACGGCC
Source organism: uncultured Actinomycetota bacterium (assembly GCA_963757455.1). Lineage (GTDB taxonomy): Bacteria > Actinomycetota > Actinomycetes > Mycobacteriales > Jatrophihabitantaceae > RYN-133. The sequence continues at coordinate 220,665 of CAVWSE010000007.1, forward strand.
CGTCCCCGCAAGTCGTGTGCGAGGACGTCCCGCAGTCGGTCGAACAGCCGGCCGGCCGACACATCGACGCCTGGGTGGGCCGGCGTCGTTGGCTGGCCGACCATGACGACGCGATGCTGCTCGATACTCGACTGCGACACGACGCGCACCTCGTGCGCACCCGTGAGGACGTCGTCGGTGACGACGGCTGGACCGCGGCGACGCTGCACCTGCGGCAGACGACCGGCATGCGCTGGGAAGTCGCTGCCGACGACGCGATGGCCGGGCTTGTCGCGGCGTGCGACGGCCGGGTGCCGCTCGGCGTGCACGTCGACGTCCTGGCGGCGGCGGGGGGATTCGCGAGGTCCGATGTCGCGAGCGCGGTCGTCCCGGTCGTCCGCGATCTGATCGGCCGCGGCATCCTCGAGGTGATCACATGAGAGCCGTCGTGCAGCGGGTCAGTCGCGCGTCGGTGACCGTTGACGGCGAACGGATCTCGCAGATCGGGACGGGGCTCGTCGCCCTCGTCGGGATCGGGCGCGACGACGACGAGGCCCGCGCGGTCGCGCTCGCCCGCAAGATTCACAGCCTGCGCATCCTTCGCGACGAACTCAGCGTCGCCGACCTGCCGGAGCAGGCCGCTGTGCTGGTAGTGAGCCAGTTCACACTTTATGGCGACGCTCGCAAGGGCCGCCGACCGACGTGGACAGCGGCCGCGCCAGGTCCCGTCGCCGAGCCCTTGGTGGACGCTGTCGTGGCGGCCCTACGCGATCTTGGGGCACACGTCGAGACGGGACGTTTCGGGGCCCAGATGGCGTTGGAACTCGTGAACGACGGGCCGATCACGATCCTGCTGGAGTTCTGAGAACACGGGAACACCACGGGGGGTTCGAAACGTTCAAGCAGTGAACCCGAATCAAGTTGTCACCGAAGTCATCGGTGACGGACGTTCTCGACACCGGGGTGGACGAAAAGACCGTGACCGCAACATCCAAGGCAACACCCAAGACCGTGACCGGTCGTGCTCGCACGACCGCTCGTTCCACGACCCCTGCACGCACCAAAACTCATACCGCTCGCGCGACGGCACGGGCGACCAAGCCCTCGGTGAAGTCGACGGGCGCCGCACGGACGACGACGAAGCCGCGGCGTGCGGCCGCAACGCTGATCGAGACGCCGGCCGAGATCGCCTCGGCGTCGGTCGCGAAGATCGCTGCCGAGCCCGCCACGGAGGTCGCGCCCGCGGCCGACCTGGACGAGGTGGCCGCGTCCGCCGACCTCGTGCGTGTCTATCTGAACGAGATCGGCAAGGTTGCGCTGCTCACGGCGGCCGACGAGGTCGACCTGTCCAAGCGCATCGAGGCCGGCCTGTACGCCGACCACCTGCTCAGCTCGAACAACTCGTTCACGCCGGCCCGCCGTCGTGACATGCGCCTGGTCGTTGCCGACGGTTACCGCGCCAAGGATCACCTGTTGCGCGCCAACCTGCGCCTGGTCGTCTCGCTCGCCAAGCGCTACACCGGCCACGGCATGCCGTTCCTCGACCTCATCCAGGAAGGCAACCTCGGCCTGATTCGCGCCGTCGAGAAGTTCGACTACACCAAGGGCTTCAAGTTCTCGACGTACGCGACCTGGTGGATCCGCCAGGCGATCAGCCGGGCGATGGCCGACCAGTCGCGCACCATCAGGCTGCCCGTCCACCTCGTCGAGCAGGTGAACAAGATGCAGCGGGTGCGTCGCGAGCTGAACCAGACGCTGGGCCGTGAGGCCACGCACGCCGAGATCGGGCACGAGCTCGACATCACCGAGGAGCGCGTGCGCGAGCTCATCGATCTGTCGCGTGACCTGGTCAGCCTCGATCAGGCGGTCGGCTCCGACGACGATGCCTCGCTCGGTGACTTCATCGCCGACAAGCGCAGCACGAGTGAGGCCGAAGAGACCGTCGAGGCCGATCTGATGCGTCGCCAGCTCAGCGATGTGCTCGACACCCTCGAGGCCCGCGAGGCGGCAGTCGTCCGGATGCGTTACGGCCTGGACGGCGTGCAGCCGAAGACCCTCGACGAGATCGGCCGCGCGTTCAAGCTGTCGCGCGAGCGGATCCGTCAGATCGAGCGCGAGACGATGGCCAAGCTGCGCCACCCCTCCCGCGCGCAGGTCCTCCGCGATTACCTCGACGAATAGTCCGCAAGCCGGCACTCGCGCGAGCGCTCATCGCGTTCCTGGTCACCAAGGCAGTCGTTTTCCAGCCGTCCCCTTCTAGGCGGTCGCCCTATGCTTCAACCCGTGAGTCATCACAGCGACCTCATCGACACCACCGAGATGTATCTGCGGACGGTGTACGAGCTCGAGGAGGAGGGCGTCGTACCACTGCGCGCCCGGATCGCTGAGCGGCTCGGGCAGAGCGGTCCGACCGTGAGCCAGACCGTCGCGCGCATGGAGCGTGACGGGTTGGTGCACGTAGCCTCCGACCGGCACCTCGAGCTGACCGAGAAGGGTCGCCACGAGGCGATCGGCGTCATGCGCAAGCACCGGCTGGCCGAACGACTGCTCGTCGACGTCATCGGCCTCGACTGGGAGGACGTCCACATCGAGGCGTGCCGGTGGGAGCACGTGATGAGCGAGGCCGTCGAGCGGCGGATCGTGGCCATGCTGGACAAGCCGCTGGTGTGCCCGCACGGCAACCCCATTCCCGGCCTGGACGACCTCGGGCTCCCGTTCGGCGCGACCGACGACCACAGCAACCTCGTGACACTCACGTTCGCCGCGCTGCAAGGCGCCGGTGGCAGTCAGACGGTCGTCGTCGAGCGCATCAGCGAGCAGCTGCAGTCCGACGCCGCGCTCATGCACCAGCTCAGCGACACCGAGCTGCGACCCGGCCACACCGTGCGCGTGACCGGCGCCGGCAGCGGCGTCGAGGTCTGGACCGACGGCGAGCGCACCGCCCTGCCACGTGACGTGAGTGACCACGTCTTCGTGCGACTGAGCTGAGCGCGGCGGCCCTCGGTAGCATCGGGCCCCGAGCCGCGAGCCACCGCCGCCTCGTGCGCACTTCACCAGAGTGGAGCATTGCCCCCCGTCGAGATCGAGAGGGCCGTCGGTGGCACACGACCCACAAGGCTTCCTGAAGTACGGCCGCGTCGACACCCCGAAGCGGCCCGCCGGCGAGCGCGTGCGCGACTGGAAGCCCATCTACCTGCGCTCGCGCGATGACGTCGTGACCGAGCAGGCCGCGCGCTGCATGGACTGCGGGGTCGCGTTCTGCCACAGCGGCTGCCCACTCGGCAACCTGATCCCCGAGTGGAACGAGTTCGTCGCCCGCGACGACTACGTGGGCGCCAGCGAGCGGCTGCACGCCACGAACAACTTCCCCGAGTTCACCGGCTGGATCTGCCCGGCTCCGTGCGAGGCCGCCTGCGTGCTTGCGCTCAACACCGACCCCGTCACGATCAAGCAGGTCGAGATCTCGATCGTCGAGCGCGCCTTCGAACAGAGCATCGTGCTCCCCCAACCGCCCCTCGAGCGCACCGGCAAGCGGGTCGCCGTGATCGGATCGGGCCCGGCCGGGCTCGCCGCCGCGCAACAGCTCACCCGCGCCGGGCACGCGGTCACGGTCTACGAGCGCGACGACCGTCTCGGCGGCCTGCTGCGCTACGGCATCCCCGACTTCAAGATGCCCAAGGACATCATCGACCGCAGGCTCGCGCAGATGCGCGCCGAGGGCACCGAGTTCGTCGTCAACGCGCGCGTCGGCGCCGATGACGCGCCACGGCTGCAGGCCGAGTTCGACGCGGTCGTCCTGGCCGTCGGCGCGCTCGCGCCGCGCGAACTGAGCACGCCGGGCCGCGAACTGCGCGGCGTGCACCAGGCGATGGACTATCTGCCGCAGGGCAATCATGTTCAGGCCGGTGACATCGAGGCACCGGACATCGGCGCCGGCGGCAAGGACGTGATCATCATCGGCGGCGGTGACACCGCCGCCGACTGCCTCGGAACGGCAAACCGGCAGGGCGCCACCTCGGTCACCGTGCTCGACCACAACCCGCGCCCGGCCCCGCGGGTCGGGCTGGTGAACCCCAACTGGCCATCGGCGCCGAACAGTCGCGGCACCTCACCTGCCCACGACGAGGGCGTGCACGAGGCCTGGGCGCGCGAGGTCGTCGAGTTCGTCGGCGACGAGGACGGAGCAGTGCGCGGGGTCGTCGTCGAGCAGGTCGAGATCGTGCGCGTCGGCACCCGTCGCGAGTTCCGGCCCGTCGAGGGATCACGCACGGAGCTGCCGGCCCAACTCGTGTTGCTCGCAGCCGGGTTCGTCGGCACCGACGTCCCGGAGCTCCTGGACGCGCTCGGCGTCGGGCACGACCCGGCCCGCGGCACGGCCGTTGTCGACGACGGCTGGCGAACCTCGGCCGAGGGCGTGTACTCGTGCGGCGACGCCACCCGCGGCGCGTCGTTGGTTGTATGGGCGATCGCGGAAGGACGGGCCTGCGCCGCGGCCGTCGACGGAATGCTCACCGGCGCCTCCGACCTCCCGAGCCCGGTCGTCCCGCGCGCTGTGCCTCTCTGACGTCGCGCCTCGTGAAGCGCGGCAACCGGCGTGGGTCGAGAGCCTGTGACAGCGCGGCGAGGATCAGGTCGGCGGCGCTGTAGTACGGGTCGCTTTCGAGCGCTCGGTCAGCCGCGATGCGGGCCAGCGCTCCGTTGCCGTCGCGGTAGCTCGCCCAGCCGAACAGGAACAGCGGCGCCGCGTCGTAGGGCGCGGGCAGGCTCGTAGCGAGCTGGCGCCACAGCGCCCGGCCGTCGATCCGCTCTGCATCGAGCGCCATCCACACCGCGTCACGGACGGCGATGCGCCGCAATGCTACCGCAAAGTCCAGGCGCTGCGCGTCGGTCAGCTCCGCCTCCCCAGGCTCGTCGAAGGCCCGGGCGGCGTCGAGCACCGCACCTGCGTCGGCACGATCGCGCTCGTCCTGCGCGCGCGTCCCGGACCGCCCGAGCCGGCGCTCTCACGCGCACGCAACTCGCCGAGCAGGCCGGCGAGTTCTTCCGGATCGACGCGGCTGGCCAGTTGGGCCACCAGGTCGCTGCGGTCGGGTAGCGCAACCAGACCGGCGTAGGCCGCGGTCGCGGCGATCTGCGAGCTGCTGCCGCCCAGCACGCGTCCCTCCGGCGGGCAGCAGCGCGGGTCGGCGCAGTCGTAGGACCACAGCCGGCCGTGGCTGACCAGCGCGACCTCGTCGACGTCGAGCCCCTGCCGGCCCGCCGTCACATGGATCTCATCGGCGAGCTCGCACCAGGCCAGCTCGCCGTCGTGGCCCCGCGGCTCGATCTCGTCGTCGAAGACGACCGCGACCACCTTCTCGGCGCCGCTGCACGCGAACGATGCGAGCGTCTCGCGCAAGACCGGGGTGCCGAGCAGGTCGTCGAGGTCGATGCGAGCGGTGACCACCACGCGCTTGGCGCGCAGCCCGACCACGACGAGGCTGCGGGACGGGTGGAAGCCCAGCAGATACGGGATTGCCTGCGCGAGGTCGGCCGGGCCCGTGACGCGCAGTAGCGGTGGCGCGCCGCGGCTGCCCGAGCTGCGATCGGTGTCGAGTGCCATGCGCCCACCGTGGCTGAGCATCTGGCGCTCAGGGCGACGACGCCGCCACCTGTGGACGCCGACAGGCGCTGTGGACGAACCGCGAGCCGATTGTCGCCGTGGCGTGGTAGCGCGAGGTCAGTCGAGCGTGCCCGCGCGCCATTTTCGCGCCGCGGTGGCCAGATCAGCCGCGACCCGGTCGTTGCGCGTCGCAAGCTCGTTCTCCGCGACCCGAGCATCGGCATCGTCGAGCGCATCGGCGCGGTCGCGCCGCCCGGCGGCCAGTACTCGGAACGCTGCAGCCGCCCGCTCCAGAGCAACGGCGAGATCGCCGCGGTAGACGCCGGTGAGGATCGCGTCCGCGCCTGCCTGGACGTCTGAGGCATCTGCGTCGTCGGCTACCCCGGCGACTGCGGCCTCGGCGGGTGCGAGCGGTGCGCCGGCGCGCCACAGCAGCCGCACCTGTTCGGCGTTCGTACGCGACCACTGGCGCAGCAGGTACAACGCCCACAGCGCACCCGGCAGACTGACCGGGTCGCTGTCTCGCCACAAGGCCCCGAGCGTGTCGATGCCCACAGCGTCGACCAACGCAACGAAGCGATCGTCGGCTTCGGCCCGGCCGGCGGTGACAAGCAGGTCGGCCGTGGCCGCGGCGATCTCGGCGCGCGAACTCGGCACGACGCCCCCGGCGGCGTCGATGAAGCCGGTCAGATCCGCATACGTCGCGGGGCGGTGCGGACGCTCTTCCACACCCCCACGATAGTTGCGCACACCCTGTCGCAACGGCGGGCCGCGCCGTTTCCTGGCCTGTACCGTTGACAGTGACGCCGGCCCGTTCATGGCCCCCGGTCCCACATTTGCCGCCGCGAGCGGCCTTCCGCCGAGAGGCGACCTGGCGGGTCGGCGTCACTCATCGAGGAGCAGCATGAGCGACGCTTGCGCAGCGATCAGAGAGTTCGCATGAGCGGCGACGGGAACGGCTGGGTGATCTGCAGCCGTGGTCACCGCCACTGGGGCCGCTTCGGCGCGGCCGGCATCTTGATCACCGACGGCGATGCGGTCGTATTGCAACATCGTGCCGCCTGGACGCACGAGGGCGGCACCTGGGCATTGCCCGGAGGCGCGAAGGACAGTCACGAGGATGCCGTTGCCGCGGCACTGCGCGAGGCTGTCGAAGAGACCACCCTCGACCCCGTCCACGTGACGCCGTTCGACGAATGGGTCGACGAACACGGCGGCTGGTCCTACACGACCGTGCTCGCGCGCGCCAAGCATCGCGTCGCGCTCGAGCCGGCGAATCCGGAGAGTGTCGCGGTGCGCTGGTGGCCCGTGAGCGAGGTCGCCGGGCTCGAGCTGCACGCAGGATTCGCGGCCGCCTGGCCCTACCTTCAGGCGCGGCTGTAGCGTCGCGCGCCGTGCGCGTTCTGCTCCCGCCCAGCGAGGCCAAGCATCCGGGCGGACGCGGCCGTCCGCTGTCCGCACGCCCGCCGCATCCGAGTCTCGGCCCGGCCAGAGAACGCATGCTCTCGGCGCTGGCCCGGCTCATCGCGGGACCTCGCACCGCCGCTGCAACAGCGCTGCTGTTGCCGCCCGCAACGATCGACGCTGCCCTCGCGGCGAACGCGGCCGTTCGTGACAGCGCCACACTGCCCGCGCTGCGTCGCTACGCCGGCACGGTGTACGAAGGCCTCGACCACCAGCATCTCGACCCCGCAGAGCAGCGCGTCGCTGCCCGCTCAGTGCTGACGTTCTCGGGGCTCTTCGGAGTGGTCCGCGGCGACGAGCCGGTGCCGAACTATCGAGTGCCCGCCAAGGCCGTCCTGCCCGGCGTCGGCGTCGCCGCGACTGCGTGGCGTCCGGTCCTGGACGAGGCGATGCCCGCGCTGCTGGGCCGCGGCCTGGTCGTCGATCTGCGCTCGAGCGACTATGCCGCGATGTGGCGCCCGCGGGGCGAACTCGCGACCCGCACCGTCAGCGTCCGCGTGCTGTCGCCGCTGCCGTCGGGCGGACGAGGCGTCGTCAGCTACCCGAGCAAATTCGCCAAGGGACAGCTCACCGCAGCCCTGGTGCGGCGTCTGGCCGCCGGCGAGGACGTCAGCACGGCAGACGACATCGCCACCACGTGGCTGACCGCCGGTGGTCTCGATGCCGAGGTCGCGGCGGCGGACCGGGTAGTGCTTCACACCAGGTGACCCCGGCGTGTTCACCGTTGCCGGGGGTGGGCCACGATGTCGTCATGCGTCTCGACCATGTCAGCTATGCCGCGGGCCCGGAAGGACTCGGAGCGTGCGTGCAGAGCCTCGGCGCGCGGCTCGGCGCAGGCTTCATCGACGGCGGAATCCACCCGTCATTCGGCACGCGCAACTTCGTCCTGCCGCTCGCGGACAGCTGTTACCTGGAGGTGGTCGCAGCGCTCGACCACCCGGCCGTGGACCGCGCACCGTTCGGCCGCGCCGTGCGCGATCGCAGTGCCGACGGGCGGCGGCTGGCTCGCGTGGGTCATCGGCGTCGACGACATCGCGCCGGTCGAGGCGCGGCTCGACCGCCGGCCGCAGCAGGGCATCGGCGCCGTCCGGACGGGGTCGACCTGCGGTGGTCGCAGATCGGCGTGAACGACGTCGCCGACGACGCGCAACTGCCGTTCTTCGTCCAGTGGCACAGCGATCCGGCCGACCATCCGTCCGCAGGCGGCTCACGCGTGCGACTCACCCACCTCGAGATCGCCGGCGACGAAGCCCGCATCGACGAATACCTCGGGACGTCGAATCAGCAGCCCTTCGACGGCGTCGAGGTCGCCTGGCTCTCCTCGGACGAGGGCACCGGTGTCGTCGCGGCGGTGTTCGACACCGCCAACGGTTCGGTCAGGATCGAGCTGATCCGGGTTCCGCTTCGCGCGCGCCGAGCACCGACCCGACCAGGATCAACGGGAAGCCGACGGCGATCCCGAGCGTGAAGTCCTCGGACAGGAACGCGACCCCGCACAGCACCGCGACCGCCGGATTCACGTAGGTGATCACCGTTGCGCGTGCCGGACCGATCGACGCGATCAGCATGAAGAACAGCACGAACGCCAGCGCCGTACAGACGATGGCCAGCGCAGCCACGCGACCACCAGCCTTCGGCCGGGACGTGGGTCGGCGGGCGGATCACGGCGTACGGAAGGTAGCCGGCCCGACCACCAGCAGCGACGAGCAGGCGACCGGGATGCTCGGCAGGTCGGCCAGGTAGCGCGCCATCAGCACCGGCCCGACGGCGTAACAGACCACGACGACGAGGACCTCGAGCAGCGCGAATCCGTCCACCTGCCCGAAGTCGAGCCCGACGAGCATGCCGACCCCGACGAATCCGAGGGCCAGCCCGGCGAGCTGCAGCGGCTCGAACTGCTCCCTCGATCGCGTGAGCCAGGCGACGAGCACACCCATCAGCGGGACGGCGGCGATCAGCAGACCTGTCAGCGAGCTCGACAGCTGCCGTTCGGCGTCGGAGAGCGCGAGCCACGGGATCGCCATCTCGACGATGGCGAACGTGATCAGCGCACGCCAGTGCGGCAACACCGGCCGGAAGCCGCCGCGCGCGATACGCCAGGTACAGGACGATCGTGACTTTGCCGAGGAGGAAAGTGCCGTGAACATTGGGCGCTACAAAAATCTACGTCCAGCACTAGCAGTGCGAGAGTGAGCACCGTAGCTGCGCGCAGGATGTTCAGCGCATCGGGCAGCGAAATGAAACGCCATTTCGTGGTGGTCAAGTTAAAAACGTAAAAGACGACAACGGCGAACGCAAGGAAATAAGGTAGGATGCGGAACAGCAAAGGCAGCCGGACAAGGAATTCATCTGCGCCCTCAAAGCGCAGGTAGAACGCCGCGAATACCGCCAAGGTGGTTGCGATAACGTCATGGGCAGCGATCAGGTAGTTGCGCAAGGTGAGATGCGAGAGAGGTGTCATTTGCCGACCAATTCGGTAAATTCTACTCCAGCTTTTTTGGCAACCTGCCGGCGCCGCTGATAACTCATCTCACATGCACATGCTAGCGATCACAGGCTTCGGAAGTTGTTGCATTGTGGTACGGTTCGACCAATCACGCTTCCTTGAACGCCATCCCGCCGGCGACGCCGACACCCAGCACATACATCCAGCCTTCGTGAAAATCGAAGATGTGAGAATTGAATAGCGAGGTGAAGATGTTTTGGACCACCACCAGCAATCCAATCCAGTTTGCCAGTCCGTCGCCGCGAAACAGCAAGAGATGCGAGAGCCACATCGCGTATAATATGACTACTCCGATCGTACCCCACTGGACCGCAACGTTGAGCGTTTGGTTGTGGGGATTACTGATTACTTCGCTGGCGGCGAGCCCGGCGGGACCGGTGGCTGCCTCTCGAAAAGTCCCCGCGTCGATCCTGTTCCGTGACCGACAACTGGGGCCCTCGCCAAAAAATCGTAGCGACTTTTGCCAGAATTCCAATCGCTCTCCAATCGAGGTGGGTATCCCTTGCTCCTTATAGAGCTGGTATTCCCTTATGAATGTTGAAACCGTTCCTTCCAGCTGCGGCGATGCCGCCCAAGCGACCAAGGCAACGAGGATCATCGAACACAAGATCATTAGGTTGGTCCGCCAGTTCAATGCACCAGACCGAACAAGGCCAACATGACTGGCATCGTCACCAGCGCGGTTCGTGAAACAATGACGAACAGCATGGTCAGAACGAAGGTCGGATGCAATGGCGCAGAACAAAACGGCGAGCCGAATGCTTCCCGCGCGCAAGAGCGTGATGATCGGATAAGCCAACGCCACGGCGCGGATTTCGCGAACTCCTGACTCTGATCGATATAGTTTTTGACAAAAATTCCCCGTGAGGCAACCGCTTTCGCCTTGAGGGTGAAGCCGGGCTCGAAGGCCACAATCCAGGATATCGACGTCAGCAGCGTGCATGACAGGAGAAACGCGGCCAAAACCCAAAGGCCGCGCTCCGAGCGCTCGAAATGATAAAGCAGCACCGGTAAGACCAGCAGCTTGACCGTCGGGCCGACCCCGTGAAGCCGTACACCCACGCGGCATCGGACCACAACGTGCCCAGAACCGCCAACGCGAATAATGCGATCGGGGCCACGCAGATCGGACGCTTCAACGAGTGCAGAAACGCTGAAACGTCGAACAACGGCACCATGGAAATCAACATCGCGGCCGCAAAGATCGCCGGCAGCGATGTCGACCAGGGAAGCGAAAGCGCGACCAGTATCGCAAACACATCCACCGCGGTTGCCCAGCTGGCCGGATTGCGCCACCGCATGATCAGCAGCACCAACTTTGATTTTCCGCTGATAGCGTTCACTGCTTTCCTCGTTGTGCACGATCGACCAGCGAGGTCGTACTGAAGCCGGGAAGTACATCGACCAGTAACACGCTTCCTCCCCCCGAATTCGACGATCTCGTGACCGACGACCTGC
>CAVWSE010000008.1:0-16906 GCA_963757455.1 uncultured Actinomycetota bacterium
TGACCCCTGACCTCGAGTGGCGCGTTACTCGGGTGAGTGGCGCGAAATTTCGCGCCACTCGTGGACGTATCGCGCCACTCGACGGGGGAGGACGGCGCGCGAAGGGTCAGACGGTGAGGACGATCTTGCCGACGAGGTCGCCGGACGCCATCGCGGCCAGCCCGTCCGCGGCCTTCTCCAGCGGCAACTCACGATCGATGAGCGGACGCAGCCCGGTGACGCGCAGGAACGAGATCAGGGCGGTGAGTTCGGCCTTGGTGCCCATTGTCGAGCCGAGCACGCGCAGCTGCAGGAAGAACACGCGGTTCAGCTCGGCCGACGGCGCGGGCCCGGACGTCGCGCCGGACACGACGATGACGCCGCCCGGCTTGAGCGACTTGAGCGAGTGCGACCAGGTCGCCTCGCCGACGGTCTCCATGACGGCGTCGACCCGCTCGGGCAGTCGCGCGCCGGACGCGAATGCCTCGTGCGCGCCGAGTTCCAGTGCGCGCGCCTGCTTGTCCTCGGTGCGCGCTGTCGCGAACACACGCAACCCGCCGCGCGCGCCATCGAGATGCACGCGGTCGCCACGCCGCCGGACGCACCCTGGACCAGCACCGTCTGACCCGGGCTGCAACTGCGCCTGCGTGAACAGCATGCGGTATGCGGTCAGCCACGCCGTCGACAGGCACGCGGCCTCGCCCAAGGACAGTTCGGCCGGCTTCGGGACGACGTTGCGGCTCGGCACGACCACGTACTCGGCGAGCGAACCCTTGGTGCTTCTCCGACAGCAGGGTGCGGCCGGGATCGAGCGTGTCGTCGCCGCGCCATCCGTCGGCATTGATGACGGAGTGGACGACGACCTCGTCGCCGGTGGACTCGTCGATGCCGGCCGCGTCACAGCCCAGGATCATCGGCAGCTGTTCCTGCTTGATGCCCACGCCGCGCAACGTCCAGAGATCGTGGTGGTTCAGGCTCGCGGCCTTGACCGCGATGCGTGTCCAACCGTCGCGGGGGTGGGATCGGGACGTTCGCCGACCACGAGGCCGGTCAGCGGATCTCAGGATTGATGGATTCCGCGTAGACAGCGCGCATGGTTCGACCCTAGCTACCGTGCTCCCTCAGCTGTGCGCCCGTATCCTGTTGTGATGTCCGTTCCCCCGAGCGATGCCGCGCGCTTCGAAGCGCTCGCTCGTTACGCGGGAGAGCGGCTGGAGGGCGAGGGCCCGAAAGTCATCCTCAGCTGGGTCGCCGAGACATTCGGTGATCAGTGGTGCGTCGCGGCGTCCATGGCCGACGCGCTGCTCATCGACATGGCCAGCGCCGTCATCCCGGCGTCAACGTGGTGTTCCTCGACACCGGCTACCACTTCGCCGAGACGCTCGCGACGCGCGATCGCGTCGCGGAGCGGTACCCGATCAAGCTGCACTCGATCCAGCCGCGACAGACCGTCGACCAGCAGGACGCGACGTTCGGCGCCCGGCTGCACGACCGCGACCCCGACGCGTGCTGCTCCCTGCGCAAGGTGGAGCCGCTGCGCCGCACGCTGGACGGGTACCACGCCTGGGCTTCAGGCATCCGCCGTGACGAGACCGCTGACCGCCGTGGCGCCGGCGTCGTCGAGTGGGACCGCAAGCGCTCGATGGTGAAGGTGAATCCGCTCGCGGCGTGGACCCAGGAGCAGGTCGACCAGTACGTGATGGCCAACGACGTCGAGATCAACCCGCTCGTCTACGACGGCTACCCCTCGATCGGGTGCGCGCCGTGCACCCGCCGCGTCCTGCCGGGCGAGGACATCCGTAGCGGCCGTTGGGCCGGCAGCAAGACCGAGTGCGGCATCCATATGGACTGACACGTCAGAAGACGTGTTTCTGGTACCACTCGTAGGTGCGGGCGAGGCCGTCGACGAGATTGACGGACGGCTCGAAGCCCATGGCCTGCTTCGCGTAGTCGTACGTCGCGAAGTTGCGTTCGACCTCGCCCGGACGGGGCGGCAGATACTCGATCGGGTGATCGGGCAGGCCGACAGCGTGCGGCACGCGTCGGCGAGCTGGAGGACCGACGTCTCGACGCCGGTCGCGAGGTGCGCAACCGTCCCCGGCTCGAGGTCGGTCGTGAGGCCGAGGTGGATACCGCGGCAGATGTCGTCGACGTACATGAAGTCGCGGGTGGCCTTGCCGTCACCGAAGATGGTGAGCGGACGGCCCTCGTGCAGCGCCCGCAGGAACACCGTGATGGCGCCCTTCTTGTGCCCGCTGTACGGCCCGTAGACGTTCGCGAAACGCAGAGCGACGGTCGCATGCCGTAGGACTTCGCGAACGCATGGCAGTAGGCCTCCGCGGCGAGCTTGCTCGCCCCGTACGGCGAGATCGGCTTGGGCAGCGACTGCTCGTTGACCGGCGGGACCGCATTGCCGATCAGCGCGCCGCCGGTTGACGAGAACACCAGCCGGCCGATCTTGGCAGCCCGGGCCGCGTTCAGCACGCTGAACGTGCCCTGCGCGTTCGCCTCGAAGTTGGCAACCGGGTCGGCGACAGAGTCGACGACCGAGCCCGCAGCGGCGAGATGCACGATCGCATCCTTGCGTTGCGCCAGCTCGGTGACGAGCGCCGTGTCGCCGATCTGCCCGCGCACGACCTCGACATCGAGCCCGTCCAGGTATTCGGCGCGGCCGGTGCGGAAGTCGTCGAGCACCGATCAAGCTGTCACGCGAGAGGAGCAGCCGGACCAGGTTCGACCCGACGAAACCGGCGCCGCCGGTGACCAGAATTCGGCTCGTCACACGCGGGGCCCCTCTTCGACGGGCTTATCCTGCCGCCAGAGCGACCGGCACGGGATGCGCGCGGTGTCGCAGCGGTCGGCGTACTTCGTGGCGATCTCGGTGACCTCCGCCAGCACACCCTCGGCGAGCGTGATCGGTTCGAGCCCGAGATCGAGGAACTGCCGGTTCTCGACGCGCAGCTCGTTCTCGGCGTCCTCGTTGCGCGGGTTCGACACGTAGTCGATCTCGGCGCCGGTGAGGACGGACACGAGCTTGGCCAGGTCGTTGACGCGGTGCGTCTCGGTCATCTGGTTCAGGATCTGCACGCGGTCGCCACGCTTCGGCGGGTTGGCGATCGCGAGCTCGATACAGCGCACGGTGTCCTGGATGTGGATGAACGCGCGGGTCTGACCGCCGGTGCCGTGCACCGTCAGCGGGTAGTGCACCGCAGCCTGCATGAGGAACCGGTTCAGGACGGTGCCGTAGTCACCGTCGTAGTCGAAGCGGTTGATCAGGCGCTCGTCCTTCTTGGTCTCGCTCGTCTGCGTGCCCCACACGATGCCCTGGTGCAGGTCGGTGATGCGCAGCTGGTCGTTCTTCGCGTAGTAGGCGAAGAAGAGCTGGTCCTGCGTCTTCGTGAGGTGGTAGATGCTGCCCGGGTTCGGCGGGTACAGGATCTCTTGCTCGACACGGCCCTCGTCGGTGTCGACGTTCACGCGCAGGTAGCCCTCGGGGATCTTCGCCCCGGCCGTGCCGTAGCCGTACACACCCATCGTCCCGAGGTGGACGACATGCACGTCCAGCTCGGCCTCGACGATCGCTGCAAGCAGGTTGTTCGTCGCGTTGAGGTTGTTCGTGACGGTGTAGCGCTTGTGCGCCGAGCTCTTCATCGAATACGGCGCTGCACGCTGCTCGGCGAAGTGCACGACGGCGTCAGGGCGGTATTCACGCAGGTGGGTCAGCAGCCGGTGGTAGTTCTCCGCGACGTCGTAGCGCTGGAAGTCGATGTCCTTGCCGCTGACCTCCTTCCACGCCTTGAGCCGCACGCTCATGGGTGCGATCGGGGTCAGCGAGCTGACTTCGAGTTCGTTGTCGATGTTGCGCCGCGACAGGTTGTCGACGATGGCCACGTCGTGGCCGATGTTCGACAAATGCAGGGCCGTAGGCCAGCCGCAGAAGCCGTCGCCGCCGAGAATCAGAATTCGCACGACGGTCCACTCCTCTTTCGGACGAATGTCCGCAATTCCTTCGGTTGTTCGGGGGAGACTACCAAGTGTGCACGGGTCGACCGTGTCACCGCACGGGGTCGCTCACAGTTACCCCGGCCGCAGCCGCCCGCTCGGCAAAGCGCTTCTCGCCGGCCTGCCAGAGCTCGCGACCGGTGACGAAGTTGTTGCGACCCCACGGCTTGATCGGGCCCGCCCAGTGGGCGATCTTCGGCGAATCGGCGATTTCTAGCCGCATCAAGCGGTTCCAGTCCGGCTCGGTGACCTTGAGCGTGTTGCCGACGTAGGCGTTGAGCACGACCTGGCCGTTGAGCCCGTATTCCTGCACGTACGCGAGATAGCGTCCGCAGAAGTCGTCCTCGCGCATCTTGGCGAGGTCCATGACCATGATCCCGGCGTTGAAGATCGGGAAGTCGAACCGGTCCTTGGCGTGCGTGCGGATGATGAGCTTGCGGGCGCGCTCGGGCATGCCCTCGCGACGCAACCGGTTCGCCGATCGCTTGTAGGTCTCGAAGCCGCTGCCGTAGTGCGGCTGCGGTTCCGGGGTGGACGCGATGCCCGCGCCCTGCATGTCGACGTCGAACAGCTCGCCGAGATCGGTCAGGCACATCGCGTCCAGGTCGAAGTGCAGCATGCGGTCGACCTCAGGCAGCAGCACCGGCAGGATCGTGCGGTCCATCGTCGCCGGCGTGACCCACTTGTTCATGCCGCTGATGCGTCCGTAGTCGACGTTGTCGGTCGGCAGCCACACGAACGAGACGGTCGGGAACAGCTTCGCCATGCGGGCATAGTCGTCCGGGCCGTGTTGACGGCAGAGCACGAACGCACGCACCGGACGGGACGTGTTCGCGACCACCGAATCGAGCACGATGTCGAGCTGGTGCTTGTAGTTGCCGTCGAGGGAGAACTCGACGTTTATCTCGCTGCCCTGCCCCGTCGAGTCGGTGCGCTCGATCGTGACCGCGCGCTCGAGGATCGCCGAGCACACCGCGCTCAGGTCGAACGACAGCTTCGGCGGTTCGTCGACGTCGGCGAGAATCTTCAGCGCTGCAGCGACATCGGCCGCGCAGACCTCGCGCCACACCTCGTACACCTCGTCCTCGGAACGACCGTCGAGGATTGCGGTGAACACCGCGGCGAG
Source organism: uncultured Actinomycetota bacterium (assembly GCA_963757455.1). GTDB lineage: Bacteria > Actinomycetota > Actinomycetes > Mycobacteriales > Jatrophihabitantaceae > RYN-133. The sequence goes on from CAVWSE010000008.1 coordinate 5,108, forward strand.
CTTGTCCGACAGGCCCCGCTGGATCGCGGCGAGATCGTCCGCCGAGATGTCGAGATGGTCCTGGACGCGGGCTACGCCCGGCTCGGCGGAGCGCAACACGGCCGAGCCGCCGACGCCGCGCACGGCCAGGTAGGTGCGCAGGTCACCGGCAAAGACGCGCCTGTGCGTCGCGAGCTCGCGCACGAAATCACGTGCCGCGGTCAGGTTCGTCGCGAGATCGCGCTTGGCAACCGCGCCGGAGATCTGGCTGCGCCGCTCACCCGGTCCGTCCGGTGCGGTGTTCACGAACACCGGCTCGGCGCTGCCCTTCTGCGCGTTGGACAACGAGCTCAGCAGTGGCGGTCAACCCGCCGGTGAAGAACGCCGGGATACCTGCAGCGTGCAGCAGGAACACGGTGTCCCAGTCAAGGCAGCCGATCGGCGCGTAGCGCCGCAGGTAGTCGATCGCGCCGGGTGCCTTGAGCGCTGCAACGGTCGTGTGGAACGACACGAAGATCGGGCGCAGGTTCGCGTTCATGGGGATGTCGAAGTGACGACCGGCGAGCGGCTTCACGAACCAGTCGTAGACGACGGCCCACGTGCCGACGGGAATGTCGGCATACGTGCTCGCATCGCGGTCGATCGTCGTCAGACGAACGGTGCTCGCGTCGGCGCGGGCGATCCGCCGATCGGCCGCGATGTCACCGGCGAGGTCACCGGCCAGTTGCACGAGCTTCGGATCGCCGGTGAAGCGCACCTGCTCGTGGCGCAGCAGGTGTCCGAACGCTGACAGGGTCAGCAGGTGGTCACCGAGATCGTCCGACACCGCGGTCAGGTTCGGATGCCGGAAGTCGACCAGCGCGAACGGGATCTCGCCGGCAGGTGCAGCGCCGGCGTGCTGGGCCTCGGCCGCACGTCCGTGCCAGCTCGAGAGCCATTCGACGCGTGCGCGCAGTCGCTTCGTGTCTTCGTTGTCCGGACGGGACGCAAGACCGTGCTCGGCCTTCTCGAGCGCGCCGGCCGAGACGTCCTCACATCCGGCAGCGAACGCGTTGAACGCGATGTCGTACCAGACCTCGGCGTTCGCATCGATCGGCACCTCGCCGTCGAGAGCGCGGCGCAGGCCGTCACTTGCTGCTGCCGGATCGTGGCCGAAGGCGAACCGGAAGTACTCGCCGGGGAGGAACCGCGTGACGAGCGAGAGGTCGTTGCGGCTGAACAGCGTCCACGCCGTGTCGGGCATCGGCTCGCCGATCGCGCACATGGCGATGCAGATGTCGGCGACCGGACGCAGATCCTCGTAACGCTGCAGTGCCTGTGCGATGACGCGGGCCCGACCCTGATCGCCCACCGCGATCAGGCGGCGGGTCATCGCGATCATGGCGCGGTCGACCTCGCCGTCGAGGGCGAGCATCGAGAAGAAGTCGTGGTACGTGCGCTGCGAGGTCGTGACCGCACGCTGCAGGCGGGCGATCTCGCCGTCGCTCGGCACGTGGCCCGACGCGTCAGCGGCGTCCTTCGGCAGGTACGCGCGCTGCAGCACGCGGAAGAACTCGGTCAGGCGTCCGGCGTCGCGGTTGCGCTGGCTGTAGCGCTCGGCAGCACGATCGAGCGGCTCGACCTTCGACACCGCGCGGCGAACCGCAGGCCGCACGCGATTGCGGAGGAAGTTCCCCGCCCCGCCGTTATTGCCGTCCTTACCCAGGGCTTGCAACTTGTAGTCCTCCGGTCACCGTGCTCGTTCAAGGCGCGCTCGTTCAAGACGCACTTAAGGCACGCGATGCTAGCTGGTTAGCTCGGCCGGAGCCGACGCAAGTGCAGCCGAGATGGCCTCGACGAGTTCGCGCGCGGACTGCGCGGTGAGCTCCATTGCGACGCGTGCGGACGGTCCGCGGGACGGGTCGGCAAGATCGATGTTGAGCGTGTGCTCGGCGAAAGCGTGCACCGGATGATCGAAGTACACGGTCGCGTCGGTGACCGAGAACCACTTGCCGTTCGGGCCCTTCGCGCTTCCGGTCATCGGCGTCTGGACGGTCAGATAGGTGCACATGTCAGACCCCCTGGCCCAGGTTTGCTGCGAAGAACTCGTCGATCCGCTCCCAGCCGTCGTTGGCGGCGGCGACGCGATAGGACGGCCGGTCGGTGCTGAAGAACGCGTGTCCAGCGTCGTCGTAGCGGTGGATCTCGTAGCTCTTGCCGTTGCTCTCGAGGATCTTTTCGAGCTCGTCGACGTGCGCCGGCGAAGGGTGCTGGTCGTCGTTGCCGAACAGTCCCAGCAGCGGGCAGCGCAGGTTCGGCAGCTGCGTCGACGAGATTGGTGATCTTCAGCGGGAACTCAGCCGGCGGCGTCCCGGTCACGTACGCGCCGTAGCAGTCGACCGCCGCGTCGACGTCGAGATTGCACGCCACGAGCACGGTCTGCCGGCCGCCGCTGCAGTAGCCGATCACGCCGACCTTGCCGTTGGACGTGGGCAGGCCGCGCAGGTGGTCGATCGCGCCGCTGACGTCGCCGAGCAGCCGCTCGTCCGGAACGCCGCCGGCGGCCCGGCTGGCGGCCGCCGCATCGTCCGGTGCCGCGCCAGGGGCGTCGTGGTGGTGCAGGTTCGGGCAGATCGCGTCGTAGCCGAGTTCGGCGAAGCGCCGCGTGATCTCCTTGGAGCCGCGGTCGTAGCCGGGCATGTGGTGGATGACGACCACTCCGCCGCGCGAGCCGTCGCCGTCAGGTCGGGCGAGATAGGCCGGAATCGCCTCCCCGCCGGCGCCGGTGATGTCGATGGTCGTGGCGCAGAGAGAGTCGCTCATGTCATCGATACAAACACGTCCTCCTTAGAGTTGATGCGACGTGTCCCGTGCCCGCATCCGCCGTCCGCTGCTGGCGTTGATCGCGTTGGTGCTCGCGCTCGTCGATCGGCTACACGATCAAGGCCGTGAATTCGCACGATCCGGCCCCGTCCCGACCGCATCCCACCCAATCCGTATCGCGTCAGTAACACTGGACGGGTGCCATCGGCGCTTCCCATCGGCGATCCGGCGCCCCGTGACGGACGGCTGCGGCGCGCCACGCTCGACGCTGCGTGGGGCGTTCCGTTCGGCGTGTACGTGCACATCCCGTTCTGCGAGACGCGCTGCGGCTACTGCGACTTCAACACCTACACGGCGTCCGAACTCGGCAACGGCGTCAGCCGCGGGACCTACGCGGACACGCTGTTGCAAGAGATCCGCCTGGCCGCCGACGTGCTCGGGGACGGGGCCGCGCTGGGCGAGCGCATCCCGCCGGTCACGACGCTGTTCTTCGGTGGCGGGACGCCGACCCTGCTGCCTGCCGAGCACCTCAAGCTCGTCATCGACGAGCTCGCCGAGCGGTTCGGGCTCGCCGCCGACGTCGAGGTGACGACCGAGGCCAATCCCGAGACGGTCACGCCGGGCTACCTCGCCAAGCTGCGCGAGGCCGGGTTCACCCGCATCTCGCTGGGCATGCAGTCGGCGGTGCCGCAGGTGCTCGAGGTGCTCGACCGTCGGCACCGGCCGGGACGTCCCGAGGCTGCCGTCGCCGAGGCGCACGCGGCAGGCTTCGAGCACGTCAACCTCGACCTGATCTACGGCGCGCCCTACGAGACCGACGCCGACTGGCAGACCTCGCTCGACGCCGCGATCGGCGCCGCGCCGGACCACATCAGCGCGTACGCGCTCGTCGTCGAGCAGGGCACCGCGCTCGCCCGCCAGGTCGACGCCGGCGTCGTCCCTGCGCCGGACGACGACGTCATGGCCGACCGGTACGTGATGGCCGACGAGACACTGCGCGCGGCCGGCTACGACTGGTACGAGGTGTCGAACTGGGCGCGCACGTCCGACGCGCGGTGCCGCCACAACGAGCTGTACTGGTCGGACTCGAACTGGTGGGGTTTCGGTCCCGGCGCGCACAGCCACGTGAGCGGGGTGCGCTGGTGGAACGTCAAGCATCCGGCTCGCTACGCCGCGATGCTCGAGGCCGGCCAGAGCCCCGCCGCCGGCCGCGAGACGCTCGATGCGCACGGCGCGCCACACCGAGCGGGTGATGCTCGGCGTGCGGATGCGCGCAGGGCCTCGAGACCGCCGAGCTCACCGAAGCGGGCCGCGCGGCCGTCCCGCAGCTGGCCGGGTGGGGACTGCTCGAGCGGCTCGACGCCGAGGACGGCCGCGTCGTCCTGACCCAGCGCGGCCGCCTGATGGCCGACGCCGTCGTCCGCGAGCTCCTGCCGATGACGCGGTACCCGCCGTCGGGTGCCCGCGTTGAGTCACGTTCGCGGCCGTGAGCTGCGGAGACGCGGCACTCCAGCTGCGGACGCACTCGAGGCGGGCCATGACAGCCTCCTGAACGACCCAACCACATACGGGCGAACCCCACTCCGGTCGGAAGGTGTCAGGACTTGCGAGCGGCTGAGCGCGTCCAGGTCCAGGATCCGGACGTGGATCGTGTTCCGGTTCTCCAGCGCGGCACGCAGGGCGCGGTGCAGCCCGTCCTCGAGGTAGACCTCGCCGCGGTAGAGCACCGCGTGGGGGAACAGGTCGCCGTAGAAGGTCGAGTCCTCGTCCAGCAGGCGGTCGAGGGCGAGTTCCTTCTTGGTCGTCGTCAGCTCGTCCAGGCGGATCGTGCGCGGGGCGACATTGGCCCAGTCGCGCGCGGACAAGCCGTGGTCGGGATACGGGCGGCCGTCCTGCACCCTCTTGAAGATCACGACATTCCTCCCATGTCCGCACCTTATGGCTCACACCACCGATGCCGACGAATCGGCAGCAGCCCGCTCTAAGCTGAAAGACGCACCACGACCGGCGAGGAGTTGCATCGAGTTGCCCACCGCGGACCGCAGGCTCGAGGTGCTGCGCGCGATCGTCGAGGACTTCATCGCGACGAACGAGCCCGTCGGGAGCAAGACCCTCGCCGATCGGCACAACCTCGGCGTCTCGCCCGCGACGATCCGCAACGACATGGCGGTGCTCGAGGAGGAGGGCCTCATCGCGCAGCCGCACACCAGCGCCGGTCGCATCCCGACCGATGCCGGCTACCGGCTGTTCGTCGATCGCCTCACCGAGCTCAAGCCGCTCACCGGCGCCGAGCGCCGAGCGATCCAGACCTTCCTCGACGGCGCTGCCGATCTCGACGACGTGCTGCACCGGGCGGTCCGCCTGCTTGCGCAAGTCACCAAGCATGTCGCGGTCGTGCAGTACCCGTCGCTGTCGCGCTCGCGGGTGCGCCATCTCGAACTCGTCGGGCTCACCTCGTCCCGACTGATGCTGGTGTTGATCACCGACACTGGACGGGTCGAGCAGCGCGTGGTCGACCTGCCGGTGCCGGTCGCGGACGAGTCGGTGTTCGACCTGCGGGCGACGCTGAACGCCCGGCTGCGCGAGCGGCTGCTCGCCGAGGCGCCGGAGATCATCGGCGACCTGCCGGCGCAGGTCGCTCCCGAGCTGCGCGGGCTGCTCGCGACGCTGACCGACGGTGTTGCTCGAGGCGTTGGTCGAGTCGCACAGCGACCGCATCGTGCTCGGCGGCACCGCGAACCTGACCGAGAACGCGCTCGACTTCCCGGCGATCCGTCCCGTGCTCGAGGCGCTCGAGGAGCAGGTCGTGCTGCTGCGCCTGCTCGACCAGTCGGTGGCCACCAGCCAGGTGGTCGTGCGCATCGGCAACGAGACCCAGCACGAGGGCCTGATCGCGACCTCGGTCGTCACCAGCGGATACGGCGCGCGCGGGGCTCGCAGCTGGGCGCGGTGGGCGTGCTCGGACCGCGGCGGATGGACTACGGCCACACGATGGCACGTGTGGCGGCGGTCGCCCGTTACGTCGGTGAACTGCTGGCCGAGCGGTAGGCAGCGCGGCGCACGGTCGCGACATTCGGTACACTGGCTGGCACTCACGATTCGTGAGTGCCAGATGATTGTGAAGAGGACGGACAGTGGCTGACTCACCGCACGACTACTACGGGCTGCTCGGCGTTCGCCAGGACGCGACGCCCGAGGAGATCAAGCGTGCGTACCGTCGCCTGGCCCGCGAGCACCACCCGGACGTGAACCACGAGCCGGGCGCCGCCGAGCGGTTCAAGGAGATCGGCGCGCCTACGAGGTGCTCTCCGACCCGGAGAAGCGCCGCATCGTCGACCTCGGCGGCGATCCGCTCGCGCAGGGCGCGGGCAGCGCCGGCAACCCGTTCTCGGGGTTCGGCGGGTTCGGCGACGTGTTCGAGGCGTTCTTCGGCGGCGCCGGCGGTGTCGCGCGGCGCCTCGCGCCGCAGCCGCGTCCGTCCCGGCGCCGACGCGCTGCTGCAGATGTCGTTGACGCTGGACGAGGCCGCGTTCGGCGTGCGCCGCGAGATCACGGTCGAGACGGCGGTCCTGTGCGAGACAGTGCCACGGCTCGGGCTGCGCGCCCGGCACGTCGCCGCGCACCTGCGCCACCTGCGGCGGGTCGGGCGAGCTGCAGTCGGTGCAGCGCTCGTTCCTTGGCCAGGTCATGACGACACGCGCGTGCACGGCGTGCGCCGGCACCGGCCAGCAGATCCCGACACCGTGCCCGGCCTGCGGCACCGAGGGCCGGGTCCGCGCGCGCCGCACGATCACCGTCGACGTCCCGGCAGGCATCGAGGACGGCATGCGCATCCGGCTGTCGGGTCAGGGCGAGGTCGGCCCCGGCGGCGGCCCGGCCGGCGACCTGTACGTCGAGGTCGCCGAGCAACCGCACGACACGTTCACCCGCGACGGCAGCGATCTGCACTGCCACATCCAGGTGCCGATGACGGCGGCCGCGCTCGGCACCGACCTGGTGCTCGACCACGCTCGACGGCGAGGAGAAGCTCGACATCCGCGCCGGCACGCAGAGCGGCACCGTGTTCACCCTGCGCGGCAAGGGCGTGCCGCGGCTGCGCAGCACGCAGCGCGGCGACCTGCTCGTGCACGTCGACGTCCGCGTCCCGACCCGGCTCGACGAGGAGCAGGAGCGGTTGCTGCGCGAACTCGCCGAGCTGCGCCACGAGGACGTCGCCGCGGTGACCAAGGGCAGCGGATTGTTCGGCAAAATACGGGATTCCTTCCGACAGTGACATGACGGCGCCGCTGTTCCTCGCTCGACGCGTGCCGCGACGAGGATTCGTTCGCGCTGACCGGTGACGAGGGACGGCACGCAGCGCGGGTGCGCCGACTCGGTGTCGGCGAGCGCTCGTCGTCGGCGACGGACGCGGCACGCTCGCCGAATGCACGGTCACGGCGGTCGGCGACGGGCTCGAGCTGCAGGTGCGGCGCGGCGGTCCGTCCGGCACCCGACCCACGGCTCGTCGTCGTCCAGGCGCTGCCCAAGGGCGACCGAGCCGAACTCGCGGTCGAGACGATGACCGAACTCGGCGTCGACGCGATCGTGCCGTGGGCGGCGTCGCGTTCGGTGGCGCAATGGCACGGGCGCGCGGTGACAAGGCGCTGGAAAGTGGCGACGTACAGCCCGCGAGGCGGCCAAGCAGAGCCGGCGCGCGTGGGTGCCCGACGTGCGTCCGCTGGCCGCCACGCGAGACCGTGACAGCGACGCTCGTGCTGCACGAGGCTGCGACGACATCGCTGGCCGGTGTGGAGCTGCCGGCCAGGGGTGAGATCGTCATCGTCGTGGGTCCCGAAGGCGGTATCGCCGACGAGGAACTCGCCGCGTTCGAAGCTGCGGGTGCGGCCGCGGTACGGCTCGGCGAACCGGTGTTGCGCACCTCGACCGCCGGTGCGGCAGCACTCGCTGCGCTGTCGATTCGGCTGGGCCGTTGGTCCGCCGAATCGATGCGCGACGGTTAGCGTCCCTTCGTGATCGGGGAGACCCCGATGAACTGCGCGGCCTGCGGCGCGGCCTCCCCCCGGCGCGAAGTTCTGCGCCGAGTGCGGCACGCCGGTGGCAGCCGCATGCCGCAGCTGCGGCACCGAACTGCGCCCGGCGCAGAAGTTCTGCCCCGAGTGCGGCACCGCCGGTCGCGGCAGCCGCGCGCTACCGCGCCAGCCGCGTCGGCGTGCGCCGACGGCCGAGCGGCGGGTGACCTCGGTGCTGTTCGGCGATCTGGTCGGGTTCACGACGCTGTCCGAGGCGCGCGATCCGGAAGAGGTCCGCGAGCTGCTCGGCCGCTACTTCGACACCGCGCGCGGCATCGTGGCCCGCTACGGCGGGACGATCGAGAAGTTCATCGGCGACGCCGTCATGGCGGTGTGGGGCGTGCCGACCGCGCACGAGGACGACGCCGAACGCGCGGTGCGGGCCGGGCTCGACCTGGTCGACGCGGTGGCCGCATTCGGCGAATCGGTCGGGGCGCCCGGGGCTGGCCATGCGCGTCGGCGTGGTCACCGGCGAGGTCGCGGTCACGCTCGGCGCGACCGGCCAGGGCATGGTGGCCGGCGACGCGGTGAACACTGCCGCGCGGGTGCAGGCCAAGGCCGAGCCCGGGCACGGTGTGGGTCGACGCGCAGACCCGGTCGCTGGCCGGCGGCGCGATCGACTTCGCCGACGCCGGCGTGCACGAGCTGAAGGGCAAGGCCGAGCCGGTCGCGCTGTTCGCCGTCACGGCGGTGATGGGCGGCGTCGGAGGTGAGCGCAGCGGCGACCGGGTGCAGGCACCGCTGGTCGGCCGGCGGCGCGAGATGGCCGTACTCAAGGAGATGTTCCACGTCGCCGAGGAGGAGCAGCCGGCCGCGGCTGGTGGTGCTCTCGGGTGACGCGGGCGTCGGCAAGACCCGGCTCGGCTGGGAACTGCGAGAACTACATCGACGGGTTGTCGGCCAGCGTGCTCTGGCACCGCGGCCGCTGCCTCGCGTACGGCGACGGCGTCGCGTTCTCCGCACTGACCGCGCGGTGCGCGGCCGGATCGGCGCGGCCGAGGACGATCCGCGAAGCGGTGGTGCGCGACGAAGCTGGCCGGCATCCCTCGAGCGATACGTCGCCGACCCGGCCGAGCGGGCGCGGCTGCTGCCCGCGATTGCTCAACCTGCTGGGCCTGTCCGGCGCGCCGAGCGGCATGACGCGCGAGGATCTGTTCAGCGCATGGCTGACCTGGTTCGAGCGGCTGTCGCAGAGCGAGCGGCGATCCGGTCGTGTGGGTGGTCGACGACGCGCACTACGCCGACGACGGACTGCTGGACTTCGTCGAACACGTCGCCACCGTCGCCCAGGTCGCCGCTGCTCATCGTGCTGCTCGCCCGCCCGGAACTGCTCGCCGCCGATCCAACCTCGCCGCGCTGCGCCGGGCGAAGGTGATCGGTCTGGAGACGCTGTCCCGCGCGGACATCGCGGCGCTGCTCGACGGCCTCGTCGAGGGACTGCCCACCGATGTGCGCAACGCGTTGGTCGACCGGGCCGAGGGCAATCCGCTGTTCGCCATCGAGACCGTGCGCGCGATGCACGACCAGGGTCTGACGGCCGGGGGCCCGACCCGCCGACCCGGTGCGGTGCGGCTCGCCGACGGGCGTCGACACCGCAGCGCTCGGCGCGCTCGCCGCACCGGCCAGCCTGCAAGTGCTCGTGGCGAGCCGGCTCGACCTGCTGCCCGCGCGCGAACGGATCCTGCTCGCGGCCGGTTCGGTGCTGGGGCACACGTTCACCCGCTCGCAGTGCGGGCGGTCACCGGCCTCGACGACGACGAGGTCACCGCGGCGCTGCGCGAACTGACCGGACGAGACCTGCTCACATGGTCACCGATCGGCTTGTCCAGCGAAGAGGGGCAGTACGCGTTCGTCCAGTCGGTCGTCCGCACCGTCGCCTACCAGACCCAGTCGAAGCGCGACCGGCTCGAACGTCACCTCGCCGTGCGGCCGCACCTCGAACCGCTCGCCGAGACCGACAGCGAGCTCAGTACCGTCATCTCACAGCATCTGCGGGACGCGTACGAGCTCACCGGCGACAGCGACCCGCGGCGGCCGCGCTGCCGCCCACGCGTCGAGCTGGCTCCGACGTGCCGCCCGGCGCGCAGCAGCGGTCGGGGCTCCTGCGCAGGCCGTCCGCGCCTACGTGGAGGCGATCGAGCTCGTCGACGACCCGCTCGAGGAAGCGAACCTGCGCGTCGCCGCGGCGGACACGTCCTCCGTGCTCGGCAACTACGCGGTGACCGAGGACCTCATTGCAGCGGTCGCGCGCGGCGAACGGCCTGCCAGCGCCGACGATCGTGGTCTCGCCGTCGCGGTGCTCGCGCGTGATCGCCAACTGGCCGGCTCGACCCCGACGGGGTCAAGGACCTGCTGCAGCCCTACTTCGAGCCTGACGCGTTCGAGTCGCTGTCGGATCGCACCGCGGCCCGCCTCGCTCGTGAGCTCTCCAACGCCCAGGGCTCGACGACCGTGGACGGAGTGCGGTGGGCTGATCTCGCGCTGACCTACTCCGAGCGATCAGGTGACCCGGCACTGATCGCCTTCGCGTTGAACCAGCACGCCATCGTCAATTTCCAGCGAAACTTGCCGCGCATCGCGAGAGCCATCTTCGACGCGATGATCACGCACTGTCGCGAGCACCGCCTCGCGTCGCCGCTGGCCCTGGGGCTGGCCAACCAGGCGTCCTTCGCCGTCGGACGTGACATCGGCATGGCGATCGCGGCCGCCGAGGAATCGATCCAGCATGCCCGGCAGGCAGGCGACGTCGACATCGGCGCGTACGGCCTGTCGTTGCTGTCGATGTCGCTGTTGGCCGCCGGGCGATGGAACGAGATCGAACCGCTCTGGTCGGCCGCCTCGTTCGGAACCACCGACGACCCGGTTGCCAACCTCACGCGTGCCGTGACCCTGGCGCGGCTGGCCCGTTACCGCGATCTGCCGCCCGACTTCGAGCGCATCCCGCTCTCGGTCAACGACGTCGATCAAAAGTCCTACGCCGCCGTATGGACGATGCTCACTCCGGTGGTGGACTGGTTGGCAGCAGGTCGACTGGCCGAAGCGGCCGCGAGCGTCGAATCGGCAGCGCACCTGGCCGTGAAGCACGGCGGGTTCGAGGACGACGCGTCGCACCACGTCCCGTTCGCCATCGAACTGCACATCGATGGGGTGATTCGCCGGCGCACGCCGCATCCTGGCCTGGGTCGGCGAGACGGACGAGTACGCCGTGCCGCCGGTGACAGCCGCTCGGTGTCGGGCGTACGCGGCGATCGTCGACGCGCATGATCCGACAGATGCTGCTCTCGCGAGCGACGGCGCCGCAGTCGAGGGTGCGCTGAGGTCGGCGGTCACCGAACTCGCCGATCGCGCGATGGTGCCTGATGCCGCGCGCACTGCCGCCGCACTCGGCGTTTGGCTCACCCGGCAGGGCCGGGTCGCCGAAGCCGCCGAGCATCTTCGGGCGGCCCGCGCTGCGTTCGCCGATCTCGGCGCGCGGCGCTGGGAGCGCGAACTCGACGAGGCGCTCGCGGTGGCCGAAGCTGGCTGATTCGCCAGAAGATGTCATGCTTCCGCGATGCGCGTCCATTTCTGCGGCACCCGTGGGTCGACCCGGTCTCGGGTCTGACCCAGGGTCGCTACGGCGGTCACACGTCCGCGGTCGCGCTCGCCCACGACGGCGCGCTGCCCACGCTCGTGCTCGATGCGGGGACGGGACTTAACAGCTCACCGGACTGTTCGGAACCGGTGCCTATCAGGGCACGTTGCTGCTCGGGCATCTGCACTGGGACCACACCCACGGCATGCCGTTCTTCGCAGCAGGTCTGCGTCCCGGACATCGGGTCGACGTCGTGATCCCGGAGCAGGGCGCCGATCCCGAGAGTGTCTCGAGCGGGCGTTCTCACCGCCGCATTTCCCCGTCCGTCCGCGTGACCTCGGGCCGGGCTGGAGCTTCCACGGTCTCAGTCGGGCG
>CAVWSE010000009.1:0-54641 GCA_963757455.1 uncultured Actinomycetota bacterium
CAACATGATGACCAGGAAGGTGAGCTGGTAGTAGTCGAGCCCGACCGCCGAGACCAGCAGGATTCCGGCCAGTGCGGCCAAGGACGAACCCAGCGCCCAGCTGAACATCGAGACCCGCGTGGGGCTGCCGCCGTACAGCGCGAGCATCTCGCGGTTGTCGACGGCGGCGCGCATCGCCGTGCCGAGCCCGCGTGCGGTTCAGCAGCACGTAGAGACCGGCCGCGACCAGGAAGGACACCAGCGATGGTGAGCGCGTTGTGGTAGCTGAGGCGGTACGAGCCGATCGAGATGCTGTCGGCCGGGAAGAACGGCGCGATCGAACGGCCTTCCGTGGCCGGCCACACCTGTTGCGCGACGCCGATCAGGCCGACGAACAGGCCGACCGTGACGACGAGGCTGACGCTGACCGGGGCGTCACCGAGGTTGCGGGCGAGCACGCGCTCGATGACGATCCCCGTCAGCGGCGCCACACCAACAGGATCAGGGCGAGCGCGAGCAGGCCGTTCATGTGGTCCTTGACGGTGAACTGCCAGTACAGGAAGGCGGCGATCATGCTGATCGCGCCATGGCCCAGGTTGAACACGCGGGTCGTGGTGTAGGTCAACACCAGCCCGGACGCCGCGATCGCGTACGCCGCACCGGTGAACAGGCCGGTGAACGTGTACGCGAGGAAGGTGATCATCCGACGTTCACGGTGCCGCCGCAGGTGTAGTTGCTCGAGCCCTCGCGCGACCAGTTGCCGTCCTTGAGCGTGATGAAGTTGTAGCAGTCGCCGGTCATCTTCGCGCCGACATGCTGCGGCCCGAACATGCCGTTGCCGGTGTAGTTGTCGACGGCTTGAGGCGCGAGCAGGCTCGAGCCGTGTCAGCTTGCCGCCGAGCTTGAGCGCCTGCTGCGTGAACAGCTCGCCGGCGGCCCAGGCGAACATGCCGAAGTAGTCCGGCGCCGCGCCGGGCGAGGTGCGGTTGCAGCCATTGCAGGTAGAGCTGCATCTCCGGGCTGCGCGACGCCTCCTCGAACGGCAGCGCGTTGATGTAGATGTGCACGCCGTTCGGCGGCCGATCCGCCGGACTGCACGAAGGTCGGGTTGTACGCCTCGGGGTCGAGCACGTACACCGGGTGGAAGTTCTGCTGCTCCATCGCCTTCGCGATCGACACGGCCTGCTGCGCCGAGCCGACGTACTCGACGTACTTCACGCCGGCCGACTGCATCTTCGCGACGTAGCCGGTGTAGTTGATCTCGGTGACGGGACCGGCGAGGTGTAGACGAGGTTGTAGCCGCGCGACTTCAGCATCTTGATCGTCGCCTGCCCTGCGCAGCGCCCGCGCCGGCGCCGATGTAGAGGAAGGCGGCCTTGTCGGCGACGCCGGGAAGGCCTTCTTGTAGTAGTCGGCGAACGTCGTCGGCTGGTAGCGCACGTTGAGCGACTGCGTCGCGTACACGACCGGCGACTGCAGCCGCGCGCTCTCGGTGACCGCCGCACGCAGATCGGGGATGCCGCAGTTGGTCACGGTGCTCGCGCCGCCGTCGTCGAAGGCGCCCATCGAGCCGACGATCGCGAACGCGTTGCCGCATGCGGTCGTCGCCGCCTGCTGGTCGCCGGTGGAACTCGTCTGGCTGTCGAGATTCTCCAGCGACAGCTTGCGTCCGCAGATGCTCGACGTGGCGTTGAAGTACGCGACGTAGGCCTTGATGCCCTGCTGCGCGCCGGTGAACAGGCCGGAGACCGGACCGCTGGTGTCGGAGATGTTCGCGATCGGGATGGTCGAGCTCGTGATGTGATCGGAGTTCTTGAATCCGGCGCAGCTGCCGACCGTCGTCCCGGAGACTGCCGTGCCACCGCCGCCACCGGTGCTGCCGCCGCCGCGTCGACCGCCGCCGCCGCCGGTCGACCCGCCGCCGCTGCCGCGACCGCCGCCGCCGCCGCCGGTGCCGCCACCGCCTGTCGAGCCGCCGCCGCCGGTGCGAGCCGCCGCCGGTACGAGCCGCCACCGCGTGCCGCCGCCGGTGCTGCGCCGCCGCCGGTGCCGCCGGTGCCGCTCCGGTGCCGCCGCCACCCGCCGGCCGCCACCGGTCCCGCCGGCGCCTGCGCGCCGACCAGCCGGCCTGGTCACCGACGTACTGCGACGGTGGCACCTGCGAGCCGCACGCGACGAGCAGCGCACTCGCGCCGCGAAGAGCACGACGGCCGCCGAGCGCCGCGTGCGGATCACGCGGGAGGTCGTCATGAGAGCGCCAGCACCTCCGTGGCCGCGAACGTGCGGTCCGGGTCGCGGTCGGCGAAGTACGCCGCCGACGCCGCGTCGAGCGAGTCGCCGTCCAGCGATGCGCCGGTCGTCCGTCGGCGTCGAAGCGCGCTTCGACCGCGGGCGCGGCCAGCAGCGCGACCATGCCCGCTGTGGACGACGAAGACCTGACCGTTGATGCGGTCCGCCGCCGGCGAGGCGAGATAGGTGACGAAGCGGCGTGACGTGGTCCACCGACAGCGGGTCGATGTCCGCGTCGCGGCGCATCGCCGAACACGCCGCGCGGTCATCGCCGTGCGCGCGCGCGGGCAGATCGCGTTCGCGCGCACGCCGAACCGGGCGAGGCCGCGCGCCGATGGCGAGCGTCAGCGCCGTGATGCCTGCCTTCGCCGCCGCAGTAGTTCGCCTGGCCCTCGGAGCCGGTCAGCCCGGCTTCGGACGAGGTGTTGACGATGCGGCCGTAGACCGGTTCGCCGGTCGCCTTCGCCTGGGCGCGCCAGTACGCGGCTGCGTTGCGCGAGAGCAGGAAGTGTCCGCGCAGATGGACGCCGATGACGGTGTCCCACTCGTCGTCGGTCATGTTGAACAACATCCGGTCGCGGGTGACGCCGGCGTTGTTGACGAGGATGTGCAGGCCGCCGAAGTGCTCGGTCGCGGCTGCGACCAGCGCGTCCGCGGTGGCGCGCTCGGCGACGCTGCCGGCGACGAACAGCGCCTTCGCGCCGAGCGCCTCGATCTCGTCGACGGTGTCGCAGTCGGCGACGTCGTTGACGACGACCGCGCGCCTGCCGCGGCGAGAGCGAGCGCCTCGGCCCGACCGAGGCCGGCGCCCGCCCCGGTGACGATCGCGACCAGCCCGTCCAGGCTCGTCGGCTGGACCATCGTCAGCTCGCCTGCCAACGCGTTCTTCGGGCACCGCTCGACCGCCTTGCTCACGCGTCGTCCTCCTCGGCCGGACTTCGATCGACGTGTGATGACCAACATGCTCGTCGTCGTCGAGTTCGAACACGGCCGGAGCGAGGCCGCAGCAGACCGCGTTGGCCTCGCAAAGGTCGCGATCGACCTTGACCTGCATGAGCGTCCGTCCTCGGTGTCGTGCCTGCCCCGCTGCCCCGCGATGTCCGGCGTGTTTCAGGCTTGCGGCTCGGAATAACGAGCGGTGCCAGCGGTGCGCTGGCATCAGGAGGCCCTCCTCGCGCTGACTATAGAACGCGTTCTAGTCGGTGCAACGCGGCGCGTGACGGCCGCGAGCGGCGTAATCACTGCCTCGTCTCGACGATCTGACACCCAGACGGTTAAGCTACTAGAACAGTTCCAGTTCCATGAGGAGCCCGAGGATGTTCATCGCCTACACGCCCGAGCAGGAGCGCCTGCGCCAGCGAGCTGCGCGAGTACTTCGCGGAGCTGATGACGCCCGAGCGGCGGGCCGCACTGGCCAGCGGCGGTGACTACGGCGACGGCACGGTCTACCGCGAGGTCGTGCGCCAGATGGGCGCGACGGCTGGCTGACGCTGAGCTGGCCCGAGCAGTACGGCGGGCGCGGCGCGTCGATGCTGGAGCAGCTGATCTTCACCGACGAGGCGGCGATCGCCGGCGCGCCCGTCCCGTTCCTCACGATCAACACCGTCGGCCCGACGATCATGCGCTTCGGCACCGAGGCGCAGAAGGCGATTCTTCCTGCCGCGGATCGCGTCGGGCGAGCTGCACTTCTCGATCGGCTACTCCGAGCCGGGCGCCGGCACCGACCTCGCCGTCGCTGCGCACCCGCGCCGAGCGCGACGGTGACGAGTGGGTCATCAACGGCCAGAAGATGTGGACGAGCCTGATCCAGTACGCCGACTACGTCTGGCTGGCCTGCCGCACCGATCCCGACGCTCCCCGGCACAAGGGCCTGTCGATGATCATCGTGCCCGACGACGGCCGAAGGCTTCTCCTGCACGCCCGTCCACACCATGTCCGGACCGACGACGAGCGCGACCTACTACTCGGACGTACGCGTGCCCGCCGACAACGTCGTCGGCGAGGTGAACGAGGGCTGGCCGCTGATCACGAACCAGCTCAATCACGAACGCGTCGCGCTGACGTCGGCCGCGCCGATCCTCGCGCGCTGCGCGAGGTGCGCGAGTGGGCGCAGAACACCAAGCTCGCCGACGGCCGTCGTGTGATCGACCAGGAGTGGGTGCAGGTGCACCTGGCCCGCGTCCACGCCCGCGTGCAGTTCCTGCGGCTGATGAACTGGCGCATCGCGTCCGGCGACGGGGTGTCCCCCGCCGACGCGTCGGCGACCAAGGTGTTCGGCACCGAGTTCGCGACCGAGGCCTACCGGCTGCTGACCGAGGTGATCGGCGCGTCAACGGCTACGTCCGAGCGGGCTCGCCCGCGGCCGTGCTGCACGGCCGGGTCGAGCGGATGGCGCGCTCGTCGCTGATCCTGACCTTCGGCGGCGGCACGAACGAGGTGCAGCGCGACATCATCGCCGCGGTCGGGCTGCGGCTGCCCGTGGGGAAGCGGAGCTGATGGACTTCACGATCCCGCCCGACGAATCGGACCTCGCCGCGCTCGTGCGCGAGATCGCCGGTCGATCAGCTGACCCAGCAGCGGCTGCGGGCTGGACGACGCCGACGTGCGGCTCGACCGAGAGCTGTGGGCTGCCGCTCGCGCGGGCGGACGTCCTCGACGCCGACCTCGGCGTGCTCGGCGACTGCGCCGTGCTGGTCGAGCTCGGCCGGCTCGGTGGCGCCCGTCCCCGTATCTCGCTCGATCGCCGTCGGCGCTCGCGCGCTGGCGGCCGCCGGACGCGGCGACCTCGCCGCCGCCGCGACCGACGGGTCATCGCTGCTCACGGTGGCGCTCAGCGAGGAACTCGCCGACGCGCCCGGCGAGCCGGCGACGCGCGCCGAGCGATCGACCGACGGCTGGGTGCTCACCGGCTCGAAGGCGGTCGTGCCGCACGGCACGGTGCGCCGACCTGATCCTCGTTCCGGCCGCGACGCCGGACGGGCCGCGCATGTTCCTCGTCCGACCGTCCGATGACGGGCGTGGCGATCGAGGCCGAGGTGATCGTCGACGGCGACAGCGAGGCCACGCTGGAACTCGCCGCGGTGCGCCTCGCCGACGATCGCGTCCTCGGCGACGCGGACGCGCTCGCCGCGTTGCTCGCCCGCCACGACCGTCGGCCTGTGCGCTCACCAGCTCGGCGTGCTCGAGCGCGCACTCGAACTCACCGCGGCGTATGCGCGCGAGCGCGAGCAGTTCGGCAGGCCGATCGGCAGCTTCCAGGCGGTCGGCCAGCGCCTGGCCGACGCCTACATCGACGTCGAGGCGGTGCGGCTGACGACGTGGGAGGCCGCGTGGCGGCTGGCCGAAGGGCTGCCGGCGTCGGCCGAGCTCGCGACCGCGAAGTTCTGGGCGGCCGATGCCGGGCACCGGGTCGCGCACACGGCGGTCCACATGCACGGCGGCACCGGCATCGACATGGACGGCGCGCTGCACCGCTACTTCGTCGCTGCCAAGCGCAACGAGTTCGCGCTCGGCGGCGCGACTACGCACCTGCGCCGCCTGGGCGCCGAACTCGCCGGCCACGCCCGCCTGAGCGCCGTGCGGTGCAAACCGGCGGTAGCGGGTATGACGCGGGCATGCCGCGTTTGCTGATCGGACCTGTCCTGCGCCACGTCGGCACGACCGACGCCACGGTATTCGTCGAGACCGACGAGGCGTGCGAGGTCGAGATCCTCGGCTCGCGCGAGCACACCTGGCTGGTCGGCGGGCATCACTACGCGCTCGTCACGATCGAGGACCTCGAACCCGGCTACGTCCCACCCGTACGAGGTGCAGCTCGACGGCGAGCGGGTGTGGCCGCCGCTCGACTCGTCCCGTCCGCCGTCGCGCATCCGCACCCAGGGCGACGACAGTGCGGTCCGGCTTGCGTTCGGATCGTGCCGTTACAGCCGGGCCGCCGCGAAGGTCAACGACAAGCACTTCGACGCCGACTCGTTGGCGGCCTACGCGCGTGAGCTCGCGACGCGGGACGAGTCGACATGGCCGGACGGCGTCCTCATGCTCGGCGACCAGGTGTACGCCGACGAGACGACCGAGGCGACACAGCGCCGTATCCGGGCGAAGCGCGAGATCACCGACGACGGGCCGGGCACCGAGGTCGCCGACTTCGAGGAGTACACCTGGCTCTATCTCGAGTCGTGGACCGACCCGGACGTGCGCTGGCTGATGTCGACCGTCGGCAGTTCGATGATCTTCGACGATCACGACGTGCGCGACGACTGGAACACCTCGCACGAGTGGCGCGAGGAGATGCAGCAGACGTCGTGGTGGCAGGAGCGCATCGTCGGCGGCCTGTCGACCTACTGGATCTACCAGCACCTCGGCAACCTCGGCCCGGACGAACTGCGCGACAACGAGCTGTACCAGCAAGTGCGCGCGCACGGCGGCGACGTCGCTGCCGCTGCTGCGCGAGTTCGCCGCGCACGCCGATGCCGAGGCCGATGGCGCGAAGGGCACCCGCTGGTCGTACCGGCGCGACTTCGGCAGGGTGCGACTGCTGATGATCGACTCGCGGTGCGGTCGGATCCTCGCCGACCGGCAGCGCAGCATGGTCAGCCAGGACGAGTTCGCGTGGATCGAGAAGCAGACCGACGGCGACTACGACCACCTGTTGATCGGCACGTCACTGCCGTGGCTGCTCGGCCGCGCGCTGCACGATGTCGAGGCGTGGGACGAGGTGCTGTGCGACGGCAAACCCGGTAAACGGCTGGCCCGCTTCGGCGAGTGGCTGCGCCGTGCCGCCGACCTCGAGCACTGGGCGTCGTTCCGCAAGTCGTTCGAGGCGCTCGGCGAACTCATCGCGGACGTCGGGCGCCGTCCCGACGCGCCGGCCACGATCTGCGTGCTGTCCGGCGACGTCCACCATGCGTATGCCGCCGAGGCGCACTTCCCCGAACCGACCCGCTCGCGCGTCTATCAGCTGACCTGCTCGCCGCTGCACAACTACGTCCCGTTGTCCATGAAGATCGCGTTCCGCATCTTCTGGAGCCGCATCGTCGAACGCTCCCTGCGCGTGCTGCTCGGGATCGTCGCGAAGGTGCCGAGGCCGTCGTTCACCTGGAAACGGCTCGACGGCCCGTTCTTCGGCAACGAACTCGCCGAGTTCATCGCGGACGGTCGTCGCGCCGAGACGCGGCTGCGCAAGTCGGCCCCGACCAAGGACGAGGCGCAACTCAAGGACGTCGCCCGCCTCGATCTCGCGTCTTGACTCAGGTCGCGGCGAGTTCGGTGCAGCGGGTGCCGCTGTAGATGGTGGGCATGCACCGGTTGCAGTGGATACACCTCGACTTCAGGGACGGATCCTGCTGCAGGCGGTTGACCAGCTCGGGCTCGCGCAGCAACGCCCGTCCCATCGCGACGAACTGGAACCCGGCGGTGTACGCGCGATTCATCACGTCGAGGTTCGTGACGCCGCCGAGCAGGATCATCGGCAGGTCGACTGCGGCGCGTACCCGCGCCGCATCACCCAGCAGGTAGCCGTCCTGGTACGGGTAGCTGTGCAGTCGCGTGCGGCCGAACAGACGCACCCCGGTGCGCACGGGTTCGCGCATGGCTGCGGCGAATTCCTTCAGCGGCGCCGGACCCTTGAACAGGTACATCGGGTTGAGCAGCGACGAGCCGGCCGTCATCTCGAGCGCGTCCAGCGACCCGTCCGCATCGAGCCAGCGCGCGACCTGTATCGACTCGTCGAGGTGCAGCCCGCGCCGCACGCCGTCGTCGAGGTTCAGCTTCGCGATGACGGCGATGCGATCACCGACGGCGGCACGCACCGCGCGGCAATCGCACGCGGGAACGATGCACGGTTCTCCAGCGAGCCGCCGTACGCGTCGCGGCGGTGGTTGAGCCGCGGACTCAGGAACGCGCTGGCCAGGTAGTTGTGGCCGAGGTGCACCTCGACGGCGTCGAAGCCGGCGTCGATCGCGCGGCGCGCTGCGTCGGCGTGCTGGGCAACCACGCGCTCGAGGTCGGCCACGCTCGCGCGTTTCGTGAACTGCAGCGCCAGCGGCGAGAACATCGTGTTCGGCGACAGCGCCCGCACGCGATTGCTGCGGCTGTCGGCGACCGGCCCGGCATGGCCGATCTGCGCAGACACCGCTGCGCCCTCGGCGTGCACCGCATCGGTGAGCCTGCGCAGCCCCGGCATCGCCTCGTCCCGCCAGTGCAGTTGGCGCCGTTCGGTGCGTCCCTCCGGAGCGACCGCGCAGTACGCGACGGTCGTCATGCCGACGCCACCCGCGGCGACCCGGCGGTGGAACTCGATCAGCTCGTCGGTGACGAGGCCGTGCGGCGTCATACCCTCGAACGTCGCTGCCTTGATCGTGCGGTTGCGCAGGGTGATCGGCCCCAGCCGGGCAGTCTCGAAGGTGGTGATCACCGGTATTTGTCGAGTCGTCCCACGGTCTCGTCGAACTCCGCCACGAGCTCGTCGATGAGTTCGGCGACGGGACGCACCGCGTTCATCCGACCGACGATCTGACCCACCGGCATCGCGATCACCGACGGATCGCCGGCCTGCATGATCCGCTGGTGCGCTTCGCCGACGAGCAGGTTCTGCAGCGGCATCGGCAGCGGGTCGGGCGCGCCGTCCTCGGCCCACGCGTCGGTCCAGCGCGACTTGAGCAGGCGCGCCGGCTTGCCGCTGTAGATGCGCGAACGCACCGTTTCGTCCGACGCCGCCGACACGAGCGCCTGCTTCATCGTGTCGCCGGCACCGAGCGTGTACTCGGACGTGGTCAGCCAGTACGAACCCATCCACACGCCGGCAGCTCCGAGCGAGAGCGCCGCGGCGATCTGCCGTCCCGAGCCGATGCCGCCGGCAGCGAGCACATGCGCGTCGTCGCCGACCGCGTCGACGATCTCTGGCACCAGCACCATCGTCGCGATCTCGCCGGTGTGGCCGCCGGCCTCGGTGCCTTGTGCAATCACGAGATCGACGCCGTTGTCGACGTGGGCTCGGGCGTGTTTCGCCTTGCCTGCCAGTGCAGCGACCGGGACGCCGGCCGCGTGCGCCTCGTCGATGACGTCCTTAGGCGGCGAGCCGAGCGCGTTCGCGATGAGCTTGATCGGGTGCTTCAACGCGACGTCGACGTGGCTGCGCGCGACAGAGTGCAGCCAACCGAGCACCCCGGCTGCCCCCGGAGCGTCGTCGTCGGGCAGCGGCGGCACGCCGAGCTTGCGCAGGGTCTCCTTGACGAAGTCCTTGTGCGCGTCCGGGATGTATCGCGACAGGTCGGTGGCCGTGCCCTCGGTCGGAACCTTGGCGGGCATCACGATGTCGACGCCGTACGGCTTGCCGTCGGTGTTCTCGTCCATCCAGTTGAGGACGGCGTCGAGTTCGTCGGCCTCGTTGAAACGCACGCAACCCAGCACGCCGAGCCCGCCGGCCCGGCTGATCGCGGCGGCGACGTGCTCGGACGGCGTGAACCCGAAGATCGGGTGCGTTATGCCGAACTGGTCGCAGAGCGGGGTGCGCACAGAGCTTCCTCCGGATGGTCGGTCGCGTACTTACGGGCCCAGCCGTAGTCGGCCTTCGCGGTCGCGAGTCGATGCACCTCGTCGACGAGCCAGATCCGGCGCGGCACCTTGTAGCCGGCCAGATCCTTGCGGGCGTGCTCGACGAGATCGTCGTATGACGGTGCGGTGCCCTCGCGCGCCTGCACGACCGCCGCGACCTGCTGACCGAGGCGCTCGTCCGGAACCCCGATCACCAGCACGTCGAACACGTCCGGGTGCGCCATGAACACGCTCTCGACCTCTTCGGGGAACACCTTCTCGCCGCCAGTGTTGACGCATGCGTTGCCGCGTCCGAGCAGCGTGATCGTGCCGTCGTCCTCGTAGCGGGCGAAGTCGCCGGGAACCGTGTAGCGCTTGCCGTCGATCTCGACGAACAGTGCGGCGGTCTTCTCGGGGTCCTTGTAGTAGCCGAGCGGGACGTAACCGCCGCGCGCCAGCCGGCCGATGTCGGCGCTGTCCTTCGCGAGCGGTGCGCCGAGTTCGTCGATGATGATGCAGTCTTCGGTCGGCTTGACCCGTGGCCCGCCGCTCGCGGCCTGCTCGCCGTCTTTGGTCACCATGCCGATGCCCATGAACCCGGTCTCGGACGACCCGACCGCATCGGTGACGACGCTGTTGGGCAACTGCTCGAGGTACTGGTCCTTGACGGTCTGCGAGAACAGCGCGGCGCTGCTCGACACCGCGAACACGCTCGATGCGTCGTAGTCGCCGCGCACGAACGCCTCGATCATCGGCCGCGCCATCGCGTCGCCGATCAGCACGATGACATTCACCTTGCGGCGCTGGACGGTCTGCCACACCACGTCCGGATCGAACTGCGGCAACAAGACGACGGTGTCGCCGCCGTAGAGCGCCATCAAGGCGGCCCACTGGGCGTTGCCGTGAATCAACGGGGCGAGACACAGTCGCACCATGCCGCCGGTGATGTTGCCCATTTCTGCCTGCGCGAACTCATTCTCGAGCGGCTCGCCGGTGACGAAGTTGACGCCGCCACCGAGCGTGCGCCAGACGTCCTCGTGCCGCCACATCACGCCCTTGGGCATGCCGGTCGTGCCGCCGGTGTAGAGGATGTAGACGTCGTCGTTGCTGCGCGCTTCGAAGTCGCGTTCCGGGCCGCCCTCGGCGAGCGCGGTCTCGTAGTCGATGCCGGTGAACTGCTCGTCCGAACCGTCGTCGAGCACGACGACGTGCTTGAGCTGCGGCGCACCGGGCAGTGCGTCGGCGACCTGCCGGGCGTAGCGGCGGTCGTGCACGAGCGCGACCGCGTCACCGTTGTCGAGCACGTAGCGCATCTCAGACGCCGTGTAGCGGTAGTTGACGTTCACCAGCGAGGCACGCAGCTTGTAGACGGCGAGCATCGTCTCAACCGCCTCGATGCCGTTGCGCATGCACAGCCCGACGTGCGATCCGGCGCTCACGCCGTGGGTGGCCAGGTGGTGCGCGAGCCGGTTCGCGCGCTCTTCGAGCTGGGTATACGTGCGTTCGTCGTCACCGCAGGCGATGGCCAGCCGGTCGGGGAAGTAGTCCACCGCGTGTTCGAACAGATCGGCGATGTTGTAGGCCATGCGCAAAAACTAGAACGTGTTATCGTTTTGCGCAACCCGGCGATGTGAGGAATCGATGACCACTCCCGACGACCAGCACTGCCTCGTCGAGCAGCGCGACCACGTGCTGATCGTGACCATGAATCGGCCCGAGGCCCGCAACGCGCTGTCGGGGCCGATGCTGGCCGGGATGACCGAGGCGTGGAACCGGGTCGACGCCGATCCCGACATCCGGGTCTGCATCCTCACCGGCGCAGGCGGGGCGTTCTGCGCCGGCGCCGATCTGAAGGCGATGACCTCGTCGCACCCGGGCGACTCGGCACGATCGATGGACCTGTCGGTGATCGAGTCGCTGCTCAAGGGACGCCGCCTCACCAAGCCGCTGATCGCCGCCGTCGAAGGCCCGGCGATCGCGGGCGGGACGGAGATCCTGCAGGCCACCGACATCCGCGTCGCCGGCGAGAGCGCCCGGTTCGGCGTGAGCGAGCCGCGCTGGGGACTGTTCCCGCTCGGCGGCTCGGCAGTGCGCCTGGTGCGCCAGATCCCGTACACGGTCGCTGCCGACCTGCTGCTCACCGGACGGCACATCAAGGCGCCCGAAGCCAAGGAACTCGGCCTGATCGGGCACGTCGTCCCGGACGGCCAGGCGCTGGACAAGGCGCTCGAGCTTGCCGCCCTCATCGCCGCCAACGGCCCGCTCGCGGTGCAGGCGATCCTGCGCACGATCCGCGAGAGCGAGGCCCTGCACGAGAACGAGGCGTTCCGGCTCGACGCCAAGCTGGGCATGGCCGTGTTCCAGAGCGAGGACGCCAAGGAGGGTCCGCGCGCCTTCGCCGAGAAGCGCACGCCCGACTTCCGCGGAATCTAGGACGGCCCCCGCGCGTTGGCCGCGGTGTGAGCGCAGCAGTCGTAGCCACCGATTTCGGTGGTCCTGAGGTCCTGTCCGTCATCGACAAAGCCGTCGCAGAGCCCGGCCCGGGCCAGGTCGGGGTCGCTGTCCGCGCGATCGGGGTGAATCCGATCGACTACAAGAGCTACAGCGGTATGTACGGCGCGGACCGATCACAGCTCCCCCGCCCGGTCGGCTCCGAGGCGTCCGGCGTCGTGACGGCGCTCGGTGCGGGCGTCACCGGCATCGCCGTGGGTGACGAGGTCATCGCCTTCCGCGCACCGGGTGCGTACGCCGAGAACCTGGTCGTCGACGCCGCCGAGATCACGCCGAAACCGGCCGAGGTCGCCTGGACCGACGCAGCCGGGCTGCTGCTCACCGGGACCACCGCGGTGCACGCCCTCAGTGCCGCGGACGTCGGTCCGGGCGAGACCGTGCTGGTGCACGGCGCGGCCGGCGGCGTCGGGCTGATGCTCGTGCAGCTCGCCGTGGCCCGAAAGGCGCGCGTGATCGCCACCGCCAGCGCGGCAAAACACCAGCTGCTGCGCGAACTCGGCGCGACTCCGGTCGCATACGGACCCGGGCTCGCCGATCGCGTACGCGCGCTGGCGCCGGACGGCGTCGACGCCGCGACCGACCTCATAGGCACCGACGAGGCAGTCGACACCTCGCTCGAACTCGTCCCGCTGCACAGCCGCATCGTGTCGATCGCCGCCTTCGGCCGTGGCGAGGACGGCATCCACCTCATCGGCGGCGGACCCGGCGCTGACGCCGGGGACGACATCCGCCGGGCCGCACGCGCAATGCTCGTCGAAGCGGTCGCCGACGGCGCCCTGCGCGTGATCGTCGAGCGCACCTACCCGCTGAGCGCCGCAGCCGAAGCGCACCGCGAACTCATGACCGGTCACGTGACCGGCAAGCTGATCCTCACCGTCTGACAACTCCCACTACGTCGAGTGGCGCCTTTGACGCCGGGTGGCGCGATATATCGGGCCACTCGGGGCCCTGACGCGCCACTCAACGGGGTGGGTCGGGTTCAGATCGCCTTCGCGCGACCGGCCCAGCTCGGGTCGCGCAGTTTGCGCTTGTAGAGCTTGCCGTTGTCGTCCCGGGGCAGCTCGTCGATGTACTCGACGATCTTCGG
This sequence comes from uncultured Actinomycetota bacterium, assembly GCA_963757455.1. Classification (GTDB taxonomy): domain Bacteria; phylum Actinomycetota; class Actinomycetes; order Mycobacteriales; family Jatrophihabitantaceae; genus RYN-133. Next base: position 13,397 of record CAVWSE010000009.1, read on the forward strand.
CAGCTTGTACTTGGCCAGTCGCGCCGCGGCGAAGGCATTGATGTCGGCAGTGAGTTGCTCGGTCGGCTCGACGCCCTCGGCAGGCTGGATCACCGCCTTGATGGCCTCGCCCCACTGCTCGTCGGGGACGCCGAACACCGCAATGTCCGCGACAGCGGGATGCATGACCAGCTCCCCCTCGATCTCGGCCGGGTAGATGTTCACCCCGCCCGAGATGATCATGTCGCTCTTGCGGTCGCACAGGAACAGGTAGCCGTCCTCGTCGAGGTAGCCGATGTCGCCGACGGTGAACAGGTCGCCGACCCGCGACTCGCGCGTTTTCTGCTCGCTCTTGTGGTAGTCGAAGCTCGACTGCCCCATCCGCATGTACACCAGGCCGGTCTCGCCGGTCGCGACCTCGCCGCCGCTGTCGTCCAGGATCTTGATGACCGAGTACGGCCACGCCTTGCCGACCGAGCCGGGCTTCGAAAGCCACTCGGTCGCCGAGATCGACGCTCCCCCGCCCTCGGTGGCCGCGTAGTACTCGATGACGACCGGTCCCCACCACTCGAGCATCGCGCGCTTCACCTCGTCCGGGCACGGCGCGGCACCGTGGATCATGGCGCGCAGCGAGGTCACGTCGTACTTCGCGCGCACATCCTCGGGGAGCGCGAGCAAACGGGTGAACTGGGTCGGCACCATGTGGCTGTGCGTCACGCGGTGCCGCTCGATCAGGCGCAGCATCTCTTCGGCGTCGAAGCGCTCCATCAGCACCGCGGTGTGGCCGAGCTGGATCGAAATACCGACGAAGTTGAGCACCGCCGTGTGATAGAGCGGCGACCCGCAGATGTGCACGTGGTCGTCGAACGGTGCCAGTCCGAAGATCGAGAAGAAGGCGGACGACGCCACTGGCACATCGTCGGGGCTCTGCCCTGTCAGCGGACGCTTCACGCCCTTTGGCTTGCCGGTCGTCCCGCTCGTGTAGACCATCGGTGCGCCGAGCGTGCGGCCGTCGGGACGCCCGTCCCCGCCCTCGAGCTCGGACAGCGGTCGGAAGCCGTCGATGTCACCGACGGCGAAGCGTGCCTGCGCCGGCAGCGCCGCCGCAGCGATCGTGGCCGCCTCGGCAAAGCGCTCGTGGCCGACGAATGCTTTCGCCTCGCTGTCCTCGACGATGTAGGCGACCTCGGCGCCGGTGAGGTGCCAGTTGATCGGGACGATGTAGAGCCCGCACTCGAGCGCTGCGAAATACAGCGCGACGAGTTCGATGCTGTTCGGCAGCATGGCGACGACGACGTCGCCATGGCCCAGCCCGAGGGCCTGCAGACCCAGCCCGTAGCGGTCGGCGTCGGCGGCGATGTCGCCGTAGGTGATCTCGCGCCCGCTCGGGTCGACGACTGCGGTGAGATCGGGTTGTTCGCGCGCGATGTTCCAGAGTCCGGTGTCAGCCACGCGACTAATCTAGAACGTGTATCAGTTCCGAACAACCCGAATGTTGCTGCCCGAGAGCCCCGTCTTGTCCCAAGAACGAGAACGTGTTTCACTGCGAAGCATGAGTGTCGCGGCACCCCTGTCTGCCCCCATCGAACTCAGCTTCGCCTACACCCGCTCGCTCGGCCCGACGCTCGGCGCGTTCATGACGGGGCTGGCCGGGGCTCGCATCGTCGGCGCACGCGGCTCGGACGGCACCGTGCACGTCCCGCCGGTCGAGTTCGACCCGATCACGCACGAGGCACTGACCGACTTCGTCGACGTCTCGGACGAGGGTGTGGTGCAGACCTGGTCGTGGGCCGCCGACCCGCTGCCCGGGCAACCGCTCGACCACCCGTTCGCGTGGGTGCTCGTGAAGTTGGACGGAGCCGACACCGCCCTGCTGCACGCGCTCGACGTCGACTCCCCCGGCGACGTGTCGACCGGCATGCGCGTGCGCGCGCGCTGGGCGGACGAGCGCGCGGGGGCGGTCACCGACATCGCGTGCTTCGAGCCGGCTACCGGTGAACCGCGGACGGTGACACGCGGCAACGTCGAGCCGGTGACGATCACGACGACGCCGATCGAGATGAGCGTGCAGCACACCGCGTCGCCGCAAGAGACCAACTACCTGCTCGGGCTCGAACAGGGCAAGCTGCTCGCGCAGCGGTGCCCGAAGTGCGGCAAGGTCTACATCCCGCCGCGGGGCGCCTGCCCGGTCGACGGCGTGCCGACCGACGAAGAGGTCGAACTGCCCGATCGCGGCATCGTCACGACGTTCTGCATCGTCAACGTCCCGTTCTACGGACAGAAGATCACGCCGCCGTACGTGTGCGCGTACGTGCTGCTCGACGGCGCCGACATCCCGTTCCTGCACCTGATCCTCGACACCGAAGCCGCCGACGTCCGGATGGGCATGACGGTCGAAGCGGTATGGAAGCCACGCGACGAGTGGGGGCCGACGTTGCAGAACATCGACCACTTCCGTCCGACCGGCGAACCGGACGCCGAGTACGACACGTTCAAGGAGCACTTGTGAGGGACGTAGCCGTTGTCGGTTTTGCACAGTCGCCGCAGCTGCGCCGCTCCGACGCGACAACGAACGGCGTGGAGATGCTCGTGCCGATCTTCGCCGAGGTACTCGGCGGGCTCGGCCTGACCAAGAGCGACATCGGGTTCTGGTGCTCGGGCTCGTCCGACTATCTCGCCGGACGCGCGTTCTCGTTCATCTCCGCGATCGACGCGATCGGGCCGGTACCGCCGATCAACGAGTCACACGTCGAGGCCGACGCGGCGTGGGCGCTCTACGAGGCCTGGATCAAGATCCAGACCGGCGAGGTCGACACCGCACTCGTCTACGGCTTCGGCAAGTCGTCGGCCGGCAACCTGCGCCGCACGCTCGCACTGCAACTCGACCCGTACGTGCTCGCGCCACTGTGGCCCGACTCGATCGCCATCGCAGGGCTGCAGGCCCGACTCGGTATCGAGTCGGGTGCGTGGAGCGAGCGGGCCATGGCCGAGGTCGCGGTTCGGTCGCGGCGCGACGCCGAGACCAACGGCGCCGCGCAACTCACCGGTTCGAAGGACGTCGACGAGCTGCTGGCCGAGCCCTACCTCGCCGATCCCTTGCGCCGCCACGACTGCGCGCCCATCACCGACGGCGCCGCGGTGATCGTGCTCGCCGCCGATGACCGCGCTCGCGAGCTGGTCGAGCAGCCGGCGTGGATCAGCGGTATCGCGCATCGCGTCGACTCGGCAAGCATCGGCGGCCGCGACCTCGTCGCCTCGCCGTCGACCGTCGCCGCTGCGCACGCGGCCGACATCGACGGCGTCGAAGTCGCCGAGCTCTACACGCCGTTCACCCACCAGGAGCTGTTGCTGCGCCGCGAGCTCGGCCTCGGTGACGACGTGCGCATCACGCCGTCCGGCGGCGCGCTCGCGGGCAACCCGATGTTCGCCGGCGGCCTCGTCCGCATCGGCGAGGCCGCGCGTCACGTGATGTCCGGTGACGCCGGACGCGTGCTCGCACACGCCACCAGCGGCCCGGCGCTGCAACAGAACCTCGTGTGTGTCATGGAGGGTCGAACATGAGCAAGCATGCCGCCGCGGTGCTCGGCACCGGCCAGACCCACCACCGCGCGAAGCGCCAGGACGTGTCGATGGCCGGGATGCTGCGCGAGGCGGTCGACCGCGCGATGGCAGACGCGAACGTCGGGTGGGATGACATCGACGCGGTCGTCGTCGGCAAGGCGCCCGACTTCTTCGAGGGCGTCATGATGCCCGAGCTGTTCCTCGCCGACGCCCTCGGCGCGGTCGGCAAGCCGTTGCTGCGCGTGCACACCGCCGGCTCGGTCGGCGGGTCGACCGGCATCGTCGCCGCGAGTCTCGTTCAGGCGGGCGTGCACAAGCGTGTGCTCGCGGTCGCCTGGGAGAAGCAGTCCGAATCGAACGCGATGTGGGCCCTGTCGATCCCGATCCCCTTCAACATGCCGGTCAACGCAGGCGCGGGCGGCTACTTCGCGCCGCACGTGCGCAGCTACATCCGCCGCAGCAACGCGCCGACCCATATCGGGGCGATGGTCGCGGCGAAGGATCGGCAGAACGGCGCGAAGAACCCGTTCGCCCATCTGCGCCAGGCCGAGATCACCGTCGAGTCGGTGCAGGCCTCGCAGATGCTGTGGGACCCGATCCGCTACGACGAGACGTGCCCGTCGTCCGACGGCGCGTGCGCCGTCGTGATCGGCGACGCGGACGCGGCCAGGTCGGCGAAGAACCCGGCATGGATCCATGCGACGGCTATGCGTTCCGAGCCGACGACCTACGCCGGACGCGATCAGGTGAATCCACAGGCGGGCCGTGATGCAGCCGCCGCGCTGTGGAAGCAGGCCGGCATCACCGATCCACGGAACGAGATCGACACGGCCGAGATCTACGTCCCCTTCTCGTGGTTCGAACCGATGTGGCTCGAGACGCTCGGGTTCATGCCGGAGGGGGACGGCTGGAAGCTCACCGAGGCCGGCGAGACGGCGCTCGGTGGGTCACTGCCGATCAACCCGTCCGGCGGCGTGTTGAGTTCGAACCCGATCGGCGCGTCCGGGTTGTTGCGCTTCGCCGAGGCCGCGATGCAGGTAATGGGACGCGCCGGCGACCACCAGGTCGACGGTGCGCGCAAGGCACTGGGCCACGCGTACGGCGGTGGCTCGCAGTTCTTCGCGATGTGGGTGGTTGGAGCTGATCCGGTGTGAGCGACGCTTGCGGAGCGAACCAATGTAATCGTCGCGCCGGCAGGCGCGTGGCAGCGCCGACTCGGCCCGAGCGGAGCGAGAGGTCGACGAGGCGATGACATCACGGCAGTTCTCGCTCGCCGTGGCGATGAGCCCGCTCGAGCACATCGTCCCGCTGGCGCAGGTGGCCGAGGAATGCGGTTTCACCTCGATCGCGCTGCCTGACTCGCTGTTCTACTCGGAGCACGTGTCGGCCGACTATCCGTACACGCCCGACGGCAGCCGGATGTGGGACCAGGACACTCCGTGGCCCGATCCGCTGATCGCAGCCGGCGCGATCGGCGCTGCGACGAAGACGATCCGCTCGTACACGCAGGTGCTGAAACTCGGTTCGCGAAATCCGCTGTTGCTGTCGCGACAACTGCTGACGGTCGCGGCGTTGTCGCAGAACCGGTTCGGGTTCGGTGTCGGTATCGGTTGGTCGCCGGAGGAGTTCCGCTGGTGCGGCGAGCAGTACGAGCGTCGCGGGAAGCGCGTCGACGAGATGATCGACGTCATCAAACTGGTGCTCGACGGCGGCATGGTCGAACACCACGGCGAGTTCTACGACTTCGACAAGCTGCAGATGAGTCCGGCCCCGACAGAGCGGATGCCCTGGTACGTCGGCGGCCATACCGAGGTCGCGCTCAAGCGCGCGGTGCGCGTCGCGGACGGCTGGACGTCCGCAATGATCAAGTTCGAGGATCTGGTCGCGACCAAGAAGCGCCTGGACGAACTGCTGCGTGCGGCGGGCCGTGAGAACGACCCGTTCGAGATCCAGGCTGTGTGCATCGACCGGTTCGGCGTCGACGGCTACCGCGAGCAGTTCGACGCCGGCGTCACCGACATCATCGTCGTCCCGTGGCTGTTCTACGGAGCGGGCTTCGACGCAGACCTGCAGACCAAACTCGACGGCGTGCGCAAGTTCGCCGACGAGTTGATGACGAAAGCCATCTCATGAGCTCCGTGATCGAGTGGAATGCACCGTCCAAGGAATCGCACCCGGCACGCGATGCGTCTCTGGCGAGCTATGCCGCGGTCTCGCGCAAGGACAAGGACGCCTGGCTCGCGCTGTTCGCCGAGGACGCGACGATCGAGGACCCGGTCGGGCCGTCCATGTTCGACCCTGAGGGCAAGGGACACCGCGGCGCCGAGGCGCGGTCGAAGTTCTGGGACCTCACTATCGGCCCGGTCGAGCGGTTCGTCTTCGAGATCCACGATTCGTTCGCCGCCGGCAACGAGTGCGCGAACGTTGCGCGCTTCCACACGACGCTGGCCAACGGCTACACCGCCTACACCGACTGCGTGGTCGTCTACCGCGTGGACGACGAAGGCAAGATCGAGTCGCTGCGTGCCATCTGGGAATGGGACCGCACCATCGCCACCGCTAGGCCGCCGGAAGGCCGGAGCTGACCGCGAATCCCTGCTCTGCCCACAGCTTGCGCAATCGGTCACGGACGTCCGGCTGTTGTAGGCGCGCAATGGTTTCGTCCGGGTCGTCCGGGTAGATCACGCCGCCACCGGCGCCGTTGCGGTCGAGGACAGCATGCAACGCGCGCTGGGTGGTGAACTCGATCGGCACGCCGGCGACCCCGAGCACGCCCCACTTCGACCCGTACAGATCGACGTCGCCGAAGGCGATCCGCGCATAGTTCGGCTCCGTCGCATCGAGCGCGGCAAGCTGGTCGTCGTCGAGCCAGGACACGTGCACGTCAGCAGTGCGGCCTGGTGCGGCGTACGGAGCGGCCGCGATGTATCCGCGAACGCTCACGTGCGCAGAGTGTCCGATTGCGAGGCCCGCGACGCGCAGCGGCGCAACGGCGACTTCCGGATTCGCGCTGTGTCGGACGAGCTTCTCGCGTAGCACGGCCGGTACGGCGTTGCTGCCCACAGCGACGACGGCGCGTCCCGTCCGCGGACCGGGCGCAGCGAGCGCTATGCCGTCCGTCCAGGGGTAGTCGAGCGGATCGGTCAGTGGGCGACCGGGCACTTGTACTCGACCGGCAGCGACTTGATCCCGTTCAGCCAGCCCGAGCGCAACCGCTCCGGGTCACCGAGCATGCCGATGTCGGGCAGGTGGTCGGCTATGGCGTTGAAGATCAGGTTGATCTCCATGCGTGCGAGGTTCGCACCGATGCAGTAGTGCGGGCCTGTGCCGCCGAAGCCGAGATGCGGGTTCGGGTCACGTGTGATGTCGAAGGTGTACGGGTCGTCGAAGACCTCGGGGTCGAAGTTGGCCGCCGCGTAGTACATGCCGACACGGTCGCCCGCCTTGATCTGCTGACCGCCGAGTTCGACGTCCTCCTTCGCGGTGCGTTGGAACACCACGACCGGTGTCGACCACCGCACGATCTCGTCGGCCGCCGACTCAGGGCGCTCGCGCTTGTACAGCTCCCACTGCTCGGGGTGCTCGAGGAACGCGACCATGCCGTGCGTGATCGCATTGCGCGTGGTCTCGTTACCGGCGACGGACAGCACGAGCGTGAAGAACGCGAACTCGTCGGACGTGAGCTCCTGCCCGTCGATGTCGGCGGTGACCAACTTCGTCACGATGTCGTTGGCCGGGCAGGCCTTGCGGTCTTCGGCGAGCTCCATGAAGTACGTGATCATCTCGACCATCGCACCCTGGGTTGCTTCCTTGTCGTCGCTGTCGTCGTAGCTGATCATGCTGTTCGACCAGTGGAACAGCTTGAGCCGGTCCTGCTGCGGCACGCCGAGCAACTCGGCGATTGCCTGCAGCGGAAGTTCGCACGCGACGTCGGTCACGAAATCGCCGGCGCCCGTTGCGATCGCCTCCTGGACGATGTTCTGCGCACGCGCCGACAGCGCGTCCTTGAGGCTGTTGACCGCGCGCGGCGTGAACCCGCGCGACACGATCGAGCGCATGCGCGTGTGCTGCGGCGCGTCCATGTTCAGCAGGATGACGCGCTGCATCTCGATGTCCTCGCGCGGCGTCTCGGGGTGGAAGCGCACGATCGCGGTGTTCTCCCAGTTCGAGAACACGTCCGCGCGCCGCGACACCTCCTTGACGTCGGCATGGCGCGTGAGCACCCAGTGGCCCTCGTCGGGGAACCCGTCGCGTCCCTTGGGCTGCGATTGCCACCACACCGGCGCCGTGCGGCGCAATTCGTCCCACTCGGCGTGCGGCATGCCACGCTGCATACGGTCAGGGTCGTTGACATCGAAGTCGTCCGGGAGCTGCGGCACAGCCACGCGTAGCCTCCTGAGATAACTGGAACACGTTCTAGCGGCATTCAAGCACATTCGCGCGCGGAACAGGAAGTCCAACGCCAAGTCCGCTTGCAGCAAATCAGAACGTGTTCTACTTTGACCGAATGGGCACTCCCGTCATCGTCGAGGCTGTCCGCACGCCGATCGGCAAGCGCAACGGCTGGCTCGCCGGCCTGCACGCCACCGAGGTGCTCGCCGCGGCGCAGCGCGAGATCGTGACCCGCGCCGGGATCGACCCAGAACTGGTCGAGCAGGTCGTCGGCGGCTGCGTCACGCAGGCCGGCGAGCAGTCGAACAATGTCACCCGCACCGCTTGGCTCAGTGCGGGCCTGCCGTGGCAGACGGGCGCGCAGACAGTCGATTGCCAGTGCGGTTCGGCGCAGCAGGCCAATCACCTGATCGCCGGCCTGATCGCATCAGGCGCGATCGACGTCGGCATCGCGTGCGGCGTCGAGGCGATGTCGCGCGTCCCGCTCGGCGCGAACGTCGGCGAGACCGGCAAGCCGAAGCCGGACGACTGGGACATCGACCTGCCGAACCAGTACCTCGCGGCCGAACGCATCGCCCGACGCCGCGGACTCACCCGCGCCGACGTCGACGCCTTCGGCGCGCGTTCGCAACGCAACGCGAAGCAGGCGTGGGACGAGGGACGTTTCGACACGCAGATCGTCGGTGTCGACGCACCCGTGCTCGACGACGAGGGCAAGCCCACCGGCGAGTTGCGCACCGTGACTCGTGACCAGGGACTGCGCGACACGACGGTCGAGGGACTCGCCAAGCTCAACGCGGTGCTCGACGACGGGGTGCACACGGCGGGTACCTCGTCCCAGATCTCCGACGGCGCCGCCGCCGTCATGCTGATGGACGCCGACCGCGCACGCGAGCTCGGCCTGCGTCCGCGCGCACGGATCGTCACGCAATGCCTCGTCGGCGCCGAGCCCTACTACCACCTGGACGGACCGGTGCAGGCTACGACGCGGCTGCTGGAGCGCAGCGGCATGGCGATCGGCGACATCGATCTGTTCGAGGTGAACGAGGCGTTCGCGTCCGTCCCGATGTCGTGGTTGCAGGTGCACGGCGCCGACCCTGACAAGCTCAACGTCAACGGCGGCGCCATCGCACTCGGCCACCCGGTGGGCAGCACCGGCGCACGCCTGATCACCACGGCACTGCACGAGCTCGAACGGCGCGACGCAAGCACTGCCCTCATCACGATGTGCGCCGGCGGCGCACTGTCGACCGGCACCATCATCGAGAGGATCTGACCTTCATGGGCAACGACAGCGCTGGCCTGACCGACACCATCCAGGCGCCGCCGGACAAGATCATCGCCGCGCTGACCGACTTCGAGTCGTTTCCTGAGTGGCAGGCCGCAGTGCTTGAGTGCGAGGTGCTCGACCGCGACGACGAGGGCCGCGGGTCGCGCGTGCGCATGAAGGTCGACGCCAAGGTGCGCAAGGTCGAGTACATCGTGAAGTACCACTACGACCTGCCGAACGGCCTTGGCTGGGCGCAGGAAAGCGGTGATCTCAAAGAGAACACCGGCGAGTACACGTTCGTCGCGGGCGACGACGGCTCGACCGCGGTCACCGTCGACATCGTGGCCGAGGTGGGATTCTTCGTCCCTGGTCCGATGAAGAAGCTGATCCGCGACCAGGCGCTTAAGAACTCGCTGCGCGAGCTGAAGAAGCGCGTCGAAGGGGCTTGATCAAGAGGCCAAAATGGTCGCCATTCGACCAGATCGGCCTCTTGATCAAGGCGTTTCCGCCCAGTACGCGACGTGGCTGCGGTGCAGCCAGTCGTCGACCCACTCGCGGTCGGGTTGCGCCGCGACCGCGTCGCTCGCCCGGAGCCGCTCGAGTTCGCGCTCTGCGGTGGCGATCTGCGCGACAACCTCGACCAACGGCACCTCGCCGCGCCGGACCGACCGCAGTCGTTCGCGATCGGGCTCCGGCACGGGCAAGGTGATGCGACCGGTCGTCAGCAGTTCGATGCCCTGAACGCCGAGCCGCAGCGCGTGCATCGCGAACTTCGTGTCGTACCCGTGCTCGGCGACCAGTTCCGGACGGTTGGTGTGTGCGCCGGCCTCGCCTGTCATCGCGGCCTTTTGTCGACGCAGGTAGCCGAGGAACCGGTCCGCTGCCAGCCGCGACACGAAGCGGTGTGCGTTGTCGACGAGCTCGACACCTGCTGAGTTGCGATGCATCGTCTCGGCGTCCGGCGCGAACAGCACCAGCAGGACGGTCGGATTGCCGGCCAGCGCGAGGCGCGCCCACTTGCGGGCGGAGTAGACGACGACGTCGAGGTCACCCGCGCCGGATCGATTGCCCAGCCCACCGGGCTCGTCCCACACCGTGTGCCGCTCGTACTGCTCGAACGCGACGGTCAGGTTCACCGCGTCGGCCCCAGCAGGCACGCGAGCCAGCCCGGTCACGAACTGCGCAAACGCGAAGCGGCCACAGAGCGCAGCGGAGGGCGAGGGATGCCGTGCAAGGAGCGTGGATGGGCCTGGCCGCCCCGAGCGCAGCGAGGGGCTGGTTGCGACGGCACGGCATCCCTCGTCCGGAGCGGCGGTTACCAGCGGTACTTACGCGCCGTACACCGGCGCGGGCGCCGGCGCTTCGGCCAGCAGTTCGTCGACGACCGGACCGAGTTCGACCGGACGCCATCGCTGACCCTTGTCGCGGGACGGGCCGTGCTGCCAGCCGTCGGCGATCGACACGGTGCCGCCCTCGATCTCGAACACCCGGCCGGTGACGTGCGCCGACTCGGCGCTGCCGAGCCACACGACCAGCGGCGACACGTTCTCCGGTGCCATCGCGTCGAAACCCGCCGACGGTGCGGCCATGGTGTCGGCGAAGGCCTGCTCGGTCATGCGCGTGCGCGCAGCAGGCGCGATCGCGTTCACGGTGACGCCGTAGCGCTGCCACTCGGCCGCCGCCACGAGCGTCAGCCCGGCGATGCCGGCCTTGGCGGCCGAGTAGTTCCCCTGCGCGATGCTGCCCATGAGCCCTGCACCGGACGACGTGTTGATCACGCGCGCATTCGGCTGACGGCCGGCCTTCGACTCGCCGCGCCAGTACTCGATCGCGTGTCGCATCGGTGCGAAATGACCTTTCAGGTGGACGCGGATCACTGCGTCCCACTCGTCCTCGCCGAGGTTGACGAGCATGCGATCTCTCAGGAAACCTGCGTTGTTCACGAGCACGTCGACCCGACCGAAGTGCTCGACCGCTGACGCGATCAAGCGCGCGGCGCCGTCCCAGCTCGCGACGTCGTCGCCGTTCGCAATCGCTTGCCCGCCAGACGCATCGATCTCCGAGACCACCTCAGCGGCGGGTCCGGCCTCGCCGCCCGAGCCGTCCAGCCCTACTCCGAGGTCGTTCACCACGACCGCGGCGCCCTCGGCCGCGAACGCGAGTGCGTGCGCGCGCCCGATGCCCCGGCCGGCCCCGGTCACGATGACGACCCGGCCGTCACACAACCCCATCAGGTCCCCTTCGTCCGTGCGGCATCGAGAAATGCCGGCCGTTCGCCGCCGCCATGCGCGAGCAGGGTCGCGCCGGTGACATAGGACGCATGCGGCGACGCGAGGAACGCGGCGCACGAACCGATCTCACGCGGCTCGGCGAGCCGTCCCATCGGGACGGTGCGTGCCACCGCTGCCACGCCCGCCTCGTCGCCGTAGTGCACCTCGCTCTGCTCGGTGTGCACCAGCCCGGCAACCACCGAGTTCACCCGCACCTTCGGCGCCCACTCGACGGCGAGCGACCCGGTCAGGCTGTCGAGGCCGGCCTTCGCCGCGCCGTACGCGGCGGTCCCGGGTGAGGGACGGTGCCCACTGACGCTGCTGACCATCACAATGGCGCCACCCGAGTCCTGGCGCTGCATCACCTCGTTGGCGGCCTGCGCGACCAGCAACGGCGCGAGCAGGTTGAGTTCGATGACCTTCGCGTGGAACCGCGCGCTCGCCTCGCCCGCCGGGACGGACGGTGACCCGCCGGCGTTGTTGACCACGATGTCGAGCCGGCCGATCGATGCGATCAGCTCGGCGACCTGGTCGGGGTCGCGCACATCGCAGACGCGGAATTCACCGGGAATCGGGCCGTCCGGGGCGGTGCGCCCGCAGACGATGACCTGCGCGCCGGCCTCGCAGAGCACCTCGGCGATCCCGCGGCCCACACCCCGCGCTCCCCCGGTCACCAGGGCGACAGCGCCGTCGAGCCCCCAGTCCGCCACCGTGCTAACCTACCAAGCAATTGCTTGGTTAGGAAAGCGAGCGACGAGTGGGGATCTCCACCGACCGGCACGGGGACGGCGTCACCGTCGTCACCGTCGACTATCCGCCGGTGAACGCACTGCCCGTGCAGGGCTGGTTCGACCTCGCGGAAGCGCTACTCGCCGCCGGACGCGACCGCTCGACCCACGTCGTCGTGCTGCGGGCCGAGGGACGCGGATTCTGCGCCGGCGTCGATATCAAGGAAATGCAGCGCACGACCGGCTACGACGCCTTGATCGGCGCGAACCGCGGCTGCTTCGCCGCCTTCGGCGCGGTGTACGAGTGCGAGGTGCCGGTCGTCGCCGCCGTGCAGGGCTTCTGCCTCGGCGGCGGTATCGGCCTGGTCGGCAACGCCGATGTCGTGGTCGCCAGCGACGATGCCACCTTCGGCCTGCCCGAGGTCGACCGCGGTGCGCTCGGCGCGGCCACGCACCTGTCACGGCTCGTCCCCCAGCACCTGATGCGCGCGATGTACTACACGGCCTCGACCTTGGCCGCCGCGACGCTGCACCACCACGGCTCGATCTATCGCGTCGTGCCGCGCGACGAACTCGATGCCGCCGCCCTCGAGGTCGCGCAGGCCATCGCGGCGAAGGACACCCGCATCATCCGGTGCGCCAAAGAGGCGATCAACGGCATCGACACGCAGCAGGTGCACCGCAGTTATCGCTACGAACAGGGCTTCACGTTCGAGCTCAATCTCGCCGGCGTCTCCGACGAGCACCGCGACGCGTTCGTGCAGCGCTGATGGCCGACAAGCGCACGTCCATCGACGATGTGATCGGCGAGCTCCGCAGCGGCATGACCATCGGCATCGGCGGCTGGGGCTCGCGCCGCAAGCCGATGGCGCTGGTACGCGCGCTGGCGCGTTCGAACGTCACCGATCTGACGGTGGTCTCCTTCGGCGGTCCGGACGTCGGGCTGCTGTGCGCGGCCGGCAAGGTGCGCGAGCTCGTCTTCGGGTTCGTGTCCCTCGACTCCATCGCGTACGACCCGTGGTTCTCGCGCGCCCGCACGACCGGTTCGATCGCGGTGCGCGAGCTCGACGAGGGCATGGTCGTCGCCGGACTTCGGGCTGCGGCGCAACGGTTGCCGTTCCTGCCGATGCGTGCCGGCCTCGGCTCGGACGTCGCCACGCACTACCCGGGCCTGAAAACCGTCGTCTCGCCGTACGAGGACGGGGAGGAGCTGATCGCGATGCCGGCACTGCCCCTCGACGTCGCGCTCGTCCATCTCAACCGCGCGGACGCACGAGGCAACGCTGCCTATCTCGGGCCCGATCCCTATTTCGACGACCTGTTCTGCCTCGCGGCCAAGCGCCGGTATGTCTCGTGCGAACAGGTGGTGGCCACCGACGAACTCGTCGGGTCCGTTGCGCCGCAGGCGATGCTGCTCAATCGCATGATGGTCGACGGCGTCGTCGAGACTCCGCACGGCGCGCACTTCACGTCCTGCGTGCCTGACTACGGTCGCGACGAGGCCTTCCAACGCGAATACGCAACAGCGGCAGGGGATTCCGGCGCGTGGACCGCGTTCGCGACCAAGTACCTGGCCGGCGACGAGCGCGCGTACCAGGAGGCCGTGTCGTGATCTCACCCCACGAAAACGCTCCGCACAGAACGCTTCGCGTTTCCGCAGGGACCCCGAAGAGCATCACCCGCGCCGAGGTGTGCGCGACCGCCTGCGCCGACCTGTTCGCCGACGACGGCGAGATCCTCGTCAGCCCGATGGGCACGATGCCGTCGATCGGTGCACGCCTCGCCCGGCTGACCAATGCACCTGACCTGTTGCTCTCGGACGGCGAGGCGTTCCTGCTCGCCGACACACCCGGCCTCGGCCAATCCGCCGACATCGAGGGCTGGCTGCCGTACCGCATGGTCTTCGATGTCGTCGCGAGCGGACGCCGCCACGTCGTCATGGGTGCCAACCAGATCGACCGCCATGGCAACCAGAACATCTCGTGCTTCGGCAGTCACGACCAGCCGACCCGGCAGATGTTCGGCGCCCGCGGCGCGCCGGGCAACACCATCAACCACCGCACCAGCTACTGGGTGCCGAAGCACTCGGCCCGGGTGTTCGTCGAGGCCGTCGACTTCGCCTCCGGCGTCGGCTACGACCGCGCGATCGGAGTGTCGAGCCGATTCCACGACGTGCACCGAGTCGTGACGAACCTCGCCGTGCTCGACTTCGGCGGCCCCGACCGCACCCTGCGCCTGGTCAGCACCCATCCCGGCGTCAGCGTCGACGACGTTCGAACGCAGACCGGCTGCGCGCTCGCGTTCGACGACGTCGCTGTCACCCGCGAACCGTCGGACGAGGAACTGAAGCTGCTGCGCGAAGTGATCGATCCGAAGGGCATCCGCGAGAAGGAAGTGCCGAGTTGAGGACGGCGCTTACCGAGCTCGTCGGCGTCGAGCACCCTGTCGTCCAGACAGGCATGGGGTGGGTGGCCGGGCCGCGACTGGTCACCGCGACTGCCGAAGCGGGCGGGCTGGGCATACTCGCCAGCGCGACGATGACCTTCGACGAACTCGTCCGCGCGATCGACGAGGTGAAGGCGCGCACCAGCCGGCCGTTCGGCGTCAACCTGCGCGCTGATGCCGCCGACGCGTCCGACCGGGTCGATCTGCTGATCGACAAGGGCGTGCGGGTCGCCTCGTTCGCCCTCGCGCCAAAGCAGGAGTTCATCTCGCGCCTCAAGGCCGCCGACCGCGTCGTCGTGCCGTCCATCGGTGCGGCCAAGCATGCCCGCAAGGTTGCCGAGTGGGGCGCCGACGCCGTCATCGTGCAGGGCGGCGAGGGCGGCGGCCACACCGGCGGCGTCGCGACGACGCTGCTACTGCCGTCGGTGCTCGACGCCGTCGACATCCCGGTGATCGCCGCCGGCGGCTTCTTCGACGGACGCGGCCTCGCCGCCGCGCTCGCCTACGGCGCGGCCGGCATCGCGATGGGCACCCGGTTCCTGCTCACCCGCGAGAGCACCGTGCCGGATTCGGTGAAACAGCTCTACCTCACCCACGGCCTCGACGGCACTGTGGTCACCAAGCGTGTCGACGGCATGCCGCACCGTGTGTTGCGCACCGAATTGGTCGAGCGGCTCGACTCGTCCAGCCGCGCGGTCGGGCTGGCCCATGCTGTCCGCAACGCGGGCAGGTTCAAGAAGCTCACGAAACTGCGCTGGCGCGACATGGTGCATGAAGGTCTCGCGACCAAGCACGGCAAGGAACAGACGTGGTCGCAAATGATCATGGCCGCGAACACCCCGATGTTGCTGCGCGCGGGCCTCGTCGACGGTGACACGCACGCCGGTGTGCTCGCGAGCGGTCAGGTGGTCGGGATGCTCGACGACCTGCCCACGTGCGCCGAGTTGATCTCCGGCATCGTCACGCAGGCCGAGAAGATCATTGCTGACTTGGCGCGCTGACCTCGCTCGTCGGATCGATCAGGATCTTCGCGTGCTGCTCGGCAGTGCCGAGCGCGGCGAACGCAGCGTCCACTCCCCCGAGCCCGACCGTTCCTGTCACGACGGGTGCGGCATTCACCTTGCCGTCGGCGAGCAACTGCAACGACTCACGGAACTCCGCGGGCGTGTAACCGAGTACGAAGCGCAGATCGATCTCCTTGTTGATCCCCATCGCCGGACGCACGGTGTCCGGCTGCATGCACACGCCGACCACGACGATGCGCGAGAACAGCGGCGCGGTTCCCATGAGCGTGTCGATCACACCCGGCACGCCGACACACTCGAAGATCACCGGATGCTTCGGCGTCGCGAGGCCCGTCGCGTCGGCGAGCTGCCAGATGCGATGCCACGGCACGAGCGGGATGCGCCGCAGCTTGTCCATCGTCCCGACAGCAAGGTCGAACACGTCGGGTGCGTTCGTGAGGTGGCCGTGGTCGCCGGCCGACGCGAACGGTGACTCGTGCGCAGGATCGACGACCACGTCCGCACCGAGCTCGGTCGCGAGCGCTCGCCGCGCGGGCGAGAAGTCGCTCGCGATCACCGTCCGCACTCCGCTCGCCTTGAGCATGCCGATCACAGCGAGTCCGACCGGTCCACAACCGATGACCACGCCGACCTGGCTCTTCTTGATGTCACTGCGCCGCACCGCATGCAGCCCGACGGCCATCGGTTCGGTCAGCGCCGCGATCTCATCCGAGAGCCCGTTCGGGACGCTGAACGTCAGCGACTGCTCGACGAGCACCTGCTCGGCGTAGCCACCGGGTGCCGACATCGACAGCCCGGTCGGGTGCACCGCGCCGCGATGGCGCAGCAACGGGAACGAGACGACACGGGTGCCGACCGGCATAGCCTTGGTCGTCTTCGGACCGCGGTCGAGCACCTCGCCGCAGAACTCGTGGCCGAGCACGACTGCGTCACGCGAGCGGAAGATCCCGTCGTAGCCGACCTCGGCGGTGATGTCGGCCAGTTCGTCGCAGTTGCGCCGCGCGTGCAGGTCCGAGCCGCAGATGCCGCAGCGCGACACCTTCACCAGCAGTTGGCCGGTGCCGGGGACGGGATCGGGCAGGTCCACGACGGCGAGTTCGGCGTCGGTGCACGTCACGGCCTTCACCGCGCCGACCCTACCGGCGCCCGTAGCGTAGGAGCACCACGATGCGAGCGGGGTGAATCCGGTGATCAAGCGCCACGCGAAGCTGTTGGCGATCGTCGTTGTCGCACTGGCGATCGGGACAGCGTTGTTCCTGCTCGGACGAGCCACCGCACCGACGTCGCGCGCACCGCGCGTGTCGATCGGCACCTACCTCGACGGGCTGCGTGACGGCGCCGCACAGGGTCGCGAACAGGGCCGGGCATTCCAAGTCGGTGCGCAGCTGCCCGCCGACGACAGGCACATCGCCCGGGACGCGTTTCGTGCCGGCTACGCCGCGGGCGCTAACGACGTGTTCGCCGGCTATGACGGCGGGTGGGCGTTCAACGTCCCATGGGTCATCACGCTGGCGCCCGGCCGGGCCGGCATCGACCACCGGATCCTGGGACGCACACAGGTCGAACCCGGCGTGGCCTACTTCCTCTGCCCGGACGGACGCACGCTGTGCCACCAACACCGGTGACTGCTAGCCAGCAGGCTTGCCGCGTTTCGCACTGACGAACGGTGCCTCGCTGCGGACGTCGGCCATGACACGGCGAGTCAGCTTGATCGCGCTCTCGCCCTCGGTCGGCTGACCGCCGGACGGCTCGAAGAACGTGACCACGATGCGGGGACGGCGCGGGAATCGCGCCATTCCCACCGCGCCGGTGATGCGCAAGCACACGATGTGCGCTGCAGGCACTGCGAGCGCGAGGCGTCCCGCACCGCTGTGCGGTTTCATCACGCGACCGTGCGAGATCGTGCCCTCGGGAAATACGCCTACGCAGCCGCCGGCCTGCAACTGATCGATCGCGGCCGCCAGCGCGGTGAGGTCGCCGCGGCCCCGCTCGACGGGGATCTGACCCATCCCGTTCAGCACGGCGGCCAAGATGCGGTTGTTCCACAACGAGGACTTGGCCAGCGCACGGATCTGCACCCCGCGCGCAGCCACCCCGGCGATTAGGGGATCCCAGCTGCTGTCGTGATTGGCGAACAGCAGCAGCGGGCCGGGCCGGTTCAGCACCTCGAGCCCGTCAACGCGCAACCGTCCCCACCACCGCACGAACGGGGTCGCCAGCAGCATGACGAGCCGATAGGTCAGCGAGACCGGACCTCGTGGCATGCGATGAGCATCCCACCACCACAATCGAGGACGTGCCCAGCTACGACGCGATCGTCATCGGCGGCGGGATGGCGGGCGTCTCGATCGGCTACGAACTGGCCGCCGATCGCAGCGTGGCCGTGCTCGACATGGAAGCGACTCTCGCCTACCACACCACCGGCCGCTCGGCGGCGATGTTCCTCGAGAGCTACGGCGGCCCGACCGTCCGCGCGCTCACGGTGTGCAGCCGGCCCTTCCTCGAGAACCTCGGGGTGCTCAGCCCGCTGCCGATGCTGTGCGTCGGCGGCGCCGGCCGCGGTGCAGCCGTCGAGCAGCGCTACGAGCAGGTCCGCACGCTCGCGCCGAACGTCGAACTGCTCGACGGCGACCAGGCGCGGGAGCTGCAGCCGCTGCTGCGCGCCGGCGCCGTCGAACTCGCCATGCTCGAACCGGACGCCACCGAGATCGACGTGCACGCGCTGCACCAGCACTACGTCCGCGGACTGCGCGAGCGCGGCGGCGTGATCCGCACCCGGTCGCCGATCAGGTCGGCACAACACACCCGCGGCAGCTGGACGGTCCGGACGGACGACCAGACCTGGACCGCCCCGACCGTCGTGAACGCCGCGGGCGCGTGGGGCGACGTCGTCGCCGCGACCTTCGGTGCCGTACCGGTCGGCCTACGGCCGTTGCGCCGCACCGCGTTCATCGTCGACGCACCGCCCGGGGCGGGCCCCCCGATGATCGACGAGGTCGCCGAGACCTGTTATCTCAAGCCCGAGGTCGGCCGGGTGCTGTGCTCGCCCGCCGACGAGACCCCGCAGGATCCCTCCGACGCCCGTCCGGACGAACTCGAGATCGCACGCGCGATCGAGGCGATCAACGTCCTCACCACGCTCGACATCCGGCACGTGCGTGCCAGCTGGGCGGGACTGCGCAGCTTCGTCGCCGACCGCACCCCGGTCGTGGGTTACGACGCCGAAGCGCCCGGATTGTTCTGGTATGCCGGGCAGGGCGGGTACGGGATCCAGCTGGCCGCTGCCCTGGCCCGGGTCGGGGCTGCCCTCGTCCGTGGCGCGCCGGTTCCGGACGACCTGACAGCGCTCGGGTTCGAAGCAGCCGATGTCTCGCCGCAACGCTCAAGTTTCTAACAGCTGTCACACACAGTCCGGAAACGGAGCATGATCTGCCAAATTGTGCCGAAGGACGGCCGTTTCGTTTAGCTGAGCTCGGTCTGCTGGAAAGCTCGCGACAAGTTTTTCTCAATTCCCCCGCAAGTTTCCCCCGCCCCCGCCGATTGGTAAGACATGAACGCCATCTCGTCGCGCCCCCTACGAGGTCTCGTCGCCGTCGCCGCAGCCACCGCAGCTGCCGCTCTCACCGCCGTCGCCGTCTCCCCCACCGCCTCGGCCGCATCCGGTCCGCCTGTCGGACACCCGATCGCGCGGATCATCGCGCCGCGCCTCGACCCCACGATTCAGAACCCCACGAATCCGCTCGCGAACCACCCGTGGGGTTACTACAGCGGCATCACCGACGAGCTGTTCAACGCCTACCGTGCGGCGAACGGCACCGCGAAGTCGATGATCCACTCGATCGCGATCGAGCCGCGCGCCCGCACCTTCGGCGCCTGGTACCCGAACGACCAGATCCAGCGCAGCGTGCAGAACTACATCACCAACGTCCAGCAGGGCAACCCCGACACCCTCGTCCAGATGGCGATCTTCCGGTTGCAGCCGTGGGAGAACAGCGCGTGCAAGTCGCTGCCCACCCCCGAGCAGCAGACCAGCTACAAGCAGTGGATCGACAACTTCGCCGCCGGCGTGGGCAACACTCGCACTGCGATCGTGCTCCAGCCCGACCTGCCGTTCGCGTTCTGCGTGCCCGGTCAGTCGCTGATCCCGCTGCAGCTGACCGCCTACGCGGCGCGAGTGCTGAGCGCGCTGCCGAACACCAGCGTCTACATAGACGCCGGCGCGGCAGACTGGTCGCCGGTCGACCGGTCGGTCTACCTGCTCACCAACGCCGGCATCCAGTACGCCCGCGGCTTCGAATTGAACTCGACCCACTTCGACGGCACCGGCAACCAGATCTTCCACGGTGCGGCGATCGTCGGCGCGCTGGCCAGGGCCGGCTACCCGGGCAAGCATTTCGTCATCAACACCTCGGGCAACGGACATCCGTTCACCCACCCGTACTACATGCAGCACGGCGGGACGGGCCCCGGCTTCAACAGCGCTCCCGAGTGCACCACCATGACCGAGACGCACTGCGTCACCCTCGGCATTCCGCCCACCTGGCACGTCACCGACTCGCGGTTCAGGCTGCACGCCAACGCGCTGCCGGTCGCCGCGAGGCTCGTCGACGGCTACCTGTGGATCGGAAAGCCGTGGATGCACGACCAGGCCAACCACTTCGAGATGGGCCGCGCGATCAACGAGATCAGGACCTGGCCCTACCGCCCGATCGCGGCGAGCCTGCGCACGATGAAGTAAGCGACTCCCTGACCCTTCACCCGGTGATCCCGCAGATCACCGGGTGAAGGTTTTCGCTGACCATGCTGATCGTCAGGCTGAACTGCCGCGTCGTCGAATTGCGACGTCGTTCGATCGTGTAGCGCAGCAACAGTCGCTCGCCGACAACGCGATGACTGACCAGGTGCAGGGAACTCCACGTGTTACCGGTGAGGGTGCCTGCCGCGTTGCGGAAGTCCTGCTGGCTCTGGACGCACACGAGCGCAATGGCAGCGGTGACGTCGTCGCGATTCAGATCGGTGAAGAATGCCGCGACCACCAGCTGGGACCGCGTCAGGTCCGGAACGCGGTTCGGCGGGCCTGACTCGGCGAACGTCGACGATGCGTCGGTGGTGGGCGCACTGGTGGCGGTCGGCGTCGCCGAGCCCCGTCCGAGTCCGACGACTGCCCCCGGCCCGCTGACTCCGAGCGTGATCGCGACCGTCGCTGCCGCGGCTACTGCAACGCCGGCGGCAGCACCGGCGAACCGGCGCTGTTTGCGACTGTTTGCCGGTGCCGGCGGGGCAGCCATCGGACCGGACGGCGCGGCGCCGGCCGGTGCCGAGTACTGCGGTGGGGACGCACCGACCGCGGCCGGCTCCGGTGGTCGGGCGGGCGCGTCGTCACCGGCCAGGTACATGAAGTGCAGCCGGTCGAGATCGGGCGGCGGCAGATCCGGCGGTGCGCTCGGACGCGGCACCTCCCAGTACACCGGACGGATGAAGTCCGGCCGGCCGAGCGAGAGCGCATACGTCCATTCGTGTCGCACGTGCGGCGAGTACATCGACTGCGGTGACCAGAACAGCTGGAAGATATCCGCCTGGTCGATGTAGTTCTCGATCTCGTGCTGCCAGTCCTGACCCGAGCGCAATTGGTCGACATCGCGCAGGTAGGTGTGTCCGAGGGTCCGCGCCGCCGAGATGACCTGGTCGACAACGAGCTTGTCGTTGTGCGAGTACGACGGGAACACCTTGCCGTAGACGTTCGCGCGTGTGCGGTCGGGCGCAGGGTCGGGCGCGGTGCTGTCGACGCGGATCCGCAGGCTGACATCGGCGATCAGCACCATGCCGAGGAACACCGACATGCGCCCGCTCGCGACGCGCCCGTCGAGCGACGGATCGGCGCGGAACTCGAACACCTCGCGATGAACGCCGCGCACCCAGCGGAACTCCAGCGCCGTCGGGTTGAACTCGATGCCGTCAACGACCGGGACGAACCGCAGCGTGTCACCGCGCATGATCGGGACGTTCGAGTCGGCGATCGTCTGCGCGTGGCGCGACAGGTCACCGAGCACCGCCTCGGCCTGTCGTGCTACTTCGGCCGCGGGATCGACGATTCGGCCGTCCTCTTCGTACACGTCGCTCTTGTGCGCGAAGGCGACGAGCTTCTCCGGGACGGCCGGGCGCACGACGCGCGGCCGGTAGACGCTGAATTGCACGTCGTCGTCGACAGCGACGTTCTGCTCGTCGGCAGCAGGTTCGACCGACCGAGCGGCCCGCGCCAGCACTTCTTCGATCGCGATCGACTCGTCGATGCGCATCGAAGCCCGCAACCACTGGACGAGGTTGGTCGCGGCGCCGGCGGGCGCGATCAGCAGCGTCGCGGTGTTCGCGTCGAGGGAAGCGGCCAATCCGTCGACGCGCTCGAGCATCGTCGTGGATACCTGCTCACCCTCGACGAGCGAAACCTCGGGCGCTCCCCCACGCCAGTCGATCACCTGCCTGCGGCCGATCAGGTCCAACGTCGCCGCCCGGGCTGTCGCGGCGACGTGCACATCGATCTCGGGCAGCGCGAACGACAGCGCGGCCGGCAGCCCGGACCAGCTGTCCCCGGGCGTCAACACCGTGACGTGGACCAGTTCCGCGTCGCCACCGACGCGGTTCCGGACCAGCGCAGCGTGGGCGAGCACGAGCGCTGCCACGTACGCCGCGCCGGTCAACCCGACGCCGGCCACCTCGGCGCGGGCGTCCTGCGTCCACCACCGCATCGAGGTGACCTGTCGCTCGCGCGGCTGGTGTGCTGCTGCATCGCCGGCGACCCATTGCCCGGCGCCGTTCAGCGCGATGACCGGTGACAGCACACCGACGGACGGTCCGGGCGCCACGAGTTGCGTCGGTGTGGCCAGCGCGACGTCGGCGATCCACACCACTAGCCCGAATCGCACCGTTCCCCCCGGCAATCGCGCCTGATCCGCTCCGGGCAGTATCGGGCACACCATGCGCTCGGGGGAATCAGCCGGGCAGCTTCTCGTCGTGCAGGCTGGCCGATACGTACCACTCCGCGGCGTCGCCGTGCATCAACGCGTCGAGCTGGGTCAGCAACGGCCACACCTCCGCCTCGGTCTGTGCGGAACCCAGTACTACCTGCAGCCGCTGCAGCTCGCGCAGCGCATGTGCCGACTGCATCGCCTGCCGGCCGAATTCGGACTGCGCGGCGAAACCGCTGATCGCCGCCGCCACGGCGGGGATCACGATCGACACGAACACGGTGACATCGGGCCACGTTTCCGGCAGCACGTGCAGGCTGTGGGCCAGCGACGAGATGACGCTCAGGCCGAACAGTCCGATGGCGAGCCAGGTGGTACGGCGCTGCAGCCGTTCCCACCGGTTGCGCCGCTTCTGGTGATAGTTGATCTGGCCTTGCACGAGGTCGGACGCGATGTCCCTGGCCTCGGCGAGCAGGTCGACGTCGACGGTGGTCGCCGAGCGGAACCAGATCTCACGCACCGCACGCCCGGCCCAGTCCGCACCGGGTCGCTCCTCGTCGCGACTGCCCGGAATGGTCGCGAACGTCGGCACCCCACCCACCCGCGACAAGAACATCGCCGAGCGCAGCCGTTCGGCGATGAAGCGGGCCGACGTCCACCGTCCCAACAGCGACACCCGCAGCAGCGAGATCACGAACACGATGACCAGCGCTGCGAACTCGATCCAGCCGAGCCAGTACTGCTCCTGGAAGAACACGTGCTGGAAGGCGACTGCGCCGACAGCGAGCGCCGACAGCGCATACAGCATCGAGATCGCGAGTCGGTGTCGCGCCTGATAGCGCAATGCGAGTTGGTCGGCGCGCAGGAAGTACGGCAGCAACTGCTGGGTCGGCTCGGCGTCGAGCGCAGCGCGGGCAACCTGCTGCTCACGGTCGGTCAGCCGGGCAGCATTGAACGCGTCGAGACGACGTTGCGCGTCGGGCGCGAGCGGCACGGTCGCCAGGTCCGGCAGTGTGGCGGGCTCGACAAGCACCTGTGCGGCACCGCGAGTTGCCCGGATGTCGACGACCGGCAGTCCGAGTGAGTGCGTGTAGCGGACGATTTCGGCCGTCCCACCGGCGCCGCGCGCCGGTTCACCGTCGTGGATCGCAATCAACACGTCGATGCGGTCGGCCATGGTGCGCCCGGCCGAGCTGTAGCCGATGTCGCGCGTGGGCGTCGCGTCGACGACCTGCACGGACGCTGCACGGGCACACAGCTCGTGGAATTCGGCGCGCGACGCCGCGCTGGTGAAGTCGCGGACGTAGTCGTCGATCTCGAGCGGCAGTACTACCTCCAGGCGTGCGCCGAGGTCGAGGCCGACGTGCGCGACGATCCGGTCCGCGCCTTCGGCGAGCGCGGACACCACGGTGACGCCGGTCGTCGTCGCCTGCAGCACCGGGTGGCTGCGGGCGGCCATCACCTGCTCGACGCAGGTAAGCACGGTGGCGCGGGTGCTCGCATCGTCCGGGATCCAGCGATGTCCGGTCACGCCGATCCGCAGGTCGATCGGAATCCTGCCGATCTCGGCGAGGCTGGCGTCCATGCAGGGAGTATGCAACCTCGCCGGGACCGGACGGTTGCGGCGACGCTATCGGCGCAGCGTGGTCTCGCGATCCATGTGCGACAGCTTCTCGGGGTTGCGCACGGCATAGAGGCCCGTGATGCGGCCGTCCTCGAGATGCAACGCAACGACCGTGTCCACCTCACCGTCGAGACGGATGATCAGCGCTGGATGCCCGTTGACCTGCGCCGGGTCGAGCGTGGCGACGCCAGGGATCCTGACGAACCCGCTCGCGAGTAACCGGGCGACCTTGTCGGCGCCGACGACCGGGCGCGGCACCGCCTGCTTGATCCCGCCGCCGTCGCCGATGAGCACGACGTCCGGCGCGAGAATGTCGAGCAAGCCCTGCAGATCGCCCGTCTCGACTGCATGGCGGAACGCGTTGATCGCTTCGCGCGACTGCGCCGGTGACACGATCGCACGCGGACGGCGCGCGGCGACGTGGTCACGCGCCCGGTGCGCGATCTGCCGCACTGCGGCAAGGTTCTTGTCGACGGCCTGCGCAATCTCGTCGTAGTCGAGACCGAACACCTCGCGCAGCACGAACACCGCGCGTTCGGTCGGCGCGAGCGTCTCGAGGACGAGCAGCATCGCCATCGACACGCTCTCGGCCAGTTCGACGTCCTCGGCGACGTCGGGCGTGGTGAGCAACGGTTCCGGCAGCCACGCGCCGACATAGGACTCCTTACGCCGTCCCAATGTCCGCAACCTGGTAATCGCCTGGCGAGTGGCGATCCGCACGAGGTACGCGCGGGGTTCGCGCACCGTGCTGATGTCGACGCCGGCCCAACGCAGCCACGTCTCCTGCAGCACGTCCTCCGCATCAGCGGCGGAGCCGAGGATTTCGTACGCGACGGTGAACAGCAGATTCCGATGCGCGACGAACGCGGCGGTGCTGGGGTCGACCTGCTCGCCGTCGTCCATCGTTCGATCCTCCTGCTCGTGTCGACCGTCGCACATCAGACGCCGGACGTCGTCGCGATGTGACAACGCGATCTGTGGGCAGTGCGATGTCACACCGCAGGCACCGCCGGCATCTCATGGTCACAACCAACTCAATACGAGAGAGGACGACGTCATGGACGCCCGACTGGACATGTTCAGCAACGAGCTAGGTGCCAAGTTCACGAAGCGATTCGCCAACGCGAGCATGGTGATCCGGGACTCGACGCTGCCCGAGTCGACGCAGGAACTCGTGTCGCTACGTGCGAGCCAGATCAACGGCTGTGGCTGGTGCATCGACATGCACACGAAGGACGCAGCCGCCGCCGGAGAGACCGCAGTGCGGCTCAATCTCGTGGCCGCATGGCGCGAGTCGACGGTCTTCACCGAGGCCGAGCAGGCGGCCCTCGCGTTCACCGAGGAAGGCACCCGGCTGGCCGACGCCTGCACCGGCGTCAGCGACGACACCTGGCAGCAGGTACGTAAGCACTACGACGACGATCAGCTTGTCGCGCTGCTGTGCCTGGTCGCGATGATCAACGCTGCCAACCGGCTGGCAGTGATCGCGCACCAGCGCGGGGGCTCGTACGAGCCCGGGATGTTCGACGCGGTATTCGCCTGACCGCGATCACCAATCGGCGGGGTGAATGAACGCGGCGGCCGGGCGGCGCAGCCATTGGGTGATCCGCATGGCCAGTGCCAGATCGGTGAATCGCGCAGTGCGCAGGTTGGTCAGGCGGGCAGGGGTCGTACCCAGAACCTCGGCCAGTTCTGCCCACGTCAGGCCGCGGTCCTGGCGCTGCCGATTCAGTTCGGCATGCACTTCGGCCAGGTTCCACCGCAATCGAATGTCGGGCCCGGCCGTCGGGAGCTGAGACTCTCCGACGTCCGCGACCGGCCCGGTCAGGAACTCTTCCGGTGCGCGGGCGAGCCAACGCAGCATGAAGAGCGCGTACTGACACGAGGTCTCGCCCCGAGCGCCTTGGCGCGAAACGGCTCCCCCACACAGCGGATGGTCATCGCGGCGCGCGTTGAGCTCGGCTGACTGCTCCCACAGCACGTCGGCCAGCTCGAACCAGCCGAGGCCGCGCGCACGCCGTGCGGCATCGAGCGCGCCGAAGAAGGCGTCGAAGTCGAACCGTGCCAGTGTCTCGGCGTTGTCGCGCACTGCAGTCATGCTGTGGACGCTAATCGGTATTGCGGACGATCTACTTCCGCGCCACGGGCGGCGGGGCCAGCACACTCAGATCGAACGGCAGGATGTGCAGCCGGTTGAGGTACTCGCCGCTGTACCGCGTCGCATTCTTCCAATCGCCACAGGTGAGGATGGCCTGCGCGTCCAGCGGCTGGGTGAAGACGAACTTCTGGACGAGCGCGGGGTCGTAGAGCCCGAGCCAGTCATCCGGTGAGCCGACACTCAGCTGAGTCGCGCCCGGTTGCTGGGTCAGATCACACGGACTCGTCGCGCACCACAGGTTGCGCTGTCCGGTGTGCTCGAACACCTTCTTCCACGGTCCCCATGGCTTGGGCGAGGTGTAGAAGTGGAACGCCGTGTACGGAGTCTCGCTCCTCGTCGGGAAGTCGGGCCCTGCATGCGTGAACGAGAACGAGAGCAGCACGTAGCGCTTGAGTGCCGGCACGTACTGGATGGCGGGCTGGCTCAGGCCGTTGTGCGCCTGGATCACGCGGGTGGCACCCACGGGCGAGCTCGTCCATTTGTTGCCGTATCCGCCGGCCCGACCGTGGTAGTACTGCCACGTCCGTGCGGTCTGGACGCTGTTGAGCGGCACTCGCGCCAGATGCAGGTAGTTCCCGTTGTAGGCGAAGCCGTCGGTCGACACGGCATACAGGTACTTGTCGCCGCCATCGACCGTGTCGGAGTTGCCAGGGCCGTACTGGATGAAGAACGGTGCTGAGAAACCCGACGGGAACATCTCCTGGTACCGGTGACGGCTGGCGAGCCACCGTGGCGCCGCGCCGTCCGGGCTGGTGACGCCGAACGCGTTCGTCCACGTCTTCCCACCGTCGGTCGACCTGATGATGCTGGCGTTGCGGGACGGCTGCAGCCCGTTGATCTCCTGTCCGGCCGAGCACGCGCGCAGTTGGCGCGCGACGGCCAGGTAGATCGTCCTCCCGATGCGCGTGATGCCGCCGGTCTTCCAGGAGCAACCGTCCGGGCTGGTGCCGCCGCCCTTGAGTCCGAAACTGGGCATGCAGTTGACGGTCGACACCGACAGGTTGTCGGGGTCGGGCCCGCTCATCTTGAGGATCACGATGTCCTTGCCGCGCGCGGTGCAGGAGTCGTTCACGCCCGTCGAGTCATTGGCCGTCGATATGATCGACCCGTCCGAACCGACCGTGTTGTAGAACGTGTCGTCGGTGACGTTCGGGAAGTAGTGCAGCGTCGCGAACGCACCGGTCGGGTCGGTTGAAGCGGTGGCGGACGTGGCGCCCGCGCGCATGGCCAACGGCAGACCGGCGGTGGCGAGGAGCGCCACCACGGCGAGCAAAGTGCGGCTGCGCGGGAAGTGCCTGTGCGTGCAAACGATGCTTGGTCATGAGCCGACCACGCTAGCCAGGTCGAACGGCAGAACGTGAAGGCGATACAGATTCTCTCCAGCATATGAAGTTGCGTGTTATCCAGTCGCCGCAGGTGAACAACGCCTGATCAGTGAGCGGACGGGAGTAGATGAACTTCTGTACGAGCGGCGGGGTCGTACGAGCCCTAGCCAATCGTCCGGCGCCCCGACGCTGAACGGCGTCGAGCCGGGCTCGTCAAGCAGCTGACACGGGCTCGCCGTGCACCACAGGCTGCGTTGCGTTCCGTGGTCGAAGACATGCGTCCACGGTCCCCATGGTTTCGGGCGCGGTGTACATCTGGAAGCGCGTGTAAGGCGTTTGGCTGCAGCGTCGGAAAGTCCAGCCCGGCAGTGAATAGTAGAAGGTGGTCAGCACGTAGCGCTTGAGCGCCGGGAACGTATTGGATCGACGGCTGGCTCAAGCCATGCCGCGCCTGTAGCACGCGCGTGGCGCCTGCCGGCGAACTCGTCCACGGTCTGCGACCTGCACCGCCAACGCTCCCGTGGTAGAACTGCCATGCGTCCGGCCGTCATGATCTTGTTCAACGGGACGCGAGCGAGGTGCAGGTAATTGCCGTCATAGGCGTATCCG
The DNA here is from genome assembly GCA_963757455.1 of uncultured Actinomycetota bacterium. Classification (GTDB taxonomy): domain Bacteria; phylum Actinomycetota; class Actinomycetes; order Mycobacteriales; family Jatrophihabitantaceae; genus RYN-133. Next base: position 41,745 of record CAVWSE010000009.1, read on the forward strand.
TCGGTCGATACGGCGTAGAGGTACTTGTCGCCGCCATCCACAGCACCGCTATTTCCCGGGCCGTATTGGACGAAGAACGGCGCTGGGAAGCTCTGCCCGGGAACATCGACTGGTAGGTGTGATTGCGCTCTTCCACCTCGGAGCGGCACCGCCCGCGCTCGTCACGCCCCACGGGTTCGTCCACGTCTTGCCACCGTCGTCTGACTTGACGATGCTCGCGTTGAACGAAGGCTGCAGGCCATTCGGCCTCCGACCCATCGGAGCAGGCCTTCAGCTGGCGCGCGACCGCGACGATAGAGAGTGGTCCCGATCCGGGTGATGCCGCCGCTCTTCCACGAACAACCGTCGGGTGTGCGCCGACCGCCGCGCGCGAGGTCCGTAGCTGATCATGCAGTTCGCTTGTCGGAGCGAGGCTGGAGGGAGTCGGTTCGGCACCGTGTAGTCGAAGATTGCGATGTCGCTGGCTTTCGCCGTGCACGAGTTGCTGGCACCTTGCGTGAGTCGTTGGCGGTCGAGATGATGTCGTCCGCGTTCGTGTCGACCGTGTTGTAGAAGGTGTCGCCGCCACCTGGCCGTGGATAGTCGGCGCCGTGCCGAACTGCTGTCGGTGCGCCGACGTGTGCAGGAAGTAACCCTGGACGTCGATCGTCAGATCGTTTGACTGGGTCGGTGTGTCGCTCGAGTCGGCGATGTCGATCTTCCCGCTCACAGCCAGCGCCACGAAAGCCAGGTTGGTGTTGCTCACCGTCGGATCAGCGATGACCGAAGTCGTGTGCGGTCGGCACCGTACCGTCGGGCCAGACGGTGTTCGCGCCGAGCGCGGACGCATTGACGGCTGAGAGGTTCAATGCCACCTCGCCAGCCTGCGCCGGGACGCCGGCAACGCCCCGCACCGAAACGGCGTGCGTACCCCGGATCGACCCGACCGGCGGTCAGCCGCCCGGTCACGCCGACGTCGTGCCGGGTGTCGACGATGCGCGTCGCATTCGTGATCGGGACGAACACGTCGGCGCTCGCCCCGCTGATGTTGTTCAGGTAATACCCCTGGACGTCGACATGGACATCGGTCGACGCGCAGTTGGTCGAGAAGGTCAGATCGCCGTTCGCGTCTGGTGCGACGACGGCAAAGCCTTGTGCCGTGTAGGTCGCGTAGGTGTCGACGCGCGGATAACCCTGAGCCGCGCTATCAGTGCCGGTGGGTTGCACCTGCAACCAGCAGTTCGTGCTCGTGGCGACCGCGCCCACGTTGAGGACGACCGCAGTCACTCCGGAGGTGGGGATACCCCCGACGCCGGAGACGTCGAAGGTCCAGGGTGCGTCCGAGGTCAGCGGCGTCGCGCGTCCGCCCGTCCCGTCCGTCGTGTCGATGATGCGGTTGGGGCCAGCGGGACGAAAGTCGCGCCGGACGACCTTCGTGGCCGCGGAGGTGACATAACCTTCGATGTCAGCGGAGACGTCAACCGGTGAGCCGTTGGCTCCGTTGTAGAAGGAAATCTTGCCGCCGCTGCCGACCTGCACGATCGCGGTGTTGTCAGCGACAGAGTTCAACGGCGCGTTGGCGACCACGGCGTACTGCGGACGCGTCGTGCCGGTGGGCCACACCCACACGTTGCCGTTCAGGTTCACGGACGTCTTGGTGCTGTTGGACGTGCTGATCTGCAGCATGACCGCGGTGACTCCGGTCGTCGGAACGCCGGCCACACCGGTGACTGAGATCGAGTTCGTCGCGTTGGGCTGCAACTGGCCCGACCAGCCGAGCCCCACGGTCGTGTCGACGACATTGGTGGCCGCGACGGGCACGAATTCACCGGCAGCGGCGGGCACCGAATCGGCTCTGGCGTTGGCGCTGAGCCCGACCGTGAGCCCTGCGACAGCAAGGCAGCCGGCCAGCAGGGCCAGGCGCGAGCGCGTTCGAAACGTCATGAACACAGAGATGGGTGCCTTTCACGCGGCGCCATTGCCGGGGCAGGGGGTCGTGCCTGGTCATCGGCGCCGGGCGGAACTGTAAATGATCATCGGCTCGATTGGCACGAAGTTGAGCCGATGAATTAGCTCAAATCCGGCGCATCGAATTGATCGGGCATTGATTTTTGCCGTTAGCGGGTGAAATCGGTCACTTCGAGTCGCGCAGTTTCCCGTTCCTGGCCACCGATGGATCGGTGCACGCCGAGAGGTCGAAGCAGCACGGGCGGCGCTTGCCGTGGTCCATCTTGGAGATGGTCACGTCGACCCGGCGCTGCCGCGTGGCCGGGTTGGCGGTCGCATTGACCCAGCGCACCCATTCCCAGCGCGCCATCGGCGTGATGTCGTCCCAGATGCCACGGATGCGTTGTGGGGCGTGTTCCAGCGCGGCTGCCAGGTCGGACGGGATCTCGGGCTCCGGCCACTCCGGACGCACCTCGAGCACGAATCCGGGCCGATCGCCGGGGGCAAGTCCGGCGGCGCGCTGCAGCCCCTCGTCCACCCTGACCCAGTGCCCTCTCGCGCCGTCCGGCTCGAGCACCGTCTCGAATTCGTAGCCGTTGACCGTGCCCTGCACGGCGACCTGGCCACGCGAAGGAAGCTGCTCACTGGCCTGCTTGGGCAGGCGCGCGAGTGTCGCCTCGTCGATCGTGTCCAGCCCGGCGGTGAAGCGGATCGCCGTCATCGTCTTCGTGAGCCACGCGTCACATGGTCTCAGATCGTCGCTCTCCGCTGGTCGGTGTCGCGCCGCGACCGCGTCGTGCGATCCCAGCTCCATCGTTGCCTCTCAAGGTCTGATGGCGGACCGTAGAGCTGCGCGGCGCTTGCGCGCTCGAGTCGGACGACTGGCGCTGACCCGGATCGACAGTCGATCGACCGAAGCCGTGCGTGTGCGCCGCACGCGACCATCGAAGCGAGGCAACAGATCGAGAAGAGGAGCACGGACATGGACGAAGCCGGAACGCCAGTCATGTTCATTCACGGTCTGTGGCTGCATGCCACGTCATGGCAGCCATGGATGGATTTCTTCGACGAGCGCGGCTATCGGTCGAGCGCGCCGGGCTGGCCGGGTGACCCCGCAACGGTCGCCGAGGCACGCGCGAACCCGGAGGCAATTGCCGATCACGGGATCGAGGAAGTCACCGAGCACTACGCGAAGCAGATCGCCGAGCTCGACCAACCGCCCATCCTGATCGGGCACTCGTTCGGCGGGATGATCGCGCAGAAGCTCCTCGGCGAGGGACACGGCGCGGCCGCGGTGGCCATCGACGCAGCACAGATCAAGGGCGTCCTGCCGCTGCCGCTGTCGGCGCTGCACTCGACCCTGCCCGTCTTCAAGAACCCGACCAACAAGCACAAGGCCGTGTCGCTGACCGCGGATCAGTTCGCGTACGCATTCGGCAACACGCTCCCTCGCGAGGAGTCCGACGCGCTGTTCGAGGCGTGGACGATCCCCGCGCCTGGACGTCCCCTGTTCGAGGCGGCCGCGGCGAACTTCTCGCTGCACTCGCCGGCGAAGGTGCGCACCGACAACGAGGACCGTGGGCCGCTGCTGCTCGTGTCGGGCGGCAAGGACCACACCGTCCCCGAGGTGATCACGAAGGCGACGGCAAAGCAGTACCGGCACTCAGCGGCGGTCACCGATACCGCGCGGTTCCCGGATCGCGGTCACTCGCTCACCATCGACGCCGGCTGGCGCGACGTGGCCGAGGAGTGCCTGTCCTGGCTGCGCGCACAGGGTTTGTGAGGTGAGCTGATCGGAGGTCGGTCGACTCGCAATCGATAACGACGACTTTGCATGCAACAGAACCGCGCCGGGAGCGTCATATGTGCGTCGGCACCGCCGCCGCCATCCAACTCCCGGGAGGGATCACCAGTGATCTCACCTCGCGCTCTTCGCATCGTCGCCACGGCGTCCATCGCCGCAGATCACCACCGCGGTCGTCAGCCGGCGGACCGCCGCAGGTCCGCGGATCTACCGTCCGGCGTGGCAGAAGGTCTTCTCTGCCGACAGGTGGCCACGCGATCTACGGGAAGTCATGGCAGCTGCGGTGGACGCCGCCTCGCCGTCGTCGGATCGCCCGTTCACCGACGCGCAGCACGGCTGGTACGCGACGGGGTCGGGACGCACGGCGACGATCTATGCAACCACCGATGGGGGCAGGACGTGGGCGGTGCAGTCGACCCTGACGGGCGACGTCGTCTCACTCACCGCTCTTGATGCGACTCACGCCTGGCTCTCGGGCAACCGCGGCTTTCTCGCCGCGACCACCGACGGATCGTCATGGCACCGGATCAGCTCACCGACCAGCAACTTCGTGCAGAGCCTGCAGTTCCGTGACCGCACCGATGGTTGGTTGACCGACGCAACGGGGCGCCTCTATACGACGGCCGACGGCGGTCCGGGCCGGTATCTGGCGTCGATCACGTCGACGCCGGGCGGCGACGAGTGGGTCGTCGGACTCGCGGCCTATCGATACGCGAACGGCGCGTAGCCGGCGGTCAGTCGAGGCAGAACTCGTTGCCCTCGGGATCCTGCATGACGATGCACACGTTGTTGATCTCGTCGGCTTCCATGCGTCGGACGCGACGTGCACCAAGTGCGACCAACCGGGTGCACTCGGCCTCGAGCGCGTCGGACCGCCCCTCCGGCGGCAAACCGGCAGCTGCGCGGAGGTCGAGGTGCACCCGGTTCTTCGCCGTCTTCGGCTCGGGCACTTTCTGGAAGAACAACCGCGGGCCGACTCCGTCGGGGTCGACGACCGCCGAAGCGTTGTTGCGCTGATCGGCCGGAACACCCCACGAGTCGAGCGCGGCGTCCCACGAGTCGAACCCGGCGGGTGGCGGGTCGAGGACGTAGTGCAACGCCTCGGCCCAGAACGCCGCGTGGGCTCCGGGGTCGGCACTGTCGAAGGTCACCTGAAACGCCATCGCCATGCACCGATCCTCCCGCAGTGGCCCGCACTCGTACCCAGGCGACCATGATCGAGTCGCCGATTCGGTCGAATACCGACCAGATCGACTTGTTGATCAAGCGTGATCGACGTAGTACCACCGCCCGCCTTCGCGGACGAATCGCGATCGCTCGTGCAGTGCACGAACGTCGCCACGGGCCACAACGTATGTCGCGCGGAACTCGACGATGCCCGTCATGTCGTCAGCAGTGCCGTCGACGACATCGATGATCTGCAGGCCGCGCCAACGCGGATTGCCCCGCAGATCGAGCTCGGACGGTCGTGTCGACGGGTGCCACGACGCCAGCAGCCAGTCGACGTCGGCGTCGCGAAATGCCTTGAACCGCGACCGCATCAGCGCCTCTGCCGTCGCCGGCCACGTCCGGTCGATCACCACCGAATTGTCGCAGGACCAAACGGCCGATGCGCAGGTGTGGGTGCTGCCATTCGTCGCGTCCGGATACTGGCAAGCCGGTGTTTTCGCCGGGTGCCTAGTGTGAAGGTGTGACTGCTTCACCCGGCGTTGATCTCCCCCGCGGCAGCATCCTCGGCACGCGGGTCGAGCGGGTCGAAGATCCGGAGTTCCTGACCACTGGTGCGGTGTACACCGAGGACATCGACGATCCCCGGCTCGCGGGCGCGCTGCGCCTGACACTCGTGCGCTCGCCGATCGCGCACGCACGCATCGTCAACATCGATACGAGCGCCGCGCTCGAATCCGACGGCTGCGTCGCGGTGTTCACAGCCGCGAACCTCGACGACCCGGTCAGCCAGCGACCGCCCTTGCCGATGTACGCCGAGGCGTTCGGGCAACCGTTGCTCGCGACCGATGTGGTGCGCTTCGTCGGAGAGTCCGTCGCCGCCGTGCTCACCGATGAGCGCTACCAGGGTGAGGACGCCGCCGAACTCGTCGATGTCGAGTACGAGGCGTTGGCTGCCGTCGTTGATCCCAAGGCCGCGTTGGCCGACGAGACCGTGCTGTTCACCGAGGTCGGGACGAACGTGTGCTTCGGCGAGAAGCCGGGCGAGCAGGAGGACATCTTCGCCGACTGCGAGGCCGTCATCAGTCACGAGATCCTCAACCAGCGCGTTGCAGTCGCGCCGCTCGAGGTGCGCGCCGCCGCTGCGGTGTGGGGCGACGACGAGCGGCTCACCGCGTGGATCCCCAACCAGGGCGCGCAGGGCACCCAGCGGTCCCTGGCCGGAATGCTCGGCGTTCCGATCGAGCAGGTCCACGTCATCACGCCCGCAGTCGGCGGCGCGTTCGGTGCGAAGTTCGGCGCCGACAGCGACCACGCACTGGTGGCGCGACTCGCGAAGATCCTCAGCCGTCCTGTCACCTGGGTCGAGACGCGCTCAGAAAACATGGTCGCGATGACGCACGGCCGGGCGCAGGTGCAGACCGTCACGCTCGGCGGCACGAAGGACGGACGGATCACCGCCTACCGACTGCACGTCTTGCAGGACTCGGGTGCCTACCCGAAGTTCGGCGGACTGCTTCCGACGCTCACCTTGATGATGGCGCCCGCCGTCTATGACATCGAGCACCTGCAGACGTCGTTCGTCAGCGTCGTCACGAACACCACGCCGGTCGGTGCCTACCGCGGCGCCGGCCGCCCTGAAGCGACCGCCGCGATCGAGCGCGCCGTCGACCTGTTCGCGGCCGAGATCGGCATGGACCCGGCCGACGTCCGTCGCCGCAACCTGCTGCCCGCCTTCACCGAGCCGCTGAAGACCAAGGGCGGCGCCACCTACGACTCGGGCGACTATCCGATGGCCCTCGAGAACGTGCTCGAAGCCGCCGACTACGCCGGCCTGCGGGCCGAGCAACAGCGTCGTCGCGAGCAGAACGACCCGCTGCAACTCGGCATCGGCCTCTCCGTCTACGTCGAGATCACCGGCGGTGGCAGCGAATCCGGCCCGCCGAAAGAGAACGCAACCATCGAGGTGCACGCCGACGGCAGCGCGACCATCCTGACCGGCACCTCGCCACACGGACAGGGCCACGTCACGGTCTGGGCGATGCTCGCCAGCGAAGAGACCGGCATCCCCATCGACCGCATCAAGGTGATCTGGGGTGACACCGACCTCGTCCCCGAAGGCGGCGGGACCGGCGGGTCACGCAGCCTGCAGCAGGGCGGCGCCGCGGTGCAGCAGGCCACCCGCGAGCTCGTGGAGCGTGCGAAGGAACTCGCCGCCGACCGGCTCGAAGTCTCGGTCGACGACCTCGTCGTCGACACCGAGTTCGCCGGCGTGGCCGTGCGCGGCGTCCCGGGCTCCGGTGTCAGCTTCGGCGCGCTCGCCGCCGAGCACGAGCTCAAGGTGCGGAGCGTGTTCACGGCACCAGGCGCGACGTACCCGTTCGGCGCCCATGTCGCGGTGGTCGAAGTCGACACCGAGACGGGTAAGGCCCGGCTCGCGAAACTGATCGCCCTCGACGATGCCGGCACCGTGATGAATCCGCTGCTGGCCGAAGGGCAGCGCCACGGGGGTCTCGCCCAAGGTGCGGCGCAGGCGCTGCTCGAAGAGGTGGTGTTCGACGAGGACGGCAACCCGACGACCAACACGCTCGCGTCCTACCCGATCGTGTCGGCGACCGAGCTGCCGAGCTTCGATCTCGTCGACAGCCAGACGCCGACGTCGTACAACCCGTTGGGCGCCAAGGGAATCGGCGAGGCCGGGACGATCGGTGCCACTCCTGCCGTGCAGAACGCAGTGATCGACGCCGTGGCGCACCTCGGGGTACGGCACATCGACATGCCCACCAGCCCGATGCGGGTCTGGCGAGCGATCAACGATGCGGCCGGAAGGAACAGCTGATGCAGGTCGAACTCACCGTCAACGGCACTGCGCGTGTCGACGACGTCGAACCGCGTCTGCTGCTCGCGCACTATCTGCGCGACGTGTGCGGCCTGCGGGCAACGAACATCGGCTGCGACACGACTTCCTGCGGTGCGTGCACCGTGCATGTCGATGGCGAAGCGGTGAAGTCGTGCACCGTGTTGACGGTTGCGGTCGACGGGTCGGCGATCACCACTCTCGAAGGACTCGCACCGAGCACGGACGAGTTGCACCCGGTGCAGCGCGCCTTCCGCGCCGAGCACGGACTGCAGTGCGGCTTCTGCACTCCGGGCATGGTGATGGCAGCGGCGGCACTCGTCGAGGAAAACCCCGACCTCACCGAGGACGACGTCCGCGCCGGCCTCGAGGGCAACCTGTGCCGGTGCACTGGCTACCACAACATCGTCCGCGCAGTGCTCGCCGCAGCGCGTGACCACAAGGCAGCGACCGCATGATCCCCGCAGCGTTCGACTACGTGCGCGCCGACTCGGCCGACCACGCGGTCAGCCTCCTCACCGAACACGGCGACGAGGCGAAGCTGCTTGCGGGCGGCCATTCGCTGCTGCCGATGATGAAACTGCGCCTTGCGGTGCCATCGGTGTTGATCGACGTGCGCCGCATCGCCGATGCGTCCTACGTCCGCGTCGACGGTGACGACGTCGCGATCGGCGCTCTGACCAGGCATCGTGACCTCGTCGCGTCCGAGGTGCTGCGCGCCGAAGCGCCGCTGCTCTCGATCGTCGCCGCGTACGTGGGTGATCCGCAGATCCGCAACCGTGGCACGATCGGCGGCTCGCTGGCGCACGCCGACCCGGCGGCCGACCTGCCCGCGGCGGTGCTCGCGTCCGACGCGACGCTCGTCGTCCAAGGTCCGAATGGACGACGCGACGTGCCCGCGCGCGACTTCTTCACCGGCTACTTCGAGACCGCGCTCGCCGACGACGACATGCTGGTCGAGATCCGCGTGCCACGTACCGGACCGGCCAATGCGCACTACGAGAAGTTCACTCGCCGCGCGAACGACTGGGCGATCGTCGGCGTCGCCGCTGTCGGCGACCGAATCGCCTTGGCCAACATGGGCGGCGTCCCGTTGCGTGCGCGTGTCACCGAGGCCGCACTCGCTGACGGCGCATCGCTCGCCGACGCAGCCGAACTGGCGGCAGACGACACCAACCCGGTTGATGACATGAACGCCGATGCCGACTACCGACGCCACCTCGTCCGGGTTCTCACCCGGCGAGCCCTCGAAGTCACTCGAGCGTCGTGACCATCACCCGACCCGATCCGCTGCGCGCCTGGATCGACATCGCCGAGTCGCGAGACGCGTCGTTACTCGCGTCGCTGCTGGCCGACGACGTGGTCTTCCGATCGCCGGCCGTATTCGCCCCGCAACAGGGACGCGCTGCAACGACGATGTACCTCACTGCGGCAATCGCGGTGCTCGGGCCGACGTTGCGCTACGTCGACGAGTGGTTCACCGACTCGAGCGCGGTGCTCGAGTTCGAAGCTGATCTTGACGGCGTCGTCGTCCACGGAATCGACATGATCCGTTGGAACGAATCAGGAAAGTTGACCGGCTTCACCGTGATGGTGCGCCCGATCAAGGGTCTGCAGGCGCTGATGCCGCGCATGCAGGCCGAACTCATCCGACTTACCGGACATGAAGGAGCACCCACATGAGCGACCTGCTCGATCTCGCCGTCACCACGCTGCAGGGGCAACGCACCACCTTCGGTGATTTCACCGGCGGCAATGCGGCGCTTGTCGTCAACGTCGCGAGCAAGTGCGGGCTCACCCCGCAGTACACGAAGCTCGAAGCCCTGCACGAGGAACTGGCCGACCGCGGATTCACCGTTGTCGGCTTCCCCTGCAACCAGTTCGGCGGTCAGGAACCAGGTTCGGCGGACGAGATCCAGGAGTTCTGCTCGGCAACCTACGGGGTCACCTTCCCGATGTCGGACAAGATCGACGTCAATGGCGCGTCGCGTGACCCGATCTACGAGCAGCTCACGTCCGTCCCCGACGAAACAGGCCAGGCCGGCGACATCAAGTGGAACTTCGAGAAGTTCCTGGTCGCCTCGGACGGCAGCGTCGTAGCAAGGTTCGGTCCGCGTACCGAGCCGGACGCGCCCGAAGTGCGCGAAGCGATCGATGCCATGCTCGCAAGCTGACCTGTGCGCGACCCGCTGGGGCTCAACGAGCGCCTGTTCGCGCTCTACTACCCCGTCCTGATCGGGCTGTCCGAACGCGCCGGTCAAAGTGAGCGGCGCGCGGAACTGCTGTCAGCAGCACGCGGGCGCACGCTCGAGATCGGCGCCGGTGGCGGGCACAACCTCGCGCACTACCCGGCCGCCGTCACCGAGCTCGTCGTCACCGAGCCCAGCCCGCACATGATCCGGCACCTGCGCACCGAACTCGCGAGGAGGCCGCCGGCGGTCGGTTCGTACGAACTGGTGCGCACCGGTGCCGAAGAACTCCCGTTCGAGGACGCCAGCTTCGACACAGTTGCCGCCACGTTCGTGCACTGCTCGATCCCCGATCCGCGGGCGGCCCTCGCCGAGATCACCCGCGTGCTGAAACCGGGCGGTGCATACCTGTTCATCGAGCACGTCCGCAGCACCGACAACCCGTGGCTCGCGCGGTTCCAGGACGCCGTCCAATTGCCGCACCGCTACCTCGCGGCGGGCTGCCATCCCAACCGGCGCACCGAGCAACTGCTCGCCGACTCGGCCTTGACCGTCGAGCGCCTCGTCCACGAACCGATGCCCCGCGCCTCGCCGACCGTACGGCCGACCATCCGCGGCATCGCCCGCCGCTGACCCCACCCGGCTCAGGCGTAGGCGTCGACCGGCGGGCAGGCGCAGACCAGGTTACGGTCGCCGAACGCACCGTCGATACGGCGCACGGGCGGCCAGTACTTCGACCGCGGGTCGACGCCGGCCGGATACGCCGCGATCGTGCGGTCGTACGGGTGCTCCCACTCGCCGGCGAGGCTCTGCGCCGTGTGCGGCGCATTCACCAACGGGTTGTCGCGTGCGGGCCACTCCCCTGCGCCGACCCGGTCGATCTCGGCCTTGATCGCGATCATCGCGTCGACGAACCGGTCGATCTCGTGCAGGTCCTCCGACTCGGTCGGCTCGACCATCAGCGTGCCTGCAACGGGGAACGACATCGTCGGCGCGTGGAACCCGTAGTCGATCAGCCGCTTCGCGACGTCGTCGACGGTCACCCCGGTCTCGCGGGTGATCCCGCGCAGATCGAGGATGCATTCGTGCGCGACGAGATCGTTCGCGCCGGTGTACAGCACCGGGAAGTGCGCGCGCAGCCGACGTGCGATGTAGTTCGCCGACAGGATCGCAGCACCGGTCGCCGCGGTCAGCCCCTCTGCGCCCATCAGCCGGATGTAGGCCCACGTGATCGGCAGGATCGACGCCGATCCCCACGGCGCGCCGGAGATCGCTCCGCTGCCCGTCGCCGGTCCGGCTGCCTCCTGAAGCGGGTGGTTGGGCAGGTACGGCGCGAGGTGCTCGCGCACCCCGATCGGACCGACGCCGGGACCGCCACCACCGTGCGGGATGCAGAACGTCTTGTGCAGATTCAGGTGCGACACGTCCGCACCGAACTTGCCCGGACGGGCGAGTCCGACCATCGCGTTCAAGTTGGCGCCGTCGACGTAGACCTGACCGCCGGCCTCGTGCACCAGCGCGCAGATCTCGCCGATGTGGTCCTCGAACACACCGTGCGTGGACGGGTAGGTGATCATGATCGCGGCGAGCGCACCGGCGTGTTCGGCGATCTTCGCGCGCAGGTCGTCGAGATCGACCTCCCCCTGCTCTCCACCGGTCTTCACGACGACGACGCGCAGTCCGGCCATGACCGCCGACGCGGCGTTCGTCCCGTGCGCGGATGCCGGGATCAAGCAGACGTCGCGATGATCGTCACCGTTGGCACGGTGGAAGTTGTGGATCGCGAGCAACCCGGCGAACTCACCCTGCGAGCCGGCATTGGGCTGCAACGAGATCGCGTCGTAGCCGGTGATCTCGGCCAGCCATTGTTCGAGGTCGTTGAACAGTCGGCGGTAGCCGGCGAACTGTTCGGCCGGCGCGAATGGATGGATGTTCGCGAATCCGGGGTTGCTGATCGGCTCCATCTCGGTGGTCGCGTTGAGCTTCATCGTGCACGATCCGAGCGGGATCATCCCGCGATCAAGCGCGTAGTCGCGGTCGGCCAGCCGGCGCAGATAGCGCAGCATCGCCGTCTCGCTGTGATGTGCGGTGAACACCGGGTGCGTCAAGAACGTGGTTGCGCGCTCGGGAAGTGCGACAGCGTCGGCACCGGTCATGCGATCGATCACGTCCACGTCGGCGTCGACGCCGAACGCGAGCCAGAGGGCTTCGAGATGCGCACGTGTCGTCGTCTCGTCGCAGGCGATCGACACGGTGTCACGGTCGACGAGCCGGATGTTGATCCCGGCCTCGCGAGCCGAGGACAGCACCGCGTACGCACGTCCGGGAATGCGCACGGTCACGGTGTCGAAGAACGGCATTGCGTCGATGACAAAGCCGGCGTGCCGGAGCCCGTTGGCGAGCAGGACTGCCAGCCGGTGCACGCGCCGGGCGATGCGGGTCAGGCCCTCCGGCCCGTGGTACACCGCGTACATCGATGCGATGACGGCGAGCAGCACCTGCGCAGTGCAGATGTTGGATGTCGCCTTCTCGCGTCGGATGTGCTGCTCACGAGTCTGCAGCGCGAGCCGGTACGCCGGTGCACCGTCGGCGTCGACCGACACCCCGACGAGGCGTCCGGGCAGCTGGCGTTCCAGGCCCGAGCGCGTCGACAGGTAGCCCGCGTGCGGGCCACCGAAGCCGAGCGGCACCCCGAAGCGTTGCGTCGTACCGACGGCGATGTCCGCACCGCACTCGCCGGGCGACTTCAGCAGCGTCAGCGCGAGCAGGTCGGCGGCGACGACGGCGAGCGCTCCGCGCTCGTGCGCTGCCGACACGATCGACTCGACATCGCGCACCACACCGGACGCGCCCGGGTACTGCACGAGCACACCGAACACGTCGCCGTCCGGCAACGGCTTCGACAGGTCGTGCACGACGACCTTCAGCCCGAGCGGTTGCGCCCGCGTACGGAT
>CAVWSE010000010.1:0-357434 GCA_963757455.1 uncultured Actinomycetota bacterium
TAGCGGCCCCAGAATCAGGGGGATGGAATACGAGTACTTCAACGCTTTCGTGACTCACAACATATCACCTTGCGGCCGGGCATGGGTGCGGAATCCAGCATTTTGGCTGGACCAGGTTTGGGGGGAGTGGGGCGACGAACTACTTTTGTGTGTCGATGCGCGCATTGGGCGGGAGACGCGAGCCTGAGGGCCAGGCTCTGGCGGATTACGCCAGCAGCCAGTTCGGGCACGTTGGTACTTTGTGTCTTTGGGACTATCATTCGCCACAAGGGGCAGGCGCGAACCGACGGAAATGACAGGTACGAAGTGACGGACAACGCGGGGCCGTCTGTATTGGAGGATTTGCGCCAGCGCTTCGATTGTTATCGCAGGACCTTACAACAGGGGCCTGAACATCTCGGGCTGGGGCACTGAAACCTGGGAGAATTCGGGAACTGCTTCGGCTACTCTAAGTGGCACGATACTTATAACAGGCGGAAGTGGCACGGGGTACATCAACTATCTTCCCGTTTTGCCGGCTTAGGGGCCGCGGCCCAGGTAACGATCAACCGTCAGACGGAATACCTGTACTCTTCAACTTACTGGTCCCTTGTTCCGTTCACCTTTGGACAGCCGATAGATTACTCGTTGAAGTTATCCGGTGGGGCCGATGGCTCCGACGATTACTATGCGCTCGCGAACCTAATGTTCGGGGATGTTAGGGTTTATGGTCATCAGCCATCCGGGTGCGATTACGGCGCATGCACAGACCCAACTTACGTTGACGCTACATCGGTATTCATGGGAGTTTCGCCGTCCGTGAGTGGCGATGGCGGATCATCTTCGGGAATCAACCAGGTTCCCGAGCCCGCGACAATCTGGATGGCCGCAGTCGCACTACCGGCTTTGGGCGTTGCGCGACGACGTACACGCGGCTCCGGTGTAAACCCGGGGAGCGCCATGCGGGCTATCGGCTCGGCGCGGTATGGGGCCGGGGGAAGGTCAGGGAGCCGACTTTTTCACCGTACCCGTCGTAAACGATGACGCGAATGGCGGTGACGGCGGGATCGAGGGGAATGTCCCGGCTGAAGTGGATGGTGGGCGATGCCGCCGCCGGGCGTCGATCGGAATCAGCGACGGAATCGCCGTGAGGCCCGTGCCCGGCGCGCCGTAAGTGAGTACGGCCGCGGTGAGACTGGTCTTATGGCTGCCGCCCTCGTCGATTGTCACCACATCTTTGCGATCGATATCGACATTTACTCGGGAGTTATTGGCTGAAAGCGACGCGATGGCTCCCCGCATGCCGATTTCACTCGCGTCCACAGGGTCAGCAGCAACGGGGCGGATTGCCGCGATCGCCTGCTGGGTTTTCGACTGGGGCCACGCGTAATAGCCGTTCTTCGCCTGTATCCGTATCCCTTTGGTTTTGGATGTCACGCGCAGTTTGTGAAACTTGCCGTTCCAGTTTTTCTCCGGCGGGGCATAGCCCAATTCATAGCTCATCCGCGCGTCGTTCATGGCCTGCATCTACGGCTGCGCCAATGTCCTTGCCCGAAGTGGGCCGGCCACCCGGTGACGCCGGCGAACTCATCGAGCGTTTCCCGGCTGCCGAGGCCGGCTCCAACGCGGTCTGGATTGGGAGTTCCCGGCATGTCCGAGAGGACCTGTGAACTGCCCAGCATGATCATCTGGACGGGATAGATGGAAATCTGAAAGCGTTCGAAGGAGAGGCTGAGTTGCCGGACGACCGGAGTGAAGTCGACCAGATCCCCGGTGCCCGAGCGGACCGGGCCAAGTTCAAGGGGAACTCCGTCGGTGACCCAGACGATGTTCTTTCTGCCGGGCACGCGGGCGAGCGCGGCGCCGAGGTTGCTGAGAGCATTGAACGTCCATTCGATACGAGTTCCGACATCGAGATAGACGGGCCGCATATGTACAACGGCATTGGTCGCCTGCTCGATGAGCCGTTTGCTGTCTTTGGTCCATGGCGCTTTGCCGGGTGGTTGCTCGGAGTCGAGACCGCGCACTGGATAGATGCGCCCGTCGACTGTCAGCATGTAAAGGTAGAGGTAGTCGGCGGATTCGAGCGACTGCAGGTAATGGACAAGCTGGTGGGCGGCATAGGCGCTGGTGGCCAACCGCTCGTTCATGAAATCGAGCAGGATCACCGTGGCATGTGGAATCGTAGCGGGCGTTCGATTCGCAAGCTGGTTCGGGGCGAGCGCTGGAGGCGGAGGAAGCCTGCGGTCTATGCGGCGGAAGTAGAGAATCTGCTGGGGCTTTCCGTCATCGGAGATCTGAAGATCCGAGCTCGAGAGATCGTTGACGGGGGCGCCGTGATTGTCCGTGGCGACGATATTGAGGTGAACAAGCTGCGGTTCGTCATTGGCTTGAGTCAGGGCGTCGGCGTGGGCCAATGCGATGGAGGAAAGTAAACAGGCGAGGACGGTAAGCAAACGGCCCATCAACCCTGATTATGTTGGGGAGATTGCTTGCGCCGCATCCCACGGGGGCTGTATTTAGCGGCCCAAAAGGGCTGAATCGAGGCGCTCGGCTGGAGCATGATCAGAAGGGACGTTGAGGCCCGCGACATGCGCGAGGATGGCGTGTAACTGACGAACGCCCTCCGTGAGCGAGGCGGGGCCGGGCTGCAGGATGTAAGTGGATTTGACCTCGTAAATATGGCCGTGGCGGACGGCGGAGATGGCGTCCCAGCCGGGGCGGGCGCGGATGAAATCCTTGTTCACCTTCATGCCGCACCAGGAGCCGATGATGACCTCGGGATCGCGAGGGATGACGGAGGCGGGATCGACGATGCGGGTCTTCGCGGATTGTTCGCGGCGGAGCTCCGGGAAATGCGGGATCGCCGCCGGCAATTTCAAGGAGTTCTTCGACCCAGCGAATGCCGCTGATCAGAGGGTCCTTCCATTCCTCAAAGAAGACGCGGGGACGAGTGGGGAAACGGGAGGCGGAGGCCGCGATGGCGTCGAGACCGGAACGTAGGGAAGCGATGAGAGCTTCGCCTTTCGGCCGCGCCGACGATGCGGGCGAGCACGAGAATCATGTCGAAGATTTCTTCGATGCTGCGCTGGTTGAAGGTGAAGACGGTGACGCCGCGCGAGATGAGTTCGCGCACGATATCGGCCTGAAGGTCCGAAAAAGCGAGGACGAGATCGGGCTCGACCGACATGATTTTTTCGAACTTCGCGGTGGTGAAGGCGGAGATTTTAGGTTTGCGGCGCGCCTCCGGCGGACGCGCGGTGTAACCGGAGACGCCGACGATGCGGTCCTGCTCGCCGAGCAGGTAGAGAGTTTCGGTGGTTTCCTCAGTAAGGCAGGCGATGCGGCGCGGGTAGCTGGAGTTCACAGGCAATTGTTCGAGACGCAAAATTTCTTCGCTTTTGCGAGGAATGGCGTCCAATCGGCCGCGATACGATGGCGCGCGGTCTCCATATCCATCGCGCCGGATTTGACCTGCGCGGTGAGATAGTTTTCGACCAGATCCTTTTGCTTGAAGTAGCGATTGTTCAGACTGACTCCGTCCGGCCCGCACTGGGGCCAGATGTTATCCAGAGTATCGGCTCCGCCCAACTCGAGCGGAACGAGGTGGTCGAGTTCGCAGGTCTGGTTATTGCCGGTGTTGTTCGGAGGCGTCGCGAGGCCGTACCAGCCGTAGGTTACGTGCTTCTGCGACTCGGTAGTGGCGCAGTCGCGGATACAGCCGGTGCGGAAGGCGGTGTTGTGGAGAACGTCGAGGGTGACGGTGGGGTTTTCAGCGCCGGGAGTGCAGTTGGGGTCGGGCAGGGGGAATCCGTTCGACAGACGGGTTTTGCAACCGTTTGGCTGCTGGCCCGCGGGTACGCCAAACGGCGATGACGCCTTGTTGCTGAGAGCGACCGGACAGAAATTGCAGCTTGCAGTTGTTGCGGCCTCCGGGGTGGCGACGCCCGGGGGCGTGGTGGCTACAGTACGCGGAGCGCGGGCGCAGGATGCCAGTAGCAGAATCGTAATAATCGGGATTACGGTGCGCATCGGATTTTTCCATTTTGCGCCTGAATTTTTGTCTTTTCGCCGATTCTTTTTGCGCAAGGTGAAATTCGGGGCTTCGGATTGCATGACGGTTGCTCTGACCATGTGCGCCAGAGCTCTGGGTTATTTCATTTTTCCGTTTGTGGCGGCGGGACAGACGATTTCATTTCTGCCTGCCCACACTGTTCAGAAAGTGACTGCTGCAACGGTTTCCGGGTGCTCTGCCTGCGTCGCCGTCGCGGATTTCAACGGTGATGGGAAGGCCGATATTGCGTTCGATATTCCATCCTATGCGCCGACGGCAGGTGTGTTACTCGGAAACGGAGACGGGACATTTCAACCCGCGGCGACGTTTTCGCCGGACTTCGGAGATGTTCTTGCCGGCGACTTCAACGGAGATCGAAAGCCGGATCTGATGATTACGGGATCCAACGCGTATATCTATTCAGGAAACGGAGATGGAACGTTTGGCAGCCCGGTTGAGGTCAGCGCCTGCCAGGCGGCGACGAACCAGGTTGCTATCCGGATTGGCGATTTCAATCGGGATGGCAAGACGGACATCCTATGTGGAACGTCAGTTCTGCTGAGCAACGGCGACGGCACGTTTCGCACGGCTGGCGTTGCGGGCAATCAGGCGATGGAGGTTGCTGTTCTGGTTGCGGACTTCAACAAAGACGGAGCGCCGGATGTTTTGCTGCGGCAGATTTCAGGAAATATCGTTTTGGCTTTGAGCCGGGGCGACGGGACGTTCGGCAATGAACAGATGATCTATGCTGTTCGTCCGCAGACAGCCGTGACGTTTCTGGCTGGAGACTTCAACGGAGATGGGAATCCCGATCTCATCGATTTTCCGCCGGAATTTCATCCTTATCTGGATTTCCTGCCGGGAAAGGGTGACGGAACGTTTGGGGACGTGGTCAGGACAGATCTGGGGACTATGCCCGCGGCGGGGAACATGACCGCGGTCGGCGATTTCAACAAAGACGGGAATCTCGATTTTGTGGCGGGAGACGCCGTCTACGCGGGGAATGGCGATGGGAGGTTTCGCTTTCCTGTATTTTTCGGCCCAACGTCGTTTGCCTGCGGCGCAGCGCTCAATACGGGGGGAATTCTCAACCGGGGCGACTGCAGTTATTCGCACGGGTCCACCACAGTGAGCGACTTTAACGGCGATGGGTTACCTGATCTGGTCGCGTTTGTGGTGGATGAAATCGGCATAGGTCAGCTTAAGCAGAACGGCGAGATCAATCTTCTGCTGAACGATAGCCCGGGAAATGGTTTTTTTACGGCCGGCGTTGTGGCCGCGACAGGCACGTGGCCGGTGGCGCCGGGATCGATTGTATCCGCGTACGGCACGAATCTTGCGTCAGGTACAGCTGCCGCGAACACCAGTCCGCTGCCCACGACGCTCGGGGGGATTCGGGTGCATGTGAGAGATCGAAGTCATACGGCAGATACGCTGGCGCCGCTGCTGTATGTCTCCGGATCGCAGATTAACTATATTCTGAATTCGTCTGACCCATACGCGTGGGTGGATATCGAAAGGGTGGGGTCAACTTACGTGCCGCAGGGGATGACTGTGCCTATGGCGACGCTGGCTCCGGGGTTCTTTACGCTGGCGGCCGGGATTCCGGCAGCTTCGGCCGTTCGTGTAGCGGCGGACGGGACGCAGACGGCGGTTACTGTCATCTCGGCGATGCTCGGCGCTATAGGGATGGCGCCGATCGAGGTAACTGCGGGGACAGTTTATTTGACTCTGTATGGGACGGGTTTTGCGCAGGCTTCGACGTCTGCTTCGACCTGCTCCGTCGGGAATGCGAGCGTACCTGTAAGTTATGCCGGGCCGCAGATTGAGTTTCCGGGTCTGGATCAGGTGAATGTAATATTGCCGGGTAGTCTGGCGGGCGCGGGGCTGCAACCGGTGAGTTGTCTGTTTCAAACGGCCGGCGGGATTTATGGGCCGTCCAATGCGGTGAATATCAATATCCGGTGAAAAGATCTGGATGACCCGCTGCTGACGAGGGCGGAGCCACCTGTAGAGAATCCCGCCCGGATCTGCGGACTGGAATCAATCTCGATAATGGCAGTCGATTGCGCGGGCATTATCGCGCAAGCCAGCAACTATTCTGGTGGATATCCAACAAAGTCAATCGGATGTCTGGGTTATTGTGCGCCCTCGCCCAGAAGAAATGTATGGATTCCCCCGGCTGCAATCGAGAGAATGCATAGGCTGGCGGCTACAAGCCAGCAAAATCCACTCGGAGGAACCATGAAACAGCTTTTACATTTTGCATCTCTTCTTTTGCTCGCAGGAGGCACCGTGTTTGCCCAGAGCACCGGTTATTTCGTAGAGGGAACATGGCAGACGATCCCATCCGGCGCGCCTGGCGTTCCGGGCCCGGCGGTGGCGGTGGTTTCGGTGCCTGTGATACCCGGCAATTATCTCGTTACAGCGAGAGTGGACGGCCAGTCGTACGGTCCGAATTCCGGAGCATCCTGCTTCTTTACGGGGCCCAGCAGTTCAACGGCATGGGACTACACGACCGTTAATACCTCAGTGACTGGAGTCACCTGCAGACGACCTCGGTTGTGATGCTGGGCAAGTACGAGCCGACTGCCTCCGGGACATTCACCGTTACCTGCCAGCGAGGCTACAGCTTTACCAACAGCTCATCGATGAGAGCCACGATCAGCCTGGTACCTGTCCTGCATATTCTGCCGTAATCAGATTGGGTGAATCGGGCAACAGGGGCGGCTTGACCTGGCCGCCTTCATTTTAGACTTCGATATCTGCGGACGTGAACGGATCGGTCTGCTTTGCCTACTGAGTGGGCACCGTTCTGGTTCGCTCTGATGATCATCGAGTTGCACCGCGCGCAGTTTAGCTGGTCCCGAGTTCGGCCTGGGGGGCCAGACATACTCGAAACCTTCAGAGGCGGAGCGCCAGAGCGTCTCCTGGAGTGTCAGCTCGTCGTAAGCTTCTCTGGTCATCTTCATCTCCTCCGCAAAGATGTTCAGGATAAGGCAGCGTAGCTGGACAGCGCTTCACTGCGCCGCTGTCTGATTCGACGGTCTGGTGATGCCGACGCGGCGCAGCAGATCGATAAATCGGGGATCTCGCGACATACCGTCATAGCTGGGGTGATGGCGTAGGAACACAAAGAGAGCTGGCGCGCTCCTGATAACACTGTTCCAGCAGACTGATGGATTCATCGTATTCGCCGAGGACGGCGTGAACGGCGGCGCATCCGGGCACGATCGCGTAGCGGGGCGTTTCGCTGCGCTTCAGGTCTGACAGAGCCTCGCGGGCTTCCTCAACGCGGCCGACAAGGGCGGAGACCATGGCCCGGGCCAACCGATCGCGCTCGCCAGGCTGGCGCTGGTTGAGAGATTGCTCCAGTTGCTCGAACGCCTCCCGATGCATGCCTTTCTGCGCGTAGATCTGCGCAAGGATCTGATGCGCGGTGACGAGGGCCGGGTCGAGCTCGATCGCATCTTTGAGGGTTCTCATAGCCGCATCGAAGTCGCGCGCCCAGTAGTACACATTCGCGAGGCCATAAGTGAAGACGGCCGAGAGCGGATCGAGTTCGACGGCCTGACGCATGGCGGCGATTGCATCCTGACAGCGTCCCATTGCGAGGTGCCAGTAACCGACGGCCCAGTGGCAATTCGCATGATTCGGCGCGATACTCAGCGCGGCCTCCAACTGTTGCTCGGCTTCGGTCCAGTCCCAGTCGAAGCACAAGGCGACAAAGGCGAGGAGGAGATGGGCGCTTGCGTTGTTCTCTTCCATTTCGAGGGCCTTGAACGCCGCCGATTTCACTTTGGGAAAGGCGTCGCGCGGTGAGCTGAGGCCGAAGAAGCCGAGCAGGAGGTGAATGTAACCGAGGCCAACGTGCGCGTTGGGCCATGCCGGATCGGCTTCAATAGCCTGCCGCAGGAATTCGACGCCTTTGCCGATACCTTCGGGAGTCCACCGGTTGGCATAGTAGATTCCCTTCAGGGCGAGTTTGTAAGCTTCCAGGTTTTCGGTGGTTCGTCTGGCGAGGTAATTCTGTTCATCCGGACTGAGACGGACACGGAGCTTGCTCGCGATCTCCTGGGCCATTTCGGTTTCGAGCGTAAGTACGTCGCTGAAATTCCGGTCGTATTTCTCGCCCCAGATCTGGACGCCTTCCGCGCAATCGACCAGTTCTGTTGCGATGGCGAGCGCCCGGCGCGCTCGGTGAGCCTGCCGATGAGGACTGCGCGCACGCCGAGTTCGCGAGCGGCGTGGATCGGGTCGACGCCGATGCGCTTATAGCGGAAGGCGGTGGTCCGCGGGATGACGCGCAGGGCTTTGACTTTGGCAAGGCTGTTGATGATGTGCTCGGTGATGCCTTCGCTCAGATACTCGACATCCGCATCCCCCATGACGTTTTCGAAGGGGAGAACAAGGATGGAATCGGTGAATCGGGAGGGGGAAGGGGGTTGTGCCCGGGCGGGCGAATTCGGATGGGGAATGGTTGAGTGAAGATCCTGTTTCAGGTTCTTGAGCGCAGTGAGGAGGGCGAGGGCGTTGGTGTGGCGGCGTTCGCGGTTTTTTTCGAGCGCGCAGGAAACGATTTGCGAAAGCGCGGCCGGCAGCTGCGGGGCGAAATGGGTGAGCGGCCGGGGATGGTGACGAAGGAGCATATCGAAAACGAGGGCTATGGTGTGGCCGGAGAATGCCGGCCGACCGGTCGCCATCTCGTAGATGACGGCGCCGAGGGAGAAGAGGTCGGCGCGTTCATCCACATGCTGGCCGCGGGCCTGCTCCGGGGCCATGTAAGCGGCGGTGCCAACCACGTGGCCCGCCTTCGTTGCGGCGAAATCCTGAGTGAAGAGTTTGGCCACGCCGAAATCCAGCAGCTTGGCCTGGCCGCGGGTGGTTAGAAAGATATTTGCCGGTTTGATATCGCGATGAATGATGCCGTTTCGATGCGCCGAATCCAGAGCATCCGCGATCTGGATGCCGTAGTCCAGAATTTCCTCGAGGTCGAGAGGGCCCCGGCGGATCCGCTGCTGAAGGGTTTCGCCCTCAAGAAGCTCAAGCACGAGGAAGGGGGAGAGATGATACTCGCTGATGTCGTAAAGAGTGCAGATGTTGGGATGATTCAGCGCGGAGGCGGCGCGGGCCTCACGTTCGAAACGCTCGCGGGCTTCGGCTTCACTCGCTTGCGGCGCCTGGTTGATGCCAAACGAGGCGAGGAATTTCAGCGCGACCATGCGGCCCAAACGGATGTCTTTGGCCTTGTAGACCACACCCATGCCACCCGCGCCGAGAGGTTCGACGATTTGATAGCGGCTGATGGTGGCGCCGAGGAGCGGATCCGCCTGCTGCTGGTTCAGCGTTGCTGTTTCGGGCTCGATTCGGCGCCGCTCGTCGCTGCCCATGATCCAGCCATGATACTGCCGTGAGAAGGTTTATCATCACGGGCGCGCCCGGCGCAGGCAAAACGGCGATCATCCGCCAATTGGAACTGGAGGGATACAGCGTGGTGGAAGAGGCGGCTACGGACGTTATCGCCGCCGCCCATGCGCGGGGAACGGATGAGCCGTGGGAGAGATCCCTCATTTATCGATGCAATCGTCAGGTTGCAGAAGGAACGCCAGATTCGGGCTGCCTGGCAGCCGGACGAGATTCAGTTCCACGACCGCTCGGCCGTTTGTACGGCCGCGCTGGCGGCGTATCTGGGGTACGCGGCCTCACCGATTCTTCAGAGCGAACTCGAGCGGATCCGGAGAGAAGCGATCTACGAGAGGCGAGTGTTCTTCGTGCGCAGCCTCGGGTTTATTGCGCGTACGGAGGCGCGGCGAATCAGTCTGGAAGAAGCGGTCCGGTTCGAGAAGATACACGAAGAGACTTACCGGGGGCTGGGTTTCGAACTGGTTCCGGTGGAGCCGGGAAGCGTGGAGGACAGGGTGAGATTGGTTCAGGCGGGAATCAGATAACTGCTGATCCGGGAACGACTGTGTCGTCCCCGGGCGCCGTGATACAGGTTTTACTGATTAGTTGCCTTTGCGGATACGGGCGATTTTGCGAGATGCGCCGGCGAGCAGAAGGCCAGCGCCGGCGAGCAGAAGCGTTCCCGGTTCCGGCGCATTGGCCGCAGGAACGTACGCGAGGAATTCCTGATTGCCGCTGGAGGTTGTGTTGCCGGCATAACCGACCTGAGTCAGGATATACCAGTTGTTGTAATCGGGAGTTACATAGCCGCCCACTGTCTTGTTATAGTCGGCGGCGGCGGCGGTAATCCATGCCTGATAGTTATAGTTCGAAGGCTGTGATGTGGAAGCCGAAGTCAGATGCCAGGCCGCTTCCTGAATGGCTTTCATCACGCTGCTGTTGCCGCTGTTGGCCGCTTCCTGAGTAAAGAGCCAGGCTTCTTCCTCATATAGCTGGGTTCCGACAGGGTAATTCGGGTTCGGATTGGCGGAATCCGCCGGATTCGACGTGACGAAGCGTGTGGTCGAAAGACTTCCGGTTACTGACGCAACGTTAACGGACCAGGAGGTCCCGAGAGTGGATTCGTTATTGAAATCGTCGCAATAGAGCGAGAGCTGCGTCGTACCGTTGATACCGCCGCCGCTCAGTGTTCCGGTATAAGGGCTTATATAGTAAATGCCGTCTTGTATTCCGGCGCCCGCGTTATTCAGGGTGAGCGTTTGACTTGCCCAGACCGAGGATGCGCTTATCAGGCACAGTAAGAATTTTTTCATGGTGGCGCTTTCTCCACCACGAGTGTAGATTTATGGGCATTTTAACTACAAGTGACAGTACCCGCACATGCGTACGGGTACCCAAATGGATTAGTCAGCTATTGCAGGGAGCGGGTGTCGAATGCCTGGACGCGGCGGGATTCGTAAGAGGAGATATCCCGATCCTGCTTCAGGATCCAGCCGAGCTCGTCGATACCTTCGAGCAGACAGGTTTTGGAGAAGCTGTCGACGGGGAATTCGACGCGTTCGCCATCCGGCAGCTGGATGGTTTGGGAGGCAAGATCTACTGTGATTTCGCGTCTTCGGGGAGGGCAAAGAGGCGCTCGTGAACGTCGGGCGGAACGACGATGGGAACGAGAGAGTTCTTGAGCGAGTTGCCGCTGAAGATATCCGCGAAGGAGGTACTGATTACTGCCCGGAAACCGAATTGGGTCAGTGCCCAGGGGGCGTGCTCGCGCGAACTGCCGCAGCCGAAGTTATCGCCGGCGAGCAGGATTTTGGCATTCTTGTCCGCGCGGCGTATTCAGGATGAAATTCGGATTTCGTTGCCATCCGCGTCGTAGCGCCAGTCGCAGAAGAGATTCTTGTCGAGACCTTCCTTGGATGTCGTTTTCAGGAAGCGCGCCGGGATGATCTGGTCGGTATCGATGTTATTGATCGGCAGAGGGGCCAGACGCGATTCGAACGGAGTAAATGGCTTCACAGGATGGTCCTCACGTCAGTGACAACGCCAGTGAGGGCGGTAGCGGCGGCAGTAAGTGGGGAGGCGAGGAAAGTGCGGCCGCCTTTGCCCTGACGGCCTTCGAAGTTGCGGTTGCTGGTGGAGACGCTGTATTCGCCGGGCTGCAGCTGATCGCCATTCATGGCGATGCACATGGAGCAGCCGGGCTCGCGCCAGTCGCATCCGGCGGCGCGGAAGATCTCGGTCGAGGCCTTCGGCTTCGGCCTGGCGTTTCACTTCCATGGAGCCGGGTACGACCATCACGCGCACGTTCGGGTTGACCTTGCGGCCTTTGAGAACGGCGGCTGCGGTGCGCAGATCGGAGATGCGGGAATTGGTGCAGCTGCCGATGAAGACCACGTTCACGGGATGGCCGAGGATCGGCTTGCCGCCTTCGAGGCCCATGTAGGCGAGCGCTTTCGTGACGCGATTCGCGTTCGAGCGGATCGGAGATGCTGGAGGGTTCCGGGATGGCGCGCGAGATCGGCACGCCCATGCCCGGGTTGGTGCCCCAGGTGATCATCGGCTCAAGCGCATCGGCATCGATGGTGACTTCGCGATCGAAGTTCGCGCCGTCATCGGTGGGGAGCTTGCTCCAGCGCGCGACGGCGGCGTCCCAGGCGGCGTCTTTGGGCGCGAAGGGGCGGCCGTGGAGATAGTTGAAGTGTGATCGTCCGGGCGCGATCATGCCGGCGCGGGCCCCGGCTTCGATCGACATGTTGCAGATGGTCATGCGGGCTTCCATGTCGAGAGCGCGGATGGCGGGACCGGAGTATTCGAGAACGGAGCCGGTGCCGCCGCCGATGCCGATGCGGGCGATGAGGGCGAGGATGATGTCTTTCGCAGAGACGCCCGGTTTCAGCGAGCCGGTGACCTGGACGCGGAAGGTTTTGGACGGGCGCTGCAGGAGACACTGCGATGGCGAGCACGTTTTCGACTTCGCTGGTGCCGATGCCGAACGCCAGCGCGCCGAATGCGCCGTGCGTGGCGGTGTGGAATCGCCGCAGACGACCGTCATGCCGGGCTGGGTGAGGCCCAGTTCGGGTCCGATGACGTGCACGATGCCCTGATGCGCGGAATGGAAGCCGTAGCAGGGAATGCCGAATTCGGCGCAGTTCTTTTCGAGCTGCGACAACCTGTTTCGCGGCGATGGGATCGACGATGGGCAGGGAACGATCCGTGGTCGGAATGCTGTGGTCCGTGGTGGCGACGGTCAGGTCCGGCCGGCGGACCTTCAGACCGCGTTCGCGCAGACCCTGAAAGGCCTGGGGCGAGGTGACCTCATGCACGAGGTGGAGATCGATATAGATCAGGGCGGGAGCGCCGGGCTCCTCGTGAACGACGTGGTTATCCCAGACCTTCTGGCTGAAGTGTTCTTAGATTGCCTGACAAACTGCTTCTCCTACTTGTTGGGTCGTGGCCGGCGTTCCGGCTGGACGCAGATCGGCCGTAACGCGGCCGCTTGTGAGTACGGATTCCATGGCGCGATTGACCGCCGCCGCTTCTTCGTTGAGACCGAAGCTGTATTCGAGCATGGCGGCGACGCTGCCGATGGCGCCGAAAGGATTCGCCTTGTTCTGGCCCGCGATATCCGGGGCTGAGCCGTGTACGGGCTCATAGAGGCCGGTCCATGCGCCGGACGGTTTCTTCGCGCCGATGGAAGCCGAGGGCAACATGCCGATGGAACCGGCGAGCACAGCGCCCTCATCACTCAGGATATCGCCGAACATGTTTTCCATGACGACGACGTCGAAGCGCTTCGGGTTCAGGACAAGCTGCATGGCGCAGTTATCGACCAGCAGGTGATCGAGCGCGACGTCGGAATAGTCCTTGCCGACTTCGTTCGCGACGCGGCGCCAGAGCTGCGACGTTTCGAGCACGTTCGACTTATCGACGGACGTGAGCTTTGCTGGCGGCGCTTGCGGGCGAGTTCGAAGGCCATGCGCGACGACGCGATCGATTTCGCGAGCGCGTGTAAACCATGGTGTTGACGCCGCGCTCGTCCGGGCCGTCTTCGAAGATGCCGCGCGGCGTTCCGTAATAGATGCCGCCAGTCAGTTCGCGCACGATGATCATGTCGACGCCATCGACGAGATCGTTTTTGAGCGGCGAGGAATCGAGCAGAGCTTTGTAGCTGCGCACCGGGCGCAGGTTGGCGAACACGCCCATGGCTTTGCGGATACCGAGCAGGCCGCGCTCGGGGCGCTTGTCGGGCGGCGCAGTCGTCGAATTCGGGCAGGCCGACCGCGCCCATCAGGACGGCATCGGCTTCGAGCGAAAGCTTTTCGGTTTCCGGCGGGAAGGGGCCGCCGGTTTTGTGAATGGCGATGCCGCCCAGCAGTCCTTCGCGTGATGGTTGAGCTGATGCTTCCACTTCGCGGCAACGATTCGCATCACGCGCACGGCTTCGCGGGTGACTTCCGTGCCGATCCCGTCACCGGGCAGCACCAGAACGTTCAGATTCAAGTTTCGACTGAGTCTCCACTTTGCGTTCTGCGAGCTCGTGGCGACTTGCCGCAAGAGCTTCGGCCAGTCTGGCACTGGCAGCGGCGCGCGATGGACGGCGATCTCCTCGTCCATCAGGCCCTTTTTGTTGTCCGCGAGCGCCGTGATCTCCTGGTAGACCAGATCGAGTTCATCCTTCGCGAGAGTCGAAGCCGAGATCGACGAGCGGCTTTGAGCGCATGGCGGCCGCTGTGCTTTCCCAGCACCAGGCGGCTTTCGGGAACACCGACCGATTTCGGTTCCGATGATCTCGTAAGTGGTGCGTTCCTTCAGGAAGCCGTCCTGATGGATGCCGGCTTCATGCGCGAAGGCGTTGCGGCCCACGATGGCCTTGTTCGGTTGCGGGCCGAAGCTGATGATGGAGCTGAGCATCTGGCTGCACGGGAAAAGATGTTCGGGATGAATGCCGGTTGAGTACGGATAGCGATCGTTCCGGGTCTTCATCACCATCACGATCTCTTCGAGCGAGCAGTTGCCGGCGCGTTCGCCGATGCCGTTGATGGTGCATTCGATCTGGCGGGCGCCGGCTTTTACAGCCGCGAGCGAATTGGCGACCGCCAGTCCCAGATCGTCATGACAATGGACGCTGACGACGGCGGTATCGCCGAGCGCCTGTACGACGCGGCCGATGAGTTCGCCGTATTCGTCCGGCGTGGAGTAGCCGACCGTATCCGGAATGTTGACGGTGCGGGCTCCGGCGGCAACCACGGCTTTCGAGACCTGCTCGAGATAATCCGGGATCGGTGCGCGCGCCGTCTTCGGCGGAGAACTCGACATCATCGACATAGGACCGGGCGAGTTCGACGGCGGCGACGGCGTCTATCGAGGACCTGCTGCCGCGACATTTCTGAGCTTGTACTTCAGATGGATATCGCTGGTGGCGATAAAGGTGTGGATGCGCGGGCGGCGCGCTTGTTCGAGAGCCTGGCCGCGCGTTCGACATCGAGGCGTGGTGCAGCGCGCAAGAGCCGCCACCTGAACCCATGGGAATTCACGGCTGACTGCGTCTACTGCTTCGAAATCGCCTTGGGAGGCGATCGGAAAACCGGCTTCGAGGATGTCCACCCCGAGTTCGACCAGTTTTCCCGCCATGCGCAGCTTCTCGGGTACGGTCATGCTGCATCCGGGGGACTGTTCGCCGTCCCGGAGCGTCGTGTCGAAGATCCAGACGCGATTGTTCATAGAGTGGAAGGTACTCCAGAGAACATTATGCGGCGACGGGCAAGATAAAGCAAATTTATTCTTTTCGAGGAAGCCATAAATTTTGTAAATGAGATACTCGGGCAGGAAACAGGACGATAGTAGGAGGTACTTATGTCTTCCATCGCACTTTGCATGCTGGTGAGGGACGAGGAACGCAGTCTGGCAAGATGCCTCGATTCTGCGTGCGGACTGGTTGACGACATCATCGTGGTTGATACCGGCTCGACCGACCGGACCCGGGAAATTGCGGAACGTTACCGGGCGAGGATTCTGGATTTCGATTTTTCTTATGTGGATTTTGCAGCGGCGCGTAATTTGGGGCTTTCATACGTAACGTCGGGCTGGATTCTGGTTTTGGATGCGGATGAGACGCTGGACCGGGCAAGTGAACCGATTATTCGGCAGCTGGCTGGGGAAGGCGAGAACACGGGGTACTACTTCGAGCGGTTGAACCGGCGGCAGAATGGGGAACCGGCGACGCCGGACTATGCGGTGCGTTTGTTTCCGAACAAGCCGGAATATCGGTACAGGGGGAGGGTGCACGAAACGGTAGACGCGGCGATTCTGGCGGCCGGGGGACGGCTGCGGCGGAGCGCGATTCGCATTCATCACGATTTCGCTTCGGATCCGGAGCGGCGGCGGGCGAGGAATCTGCGGTATATCGAGATTCTGGAGGAAGAGATCGCGGCGGACCCGGCCGACAATTCGCGGCTGGATTTTCTGGCGGCGGAGTACCACCAGCTGGGGATGTTCGATGAGGCGGCCGGGGTGTCGGAGAGGATCGCAAGGATGCGGCCGTCGGACGCCGAGGCGCATTTGCATGCGGGGCTTTACCGGCTGCTGCATAAAGAGGACCAGAAGCAGGCGCGGAAGTATTTTACGGAGGCGTTGAGGATTCGGCCGGGGTATCCGGAGGCGTTGTCGTTTCTGGCGTCGCTCGACGAGTAGGGGGGCTGGAATGAAATGCGCCGTGGGTGGGCCTGCGGCGCTCCTAGATCCGCCCTGGCAGGAAAGCGGAAACGTCCCGATTGCCGTGCAGGATAGCTACAATTTGCAACGGTCTTTTCTCAGGTCGATACACAATGAGGTACGAGTAGACCGCGAAAAAGCGGACGTCGGCGGAGGTTAAATCGTGACGCGAGTGCCCTGCCTCGGGAAACTCCGCGAGATAGGAGAATTTGCTGCGAATGACTACCTCTACGCGGCTCGCCGTTTCTTCGCTGCTTCGGTCCCTGAGGTAACGCCAGATGTCAACGAGGTCGCGGACTGCCTGCGGCGCAAGGATATAGCGCCGCTTCATCCCCGCTGAGCTTTGAGCCGCTGCAGGGAGGCATCAATCTCTTCTTCGGCAATGCCCTCGCCGCGATCGAGTTCCGCGATTCCGGCGCGGATCTTTTCGTCAATCGATTCTCGGTTCGCTACCAGCCACTCATCCCGCTCATGCAGCACCTCCAAAGCCCGGTCAATCACGTCTTCGCTACTGCTGTACGCGCCGGAGCGTAACGCTTCCGCAACCCGGTTCTCCTGGCCTGGATTGAGTTGAATAGCCATGCACCAAATGTAGGGCGCAGGCTGTTTTGTGTCAACGGTGGCTCGAGGTCTGAACGCCGGCGGTTGTGCTGAGGAATCTCAAAACGCAAACCAGAACCGCGCGACGTGATCCCAGAAACGTGGCGCGAGCATGTTCATCAGCAATCCGCATGCGATCGATGCGATGGCGTATCCGGCTGTGAGCCAGATGAATTGGAACACCGTCCGATGACCGCCCAAGATCGAGAAGAGCTTGCGCCCAACGATGTTTACCCCAATGGCTTCGATCAGAACAAGCAAGAGGAGCAGGAAGAGGGCTGCGCCACGCCTGCGGGCAGCCTGTTGGATTGGGACGGTGACTAAAACGGAGGATACTCACAGAGACACGCAAGCGCTCTCGATGATCAGCAATGCTGCAGCGGCGGCAATCGATCCCCGCGGTAATGGGCGATGTTCGCCGCTCAAGGGCATGGGGACTGATCGTATCGCGTGGTGCTTTGCGATGGCTGTCGGCATCGATGGTGAGCAACGGCGTTTTCGTATCATCAGGGACGGATGATCAACCGCGACGCCGCGCTCGAAATTCTGCAGGAATTCACGAAATCCGAGAGCCTTCGGCGGCATGCGCTGCAGGTGGAGACGTGCGTTGCCGCCTACGCGCGGCAGTTCGGGGAGGATGAGGAGAAGTGGCGCGTGACGGCGCTGCTGCACGACTTCGATTGGGAGATTCACCCCGAGGCGCCGGACCATCCGATGAAAGGCGAGCCGATGCTGGCCGAACGCGGGGTGCCGGAAGACATCCGGCGGGCGATACTTTCCCACGCCAATTACAGCGGGGTGGCGCGAGAATCGCGCCTCGAAAAAGCCCTGTTCGCGTGCGATGAGCTTTCCGGGTTTATTTCCGCCTGCGCGCTGGTGAAACCGAGCCGGAAAGTTGCGGAAGTAGATGTGAAATCCGTGCGCAAGAAGATGAAAGATAAGGCATTTGCGCGATCGGTGAGCCGGGAGGACATTGTGAACGGAGCGGCTGAGATGGGGACGGAACTGGACGAGCACATCGCCTTCTGCATCGCGGCCATGCAGGCGAACGCGGAGGCGATCGGACTTTAATGCGCGCGGGGCGTGCTACAATCAGGTTTCCCCATCATAGCCATGTTGCTGAGTATCAAGGAGATGGAAGTCCGCAAGCTGCCGTTTGAGGAGACGTGGCAGCCGGGTGAGATCGATTTCTCCGATTCCGGGGCGACGCAAACGGCGCCGTTGACGGCGAACGGCGTCGCCGAACTACTGCCGCATACTGGCGGCGAGGTTCGCGTGAAGGGCCGGGTGACGACCATAATGGACACCGACTGCGACCGGTGCCTGGGACGGGCGACGTTCCCTATCGACGCGCCGTTCGATCTGTTTTACCGGCCGGCGGCTACCGCCACGCCCGAGGAAGAAGAGGTCGCGATCGACGAAGGCGAGGCGGAGATCGGGTTCTATGAGATGCCGGGGCTGGAGCTGGAGGATATTCTGCGGGAGCAGGTGCTGCTGCAGCTTCCGATGCAGCGGGTGTGCAGCGAAGACTGTAAGGGAATTTGCCCGGTTTGCGGCAAGAACCGCAATGAGACCGCCTGCCATTGCGAGGCGCGCATCCGGCGGACGACCGCTGGAGCGCGCTGAAAGATTTTCACAGATTTAGTAAGTTAGAGAATGTAAGAAGAGAAATGCCGAATCCGAAACGAAGACACTCCAACGAGCGCACGCAGAACCGCCGCGCGCACGACGCCCTGAAGCCCGGCGTTTCCGAGTGCCCGAACTGCCACGAGCCCAAGCTGCCGCACCGCGTCTGCCCGCACTGCGGCCAGTACAAGGGCCGCGAAGTGATCGAAGTCGCCGCAGAATAGATTAATCCAACGCAGTATCTAACATGCTGACCATTGCAGTTGATGCAATGGGCGGCGATCACGCCCCGAGTCCGGAAGTGGAAGGCGCGATCACGCGCCGCCAGAGAGCTAGGGCACGGGTCATTCTGGTGGGCGACGGCAGGCGTGGTCCAGCACGAACTCGCGAAGCACGATGGCGCACGCAAGATCTTCCCATCGAGATCGTGCACGCGACCGAGCGCATCACGATGGAGGACAGCGGCGAAGGCGGCGCGCACCAAGCGGGACAGCTCCATGCACGTTTGCGCGCGGCTGGTGCGCGAGGGCCAGGCGCACGGGTTCGTGTCCGCCGGCAACACCGGCGCGTGCATGGCCACCGCGAAGATGGTGCAGGGCGAGGTGCCGGGCGTCGACCGTCCCGCGCTTTCCGGCGTTTTTCCCACCGCGTAAAGGAACGCCCGTGGTGGTGGTGGATGTGGGCGCGAATGTGGATTGCGACGCCGCAGATGCTGGCGCAGTTCGCGCGTGATGGGCGAGATCTATTCGCGCCTCATTCTGCAGTGCCGAAGCCTCGCGTGGGCCTGCTCTCGATCGGCGAAGAAGAGCATAAGGGCAACGAGCTGACGCGCGCCGCCACGCCGCTGCTAAGGCCTGAATCTCAATTTCATCGGCAACGTGGAAGGCCGCGACATGTACAGCGGCACATGCGGACGTGATCGTCTGCGACGGCTTCATGGGCAATGTGGCGCTGAAGGTGAGCGAAGGCCTGGTGGATATGGTAAGCAGCATGCTGCGCGAATCGCTGCGAAGCCACCATCGCGCGCAAGATCGGCTACGTGCTCTCGCGACCGCGTTTCGCGATTTCAAGAAGCGCCTGGATTATTCCGAGTACGGCGGCGCGCCGCTGCTCGGGCGTGAAGGGCGTCTGCATCATCTGCCACGGCCGGTCGAATGCCAATGCGATCAAGAATGCGATCCGGGTGGCGGCGGAATTTTCCGGCGAGCAACATCAATCGAGCGGATCGAAGAAGAACTGCGCGGCGTCGTCAAAGCGTGGTGAACATGCGCGTGGGCGATGAATTGTGCCTGGCACGCTTTGCTCCTGTGCTTTCGCGCCGCCTGCTTCGGCGCAGACGGCCGAGTCAACATGCGCACTGGACGCTGATCTGCGAACCGGCTTCGGTGCGCCCGGGTCGGCACAGTGCTACGGCGCAGCTCGCGGCGCAAGTCGACCCGGGCTGGCACATGTATTCCTGCACCACGCCGCCGGGTCCGATTCCGACGACAATTCAAAGTCTCGGCGGATAGCCCGGCAGTCGAGCAGTCACTTGCTTTAGCCGCCGCCCGAAGCGCACGTTCGACCCCAACTTCAAGAGCGGAAACCGAGACCTACGAAGGCGACGCGACTTTTCTGCTCGGCGTGAAGGTGACGAAGGATGCGCGCCGGCGGGCCGCTGACGATCACGCTTGAGCCGCGCTACCAGACCTGCAACGACACGCAGTGCATTCCGCCGCGGACGCCGACAGCATCGCCGGCGACCGTGAACGTCGATCCCGCCGCGCCACGGCGCCGCGGCTGCGATTCCCGCCGGATATACCGAGGCGAAACCGGCTGCCGCCGGCTCCGGCGCGGCGACCGCGCCGCGGCGAATCGCAGGGCTGGCGGCGTTTCTGGCTGCTGGCGTTCGGCTTCGGGCTGGCTGCGATCTTCACGCCCTGCGTGTTCCCGATGATCCCGATCACGATGTCGTACTTCGTCGGGCAGCAGCGGCGGAGTGCGCGCAGGCGGTCGACGTTCTGCCTCGGCATCATCGTGCTGTTTACCGGGCTTGGGCTGCTGGCGACGGCGCTGCTCGGGCCGGTCGGGCGTGGTGCAACTGGGTTCGAATCCGTGGGTGAACGGCTTTATCGCGCTGGTGTTTCTTCGTTTTCGGACTGAGCCTGCTGGGCGCGTTCGAGATCACGATTCCGTCGCGGTTGCTGACGAAGCTGAATGCGGCGTCGAGACAGGGCGGCTTTGCCGGCACGCTGCTGATGGGGCTGACGTTCGCGCTGGCGTCATTCGCCTGCGTGGGGCCGTTTATGGGGACGCTGCTGGCGGCTCGGTGCAGCGGCGGGCAAGCTGCGTCCGCTGCTCGGCATGGTGGTGTTCGCCAGCGGCCTGGCGCTGCCGTTCTTTCTGCTGGCGCTGTTTCCGTCGTACCTGAAGAGGCTGCCGCGCAGCGGCGGCTGGCTGGCGCGCGTGAAGGTGGTGATGGGTTTCGTCATCCTGGCGGCGATGCTGAAGTATCTGTCCAGCCTCGACCAGGTGCTGCAATGGGATTCCTGACGCGCGAGCGTTTCCTGGCGGCATGGATCGTGCTGTTCGCGATGGCCGGGCTGTATCTGCTGGGCTTCGTGCGGCTGGAAGGCATCAAGCGCGACGACCGAACTGGGCGCTCGGCCGGCTGCTGACCGGGATGCGTTCCTGATCTTCGCGATCAGCCTGATCCCCGGCATGTTCGGCGCGCGGCTGGGGAACTGGAGCGTATATTCCGCCGCCGCGCCGGTCGGCGGCGGGGGCGACGCTGCAAGCTGGGTGCGAAAACGATCTGCGAGGCGCTTCGCCAAGGCGCAAAGCCGAGGGCAAGCTGGTGCTCGTCAACTTCACCGGCTACGCCTGCACGAACTGCCACTGGATGAAGGCCAAATGTTCACGCGGCCGGAGATCGCGCGCGGTGATGAAGAACTTCGTGCTGGTGGACTGTACACCGACGGCACGGATGCGGCGTCGGAGGCGAACCAGAAGCTGGAAGAAGACAAGTTCCAGACGGTCGCGATTCCGTTTTATGTGCTCTACGACGCCGACCGGAATGTGCTGGCGACGTTTCCCGGGCCTGACGCACAGCGCGCAGGAATATCTGGCGTTTTTGAATTCGAAGCTGCGGCTCCCGGCGGAGCGGTGAATGCGAATGCCTCCCCTGCGCCCACTGCGCGCCTGTACAACGGCTGCGCTCGACGCCACGCCCGTTCCACACGCTGGATGGCGCCGAGCTTTCCGCTTCGGACTGGAAGGGCAAAGTCGTGGTGGTGAACTACTGGGCCACGTGGTGCGTTCCGTGCCGCAAGGAGATTCCGGAATTCAACCGCATTGCAGCATGAACTTGGACCAAAGGGCGTGGAAGGTGGTCGGCATCTCGATGGATGAGGGCGGCGCGGAATCCGTGAAGCCGTTTCTTCAGCAGTTGCCGATGAAATACACGGTCGGGCTGGGTACCGGGAGAGCCTCCGGTAGCTGCCGATTACAGTGGTTCTCGACCGGAACGGCAATGTCGTGCAGCGTTTTCAGGGGCAGGCGAAACCGGAAGAGATCCGGGCCGCGATCAATAAAGCGCTCACCACTTCCTAAAACCCTCGACGGGTCTTTGCGTGGAACCTGGCGTGCGAACTTTCGCGTGTTCGTGCGTATAAACCATTGAACATCCATGGCGGCGAAAAAGCGCAGGCACTGGCCCTGGTTTCTGCTGACATTCTGATCGTGCTCGGCGGCGCCGTATTCGCCGTCCATACGATCAATGCGAAACCGGCCAAGATCGATCCCGAGAAGCTGGCGAAGGTGGAACGCATCGATCTGGCGCGTTCCGTGGTCGCGACCGGAAAGATTCAGCCGGTCACGCAGGTGGAGATCAAGAGCAAGGCCAGCGGCATCATCCAGAAACTGCCGGTGAACGTGGGCGATGTCGTCCACAAAGGCCAGGTGATTTGCGAGCTGGATCAGAACGATCTGCTTCCGGCGCTGCGCCAGCAGGAGGCCGCGCTGCACGTGGCGCGAGGCGAATGTGAAAAGCGCGCAGGCCGATTATGCGAACGGTACAAAGTGGATGCGAAGGGCGCCGACGTGCCATTTCTCAAGCGCGACATGGAACGCGCGCGCACGGATGTTCGCGGACGGCCTGATTGCGCAGAACGCGCGCGACGACGCGGACAAGAATTACCAGATCGCCGCGCAGAAGCAGGAATCCGCAAAGGCCAATCTGGGGACCGCGCAGGCTGCGATTGCGAAAGCGCAGGCTGCGCTGGAGCAACAGCAGGCCGTGGTGGCGCTGGCGGAGGAGAATTTGCGAAATGCGACCATCGTTTCGCCTATCGATGGCGTTGTGCTTTCGCGCGACAGCGAGGTGGGCACGGCGGTGAGTTCGATTCTGCTGGTGGGCTCGAGCGCGACGCTGATCATGACGCTGGGCGATCTGAACGAAGTGTACGTGAAAGGCAAAGTAGATGAAAGCGACGTGGGCAAAGTCTATCTGGGGCAACCCGCGCGCATCACGGTGGAATCATTCAAGGATCAGAATTTCGCGGGCACGTGACCAAGATTTCGCCCATGGGCGTGGAGAAGGACAACGTCACCACTTTCGAAGTGCGGGTTTCGATCTCCAACGAGAAGCGCATTCTGAAGGCGCAGATGACGGCCAATGCGGAGATCGTTCTCGAAGAGCACAAGGGCGTTCTCGCGATTCCCGAAGGCGCGGTGCTGTACAACAAGGACAAGTCGACGGCAGTGGAAGTACCCGATCCCGAACGAAGAAGGGCAAACGCAAAGTGGCGGTCGCGCTGGGCATCAGCAACGGCGCGAAGACGCAAGTGGTCAAAGGCCTGACCGAAGGCCAGCAAGTCATTCTGCAATAAAGCCAATGACTTATCTGAGCGAGTTGCTTCGCCAGGTGATGGCCAGCCTGTATCCGCAACAAGCTGCGCAGTTTTCTCACCATGGCCGGCATCGCGTGGGGCCTGGCTTCCATGGTGATGATGGTGGCGATGGGCGATGGTTTCAAAGAAGGCCAGCGGAACAGCATGAAATCGCTCGGCGAGAATCTCGTCATTATTTTCGGTGGCCGAACCGGAATGCAGGCGGGCGGCGAGCGGGCGGGCCGGCGCATCCGGCTGAATTACTCCGATGTGGACAATATGCGCCGCGAATGCTTGGCTGGTTTCAGGTGGTGGCGGAACTGGAGGGCAACTGCGCGCCGTGAGTCCTTATAACAGCGGATCTTTCGACGTGAGCGGCGTGGAGTCGCAATTCAATCGAGCTGCGCACGCATTCCCATGGGAGAGGGCCGCTTCTTCAGCGAGAGACGAGCAGCACGATCGGCTCGCGTTTGCATCATCGGGCGAGACGTGAAAAAGCAACTGTTCGGCGAACGCGGCTCGGGCATGGTGGGCACTGAGATCGCGATCAATTCCCTTCCCTTCCGGATCGTCGGCGTCTTGGCGAAGAAGGACGCAGAACAGCAGCTACTCGGGGCTGGACGAGAAAAAGATCTTTATCCCTTACTCGACGATGGCGCGCGATATGCCGTCCGAAGGACTTACACGTCCCGGGCAATCTGTACGAGATTCTGTACCAGCCGCGGTCGCTGGAGCGATGATGAGATGGCGGAGGACACAGGTGAAGCGAGTGATCGGCGCGCGCCCACGGTTTCGATCCGGCGCGATAAGAGCGCGATCGGAATGTGGGACACCGTTGAGGACCAGCAACAGGTGGACGGATCTTCGATTCGATGACGGTTTTTCTGGGGTTTATTGCACTTGTGACGCTGTCGCTGGGCGGCATCGGCGTGATGAACATCATGCTGGTCACGGTATCGGAGCGGACGCGCGAAATCGGACTGCGGAAAGCATTGGGCGCGACGCGAGGCGCGTATTCTGGCGGACTTTCTGGTGGAAGGCGTGCGTGCTGGCGTTTCGTTAGCGGCTTCGTTGGCTGGGCGTTCGCGTTCGGACTGTCGAGTCTGTTGAAACTGGTGGCGATGCCGGAGATGTTTCCCGGCTTGCCCGTCAGTGGAGGCGACCACTGCGTTGGCATTTGTGGCGCTTGCGGTGATCGCGATTGTTTCGGCGTTAGTTCCGGCATGGCGCGCGGCGAGTCTGACGCCGGTCGAGGCGCTGCGGTATGAGAGGTAAGCCGTGACGCTCGGTTCAGCATCCTCCGAGCGAAGCCGCGGCGCGGCTCTGAGTTTCAATCGCCAGCGCAGTCTGCTGACGATGGCGAGTCTGGCGCTGGGGCGTGGCGTGTTTCGTGATTCTCTATTCGTACGGCGAGGGATTCGGCAGTTGCGCTGCAAGACTTGGTTTCAGGCCGTGGGGCAGGACCTGGTGCTGATGTTCGGCGGTCAGACTTCCTCGCAGGCCGGAGGTGAGCGGTCCGGCCGTAAGATCCGGCTGGAGCTGACCGACGTCGAACTGATTCGCGAGAACGTGCCGCTGGTGGGAGCCGTTTCCGCGGAGATCATGATTCGCAACGCGAACGTGCTGCGCGGGTACCGGCAGCGAAGCATCTCCGTCCGCGGCGTTGAAGTGCTCCTACGGGAAGGTTCGCAACATGACTATGTCGGAAGGCCGGTGGCTTCACCGGAAGACTATCTGAAGAAGCAGCGAACGTGGCGGTGCTGGGCGCGAAGGCGGCGAAGAAGCTATTCGGCGAGATTCCGCCGGTAGGCGAGAATATCACCATCAACGGGCATGCAGTTTCAGGTGATCGGGCTGTTGAAGACGAAGACGCAGATTTCGAATTACAATACGCCCGATAACGAATGCGTGTTTATTCCGCTCTCGACGGCGTCGCTGTTGAAGGACATCAAGTACCCGGACGATATCGTCTGGATGCCGGCCAATCCGATGTTCCGGCAAGCAGGCGGTAAAAGATGTGCGCGCGGTGCTGGCGCGCGTTCACAACTTTTCAGCCCAACGATGAACGGGCGCTGCAGGTTTTCATCTTCAACGAATTCATGAAGGTGATCGACACGATGTCGATCGCGCTTCAGGTGCTGCTGGGCTTGATCGGCGCGCTGACGCTGGCGATTGGCGGCGTGGGGCTGGCGAATATCATGCTGGTTTCGGTGACGCAGCGCACGCGCGAGATCGGCGTTTTGAAATCGATTGGAGCGACGCGCGGCGCGATGCTGGGGCAGTTTCTGCTGGAGGCCATGGCGATCGTGACGGCGGGGGGCATGATCGGCGTGCTGATTGGCTGGGCGCGTGACGGCGGCGATGCAGACCTTGCCGCTGCTCGGCCCTCTGTTCAAGGACACGACGGGCACGGGCGACATTCACCTGCAGATTTCGAGGTTTGCCGTGGTTGCTTCCACGGTGGTGCTGGAAGCGATCGGGCTGATTGCCGGATTGCTGCCGGCGTTGAAGGCCTCGCGGCTGGACCCGATCGATGCCCTGCGCTACGAATAATAACTGGTAATACCCGGGACGGACGTGCAGGCGGGTAAGCTGTAAGTAATCTCGTCTATTTCAAGTTAAGTTATGCCGACAACCCGCTTCTTTGCGTTTCCTTTATTATTCCGTTCGACCGTATTTCCGCCTCCGACGTTGAACCGGGCATTCGCGAATTGATCGGCAAATCCCAGGCTCAGATCGATGCGATCGCGGCGGACGATTCGCCGCGCGACCTTCGACAACACGATGCTGGCGCTGGAAAAGGCCACGGAGAATCTGGATTACGCGCTGGCCGTGGTGCGGCATCTGGAATCCGTGGCATACAAGCCCGGAACTGCGCGCCGCATGGAATGCGGTGGAGCCCGAAGCCAGCGCATTCTATTCGCAGATTCCGCTGAACGAGGGGCTGTGGAACAAGCTGAAGGCGTATGCGGCAACGCCGGAGGCGAAGCTGCTGCGCGGACCCGAAACTGCGTTTCCTGACAAAGACGCTCGATTCGTTCCGGCGCCACGGCGCGGAACTGGATCGCCGCGGCAAGAAGCGGCTGGCCGAGATCGACGTCGAACTCACGAAACTCACCACGAAGTTTTCCGAGAACGTTCTCGATTCGACCAACGCGTTCGAACTGGTGATTACAGACGAAGCGAAGCTCGCGGGCCTGCCGCCGAGCGCGATCGACGCGGCGCGGCAGAGCGCCGAAGTCGAAGAGGCGTGGAGGGCTGGCGCTTTACCCTGCAGGCGCCCAGCTACATCCCGGTGATGACCTATCTGGACGACCGCGCGATTCGCGAGCAGATGTATCGCGCGTTTTCGCAGCGCGCGCGACCGAGCCGGAGCGCGACAACCGCCCGCTGATCGTCGCGCATTCTGGAACTGCGCCGCGAAAAGGCGCGGCTGCTCGGGTTTCGCCGATTTCGCCGACTTCGTGCTGCACGACCGCATGGCGCACAACGGCGAACGCGCCATGGCGTTCCTCGAAGACCTGCAGGCCAAGACGGAGCCGTTCTTCGCGAACGAGAACGCCGCGCTCGAAGCCTTCGCGGGCCGCAAGCTGGAGCCCTGGGACGTCGGCTATTGCGCCGAAAAGCAGCGCCGCGCGCTTTACGATTTCGATGAAGAAGCAACTGCGCCCCTATTTCCCCGCCGAGCGCGTGGTGGAGGGAATGTTCGCGATCGTCGAGCGGCTCTACGGCATCCGGGTCAAGCGGCGCGAGCGGCGTGCCGGTGTGGCATCCGGACGTGCGCTATTACGAAGTGCACGACCGCGACGGCGTGCTGCTCGGCGCGTTCTACGCCGACTGGTTTCCGCGCGAAACCAAGCGCGACGGCGCGTGGATGGAAGGCTTCATCACCGGCGTGGATGCGCCGGGCGGACTTCGAGCCGCATGTCGGGCTGCGTCTGCGGCAACCTGACGCCGCCCATCGGCGACAAGCCGGCGCTGCTGACGCATCGCGAAGTGGAAACGATCTTCCACGAGTTCGGGCATCTGCTGCATCACGTGCTGAGCCGCGTGGAAGTGCAGAGCCTGGCGGGCACCGCGGTGGCGTGGGACTTCGTCGAGCTGCCCAGCCAGATCATGGAGAACTGGTGCTGGGAGCGCGAAGCGCTCGATCTGTTCGCGCGGCATTATCAGACCGGCGAGACCATTCCCGAAGATCTGTTCCGAGAAGATGGTGCGCGCGCGCACCTATCGCGGCGCCAACGCGCAGATGCGGCAGCTCGGCTTCGGCTTCGTGGATCTGAAGCTGCATCGCGAATACGATCCGGCGCGCGATGGCGACGTGATGCGAGTACGCGCGCGACATCCTGCAGCAGTTCACGCCCGCGCCGCTGCCCGGAGAATTACGCGATGATCGCGGGCTTCACGCATCTGTTCGCAAGCCCCGTGGGCTATGGCGCCGGCTACTACTCGTACAAATGGGCGGAGGTGCTGGATGCCGATGCGTTCACGCGCTTCCGCGATGAAGGCATTTTCAGTCCCGAAGTGGGCGCGGCGTTCCGCGAGAACATTCTCTCGAAGGGCGACAGCGAAGATCCGGCGGAGCTGTACCGGCGGTTCATGGGCCGCGATCCCGGATCCCGAACGCGCTGCTGGTGCGCTCGGGCCTGGATCGCGCTGACGTATCGGCTGATTGTATCCTGAGCATTGCGATGCTCCTGAAGATCCTCGCGCATCCGGTTTTCGTAACCTGAACTTCCACATGCCGATGATGGTGGATCTTTCGCATCCGCTGGTCGATGCTGACGGGCGAAAACGGATCGGGCAAATCGACCCTGCTGCATTCCATTCACTACGCGCTGCGCGGCGAGAAGGCGGACGGCTATCGTCTACAAGCTCGACCGCGGCGGCGTCAAGAACGGGCAAGGTATTTCTGTTCGACGCCGAGCAGCACAATCCGCGCATGCAGCTGGATTTGTTCAAAGACCAGCCGGAGATGCTGGAGTTCCTGCAGCTGGCGAGCCACGGCCAGGTGATGCTGGCCATGTTCCAGCAGAATTTCCCGTCGCTGGAGCCCGGCACGACGCTGCTGCTGGATGAGCCGGAGATGGCGCTCTCCGTTTCGAATCAGCGGCGCATTCTGAAGATGCTGCAAGGAACTGGTGGATCAGCGCGGCTTCCGCATCATCTGCGCGACGCACTCGCCGGTGCTGCTCGAAGCTCCGGAGACTTACGTCATCAATCTGGACAACCACGTGAACCGCAACGTGCCGCTCGAATCGTTCGGACGTCGAAGGCGCGAGCACGATTCAGTAGCCGGCTCCCGGAGTTCCCGAGGAGCTCTCTTCCCGCCTCTCGCCGAAGGGTTATCAGGCAGACCATGTGCTTCCTGAGAGGGCGAACCCTTCGTCGCCGCACGTGTTTAAGATAGAGCCAAATGCTTGCCGTCAGAATCGAGAAGTTCGGCGCGCCTTCGGAGCTGCAGTTGCGCGAGATTCCGAAGCCTCAGCCCGGGCCGGATGAGTTGCTGGTAAGGGTTCACGCCGCGGCCCTCAATCCGAGCGATGTGAAGAACGTGGCTGGCAGGTTCAAACAGACAACACTGCCGCGAACGCCTGGACGTGATTTCGCGGGCGTGGTCGGAGGAGACGGGCGCCAAAGTCTGGGCTACCGGCGGCGAGATCGGATTCACGCGCGACGGCGCGCATGCTGAATATGTCGTCGTCCACCGGGATGCTGTGCGGCCGAAACCGGCTGCGCTCAATATGGAAGAGGCCGCGGCGATCGGCACGCCGTATCTGACGGCATGGCTTTGCCTCACGGGCGCAGAGGTGAAGTCCGAAGAGACGGTGCTCGTGATCGGCTCTCAAGGCGCGGTCGGCTCAGCGGCTTCTCAGATCGCGCACTGGAAGGGGGCGCATGTGATTGGCGCTGACCGGCGTGAGGACGCGAGCATCAACACCACCAGCCCGGACTGGACGAAGCAGGTGATGGCACGCACTGGCGGACGCGGCGTGGATATCGTGATCGACACGGTGGGCGGGCCGATGTTCGAGCCGGGCCTCCAGTGCCTCGGCATGCATGGCCGGCAAACAGCGATCACATCTACGGGCGGAAGCCGCGTGTCGTTCGATCTGATCGAGTTCTATCACAAGAGCGCGCGGCTGATCGGCGTCGATTCGCTCAAGGTGAGCATGCGCGAGGCGGGCGCGATTCTCGACGAACTGTCGCGCGGTTTCGAAGAAGGCGCGCTCACGCCGCCGCGCGTCGAAACCCATCCGCTGCGGGATGCGGTTCGCGCGTACGAAGCCGCGGAGCGCGGCGGCAAGCACGTGCTGATCGCGGCATAAGTGGTCTGCTGATTAAAGCAGCGGAGAAAACAATTCCGCCGGTTTGCCGTCGATTTCGACCAGAGACCCGGAACGCGCCCCGGGAGCCCGTACGAGCGCCAGGCCCGCGCCCGCGGTAGCCGATGTGACTTCGCCGGCTTCCTTGCCCTCGAACAGAACCTTTGCTCCCCGCGCGAACGCTACGCCGGGGACTGGTGCGAAAACCCATCAGCAGCCGGTTCACGTGACCACGCGAGCGCACTCGCTCAACGATCTCCTGGCCGAGATAGCATCCCTTTTGAAAATGCACGGCGTCCATCAGCTGGGATTCCTGCGGCAGCGTGCGATCGTCGATATCGACGCCGTAGCGCGGCCTGAAGTTTGCGATCCGCGCGGCTTCCGCATCCTGATCGGAGGCGGCGATGGCTCCGGCGCTTTCCAGCAGTTCGAGCGCCGAGTCGCCGATCCTCTTCCGGCCCGTAAATGCGCAGCCCGTCAGCGGCGGACGAAGCAATCGACGCGACCGTGTAATCGCCCCAGCGCATGTGCGCGAAGCGGTCCGCGGGGCCGGGAATCGCGGCCGCGGCCGCGATCTCCCTGGCGTTCGGGCCCTCGAGTCCCAGAGCGAAGGTCTGGTCCGTCACGTCGTCCAGAGTCACATCATCCGCAATGATGTAGCGGTCCAGGTGCTCACGCAGGCTCTCCCGCGGCGCCCGCCGCGGTATCGAGAAAAAATGGTCTTCAAAGCAGAGGATGATCGCGTCCGCGCAGGATTCGGCCCTGCGCGTTCAGGAAGAACGCGTAGACGCCCTGGCCCGGCTGCATCCCCTGAATGTGGTTCGTGCTCATGGCGTGCAGCAGCCGCGCACGGTCCTCGCCGGTTACGCGGATT
This sequence comes from uncultured Actinomycetota bacterium, assembly GCA_963757455.1. GTDB lineage: Bacteria > Actinomycetota > Actinomycetes > Mycobacteriales > Jatrophihabitantaceae > RYN-133. The sequence goes on from CAVWSE010000010.1 coordinate 30,442, forward strand.
CGTCCGCGGCTCGTCAGATCGATCAGGCCGGCGGCGTTCACCAGCGCGTCATATCCAGGAGTGGGAGAGGGTACAGGCTCGGCTGTTGTCATCGCAGCGTTAAACCTCGCAATATCGCAGAAAGAATTACGATAATTATCCCGCTCACGACGACGCCCGGGATTCGAAACAGATCCCAACTGCCAAAAAACCCATAGGAATATCCCACGATGAGAACGGCGGCTTGATAAATAAAGATCTTTCCGCCAATGGCGAAGGTCCAAATCATGCCGACGCTGAGCGGGTCCAGGTGGTGCAGCTTCGCGAATTGCATCAGCGGGGGCACCGATATGCCCAGCATGGCTACTTCCTGCCCACTGAAGATGTGATAGACAAACGCTGTCCAGTAGAGCGCCATGGTGGTGCTGAAGACATTCGTAACGAATGGGTCGAGCCAGTTGAAAATCAGTTTGGTCAGGGTGTCTACGGCTTGGGTTTTCACCAGCACTTCGCTCATGCTTATACCAGCTGCCACGAAAAACATGGGCAGCAGGTTCAGTCTTCTCATATCGTCAATATTCAAAACGCCCACGACCGGCAACACTGCGATCAACCCGATACCCACCGCCACCATGGGAGCAGAAATGTGGTGCCAAAAATCAGTGCTCCAAAACCCTATAGCCAGCAGCATGAGCATCATGGATTTTTTCTCAATGGCAGTCCAGGGTCCTAGTCTGAGCAGTTCTTTCCGAAGGAACGCGGATCCTCCCGGCAGGCTTGGCAGCTCCGGCGGAAACAGCCAGAGAGTAAGGCGCCACGCAGCGAAAATGGTGATCAAGTCGCAAGGCAAATAGGCGAGCACCCATTGGCTCCACAACACTTCGACGCCGCCAAATTTTTCTATCAGTCCTCTGGCGGTTACCGAAGTTGCTCCGGCGATGATCGCCTTGTCGAAAATGGACGCGGTATACGTGATGATGATGAAAATACCGCGGCCTACGTTGCTGCCCGGTCCTAGTCCGAAAACCTCCATCAGGCCCACCGCTACCCCGGCCATAATCACGATACGGGCAACGCCTGACGGCACCAGGAAAGTCAGCACAAAGTCGGAAAGAATCAGGCCCAGGAGCAGCCGTGAGTAGGACGTTCCCACCTTCGCCATGATGATGAAAGCTAATCTACGTGCCAGCCCCGATTTGGAGGCCACGGTGCCCAGCAGAATCGCGCCAAACAGGAACCACGTAGTCGTATCCACGAATCCGCTGAAGGCAGTCTCGAAGGAGACGATGCGAAGAGCCCAAAAAGGAAACAGCCGATCAAGCCGATGAGAGCCGGATCGAGAGCTTCCGTGATCCACCCGATAATCAAAGAGGAGGCGATCGCAATTGCCTGGTGCGCTGGTCTCGCCAGCGGGAGCGGCGCAAACCAGAGAACCAACGGCGCCACCACGGCCAGAAGACGGCCAAACGCAGCCACCCGTTTGGCTGGCCCGGAAATCCTGACTGCAGTTGCGGTCTCGACGGTCATCTCAGCGCAGATCCCACAGTACCCCGCGTCGGGCTGATGGCGAGACCGGAATCCGTGGGAGTTACTTTGATCCTTTTTTCGCTGCCGCTGCGGCCTCAGCTACGCGAGCGCCACGGAGCGTGTTCTCCAACCCATAGTTCGCCTCATGGCACGCGTACTCGTAGATTTGGCCCGATATTTTCGTGATGGGCACTTCGCCCGACCACGGCTTGACCCACATCCCCGGATCTTCCACCGTGAATTGATAGCGAATCGTCTCATCGTCGGCGCGGGTCAAGCGTTCCACGACGTGCAGGTTCTCGGCTCCAGGGAAAGGACTCAGATCCGTGAAGTTGGTGGTGTCGATCACCAGCGTGTCACCCTCCCAATGGCCTACTGAATCGCCCATCCACTGGCGAATATTTTTAGGAATATGCGGCCGTCCGTCTGTGGCAATAATCCGGGTATCGTGGATCTCTTCGGTTTCAATGGCCACGTATCCCGGCCCTTGTACGATCTGCAGATTGCTGTTATAGCGGGAGGGCAGGATTGGAGGTCCTACGCGAGCCATCGTGATGCACCGCGCGCCCAACGGCCGGTTCTCTGGACCATCAAATTCATGGCCCTTTTGCTTAGCTTTCATCGTTGCCACTCGATCGCGGGCTTGCGGCGTCAGTGGAGGGATGGTGCCTTCCGGCCCTACAATCAGCGAGGTCCGCTGGTTCCAGGCAACCTTGGATTGGAGCCAGTCGAGGCCATACTGGGAGTGATCGTAATGCACGTTCTCCGCGGGTGCACCTTCGACGCCTGAATGGTTCTCGGCCGGCTCACCCTCTTCTTCAGTCTGAGCAAGACGCTCGCGCTGCCGTTTTTGAACCGCCGCCAGTTCCGCCTCCGTATAAAATTCTTTTCCGGCCACTTCCTTGGGCCGCTGCAGCGGCGTGACGGAGTTATTGGTCCATACTCCCTGAAGATCGGGTTGGCCGTCGGGCGTACGTGGCGGAGTCCACGCTCGCTTGCTTGCAGCGGGGGTTTTCGCCTGCGCTGCTGGTTTCGTGGTCGCCTGCGCGGCCGCCGGGACAATAGTGAGCACCAGCGCGCTCATCATAGCAAGTACGTTATTTCTCATCGGAGCCTCCCTGCATGACGCCTGATACTAGCCAAAGCTATAGGCGAATCATGCCAAAGTCAAGCATCCTATTGAGTGGCTGGCCCTGGAGCTAACCTCCGCGGATAAGGCGCATGGCTTCACCGACGCCCGCGCCATCGGGTTTGGAGCCGCCGGCTTTTTCCGATTCGGGGATGGAATCGCCTTCGCCGGGGGCGAGGAATAAATTGGCTTCGAGGCCGTGCTGGCGCGTGTATAGATCCCAATAGCGGCCGCCTAGCGCGTAGAGCGATTCGTGCGTGCCGCGCTCGACGATGCGGCCGGCTTCGACCACCAGAATCTGCTCGGCGCGGCGGATGGTGGAGAGGCGGTGCGCGATCACGAAGGTGGTGCGGCCCTTCATCAGGTACTTCGAGCCCTTCCTGGATCAGCGCTTCGGATTCCGAGTCGAGGCTGGACGTGGCTTCGTCCAGAATCAGAATGCGCGGGTCGGCCAGGATGGCGCGGGCGATGGAGACGCGCTGGCGCTGGCCGCCGGAGAGTTTCACGCCGCGCTCGCCGACGATGGTGTCGTATTGCTTTTCGAAATTCTCGGCGAATTCGTCCACGCGCGCGATGCGGCAGGCTTCGAGAATTTGTTCCTTGGTCGCGCCGGGGCGCGCGAAGGCGATGTTTTCTTCGATGGTGCCGTCGAACAGGAACGTGTCCTGCAACACCACGCCCAACTGCGTGCGGTAGCTGTCCAGGCGCACTGTCGAGAGGTCCATGCCATCGACGAAGACTCTTCCTTCGGTGGGGACGTGGAAAGCCGCGATCAGGCTGATGATGGTGGATTTGCCGGAGCCCGAGGGGCCCACCAGCGCGGTGACGGTGCCCGGCTGCGAGTGGAAACTGACGTCGAACAGCACCTGCTTGCCGGCTTCGTAGGAGAAGCCGACGTTTTCGAAAATCACTTCGCCCTCGATGGGGCCGAGCGCCACGGTGCGGTTCGGGTCTTCGTCCTCGGGGCGTTCCTTCAGAACTTCGTGCGTGCGGTCGAGCCCCGCGAGCGCTTCCGTAATTTGCGTGCCGATGCCGACGACGCCGAATACCGGCGCCACCAAGAACGCCAGCAGCGCGGTGAAGGTGAAGAACCCGCCCAGCGTGAGCGTGCCCGCGAAGATCTGCCGCGTGCCGACGATACATGACCACCGCGCCCACAATGCCCATCAGCACCGTGGCCGAGAGGCTCATGAAGGACATGGCGGTGAGCGACTGCTTCCACGTTGGTCAGCAGGCGCTTGACGCCGCCCGCGAACACGGCCGCTTCGCGCTCTTCGGCGTGGTAGCCCTTGACCACGCGCACGCCGCCCAGCGATTCGGTAAGCGGCCCGGTGACTTCGGCGTTGATCTTGCCGCGCTCGCGGAAGATCGGCCGGATCTTGGTGAAGGCTTTCGACAACGCTAAGGCGAAAGCCGCGACGAACAAGGCCGTGAGCCCGGTCATCAGAGCGCTGATGCGCAGCAGCACGACCAGGGCGATCACCGCCGTCATCACGCCGCCGACGAATTCGACCAGGCCCGTGCCGATCAGGTTGCGCACGCCTTCGACGTCGGTCATGATGCGCGAGACCAGGACTCCGCTTTTGTTGGCGTCGTAATAGCCGACCGAGAGGCGGCCGATGTGCTGCTGGACTTTCTGCCGCAGTTCCGCGATCAGCCGCTGCCCGGCTTTGGAGAGCAGCTGCGTGAGCGTGAACGACGTGATGCCCTGGATCACGGTGGCGGCGACTACCGTGAGCACCAGCGGCGTTAGTAGCGCGATCTGACGTTTGCCGATCACGTTATCGACCAGGAAGCGCGTGGAGTAGGGCAGCACCAGGCCGCTCAGGCGGTTGATGATCATCAGCCCCAAGCCCAGCGCCAGCAGTTTGCGGCGCGGCAGGATCATTTCGCGCAGGTCGGGCCAGATTTCGCGGATGCGTTCGGATTGGTTACGCTTGGGGGTGGCGGCCTTTTCGCGCGAATGCTTGCCGGAGGGCGATCGTTCGGCGGAGTGGGGATGCACTATAACTTCAGTGTAGCCTGAGAGAATGCAGTCGGCTTTCCGCAGGGACCTCCGGATTCGCTTATGCGAGTTGGAAACCGGATTTTTATCCGCAGAAGCTGGCGGCGAAAGATTTCTGAAGCATTACGCTACGCGGCTGAATGCGGTCGAGATCAATTACACGTTCCGGCAGTTGCCTAAGGCGGCTACACTTGAAAAATGGGTAGCGGCGACGCCTGACGGGTTTCTGTTCGCATGCAAGGCGCATATGCGGATCACTCATATCAACCGTTTGCAGGAATCCGAATTCACGGGCTTGTTCTTCAAGGCGCTGGAGCCGCTGCGGGCGTCGCGCAGGCTGGGCCCGGTGCTGTTCCAGTTGCCGCCGAATTTCAAGGCTGGATGCGGCCTTGTTGGGCGCGTTTCTGGCGAAGCTGCCGGAGGACATTCGCACGACGTTTGAGTTTCGCAACGCCACGTTGGTTGACGGATGAGGTGTATCAGATTGCTGGAGCGCATCGGGTGGCGCTGTGTCTGGCGGAATCGGACAAGTTCGAAGTGCCGCAGGTGGTGACGGCTCCATTCGTCTATGCGCGGCTGCGGAAAGCAGAATATTCGGCGGAAGACCGCGCGAAATCGCAGAGCGCGTGCGGCAGCAGTTGGGCGAGGCCGCGACGTGTTCGTGTTTTTCAAGCACGAAGACACGCCCGACTGGAGCGGCGTCATGCTGTGCAATTATTGGCGGCTACGGGAGGCGCGATTAGCATTATACTGGCCAAGACAGGAGGGAATGACATGACCCGAAGGAAGTTCGCCAAAGCCGTGAGCTATCGGAGCCGCGTCGCGATTGACGACGGTTCCAAGCTCCGCGCCCAGACACCGCACGCAAATTAAGGCACTAGTCTTCGACACCTTCGGTACCGTGGTCGATTGGCGCGGTTCCATCATCGCCGAGGGTATGGCTTGGAGCGCGGCAAATCGCAAAGGTGTCACCATCGACTGGGCGCGTTTCGCGGACCGCTGGCGCGAAGGCTACCACCCATCTATGGAAAGAGTCCGCACCGGCGATCTCCCGTGGACCAAGCTCGATGAGCTGCACCGCATGATTCTTGACGAACTGATTGTCGGAATTCGGAATCAACGGCCTCAGCGAAGCGGAAAAAGAGCAATGGAATCGCGTCTGGCATCGCCTCAAACCGTGGCCTGATTCGGTGGCCGGACTGACCCGGCTGAAGAAGAAATACATCATCTCGCCGCTTTCAAATGGCAACGTGCTCGCTGCTCACCGAAATGGCAAAAAACGCCGGGCTGCCCTGGGATCTGATCATTTCAGCCGAACTCGCCAAGCACTACAAGCCGGACCATGAGACTTACCTGAAAGCCGCGGAACTGCTGGGCTTGAAACCGCAAGAAGTGATGATGGCTGCGGCGCACGTCCCCGACCTCAAAGCTGCCCGGGATTGCGGATTGCGAACTGGATTTATCCATCGCCCCAACGAGCATGGTGTCGGCGGCCCAGCCGACCATGCGAAGGCTGGCGATTTCGACGTAGTTTCCGCCGACATAATGGATCTGGCTGCCAAGCTAGGCGCCTAGCCTCGGTCCCGCGCAACGCAGAACTTAACGGCGCACGCGCGATGTACTTTTATTTTGAACGCAAATTCGTCCTGCTACACTAAAAGAAAAACCATGACATATGATGTGATCGTCCTTGGGAGCGGTCCCGGGGGTTACTCAGCCGCCATTCGTGCGGGGCAGTACGGCCTAAAGGTCGCGCTCATTGAAAAAGACGCGAAACTGGGCGGCTGTTGCCTGCATGTAGGCTGTATTCCGACTAAGTCCTTCCTCCATACCGCCGACGTGTGGGAGCATTTCCAGAACTCCGTAGAAGACGGCATTCACTGCGAAATCCGCGCCTGGATTTTCCGCTGGTCCTGGAGCGCAAGAACAAGATCGTCGCCAAGCACGCCAAAGGCGTCGAGTTCCTGATGAAGAAGAATAAGGTGGACGTCATCAAGGGTTACGGCCGCCTGGCGGGTCCCGGAAAGATCGAAGTCACCTCGGACGCGGGCAAGCAGATCGTCGAAGCCAAGAACATCGTGCTCGCCACGGGATCGGAGGCGCGCATGCTGCCCGGACTCAAGCCGGATGCCAAGCGCATCCTCACCAATATCGAAATTCTGGATCTGAATTACGTTCCGAAATCGTTGGCAATTTTGGGCGCGGGCGCAGTGGGCGTCGAGTTCGCGTCCTGCTTCCATCGCGTTCGGATCAAAAGTCAGCATCTTCGAGATGCTGCCGCGCATCGTGCCGGTTGAAGACGAAGACGTCTCGCAAGGATCTCGAGCGCTACTTCAAGAAAAGCGGTATTCGCGTCGAGACAGGCGCGAAAGTGAGCAACGTGCAGACTACCGATAGCGGCGTGCGCTTCACGGCGACCCTCGCGAACGGCAAAGAAGAAACAGTGGAAGCCGAGGCGCTGCTGGTGGCAATCGGGCGCAAGCCGAACACGGAAAACATTGGCCTCGAAGGCACTCGCGTCGAACTCGATCGCGGATTCATCAAAGTGGACCCGTTCCAGCGCACGGGCGAGCCCGGCGTTTACGCCATCGGCGATATCGTCGCGGGCACGCCGCAGCTGGCGCACGTCGCGACTGCCGAGGGCATGGTTGCGATCGCGCACATCGCCGGCAAACCGGTGACTCCGGTCAACAAGAATCGCATTCCCGGCGCAACTTACACGGAGCCGGGCATCGGCAGCGTGGGGCTCACTGAGGCGCAGGCGCGCGCGGCAGGGCTACGACGTCAGGGTCGGCAAGTTTCCCTTCGCCGCCAATAGCAAGGCCAGTATCCTGGGGCAGCACGATGGCTTCGTGAAGATTGTCGCCGATGCGAAATATGGCGAAATTCTGGGCGTCCACATCATCGGGCCGGAAGCCTTCGAGCTGATCAGCGAAGGCGTGCTGGCGATGGAAGCCGAAGCCACGGTCGAGACGCTGACCCACACCATCCACGCGCATCCCACCATCTACGAAGCCATGGGCGAAGCGTTTCGGCGAATCGCCCTCGCGCGCCGAGCTCGAAGAGATCCTCGGCGAGCAAAGGATGATCGATGCGTTGTTCGACGCGTCCATCGCCGACGTCCTCGACGAATTCGTCACCGACCAGCGGCTGAAGGACGCGCTGTTCGGCCAAGGCGTCATCGGCACCTTCGCCGGCCCGCGCGACCCGGGCACCGCATCGGTGAAACTCATGCACTACCAGGGCGACCTGCTCGACGAAGGCCCCATCTGGGGCTACGTGCGTGGCGGCATGGGCATGGTGAGCTTCGCGATAGCCGATGCCGCGCAGGACGCGGGCGCAGTGCTCGCCTGCGGTGTGCCGGTCGGGGAGATCGTGCCCGGCGAGGGGGTGCGGCTGGAGGACGGCACGTTCATCGCCGCGACCAGCGTCGTCAGCAACGCCGACCCGAAGCGACTGCTCGGCATGGTGCCCGGCGACGCGATGCCGGCCGACTACCGCGGGCGCCTCGAGGACTGGGACATCCGCAGTCCGGTCGTGAAGTTCAACTCGACGCTGTCACGCCTGCCGTCGTGGACGGCGGCGCCGGGCGAGACGTTCATGGCACGCGGCACGGTCGACGTCACGACCGGCCTGGACGATGCGCAGGCGGCATTCGAACGGTGTGCTGCCGGCGATGCGGCGGTCGGCTTCGGCGAGATCTACGTGCAGACGCTGCACGATCCCTCCCCTGCGCCGCCCGGCAAACACCTGATGAGCGTCTTCGGCCAGTACGCGCCGTACGACCTCACCGGCGGGTGGGACGCGCGCCGCGACGAGGTCGCCCGGCAGTTCATCGACCTGATCTCCCGGTTCGCGCCGGACTTCGAAGACTGCCTCGAGCACTACGAGGTGCTCGGCGCGCCCGACATCGAGAAGCGCGTCGGTCTGACCGGCGGGCACATCTTCCAGGGCGAGGTGCGTCCCGACCAGATGTGGGAGCACCGGCTCACGCCGCGCACGCCGATGGCCGGTGTGTACTTGTGCGGCGCCGCGACCCACCCGGCCGGCAGCGTCATCGCCACCAACGGGCGCAATGCGGCCTCAGCAGTGCTCGCCGATCTCGACCCGTCCTGAATCGACCGTCGCGACGACCACTCGCTCGCGCTTCGTGTCGAACAACGCCAGGAACACCTGGGCGAGCGGTCCGATCAGCAATGCGTAGGCGATCGTGCCGATGCCGACCGAGCCGCCGAGCACCCAGCCCGCCGCGAGCACGGTGAGCTCGATTCCCGTGCGCACCAATCGGATCGAACGACCCGTGCGCCGAGCCAGCCCGGTCATCAGCCCGTCCCGTGGACCCGGGCCGAAGTGCGCGCCGATGTACATCCCGGTTGCCACACCGCCCAGCACGATGCTGACCGCGAGGACGATCCCGCGTAGCCACAGCCCGTGCATCGCGCTGAACAGCTCGAGATTCACGTTCATCGAAACGCCGATCAGCACGACGTTCGACACCGTGCCGAGACCCGGACGTTGCCGCAGCGGGATCCAGAGCAGCAGCACGAGCGCGCCCACGATGATGACCACCGTGCCGATGGCCACGCCGATGTGGCGCGACACGCCTTGGTGGAAGACGTCCCACGGATCGAGTCCGAGCCCGGCACGCACCTGCAGCGCCGCACCGAGGCCGTAGATCCAGAGCCCGACGTACAACTGCACGAGCCGTCGGGCATACCGGTTCCAGATCACGACCTCATCCTCGCGACCGGCCGCGGCAAGAATCTCGGGCCAATTCGGCACTGGTGGCCGAGAGCGCCCCGATGAGCGGCGCGTTGAGAGGCCAATGCCGACCTAATTGGCTGGCCTTCCAGGCCAAACCGGTGCGAGAATCGAGGTATGGCTTCCTCGTCGCGCATCGGTGGACGTTCTTTGGCCGGGTTGTTGCCGGATCTGCGCACGCAGCGCGGCCCCGTCTACGCCGCCCTCTGCGAGGCGATCACTGCCCTCGTGCTCGACGGCCGCATCGCTACCGAGACCCGCCTGCCGTCCGAGCGCGAACTGGCCGGGGCCCTCGAGGTCAGCCGCGCGACGGTCACCGCTGCCTACGACGCGCTGCGATCGTCGGGCTTCCTGACCAGTCGCACGGGCTCGGGTAGCTATGTGAGCGTGCCGGCAGGCTCCCGGCCCGGTCCGTCGCTCGCGCGCTGGCGTCGCGGTGTCGACACCGCGAACGTGGTCGACCTGTCGTGCGCCGCGCTGGAAGCACCTGCCGGTGTGTTGCAGGACGCGCTGCCGGCGGCTGCTGCGGCGCTGCCTCGCTACGCCGAGACCGAAGGTTATGAACCGGCGGGTCTCGCGGTGCTTCGGCAGGTCGTGGCCGACCGCTTCACCGAGCGCGGCGTCCCCACCGGTTGCGAGCACATCCTCATCAGCAACGGCGCGATGCACGCGTTCGATCTGTTGCTGCAGCTGCTGATCGGCCCGGGCGACCGCGTGCTGACAGAGCTGCCGACCTACCCCGGCGCCATCGACGCGGTGCGCCGTGCGGGTGCGCGAACGGTGTCGGTGCCGACGGCGTTCGGCGGTTGGGACGTCGCGACGATGCGAGCGACGCTGCGGCAGACCGCGCCGCGACTTGCCTACCTCATTCCCGACTTCCACAATCCGACCGGCGCGCTCATCGACGACGACGCGCGGCGCGAAGTGCTTCGAGCGGCGCGGCTCACCGGCACGACAGTCGTGGTCGACGAATCGTTCGTCGAGCTCGGATTCTGTGCCGGGATGCGCAGCGCTGCCTCGATCGATCCCTCGGTGATCATCGTCGGCTCGCTGTCGAAGCCGGTATGGGGCGGCCTGCGGATCGGTTGGATCCGCGCGTCCGCCGAGCTCATCCAGCGCCTGGCCGCGCTGCGCGCGTCTATCGACATGGGCGGTGCAGTGCTCGACCAACTCGTCGCCGCGGAGATCGTGCCGAAGCTGCCGGAGCTGATGCCCGAGCGGGTCAGCATGCTGCGCGCGCGGCGAGACGTCCTGGCCAGCGCGCTCAACGAGCACCTGCCCGAGTGGACATTCGCCCTACCCCAAGGCGGGATCTCGCTGTGGGCCGAGCTCGACGCGCCTCTGTCGACGTCGCTGACCATGCACGCTGCTCCGGCAGGTGTGATCGTCGTGCCGGGTTCGCGTTTCGGCGTCGACGGCACGCTGGAACGATTTCTGCGCGTGCCGTTCTCACTGCCTGCCGATCGACTCGAGACGGCTGTTGCGCGGCTCGCCGCGGTGTGGCGCGGCCTTGATCGCACGGCAGATCGCGGCGGCGTCGTCGCACGCCAGCTGGTCGTCGCCTGACTCAGACCGATACGACGCTGTCGGCCGCGACGGCATCGACGCGCGCCTGCGCCGCCACGGCGCTCGCCACCGCCGGCGCTACCCGCGGATCGAACGGCGTGGGCACGATGTGGTCCGCGCGCAGGTCGTCGGCGATCACGTCGCCGAGCGCAGCCGCAGCAGCGAGCTTCATGCCTTCGGTGATCGCAGAGGCGCCCGCGTCGAACGCACCGGCGAAGACGCCCGGGAAAGCCAGCACATTGTTGATCTGGTTCGGATAGTCGCTGCGCCCGGTAGCCACCACCGACGCGTGCCGATGCGCAACTGACGGATGCACCTCCGGCGTCGGGTTCGCCAGCGCGAAGATGATCGCTGACGGCGCCATCTGCGCAACCGATTCCTCGGCCACCGCGCCCGCGCTGAGTCCGAGGAACACGTCCGCGCCCGCGAGCGCATCGTGCAGACTCCCCTGCAACCCCAGGCGATTCGTCGTCCGCGCCAGCTCTGCCTTCACCGACGTCAACGCGTCGCGGTCGGGATGCAACACCCCGCGCGAGTCGGCCACCGCGATGTCGCCGATGCCGGCGGCGAGCAGGATCTTCGTGCACGCAACGCCGGCTGCGCCCGCTCCCGACACGACGACGCGGAGGTCGGCCAGCGTCCGTCCGGTCACACGGGCAGCGTTGCGCAGCGCGGCAAGCACAACTATGGCGGTGCCGTGCTGGTCGTCGTGGAAGACCGGGATCGAGAGTCGTTCGCGCAGCCGGCGCTCGATGTCGAAACAGCGCGGTGCGGAGATGTCCTCGAGGTTGATGCCGCCGAAGGATGGCGCCACGCGTTCGACCGTCTCGACGATCTCGTCCGGGTCGGTGGTCGAAAGCACGATCGGAACCGCGTTCAGGCCGGCGAATTCGCTGAAGAGTGCTGCCTTGCCCTCCATCACCGGCAGCGCGGCGAGTGGGCCGATGTTGCCGAGCCCGAGCACTGCCGTGCCGTCGCTCACGACCGCGACCAGTCGCGAGCGCCAGGTGTAGTCGCGCGCAAGACTCTCGTCCTCATGGATGGCGGTGCACACCTCGGCGACGCCGGGCGTGTAAGCCAATGACAGAGCTTCACGATCGACCAACGGCATCGTGCTGCGCACGCGCAGTTTGCCGTTCACGTGCGCACGGAAAACCGCGCTGTCCGGGTCGAAACCCACGTCTGAAACGCCCCCATCGTGCTGCCGATGCCGGTGACGACCAGGTTACGGTCGCGTTGTCGAAGTGTTCGGGGGGTCGCCCTTTGTGCGTCAATTCTCGCACACCCCACTGTCCGCATTTGTCGTGGTGACTTGTTGACAGCGCTCCTGTGTAGACGTACCGACATCGAACGTTCAGAGTCGATCAAGACGCGTGCGATCACACGCAAGATCCCCGATGGAGGTTTGATGTCTCGTCTCATCGTGACGGCCGCTGCCGCAAGCGCAGCATTGGCCGCGGCAGCGCTCGTTGCTCCCGCGGCTGCCACTGCGGCGGTGACCCACCACTCGAGCGAGCGCACGTGCGCAGCCGCACGAGCCGGTTTCGCCGCCTGTCTGGCCCGCGTGGTCACCACGAGCGCCGGACACCCGATGGCTCGCAAGGTCGGCCCGAACGCCACGCCTGCCGGCTACGGTCCCGCCGACATCCAGTCCGCATACAAGCTCAGCACTAGTGCGGGCGCGGGGCGGACGGTCGCCATCGTCGACGCGTACGACGACCCCACTGCGGCCGCCGACCTCAACACCTACCGTGCCCAGTACGGCCTGCCCGCGTGCACCTCGTCCAACGGTTGCTTCCGCAAGGTGAGCCAGACCGGAACGACGAGCTATCCGACGAAGAATGCGGGCTGGGCAACAGAGATCAGCCTTGACCTCGACATGGTGTCGGCGGCGTGTCCTGCCTGCAAGATCCTGCTCGTCGAAGCGAAGACCGCGTCGTTCGCCAATCTCGGCACAGCAGTCAACTACGCCGCTACGCAAGGCGTGTCCGCGATCAGCAACAGCTACGGCGGCAGTGACTCGGGAGCGAGTTCGGCGTACAACCACCCCAACATCGCCATCACCGCCTCGACCGGCGACAACGGGTACGGCATCGAGTCGCCCGCGAGCTACGACTCGGTCGTCGCGGTCGGTGGAACGAGCCTGACGAAGGCGAGCAACACCCGGGGCTGGAGCGAGTCGGCGTGGAGCGGCGCCGGTAGCGGTTGCTCGACGCTCAACGCGAAGCCCAGTTGGCAGACCTCGGCCACCCAGTGCTCCGGCAAGGCCACGGCCGACGTCTCCGCCGTCGCCGACCCGAACACCGGTGTTGCCGTGTACGACTCCACGCCGTACCAGGGCTACAGCGGCTGGCAGGTCTATGGCGGGACGAGCGCCTCGTCGCCGATCATCGCCAGCGTGTACACCGAATCGGGCAACGTCTCGGGCTACCCGGCTTCCTACACCTGGGCGCACACGTCCGGCCTGAACGACGTCACGAGCGGGTCGAACGGCTCGTGCTCGCCTGCAGTGTGGTGCCACGCCGGCACCGGCTGGGACGGACCGACGGGTCTCGGCACGCCGAATGGGACCAGCAGCTTCTGATTCCACGCAGCTGATCGTGAGGGCCTGCATCGCATAAGCGATGCGGGCCCTCACCGTTCTCGGTGATCAGACACTGAACGGCACATCGGCCCTCAGCGGCCTCGCAACCGGGGCAGTCGCAACACCACGCGGGCCTCGACGTCTGCCACGCCATGGGACGTGCTGTCACCACCGGCGTAGGGGTTGTCGGACGCGAGCCACCACCCGTCCTCGTACGGGCGGGCGACGCGCTTGAGCACGAGCAGGTCGGGCATCGACCGGAACCGGGCCAGCACGATGTCACCCGGGCGCACCGATGCGCCGTGGCGCACGACGACGACGTCGCCATGGCGCAGAGCCGGCGTCATCGACGGTCCGCTCACGCGCACAAGCTGCCACGGGAGCACGCGTCGATAGTGCCCCGAAGCACGCGCGCCGCCGGGAGTAGGGTCCATTTCAGGACAGCCCAGCCCTAATCGAGACTCGATCAGAGAGGTCCAGGAATGCGTCTTTTCCGCCCGATCATCACTGCACAGGCACACTGCGATCTGCCGTGCGGCGTCTACGACCCGGCGCAGGCTCGCATCGAAGCCGAGTCGGTCAAGGCGATCATGGAGAAGTACCAGGGCAACGACGACCCGGTGTTCCGCACGCGTGCGCTCATCATCAAGGAGCAGCGCGCCGAACTGGTCAAGCACCACCTGTGGGTGCTGTGGACCGACTACTTCAAGCCGCCGCACTTCGAGAAGTACCCGCAGCTGCACGAGCTGTTCAACAAGGCCACGAAGGCCGCCGGCGCGTCCGGCGGCAAGGGTGAGGTCGACCCGGCCAAGGGCGACGAACTCCTCGACCTCATCAAGGAGATCGACACGATCTTCTGGGAGACGAAGAAGGCCTCCTGACCACGGTGGCAAACGACGACTCGAAGGCCGGCTCCGATGCGGGGCCGGCCTTCGTGATGCCGACAGAGGTCGACGACGGTGCTGCGCTGTGGCTCGTCCGGCACGGGCAGACCGAGTGGAGCCGCGACGGCAAGCACACCGGCCGCACCGACATCCCGCTCACGGCGCACGGCGAGGACGAAGCCCGCGCGCTCGCACCGTTGCTCGCCCGGCTGAAGCCGGCCCGCGTGCTGTGCAGTCCACGGACGAGAGCGATCCAGACGGCCGAGCTCAGCGGGCTGCGCGTCGACGCCATCGACGACGACCTGGCCGAGTGGGACTACGGCGACTACGAGGGGCTGACCACCCCCGAGATCCAGCAGAGCGTCCCCGGTTGGACCATCTTCACGCACGGCGCGGCGGGAGGTGAGAGTATCGACGCGGTTCGACAGCGAGCTGATCGTGTTCTCGCTGCTGCGGCGAAGTCGTTGTCAGAGGGTCCGGTCGTGCTCGTTGCGCACGGACACATCAGCCGGGTGCTGGGCGCGCGATGGATCGGGTTGCCCGTGCAGGGAGGAGCGAGTCTCTTGCTCGACGAGGCTGCGCCGAGCGTGCTCGGTGCCCAGAAGGGCGTTCCCGTCATCGTGCATTGGAACCGACCCAATCCCGCGTCCGAGGAGGACTTCGGTGAGTGATCGTGACCGCGACGACGTCAACGACATGTTTGGCGTGCCCGTCGCCGACGTGCACCAGGACGTGGTCGACATCAGCGTCCCGGCCAACGGCGCGTACGTCGCCACGCTGCGCCTGACCGCAACGAGCCTCGCTGCTCGGTGCGACCTGACCGTCGACGACATCGACGACCTCGGGTTGGCCGTCGACGAGGCGTGCGCGCTGCTGCTCCCCCACGCCCAGCCGGAGACGACGCTGTCGGCCCACTTCGAACTTGAAGTCGGATTCCTCACGGTCACGACCTCGGTGCACGCGCCGGACGCCGACTCGGCGAGCCCCGACCGGAGCGGTTTCGCCTGGAGCGTGCTGTCCGCACTGGCGTCCGACGTCGAGGTCGCGGGTCACGACGGAACCCTGTCGATCACGGTGACCAAGCGCCGAGAGCCAGCACCGGCGTGAGCAGCTCCGCATCAAAGGCTGACGAGCGCGAGGGACCGCCTGCGAGCCAATTACTGGCCGAGTTGCACTCGCTGGACGAGGGCGACCCGCGGCGCCGCACGTTGCGCGATCGGCTGGTCGAGTT
This sequence comes from uncultured Actinomycetota bacterium, assembly GCA_963757455.1. Taxonomy (GTDB): domain Bacteria; phylum Actinomycetota; class Actinomycetes; order Mycobacteriales; family Jatrophihabitantaceae; genus RYN-133. The sequence goes on from CAVWSE010000010.1 coordinate 46,108, forward strand.
GCACATGCCGCTCGTCGTCTACCTGGCTCGTCGGTTCTCCGGACGAAACGAGCCCATGAACGACCTCGTGCAGGTCGGGTCGATCGGCCTGATCAAGGCGATCGACCGCTTCGACCCGTCCCGCGGCCTGGAATTCTCGACCTATGCGACGCCGACGATCCTCGGCGAGCTCAAGCGCCACTTCCGCGACACCGGCTGGCTGATCCACGTCCCACGCCGGGCGCAGGAACTGCAGACGACGCTCAACGCCGCACGCGCAGATCTGTCGCAAGAACTCGGACGCGCGCCCACGGTGCGGGAGTTGTCGCAGCGCATCGACGTCCCAGAGGACGTGGTGATCGAGGCGCTCGACGCCGCCCGGGCGTACTCGGGCGTGCCGCTGGACGTGCTGGCGCCGCCCGGCGAGACCGTGCCGGAGCACCCGATGCTCGGCATGGTCGACGAGGGTTTCGAGCAGGTCGAGCAGCGTGCCGTGCTGCGGGACGTGATCAGTCAACTGCCCGAGGCCGAGCGCGAGATCTTGCTGCTGCGCTTCGTCGCGAACAAGACCCAGACCGAGATCGCCGCGCTCGTCGGCGTCTCGCAGATGCAAGTGTCGCGCCTGGTCGCGCGCGGTCTGAAGAAGATGCGCGTCAGCCTCGGCGCCCCGGAGCCCGAGCCCAAGAAATAGCGTGATCAACTCGCCGAATCGGTCGAAATTTGACCGGATTCGCTAGTTGATCAAGGGCGTTTGGCGAGGACGAACGGGGTCGCCTCGCCGTCGCGGGGTGTGCGGATCCCGTGGCCACGCGGCACCGGGACCTGCAACTCGCCCGCGCGCACCCGCAGCCACTCGTGGACCTCCGCTACGAAGTTCGATCGGTTTCGCGATACCTCGCGAGGCGGGTAATGGGTCGCGGAAAGCCCCCACCGCGTCAGCTGATTGTGTCGGCGCAGGGTGGCCTGCCAGTCGGCTTCGCTGTAATGGAACTCGCGGCTGTCGATCTCGAGCGCCGCACGGAGCTCGCGCCACAGGATGTCGACGATTCGGATGAGCATTCCCGCTTGGTCGACGATCGGCACGTTGAGCTCGAACGGCGGGACCGAGCTTCTGGCCAGTGTGCGCGCCGCCCGCGCCTCTGCGGCCGATCGTGCGCCGTCACGAAGATCGCCGAGCGCGATGCGAAGGAATCTGCTCCCGTTGCGAGGACCCGCTTCGTACTCAGCGAGCAGGTCGGGAATCGCGCACCGTCCACGTTGCACGGCGCTGCCCAGCAAGGCGCGCACCGACGCGAGGTCGCGGCAGTCGATGGCGGTGTCGGTCACAGCGCGCGGCAGCGCGACGATCGGAGCCAGTTCGAGCGGCGCTCCTAGCGGCTGGAACCGGCGCGTGAACGGTCGATCGGTCTGCCGGATCCGGACACCACCGACGACCCGCCCGACAACATCGCGGGACAGTACGACAACGAGCTGGTTGTCAGGATCGCGGCCACCGACACCACGCGCGCGCGCCGCATCCCATCCTGTGATCGCCGCGCCTGACCCGGCAAGGGCAATACCGACGTCTGCCCAGTCGGCACGAGTCGGTTCGTCCGGGCGCGTCAGCACCGTGCCTGCCGCGAGGCGTTGCCACCGACCGTGGCGCAGTTCCGTACGCATCATGCTGCGGGATATCGCGAACCGGTGCATGAGTTCCGGGGTCAAGACCCGCGGTAGTGCGGCCGGCGCAATCAGCATGTCCCGACTGTGGCCGCGCGCCTCTACTGCTGAGGCGCCGATGGCCTACGTGTGGACGAGGCCGTGCGGCTGTGGACGGGCACGTTTCGCCTTGATCGACTAGCCGATCCGGTCGCAAATCGACCGGATCGACTAGTCGATCAGCGGGAAACCTCGCGGTCCAGGGCTTCGCGGGCGGGCGGCGTGAACAGCAGGAACAACACGGCCAGGGCGGCCAGCATGATCGGCGCTCCGTACTCGGCGCGGCCGGCTTGGAACCACAGGCTGTACGACACCGGCAGGGCGAGCAGTTGCAGCACGACGATCGGCGAACGAGCGGCGGGACGAAGCAGCAGCAGCGCTCGCGCGGCAACAGCGAGAACCGCTGCACCGGCCAGCGCCAGTGCGGCACCGAGCAGCGCGCCCCACACATGCTGCGGCGAACCGGTCGCCGTCTTCACGACCAGGACGACGGCTGCGCCGACCAGGGCCAGCGCCTCGAGTCCGATGATCGCGGCCGCGGCACGCAACGGGCCGGGCACGGCCACGAGACTCGGTCTGTCCACCCGGCCAACCGTAGGCGATCGGTATTGTTCGACCTCGTGCGTGTCCTGGTCGTGTCGAACCCACGTGCGACGGCCACCACCTCGCGCGAACGGGATGTGCTCACCCACGCACTCGGCAGCGATGCCGAACTGGACGTCGAGGAAACCGCCAACCGCGGCCACGCCGCAGCGCTCGCCTGCCGCGCGATGCGAAACGGGACGGACGTCGTCGTGGCCTTCGGCGGCGACGGCACCGTGAACGAGGTCGTCAACGGGCTGCTGACCGACGGCGTCCACGACAAGGTGCCGGCGCTCGGCGTCGTCCCGGCCGGCTCGACCAACGTCTTCGCGCGTGCCCTCGGCCTGCCCCAGACCCCGATCGAAGCCACCGGCGTCGTGCTCGAGGCGCTGCGCACCGGCAAGCGCCGTCCGGTCAGCCTGGGCTGCGTCACGCTCGGCGCCGACGAGCGCTGGTTCATCTTCGCGGCCGGGATGGGCTTCGACGCGGCGATCGTGGCCGGCGTCGAGAAGTGGCGCAACAAGGGCAAGACGTCCAGCCACGCGCTGTACGCCCGCGTCGGGGTGCGCGAGTTCTTCAAGTCCGACCGGCGCCACCCGCACCTGCACGTCGAACTGCCCGACGGCACGCGCTACGACGACGTCTTCATGACCGTGGTCACGAACACCGATCCGTGGACCTACGTCGGCAACCGCCCGCTCCGTCCCACTCCCGACACCAACTTCGACACCGGGCTGGGTCTGTACGCGCGCCGCCGGATGGGCACCGTCGGAGCGCTGTTCGGAATGGCCAGGTTGTCGGGCAAACACCCACGGATCGGGCGCCGCGCAGCCATCAGCGGGCACGATCTGGACGGGTTGACCGTCCTTGCCGACGAACCCACGCCGGTTCAAGTGGACGGCGACTACCTCGGACCCCAGGAAAAGCTGGTGTTCCGAACGGCCGCCAAGGCGGTTCAAGTCCTGGTGTGAACCAGAGAAGTGTCCGAATTAATCAGGTTTAGGGGTCGACCGATCGCGGCGGCACGCGTACTTTTGGGCCGTCAACGACGACATGAGAGCGTGCCGAGGGCCACGGATTGGGACTTGCCGCGCGTGGGTAATTCGACAACGCTTGCGGCAGGAGACGGGTCCCCCACGACGACGACGGCTCGGCACGACCCAGTGAGCTGGCTTGCATCTGGGTCAGTTGCTTGAACCTTGAGCTCGCTCGTGAAAGGATTCACAAGCGTAGGCGGAGCGGCACAGATGCCGTTCAACTACGACGACGTGAGGAGAAAGACAAGATGGATTGGCGTCACCGCGCGATTTGCCGTGACGAGGACCCCGAGCTGTTCTTCCCTATCGGGAACACCGGTCCCGCCCTGCTCCAGATCGAGCAGGCCAAGGCTGTGTGCCGCCGGTGCCCGGTGATCCAGCAGTGCCTCGCGTGGGCTCTGGAGAGCGGACAGGACGCGGGTGTCTGGGGCGGTCTGTCAGAAGACGAGCGCCGTGCGCTCAAGCGCCGCAACGCGCGCGCAAGGGCTCGGCTGGCCTGACTCGAAAGCAACCCTCGGTGCCGGTCGTGATTTCACGGCCGGCATCGAGGCGTTTTACGGGCCTGTCGGGCCCGGTTGCCCTAACCCCCGACGCGCGCTCGCCGTACCAGCGGCATCAGCACGATCGCCGAGGTGCCGGGCGAGGATTCGCGCGGCTGCAGCGTCACCGTCCCGTCCAGCTCACCGGCAACCAGCGTCCGGACGATCTGCAGCCCGAGTTCGCCGGACGTGTCGCCGAACCCCTCGGGCAATCCGGCACCGTCGTCGTCGACCCGCAGTTCGAGACCACCGCGGTCTCGTTGCGCGTTGACCAGCACCGAGCCACTCGCCCCGTCCGGGAAAGCATGCTCGAGTGCGTTCTGGACGAGTTCGGTCAGCACGAGCACCAACGCGGTCGCCACCTCAGCGGGCAGCTCGCCGAACGTGCCGACGCGGCGCAGCTCGATCCGTCCGGCTGAGCCCATGACGTCGGGCAGCATGCCGAGCAGCCGGTCGACGACGTGATCGAAGTCGACCTCCTCGTCGACGGACACCGACAGCGTCTCGTGCACGAGCGCGATGGAGGCCACCCGGCGCATCGACTCCTCGAGCGCCACCCGCGCCTCGGGCACCGAGACCCGGCGCGCCTGCAGGCGCAGCAACGCTGCCACGGTCTGCAGGTTGTTCTTGACCCGATGGTGGATCTCGCGGATCGTCGCGTCCTTGCTCATCAGCTGACGGTCGCGGCGACGCAACTCGGTGACGTCCTGCATGAGCAACAGCGCACCGAGCGTCTCACCGCGTGGCCGCAGCGGGATCGCGCGGAACAGCACCGTCGCTCCCCCGCCATCGACCTCGATGGACGCCGGCTGCCCGCCGTCGATCGCCGCCTCGACCGCGTCGCCCAGGTCGCTCGCGTCGAACGGGTCGTCAGCCACTCCGCTGGTCAGTTCGTGCAGCGGTTCACCGACGACCGTGCCGGACACCCCTAACCGGCTGAACGCCGACAACGAGTTCGGGCTGGCATAGATGATCGTGCCGTCGGGCTCGAGACGCAGCACCCCGTCGCCGACGCGTGGCCCGGATCCCTCTTCCTCGCTCGCGTCAGGATTGGGAAAGGTCCCGTCGGCCACCATCGCCGACAGATCGGCCGCGGTCTGCAGGTACACAAGTTCGAGTTGGGACGGCGTGCGGACGCTGGCCAGGTTCGCGTCCTTGCCGAGCACCGCGAACACCTCGCGGCTGGCGCCGTCCAGACGGATCGGGATGGCCTCGCGCCGGATGGGCAGATCACCGTCCCAATCGGGCTCGGTCTCGCGGAAGATGCGCGCCTCGTTGAACGCGGTCTCCATCGGGATCGAGCGCTCGCCGCGGATGATCACCCCGACCTGATCGTGTTGGTAGGCGGTCGGACCGGTCGTGGGCCGGCATTGCGCGGCGCACAGGAAGCCCTCGGTCGTCCCGGCCTCGCCGTCGTGCAATTCGACCCGCACCCAGAGCAACAGGTCTGCGAACGAAAGGTCGGACAGCAGTTGCCACTCTCCGACGAGACGCTGCAGGTGATCGATCTGCGCATCGTCGAGTGTCGTGCGAGACGACAGCAGCTCCGACAACGCCGACACGAGATCAACCTTGCCATGCGCCGCACAACTGCCCGCACGCACCATCCGCACACCCAGATCGCACAAATCTGACGTTTAGGACGATATGGTCTGCGGCACCAATGACTCGCGACATGGCGGGAGGCTGTCGATGGCGATCGGAACCGAAGGCGACCAGCACGACCAACCAGCCGGGGTGCGGCCCCTACCGGCGAGTGCGAAGGTGATCGCCGGCGTGCTCCTGGCGATCCCGATGATCGCGCTGGCCCTCGTCCCGAGCTACTCGTACGAGACGCCGCGGCTGTGGGGCATGCCGTTCTTCTACTGGTACCTGCTCCTCTGGGTGATCATCACACCGATCTTCACCGGCGGCGCCTATCTCGTGATCACGCGAGCACGGGGCGAGAAGCCGTGAGCGCCGTGCGGGTGTTGGCCGACGGCAGCGGCGTCAACGGCGTCGAACTCGGCATCGTCATCTTCTTCTTCGCGATCGTCACGATCGGCGGCTTCTGGGCCGCGCGGTGGCGACGCTCGGGAGACCTGCACAGCCTGGACGAGTGGGGCCTCGGCGGGCGCGGTTTCGGCACCGTGATCACGTGGTTCCTGCTCGGCGGCGATCTGTACACCGCCTACACGTTCGTCGCGGTTCCGGCGGCGATGTACGCAACCGGAGCGGTCAGCGGGTTCTTCGCGGTGCCGTACACGATCGTCGCCTACCCGATCATCTTCATCTTCATGCCGCGGCTGTGGAGCGTCGCGCACCGCAACGGGTACGTGACGCCGGCCGACTTCGTGCGCGGCCGCTACGACAGCCGCGGCCTTGCGCTCGCGGTTGCCGTCACCGGCATTCTCGCGACGATGCCGTACATCGCCCTGCAGTTGGTCGGCATCCAGGCGGTCGTCACGACGATGGGTATCGGCGGGTCGGGCAGCACGTTCGCCAAAGACCTTCCGCTGATCATCGCGTTCGCGGTTCTCGCCGCGTACACGTACTCGTCCGGCCTGCGCGCACCCGCGCTCATCGCGTTCGTGAAGGACGCGCTGATCTACATCGTCATCGTCGTTGCAATCATCTATGTCGCGACGAAGATCGGTTTCGGGACGATGTTCGACTCGGCCAAGACGCAGCTGGCCAAGACGTCACCTGTCACCGGCAAACCCGGCACCTTCATCACGAGCGAAGCGAACTACTGGGCGTTCGGCACGCTGGCATTCGGGTCGGCCCTCGCGTTGTTCATGTATCCGCATTCGATGACCGCAGTGCTGTCCGGACGCAGCCGCAACGTGATCCGCCGTAACGCGGCGATCCTGCCGCTGTACTCGCTGATGCTCGCCCTGCTCGCCCTGCTCGGCTACGCAGCTATCGCGAAGGGGACGAACATCTTCGGCCTCGACGGCGTTGCGAACGCGCAGCTCGCCGTGCCGCGGCTGTTCGACCAGGTGTTCCCCGACTGGTTCGCCGGCGTGTGCTTCGCCGCGATCGCGATCGGCGCCCTGGTGCCGGCGGCGATCATGTCGATCGCGGCTGCGAACTTGTTCACCCGGAACATCTACCGCGAGTACTTCGCGCGCAACGCGTCGCCCAAGCACGAAGCGCAGGTCGCGAAGATCGTGTCGCTGGTGGTGAAGTTCGGCGCTCTCCTGTTCGTACTGGGTCTCGACACGCAGAACGCGATCAACTTCCAGCTGCTCGGCGGCATGTGGATCCTGCAGACGATCGTCGCGATCGTCGCCGGCCTCTACACACGCTGGTTCCACCGGTGGGCGCTGCTCGCCGGCTGGGCGGTCGGCATGGTCTACGGCACCATCGTCGCCTATCAGCAGACCGTGCCGGACCTGCACGTGAAGCTCGTCAACGGGACAAAGACCGTCATCGGCAGCGGCACCCGACACTTCGGGTCACCGCTTGCCAACTTCCCGTTCACCGACCAGAAGGTGTACATCGCGATCACGGCATTGCTCGTGAACCTGATCGTCGGTGTCGTGCTCACCTTCGTGCTGCGCGCGCTGAAGGCCCCAGCCGGTGCCGATGCCACCAAGCCCGGCGACTACTACGCCGACGCTCCGAAGGAGAAGGTGCTCGCGGCGACGACCTGATCGCTCACAGGTGCGGCCCGACGAGCGTGATCGCGTGCTCGTCGGGTGCGAATCCGGGTGGGTTGCCGGCCCGTTGCCAGATCGCGCGAGACACGCCGTCCGGCAGCCACTGTGGACGCCAGATGCCCAGTGCGAGATCGAGGTCGGCGAGCGCCTCGCGCACCTGCGGGGTGAGGGCAGTGCGCAGATGCTCGGCCCAGACCGCGATGCGCAGGTCGCGCACGAGCGTGGTCGCAGACACGACCGCCGAGCTCATCTCACTGTCGGAGCCGAACATCGAGCGGCTGAACATGTTCGCGGATCCGATGTTGGCGAACCGGTCGTCGACGAGAAACAGCTTCGCGTGCACGGTGCAGTTCTCGATCCGGTGCACGGCAACGTTGCTGCGCGCGGCCGGACGGAGGGGGTTGACGAGCTTGGTCTGCAGGTCGTCGTTCAGTTCGCGATTGATCTCGAGCCCACCGAAGTCGATGTCCTCCGGGTCACGCGTCCCCGACCCCACGAGGATGACCTTCACACCGCGCGCGGCCGCGGCGCGCAGGTGCGGGTACAGCTCGAAATGCCTGTTCCCGCCGACGGATTCCTCGAGGTACTGGTCTTCGACGTAGATGTAGCGCCGGGCTGCACCTATCGCCGTCGTCAGTGTTGTGAAGATCTCCTGGTGGCCGCCCGCAGGTATGAGATCCCATGGCCGGCGCCGGAACGACACGTGCGAGTCGACCTTGCGGTGGAACGTCGAGCGCAGCACGCGCACCGCCACTCCCGGCGACTCGACCGGGGCGGCAGTGGGCGCCGGCGCCGGTGCCGGCAGCACTCCGGGCGGGTTGAGCCGGCGCCGATCGGTCGGGCCCGCGAGCCAGTGCTCGTGCGGCAGCGTGAGCGTCTCCTGCCACCGCTGCCGGAAGATGTTCCAGACGCGCTCTGCGGCCGTGCCGCGCAGCCGCACGGCCATGTCGTGCCAGCCCCACCGGCCGCCCTCGAGGCTCAGCCGGTCGTGCGGTGCGTCGTCCCAGCGGTGGTCGGCAAGGTCTATCCCGCTGACGTAGGACGTCAGTTCGCCGCCGATATGGGTGACCACGGTCTTCTGGTGGTTCGACCCGAGCAGCGCGCCGGAGAAGTCGAGCAGCACACGTCCGCGTAGCGGCGGCTCGTCCATCCCGGCGACCCGCAGCTCGCGCAGGTGATCTGCCTGGAAGGCGTTGCCACGGAAAGGCAATCCGCTGCGCGGCAGGGACGCGGGGAAAACCCGTCCGGCGATGAGCAGCCGCACGTCGACACCGCGGGCCGCGGCCTCGGCGAACTGTCGTCCGAGCGGGAGGTGATCGGGGTGGTCGGCCGGGCGGCCGCGTAGGTCGATGTAGGGATTGATCTCGAGTCCGGTGGCAAGAATCGTGTCGCCCGGCCCGGCTTTGCCGAGTTGCTCGTCGATCTCCGCGTAGTACCGCTCGCCGTCGACGAGCGGGACCCACTCCGAGGTGGCGACATGGGTCGCGGTGTCGACCGGCTGCGGGAAGTACCGCGCGATCAGGCGGGCAAGTTCGTCGGCGTCGGCAGCACCGGACGCACTGTCATAGTGCGACATGATCGGACCGTAGCGCACGCCGAGCTCCGGGGGTCGGGAGGCCGACGACGACCGTGAGCCCACCGTCAGGGTTAGCAGTCGCCTCGATGGTGCCGCCATGGGCGGCAACGACCGAGCGCGCGATGGTCAGTCCGAGGCCGACCCCGCTGCCGTGATCGAGGCGGTCGCCCGATCCACGTCGAAACGGTTCGAACAGGCCCGCGACAGTGTCCGGCTGCACGCGATCGCCGGTGTTCGTGACGGTCAATCGCCCGTCCCCGGTGACGCCGACGCGCACGCAGCCACCCGCATGGTTGTACTTGATCGCGTTCTGGACGAGGTTGGTCACGAGTCGCTCGAGCAGCGGGGCCTCGCCGTCGACCTCGACCGCGCTCAGCAATGTCTCGAGGGCAACGCCGGCCTGAGCCGCGGCCGGACGCAACGCCTCGACCGTCGTCGCGGTGATCAGGTCGAGTCGCTGCGGCGTTCGTGATCGCAGCCCGCGGTCGGTTTCGGCCAGCACCAGCAAGCCCTCGATCAACGCTTCGTTGCGCGCGTTGGTCGCCAGCAACTGTCGCGAGACCAGGTCGAGCTGATCGGGGGTCAACGCGTCGCGGAGACTGATCTCGATCAGCGCGCGCTGCGTGGCGAGCGGCGTCCGCAACTCGTGCGACGCATTTGCCGCGAACCGTTGCTGCGCCTCGTAGCCCGCCGCGACCCGTTCGAGCATCGCGTCGATCGCGTCACCGAGCCGCTTGGTCTCGTCGTTGCCACCGACGACCTGCAGCCGCACGCTCAGGCTGGTCGGTCCGAGCCGCGCCAGCGTATCGGCCATCTGCGCCACCGGCCGCAGCACCCACCGCGCGAGCATGAACCCGAGCGCGATGACGATTCCGGTCGCGAGCAGCAATTGCACCCAGGCGAACGTCACGCTGTAGGACGTCGGATCGCACCCGTTCGTGATCGTCATCCACGTCGAGCCGCAATTGACGTCGCCGAAGCGGTACCACCGAATCACGTTCACACCGTTGATCAAGGCCCAGTAGAGGTAGAGCAACCCGATCGGCCAGCTGATCAGCATGGCGATCACGAATCGGCGCCGTGGTGAGAGATGCATCAGTCCGGCTCGCCGAACCGATAGCCGACGCGCGGCAACGTGTGCACGATCGGCGGATCACCGAGCTTGCGCCGCAGCGTCATTACTGCAACGCGCACCGCGTTCGTGAACGGGTCGGCGTGCTCGTCCCACGCCTGTTCCAGCAGCTGTTCGGCGGTGACGATCGTCCCGGCCGAACGCATGAGCACCGACAGGACGGCGAACTCCTTCGGGGTGAGATCGAGCAACCGACCCTCGCGGAACGCGCGATGCCGCGGAACGTCGAGGACAACGCCGGCCCGGTCGAGAACCGGGTGGATCACCGTCGGCGGGCGCCGCGCCAACGCCTGCACGCGTGCAGCGAGCTCGGCGAACGCGAACGGCTTCGTGAGGTAGTCGTCGGCACCGAGGCCCGAGGCCGTCGACGCGGTCACGGATCCCGGCCGCTGCCGTCAGGATGAGAATGCGCGTACCGATCGACGCATCGACCACCCAGCGACAGACCTCGTCGCCGCTGCGGCCAGGCATGTCACGGTCGAGGATCGCCACGTCGTACTGGTTGACGCCGAGTCGTTCGAGGGCCGCTTCGCCGTCGTAGCACACGTCGACTGCCATGGCGAGCTTGCGCAGGCCGTCGGCGACGGTATCGGCCAGCAGCCGCTCGTCATCGGCGAGTAGCACGCGCACTGTGTCGATCTCCGTCGGTCGGGGTTCGCCCGGAGCTTGCCGAACCTTTCATAAGCGGCGGATAAGGACGCCGCGAACACCGACGATAACCCCCGCGCAGCACTGTCGGCGCATGCCCAGAATCCGCATCATCGGCAGCGCCGCCGTCATGATCACGGTCGCCGCTGTCGCGGCCGTCGCTGTAATCCGGTTCATCCACGACGACTCCCGGCGCCACTACCTCGACCCGGCCGGATGGCCCGCCCACGGCGAGGGCGCCTACACGATCGACGGCGGTCCGATCCGGCACAGCCCTGATCAAACGCCGGTACCGATCGCCAGCGTCGCCAAGGTGATGACCGCGTTGATCGTGCTGCGCGCGGCTCCGCTGCGACCCGGTCGGCCCGGCTTCGATCTGACGGTCAGCGGCTGCCGACGTCGAGGACGCGACCGCACGCGACGCTGACGGCGAGTCGATCGTCACTGTCGAAGACGGCGAGGTGCTGACGGAGCGGCAAGCCCTTGCCGCCCTACTGCTTCCGTCCGCCAACAACGTCGCCATCATGCTTGCGCGCCGGGTGGCGGGCACGGTTGTCGCGTTCGTCGCAAGGATGAACGCCGAAGCGCGCAGGCTCGGTATGCACGACACCCGCTACACAGATCCGAGCGGACTTGCCGCGTCCACGACCTCGACCGCAGTCGACCAGACGAAACTCGCGGACGTAGCGATGCACATCGCCGCGCTGCGCACGCTGGTCGGCACGTCCCAGTACTCGGTGCCGGTCGCGGGCACCGTGTCGAACACCGACACGCTACTCGGCACACACGGCGTCGTCGGCATCAAGACCGGGTCGGACGATGCCGCGCAGGGTTGCTTCATGTTCCGCGTCCGCCGCCTGATCGCCATGAGGGCGGTCGTGATTACCGGTGTCGTACTCGGACAGCGCGGGCACAATGCGCTCACCGCCGGCCTCTACGCCGGGCTTCAGCTCGCCGATCACGCCGCCCAATCGATCATGATGAGGCAGACTCCGTGAGGTGAAACGGTTCGGGCTCGTCGCGGTTCTCGTCGCAGCGTTCTTCGCGACGTTCGTGGTGGCACCGGCCAGCGCGTCGGCCCGCACGACGTGGCCGTCGGTCGGCCAGGCCGGCTACGCCTACGGCGGTGGCCCGATCAACCTCGGCCCGCGCCAGCACGTCGCGCCGATCGCGAGCATGGCCAAGGTCATGACCGCCGTCGTGATGCTCAGCGAGGACCCGATGGGACCGCACGGCGGATTCCACATGACGGTGACGCGTGGCGATGTCGCCGATTGGCACCGCCGCGCGAACCGCGGCGAGTCGACGGTGGCGGTGCGCGCGGGTGAACATCTCGACCGAACGTCAGGGGCTGGCCGCGATCATGCTCCCGTCCGCCAACAACGTCGCGATCATGATCGCCCATCACGTGTTCGGGACGGTCGCCCGCTTCGCTCGCGCGATGAACAGCACCGCGCGGCGGCTCGGCATGACGCGCACTCATTACACCGACCCGAGCGGCTACGACGCGGCGACGACGTCGACGCCGCGTGACCAGATTCTCCTTGCACGTAAGGCGATGCACCTGCCCGCGCTCCGTGCGATGTTCGGTCGGTCGTCCTACGTGTTGCCGGTGGCCGGGCGCGTCCACAACTACGACACCCTGCTCGGCCACGACGGGTTCGTCGGCATCAAGACCGGCTCGATGTCGCAGTCGGGCGGTTGCTTCATGTTCGTCAGCCATCGACGGCATGCCGGGCGACGCGTCGATGTCTATGGCGTAGTGATGGGCGAGCAGGGCGGCGATCTGATCACGCCCGCGTTGCAGGCCGCCGACCGGCTCGTGCGCTCGGTGAGTAACTGAGGTTCACGCCGAAAGGCGTGCAGGCGCAGCCAGCGTGGCGGCGCTGCGGTCGATCGCAGCGGCCACCTGCGAGATCGGTACGGGACGTGCGAGGTGATAGCCCTGTGCCGTGTCGCAGGACAACCTCGTAGCGCCTCGAGCGTGGCCTGGTCCTCGACGCCCTCAGCCGTTACCGCGCAGCCGAGGCTGTGGCCGAGTTCGATGACCGATCGCACGATCGCCTCGTTGCGGCCATCGGCAAGCATCGGCAGCACGAAGGTCTTGTCGATCTTCAGTTCGCTGACCGGAAGGGTGACCAGGTAGCTCAGGCTCGTCTGCCCGGCGCCGAAGTCGTCGATCGAGATGCGCACTCCGGCGGCATGCAGCCGTCGCAAGGTCTCCGCGGCGGCGACCGGATCGGACATCAACGCCGTCTCGGTGATCTCGACGACGAGCTGGTCCGGACGGATGTTGCTCGCCGCGACGATCGCGAGCACGTCGTCAGCAAGATCCGCGCGCGTCAGCGATCGAGCGGACACGTTGACGGCGACGGTCATACGGCCGGACGGATCGATCGTGTCGAGAGCGTCGGCGGCACTGCGCACGACCCATCGGGTGAGGTCCTCGATCAGCTCGGTGCGCTCGGCCATCGGGATGAACGCGTCGGGGTACAGCAGTCCGCGCGTCGGATGCTGCCATCGGACGAGCGCCTCGAGCTCGCTCACCGTCCCGTCGGTGAAGCTGCCCTTCGGCTGGTAGTGCAGCACGAGTTCGTCGGCGTCGATCGCGTGCCGCAGTTCGGCGACGAGCGCCAGTCCCGACGCATCGAAGGTGTCGTAATCCGGGTGGTAGCGCGCCACACCCAGTTGGTGCTCCTTCGCGACGTGCATCGCGATCGCGGCGTCACGCAGTAGTTCGGTGGCGCTGCCGCTGTCGGTCGGCGCGCACGCCACCCCGACGCTTGCTTCGAGGACGAGCGGGGCGCCCGCGATCTCCATCGGGGCCCCGATGGCCCGGCGCAGGTTCGCGACCCGGCCGAGCACGTCACACGAATCGCGGAACAACACACCGAACTCGTCACCGCCGAGGCGCGCAACGGCCGCGGATCCCATTTCCGCGCGCAGCCGCTCGGCAACGCCGACGAGCAGTTCGTCGCCGTGGCGGCTGCCGAGTGAATCGTTGATGCGACGGAAGCCGTCGAGATCGAGCACGGCGACCGCGACTTCGGCCGGATCGCCGCCGGCGGCGCCGGCAAGCGCCGCACCGACTTCGGACACGAAGGTGGTGCGGTTCGGCAAGCCGGTCAGTGCATCGTAGGCGGCCAGGAAGCGCGTGCGGCCTAATTGATGCCGCAGCCGCCGGGTCACCGACGCCGACACGGCGAGCAGGACGAGCCACAGCAAGCGCAAGTCCCCCGGCGAGTGTCAGAGTGACGGTGCGCTGGTCGGCACTGACGCTTGCGGCGATCGGTGCGTACGGCACATACACCTCGAGTACGCCGATGCGTTTGCCGGACTGAGCCGACTGCAACGGACGGTAGATCTCGACCGCGCGCGGCCCGAGCGGCCCGGCGTCGTTGGCGTCGGCATTGACGCGGGTGAGGCTCGCGACGACCTGGCCTCGCGCTGCGTCGAGCACCTCGTCCTCGACCGGCCCGCGGGCGCCCGAGCCGTCGTCGCTGAACACGACCCGGCCGCTGAGATCGCGGATGCGCAGCCGCAGGACGTCTCCGCTACTGATCGCGAGCTTGACCGTGCGCTGCACGGCACGCGGCGTCACGCGGCGACAGGCCGGACCGAAGATCCGTCCCGGACAGCTGCGGCGCGATCGACGTGCGGGCGATCAGATCGGCCTGGCCACGGGCCTCGGCGAGCCCACGTTGGTCGTCGGCGCGGTGCAGCACACCGAGCAGGACGATGCCGAGCGCGACCACGGGGACGAGGCTGACGAGTGCGTAGACGAGGAACAGCCGGCGTACCGACTCGCCTTTCGCGCGCGCGAAACCGTGACCCACATGGTGTTCGATCGGCCGAAATCGCTCGAAACTGAGCTCAGGGGACGCGCGTCAGTCGGCGCGGTACTCCAGGTGGCCGGAATCGATGGTCAGCTCGGTGATGCGCACGCGAATGCGCTGATGCAGGCTGGCCGGCGCCTGGTCGCCGCCACAGCAGCGCGCGATCAGCGCGCGTACGTCGTGCTCGAGGCCGTACTGGCGCAGGCACGGGGCGCACGCTTCGAGGTGCTGGCGGATCCGGCCCCGGGTGGCGTCGTCGGTTTCCTCGTCCATGTACAGGTAGAGCTCGGACAACACGTCGTCACAGTCGATGTTGCCCGGACCGAATCCCAGTCCACTCATTGTTCGCTCCCGGAACCAGCTGCGATGAGCCCGCGCTCGCGCGCGTAGTCGGCCAGCAGCGTCTGCAATTGCTTGCGGCCGCGGTGCAGGCGCGACATCACCGTCCCGATGGGGGTGCCCATGATCTCCGCGATCTCCTTGTAGGCGAACCCCTCGACGTCGGCGAGGTAGACCGCGAGGCGGAAGTCCTCGGGAAGCGACTGGAGCGCGTCCTTGACGTCGGAGTCGGGCAGGTGGTCGAGCGCCTCCATCTCGGCCGACCGCAGTCCGCTGGACGTGTGCGACTCGGCCCGCGCCAGCTGCCAGTCTTCGACATTTTCGCCGTTGGCTTCCTGCGGCTGGCGCTGCTTCTTGCGGTAGTTGTTGATGAAGGTGTTGGTAAGGATGCGGTACAGCCAGGCCTTGAGGTTGGTGCCCTCGGTGAATTGGTGGAACGCAGCGAACGCCTTGACGAACGTCTCTTGGACCAGGTCTTCGGCGTCGGACGGATTGCGCGTCATGCGCATCGCGGCGGCGTACAGCTGGTCGAGGAAGGGCAAGGCGTCGCGCTCGAACCTGGCGCGGCGTTGCTCGACCGTCTCTTCAGCCACCGTCGTCCTCTCGTACCGGTTGGACGTCGAGCCTATCGCGATACCCGGCAACGGCCGGATCGCGCCGAGAACGCGCGGCTTGTCGGCGGTCACCATCATGTGGGTTGAACCAGGATCCCGGCGCCTGCATTCCGACTAGCGTTGATGGTTGTGGCAACCGGTACCCCGGCGACGGCGCTGCTGAGCAAGCAGAAGATCGCGTTCACGCTGCATCCCTACGACCACGATCCGCGCGCGGAGGCCTACGGGGACGAGGCTGCGGCGGCGCTCGGAGTCGATGCGAACCGCATCTTCAAGACGCTGATCGCACTCATCGACGGCAAGCTCGTGTGCGGCGTCGTCCCGGTCGCAGCGAGGTTGGACGTGAAAGCGCTCGCTGCCGCGATCGGGGGCAAACGCGGGGCGATGGCCGAGCCGGCGGCCGCCGCACGCGCGACCGGGTACGTCGTCGGGGGGATCAGTCCGATCGGCCAGAAGAGCCGGCTGCCGGTCGTCGTCGACGCGTCCGCCGAGCACTTCGACACCGTCTTCGTCTCAGCCGGCAAACGAGGTCTGCAGGTCGAGCTGACCCCGGCCGATCTCGCAATCGCCGCAAACGCTCGATTCGCGCCGATCGCGACCTGAATCGCGGCGCAATCGTCCATCGCGGTGCGTCACCGGTAGCCGAAGCGCGCGAGGGCCTCTAAGGTCATCTCCCGGTAGAACACCGCGACCCGTGGGAGGGCCACATGTCCTACAACCCGCCGCCTCAGCCGCCGCAGGGCCAGCCGCAGGGCCAGCCGCAGGGCCAGCCCCAGCAGTGGCAGGGCCCGCCGCAGGGCCAGCCGCAAGGCCCGCCGCCGCAGCAGTGGCAGGGCCAGCCGCAGGGTCAGCCTCCGAACATGCCCCCTCCCCCGCCGGGTTACGGGTACGGCGGCGGCAACCCTCCGGTTCCCGCGCAGGTGAACACGGCCGCGATCTTGCTGTTCATCAGCGGTGGGTTCGCGATCCTCGGCGGCCTGTTGCTCTTCGCGATCAGCGGGCTCGGTGCGATCTTCGCCGTGTTCGCGGTCATCTATCTGGTGCTGGGCGGAGTCGCCATCTGGGTCGGCGTCGCGCTGCGACAGCTCAAGCAGTGGGCGCGCACGGCCGCGATCGTGCTGGCCGGCATCAGCGCCATCTTCGGCTTGATCGCGCTGATCAAGGGCGGTTACACGAGCATCATCGGTTTGGCGTTGGACATCATCGTGATCTACATGCTCACGCAGAAGCCCGTCGTCGAGGCGTTCAACCGCGCCGGACGCTGAGTTTCACCCCGACTCGAGGGCCGTCGCGCGCCGCTCGGCGCGCGGCGATGCCCCGAGCCGGTTCGGTAGCTTCTGCACGGCTGCCGCCAGCACGATCGTGAGCAGCACGTAGGCCGCGGTCAGTGGACCGAGTCGTGCGTCGACACCGGCACCCACGGCCAGCGCGGCGATGACGACCGAGAACTCGCCACGCGGGATCAAGGCGAGTCCTGCGCGCCAGCGACCGCGTCGTTTGACCTTCGACCGGCGCGCGGCGAGGTAGCCCGTCGCGAACTTCGTGCACGCGGTGAGCGCCGTGAGCAGCACGGCCAGTGGCAGTACAGGCAACAGTGTTCCGGCCGCAGTCGACAACCCGAACGTCACGAAGAACACCGCCGCGAACAGATCGCGGAGCGGGGCGAGCACCTCGACCGCGTTCTCGGCCACGGTGCCGGACACTGCGATCCCGACCAGGAACGCGCCGACCGCGGCCGAGACCTTGAGCTGATCGGCGATGCCTGCGACCAGCAGCGTCAGTCCCAGGACGCCGAGCAACAGTGACTCGCGGTCTTCGGATCCGACGAGCTTGGTCACGTGGGTGCCGAAGCGGGTGGCCAGCACGATCACGATCGCGACCGTGGCCAGAGCAACAGCCACCGCGATGAGCACACTGCCAACGCCGCCGCCGGCCAGTAGTGCAGTGAGCAGCGGCAGATAGAGCGCCATCATGAGGTCTTCCATGACGAGCACGCCGAGGATGGCCGGCGTCTCGCGGTTACCGAGCCGACCCAGGTCACCGAGCATTTTCGCGATCACCCCGGACGACGACACCCAGGTCACCCCGGCGAGGGTGACCGCCGCGAGCGCACCCCAGCCGGCGAGCAGCGCGATCGCGGCGCCGGGCAGCGCGTTGAGCAGGCCGTCGATGACGCCTATCGGCGCCTGCGTGCGCAGGCTCATCTTCAGCTCGGCGGCGGAGTACTCGAGACCGAGCATCACCAGCAGCAGCACCACGCCGATGTCGGCGCTCACCCGCAAGAAGTCGTGGCTGGCCGACAGCGACAGAAGGCCGCCCTGACCGAAGAAGAGGCCGGCCACGAGGTAGAGGGGAACGACCGGGATGTGCAGCCGTCGGGCGACTCGCCCGAGGATGCCGAGCGCGAGCAGGATGGCGCCGATCTCGGCGAGCAGGGTCGCGATGTGCGCACCGCCGCTGCCTGCGGACGCCAGCACCACGGTCAGCCGTCTCCCGGCGGCACGGCGCTGCCGTCGGTCCCGTCCAGGATGTGGGCAACCTGGTCCAGCCCGGCTCGCGTGCCGACGGTGACGACGAGATCGCCGGCCTCGAAAACGAAGTCGGGACCGGGTGAGGCGTGGGTCGCGCCGGCGCGAAGTACAGCCACGATCGACGCGCCGGTGCGGGTGCGGGCCTGCGTAGCTCCGAGTGGACGCCCAGCGAACGGCGAGGTCGATCCGATGGGCAACTGCTCGGTGAGCACGTCGTCGGCTTCGCGTTGCAAGCCGGCCAGCCGCGCCACGAGTTGTGGCGCGCCGAGCAGTTCGGCGATCACGTCTGCCTCGCGCTCGTCGAGCGTGATCGTGGCCGCCGAGCCGTCGCCGTCCTCGTCGTAGACGACGATGTCGCGGTGTCCGTCACGCCGCGTGACGACGCCGATGCGACGTCCGTCGTGCAGCTGGAGTTCCTGGCACACACCGATGCCCGGCAGCACGCGATTCTCAACCCGAAGACCCACGACGATCACCCTAACGGCCGTTTCTAAGCACGTTGAGTGGCGCGTTTGGACGGTGAGTGGCGCGATAAATCGCGCCACTCGCGGCGTAACGCGCCACTCAACGTGGGTGGATCAGCTGAAGTCTTCTTCCCGGTACTCGCCGTCAGGACGGACGGAGGCCGCCTTCTCTTCTGCTTCGCGCAGTTCGACGCGGCGGATCTTGCCGCTGATCGTCTTGGGCAGGTCCGCGAACTGCAGGCGGCGGATCCGCTTGTAGGGCGCGAGATTCTCGCGGCAATGCCGCAGGATGTCGCCGGCCAGCTCCTTCGACGGCTCGCGACCTGCCACCAGAACGACGTAGGCCTTGGGGACCGCGAGGCGCAACTCGTCGGGGGCAGGCACAACCGCGGCCTCGGCCACCGCCGGATGTTCGATCAGCACGCTTTCGAGCTCGAACGGCGAGATGCGGTAGTCGCTGGCCTTGAACACGTCATCGGTGCGTCCGACGTAGGTGATGTAGCCGTCGCCGTCGATCGTCGCGACGTCACCGGTGTGGTAGCGGTCGCCGGCGAACGCGATCGCGTTGCGTTGCGCGTCGCCGTGGTAGCCGACCATCAGCCCGACGGGACGGTCCGGGCGCATGTCGACGCAGATCTCGCCCTCGGGGGTGTCGCCGCCCGACGGTTCGCCGCTGGCGGGATCGACGAGGGTGATCGAGAACCCCGGCATCGGTCGTCCCATCGACCCGAGCTTGAGTTGCTGGCCGGGCGAATTGCCTACCTGCAGCGACGTCTCGGTCTGCCCGAAGCCGTCGCGAATCGTGAGTCCCCAACCGCGCTGCACCGCTTCGATCACCTCGGGGTTGAGCGGCTCGCCCGCCCCGACGACCTCGCGCAGCGACAGCGAGTCGCGCCACGCCGCGAGGTCCTGCTGGATGAGCATGCGCCACACCGTCGGCGGCGCGCAGAACGTGGTCACCTGCGCGTCGCGCAGGACATCGAGCATGGCCTTCGCGTCGAAGCGCTCGTAGTTGAACAAGCAGATCGTCGCCCCGGCGATCCACGGCGCGAACACGCATGACCACGCGTGCTTGGCCCAGCCGGGACTCGAGACGTTCAGATGCACGTCGCCGGGCTGCAGCCCGATCCAGTACATCGTCGACAGGTGCCCGATCGGATAGCTCGTGTGCGAATGCTCGACCAGCTTCGGCAGCGCCGTCGTGCCTGAGGTGAAGTAGAGCAGGAGCGGATCGTCCGCGCGTGTGGGCTCGTCGGCGCTGAAGTCGAGCATGCTCGTCTCTGTGTCGGAATAGCGCAGCCAACCCTCGACCGGCTCACCGACCGCGATGCGCACGTAGGACCCATGGACGTCGGCGAAGCGTGGCGCGATCTCCGAGCGCGCGATGACCGCACCGACATGCCCGCGGTCGACTCGGTCGCGCAGATCCGCCGGCGCGAGCAGCGTCGTTGCGGGAATGAGCACCGCGCCGAGCTTGATCGCGGCCAGCGTGGTCTCCCACAACTCGACCTGGTTCGCGAGCAGCACGAGCACCCGCATGCCGCGTGCGACGCCTTCGGCCCGCAACCAGGCCGCGACCTGGTCGGAACGAGCGGACAGCTCAGCGAAGGTGTACGACGCGTCGCTGCCGTCTGCCTCGATCAACCGCAGCGCCGGCTGATCAGGGGTCTCCTTGGCCAGGACGGCGTCGAACCAGTCGATCGCGAAGTTGAAATGGTCCGGCCGCGGCCAGCGAAATCCCTCGCGCGCGACGGCGTAATCAGTGCGGTGTTTCTGCAGGAAGTCGCGGGCGTCGCGGAACTCGTTGCTCATGTCGCGACACTCGCACGGCGCAGCGTCGATGTCACGAACCGGACGACCAGTCCGGCGACGGCGACGGGGTCCTTGCGCAGGTTGTGGTCAGCACCCTCGATCACCTCGATCGTGCGTCCTGTGCCGGGCGGCGGCATCCCGAACGGATCGCGGTCGCCTTGCACGACGAGCACCGGGCACGACGGTGTTTCGAGCTCGCCGAGCCTGCTCTTCTCCGGGCGCCCCGGCGGATGCAACGGGTAGGCCAGCGCGAGGACGCCGGCCGCGCCGAGCGCATCGGCGGTGCGGCAGGCGACCCGCGCCCCGTTCGAGCGCCCACCGACGAACAGAGGCAGGCCGGCCAACCCACGCCGTCTGCGTAACGCGCGAAGTACGTCGATCCACGCTGCGTCCTGTGGCGCGGGCGCCGGCGGAGTTCGCCGTCCGGCGACGCGAAACGGCTGTGTGATCAGTGCGACGGCGATGCCGGCCGAGATCAGTGCGTCGCGCACCGCGAGCAGGTCCTTCGTGGCGACGCCGCCGCCGGCCCCATGGGTCAGTGCCACGAGGCCGGCGGGGGTCTTGGGTCGATCGAGGTCGACCCAACCGTCAGCGAGTTCCAGCCGCACACTCAAACATTAGCCAGTGGGGGTCCTCGCGGATCGCCACGCTTTCCGAGCGATTCCGCGAGGTGACTATCCCGTGGTCAGCGTGAAGATATGCATGCTGGCCCCGGAGTTCACGTCGGCCGTGACGCTCGGCAACGTCACCGAAGCGACTGTCTTCCCTGAGTCGATCGGTACCTCGGCGGCGAACACGTACATCGTTATCGCCTGCTGCGAACCGTCGTTGGCGTTGCGGTAGGGCATGGTCGCGGCCGTGATGTTCCCCGACGCGGCGTTCTGCGCCCAGTCGGTGAACGAGAGTTGCTCGGTCGTCGAGGTCCCGTCGGTGTACGTGATCGTCACCGGCCCCTGCGTGCTGCCGTTACCCGACGCGCCGAGGAAGCCGAGCTTGCTCGCGCCCGCAGCGCCCTTGACGAGAATCGTCTGCCCAGAGGCAAGGATGTTGTCGGACTGGCACGCCGTCGCGTTCGGCCACGTGTACTGCAAGCCGTCGACGGTGGCAGTCGCACCCGGCGTGAAGCCGTCGTCGGCGAGTGTCTTGGCCGAGAAGCTGTAGCCGAGGCCGTCGAAATTGCCGCACGACTGGTTGCCGTCTGTCGTGTACCCGACGTTGTCGTAGTAGTCGGACAGATTCGCGGTGGGTGCGATCCCGACCGCCGCGGTGTCCGAGCTCTGCCCGGAGTCCGTCACTACGGTCACCATCGCCGTCGAGCCCGGGTAGACCTGGAAGCCGTTCGCCGAAGTCGGCACCGTGAACGTGATCGCCGTATCGCTCCAGCTGTTCACGGTCAGGCCGGCCGCATTGCCGGGCGCGCCCCAGGACGTGCCGTTGTCCATGAAGTGGACGTAGCCGGATCCCTGTGTCGAACCGAAGCCGGAACCCTTGATCGTCACGACGTCGCCCGGGTTCGCCGTGTCGGGCGTGACCGACGTGATCACCGGGCCGGTCTGCGCGGTGGTCGACGTCCCGATCGAGAACACGTGCAGCTGGCCTTGGGTCGCACCGTTCGGCAGGGTCACCGACTGCAACGTCTTCGCCGCGTCCACCGGCAACACCGCGCTGAACAAGTGGGTGTCGACGGTGTCGCGTCCACCCGTGCAGTGATCACAGTTGCGATAGGTCGTCGAGATCGCATCGACGTTTCCGTAGCTGGGCTGGTCGTTGCCTCCGCCGAGCGTCCAGTCGGAGAGCCCGAGCCAGAACTGTGCGCTCGTCCCGTCGGTGTAGTGCAGCGTCGTCAGACCCTGGCTCGGCCCGTTGGTCGCAGAACCCAGGAAGCCGAGTTGCTGCGTCCCGGCAGGCGCATCGATGGTCACCTGTTGCCCCTGCGCGATCGCGTTGTCGGGGTAGCCGGGCTTCGACGGCGGGAAGGTGTACTGGATCGGTCCGGCCGTGATCGTGCTGCCCGGCGTTGCGCCTTGAGCAGCCAGCGCCTGTGCCGAGTAGCTCCAGCCGCCGCCGTCGAAGTTGGCAGCGTTGACGTTGCTGTCGTCGGACACACCTCGGTTGTTGAACGCGCGCAGCAGGCTGCCCGCAGGCGCAACGAGCACCAGGAGCGTGAGGTTCGACAGTCGCTTACCGGACTGGGTGAGCAACTTGATCGGCACGGTGTAGAACGTCTGCTTCGCACCTGGATCGGCCGACACGTTCAGGGTGACCGTGCCGCGACCTGACCGCGGCACGTGGATGCGCGGGTTCTGCGGGCTCACCGACAGTCCGCGCGGCGGCCGGACGTAGGCGTCGACCGTCTGCGCGGAGTCGGTCGCGTTCTGCGCACCCAACGTGACCTGGGTGGTTCCACCCGGGGCGACGTCGACCTGCGTCTGGTCGAGATAGCCCACGGCGGACTCGGTACCCCGTCCGTACGACGGCGGCACTGCGTCAGCTCCGGTCGCCCACTTAGTGGGTTTCTGGCCGAGAGTCCAATCCAGCGTCGCTCCCTTCGCAAGTGTCGAGAACGGGACGTAGAGCTTGTTGTAGTCCGCGCCGTTGAGTTGCAGGCCCTTCACGTAGAAGGTCGTCGGCGACGCGTTCGGAGCGTCGATGACGACGTTCTTGCCGTTCGGCAGGTCGATCTCCGCGTGCGGGAAACCGGGGCTGTTGAACACCAGGTTGTCGCTGCCCGAGTTCTCCGGGTACATGCCGAGCATCTCCCAGATGAACGTCGAACTGTTCGCCCCGAGGTCGTCGTTGTTGTCGAGGCTCGGGCCGGGTTGATACATGGTGTTGCGGATGTTGTTCACGATCTGCTGCGTGGCGGCAGGATCACCTGCATAGTCGAGTGCGTACTGCTCGCCGAAGCCGAACTCGTTGGTCAGCTGCGCGTACATCCCGAAACCGTTCGGCTGTGACAGGAACTGCTTCAGCATCGTGTCGGCCTTCTGCCGGCCGCCGAGCAGGTTGAACAGGGCCGAGTAGTTGTTCGGGACGTTCCATAAGTACTCGTAAGCATCGCCTTCGACGTAGTGATCAGTCGTCGTCGGGGTGATGTCGGAGACGAAGCTGCCGTCCTCGTTACGCGGGTTCAGCAGGTTGTTCTGGGGGTAGAAGGTGTTTTCCCAGTTGTTCGCCCGCTTCTCGAGCATCTTCGCGTCCTGCTTGTCACCGAGCGCCTTGGCGAAGCGGGACAGCGCCAGGTCGTTGGTGTCGTACTCGAGCAACGACGACACGTACCCGTGCGGATTGCAGCAGGAGCGGTAACTGCCGTCCTCGGGCAGGTAGCCGTACTTGTCCTCGAGATTCTGGCCAGGACGCACGTCGTTGGTCGTCGTGGCTTGCTTGAGCATGTCGGTCAGCGCCGTCTGCGTGTCGAAGTTGTGTGCGCCGAACGCGTAGTAGTCGGCGATGATCGACTGCATCGGGTCGCCGACCATCACGTAGTTGTTCTGGTTGTTGTAGCCCCATTGCTGCAGGAGGTTGTCCTCGCTGTAGTAGTTCAGCTGCGACTGCGCCTGGTCGCTCGCAGCCGCGGGGTCGAGCATCGCCTGCAATTGCGAGAGTGAGTGGTAGATGTCCCAGCCGGAGTACATGCCGTACTGATCGCCCTGGCCGGACGGCACGGTGTGTACCTGCATGTCCGCGCCCATGAACTGACCGTTCACGTCGCTGACGATGTTGGGTTCGACGAAGTCCTTGTACAGCAGGCTGTAGAACATCTGCGTGCGGTCGTATGTCCCGCCTGAGATCTGAATCCGGGTGAGCAGGTTGTTCCAGTCCTGCTGAGCCGCGGCCTTGATGCTGGCGAAGTTCCAGCCGGGGTTCTCCTGCTGCCAGTCGAGCTTGGCGTTCGCATCGCTGACGTAGGACAGCCCGACCTTGGACTGCACCACTGGGTTCTGGGTGGTGTCGAAGGTGAGGTACACGGCGTCGGGCGTGCCATCGGTGCCGTTGATGATCTGCGCGGTGAACGGCTGGTCGAACACGATGTCGAAGTGCGCGGTGTATTCCTGCTTCTGGCCGTCGTTGGTGTCCTCGCCGCAGAAGTGCCCGCTCGTCTCGGAGCCACTGATCTCGTGATCGCTCACGATGCTCGCGGTGCTCGGCGCGTACTCACCGTTCTGGCTGTCATGGAGCTTGATCAGGAGTCCTGCTTGATTCGTCTGGGGGAAGGAGAATCGGCCCATCGCACTGTGCGATGTTGCCGTGAACTCCGACGTGATCGTGTCCGGCTGGTTGCTCTCTGCCGAGTAATAGCCCGCCTGCGCTATCTCGTGATCGTTGCTGAAGGCCGTCGTCACGTCGTTCGGGTTGCCGCTCGGCAGCGCGCCGGTCATCGGCAGCATCGGGATGTCGCCACCGGCGCCACAGCCCGGACCGCTCACGTGCGTCAGCGAGTAGCCGGTCGTCGACGTGTCGCCGTAGCTGTAGCCGCCACCTGCGCTGCGATTCGGCATCGTGTCCGGACTCCACTGCACCTCGCCCCACGGAGCGATGGCGCCCGGGAAGGTGTTGCCGCCACCCGTCGTCCAGGTGCGGGTGTCGACCAGCGCGGCGGGGTTGTCGATCGCGGCCGCGACCTTGGCGTTGTTACGGGCGGCGCGGGGACGCTGCTGCGCCGGCACGACCGCCGGGCAGTTGACGAGCCCGCCGTTCGGGCCGCGCGTGCAGACCGCACGCTGGGTGCGGCTGCGCCCGTTGGTGCGCGCGTTCGGGTGCGCGCCCGGGCCGGGACTCGGCGAGGCGCTCGGGCTCGGGCTCACACTGGGGGTGGTTGCGCTCGGGCCCGCCGGTGCGGCCACCGCACTCGACATCCCTACTGCCAGGACGGCCGCAGCACCGATGGCGACTGCAACGGTTCGGCTGACGCGACGAGTCATCGAACGGGTCCTTCCGCCGGTCCGGCAGTGCCGGACTATGACAACGATGTCAGACTTAATCCGGCGAAACCGTACTAGCGGGCGAAACGGTCAGTCAATAGCCGACGCAGTCTCGGCAAGAACGTGCAATTGCCGCAACGGGTACACATCGACTGCGAGACCCCGTGCACGCACGCGCTCGAACGGCGCGGCGAGCTCCGCGCGAAGCTTCGGCCCGGCCAGGGTGGCACGCAACGTGCGCCAACACGCCAGCACGGACAGGTCGGCAAGGTGCAGCCGCCGCAGCACCAACGGATCGAGCACCGGGAACAGTTCGGGCCGTTTGCGGGCACAGATCGCACTTGCCAGCACAGCGTCGCCGTCGGTCGCGGACAGCAGCGCGTCGTGCAGTTCGCGCATGACGTGCAGCGTGTCCGGTGAAGCCGCTTCGAGCGTGCTGCCGACGGCCAGCTGCGGTTCGGCGAGCAGGCGCGCAATGGGTACGTACTCGGCGGTGTCGCCGAGCAGCCGGCGCGCGATTGCGCGGCGTAACGGCGAGCCCGAGGTTGGCGACAGCGAACAGGTCGGCGCCGGTGATCGAGGATTCGTCGCGAGCCTCCGTGCCGTCGAGGAAGTTGACACCGCATGCCGGGCCGTCCGGCGCGTAGTAGTGGGCCAGCCGCTCCACGAGAGACGGATCGTCGAGCTCACGTGTGATCACAGCCCCGGTGGCCGCGCCGGGTCTCTCGCCTCCGAGCGGTCGCGGCGCGAGCGCATGACGCGCCGCACCGATCACGGCCGCGTCGGCCTCGCGCAAGGCTGGTCGGATCTCGACGCTGCAGGCACCGTCGGCACGCAAGCCGGCCGACAGCGGCGCCGCCAACAGATCCCACGACTGCGCCACCGAGCCACCGACGACGAGCACCTCGGGCGCGAACGCTCGCATCGAGGGCGCCAGGGCTCGTCCCAGCGCAGTGAAGGCGTCGTCGAGGACGCCGGCAGCCACGACGTCACCGCCGCGGGCGAGCGCTGCGATCTCGTGCACGTCGAGGTCGACACCGGATCGGGCTGCATAGCCGGCGCGTATTGCGCGACGCGAGACGACGTCCTCCAGCGGACGGCCGTCGACTCGCACCCGATGGATGCGCCCGCCAGGCGGCAGACCCGGGCGCTCGCGCACCGTGCGGCCTTCGTCGAGGAAGGCGGAACCGATCCCGGTCCCGATGGTGACAGCGGCGCACCGCTGCGTGCCTTGCGCGGCGCCGCACAGCCACTCCCCGAGCAGGAACGCCTCGGTGTCGTGGGCGAAGGTGATCGATCGGGGTGTCGGCGTGATCGAGTCGATGAGCGCGCGTCCGACATCGACGCCGTAGAGGGCATCGAACTTGCCGACGTCGCGGAACAGCGCGACGCCCAGTGCGTAGTCGAACGGATCGGGCATCGCGACAGCCCACTGACTCGGGATCGTGTCGGCGAGGGTCATCGCGGCGGCTCGCAACGCGTCGAGGATGGTCGAGGCGGTCGCCGCACTGTCCAGGTCGTGCCGGGTGCGCTCGAGCACCTGCTGACGCGTCGTGTCGACGGTGGCGGCAGTGACATGGGTGCCGCCGACCTCGAGCACGCGCATCAGGGACGTCATCGGTCGGATCGGCCTCCTCCCGCCGTTGGTCTGACATCGTTGTCAGCCTGCCGACGGCGATGCTGCCCGGCGCCGTCGTCCGACGTCAAGCGCGCCCGGACGCAGACCGGCCGGCGCGGCGCTCGCCGGACCCGCGGACCACGAGCCGGGTCGGCAG
This sequence comes from uncultured Actinomycetota bacterium, assembly GCA_963757455.1. Taxonomy (GTDB): domain Bacteria; phylum Actinomycetota; class Actinomycetes; order Mycobacteriales; family Jatrophihabitantaceae; genus RYN-133. Next base: position 73,236 of record CAVWSE010000010.1, read on the forward strand.
CACGACCCGACGCGCGGGCCCGCTCTCGCCTGCCAGGCGCGCCAGCACCTGCTCGGCGCCGAGGGAACCCATCCGATCGGGGTCGTGCGCGACGACGGTGACATCGAGCAGTTCGGCGAGGTCGAAGTCGTCGAAGCCGACCAGTGCGGGCGGGTTGTCGACACCGCGCACGGCGCGGAGCGCACCGATCGTGATCCGGTTGTTCGTCGTCAGCAGCGCGGTGGGTGCGGGCCGCTGCGACAACAGCTCACGCACGGACCGTTCGGCTGCGTCCACGTCGTGCGAGTCCGACCGCACGAACCGACGCCAGTTGTCGATCCCGGCACGCTCCATGCTGTCCTCGAAGGCAGCGACACGTTCGCGGTGGGTGGACAACCGGCTCAGGTCGCCGACCAGTCCGATGCGGCGGTGGTTGTACTTCAGCAGGTGCTCGATCGCCTGGCGCACTCCCCCGGCGTTGTCGAGAACGATCGTGTCGGCGACGAGGTCGTCGGGCGGGCGGTCGAGAAAGATCACCGGGACGCCGAGGCGGCGTTCGGCTTCGAGGTAGCCGTGCTGGCCCGCGCTCGTGACCAACAGCAGCGCGCTGACCCGTCGCTCGAGCATGTCCGCGACGAGGGTGTGTTCGAGTTCGGGATCCTCGTCGCTGCTCGCCGTGATCAGCTGCAGTCCGGACGCGCGCAGCACGCGTTCGGCGCCACGCGCGATGCGCGCATAGAACGGGTTGGCGACGTCGCCGATGATCAGCCCGACCGACGACGAGCGGGCGCCCGCACGCAATTCACGAGCGATCGTGTTGCGGCGAAAGCCCAATTGCTGCGCGGCCTCGGTCACTTTCGTCGCAGTCGCCGCGGACACGTACGGTTCGCCGTTGAGCACCCGTGACGCGGTTTTGAGGCTGACACCCGACAGTGCCGCGACTTGGCGCAGCGTCGGCCGTCCCGGAGAGCCCGCCGCCGACATGGGCCACACGGTATCGCGCGAATCCCGATGCGCGGTCAGAACAATGTCTGCGCCTCAGGAGGCAGCTCGACGGCAGCGACGAGTTCAGGGCCGTTGTTGTCGACGCTGTTGACCGTCGTCGCGACCGGACGCAATTCGAGGTGTTCGCCGTCGGCTTCGTCCCAACCCTTGAGCAGGTCGGACGGATCGCTGACCGCCGGGTCGAGCCACCGCCCCCAGCCGGTGCGCGGCAGGACGAGCGGCATGCGGTCGTGGATCTCGCTCAGGACGCCGACCGACGGGGTGGTGATGATCGTGCACGTCGACAGGGTCGGACCGTCACCACCACGCCAGAACTCGTACAGCCCGGCGAACGCGATCGAGTGCCCATCCGGCGGGACCATGTAGCGCGGCTGCTTGATCGGCCCGTCCGGCCCGTCGAGCGTCTGCCACTCATACCAACCGTCGGCCGGGATGAGGCAGCGCCGCTTCGCGTATGCCGATCGAAACGCCGGTTTGTCGGTGACGCTCTCGACGCGTGCGTTGAACATGCGGCCCTGGGTCTTGCGGTCCTTCGCCCACGACGGCACGAGGCCCCACGACATCACGCGTAACTGTCGCGTCGGATGATCGGCCGGCGTGCCGTCGGCCGATCGCAACGCGCGATTGACGATGGTGCGGACGGGCTTGGTGGGCGCGATGTTCCAATCGGCCTCGTACTGATCGTCTTCGGTCGCGTCGACCGCATCGAAATCGCTCAATACGTCGCCGTCGGACTTCACCGACACGTACCGCCCGCACATGCCTCCAGTATCCCGGCAGCCCCTGACAGCGGCGTTCACCCGGTAGCCGCACTGATATGCGGCAAGATGTGGCTATGACATCCTGGGCCGCCCCGCAGGCGGGCGGCCCCGTGCACGCGAAGCTTGCGCTGCCCGGTTCGAAATCGCTCACCAACCGCCTGCTCGTATTGGCCGCGCTCGCAAACGGAACCTCGCGAATCGTCGCGCCGTTGCATGCCCGCGACACGGTGCTGATGGCCGACGCGCTCCGCGCGCTCGGAGTCGAGATCGTCGTCGACGCGGATTCGTGGACCGTCACTCCCGCGGCACTGCACGGCGCCGACATCGACACCGGTCTTGCCGGCACCGTGATGCGCTTCCTGCCGTCGGTCGCCGCGCTCGCCGGCGGCGATGTCCGCTTCGACGGCGATGCCTACGCACGCGAACGTCCGATGGCAACCTTGCTCGACGGGCTCCGACAGGCCGGCGTCGACATCGACGACGGTGGACGCGGCCGCATGCCGTTCACCGTCCGCGGTCGCGGCGAGGTCGACGGCGGCGCCGTCCACATCGATGCCTCCGCCTCGTCGCAGTTCGTCTCGGGCCTGCTGCTGTCCGGCGCGCGGTACGCCAAGGGCATCGAAGTCGTGCACACCGGCGAAGCGGCCGTCCCGTCCCAGCCGCACCTCGACATGTCGGTCGACGTCCTGCGCAGCGCGGGTGTCGCGGTCGCGACGCCGTCGTCAGGTGTGTGGCGCGTCGAACCGGGCGCGATCAGCGCGCGCGAATGGATCGTCGAACCCGACCTGTCGAATGCCGCCCCTTTCCTGGCCGCAGCGCTCGCCACCGGTGGTTCGGTGACGATCGAACGCTGGCCGGAGTACACGACCCAGGCCGGTGACCACCTGCGGACGTTGCTCGCCGCGATGGGGGCACAGCTGAGCTACCGCGACGGTGAGCTGACGGTCTCGGCCGGCGAGGAGCTGTTCGGGCTCGAGGCCGACCTGCACGACGTCGGCGAACTCACGCCCGTACTCGCCGCGCTCGCGGCACTGGCGACCACGCCGTCGTACCTGAGCGGCATCGCGCATCTGCGCGGTCACGAGACCGACCGGCTGGCCGCATTGGCGACCGAGATAAAACGCCTCGGTGGCGACGTCATCGAAGACGCCGACGCACTCACGATTCACCCGCGGACGTTGCACGGCGGCGTGTGGCATTCCTACGCCGATCATCGGATGGCTACCGCCGGTGCGGTACTCGGGCTGCGGGTCGCCGGTGTCGAGGTCGACGACATCGAGGCGACGGCCAAGACCCTGCCCGACTTCGCGGGCATGTGGACGACGATGGTCGGCGCCTGACAGTGCCGTCCTCGCGCGACACCCGCAATCTGGACGAGGACGACGTCCGCGTCCGTCCGGGCCGCCGCAGCACGCGGCCGAGATCGAAGCAGCGGCCGGCTCATGAGGATGCCGCCGACGGCATGGTCGTCACCGTCGATCGCGGCCGCTACACAGTCCTCGTGGACGAGGTCGAGGTCACCGCGATGCGGGCACGAGAACTCGGCCGCAAGGGCATCGCAGTCGGCGACCGGGTGAGCGTGGTCGGTGATCTGTCCGGCGGTCCCGATTCGCTGGTGCGCATCGTGCGTGTCGCTGACCGCAGCACGGTTTTGCGGCGCACGGCCGACGACAACGACCCGTACGAACGAGTCATCGTCGCCAACGCTGACCAGCTGGTGATCGTCGCGGCTCTCGCCGACCCCGAACCGTCCTACGGCCTCATCGACCGCGCGCTGGTCGCCGCCCTCACGGCCGGACTCGAACCGGTGCTCTGCCTGACCAAGGCCGATCTCGCCCCGCCAGACGACGCACTCGCGCGCTACGACGAGCTGTCGGTGCCTGCCATCGTCACGCAGCGCGGGGCACCGCTGGACGAACTGCGCGAACGGCTTGCCGGTCAGGTCTCCGTCCTCGTCGGACACTCCGGCGTCGGGAAGTCGACGCTGATCAACGCGCTCGTCCCGTCCGCCGATCGCGCGACCGGTCGCGTGAGCGCCGTCGGCAAGGGGCGCCACACCTCCTCGTCCGCCATCGCGCTCGAGCTGGCAGACCACGGCGGCTGGGTGATCGACACCCCCGGCCTGCGTTCGTTCGGTCTCGCGCATGTCACCGCGCAGGACATGCTGTGGGCCTTTCCCGATCTCGAGGACGGCGCCAACCTGTGCCCGCCCGGGTGCGAACACCTCAGCGCGGAGGCGGGCTGCACCCTCGATGCCTGGGTCGCCGCGGGCAACTCGTCACCGCGGCGCCTCGAGGCGTTCCGCCGCCTTCTCACCAGCCGTACGGATCTGTAACTAGGGTCGGCAGTATGAGCGCCAAACTAGTAGTCCTGTACGGAGCGCCGGACGACCCGGACGCGTTCCTCGCGCGATACCGCGCCGAGCACGTCCCGCTCGTCGACAAGATCCCCGGGGTGGACAAGTTCGAGTGGCTGACCGTGGCCGCTGCCGCCGACGGCGGTGAGCAGTCCTATTCAGTCATCGCCGAGTTGTCCTTCGCCGACCCCGATGCGTTGCAGACCGCGATGGGGACCGACGAGGGCAAGGCTGCCGCAGCCCACTACGGCGAGATCGCGCCGTCCGGGTCGCGGATGTTCGTCACCCTCGTGAACTGACCGACCCGTCAATACCGCGGCGGGGGTGCGTGCACGCCCGAGGTGTGCACGGGGCCCTCGCGCCGGCTGATGGATGCGCCGGTGCTGCCTGCACGGTTGGCCAGGATCTCGGCAACGATCGACACCGCAATTTCCGCGGGCGTGTGAGCGTCGATGTCGAGCCCGGCCGGCCCGTGCAGCCGCGCGAACCCGGCGTCGTCGATGCCGCGCGCTGTCAGGCCCTCGCGCCGCGCAGCCTGCGTGTGGCGCGACCCGAGCGCACCGACGTACCCCGCGCGGCTCCAGAGCGCCGCCGCGAGTGCAGGGACGTCGGTTTCGCGGTCGTGGCTGAGCACGACGATCGCGTCGCTCTCGGTGAGCTGTTGCGCTCGTTCGACGGCGACGGACACGTCGTCGGTGATTGCCGACGACCACCCGAGCAACGCAGCGCTGGCGGCGAGCGCTGTTGCGATGGCACCGTCGCCGACCACGACCAGCTCGGTTTTCGGCCACAGCGTGACCACGACCTGAGTGTGGTCGCCGCGCGCGAGTGACGTCGCGCTGACGCCGCGGGCGAACAGCCGGGGCACGTCGACGCCGTCCGGATGGCGCGCCGCGGTACGCACATCCGTTGCCGTGAAGCACTCGGTGACGGCGGGCCCGGTGTCGGTGACCTCGCTGACGAGCGCGATCGGCTCTCGTCGCTCCAGCCGCTGCCACATGCCGAGCGGGAACGCCGCAGCCGACTGCACGAACACTGTTGCCGTCCCGCCGCACGACAGCCCGGCCGCGACAGCGTCGGCATCGCTCACGGTGACCTCCGCCAGCCCCCCGTCGGGCGTGCCCGAGTCGGCGAGCTGCTCGGCGATGCCCGGCAACAGCTCGCCGATGCGCTCACCGTCGTCAGTCCACGCGTACGCGGCGCCGGGATCACTCGAGCTGAACCCTCGGGTCGCGACCACCTGCGCGACGTGCACCGTGCTGCCCCGGTCGAGCCAGGCGGCAACCTTTCCCGCGATGTCGTACATGCCTCTACCGTGTCGCAGTCGCGGTCATCCGTCGAGGAGTCGGGCGAGTGCCGTCGGTGCGTCCGCGGCGCCCGCCATCGGTTCCCACCGCGCTCCGGCACTCGCTGCGAACGCTTCTGCTTCCGAGCTGTCGTCGCCGGGGGCCAGGATCACCAGTTCGTCGAGCGCGGCGGCGGCCGGCACGGGATCCTCGTCGTCGGTCGCGCGGCAGTCGCTGAGCAGGATCGTCACGCGTCTCTGTGCACGCGCCGCCGTCAGCTGCTCGCCCGCACGTCGCAGTGCCGTTGCCAGTGCAGTTACGCCGTGCCCACGCAGCTGCAACAGTCGTTCGACGACCACGCCCGCGTCGAGATGCGCAGTCAGCGCACGGTGTATTTGGACCTCGCGTGCGAAGCTCACGACCGCAAACTCCGAGGGAGCCCGCCACGCGCAGGCGGCCGCAGTCAACGCGGCCGCTGCGAGCCGCGCGCCGGTCATCGATCCGGATGCGTCGATGACAAGACACACCGCGACGGACGGACGGCCCCAGTCGCGCGCGACCAGTTCGTCGAGCCCCGGCGTACGCCGTGCAGCGCGCGCGGTGGCGATCGTGTCGAGTGAGCTGTCGATGTCGAGGTCACCGCCCCGATCGGCGGGGACGGCTCGCATGCGGGCGGTTCCGCGTTCACGCGTTCGTCCCGATCGAGCCCGGTCGAGCACGATGGTGCGCGCCAGCCGCCGCGAGCGGGCCCGCAGCCGCTCGTCGGTGGCGACCGTCATGTCGGCGAGCATCTCCAGCGTTGCCGACGGATTCTCGCGAAGGGCGGCGTCGAGGGCTCGCTCGTCGAGCCGGCCGACTTCGGGCGAGACGTCCTGGAACTGCGGGTGCCTGCGGGCGAGATCTGTGCGGGCGACGGTGCGGCCGCGGTTGGCACGGTCTAGCGCGCGGCGGCCCGCGCCGGGCGGGCCAGGAGTTCCCCCGAGGCATCACCACGATCACCCTGATCGTGCGAGTCGGCGTCGTCCGACCTGGGTTCGGCGCCGAACACCGCCTCGTACAACTCGCGCACGACGTCCTCGGGTGGTCGGCTGCACGACTCGACCAGTCGCACGCGTCCTGAGAGCGAGACCAGCGCCGCGTCGAGGCCGACGTGCCAATCGGTGACGACCGTGCCACGCGCACCGGCGAGCGAACTGGCGATGCGGGCCAGGTCGATCGCACCGCGAACCGACGATCCGATCCGGACGTCGTCGTGCTCGCGCGTGCGCCGGGTGAGGTCGACGACCCGCTCGCGCCACTCGTCCGGCACGTCGGTGCCCTGCTGTTCGACGATCGACAGCTCGTCGTCGGCGCTCTGGTAGCCCATCGCGATGCGGCAGGTGCGGTCGTAGACCGCCGCCGAGATGCGGGCGGTGCCCACCGCATCGAACGGGTTCATCGCCGCGACAATACGGAAACCTGATGATGCAGCGACCTTGCCCAACCGCGGCACGTGCAGTTCGCCCTCTGACATCACGGTGATGAGCACGTTCAACGTCTCTTCGGGTACGCGGTTGAGCTCTTCGACATACAGCAAGCCGCCGCTCCGCAGCGCCGCGACGAGCGGCCCGTCGACGAAGATCTGTTCCGTGTAGCCGTCGGCGAGCACGCGGGCAGGGTCGAAGTGACCGACCAACCGCGCCGGCGTCAGCTCGGCGTTGCCCTCGACGAACAGGAACGCGACGTCCTGGGCGGCCGCCACGGCACGCAACAACGTGCTCTTGCCCGTGCCGGGCGGACCTTCCAGGACGACGTGCGCGCCGCTGTCGAGGGCTGCGGTGAGCAGTTCGATCTCGTGCGCCCGTCCGATCGGGTCGGCGCTTGCCATGCCGCCCTAGTGCTCGTGAACTACGACGCCACGCACGTTCTTGCCGTTGAGCAGGTCGTCGTAGCCCTCGTTGACCTGGTCGAGCGTGTACGTCCTGGTGATGATCTCGTCGAGCTTGAGGTCGCCACTCTGGTAGAGGCCGAGGATCTTGGGGATGTCGCGGGTCGGGTTGCAGTCACCGAACAGCGTGCCCTTCACCGTCTTCTTCCACAGCGTCATGATCGTGCCCGGGAGTTGCACGGTCGGCGCGTCCAGCTTGTTGAGCCCGGTGAGCACGATCGTGCTGCCCTTGCCGGTGGCACCGAATGCGGCACCGACGACGTCGGCTTCCATCAGCCCGACGGTGAGGATCGCCTTGTCGGCCATCTCGCCGCGGGTCAGGTCGGTGACCAGGGCCTGTGCCTCCTCGGCACTGGCGACCGCATGCGTCGCGCCGAGTTCCATCGCCTTCTCGCGCTTGTTCTCGAGCGGATCGACGGCGATGACGTTCTTCGCACCGGCGTAGCGCGCGCCCTGGACAGCGTTGATGCCGATGCCACCGACTCCGTACACGAGCACGGTCTCGCCGGGCTGCACGTCGGCGGCGTACACCGCCGAGCCCCATCCGGTCGGCACGCCGCATCCGACGAGCACCGCCTTGTCCAGCGGTAGGTCGTCATCGACCTTGACCACCGAGTTCTGGTGGATCGTGCCGTACTGGCTGAACGTGCCGAGCATGCACATCGCGCCGTAGTCACCCTTGGGGCCGGTGTTGGGGAACCGACCGCCCGGCAGGTAACCCTCCAGAATCGTCGCGCCCATGTCGCAGATCGCCTGTTGCCCGGTCGCGCACCACCGGCACGTGCCGCAGTTCGGGATGAACGAGCAGACGACGTGATCGCCCGGCTGCACCCGGGTTACTCCGGCGCCGACCTCTTCGATGATGCCGGCGCCCTCGTGGCCCAGCACCATCGGCAGGCGCGCCTCGAGGTCGCCGTGCGCGATGTGGATGTCGGAGTGGCACAGGCCGGCGTGGGTGTAGCGGATGAGTACCTCGCCCGCCTGCGGCCCGTCGAGTTCGAGCTCCTCGATCTCGATCGGCTTGCCCGGCTCGTAGACGACGGCGGCTTTGGTCTTCACGTGGCGCTTCCCCTCGATGCGTGGCTAGGACGGAATCGACCTTCTCCACGATCGTGGCGTCGCGACAGAGATATGTCCAGTAAGTGTCCGGTCAGCCGATCCGATAGTCGATCCGATAGTCGATCCAGATAGGCGATCCCGCCCTCGACGCGCAGGAGCGGAGGGGGATGCGCGTCGAGAGCGAGATCGAAATCATCAGCTGGTGGCCCCAGGGGGTGAGCCGCCCGCTGACGGGGGTCTCGGTCAGACCAAGTCGGCGAGGTAGGTCGCCATCCACAGGGCGAGAGTCGAACTGGCGAAGATCAACAGGACGGCCAGGGCCGCCCAGAACGCCAAGGGGCGCCGTGCGATGGAACGGCCCGACGTGGTCGATGCGGGGGTCATGATGTCGGTCACGCCTCACTGTCTTCCCACATCTCGCGGATATGCAACAGCAATGTGCAAATTCCTTGTGAAAATCAGGAATCGCGATCGGACAACCGCGGGAAAATCGGACGTAATGGCTGACTGCAAGCTCAACATTGACCGAATTCAGCCGCACCGAGCCGGCGGCAAGATCACTGCGAGGCGAGCCACTGGCCCAGCCAGGCAATTCCCTGCCCGATCTCGGCCGCATCACCGGCAAAACACATCCGGACGAATCGCCCACCGTCGACGGGGTCGAAATCGACACCCGGAGCCAAGGCGACCCCGCATTCGTCCAGGGCCCGGAACACGAACGAGAGCGAATCGTCCGTCCAGCGTGATACGTCCGCGTATATGTAGAAGGCACCGTCCGCCGGCGCGAGCCGATCAACACCGATCTGCGGAAGTGCTTCCAGAGCCATTGCCCGATTTGTCGAATAGCGCGCGACATTCGCGTCCAATTCGGAATACGCGTCGAATGCGGCGAGCGCGGCATGCTGTGAAAGAGCCGGCGGACAAATGGCGAAGTTGCCAGCCAGCCGGTCGACCGCGTCGGTGAGATCATCCGGCACAAGCAACCAGCCAATGCGCCAGCCGGTCATCGAGAAGTATTTCGAGAAGCTGTTCACGACGACCGCGCGGCGGCTCGTGCGCCATGCCGACGCGGCAGCCATACCGAACGTGATCCCGTGGTAGATCTCGTCACTGATCAAGCGCGTGCCGTGGGCGTCGCACCAGGCTGTCAGCGCTGCGAGTTCGGCAGCGTCGACCATCGTCCCGGTGGGGTTGGCGGGTGACGCGAGCACCAGTCCCGCAGGCGGCTCACCGAGCGCCTCCAGATGGTCGACCGTCGGTTGGAAGCGAGTCTCGGCGCCGCACGGCAACTCGATCACGTTGCACCCGAGCGCCGCGAGCATGTTGCGGTACGCGGGATAGCCCGGACGGGCCATGGCAACCGTGTCGCCGACATCGAACGCGGCGAGGAAGGCGTACAGGAACCCGCCGGACGAACCGGTCGTGACCGCGACGTTGTCGGACGGGACGGCGATGGCGTCGGTGTGGGCGTAGTGCGCCGCGATCGCCTCGCGCAGCGGTGCGATGCCCAGCGCGTTCGTATAGCCGATCCGATCCGACTCGATCGCCTTGATCGCGGCGCGTCGCACGGGCTCGGGTGCGGGCGTCGAGGGCTGACCCGCGGACAGGTCGATGACCGGCAGCCCGGCTGCGCGTCGCTTGCTCACCGCGTCGATGACGCGCATGACCTGAAAGGCCGGCACTCCCCCGCGGGCGCTCGGCTGCGCTGTGCTGTCCATGCTCATCCTCGCTGTCAGACGTCGACCGGTCCGCCGATGCGCCAATACTTGCCGTCCGCGCGGTCCAGCAGTCGCTCGTCCACGAGGTAGCGCCGCACCGCGGCGACGTCACGTGGCCAGACCTGGCGCAGCGCGAGGTTCACCTCGACCTCGTCGAAGCGTTTGCCCGGCTCGAAGCGCTGCACGATGTGTTCGAGCACGATGCGGCGTTTGCGTCCCGGCCGCGGCATCGCGGTGAGCACCTCGTCCCGGAAGAACGAGCGCAACACCCTGTCGACCTCGACGGGATCGGGCGGCGTGCTGGTCACCTCCCGACGGTAACGTGCTGCCCGTGGCGCCGGACCCGACGACGAACTACGCCAGCGATCTCGAGCTTGCCGAGCGGCTCGCCGACGCCGCCGACGCGATCACGACGCAGCGCTTCGGCGCGGCTGATCTGGCAGTCGAATCGAAACCCGACCTGACGCCGGTCACCGATGCCGACCGAGCAGTCGAGACCGCGATTCGCAACGTGCTCGGCGAGCACCGTCCCGACGATGCGGTCTCCGGCGAAGAGTTCGGCTCGCAGGGCACCGGCGATCGGCGCTGGGTGATCGATCCGATTGATGGGACGAAGAACTTCGTCCGCGGCGTACCCGTCTGGGCAACCCTCATCGCATTGCTCGACGGCGGGCGTCCGGTGGTCGGCATGGTGTCCGCACCCGCGCTGGCGCGGCGCTGGTGGGCGGCTGAAGGCGCGGGCGCATGGACGAGCGCACTCGGCTCGGCACCCCGCCGCATCACCGTCTCGCGGGTTGCCGACCTCGCCGACGCGAGCCTTTCGTACGCGTCACTGTCCGGCTGGGACCAGATCGGGCGCCGCGGCCGATTCCTCGACCTCGTCGATCGCTGCTGGCGCACCCGCGCGTACGGCGACTTTTGGTCCTACCTGCTGGTGGCCGAGGGCGCGGTCGACCTCGCCGCCGAACCCGACCTGTCGCTGTGGGACATGGCCGCCCTCGCACCCGTCGTGACCGAGGCCGGCGGCCGGTTCAGCGCGCTCGACGGCGTCGACGGTGTGGACGGACCTGGTGCGGCGGCGAGCAACGGATTGCTCCACGACGCGCTGCTGTCGCACGTCGGCGATGAGGCCTCACGCGGCGACGCGGTCGGGCAGCAGTAGGCAGCTGTCGCCGAACTCGTGCCACAGGTAGTCGGCGCGCTCGGCCTCGGCATAGGCGGCCTCGACCAGATCGCTGCCGGCAACGGCCTCGAGCAGGTGCAGGTGCGACGCACCCGGTGCATGCCAGCCGGTGACGAGGCCGCCGACGACACGGGCCGGGTGCTCGTCGCCGAGCACCAGGTCCGTCCAACCCGCGGCGGCCCGCACGACGCCGTCGCCGTCGGCGGCGCTCTCGAGGGCACGAGTCACGGTTGTGCCCACCGCGACAACGCGCCCGCCCCACGCCCGGGTCATGTTGACCAACCGCGCTGTCGGCTCGCTGACACGGAACCGCTCCGGCTGCGGCGGCTCGCCTGCGTCCTGCGACGACACTCCGGTGTGCAGCAGCACGGGTGCCACGGTGATGCCGCGGGTGACCAGGTCGGTCACGAGTTGTGTCGTGAACGGACGGCCGGCGCTCGGCATCTCGGCACTGCCGGGTTCGCGTGCGAACACCGTTCGGTACGCCGCTGCCGGATACCGTCCGCGGACGTAGCCGTATCGAATCGGACGCCCTGCGCGAGCAAGGTAGGCAACGACGCCACCGTCGACCGGCACGTGCGCCCGCCAGAGCCGGTGCTGGCCCGCCGGATGCGGCGAGCCGACTGCAAGCTCGATCCCGTCCGGCATCGTGATGCGTTCGCCGGGCTGCACATCGCCGACGGGTCCGGATGCGCGCCCACGGGGGCGGATCTCGACGACCCAGTCGCCGTCGTCGAGTGCGGTGGAGAAGTGCACGGTGACAAGGCGGCGGTCCGCACGGGTGCCGTCGACCGCAGCCGAAAGCGTGCCGGACGTGTTCACGACCACGAGGTCGCCGGCCGACAAGTGCGCACCGATCCGGTCGAAGCGTTCGTGCTGCACCTCGCCGGGTCGCGCGACTAGGAGCCGAACGCCGTCGCGGGCCGTCGGCGGCGCCGACGCCTCCCTCATGCCGATGCCCCCACCGAGGCCCAGTCGGCCGCACGGTAGCGACCGCTCGCCGGCGCGACGTCCAGCAGGTGCAACAGCGCGGGCACGACGTCCTCGGGCAACGGCCGGTCGGAGATGTCCTCGTCGGGGAATGCGCGCTGGTGCATCGCGGTGCGCATGTCGCCGGGGTCGACGGCGTAGACCCGTACGGTCGCTTCCTCGACGCCGAGCACGGCCGACACCTGGTCGAGGGCCGCCTTCGCCGATCCGTAACCGCCCCAGCCCTCGTAGGCCTCGACGGCGGCATCCGAACTGATGTTGACGACGACGCCGCCCGACGCACGGAGAAGCGGCAGGAGCTGTTGCACGAGGGCAACGGGTGCCAGCACGTTCGTCTCGTAGATCTCGCGGAGCGAGCCGAGATCGTGTTCGGCGAGATGTGGCAGCGGGCTCGGGCCGAGCTCGCTGGCGTTGTTGACGAGCAGGTCGAGCCGGCCGAACGAAGCGACTGCAGTGGTGATCGCGTCGCGATGATCGGGATCGGTCACGTCGCCGGCGATCGTGACGGCGGACGGCAGCTCGGCGGCGACCGTCGCCAGGGTCGCGTGGTCGCGCCCGTCGACGACGAGACGCCAGCCTCGGTCGGCCAAAGATCCGGCGAGCGCACGGCCGAGACCGCGCGACCCGCCGGTGATGAGAGCTACTGAGTTCGATGTCATGACTTGGATGGTTATAGTTGAAGTCAACTTGAAGTCAAGTCAACGGGACGGAGCGGATGTGCACGCGACCGACCTGCTCACCGTCGGCGAGGTGTCTGCGCGAAGCGGTATCGCGCCGTCAGCGCTGCGCTACTACGAGCACCAGGGCCTCGTCGAGGCGACGCGCACGACCGGCAACCAGCGTCGTTACCAGCGTCACGTGTTGCGCAGGCTGGCATTCATCCGCGCAGCTCAGAACGTCGGGCTCAGCCTCGACGAGATCATGGCTGCCCTTGGCACGTTGCCGGCCGGCCGCACGCCGACGAAGGCTGACTGGACGCGGCTGTCACGAACCTGGCGCGATCGACTCGACGAGCAGATCGCCGCACTGCGCAAGCTGCGCGACGGGCTCGACTCGTGCATCGGCTGCGGGTGTCTGAGCTTGCAGCGCTGCGCGGTGTCGAATCCGGCCGACACCATGGGTCACGAAGGGGCGGGCGCGCAGTTTCTACCGCGTCCCCTTCGGGCTACCCCGCCAAACCGTCGATGACCTCGGCGCCGGGGAGTTCGGCGAGCGATCTTCCCGGCAGCGCGAGCTTCGAACGGCGCAGGCCGCTGCCGATGACGGCGATGTCTCGCTGCAACACGGCGCCGTCGACGAGCACCGGCCAGTCGGGAGGGAGTCCGATCGGAGTGATGCCGCCGTACTCCATGCCGGACAGCGCCACCGCATCGTCCATCGCCGCGAACGAAGCCTTCTTCGCACCGAGCCGGCGGCGCACCGTCCCGTTCACGTCGGCGCGGGTTGTCGCGAGGATGACGCACGCCGCGTAGCTCACGGTGTCCCCCCGCTTGCCGGCGATGACCACGCAGTTCGCGGAGTCTGCGAGTTCGACGCCGTAGTGCGCACAGAACTCAGCCGTGTCGGCCAGGTCGGCATCGATCTCGGCGCCTCGGACATTGCTTGCGGGCGGCCAACCGGCGAGCGCGTTCGCGACCGGGTCGGCGACGAGCCCCGCGAGCGAGGATTGCCAGTCGAGCGTTCCTGGGTAAGTCGGCACGACCCGACCCTAATGTGGACGTGTGAGCCAGAGCGCCAGCACCACCGACACCATTGTCGAGCAGATCCTGCGCACGTACGACACCATCACCGTCGTCGGCGCGAGCGAGGCACCGCACAAGGCGGCGCATACGGTGCCGGCGCACATGCAACACCACGGCTGGCGCATCATTCCCGTCAATCCGCATGCGGAAGAGATTCTCGGCGAGCCCGTCTTCCGCACGATCGCCGACGTCCCGGAGCAGGTGGGCCTTGTCGACGTGTTTCGTCCGTCCGAGCAGACGCCTGACATCGCCCGGCAGGCTGTCGCGGCAGGGGCGAGTGCGCTCTGGCTGCAATTGCACATCGCGTCCGAGGAGGCGCGCGCCATCGCCACCGACGCCGGGCTGCTCTACGTGGAGAACCGCTGCCTGGTCATCGAGCAGGACCGGCTCGGACTCAGCGCACCGCGGCGCTAGCCGAGGTACGCCAGTTCGCGAACTCCACGAGCTGGCCGGCGAGCACGCGCAACGCGCCGGCGACACGGTCGTCGCCGGGCCGCTGCTCGGCGGAGTTCACGGTGACGCCGAAGGGCGTCGGCCAGCCACGCAACGCGTGCACCGTCGAACGCACCGAGGTCAGCGTCGTCCCGCAGGCCTGCCAGCCCGACGCCGTGACGATGATGCCGACAGCCTTGCCGTCAAGGTATGGACGCGGATCGTCGCGGAGCAGTTCGAGGTGATCGAGGGCGTTCTTGACCAGCCCCGACATGTCGCCGTGGTAGCCCGGCGTTCCGATGACCACGCAGTCGGCGGCGCGTACGGCGTCGATCAGCACAGCCGAACCCGCCGGATCGAGGTCGTCGCCGTACATCGCCAGGTCGGCCAGCGCCGGCCCGAGCAGCGCCTGCGTCCGCGCGCCGAGTGCTTCGGCTTCGGCAAGGCACTGCGTGATCAGCAGGTTAGTGAGCGATTCCGCGCGGGTCGATCCGCCGATCCCGACGATGAGCGGAGCGCTGCCGCCGGCGAAGGGTGGCAGCACGTCGACCTCGGCACCGTCGGCGAGCTGTGTCGTGTCCGCGGCTTGAGTGCCGTCGACGAGAAAGGACGCGACGGCGGTGACTTCGCGCAATGCGGGCCGCGTGGCAAGCAGTGCCCGCAGCTCACCCACCGTCCGCGCAGTGATCGTCTCGGTCTCCCGCCCGGCAGCGCGCTGCGCGCCGGCCCAGAAGCGGACTGTGACGGTCGGGGTCGTCACCGGGCTCGTGGAGTCGGACACCGGTTCAGCGTGCCACGTCCGGATAGGTCACCACGTCGGTGGCCTTGGCCGTGAGCCACACCGCCGATCCGGACGTGAGTTGAAGTTCTGCCAATGCAGCCGGGGTGATGTCAACGAGCACCGGTTGCTGCGCGTCGACGGTGAGCCGTACTCGATCGGCAAGGGGGACGAGAGTGCGCACGGCCGCGGGCCATACGATCCGGGCGCTGCTGGGATGCGGCCGCTCGACGTGCACGGTGAATGCCGACGGTCGCACCGCGACGAACACGGGCCCGTCCGGGGCATCGGCGGCTGACAGCACTCCCCCGCCGCCGAGCTGGACGACGCCGCCGTCCGCGACGCCGCGGTAGAGATTGACGCCCACCAGTTTGGCGACGTAGGAGGTGATCGGGCGGCTGCTGATCTCGGCCGGCGTGCCGCGCTGCACCACGACGCCGTTCTCGAGCACGGCGATCGTGGACGCGAGCACGAGCGCCTCGACCGGGTCGTGCGTCACGAGCAACGTCGGGCCGTCGTAGGCCGCGAGGTGTTCGCGCAGCTCGCTCTGCACCTCGGCACGGGTCTGCACGTCGAGAGCGGCCAGCGGTTCGTCGAGCACGAGCGCCTTCGGCGACGAGGCGAGCGCCCTGGCCAGTGCGACCCGCTGGGCCTGCCCGCCGGACAGTTGTGACGGGTGCCGGTCGGCGAAGTCGGCGAGACCCAGCCGGTCGATCCATTGCATCGCGGCAGCTCGTGCGGCGGCTCGCGGGGTGCCGCGCGAGCGCGGGCCGAACGCGACGTTGTCGACCACGCGCAGGTGCGGGAACAGGCGGTGGTCCTGGAACACCACACCGACACCGCGCCGCTCCGGGGCGACGAACAGACCGTGGTCGGGCGCGTCGACGCGACGCCCGTCCAGCGTGATCGTCCCGCTGTCGATTGCGAGCAGGCCGGCGATGGCACGCAGCAGGGTGCTCTTGCCCGCTCCGTTGGGTCCGAGCACGGCGAGCACCTCGCCCGGCTCGACCGACACGTCGGCTCGCAGCGTGAAGCTCCCGCGCGAGACGGTCGCAGCGAAGTGCAGGCTCACGTCCGGCTCATGCGACCGGCGCGGTGCGCAGCAACCACTTGTCGCGCAACGTCACGAGCACCACTATCGCAACCAGCATCAGCGGCAGGCTGAGCGCAGTCGCTGCCGCTGGGTCTCCGCTGACCTGGAACACCCTCAGCACAAGGACGGGCATCGTCAGCGTCGAGCCGGCAATGTTGCCGCCGAAGATGGTGGTCGCACCGAACTCGCCGATCGCGCGCGCCCAGCACAGCACCGAGCCGAGCGCGAGTGACGGCGTGATCAACGGCAGCGTCACCCGGGTGAACACCCGCCAGCGCGACGCGCCCAGCGTCGCTGCGGCTTCTTCCAGCCCTCGGTCCGAGGAGCGCAGCGCGCCTTCGACGGTGACCACGAGGAACGGCATCGACACGAAGGTCGCGGCGAGCACGATGCCGAACTGCGTGAACGGCAGGCTCCAGCCGAACCATCGATACAGGTATTGGCCGACCAGACCATGCTGCCCGAGTGCGAAGAACAGCGCGATTCCCCCGACGACGGGTGGCAGCACGAGCGGCAATGTGACGGCCGCGCGCAGCAGCGACCTCCCCGGGAAGGTGCGCCGGGCGAGAATCCATGCCAGCGGCACGCCGAGGACGACGCTGATCAGGGTTGCCTCGAGCGAGGTCTCGATCGACAGGCGTAGCGCGTCCCAGAACTGGTACTCCCGATAGATCGCACCGAGCTTGCTCCATGGCGCGCGCACGACGAGGGCGACCGCGGGCACGACCAACAGCGCTGCTCCGATGGCAGCCGGCGCAATGAGCAGCGGCGGCGTCCCGGTGCTTGCGCCGCCGCGACGGCGCCGCCGCCCGATCACGGCTTGAGGAAGCCGTCCGCGATCAACACCTTCTGCCCATCGGCGGACAACACGTAGTCGACCCAGGCCTGCGCGAGATCGTGATTGTCCGACTTCTTCAGCGCAGCGATCGGATAGGTGGTGCTCGCGTTGATGTTGTCGGGGATCGTCACGCCCTCGACCGAGCTCCCGGCGGCGCGCACGTCGGTCACGTAGACCATGCCGGCGTCGACCTCCTTCGTCTCGACCACACCAAGGGTCGACTTCACGTCGGGCTCGCTCGCCGTCGCCTTGACCGTCACCTTCGCGTTGGCGAACACCTCGAGCGCCGTCGACCCGCACGGGACGGCCGGGTCACACAGCGCCACCTTCACGCCGGATTTGGCGAGGTCGGCCACGGTCTTGATGCCGGCAGGATTGCCCGGCGGCGTCGCTATCTCCATGCGGTTCTTGACGAAGTTCGTCGGCGTATCGGCGTCGCCTGCCTGCACGACCGTGTCCATGTTCTTGGGCGATGCCGACGCGAAGACGTCGGACTTCTGGCCCTGCGTAATGTCTTCGGCCAGCGTCGAGCTGGCGTCGAAGTTGAAAGTCACCGTGGTGCCCGAGTGGGCCTTCATGAACTGGTCACCGAGCGTGGTGAACGCTTCCTTCAACGACGACGCGGCGAACACCGTGATCGCGCCCGACAGGTTGGCCGACGAACCCGAACTGCCCGAGGGACTGCCGGACGACGAACATGCCGCGACGCTGACAATCGCGAGCACCGGCGCGACCAGGACCGCCGACCATCGAGTGGACCGGCGCGTCACTCCGTCTCCTCGGGTAGGCCCGACACCTCGACGACAACGTTCGTCGACTTCACCGAAGCGATCGCACGCACGCCGGGCTTGAGCCCGAGTTCGTCGGCGGCCTCGCGGCTCATCAACGACACGACCCGATACGGACCGCACTGCATCTCGACCTGCGCCATGACGGTGTCCCGCACCACGCGGGTCACCAGTCCGACGAACCGGTTCCGCGCGGACTCGCGCGCGATGGGACCGACGTCGGGCACCGCGGCGGCGTTGCGCTCGGCGAACCGAGCCAGGATCGCGCCGTCGACCACTCGCCGGCCGGTCGCGTCACTACCAGTGGTCAAGCGGCCGGTCTCGGCCCAGCGACGCACCGTGTCGTCGCTGACGCCGAGCAGTTCGGCGGCTTCCCGTAAGCGGTATGAGGGCATGACCGGACTCTAGCGTGCTATCCGCAGATGCCCGAAGACTGCGGCTAACTGTCCGAATTTGCGGATGCCCGCGATCGGCGGATCAGTGGTTGGCAGCCTCGTAGGCCTCGATGACCGACGCCGCGATCCGGCCGCGTGCCGAGACATCGAATCCGTTCTTCGAGGCCCAGTCGCGAATAGCGCTCAGGTCACGCTTTCCACCACGAGAATTGCCGCCGCGACGTACCCGTCCACTGCGCGTGCGGCGCGCCGCATCGACGTAGGGCTTGACCGCCTTCTCGAACGCACCGGCGTTCTTCTTCGACAGTTCGATCTCGTATGAGGTGCCGTCCCACGAAAAGTAGATAGTGCGATCGGCTGTCGAGCCGTCAAGGTCGTCAACCAGCAGCTCGGTAACCACAGTTTGCTTCGCCATAACCGCATTGAACCACGACCACACATAGTCCGGTGCTGATTTCGCCATTTCTTGGCACCGGAAGTCAGGAAATAGTCGGAGAACACATGTCGGAGAACACATGTCGGCGAACGCATACCGAATTGTGCGCGGAGAAGAATGCAGTCGACGGAAGCACAAAGATGGTCCCGACCGGATATTCCCGGCCGGGACCATCTCCTTTGTAGCGGGGGCAGGATTTGAACCTGCGACCTCTGGGTTATGAGCCCAGCGAGCTACCGAGCTGCTCCACCCCGCGGCGTAGGTATCAGTTTAGCGAACGAGGTTCGCCGACTCCAAACCGCCCCCGGCGATCCTCAGCGATGCGAGGAGGACGAGTTCGGCGACGGAGTGCCGTGCGGCGCGCTGGACGGTGAGCTCGAGGATGTGCCGGACGACTGCTGATCCAGATACTGCTGAAGGAGCTGCTGCTCCCTGTTCAGCGCCTGCTGCGCTGCCTGCAACGCCTTCTGCAGCTGCTGCACGCTCACCGAGGAACCGTTTGACGGCGGTGGCGTAGGCGTCTTGGTAGGCGTCTTGGTCGGCGGTCCGGTCGGCGGCGGAGTGCCGCCACCACCCGTTTGGGTCGATCCCGCACCGCACAGCTGGAGGGTCTCACCGGTGCAGTGGCCCGGCAAGAAGTCGCTGCGCGCGTCGCCGACCGTCTTTCCATATCCAATCTTGTTCCCGTACACGAGAATCACCCGCTGCAGGCTCGGGAACGAGCCACCGGTGTTGGCGCTGATGGTGTACAGCGGTTCCACATAGAGGAAGGACTCCCCGAGTGGGAGCGTCAACAGATTTCCGTGCAGCACCTGAGCCCCGTTACCGCTGGATGCGAAGAGCGAGTCTCGCCGCACGGTGTTATCGGTTGTAATCGTGTTGTAGACCTGCTCGGGCCCCGGAACTTGAGCACTGCCCTGCGTCAGTTGCAGCACGCTTATTCGTCCGTAGTTGGCCGGATCGCTGTCAGCGCTCATATACGCGGCAAGATAGGTGCTGCTGTTCACGTCCATAGGCGACGTCAACTGAAACTCGGGCTTGGCTGACGAGCCCGTCGGCGGGGCGGCGAGCACGTAATACGGCGGCTGGTTGGCATTGCCGACAGTCGAATCAGTGTTGTCCGTCGGAACCGTCCACACGCGGCTCTGGTTGTAGAACTGCACCGGACTGTCGACGTGATACGACCCGAGCAACGTGCGCTGCGCCTTGAACAGGTCCTGCGGGTACCGCACGTGCGCCAAGATCGAACTCGGCATCGCCGATCGGTCCTTGATCAATCCTGGGAAGACATTTCGCCAGGCGCTCAGCATCGGATCAGACGGATCCCAGGCGTACAGGGTCACCTTGCCCGTGTAGGCGTCGATCGTTGCCTTCACCGAATTGCGGATGTAGTTGATCTGGTCGTTCGGCTGCTTCGCCGTCTTGTTCGACGCCGCCAGCGAGTCGTTGGTGAGGCTCGAAAGCGATTCTCGCGCCGAGTACGGGAAGTTGTCAGTGGTTGTATAGCCGTCGACCATCCAGACGACGTGACCGCTGCTCGGGTCGCCGGGCGAGCCGGTGTCGACGATGGGGTACGGGTCGCTGTCTATCTTGAGGAACGGCGCGACCTTCTGCACCATCACACGCGGGTCGCGATCGAAAATGATCTTGGCGCCCTGGGCGCTCGCCGCGTTGTTGAGCAGGAAGTTTGTCTGCTTGTAGTTGATAGCGAAGGCCAACCGGGTGAACAAGTTGCTGAGCGGAACTCCGCCGCCGCCTGCATAGCTGATCTTCGGGCTGCCGGGTCCGTTGAACTCCTGCTTCTGGCCAGTTGCGCCCACGATCGAGTAATCGGGCAGCAACTCGCCGTAATAGACCTGATCCTGGGTGAATGACTTACCGAGAAATCCGGTGGGCGGGATGTCGCGCTCGGCGAAGCTCGCTTCGTCGGGGTTGGTGACGTTCTGGCTCGCGTCAGCAGCCACGAAGCCGACGCCGTGCGTGTAGGTCGTGTGCAAGTTGATCCAGTTGGCCTGATCGCCGGTCAGGTTCGAAGCATCCAACTCACGGACGCCGACGATGTAGTCGGCCTCCGCGCTGTTGGTCGTGTAGCGATCGATGTCGAGCTTGGGCGCGAACCCGAACTGGTTGCCGTTCGACTGAAACTTGGCGAAGGTCGGCGGAACGATGTTCGGGTCGAGGATGCGGATGTTGTCCAGAGTCGAATTGACGACACCGGACTCGGGCGCCGACAGGTTCGGCCGGCTCGACACGTCGTACTTCGAATAGGTCACGTCCGGACCGGTCTGGATGTTGTACGCCTGCCGCGTCGCTGTGATGTTGCGCTTGATGTACGGCGCCTCCTTCTGTGCCGCGTTCGGCTTCACTGAGACGCCTTGCAGGATCGCGGGATAGATCCCGCTGATGAGAATGCTCAACACGAGCATCGACACGAATGCGATGGCCGGCAACATCGAGTTGCGCAGCCAGAGGCTCGCAATAAGGCCGGCTGCAATCACCAGTGCGATCCAGAACAAGATCGTGCGCGCAGGCAGGACGGCATGTACGTCGGTGTAGGAAGCGCCGGTGAACTGCGACTCGCGGTCGGAGAACACCAGGCCGTACCGATCGAGCCAGTACGCGACCGCCTTCAGCAGCACGAACACGAACACCAGCAAGGTGAGATGGCGGCGCGCGGCGGGCGTGACCTTCGGGCCCGGCGTCTGCAGCCTGATCGCACCCGTCAGGTAGTGCACGACCGCTGAGAGAATGATCGCGAACACGAGCGCGGTGAATCCGAACCCGAGCAGCAGGCGGTAGGCCGGGTAGTCGAATGCGTAGAACGACACGTCGAGATGGAACTGCGGGTCCTTCACGCCGAACGACGTGCCGTTGAGCCACAGCTGCCAGGTCGACCAGTTGTTCTGCGCCGACAATCCTGCCGAGAACAGCGCGATCACACTGATCGCCGCCAACACGAGGAAGCGGCGTGGCTCGAGCACGGTGCGGTAGCGCTCGATGTTCTGTTGCTCCGGCGACATCGGTCGGAAGGGCGGACTCAACAGGTAGGCGATCACCATGTTGCCGCCGAGGATCAGCGCCATCAGGACGCCGAAGATCGCGAACAACGTGACCCGTGTCCAGAAGATCGTTGTGTAGACGCTGCTGTATCCGAGCGAGTGGAACCACAAGAAATTGATGTAGACCCCGGTGAGCTGCACCAGTGCCACGATCAGGACGATCAGGATCCCAACGGTCCACAGCGCGATCCTCGCGCGGCGTGACAGCGCAATGTTCGGGATTGGCGGCCGCATGGCCACAGGGCAGCTCCTCGAAGACTCGGGCTCGAACTCGATCTCGAACTCGGTGTCAACGTACCGGCCCGGGCAGCGGTTCCGCGGTGACCTATGCCGCGTCGTTATTGAGCGTTGTCAGCAGATTCTGCGCAACCGCTCAGCAACTCGGGACGGGCTGGCCCTTCGCGGTAGCCCGCAACGCCTCGACCGCCCCGTGGAGCGTCGAAACCTTCACCACCTGCAGTCCGGACGGGATGGCGCCCGCGACGTCGGTGCAGTTTCCCGCCGGCGCGAGGAAGACGGTGGCACCCGCGCGGCGGGCGGCAATCATCTTCAACTGGATGCCGCCGATCGGTCCGACCGAGCCGTCGGGCGCGATCGTGCCGGTCCCTGCGATGAATCTTCCCTTGGTCAGATCCTCGGAGACCTTGTCGATGATGCCGAGCGCGAACATCATTCCCGCGGACGGGCCGCCGATCTGGTCGTTGAGTCCAAGGTTGACCTCGTACGGTGCGAGGCATTCAGGCGTCGGCGGCACCGTGATCCCCATCGATGCGCCGCGGGCACCCTTCGACGGCGCACCGAGCTTGATCGTCACCGTCTTGGTGGTCCCAGCAGTCGGGCTCGTGTTGCGAACGATGACCACCGGGACCGACTTTCCCGGTTGTTCAGCAGTGAGGATCGCCTTCAACCGCGGGTACGTGTTCGCCGGCTTGCCGTCGACCTTCTCCAACACGTCACCGGGATGCAGGACGCCGACCGACGCACCCTTGCTTACGACACTCAGCACGCCGAAGGCCTTCTTGTAGCCGAGCTCGCAGGCGGCAGCGACCACCGCGCTGTCCTGTGACGCGCTGAACTCGTTCGAGTTCTCGGTGTTCACCTGCTGCGTCGTCTGGCCGGGCGGGAAGATCGCCGAACGCGGGACGACGGCCTCATCGCTCGCGACCCAGGCGCGCAGCGCGTCGAAAACAGTGAGCCTGTTGACCGAGTAGCTCACCGTGGTCAGGTTCAGGTTGCCGGAGGTCTTGCGCGTCGTGTGGCCGAGGATCTGGATGATCTGCTCGGTCTCGCCCGGACACGTACTCAACGTGTTACAGGTCGGCCCCGGCGACAGCACCACGTACGGCACGGGAAGCGTCATCGTCAAGATCAGCAACGCGACAAACAGAATTCCGCAGACGACAAGGGTGCGCACCCGACGGCTCACGCCGCGCACCGCATTCGTCACCGGGTGAGCGTATCCGGCGCCTCTGTGCGCTCCGGACGCCCGGCGTTGCGGGCGGGAATCGTGAGCGCATCGAGGTACTCGCTGTGTGCGCGCACAGCGGCCTCGGTGCCGAGTGGACGCCCGGCGCGGCGCACCCGATAGCCGCGCCACCACACCCATACGGCGGCCAACGCCGTCGCGCCGACGGGCACCGCCAGCCACAGCGCCCAAGTCATGATCACACCGTATCCGGCGTTATGCGTTCGCCGTGGGCGCAACGCGGCACCCGCGATCTGCGGAACCGTGCACGCAGCTCACTCGTCAGGATTAACGTGGCAGCCATGAGCAATGATGTCCCGTTCGGCTTCGGTCCGGGCAGCGGCGGCGATCCCAACCAGCCGGGTGATCTCGGCGGCATGTTCGCGCAGCTGCAGCAACTGCTGAACTGGGAGGGCGGCGCGGTCAACTGGGATCTGGCCAAGCAGCTCGCGGTGCAGGGTCTGGCCGGCGCCGATGCCGACGTCCCCGCCGACGAGCGCAAGGCGGTGGCGGACGCAATCCGGCTGGCCGACCTCTGGCTGGACGAGGTGACCGAACTGCCTTCGGGCGTGCAGACGGTCGAGTCGTGGACGCGCAACGAGTGGCTCGACAAGACGCTGCCGGTGTGGCGCAGTCTCTGCGATCCCGTGGCCGAACGCGTTGTCGCGGCGATGTCCTCCGCGTTGCCGACCGGGGACGGCGAACAGTCGGACGCGGCGTCGGTCGAGGCGCTCGGGCCGCTGGGCGGCATGCTCCCGCCGGGCGGCATCAACGCGATCATGAATCAGGTCGGCGGGCTCATGTTCGGTGCCCAGGTCGGGCAGGGGCTGTCCGGACTTGCCCGCGAGGTCGTCTCGTCAACCGATGTGGGTCTGCCGCTCGGCCCGACCGGCGTAGCCGCGCTCGTCCCGGCCAACGTGAGTGGTTTCGGAGCGGGGCTCGAGCGACCGGCCGACGAGGTCCGCCTCTACCTCGCGCTGCGCGAGGCCGCGCATCAGCGACTGTTCGCGCACGTGCCGTGGCTGCGGCAGCGCATGCTCGACACCGTTGCCGCGTATGCGCAGGGCATCACCGTCGACCTGTCCGCGATCGAGCGCGCGATGGGCGAAGTCGATCCGACGAATCCGGCCAGCGTCCAGGACGCGTTGTCGGGCGGCTTGTTCGAGCCGCAGACCACGCCCGAGCAGCAGGCCGCGCTGCGTCGCCTCGAAACACTGCTGGCGCTCGTCGAGGGCTGGGTCGACGCGATCGTCACCGCTGCCGCCACTGACCGGATGCCCGGGGCAGAAGCGTTGCGCGAGGCCTCGCGGCGTCGGCGCGCGACGGGCGGTCCGGCCGAGCAGACCTTCGCGACCCTCGTCGGGCTCGAACTTCGGCCGCGTCGGCTCCGCGAGGCGGCCGCGCTCTGGTGGGGCGTCACCGAGAAGCACGGCATCGGCGGGCGCGACAACATCTGGTCGCACCCCGACCTGCTGCCGACCGCCGACGACCTCGACGACCCGCTCGGTTTCGCCGACACCATCGGCGCCGAGCAGACCTTCACGGCCGACGATGCGAAACCCGTCGCGACGGACGAACCGAGCGAAGGCGACGACGGCGTGGGTGGCGGCGCGGGAGACGGCGCGGGAGACGAGGCTTAGGCGGTCTCGGCAGCCGGTTCGCCGCCAACCGTCGTCGAGATCGTCGGCGAGATCGTCGGCGAGGTCGAGCTGGGCAGCAGCGCTGACGCCGTCGAGGTATCCCCTGGCCCGCTCGGTGCGCGGGTAGCGCTGCACGAGCGCCCAGAAGTCAGGGCCGTGACCGGGGACGAGCAGGTGCGCGAGCTCGTGCACGAGGACGTAGTCGCGCACCCAGTGCGGCATGTCCCGCAGCCGCTCGGAGAGCCGGATCGTGCCGTCTGCGGGTGTGCACGACGCCCAGCGGGTGCGCATCGTGCCCACCCATCGCACGCTCACCGGCTGCGCGCGAGCGCCGAGGTAGCTGGTCGACAGTTCCGCCGCCCGGCGCACGAGCGTTGCGTCACCGCCGTCGCGACGCCGTCGCGCGCCTGAGTCGAGACGGTTGACCATCTCGCGAACCCATTGCGCTTCTTCGGCCTTGGTGAACCGGGACGGAATGAGCACGACGATGCGCCCGCCGTCGAGGTAGGCAGACACGGTACGTCGGCGCTTGGCGCTGCGCCGCACCTCGACCTCGCGCCGGGCACCAGCGACAGCCACCGGTGGATTCGACTCGCTCGTCACGGTCTCGACGCTATCCGCGGGGTCGGACAGTTTTGGCCCGCCACGCCGTCGGCGCCGACGCTCAGCCGACGCTGCGGACGGCTCTGGACGGCTCTGGACGGCTCTGGACGGCTCTGGACGGCTCTGGACGGCTCTGGACGGCTCAGCCCGTCCCCAGCCAGATCCACACATCTTCCACAAGGTTATCCACAGGTGTGCACAGAACATGTGCATAATTCGGACACCAGCCCCAACTGCACGGACACGGGCTGTGGATAACTGGGGTCGCGAGGTTACCTGCTGCCACCGTGGTCGACATGAACGCCACTGCGCCGACAACTGCGCCGGCCGACCGTGTTGCCGCCCGCGGCGCGCTTGCTGTGGCGCGCGTCGAGCACGGCTCAGATCGAGCTGGGCACTCGAGCGGTGATCATCGACGGCGTCGACACCGACACCGTGCGCACGCTGATCGGCGCTGACAGCACCGTGCACACTGACGATCCTCACGCGGGCGCACCGCGCGAGCTGCCCGCGGTGCAAGAGCACCTGCTCGACACCGGGTACCTGTGGCCGCGGGCGACAGCGCCGGTCGACCCGCGCCGCCTCGTTAGGCATCCGCGGTTGGGTGGCGAGCTCACCGCGCTCTCCGCACGCGCCGGCGAGCGGGCGGCAGAGATGATCTCCACGCGACAGCACTGCACCGTCCTCATCCAGGGGTGCGGACGGGTCGGGCCGTTGGTCGCGGCGCTGCTCGCGGCTGCCGGCGTCGGCCGCGTCCACTGCCTGGACGCCGGGGCTGCCCTGCTCCATCACGCCATCCCGGGTGGCCTGCTGCCCGGCGACGAAGGCATGTCCTTCGCCGCCGCAGCCGCCGCTGCGATCGAACGTCAGGCGCCAGATGCCGCATGCGCCACCGCACCGTTCGACGAGCCGCCGGATCTCGTCGTGCTCGCCGTCGACGCGCCGGTCGACCCGGAGCGACGCAACGCACTGCACTCGCGATCGGCCGCGCACCTGCTGGTGCAGGTCAGCGGCGGCCGGGGCGCGGTCGGCCCGCTCGTGCTCCCGGGTCTGACCAGTTGTTTGCGCTGCACCGACTTGCATCGCCTCGACCGGGATCCCGCGTGGGACGCCCTCGCCGTCCAGCTGGCGATTCCCCAACGGCATCGGGGCGCGAGCGAGGTCGCGCTGGCCGCAGCGATCGCCGGCGTCGCGGCGATGGCGGCGCTCGAATTCCTCGACGGCGGCCGCCCGGCCACGATCGAAGGATCCCTCGAGATGCAGGCACCGGACTGGCGTTTGCGCAGGCGCAGCTGGCCCATCCATCCCGACTGCGACTGCCTCGCCCGAACACAGAAGTGACGCAAACCTCATCCCCACCGCAAGATCGGCTGCAGACCCGCCCCGATACGACCAATCCGGACGATCGGTTCGGCACAATGCAAGCTGGCCCGCGCAGTCGGCGCGCGGCCGTATGGTCGTGCCAAGCGAGCAGAGGGGGCGATGCAGTGGGCGACATCCCGCAGCGCCGTGCCGCTCGTACCGCCAAGCTCGCCTCGCTGCCGCTCGGTGTCGCCGGCCGGGCCACCGTCGGGCTGGGCAAGCGCATCACCGGTCGCTCGGCCGCCGACGTACAGGCCGAACTGCAGGCCCGAACCGCCGAGCAGCTCTTCACCGTCCTCGGCGAGCTCAAGGGCGGGGCGATGAAGCTCGGCCAGGCACTGTCCGTGTTCGAGGCGGCACTGCCCGAGGCCACAGCTGCCCCGTACCGCGAGGCCCTGACCCGGCTGCAGGAAGCCGCGCCGCCGCTGCCCGTGGCGGTCGTCCATCGGGTTCTGGACGAGCAGTTCGGACGGAGCTGGCGCCAGCGGTTCCAGTCCTTCGACGACGTCCCGGCGGCTGCAGCCAGCATCGGTCAGGTCCACCGGGCTGTCTGGAACGACGGCCGCGAGGTGGCGGTCAAGCTGCAGTACCCGGGCGCCGGCCCGGCGCTGATGGCCGATTTCACGCAACTCTCGCGGATGGCCCGGCTGTTCGCCCGCATCTCCCCGGGCCTCGAGGTCAAGCCCCTGCTGGCCGAACTCAAGGACCGCGTCCTCGAAGAGCTCGACTATTCCCTCGAAGCCGATTCCCAGCGCGCGTTCGCGAGCGCCTACGCCGACGATCCGCACATCGCCGTCCCACGGGTCGTCGCCAGCGCGCCGAAGGCGATGGTCACCGAGTGGTTGGACGGCACGCCGCTGTCGCGGATCATCGCCGCCGGCACGAGCGAGGAACGCGATCAGGCCGGGACGCTGCTCGCCGAACTGCACTACTCCGCGCCGGCGCGCGCCGGACTGCTGCACGCCGACCCCCATCCCGGCAACTTCCGGATGCTGCCGGACGGCCGCCTCGGCGTCGTCGACTTCGGCGCGGTCGCTCGCCTGCCCGGCGGCTACCCCGAGCCGCTCGGACGCCTCACGCGGCACGCCGTCGATCGTGACGCTCCGGCCGTGCTCGCTGTGTTGCGCGAGGAGGGGTTCATCCGAGGCAATGTGCAAGTCGACGCCCGCCAGGTGATGGACTACCTCGGCCCGATCGTCGAACCGCTGCGCTCGCCGACGTTCACCTTCTCGCGGGAGTGGATGCGCGAACAGGCCGCGCGGGTCGGCGACCCACGCCGCGAGGAGGCCCGGGTCGGGCGGATGTTCAACCTGCCGCCGTCCTACCTGTTGATCCACCGCGTCACTCTCGGCTCGATCGGGGTGCTCTCGCAGCTCGGAGCAACCGCGCCCTTCCGCGAATTGGCGCAAAAGTGGCAACCGGGGTTCGCCGACTGACCGAACTACCGTGTCGCGCTGGACCGTGGCGTCCGTGCGGCGTAGCAATGCTGGGATGAACGAAAGCTGTTCGTTGTGCGGCCGCGTCGCCGATGCGGCCGAGGACGGCGACCCGCCGCTGGGCTGGTGCGCCGATCTCGTCGAGACGCGCGGCGGCACGCGCACGCGCTGGATCTGCCCCGCGTGCACCCGCAGCCACGTCCGTTCGATCGAGGCGAAGCTCGACCAGGCCTGGTGGTGAGCAACCGAGAACGGGCGCGCAAAACGCAGCGGCCGCCGGGTCTGAAGACCCGGCGGCCGCTTTCTTCGTGGCCGGTTACAGCGCGGCGGTGGTCGCCGCAGCCGCGTACTCGGCCCGGTTCGCGTGACGCCGGTAAGCGGCGTGCGCGCGACGCTCCAGCTTGCGCCACCGCTTGGCGGCCGCGAGCTGGTTGACGAAGGCGCGCTGACGCGCGTCCTCGTGCAGTTGGCGCAGATGCTCTCGCGCCAGGGCTTCATGCAACGTATACATCGCAGTGCTCCTTGAAAGTTGTGTCATTCGAATGTGGGTGTGATCGGTTCGGGTCATGCAGCACGCTCCTTGCGGCGGTCCGGCATCTGCTCGTCCTTGCGCGGACGGCCCCGCGGGCGCTTGCGCGCGATGATCGCGCCGCGCTCGAAGATCTCGCCGCCCCACACTCCCCATGGCTCCCGACGCTCGATGGCGCCGGCGAGGCAGGCGAGGCGGGCCGGGCAACCGGCGCACAGGTCCTTGGCCCGCTCGAGATCCGCTGGCGTCTCGGCGAACCACAGGTCGGCGTTCTGCACACGGCAGGGAACGTCGTCCGGGCACTCCTTGGACAGCGGGTCGAGTGGGTCGAGCCCGATGAACGCAGTACTGCCAGTCGCAGTCGCGTCGGACAGGTTGTGTGCGGGATCGACGAGTAGCTCATCGGTCTCGCAGGTGGTCAACACGTCGGGTCACCTCCTTGTCGTGATGGTGTGTCGGTTTCGTGCGGTGCAGTTGTAGTGATGGGCGGATAAACAACGAGGCCGCGGTTCCCATTTGGGAGCCGCGGCCTCGAGGAGCCTTCTGCTGACGGTGTCAACAAAGTCGTCCTCGAGGTGGTGCGGCCTGCTTGGCATCACGAACACGCGAAACGCCCGTGATGTCGGCGCCGAAGTTCGGGTTGCCAGCCGTTGCGTAGGCAGACTCCGACCCCGTGAGGTGGCTGGTCGGCGGCGCGACGGTCAGCACTCCGCGCATGCGGCAGGAGGCAGTCCGGGCTTGCGTCGTGATCGTCAACGTCGTCATCGGGGCCACCTCCTCTTCGCAGCGAGTCGCGCGCGGGCGCGGGCGACTTGATCTAGGCCGTGTGTGCAGGCTAACGAAGCTTAGATTCACCCGGCAAGTGATTTAGCGAGAAGTTCTTCAAAGGCGTCATTCTGCTCGCCACGCCGGCACCGGATGCGATACAACCGAGCCGTGATCCGCCCTCTCGTCGCGGCCGCGACCGTCTTGGTATTGAGCGTGTGCGCATGCAGTTCGAGCGGGAGCCCGGCCGCCTCGTCGGGTTCGGCATCGACCGCGAAACCGGGATCGACTGCGGTCGGCGGGTCGGCGTCGGCGACGGGCGGCGCCGCTGCCGATCCGGCGACGACCAAGGCGATCGCGCAGGCCTACAGGGCGTTCTTCAACCCGAAGGCGTCCCTGAGGGTTGCCGAACAGAATCTCCAACACGGCGCGGTCTTCAAGGCAGCCCTGCTCGCCCAGGCCGACAACGCGCAGGCGCAGGGCGGCCTGACGGCACGAGTCACTTCGGCCACCCTGCTCTCGCCGAACTCAGCGTCGGTGCACTTCGACCTGCTCGCGGCGGGCAAACCGTTGTTGTCCGACACCCCGGGCAACGCCGCCCGTGAGGACGGCCACTGGAAGGTCGCCGCGGAGACGTTCTGCCAACTCATCGGGCTCGCCGGTCACCCGGCAGGGCCGTGCAACGACCCGAAGATCACGGCCCTGCCGCACTGAGCTGCCAGACTCGTCTCGTGCAGCAACCGACCCGGCGCGGCCCCGCGCTGGGCACCGTGCTCGCCGTGCTCGCGCTGACCTTCCTGGACACGACGATCGTCAGCGTCACGCTCGGCAACATCCAGTACGACCTCGGCGCGGGCGTGATCCCGCTGCAGTGGGTCGTCAACGCCTACTCGTTGGTGTTCGCGAGCCTGATGCTCATCGCCGGCACGCTCAGTGACCGGTTCGGCCGCCGGACGTTGATGGTCGCGGGGATCGCGGTGTTCTGCGCCGGATCATTGGTGTGTGCGATCGCGCCGGGCGTCGGCTGGCTCATCGCCGGACGCGCCGTGATGGGCGTGGGCGCGGCTGCGTCCGAGCCAGGCACGTTGTCGGTCATCCGCCAGCTCTACGCGGACCGGAGCGAACGGGCGCGGGCGCTCGGCGCATGGGCGGCGGTCTCCGGGCTGTCGCTCGCGCTCGGGCCGGTGCTCGGCGGCGTCCTCGTCAGCATCGGATCGTGGCGCGACGTGTTCTGGTTCAACCTCGCCGTCGGGCTCGTCCTCCTCGTCGCGACGATGCGCCTCGTCCCGAACAGTTCCGATCCGCAGCCGGAGCGACTCGACGTCGGCGGATTCCTGCTCGGCGCGGTCGCGCTCGGCGCGTTGATCTTCGCGGGCATTTCGGGTGAGCAGTACGGCTACCGCACCGGCTGGATCATCGTGTTGTTCGTCGTGAGCGCGGTCGCGTTCGTCGCGTTCTTCGTCGTCGAGCAGCGCGTGCGGATGCCGATGCTCGATCTGAGCTATCTGCGCGACCCCGTGGTGGGGTGCGCGTTGTTCGTGGCCTTCGCGGCGTACTTCGGTGCGTTCTCGATCTTCTTCCTGACCGCGCTGTACCTCGACATCATCGTTGGTTATTCGGGCGCGCAGATGGCGGGCTTGTTCGCGCCGATGGCGGTGGCAATCGTGCTCGGCTCGCTTGCGTCGGGACGGTGGGTCGCCCGCAGCGGGCCGAAGTGGCCGATGGTCTCCGGCTGTGTGCTGAGCGCGACCGGCATCGTGATCGCGCGCTTCCTGCTTGTGGCCTCGCCGTCGTTCCTGGGCCTTACCGTCGTGCTCGCCGTGGCCGGTCTCGGCTTCGGGATCGCCGTTGTGCCGCTGACATCGGCGGTGCTCGGTCACTTCCCGGCGCAGCGTTCGGGGATGGCAGCGTCGACGACGAACACTGCCCGACAGCTCGGCTCGGTCGTCGGGGTCGCTGCCCTCGGCGCCATCGTGAACGGGTTCCTGACGCACGACTTCACCCGCAGCCTGCAAGCCCAGGGCACGAGCAAGGACGTGATCGACTACATCCTCGGGTTGATCGAGACCGGCGGCAGCGACGCACGCAACATCGATCTCGCGCACCCACCCGAGATCATCAAGGCCCTCGTCGACGCTGCGGCGTCAGCGTTCCGCACCGGAATGCACGTGGCGCTGCTGGTGTCAGCCGCCCTGATCCTGGTCGCCGCGGTGGCGACGGCCCTGGTCCCTGGCCGCCGGATGGCGCCGTCGGCCGAGTTCGACTGATCAGACCTCGACCAGTTCGACCTCGGCCGGATCGGCGCCGCCGAGCACGGCGAGGACGGGATCGGCGTAGCGGTCGAGCTTGGCCGGGCCGACGCCGGAGATGCGGGCGAGCGCCGCTCTGGAGTCGGGGTGGTGGTCGGCGATGGCGACTAGGGTGGCGTCGCTGAACACCACGTACGGCGGAACCTTTTGCGCTTCGGCCTGCGCGCGGCGCCAGGTGCGCAGCCGGCCGAACAACTCGGCATCGGCCGCTTCGGGCTTGGCCGCCTTCTTCTTCTTGACCGGGACCTCGTCGCGCACGATGTAGGGCCGGAGGCCGTCGAGAAATCGGCTCGGCCGGCGTCCGCGGCGCTGACCAGGGCTGCGCGCGAGCGCCCACGACAACCACAGCCGCTCACGAGCGCGGGTGATGCCGACGTAGAGCAGTCGCCGTTCCTCGGCCAGCTGGGCCTCGGTCGTCGCGTGCTGGATCGGCACGGTCGTGTCGGTCAGCCCGACGAGGAACACGGCGTCCCACTCGAGGCCCTTCGCCGAATGCAGCGACGCCAGCGTCACGCCTTGGACCGTCGGTGCATGTTGCGCGTCGGCACGGGTGTCGAGTTCGGCGACCAGGTGTCCGAGCTCGGCGTCGGGGACGGCAGCGACGAGATCGTCGGCCAGGCTCACCAGCGCCGTCAGCGACTCCCACCGTTCGCGCGCGGTGCCGCCGGACGGCGGCTCGTCGGCACGCCAGTTCATGCCTGTGAGCACCTCGCGCACGGATTCGGGCAACGAGCGGCCGTCGCTGTCGGCACGGGCGGCGCCGCGCAGCAGCAGCCGCGCCTCGCGGATCTCCGGACGGTCGAAGAACCGCTCGCCGCCACGCAGGACGTACGGGACACGCACGTCGGCGAGCGCCTGCTCGTACACCTCGGATTGCGCGTTGATCCGGAACAGCACCGCGATCTCGGCTGCGGGCGTCCCCGCGTCGATGAGCCGCCGGCACTCGGCAG
Organism: uncultured Actinomycetota bacterium; assembly: GCA_963757455.1. Taxonomy (GTDB): domain Bacteria; phylum Actinomycetota; class Actinomycetes; order Mycobacteriales; family Jatrophihabitantaceae; genus RYN-133. The sequence goes on from CAVWSE010000010.1 coordinate 106,120, forward strand.
CCACCCGCGCGGCCTCGGCCGGCTCGTCGTCGAACTCGGCGAAGTCCGGCTCGGGGCCGTCAGCACGCTGGCCGATCAGGGTCAGGCCGGGACCGGCAGCCTGGGCGACGAGTCGATTGGCGAGCCCGACCACCTGGGGTGTCGAACGGTAATCGCGTTCGAGGCGCACGAGCACTGCGTCGGGAAACCGGCGGCGAAAGCCCAGTAAGTGCTCGGGAGTCGCACCCGCGAAGCTGTAGATCGTCTGGTTCGCATCGCCGACGACACACAGGTCGTCGCGCCCGCCCAGCCACGCGTCGAGCAGGCGTTGCTGCAGTGGCGACACGTCCTGGTACTCGTCGACGACGAAATGGCGATAGCGCGCCCGGACTTCCTGGGCGACGTCACGGTATTCCTCGAGCGCGCCCGCCATGATCATCAGCAGGTCGGAGAAGTCGACCATGCCGGCGCGGCGCTTGGCCTGCTCGTACTCGGCGTACACATCGGCGACGGTGTCAGGCGTGGCCGGAATGTCGCGCCCGGCCGCGCGGGCTCGCTCGGGATAGGTGGCCGGCGATGCCAGCACCGCCTTGGCCCAGTCGATCTCGGCGGCGATGTCGCGCAGCTCGGCGCGGTCGACGCGCAGCCGCAGCCGTGCCGCGCTGTTGCCGACGAGGCGCAGGCGGTTGTCCAGGACGTCCGGCATGGCACCACCGAGCACGCGCGGTGCGAAGTACTGCAGTTGGCGCAACGCCGCAGCGTGGAAGGTGCGCGCCTGGACGCCGGAGGCGCCGAGTTTGCGCAACCGGGTGCGCAGCTCACCGGCCGCCCGCGCGGTGAACGTGACGGCGAGCAACTGACCGGGCGGGACGGCACCGGTGCGCACTTGGTAGGCGATGCGGTGGGTGATCGCCCGGGTCTTGCCCGTACCCGCGCCGGCGAGGATGCAGACCGGCCCGCGCACCGCCAGCGCTGCCGCGCGCTGCTCGGGGTCGAGCCCGGCCAGCACGGCATCGGCCGTCTCACCCGCGTCTGCCACGTCCCCGATACTGCCAGCGGCCCACGACACATCGGGAATGGTGTGGACGAGAGGGAGGTTCAACACCACATGACAGGAAGTCCCGGTCCTGACGCGCCGGCTCCAACCAGCGTGACCATGTACACGACCACGTGGTGCGGCTTCTGCCGGCGCCTGAAGATGCAGCTCCAGCACGAGGGCATCTCGTTCGACGAGATCGACATCGAGGGCGACGACAGCGCCGCGGAATTCGTCATGAGCGTCAACAACGGCAACCAGACCGTGCCTACCCTCGTCTTCTCCGACGGAACCGCGCTCACGAACCCGAGCGTCGCCGAGGTCAAGGCGCAGCTCGCTGCCTGACTACACAGCCCTGTCGCCGGCCGACGTGCCTGGCGCGCTGGCACAACGATTCGCGGACATGCCCGGGGTCGTACGGGCAGCGATCGACGGGCCGCCGTGCGCGCAGCCCGAACTGCTGGCCGATTCGCTGGCTGCTCCGCTGCGCCTTCTCGGCCGCCCGTTCGCGCATGTGCACGCCGATTCGTTCTGGCGTGACGCCTCATTGCGGCTCGAGTACGGCCACGAGGACCCGGACGCGTTCCTGAACTGGCTCGACGCCGGCACATTGCGCCGGGAAGTGCTCGACACGGACGGCTGGTACCTGCCCTCGCTGCGCGATCCGCTCACGAACCGTGCGACCCGCGCCGAACGCGTCGCCCTGCTCGACGATGCGGTGCTTGTCGTCAGCGGGTCGTTCCTGCTCGGGCTCGGCCTGCCCTTCGACGTGGTCGTCCACCTCGCAATGTCGCCCGCGGCTCGAGCTCGGCGTACGCCGGCGGAACGCGCCTGGACGCTGCCGGCCTTCGACCGCTACGACACCGAGGTGGCACCGACCGAACTCGCCGACGTGGTAATCAAGATCGACGACCCGAAGCATCCGGCCGTCCGCCACAACCGGTAGTTCGAGGTACGAACTATCAAGGCGTACGGTGGACGCATGACCGATGTCGATGCTGTGCGCGCGATCGCTCGGCTGTCCCGCGTGCTCGAGCGCGCCAGCGGCGACTTGAGCATGGCGCACTACCGGGTGCTCGCCGCCGTCGCCGACGGCGATGAGCGGGCATCCCGGGTCGCGGCGCGCCTCGCGCTTGGCAAGCCCACGATCAGCGCCAGTGTCGACGCGTTGTGCCGGCACGGACTGCTCACACGCGAGGACGTCGAGCACGACCAGCGAGCCGCAACACTGCGTTTGACCGATGCCGGGGCGCGCGCGTTGCGCGATGCCGAAGCGGCGATGACCCAGCGACTCGCGCAGGTGCTCGCGCACACGCAGCGAGGCGCCGAGGCAGGTGCCGCGCTGCGTCGCATCGGCGCCGGACTTGACCGCTATGCCGCCGCGAGGGTGACCGCATGAATCAGACCCAACCGGGTTGGGCGCGGCGGCTGTTCGGCGTCGTCATGCACCAACGCCGCAACGTGATCATCGCGATCACCGCGGCGGTCATCGGCACGGCGGCCCAAGTGCTCGTCCCGCTCATCGCGCGTCAGATCGTCGACAAGGTGATCGTCGCGCGCACCGACTCGCTGTGGCCGTGGCTCGTCATGCTGTTCGCCGCGGCGACGCTGACGTTCGTGCTCGCCTATGTCCGGCGCTACCGCGGTGGGCAGATGGCGCTCGGCGTGCAACTCGAACTCCGCAACGACATCCACGACCGCCTGCAACACCTCGACCGCGCCACCCTGTCGACGTTGCCGACCGGTCAACTCGTTTCGCGCGCCAACTCCGACTCCACGCTCGTCCAGGGTCTGCTCAACTTCCTGCCGTTGATGACAGGAAACCTGCTGATGATGGTGCTGTCGCTGATCGTCATGTTCTGGCTGTCACCCGTGCTCGCCCTGCTTGCGCTGGTGATCATGCCCGCGCTGTTCGTGGTGTCGTACCGGTTGCGACAGCGGGTTTTCCCGGCGAACTGGGACGCACAACAACGCGAGGGCGATGTCGCACAGATCGTCGACGAGGACGTCACCGGCGTCCGGGTCGTCAAGGCATTCGGGCAGGAGGAGCGCGAACTCAACCGGCTCGTCGAGTCTGCGCAACGGCTGTACGGGTCGCGGATGCGCGCGACCCGGCTGCTCGCGCGCTACCAGCCGGTGCTCGAGGCGATCCCCAGCTTCGCGCAGGTCGCGATCCTCGTGCTCGGCGGGCTGCTCGCCATCCACGGCAGCATCACCCTCGGCACGTTCCTCGCGTTCTCGACGTACGTGGGTCAGTTCGTCGCGCCCGCCCGCCAACTCGCCGCGGTGCTCGCGGTCGGCCAGCAGGCCCGCGCCGGCGCAGAACGGATCTTCCAACTCATCGACTTGCGGCCGAAGATCACCGACGCGCCCGACGCGATCGAGCTGACCGAAGTGCGGGGGGACGTCCGGTTCGACAACGTCGGTTTCGACTTCGGTGACGGCCCTGTGCTGGACGAGTTGTCGCTGCACATCGCGGCCGGTGAACGCGTTGCAGTGGTCGGTTCCAGCGGTAGCGGGAAGTCGACGCTGGCCGCATTGCTGTCGCGATTCCACGATCCGACCTCGGGACGGGTGCTCCTCGACGGCCACGACGTACGAGACATCACGCTGCACTCGCTGCGGCACGCGGTCGGCGTCGCGTTCGAGGAGAGCTTCCTGTTCTCCGAGTCGATCCGCGCCAACATCGCCTACGGCCGTCCGGACGCGACCGATACAGAGGTCGAAGCCGCCGCGCGCGCTGCCCAGGCGCACGACTTCGTCACCCGGTTGCCGGCCGGGTACGACACCGTCGTCGGCGAGCGCGGACTCACCCTGTCCGGCGGGCAACGCCAACGCGTCGCCCTCGCCCGCGCGATCCTGGCCGATCCGGCGGTGCTGGTTCTCGATGACGCCACGAGTGCGGTTGACGCGCGGACCGAGGAATCGATCCACGACAATCTGCGTGAAGTGCTCGCCGACCGCACCACCTTGTTGATCGCGCACCGGGTGTCGACGCTGCACCTCGCCGATCGCGTCGTCGTGCTCGATCACGGACACATCGTCGACGAGGGCTCGCACGCCGACCTGACCGAACGCAGCGCGCACTACCGCGGGCTGCTGTCGGGGCTCGAAGAAGAACCGCTGCGCGCCGCAGGCGACCGGATCGAGGCACTCGCCGAGCTCACCGAATCAGGCGTTACCCGCGATGCCTGGCGCCGTCCGCCCGAGCGGGCACGAAGCACCGCGACCCGAGGCGTCGCGGCGTCGCTGGGTGCCGGCCTCGGTGGCGGCGGCGGACATTGGCACGTGGCGCTCGCCGCTACGCCCGAGCTGCTCGAGCGGGTCGACGCGTTGCCGCCGGTGAAAGACGAAGCCGTGCTCGATGTGCCGGCCGAGAGCGCGCACGAGCGCACCTTCGGACTCATCCCTCTCCTGCGCCGGTTCCGACGTCCGCTGCTCATCGGCCTCGCACTCGTGATCGTGGATGCGATCGCGGGGCTGGTCGGGCCGTACCTGGTGAAGACGGGTGTCGACTCCGGGGTCACACACGGAACGGAATCAGTGCTGTTCGGTGCGTCGCTCGCCTACCTCGGCGTCGCGATCATCGATCTCTTCGACCAGGTCGCGTCGACGTTCGTCACGGGACGCACTGCCGAACGCATCATGCTGTCGCTACGGGTGCGTGTGTGGGCCCAGTTGCAGCGGCTCTCGCTCGACTTCTACGAGCGCGAGATGGCCGGTCGCATCATGACCCGGATGACGACCGACATCGACCAGTTCGAGGCCCTCGTCGCGAACGGACTGCTCAACGCGCTCGTTGCGCTCGTGACCTTTGTCGGCGTGGGCGTCGCGTTGGTGCTGATCGACTGGCAGCTCGGCCTGATCACGCTCAGCGTCGTCGTCCCGCTGGTCATGGCAACGGTGTGGTTCCGCCGACGTGCCGCGCGGCTCTACGACTTGTCGCGCGAACGCATCGCCGCGGTGAACGCGGACTTCCAGGAGAGCCTGTCCGGCGTGCGGGAATCGCAGGCGTTCAACCACGAGGCGTTGACGATGCAGCGCTTCCACGGACTCGGCACCTCGTACCTTCGCTCGCGCGTTGCGGCCCAGCGGCTCGTGGCGACCTACTTCCCGTTCGTGCAGTTCCTCGCTGCGGTCGCCGACGCGCTCGTGCTCGGCGTGGGCGCTGCGCTGGTGCCGCACGGCACGTTGACCGTCGGCACCCTGATCGCCTTCCTGCTCTACATCGACATGTTCTTCTCACCGATCCAGCAGCTGTCGCAGGTCTTCGACTCGTGGCAGCAGACGCGCGTGTCAGTGCAGCGCATCGCGGAACTGATGGCCTTCGACACCCTCACGCCGAACCCGTCCGACCCGGTCCGGCTCGACGCCGTGGTCGGCGAGGTGTCGCTGGACGACGTCCGATTCCGCTATCCGAACACTGCCGGTGACGAGGCGCTCACCGGTCTCGACCTGCGCATCGTCCCGGGCGAGACGATCGCGCTCGTCGGCGAGACCGGGGCCGGCAAGTCGACAGTGCTGAAGTTGCTCGCACGCTTCTACGACCCGACGTCCGGCGGTGTGTCGGTCGACGGCCACGACCTGCGCACACTCGACTTGGGCAACTTCCGCTCCCATCTGGGCTACGTGCCCCAGGAGGGCTTCTTGTTCAGCGCATCAGTGCGCGACAACATCGCCTACGGACGCCCGGACGCGACCGACGTCGAGATCGAAGCCGCGGCGCGCGACGTCGGCGCCCACGACATGATCGCGGCGCTACCGCACGGTTACCTGACCAGGATCGGCGAGCGCGGCAGCTCATTGTCGGCGGGGCAGCGGCAGCTGATCGCGCTGGCGCGTGCCGACCTCGCCGACCCTGCCCTGCTCCTGCTCGACGAGGCGACCTCGAATCTCGATCTAGCGACTGAGTCGCGCGTCACGGCGGCGATGCAGCGCGTCGCGCGCGAACGCACGACGATTGTCATCGCGCACCGGCTGCAAACCGCGCGCGTAGCGGATCGGATCGCTGTGCTCGAACACGGGCGCGTAGGCGAGATCGGCACGCACGACGAGTTGCTCGCCCTCGACGGCGGCTACGCCCGGATGTGGCGCGCTTTCGAGACTGTGGGCGCGGCCTGATTCAGGCGTCGAGCCAGCGGTCGATCAGGTAGCGAGAGATCGACAGGTGCGGCGAAATGCCTTGCAGCTGAGCGGATTCGTCCGGCGCAGTCTTCGTGTCGGTCCACTCGCGGGCCTGGGCGACCTCCGCTCGCGTGAACCAGCCGGCCTCAGCCATCTCGACGGGGTCGAGATGCAGCGCCGCGTCACCGTCGAGGCGTGCGACGAAGCCGACCATGAGCGACGCGGGGAACGGCCACGGTTGCGAAGCGACGTACTCGACGTCGGTGATGGCGACGCCGACTTCTTCGAATACCTCGCGGGCAACGGCGGCCTCGAGTGACTCGCCGGGCTCGACGAAGCCGGCCAGGGTCGAGAACCGCCCCGGCGCCCAGTCGTGACCTCGACCCAGCAGCGCAAGGTCTCCCCCGTCGTGGATCAGCATGATCACCGCTGGGTCGGTCCGCGGGAAATGGTCGCTGCCGTCTGCGGTGCAGGTACGCGTCCAGCCGGCACGGGTCTCGACCGTCGGTTGACCGCAGCGCGGACAGTGGGTGTGCCGCTGGTGCCATTGCTCGAGCGCGATCGCGCTCACGACCAGCGATGCCTCGAGGTCGTCGGCAGTGCCGCCGAACTCGCGCAACGTGCGCCACTCGTCGGTGCTGTCCTGCTCGACGGTCACAGCGAAGTACGGGACGTCGTCGATGATGCCGAGGAAACGTCGCGGTGCGGTGTCGGCGACGGTGTCCGGGGTCCGGAAGACTGCATGCCCGCCCGTCGTAGCGGTCGCCGACTTCGCGGTGATCGCGACGACGCGGCATCGCGTCCACGCGGACGCGAGCCACGCCTCGTCGGTGCGGTGGTGCGCCGCCCGGTCGAAGCTCAACCGCGACAGCGGCGGACCACCGGTCATGTCTCTATCGGCCCCAGGGCGGCCAGCGGGTCGGCGATCGCGCCGGCATCGCCGACCAGTACCGAGGTGAATCGGCTCGGCGCGAAGAACTCGTGCGCAGCGACGCCGACGTCGTCGATCGTGACCGCCGACAGCCGCTTCGGATGCTCGAGCACCCAGTCGAGGCCGAGCCCGAATGCCGACAGCGCCGCGACCGTCGAGGCGACGCCGGCCTGCGTCGAGGTCGACAGCGCGAGCGTGCCGATCGCGTACTGGCGAACGGAGGCAAGCTCGTTCTCGGTCACCGGCAGCGACGCGATCTTGCCGAGCTCGTAGAACGTTTCGAGCATCGCGGGTGCGGTGACCTCGGTCGCGACCTCGACGTCGAGCATCAACGTCGATCCGAGGACGTGGTGGTCGATGCGACTGTGCGGGCCGTAGGTGTAGCCCTTGTCCTCGCGGATGTTCTCCGTCCACCGCGACGAGAAATAGCCGCCGAAGACGAGGTTCGCCAGCTGCAGCGCGGGATAACGCTCGTCGGTGCGGGTCACCGCCGACGTCCCCATGCGAACCGAGGTCTGCACGGAGCCGGCGCGATCGACGACGAGCAGCGGGCCGCCCGATGGGTCGGGCAGCCTCGGGATGCGCGGTTTGGGCGCGTCGCCCGTCCAGTCTGCGAGCGCCTTCTCGACCTGGTCGAGCACTCGCGCCGGCGAGACGTCGCCGACCACGACCAGAACCGCACCGTCCGGGCGGACACGGTCGCGATGCAGGGTCCGCACCTGCGCCCGGGTCGCCGCGCGAACAGCTTCGACTTCCGGAAGGTCGAGGGCGTACGGATGCTCGCCCCACATCCGCCGGGCCAGGCGCTCCGAGGCGATCGTCCCGGCACGCGAGCGGGCGATGGTCAGCCGTTCGATCTCGCGGTCACGCTCGGTGGCGAACTCGTCGGGCTCGAAGGTCGGCTCGGTGAGCACGACGGCCAGCAGGTCGAGCAATCCGCGCAGTCCGGTGGCGAGCACGTTGCCCGTGATGGCAAGCCGATCGGCGTCGACGCTGACGTTCAGATCCGCGCCCAGCGCCTGGATCGCCGACGCCAGGCCGGCCCGGTCGTGCGGGCCGGCGCCGGTGAGCAGCGTGCTCGACAGCAACATCGCGCGCGCCGGGTAGGTCGCGCCCGCCGACTGGAACGGGATGCGCAGCCGCACCTCGGCGAGCGGGACACCCGGCTTCCGAATCGCGATCACGCGCAGACCGGTGCCGGTCGTGCGCTCGGCGACACTGAGCTTGCGGGCACGGCGCGGTGCGGTCAGCGCCGGGACAGTGGTCATCGGGTCCCTCCTGCGACGAGTTCGAGGACGGCTCGTCGATCGGGGCGTAGTCCGGCCGCTGCTGCGCGGACGGCGTCCTCGGACACGGTGGCGAGCAGGCCCGGCAGCTCCTCGAGCATCTCGGCCCGCCCGTAGACGAGTTCGAACTTCGCGAACTCGAGCGTGCGCGAGATGACCGGGTCGAGGTCGCGGTAGATCATGCTCAACAGCCTGGTGCGCACGCGGTCGAGTTCGCCGCGTTCGAGTCCGTCGGTCGCGATGCGATCGATCTCTTCGTCGACTGCTGCCAGCACGGTGTCGAGCGAACCGGCGTCCGGATAGTGCGCGGAGATCGTCAGCGCGGTCGGGTCGCGCTCGTCGAACGGATCGCCGAATTCACCGAGGTAGGCGCTGATGTCGGTGACGAGATGATCGCGTTGCACGAGCCGGCGCTGCAGGCGCGACGCGTCACCCTCGCTGAGCACTTCGGCGAGCAGGAGGTGGGCCAGATGGTCATCGAGCGCGTTGACCGGGTCGGGGACGCGATAACCGATCGCAACGGCCGGGATCGGCGCGTGCGCGTCCTCGTGCCGCTCGCGCCGTTCGGCAGTCAGCGCCGGTTCGCCGAAGTCCGGACGTTTCGGCCTGCGGCGCTTCGCGATCGAGCCGAAGTGGCGCTCGATCAGGACCATCGTCTCGTCGACATCCAGATCGCCGCCGACGGCGAGCACTGCGTTGGACGCGGCGTAGTACTTCTTGAAGAAGTCGCTCGCATCGTCGACGGTCGCACTCTCTAGGTCCTCGAATCCGCCGTATCCGTTGTGCGAGTTGGCGAAGCTGTCGAACAGCACCTGCGGCAGGTAGATCCACGGGAACCCGCCGTACGGGCGGTTGAGCACGTTGACGCGGATCTCGTTCTTCACCACGTCGAGCTGGTTGGCGAGGTTCTCCTGCGTGATGCGGGGCGACCGCATTCGGTCGGCCTCGAGGAACAGACCGCGTTCGAGCGCGTTCGACGGCAGCGACTCGAAGTAGTTCGTGTAGTCAACGTGCGTGCTGCCGTTGAACGTGCCACCGGAGCTCTGCACGTACCGGAAGTGTTCGAGCTTCTCGAGGTTCGCCGAGCCCTGGAACATCAGATGCTCGAACAGGTGGGCAAACCCCGTCCGTCCCTCGGGCTCGGACCGCATCCCGACGTCGTAGAGCACCGCGATGCCGACGACCGGCGCGGTGCGGTCGGGCGCGAGCACGACGCGCAGCCCGTTGTCGAGGGTGTGGTGGGTGATTTCGAACGATGGTGCAGGGATCTTCGGCACGACATTCACCCTAGCCAGCGGCCTGCAACCCTTCGCGTCCCACTTCGGCCAGCTTCGCCCACAGCAGCGCGGCCGCTTCGGCGCCCTTGTAGAGCATCGACACCGTCACCTTCTCGTTCGGTGCATGGATCTGGTCGTCCGGAAGGGCGACGCCGAGGAACACCATCGGCGCGCCGATCTTGTGTTGCAGCGCCGCTTCGGGCCCGCTGCCGCCCTCGCGGGTCGGCAGCACCGGCCGGCCGTCGAAGGCCTGGCTCAAAGTGGCGGCAAGCGCTTCGTACGCCGGTGTGCCCAACGGGACGATGCACGGCCGCACGCCCTCGCCCTCCCATTCGACGTCGGCAACGATGCCCTCGGGCGTGAGTTCGTGGACGAGCTGGTCGACGCCGGCGATGATCTTCGCCGGATCCTGATTCGCGACCAGGCGGAACGACAGCTTGACGAACGCGTCGCTCGGGACGATCGTCTTGCCGCCCTCGCCCTGGTAGCCGCCACCGATGCCGTTGACCTCGGCCGTCGGACGCGCACCGAGCCGCTCGAGCGTCGTGAAGCCGTCCTCGCCGAACAACGCGCGTGACTTGGCGACCTTCAGGAACTCGGCGTCGTCGCTGGGCACCTTGGCGAACAGGTCGCGCTCGTCCTCGGTCAGATCGAGGACGTCGTCGTAGAAGCCGGGCACCTGCACGCGTCCGTGCTCGTCGTGGAATCCCGCGACCAGCCGTGCGATCGCCGTCGCCGGGTTCGGGACCGCGCCGCCGAACGCGCCGGAGTGCAGATCGAGGTCGGGGCCGTGGAAGCGGACGGTGCACCCGACCAGCCCGCGCATCCCCGTCACCGTGCTCGGCACGTCCGGTGCGAGCACACCGGTGTCCGTGATGACGACGACGTCGGCGTCGAGACGGTCGCGGCGCTCGTCGATCAGGTCTTCGAAGTTCGGCGAGCCGGACTCCTCCTCCCCCTCGATGAGCAGCTTGAGCGTCACCGCAGGCGTGTCCCGCCCGGTCGCCGCCAGGTGCGCGCGCAGCCCGAGCAGGTGGAACAGCAGTTGACCCTTGTCGTCGGACGCACCGCGAGCGCGCAGCACGTCGCCGTCGACGGTCGGGTCGAACGGGTCGGTGTGCCACAGCTCCAGCGGGTCGACCGGCTGCACGTCGTGGTGGCCGTAGATCAACACGACCGGTGCCTGCGCATCAGCGCTGCGCCACTCCGCGAACACAGTCGGCAGCCCGGCGGTCGGCCAGATCTCGACGGTCGGGAAGCCGAGCTTGGTCAGCGCGTCGGCCAACCAATCGGCACTGCGCGCCACGTCCTGGTGGTGTTCGGGCGCAGCGCTGATGCCGGGGATCCGCAGCCAGGCGTCGAGATCGTCGAGCAGGTCCTGGCGATGGTCATTGATGTAATCGCGCACCGTTGTCACGTTGGCGACGATAGCCGCGGCGATAACCTCATCGACATGGACGCCGACGTCGTCATCGTGGGAGCCGGTCTCGCCGGGTCAGCAGCCGCATGGGCGCTGTCGCAACGCGGACGATCGGTCGTGTTGCTCGAGCAGTTCGCCCCCGGTCACAAGTCCGGGTCGTCGCACGGATCAGCGCGCATCGTGCGCCGTGCGTACGGCGACGGGCTGTACACGCAGCTGACCGGCCGCGCGTTCGAGTTGTGGCGCGAGGTCGAGGAGCAGTCCGGCGAGCAGATCCTGCGCATGTACGGCGGCCTCGACTTCGGGCCGCGGCGCAACGTCGAAACCGTGGCCGCACACCTTGCAGCTGCCGGCGTGCCGCACGAAGTACTGCCGGCCGACGAAGCCGAACGGCGCTGGTCAGGCATGCGCTTCGAGGGCGATGTCGTTCACCATGACCAGGCCGGGACGATGGACGCCGCGCTGGCCGTGTCGACGATGGTGGCGCTGTCGAACGCCGACGTGCGCTACGAGACGCCCGCGGTGTCGGTGTCACCCGCCGGCGAGGTCAGGCTCGCCGACGGCAGCACCCTGCGTGCAGAGACCGTCGTCGTCTCGGCCGGCGCGTGGGTTGCTCCGCTGCTCTCGTCCTTCGTCGATCTGCCGCCGCTGAAGGTGACGCAGCAGCAGATCTTCCACTTCCCGCGCCTCGACACCACGGTGCCGCCGTGGCCGTCGACGATCCATGAGCCGGCGACGTCGGCGGTGTATCACCTGGCCGGCGGACGAGACGGCGGCGCGGGCGACGACCGCAAGCTCGGCCAGCACGACGGCGGTGTCGACTGCACGGCCGATACCCGTACCGGCGAGGTCAATGCGCAGGCGCGCGAATGGGCTGTCGAGTACGTCAAGCGCTGGCTGCCCGGGCTCTCGCCGGAGCCGCGCGGCGAGACGACCTGCCTCTACACCGAAACCCCGACCGAGGACTTCATCCTCGACCGGGTCGGGTCGGTCGTGGTGTGCTCGCCGTGCTCGGGACACGGGGCGAAGTTCGCGCCCTTGATCGGCGAGGTCGTCGCCGATCTGGTGCAGGGCTCGGGCGAGATCCCGGATCGATTCCGGCTGACCGAGCACGAAAAGGGACGGGTCGGATCGGTCTCGCTGTGATAGTGATCAACCATGTCGTTCTTCGCACCCGATCACCCGTACCCACCTGATCGATACCACGGCGACACCGGCGAGGTGAGTGCGCGCCTACGTCCGTCCGACGCGCCGCACGATCTCGAGAACCCGAACGGAGCCTGTGACTACCTCGCGGTCGGCACCGGCACGCGCGGCGACTACGGGCTCTACCGCTGGACGATGGGTCCCACGCCCGCCGGCCCTGCCCCGCACTTCCACAAGTCGCTGTCGGAGTCGTTCTTCGTGATCTCCGGAACGATCCGGCTCTTCGACGGTTCGGCGTGGATCGACGCCAAGCCGGGCGACTTTCTCTACGTCCCTGAAGGTGGCGTGCACGCGTTCCGCAACGAATCCGGCGACTGGGCTTCGATGTTGATCCTCTTCGCGCCGGGCGCCCCACGCGAGAAGTACTTCGAGGGTCTCGCCGAAGTGGGACGTACCAAGCAGCGCCCGAGCGAAGAGGAGTGGGCCGAATTCATGCAGGCCCACGACACGTACTGGGTCTAGCTAGTCGCCGACCGCGATGTCGACCCGGTTGGCGTAGAACGCGGCGTGGTCCTTGATCTGGGCAACGGCCGGGTAGGGCTGCTCGTAGGTCCAGATCACGTCGGCGAGCTCGCCGTCACCGGTCGTGACCGTGTAGTACGAGGCATCGCCCTTGTACGGGCAATACGTCTGTGTCTCGGTCTTCGTGAGGACGGCCGGGTCGACGTCGGCCAGCGGGATGTAGAGCACAGCGGGATAGCTGGCTTCCTGCAACGTCAACGCGTTCGCGGTGTCGGCGATCGTCTGGTCGCCGACACGGACGCTGACGCGCGAGCCGGTAGGCGTAACGGTGATCGGGTGGTCGGGACTGGGTTCGAGCTGTTCACGGGCCATACCTTGGTCAAGTCGGCGACACCTAGGCGGCATTCCCCGAATTGAGCAGACGACGAAGTCCCTCGGCGTCGAGGAGCGCAGCAGGCTCGACGGTGTCGTTCGTGCGGACGTAGTGGAATGCGGCGCGCACCCGATGCACCTCGGTGTCGGGGATGCCGCACAACCGGGCCCACGCGAGGCGATAGGCCGCAAGCTGTACCGCGGCGGCCTGGGCGTCGGTCCCCGTGGGCCGGCGACCGGTCTTCCAGTCGATGACGAACCAACCCTCGTCGGCGCTGCCGAACACGGCGTCCATGCGGCCGCGCACCACGCGCGCTCCGGGCACAGCCATCTCGAACGGCACCTCGACCTCGGTCGGGGTGCGGTTGGCCCAGGTCGAGGCAAGGAACGCCTCGCGCAGTGCGTCGAAGTCGGCGTCGTCCGCCGTCTCGTCGGCCGCGCCCGGCAACTCGTCCAGGTCGAGCAGGGTCTGCGCCTGCCAGCGCTGCTCGAGCCAGCGGTGGAACTCCGTCCCCCGCCGCGCCCACGGCGCCGGCCGGTGCGGGATCGGGCGGCGGATCGCGCGGGCCAGGTCGTCGGGATCGCGGTCGAGCTCGACGAGTTGCGACACCGAGAGGTGGCGAGGCAGTTCGACCTCGACGGTGTTGCCGCGGGTCAGTCGCGCTCGTTCGGCCAGCAGGCGGTCGACGTCGGCGCGCCACTGCTCGGCGCGCGCGCCGAGCCCGATCGGCAGGACGTCGGCGGCAGCATGAACCAGCGCAGCACCGGCTTCGACGTCGGCGCGGCGGCCGGCACCGCGGTCGCCCGGGTAAGGGCCGAGCGGGTCGAGCGGCCACATGCTCGCCCGTGCCTGAGCGGTGATCGGGTTCGTCTCGTCCGGCTCCGGCTCGGACCACTCGTCGGGTGCTTCGGCGTGGGCGAGCAGTTCGGTGAGGAACGGTGACACGGTGCGCGGATTCGCGGTGGTGTCCCACAGGTAGCCCGAGGCGAACAGCGCCGATTTCGCTCTGGTCATCGCAACGTAGGCGAGGCGGCGCTCTTCGTCGGCGAACCGATCGACGAGTTCTTCGTGGTGGCGGATCAGCCGATCACGTACCTGCTTGCGGTCGACGGCGTCGCGAAGCTGCAGCTGCGCAAGGTCGGCATCGTCGCCGCGCAGCGGACCCGGCAGTTCCTGCCGGGTGCGCGCCCAGTTGATCGCCTTCGCCTTGGCGGGGAACACGTCAGTGACCAGGCCCGGCACGGCGACCAGATCCCACTCGAGGCCTTTCGCGCCGTGCACTGTCAGCACCTGCACGCGCTCGGCGTCGACGACGATCTCGCCGGCTTCGAGGCCGTTCTCCTCGTCTTCGGCCGCTTCGAGGAACGCCAGGAAGGCGGTCAACGTGGCCTCGTCGGCATCGGCGGCGAAGCCGGCAGCGACATCGAGGAAGCGGTCGAGATGCACGCGCCCGGTTGCAGCACGATGCGGGCGGGACGCGACCTCGATGTCGATGCCCATCGTGCGCTCGACATCGGCGACCAGCTCGGGCAACGGTGCAGTGGTGCGACGTCGCAACCGCCGCAGTTCCTCGGACAGTTGCACCAGCCGTCGGTAGCCGGCCGGTGAGTACGCGTCGCCATCACCGAGATCGTCGAGGGCCTCGATCAGGCTCAGCGCTTCGTTGCTCGCTGCCGGGAGTTCGCCGGGATCGGCGGGCGGGCGGGCGAGCCATTGGGCACGCGTGCGCAACGCGGCCAGATCGCGCGGCCCGATGCGCCACCGCGCGCCGGTGAGCAGGCGGGCGAGCGAGGTACCCGTGTCATGGCGCACCAGCACGCGCAGAGTGGCGACTACGTCGACCACCTCGGCAGTCGTCAGCAGTCCGCCGAGCCCGACGACCTCGATCGGTAGTCCTTCGGCCAGCAAAGCCTCGGCAAGTAACGGGATCTGAGACCGTCGGCGGACGAGCACCGCCGCGGTTCGACCGCCGACGGGAAGCGCGTCCCACGCGCTGTGCAGTTCGGAGGCGACCCAGCGCGCTTCGTCTTCGACCGTGTGCGTGCGCGCGACCCGGACGCTCCCCGCGCCGGCAGCCGGCCCGGGCCGCAGCTCGACCGTGCTGCGCGCGAGCATTCCCGTGCGCAGCGGTGCGGCGATCGTGTTGGCGCCGGCGAGGATCGCCTCGTCGTTGCGGAAGCTCGTCGCCAGCGGGAACACGTCGGCGGGCGTGCCATCGCCGGCGGGGAAGGTCACCGCGAACCGGCCGATGTTTCCCGCGCTTGCGCCGCGCCAGCCGTAGATCGACTGGAACGGGTCGCCGACCGCCGTGACCGGGTGCCCCTGGCCGAACAGCCCTCGCAGAGTCTCGACCTGAGCGTGACCCGTGTCCTGGTACTCGTCGAGCAGGACGGCCGCGTAACGACCGCGCTCGACCGCGGCGACCTCGGGCAGCTGGGCGAGCTTGGCCGCCAGGGTCATCTGATCGGCGAAGTCGACGGCGGGCAGCGCCCGCTTGGCGTCGGCGAAGGCGCGCACCAGCGGCAACAGCTCCTGGCGGTGCCGCGTCGATTCGATGAACTTTCCCGTCTCGCCCGGATACTCGGCGCGGATGTTGTGGCCGAGCGGCAGCGCGTGGAACCAGTCGAGGTTGTGCGCGCACCAGGCTTCGACGTCGGCGACGTCGACGAGATGGTCGGCGAACTGCGCGCTCATCGCGAGGACGTACTGAGCAACCGAGGACGGCGCGCCGATGTCGCTCGGCAACTCACCGGGATAGCGCCGCGACACCTCGTCGGCCAACTGCCAGCCGATCGCCGGCGAGATCAGCCGCGCGTCGGGTTCGGCGCCGAGTCGCAAGGCGTGCTCGCCGACGAGCCGGCCGGCGTAGGCGGCGTAGGTCAGCACCGTCGGTTCGCCGGCGAGCAGCTCGGCGAGGTGCTCCCGCTCGTCCGGACGGTCGCGTTCGACGACCGAACGCCACTGCGCGAGCCGGCGTCGGATGCGCTTGCCGAGTTCGGCGGCCGCCTTGCGCGTGAAGGTCAGCCCGAGCACTTCGTCGGGGCGCACGGCTCGATTGGCCACCAGCCACACGACCCGCGCCGCCATCGTCTCGGTCTTGCCCGACCCCGCCCCGGCGATGACAACTGCGGGCCGGAGCGGTGCCTCGATGACGGCTGCCTGCTCGTCGGTGGGTGCGTGCAGGCCGAGCAGCGAACTCAGTTCGCGCGCCGAGATCATGACGTCACCTGCCGGCCCTCGGGAAACAGCGGGCAGCACTTACGGAGGTCGCAGTTGCCGCAGTAGGTGTTGGCCTGTGCGGTGAACTCGCTGCCCCGGTGCCGCGCGGCGACGTAGGCGACTGCGGTATCGATCCAGCCGGGATCGTCCATCTCGGTGAGCGGGCCCTGCTGCTGCTCGGGGTCGCGTCCGCCGGCGGCGAGCTGGACCAGACGCGCGCCGCCCGTGCGTTCGCCCTCGCCGAAGGCGCCGGCCTCGACCGCGAGTTGGTAGGCGCCCAGCTGCGGATTGGTCGGGAGGTCGTCGGCCTTCACCTTGGTCTTGCCGGTCTTGAGGTCGATGACGACCAGCCGTCCTTCTGTGTCGCGCTCGAGCCGGTCGACCCGTCCGGCGAGCTTCGCGTCGCCGACGACCGCAGAGAACGCTTGCTCGATCGCGACGAGGTCGAGCTCGCGCCGGCTGGACGTCAGCCAGCCGAGCAGCGACGACAGGATCGCGCTCGCCCTCCGGCGCTCGTTGCTCGCATGCCAGTGCGGGCCGAAGTCGAGGGCGTGCCATTGCTCGTCGAGGCGGGCTTCGAGATCTTCTTGGGTCGCGTCGGGTGGCGCGGACGCCGCGATCTCGTGCACGAGATTGCCGAGGGACTGGGAGATCGAGTCGCCGTCGCGCGCACCGAGATCCTGCAGCAGCGTGCGGAGCTCGCAGCGCAGGAACGACTCGATGCGGGACGGGCTGACCGGGACAGGCCGACCCGGATCGACGACCGGGCTGTCGTCGGACAGTGGCGCGAGTCCCCACCACTCGTCGGGGTCGGCGCCGCGAACACCGGCTTGGGCCAGCCGCGACAGCTCACCCGCCGCCGCCTCACGGTCGATCGGGTCGGCGGTCGGATCGCAGGCGACGACACGTAGCTCGGCGACCAGCGCGCCGAGGTGAGCGCCGCGCCGCGGCTCGGTCAGCGGACGATCGCCGTCGACCGGGTCGAGTTCGTCGAGGAAGCGCGAGGGTTGTTCCTCGTCGCCGGACACCGCAGTGACGACCAGCCGCTCACGCGCACGAGTCGCGGCGACGTAGAAGAGGCGCCGCTCTTCGGCGAGCTGTGGTCCGGACAGCGCGAGCGAGGTGTCGCGGCCGGCGACGATGTCGACCAGCTGCTCGGAACCGAGCAGCGAGCCGCGCCGGCGCAGATCCGGCCA
Organism: uncultured Actinomycetota bacterium; assembly: GCA_963757455.1. GTDB lineage: Bacteria > Actinomycetota > Actinomycetes > Mycobacteriales > Jatrophihabitantaceae > RYN-133. The sequence continues at coordinate 123,629 of CAVWSE010000010.1, forward strand.
GCTGCCTTCTTGGACGTGGGCGACGCACACGAGGTCCCATTCGAGGCCCTTGGCGGCGTGGGCGGTCAGGATGGTTACCGCCTCGGTCTCGCGCGCGCCGGTGGCGAGCGCGTCGCCCGGGATCTGTTGGGCGGCGAGATGTTCGGTGAAGCCGGCCAGCGTCGCCCGGGGCAACCGGTCGGCGTAGCGCGCAGCGGTGTCGAACAGCTCGACCACCGCGTCGAGGTCGCGGTCGGCGGCGGCGCCGATCTGGCCGCCGGCGGTGCTCGCGGCCTGCCAGCGGCGGGCCAGACCCGAGGCGTCCCACACCGCCCAGAGCACGTCCTCCGGGCCGGCGGCGTCGTGGTCTCGGGCCTGCATCCCGGCTGCAATGACAGCGCTGACGCGCTGCACCGGGCTCCGGACGTGCTCGGGCAGTACGGCGGCACCTGCCGGATCCAGTAGTGCCGGCGCAAGCAGCACGGGTTCGTCGGCGGTGACCAGTGCGCGCAACGTCCGTCGCAGCCGTCGCAGATAAACGACGTCCGCGCCGCCGATCGCGCCGAGCAGTAGCCGTTCGGCGAGCTCTTCGTCGAGCCGTGCCGGATCGAGCACGACCTGCAGGAGCTCGAGCAACATCCCGACGGCCGGTTGCTCCGCGAGCGGAAGATCCTCACCACGCACGGTGAGCGGCACCCCGGCAGTGATCAGCGCCCGGCGCAGCGAACCGAGCAGCGCGCTGGTCGAGCGCACGAGCACAGCCATCCGCGACCACGGCATCCCGTCGAGGTGGGCCGTACGCAGCACGCCGGCGATGTGCGCGCCTTCTTCGCTGGCCGTGCGGAACAGGCCGACCTCGACCGCCCCGTCGCTGTCGGCAGCGCTGCGCAGCCGACGTTGCTCGGCCCGGCCGGGAAGCCGGGCGGCGACGCGCCGCGACGCGTCGAGCAGCACCGCTCCGCTGCGGCGCGACACGTCGAGCGCTACGTGCGGGACGGGTGCACCACGTCCGAACCGTTCGTCGACGTCGCGGATGGCGGACTCGTCGGCGCCACGGAAGGCATAGATCGACTGGTCGGGATCGCCGACCAGGATCAGCTCTTGCGCGCCGTCGGCGAGCACGGACAGCAGCTCGGCCTGGGCCGGGTCGGTGTCCTGGTATTCGTCGACAAGGATGTGTCGACGCCGCGCACGCTCGGTGGCGAGCAGCGTGCGGTCTTGGGCGAAGGCACCGAGCGCCGAGCGGATCAGCTCAGCCGGGTCGTATGCGCCGGGGCGGGCCAGCGACGTGACGTCGTGGTACTCGGCCAAGAACCTTCCGGCAGCGACCCAGTCGGGACGGCGCCGCTCGCGACCGATGCGGGCCAGGGCTGCGCCGTCGAGCCCGCGCTCGACGGCGCGCATCAGCAGGTCGCGCAGCTCGGCGGCGAAGGCGCGGGTACGTAGGGCAGGCCGCAGTTCGACCGGCCACGACGCAGAGTCGCGCCCGGCGACGAGCTCACGCAGGATGACGTCCTGCTCGGGGCCGGACAGGAGCCGCGGCGCCGGCAGCGCCTGGGCGAGGTTCGCCATCCGCAGGACACCGAAGGCGTAGGAGTGCAGGGTGCGCGCGACCGGCTCGCGGACGGTGCGTCCGAGACGCGCGGTGATGCGGTCGCGGAGCTCGCCGGCCGCGCGCCGGCTGAAGGTGAGCATGAGCAACTGGTCGACGGGGACGCCGGCCTCGACGCGGGCAACGGCGGTCTCGACGAGGGTCGTGGTCTTGCCCGTCCCTGGCCCGGCGAGTACGAGCAGCGGCCCGCCGGCATGGTCGACCACCCGCCGCTGCGCAGCGTCGAGCACCGGCACGTCCACCTCGGGACGACCGGTGCGCACCAGCCGGTACTTGCTCACGGAGTCATCTGAACACGACCGCCCGACAGTTTCTGCGACCGGCACGCCACCGCTTGCGGTTGCCCCGGGACAACCTCGTAGCGTCCCCCGCATGGCAGCACGGCCCGAGGCGAAACACCTGAGCGTCGGCGCGTTCGCGCGCCGCGTCGGGCTCACCGCCAAGGCGCTGCGGCACTACGACCGCATCGGCCTGCTGCACCCGGACGAGGTCGACGCGGACGGCTTCCGCTGGTACGCGCCACACCAGTTCGAGCGGGCGAGTCGCATCGCAGCCCTGCGAGCGGTCGACGTGCCGCTCGACGACGTGCGGCGCGCGCTGACCGACGACACCGCTCTGGCCGAGGTGCTGGCCACGCAGCGACGCCGACTCGACTCCCGGCTGGCCCGCGTCCAGCGACAACTGCACCACCTCACACACCTGACCACCGACGGACTGGAGCATCCGATGCCTGACACCGACCTAGACGTCACCGACGAACGCCGCCTCGCCGCCGCGCTCTTCAACGCGACGTGGACGCTCATGGAGAAGGAGAACCGCACCCGCGCGGAGGACGACGAGATGCTGCACATGGCACATGCATCGCGACATCACTGGTCGCGCGCCGCCGGTGGGACGGCAGCCAATCTCGGGCGCGGCGAATGGCAGTGCTCACGGGTGTATGCGGTGCTCGGCCGCAGCGAACCGTGCCTGCATCACGCGCAACGCTGTCTCGACATCTGCAAGGAGAACGAGATCGGTGATTGGGATCTCGGCTTTGCCTACGAAGCATTGGCCCGCGGACACGCGGTCGCCGGCGACGCCGAGCAGGCCCGAGCGTTCACCGAACAGGCCCTCGCGGCAGCAGAGGACATCGGTGAGGACGCGGATCGCGAATTGCTGCTGAGCGATCTCGAGTCCATCCCGGGGCAGGCCCGCTTCTGGTGATCACCGTCGGTGTCGACCTCGCGGCAGAACCGAAGCGCACCGCGATGGTGCGCATCGACTGGACGGACGAACGCGCCGTGGTCACGCATGCGCTCGGTGACGTCGACGACGATCAGATCGCCGAGCTGTCACGGGACGCCGACAAGATCGGGATCGACTGCCCCCTCGGCTGGCCCGACGCGTTCGTCGACTTCGTCGTCGCCCATCGCGACGGTGCGGTCACCGTGCCGGCCGCCACGATCGGCCAGCGGCGTCCGCTCGTGTACCGCGCGACCGATCTGTACTGCCGCGACGTGCATCAGATCCGTCCGCTCAGCGTGGCCGCCGATCGCATCGCCCACGCAGCGCTGCGATGCGCGGCCCTGCTCCCCCGGCTCGGCGTCGACGACCGCAGCGGGGCAGGTCGTGTCGTCGAGGCCTATCCCGCCGGGTCGCTGCAGGTGTGGGGACAGGGGCTGCCGTATCGCCGGTACAAGGACGATCCGGCGCTCATCCGGCGCGCTCTTGCCGCGATCACCGATCGAGTCGGGCTCGAGTTTGCGAGCGGGGCGCGCGACGCGTGCGCCGGATCCGACCATGTCTTCGACGCGCTGGTCGTTGCGCTGACCGCCCGGTCGGCGGCCCAGCGGCCGACAGCGATTCCGATCGAATTTGCTGCCCAGGCGCGCCGAGAGGGCTGGATCTCCCTGCCGGACCCAGCCCTCGAGGCGTTACGCGGTTCCCCCGCTATCCGTCGTCCGTAGGTCAGTCGCGGGGTCGGGACGTTCCTCACCTTGCCCGCAATGGTGATGACGACTTCACGGGTCAGCCTGCTCGTGGCGCCGGGATCGCGCGAGGGTGTTAGTACCCCTAGACAGTCAGGTCCTCGAACAAAGTCAGCTGCACGCCGCCGGGAGCGTCCAGGCGTGAATTCAGCGAGTTCCACGGCGTGCGAGTGGGCTGGGCGATCACGCTCGCGCCACGCTCCGCGAGCGCGCGGGTCGCCTCGGTCGAGTCGGCCACCTGGAACGCCACGCGGAACTGCCCGGCGACCCGCGACCCGACCTCGATCGCATCGATGTGCTCGGCATGCTGTCGGTCGGTGAGCTCGAGCGTCGCCCGTCCGGCCTCGAGGATGATCACGCGTCCCTCGCCGTCGGAGATGTACTCGGCGGCCTCGGTGAGCCCGAGCGCGTCGCGGTAGAACGCCACGGCCGCGTCGTAGTCGTCGACGGTGACCACGAGCCGTAACTCGCTCACACCGAGCGGCGCGCTCATTCCGGCGTTACGTACGCGCCGCTGATACCGCCGTCGACCAGGAACGTCGACGCCGTGATGAACGACGCGTCGTCGCTGGCGAGGAACGTCACTGCACCGGCGATCTCGTCGGCCTCGCCGAAGCGGCCCATCGGGATGTGCACCATGCGCCGCTTCGCCCGCTCAGGGTCCTTCGCGAAAAGCTCCTGCAGCAACGGGGTGTTGATCGGTCCGGGGCACAGCGCGTTGACGCGAATGCCCTCACGGGCGAATTGGACACCCAGTTCGCGTGACATGGCGAGCACGCCGCCCTTGCTGGCGGTGTACGAGATCTGCGACGTCGCCGATCCGAGCACAGCCACGAACGACGCGGTGTTGATGATCGATCCGCCACCGCCGGCGCGCATGTGCTCGATCGCGTACTTGCAGCAGTAATAGACCGAGGTGAGGTTGACGCGCTGCACACGGTCCCACGCCTCGATGCCGGTCGTCAGGATCGAGTCGTCCTCGGGTGGTGAGATCCCCGCATTGTTGAAGGCAATGTGCAGACCGCCATGGCGTTCGACTGCGCCGGCGAACATCGCCTGCACCTGCGCCTCGTCGGTCACGTCGATCTGGACGAAGTCGCCGCCGACCTCGTCGGCAGCGCTCTTGCCCGCCGCCGCGTCGACGTCGGCGCATACGACGACCGCGCCCTCCTTCGCGAAGCGACGAGCGGTGGCCAGACCTATCCCGCCACCAGCACCGGTGATGACCGCGACCTTGCCCTCAAGCCGACCGGACACGTCCTACTCCTTCGCCGTCGAGATGAATACGTTCTTGGTCTCGGTGAACGCGAGCGGCGCGTCCGGGCCGAGTTCGCGACCGAGACCGGACGATTTGTAACCCCCGAACGGCGTCCAGTAGCGCACCGACGAGTGCGAGTTGACGCTCAGGTTGCCGCTCTCGATACCTCGGCTCACGCGCAGCGCGCGCCCGACATCCCGGGTCCAGATCGAGCCGGACAGTCCGAAGTCGCTGTCGTTCGCGATCCTGATCGCGTCCGCCTCGTCGTCGAAGGGGACGACCGCCACGACGGGTCCGAAGATCTCTTCGTGGAGCACTCGATCGGCAGGGTCCGTCGGAGTCAGCACGGTCGGCGCGAACCAGAATCCCTTGCCCTGCGGCGCAGTGCCGCGGAAGGCAACCGGTGCGTCGTCGGGGACGTACGCGCTGACGCGGGCATGTTGCTCGGCGCTGATCAGCGGGCCCATCTCGGCCTTCTCGTCGGCCGGGTCGGTGACGACCACGCCGCGCACTGCCGGTTCGAGCAATTCGAGGAACCGGTCGTAGGCGCTGCGTTCGACGAGGATCCGCGAGCGCGCGCAGCAATCCTGTCCGGCGTTGTCGAACACCGCGTACGGCGCGGTCGCTGCGGCGCGTTCGAGGTCGCTGTCGGCGAACACGACGTTCGCGCTCTTGCCGCCGAGTTCGAGGGTGACGGGCTTGATGCGCGCGGCGCACCCCGCCATCACCTGCCGGCCGACCTCGGTCGAGCCGGTGAACACGATCTTCGCGACGTCGGCGTGGTCGACGAAGCGCTGCCCGACGACGCTGCCCTTGCCGGGCAGCACCTGGAAAACGTCCGGTGGCAGCCCGGCGTCGAGCGCGAGTTCGGCCAATCGCATCGCAGTGAGCGGGGTCAGCTCGGCCGGCTTGAGGACGACGGTGTTGCCGGCGGCCAGCGCCGGCGCGAATCCCCAGGACGCGATCGGCATCGGGAAGTTCCACGGCACGATGACACCGACGACGCCGACCGGTTCGTAGAACGTGACGTTGATGCCGTCCGCGACGGGGATCTGTTGCCCGATCAGCCGTTCCGGCGCGGCGGCGTAGTAGCCGATCACGTCGCGCGCGTTGCCGGCCTCCCACCGCGCGTTGCTGATCGTGTGGCCCGAATTCACGACCTCGAGCTCGGCCAGGTGCTCGCGGTCGGCGTCGACGGCGTCAGCGAACGCTCGCAGCAGCCGCGCCCGGTCGCCCGGAGCGACGGTGCGCCACGTCTCGAATGCTTTGCGGGATCGGCTGATCGCTTCGTCGGTCTGCTCGGCGTCGAACAGTTCGACGGACGTGACGACCTGTTCGGTCGCCGGGTTGATCACGTCGTGCAGCATCGTGGTCACATCCGCTCGAAGCCGCGGATCAGCTCCCAGTCGGTGACTGCCGCATCGAAGGCGGCGAGCTCGACCCGCGCGGTGTTCGTGTAGTGCGCGACGACGTTCTCACCCAATGCGTCCCGCGCGATCGTGCTCGATTCGAGCAGGTCCGCGGCCTCGCGCAGCGTGGTCGGGACGTGCGGCGCGTCGCTCTCGTACGCGTTGCCCTCGAAGGCGGGCTCGAGTTCCAGTTCGTTGTCGACTCCGTGCAGTCCGGCAGCGATCATCGCGGCGACCGCGAGGTACGGGTTCACGTCGCCACCGGGCAGCCGGTTCTCGAAGCGCAGACTTTCGTCGTGCCCGACGACCCGCAATGAGCACGTGCGGTTGTCGAATCCCCAGGCCACGGCGGTGGGCGCGAACGAGCCGGGCTGGAACCGCTTGTACGAGTTGATGTTCGGCGCGAAGAAGTAGCTCAGTTCGCGCATCGCGGCCAACTGTCCGGCAAGGAAATGCTCGAACAACGGTGACACTCCGCCGGGCCGATCGCCTGCGAACACCGGTGTTCCGTCCGAGTCGCGCAGCGAGAGGTGCACGTGGCACGAGTTGCCCTCGCGTTCGTTGAACTTCGCCATGAACGTGAGGGCCGAACCCTGCTGGGCGGCAATCTCCTTCGCACCGGTCTTGTAGATGACGTGGTTGTCGCAGGTGGTGAGGGCATCGGTGTACTTGAACGCGATCTCCTGCTGGCCGAGGTTGCATTCACCCTTGGCCGACTCGACCTGCATGCCCGCGTCGCGCATGCCGAGCCGGATCGCGCGTAGCACCGGCTCGACGCGGCTCGTCCCGAGGACGGAGTAGTCGATGTTGTACTGGTTCGCCGGAGTCAGGCCGTGATAGCGCTTGTCCCAGGCCTGCTCGTAGGTGTCGGCGAACAGGATGAATTCCAGCTCGGTCCCGACGTACCCGGTCCAGCCGCGATCGGCGAGCCGCTCGAGCTGCTTCTTGAGCACCTGTCTCGGCGACTCGCTCACCGGCGAGTGGTCGAGCCAGGTTGCGTCGGCCAGCAGCAGCACCGTTCCCGGCTGCCACGGGATCAGGCGCATGGTCGCGAGGTCGGGCACCATGACGAAGTCGCCGTAACCGCGGTCCCACGACGAGATCGCGTAGCCGCTGACGGTGTTCATCTCCACGTCGACGGCGAACAGGTAGTTGCATCCATCCGTACCGTGCTCCAGCACGTCGGCCAGGAAGTACTCGGCATCAAGCCGCTTGCCCTGCAACCGTCCTTGCAAGTCGGTTATCGCGAGCACCACGGTGTCGACCGAGCCGTGCGAGACCGCGTCGCGCAGCTCGGCGACGGTCATCATTTCTGCAGGCATACCGTTCCCCTCTCATGCGAAGGTTTGCCGACCATACCTTTCGGAGACTGATCCGTCATCGACTGAGGAAACCGCGCAGTAGCGCGGCCGTGCCGTCGACGTGTTCTTCCATCTCGAGGCGGGCGACGTCGGCCTGTCCGCCGAGGATGGCCTCGATGATCCGCGCGTGCTGACGATCGGAGTGCACGATGTTGGCGGGCAGCACGGGGATCGCGCGCAGCAGCTCGTCCAGGCGCAGCTGCACGTCGGCGACCACCGCGGCAACCGATGCGCTGCCGGACAATGCCGCGATCGCCATGTGCAGCCGCGAGTCCGCGAGCCGGCGGGTGCGCGATCCGCAGTCGGTCGCCGCATCGAGGTAACGCCGCAGGCTGGCCCGGTCGGCTGCGGTCAGCGTGCGGCCCGCCGCCAGCGCGGCAGCGCCCGGCTCGACGACCCGGCGAAGCGCGAGCGCGTCTTCCATTCCTTGAGCGAGCGCGGTGCCGAGCTTTTCCCGCGAGCGCTCGCGATGGCGCGGCGCCACGACGAAGGTGCCGCCGCCCCGTCCCCGGCGAGACTCCACGAGCTTGGCCTCACGAAGTGCCTTGATCGCCTCGCGCAGGGTCACCCGGCTGACGCCGAACGTCTCTGCGAGCTCGCGCTCGGGCGGCAGCCGGTCGCCGTCGCCGAGTACTCCGAGCCGGATGCTCTGCGCCAGCCGTTCGACCGTGACCTCGAAGGCGTTGCGGATCGGGACGGGCGAGAACACCGTTCGCGCCCACAGCGCCTCGACGTTGCTGGCCGACCGTCCGACCGACATCAGGCCACCGCCGCAGCACGATAGGCGAGGCATGCTGCGACGAATGCTGCGAAGATCGGCTCGCCGGCGAACGCCTCGGGGTGCCACTGCACGCCGATCACCCAGCGTCGCTGCGCGAGCTCGACGCCCTCGACCACGCCGTCGTCGGCCCAGCCGGTGGCGGTGAGTCCCTCGCCGAGCCGGCCGACGCCCTGGTGGTGGTAGGTCGCGACCTCGGTGTCGTCACCGAGCACGGCGTGCAGCGTCGACCCGGTGGCCAGCGCGACCCGGTGCCGGCCGTGCACCCCGACCGTCGGGCAGTGCAGGTCGGATCCGACCTCGTCCGGAAGGTGCTGACGCAACTCACCGCCGAGGGCGACGTTGAGCACCTGCATGCCACGGCACACGGCGAGCACGGGCAGGTCGCGAGTGATGGCCGCGCGCGCGAGCGCGAGCTCCCATTCGTCGCGATTCGGACGCGGCTCGCCGGTCGCGGCATCACGCGGTGCGCCGTAGCGCGCCGGATCGACGTCGGGACCGCCCGCGATCAAAAGCCCATGGACCGCGTCGAGCGCGTACTCGGCGGTCTCCGGTGTGCCGGTCGGCAACATCACCGCGACGCCGCCTGCCGTCCGAACTCCGGCGGCGTAGGTCGCAGGAAGCAGGTCAGCGGGCTCGGACCACACGCCCCACGAGGCGTGCTCGCGATAGGTAGTGAGCCCGATCAGCGGCGGACGGCTCGGCGTCGGCGACGCGGTCACGGCCGTAATGGTACGGCCGCCAGGCCTCATGCGTGCACCCGTTCACCACGCGGATCGAACAGCGGCTCGCGGTGCACGGTGCCGCCGATCCATGTCCCGAACAGATCGATCGACACCGCACTGCCCGGCCCTAGTTCGACCGGCAGATATGCGAGTGCGATGGACGCGCCGAGGGTGTAGCCGAAACCGCCTGAGGTCACCCTGCCGACGATCTCGCCGCCCGAGCGCACCGGTTCGCTGCCGAGCACCGACTGCATCGGATCGTCGAGCAGGATCGCACGCAGTCGTCGAACGGGTCCGTCGGCCTTGACCGTCGAAAGCACGTCGCGGCCGACGAATCCGCCAGGCTTGTCGAGCTTCACGCAGAAGCCCAGACCCGCCTCGTACGGGTTGGTCTCGGCGGTGAGGTCGGTGCCCCACACCCGATAGCCCTTTTCGAGCCGCATGCTTTCGATCGCGCGATACCCGGCGACGGCCAGTCCGTCCGGCTCGCCCGCGGCGACGAGCGTGGCCCACAGTGCCGCGCCGTACTCAGTCGATGCGTAGAGCTCCCAGCCGAGCTCGCCGACGAAGGTCACGCGGAGAGCGCGGACCGGCACATTCCCGACCGTCAATTCCTGCGCGGTCATGAACCCGAACGCGTCGTTGCCCAGGTCGGACGGGGTGACCCGGGCAAGGATGTCGCGCGCACGTGGCCCCCACAACGCGAAACAGCACGTCGCGCCGGTGACATCGGCGATGCGCACGGATGCGTCGAGCCGACGGGCTTGGCGGCGCAGCCAGGACTGGTCGTGCGAGCCGAAGGCCGTACCGGTGACGATCGAGAACACGTCGTCGGCGATCCGCGTGACGGTGAAGTCGCATTCGATGCCGCCACGGCTGTTCAGCGCCTGCGTGTAGGTGATGTCGCCAACGCTTCGCGCGACGTGGTTGTCGCACACCAGGTCCAGGAACTGCGCAGCGTCGACGCCGCTGACCTCGAGCTTGGCGAACGAGGTCTCGTCGAACAGCCCGGCGCGTTCACGCGTGGCCGCATGCTCTGCCGCGATCGCCGGCGACCATCCGCGCGCCGCCCAACCCGACGGTCGCGGCACATCGACATGCGCAGCGTTCGGCTCGTAGTAGTCGACCCGCTCCCACCCCGCCTTCTCGCCGAACACCGCACCGTTCTGGCGATGCCATTCGTACGCGGGCGAGCGGCGCAGCTCGCGCGCCGACTCGCGCTGGCGCCCGGGGAACGGGATGTCGTAGTACGTGCGGTAGTTCTCCAGCGTCCGCGCCAGCGTGTAGCTCGGTGAGCGGTACTGGCGTCCGAACCGGTTCACGTCCATGTGGGATACGTCCAGGGACGGTTCGCCGGCGACGATCCATTCGGCCATGACCTTGCCGATGCCGCCGGCGCCCGCGATGCCGTGCGCGCAGAACCCCGCTGCGACGAAGAAGCCTGCGACCTCGGTCTCGCCGAGACAGAACTCGTTGTCGGGAGTGAACGCCTCCGGGCCGTTGATCATGCGGCGGATACCGGTGTCGGCAAGCACGGGCACGCGACGTTGGGCATTGGTCGCGATCTCCTCGAAGCGCGGCCAGTCCTCGGCGAGCAGTTTCGCGTTGAAATCCGACGGGATCGCGTCGTACGAGTTCGGCCCGGCCGTCCACGGCGCAGGGTCGCGTTCGTACCCGCCCATGACGAGCCCGTCGACCTCTTGGCGGAAGTACACGAGCAGATCCGGGTCGCGCAGCGTCGGCAGGGAAACCGCCGCGCGCACACCGATCGGCTCGGTGACGACGTACTGGTGCGACAGCGGGACGAGCGGGATGCGCACACCGGCGAGGCGAGCGATCTCAGCAGCGAACATGCCACCGCAGTCGACGACGATCTCGCACTCGATCACGCCTTGATCGGTTTGCACCGAACGGGCGCGTCCGTCGACGACGTCGATCCCGACGACTCGGGTGTGTTGACGGACAACGACACCTTTGGACCTCGCGTGATTCATGAGCGAGTAACACAGTTGGGACGGATCGAGGTAGCCGTCCGAGTCGAGGAAGCACGCACCGACGACGCCGTCCAGTTCGACGAGCGGGAATCGCTCGGCGACCTCGGCGGGCGTGATCTCGTGCAACGGCAGGCCGTACGTGCGCGCCCAGCTGATCTGCCGGCGGATCTCTTCGAGGCGTTCGCTCGACGACGCGAGCTTGATCCCACCGCTCTCCGTCCAGCCGACGGGGAACTCGCTTGTCTGCAGGCGTCGATACAACTCGACCGAGTACATGTTCATCCGCGTGAGGGTCGGATCGGCACGCAGCTGTCCGACGAGACCGGCGGAGTGGAACGTCGACCCGCTGGTCAACTCGTCGCGCTCGAGGACGACGACGTCCGATTCGCCCAGTTCGGCCAGATGGAACGCGACGCTGGCACCACCGACGCCGCCACCGATCACGACGACGCGCGCGGCTGAGGGGAGCGAAGAACTCACGCTCCGATGATCCTGACGTAATCCGTCGTTCACAAGACGCCGGACCATGGAAAAGGTCTGAACACTAGACCGTTGGCTTCGAATCGCCCTACGATCCCGAACACCCGCATCGAGTGGGAGGTGTTGCGTATGTCGGCGTCCGGTGTCGCTGCCGCACGCCCCGCCGCGGTGCTCGAGCGGCTGTCGTTCCTCGGCGGCGAGGCGTGTTTCTTCGAGCCGCTCGACGGCGGGCTGACCAATCGCAACTACCACGTGCGCACGCGCTCGGGCCGCGAATACGTCGCGCGGTTCGCCGGCGCCAAGAGCGAACTCCTCTCGATCGACCGTGACGCCGAGGCCTACAACAGCGCGATCGCGGCGACGCTCGGTATAGGACCACGGGTCATCGAGTACTCCCCCGCCGAGCACGTCCTCGTAGTCGATTGGATCGACGCGCGCACCTGCACCGACGACGAACTCGACGACCCGGACGTGCTCACCCGCGTCGCGGCCGCATGTCGCACGCTGCACTCAGGGCCGCGGTTCATGGGCGACTTCGACATGTTCGACGTCCAGGCGAACTACTTGCGGATCGTGCAGGAGAACGGCTTCAGACTGCCGTCGGACTATCTCGACTTCGTCGACGTCGTCGGCGAGTTGAACAGCGTGCTGCACGCATCGAGCGCGGGCACCGTCGCGTGCCACAACGACCTGCTTGCCGCCAACATCATGGTCGGCGCGCGCCAACTCTGGCTGATCGACTACGAGTACTCGGGCAACAACGACGCCTGCTTCGAACTCGGCAACATCTGGAGCGAGGCCGATCTGCCGCTCGACCGGCTCGAGCACCTTGTGACGAGCTACTACGGGCGCCCGTCGCCGGTCGAGACCGCCCGCGCTCAGCTGTTCGCGACGATGGCGAAATACGGCTGGACCCTGTGGGCCGCGATCCAGAACGCCGTCAGCGAAGTCGACTTCGACTTCTGGCAGTGGGGCATGGCCAAGTACGACCGGGCAGTTGCGGAGTTCCGCAGCCCGGAGCTACGACGACTGATCGACACAATCACCGAATCCGCGGGAAAGGGAGGCCCATCGTGGCCACAGCCGAGCTGAACGACGACGAACAGCGCCTTGCCGAACTCGGGTACAAACAGGAGCTCAACAGGTCCTGGTCGGGGTTCTCGAACTTCGCGATCTCGTTCTCGATCATCTCGATCCTCGCGGGATGCTTCACAACATTCTTCGCGGGGTGGAACAACGGCGGCCCGGCCGCGATCGCGTGGGGCTGGCCGATCGTCTCGGTCTTCATCCTCATCATCGGGCTGTGCATGTCCGAGTTGGTGTCGGCGTTCCCGACGTCCGGCGGCATCTACTGGTGGGCCTCGAAACTCGGCGGCGTCAAGGCCGGGTACTACACGGGCTGGCTCAACCTCATCGGGCTGCTCGCGATCGACGCGTCGGTCGCGTACGGCTGCGCGACGTTCTTCGACCTGACTCTCGACACCTACAGCAAGTCGTGGGCAAGCGGCTACAGCCTCAATCGCGTTTTCGTGATCTTCCTCGTCGTGCTCGTGCTCGTCGCGCTCGTGAACATCTTCTCCAGCCACCTGCTCGCGATCCTCAACAACATCTCGGTGTGGTGGCACGTGTTCGGTGCGGCAATCGTCGTGCTCATCCTGGCCTTCGCGCCCAGCCACCACGCGAGCCTGTCGTCGGTGTTCACAGACACGGTCAACAACACCGGCTTCTTCGGTGGGCACACCGGCGGATGGGGCTTCGTCTTCGCGGTGCTGCCGCTCTCGGTGATCCTGACGCAGTACACGATCACCGGGTACGACGCGTCCGCCCACCTGTCCGAAGAAACGAAGAGCGCGGCGAACTCGGCTGCGAAGGGCATTTGGCGATCGATCTTCTATTCGGCCATCGGCGGCTGGATCCTGCTGCTCGCCTTCCTCTTCGCCGTGCAGGACGAGGCGAAGGTGACGGCCGGCGGTGGCGGCGTTGCAGTGATCTTCAGCCAGGCGCTCACGGTCAACTGGGCCAGTCTGGTGCTCGGCATCGCGACGATCGGCCAGTTCTTCTGCACGACGGCGTGCATGACGAGCACGACCCGCATGCTGTTCGCTTTCAGCCGCGACGGCGCGGTGCCGGGATCGCGTTACTGGTCCAAGCTCAACGACAAGCGCGTCCCGGTGCTCGGTGTGATCGCCTCGGCAGCCGTCGCCGTGATCCTCACCCTCCCTGCGCTCGTCACTGTCGATATCAACGGCGCCCCGGTGCCGGTGGCGTTCAACGCCGTTGTCACGATCGGTGTCGTCGGCCTGTACGTCGCGTTCGCGATTCCGATCTGGCTGCGCTGGAAACAGGGGTCGAACTTCAGGCCGGGCGGCTGGAACCTCGGCGGCAAGTATCGCTGGATGTGCCTGATCGCGGTCGGCGAGATTGCGGTGACATCGTTCATCGCGCTGCTGCCGACCTCCAACCTGGGCGCACCGTGGTACCCGGGCTTCGCGTGGAAGTACGTGAACTACACAGTGATCGTCGTGCCGGTCGCGTTGATCTTGCTTTGGATCTGGTGGCACGCCTCGGTGAAGAAGTGGTTCACGGGTCCGAAGCACACGGTCGAAGAGGTGATCCCGACGCCGTAGCCCGGCGCGGACCTGCCCTTTGCGGAGGCGTTAGATCCACGTAAACTCGGGCCATGACCACGCCCGTCCCACCGGTGTGGCTGCTGGACATCGACGGGGTCGTGAACGCGCTGGCGCGCGGTCCGGTGGCTGGGTCGTGGCCGGCGGACCAGTGGGCCCAGCACGTGGTTACGGCTGACATCCCCGGTTCGGGACGGATGGTGTTGCCGATCTTCGTCGCCCGGCCCGTGCTCGACTTCGTCGCGCGTGTGATGCGGACGGGTGCCGCCGAGGTGATCTGGCATTCGACCTGGCGCGAGGCGGCCGTATCCGATCTCGCGCCGGTGCTCGGCCTGCCGGCCATGCCGATCTCCGTCGCACCGGAGTGGACGGACCGGCCTGAGCGCGTGTGGTGGAAGCTGCCGGCCGCCCAGCGCGTCGTCCAATCCGGACGGCGGCTGGTGTGGACCGACGACGACATCGCGGTCGTCCCGGATCAGGTCGCCGACCTCGCTGCGCATCCGGACACGTTGCTGATCAGCCCGGACCCGCAGGCCGGGCTGACCGCCGACAACTTGCGTTCGATCGCCGACTTCATCGGCATCGAAACGACGCCGGGGCCGGCACCGAGACGATCGCTGCTCGGCCGGCTGTTGCGCAGCTGATCTTGCCCAACTGATCTTGGGTAAAACGGCGCCATGCCGCGATTCGTTGCGCTCGTCGCCAGCCTGTTCGCTCTGACGTGCGCGGCGTGCACGAGCAGCGGTTCGAATCCGTCGTCGTCGTCGATATCGCCGTCGACATCGCCGTCGACATCACCTTCGACATCGTCGGCGCAGACGTCGTCCCAGTCGTCATCGGGCTCGTCGTCGACAGCACCGAAGTCGACATCGCAATCCCCGACCAGCGCGCCGAAGTCATCCGCGGCGGCCGGTGGGCCGGTCCCCGCGCACTTCGTGCCGGTCTCGGCCACGTTCGTCTCCGCGGACGACGGTTGGGCGCTCGGCACAACACCGTGCGCGAACAAGGCGTGCACCTCGATAGTGCGTACGCGCGATGGCGGGCGCACCTGGTCGCAGATTCCTGCACCGGCAACCAATGCCCAGACGCTGCGTTTCGCCGATGCGCGCGACGGGTGGGCCGGGGTTACCGCTCTCTACTCGACGCACGACGGTGGCAACACCTGGCACAAGCAGGCGATCAGTGGTCCGGTGAGCCACATCGAAACCGGAGGCGGCTGGGCCTTCGCCACCGTTGACGGTTGCGTGCCGCCGACGCGCAACCAATGCGCGCCGAACACTGACGTGTTCGCATCCCCGATCGGGCGGGATGCGTGGCGCTCGATCACCAAGCACCTCAACACCGACGGCGGGGAGAGTGGCTTCGTGGTGCACGGGGCCGACTGGTACCTGGCAACGGCCGGCGGCATCTATCACGGACGAGGCACCACCCTGCTGGGCGAGCTGCCCAAACCTTGCACGAAGGCATATCGCGGATCGGGCGCTCCCGGGCTGGCGGTGGCAGACGCGCTACACCTCGACGCCGTGTGTGCCGGCGTCGGCGGCATGGGCAGCGCCGACTATCAGCTGTACGGGTCGACCGACGGCGGACACACATGGCGCACGGCCGGCGCCCATCACCTGTTCGCAAGCGGGCTCGACGGCGTCGCCGACAACGCCAGGGGCGTACTACTGATCGCCACGTCAAGCGCGGCGAGCGAGATCGTCCGCACGACCAACGACGGCAAGTCCTATCAGGACGACCGCGTTCCCGCGCCCGGTGGCGGTTTCGCATGGAGCGACCTGGGCTTCACCACGCCGACCCAGGCCGTCGCCGTGCTGGATCGAAAAGGTCTCTACCTGAGCCACGACGCCGGAAAGACCTTCGCGCGGGTCAGGTTCTGACGCTCTTCCCGTCCCAACGGAACGCCGCAAGCTCGACGCGGTCGCCGCGGAAACGCACTCCCTCGGACAGCAGCCGTTGCCGCTGCTCGGTGTAGAGGTGCTCGGCCAACGACCCGTCGGCGCGCAGGACGCGATGCCACGGCACGCTGCCGTCGTCCATGGCGAGCACTCGGCCGACGGTGCGTGCCGAGCGCAGCCCGACGAACTCGGCGACGTCGCCGTAGGTCATCACCCGGCCGGGCGGGATCGACTCGATGCACGCGAGGACGCGGTGCGCGTACTCGGGCGCTTCCGCCATTAATGTGAGGCCATCAGTACGAAGGCAGCGACGGATCGATCTGGTTGACCCAGGCAGTGACGCCGCCCTGCACGTGCACCGCATCGCGGAAGCCGGCGTTCTTCACCGCCGCAAGCGTCTCGGCAGAACGCACGCCCGTCTTGCAGTACATGACGATCTGCTTGTCCTGCGGCAGGTTCGACAATGCGTCCCCGCGCAGGATCTCGTCCTTCGGGATCAGCGTTGCGCCAGGAATCCTGACGATCTCCCACTCGGCCGGCTCACGGACGTCCACGAGATGGATCGGCTTGTCAGAATCGATGAGGTCCTTCAGCTCGCTCGCAGTGATCGTCGAGCCGGCTGCCGCCTGCTGCGCCTCCTCGGACACCACGCCGCAGAACGCCTCGTAGTCGATCAACTCGGTGATCTCACGCGTGTTCGGGTCCTTGCGCACCTTGATCTCGTGCCAGCTCATCTCGAGCGCATCGAACACGAGGAGCCGGCCGACGAGCGGCTCGCCGATGCCTGTGATCAGCTTGATGGCCTCGTTGACCATGACCGAGCCGATCGCTGCGCACAGCACGCCGAGCACGCCACCCTCGGCGCACGAGGGCACCATGCCGGGCGGCGGCGGGTCGGGGTAGAGGTCGCGGTAGTTCGGTCCGAACTCGTTCCAGAAAACCGACACCTGACCGTCGAAGCGGTAGATCGAGCCCCACACGTACGGCTTGTTCAGCAATACGCAGGCGTCGTTGACGAGGTAGCGCGTCGCGAAGTTGTCGGTGCCGTCGACGATCAGGTCGTACTGGCTGAAGATCTCGAGGACGTTGTCGTTGTCGAGGCGCGTCTCGTGGACGTTGACGGTGATCAGCGGATTGATCTCGCGCACCGAGTCGCGCGCCGATTCGGCCTTGGACCGGCCGATGTCGCTCTGGCCGTGGATGATCTGGCGCTGCAGGTTCGACTCGTCGACCACGTCGAACTCGACGATGCCGAGCGTCCCGACGCCCGCTGCGGCGAGATACATCAGGGCCGGTGAGCCGAGGCCGCCGGCGCCCACACACAGCACCTTGGCGTTCTTGAGGCGCTTCTGGCCGATCATCGCGACGTCGGGGATGATCAGGTGCCGGCTGTAGCGGCGCACTTCGTCGATCGTCAGCGAATCGGCAGGTTCAACGAGCGGCGGAAGACTCACCATGCCAGCGTAACCGAGCAGGGCGGCGCCGCATTCCGGCCCAACCGCGGACGCGGGGTGCGCTCAGTCGCCGATGTAGTACTCGTTGTTCTGGTTGGTGTCCGGCTGCTCGGCCCCGGGCGCGCCCTTGGCACCGGGCGGGTACGGCCACTGGTTCGCGCCGCAGTTCTTGCCGGTGAACGCAGACTTCAATCCGAACGTCTGCTGCATCATCACCGGCGCCAGGCCGCCCGGCAGGCACTCGTGCGCGTGCTGGTGACCCAGCGCGTGGCCGTCCTCGTGGTTGATCATGTACTGGCGGTACGCGTTGAGGTCGCCGACGTATGGCGACGCGCCGCGCACCCACCGCGCGTCATTGAGGACGACACGGTTCACCTGCAGCGCCGCGGACGAGCTCGGCGTTGCGTAGCAGGACGTCTCGACGGGGATGTCGTAACCGCAGAACTGGCGCACGGTCATCGCCGAGGTCAGCGTGATGCGGAAGTCGATCGCGCCGGACGAGACGCGCTGCAGCCGCACGCCATGGCCGCTCCAACTGCGCGGGTCGGCCAGCGTGGTGTCGACAAGGTTCGTGAACGCCGTCAGGTCGATGCCCTTGATGCCGTTCTCGACCTCGATGTCGTAGCGGTACAGCGTCCCGGTCGTCCCGACGATCTTCGTGTGTCCGCGCAGCACGCGGAACGTGCCGTTGCCCGCCTTCGTGTACGGGCCGCCGCGCGGCAGCTCGCCCATCCGCAATGCGCGGTTGTAGACCTTGCCGCTGCTCGTGTCGGACTTCAGCGGGATCGTGTTCGGTGCGATCGGAGCACCGGACTTCGGCGGCGGCGTATTCGCGGTGCGGTCGTTGCCCGTCGCAACGCTGTGCGCGACCGGCGGCGCGTTGCGGACTGTGACCAACGCGACAACGGTGAGCACGAGCAACACCGGCAGCGCATACGCGCGCCAGCCGTAGCGGCGGATGAATTCACGCACGAGGTCGCCCATTGCCGGGCCGCCGCCACCGCCGAACGAGGCGACGCCGCGATGAGCGTGCGCCACATCGCCGCCGGGGTGATTGCTGTGGGCGGGGCGTGGCCGGGTCACCGTCCTGGTCGGTTGCGACCAGTCGTCGCCGTTCGCCGCCACGCCGACAGGGTGCCACAGGCGACGACCTTGATCGTGCAAGCGCGCCCATCACAGCTCGTCGGCCTGCACCGGTGCGCGCGCGTCCTCGATGAGACCCAGCACGGCACGCGCTGTGAGCTCAGGCTTTTCCATCATCGCGGTGTGACCGACGTCCTCGAGGACCAGCAGCCGGGAATCGGGAATCGCTGCTGCGACGAACGGCGCGAGATCGGCGGCGACAAGCTTGTCGTCGTCGCCCCACAACACGAGCGTCGACGCGGTGATCGTGCGCATCTGCGCCCAGCCCGCGCGGTTCTTCAGGAACTGCGAGCGCACGAGACCACGCGTCGAACGCAACATCGCAATGTCCGTCCACGGCGAATCGGCGCGCGCCCGGGCCTCGCTGACGGCCTCGTCGTAGCGCTGCTTCGGCAGCCGGGAGGGGTCTGCGAAGCACAGCGCGATCGTGCCTTTGACGCGTGTCTCGACCGGAACCTTGCCGAGTTTGCGTAGGGCGAGCAGCCCGAAGATCGGCACGATCATCAACCCGAGGCGCCAGTCGGTCTTCAGGACGTGCGCCCGCACCTTGAGATCGGGAACGGCCGGCGACACCAACGACAGTGTGCGGATCAGATCGGGACGGGTGGCCGCCACGATCAGCGAGATCGCACCGCCCATCGAGTTGCCGACCAGATGCACCGGCCCACGACCGGATTGCTCGATGTAGGCGATGACGGTGCGCGCATGCGCACCGAGCGAGTAGTCGTTGTTGCGCGCCCGCCCCGAGCGGCCGAATCCCGGCAGGTCGATCGCCTCGATGGCCAACTCGTCACGCAGCAGCCCCGCGAGATCCGTCCAGTTGATCGACGCACCGCCGAGGCCGTGGACGAACAGCGCCGGTTCGGCATCGTCGCGACCGGACGGTGTGGTGCGCACGAACACCTCTTGGCCGCCGACGTCGACGGAGCGGCCGGGCCACATCGTGACGCCGTCGAGCGAGGCGAGCGGCGAATCGGAGAGTCGCGCGGTCGGCGCCTCACGGTCAGGGCCCTTGCGCATCCGCCTGAGGCTACGCGTCGCTGTCGTCACGCCGATTTCTTCGCAGCCTTCTTCTTGGCGGGCGCGCTGTTCGCCCCGGACTTCTTCGCGACCTTCTTTGCCGGCGCGCTCTTCTTGGCAGCGGGGCTCTTCTTCGCCGGGGCGGTCTTGTTCGCGGGCGCCTTCTTTGCTGCAGTCTGCTTCGCCGTGGTCTTCTTCGCCGTGGTCTTCTTCGCCGCGGTCTTCTTCGCCGCGGTCTTCTTCGCCGCGGTCTTCTTCGCCGGAACGCGCGCCGAGGTCGCCGTCCCGCTGGCGGTCTTCGACGCCGCGGCCGACCGTCCGGCCTTGGCGGCCTCGACCGATGCCTTCAGCGCCGACATCAGATCGACGACGTTGCCTGCGCTGGGCTGCGGCTCTTCGGTCTCGACGATCTCGCGTCCCTCGACCTTGGCGTCGATAACCTGCTGCAGCGCCGCGCGATAGTCGTCGGTGTACTCGGACGGGTCGAAGTCACCGGACATGCTCGCCACCAGCGACTCGGCCATCTGCCGTTCCTGCGGGCGCACATCGACCTCGGAGTCGAGGAACGCGAAGGCGGGCTCACGCACCTCGTCCGGCCAGATCATGGTCTCCATGACGATCACGCCGTCGCGCACCCGCAGCGTCGCCAGTTGCTCGCGGTTACGGATGGCGACCTTCACCAGCCCGGCCTGCCCGCTCGAGTCGAGAGCGTCGCGCAGCAGCAGGTACGGCTTGACGGCGTTCTTCTCCGGCTCGAGGTAGTAGCTCTTGGCGAAGTAGATCGGGTCGATCTGCTCGACGGGCACGAACTGCAGGACGTCGACGACGCGCGCGGTCGGCAACGGTAGGTCGGCGAAGTCGTCGTCGGTGAGCACGACGGTGTCGCCGCTGGGCAACTGGAAGCCCTTCGCGATGTCGGCGTAGGCCACTTCCTCGCCGTCGGCTTCGGCGACCCGCTTGTAGCGGATGCGCGACCCGTCGGTGCGGCGCACCTGGTGGAAGCTGACGTCGCGCTCTTCGGTCGCGGTGTAGAGCTTCACCCCGATGCTCACCAGCCCGAAGGAGATGCTGCCCTTCCAGATCGAGCGCATTCGCCCCGACTCCTTTGACTCTCAAGTGCAACCAGAGGGTTCTCTTACCCAAGAATGGACGGATGGAGTCCATGCTCGCTACTGCGGTACAGATATTGCCGCAGGGTGCCGACTGGACTTACGAGTTCAAATGGGACGGCGTCCGCGCACGCTGCGAGATCACCGACTCGGCGGTGCGGCTCTTCAGCCGGCGCGGCAACGAGATCACGACTGCCTATCCCGAGCTGGCCGACCTGGCCCGTGGCGACGCCGTCCTGGACGGTGAGATCGTCGCCTTCGTCGAGGGCCGGCCGTCCTTCGAGGCACTGCAGGAACGCATGCACGTGCGCAACAGGGCCGAGGCACGTCGGCTCGCCGAGAAGACCCCGGTCACGTTCATGGCGTTCGACCTGCTGCGGGCCGACGGTGCCGAGCTCGGCGATCTGCCGCTGCGCGAACGCCGGGCCCGGCTCGAGGCCTGGGCCGCCGCTCACGGCCTCACCGTCAGCCCGACCTTCGACGACGGCGCGGCGACCGAGCAGGTCGCGCGGGCGTCCGGACTGGAGGGGGTTGTCGCGAAGCGGCTCACGTCGCGCTACCGCGCCGGGCTGCGCACCAACGACTGGGTCAAGCTGCGCTTCCTGTCGACCGGCGACTTCGCCGTGGTCGGCTGGGAAGAGAGCCGTGAACATCCCGGTCACCTCAGTTCGCTCGTGCTCGCGACCATGACGCCGGACGGACCGCGCTTCGCGGGCAAGGCGGGCAGCGGGCTCACCGGTCGCCTGGCCGCGTCCTTGCAGAAACGGCTCACTGCCCGGCGCGATTGCCCGCTGCCGGAGGTGCCTGCCGCCTCGCCCGGCGGACGGATGGTGCACTGGGTCGAGCCGGAACTCGTGGTGGAAGTGAAATACACACTGATCACCTCTGAGGGACGGCTGCGCCAGCCGGTGTTCCTGCGGGTGCGCGACGACAAGACGGTCGAGGAGGCAACCGGCTGATGGCCAAGGACGAGAAGGTCAACGTCGAGGTCGACGGGCGATCGCTGCAGCTGTCGAACCTGCACAAGGTGCTGTACCCGAAGGCGGGGTTCACCAAAGGCGCGGTCATCGACTACTACAGCCGCATCGCGCCGGTGCTGCTCCCCCACCTGGCCGACCGCGCCCTGACGATCAAGCGGTACCCGAACGGGGTCGACGAGAAGTTCTTCTTCGAGAAGAACGCTGCCCGCGGCACCCCTGACTGGGTACGCACCGTCACGCTGCCCGTCCCCGGCTCGACGATGAACCGCGACACCATCGACTTCGTCGTCGTCGAGGAACTGGCGACGCTGGTCTGGCTGGCCAACCTCGCCGCGCTCGAACTGCACGTCCCGCAGTGGCACATCCCGAAGCGCGCCCGGAAACCGCGCACCGACCTGCTCGTCTTCGATCTGGATCCCGGCGCTCCCGCGACGATCGCCGAGTGCTGCGAGGTCGCCGTCCTGCTGCGCGATCTGCTCGCCGACGACGGGGTCGAACTGTTCGCGAAGACGTCCGGGTCGAAGGGGATGCAGGTGAGCGCACCGATCGACGTGGACGACCCACGGCTCCCGTCCGACTACGCGCACAAGATCGCCAAGCGGCTCGAAGCCGACCATCCGAAGCTGGTGGTCTCGCGGATGACCAAGTCGCTGCGCAGCGGCAAGATCTTCGTCGACTGGAGCCAGAACAATCCGGCCAAGACGACGGTCGCGCCGTACTCGCTGCGCGCCCGCGACGAACCGACCGTCTCGACGCCGCTGACGTGGGAGGAGGTCGAGCGCGGCGGCATGCTGCGGTTCACCTCGGACGAGGTGCTGGCCCGCGTCGAGGAGCACGGTGACCTGTTCGCCGGCACGTTGGATGCGACAGATCGTGCGCGCATTACCCCAAGCATGGCTACTGACGAGTAGAGTCCGAGCGACTTCGGACATTTCACCCCAGGAGCGACCGCTGATGTCACGCGCCGACACCGGCAACGCCGAACTGACCCGCGGCGGACGGCTGCCCCGCTCCGCCCGGCGCAAGCAGCTGCTCGCCGCCGCGCAAGAGGTCTTCGTCGCCAACGGCTACCACGCCGCGGCGATGGACGACATCGCCGAGCGGGCCGGGGTGTCCAAGCCGGTGCTCTACCAGCATTTCCCCGGCAAGCTCGAGCTGTACCTGGCGTTGCTCGACACCCAGGCCGAGATGCTGGGCCGGGCCGTCCAAGAAGCACTGGCCGCGACCGATGACAACCGCGAGCGCATCCACGGCGTGTTGTCGGCGTACTTCAGCTTCGTCGGCCGCGACGGCTCCGATGGCGCATTCCGGTTGATCTTCGAAACCGACCTGGGCAACGAGCCGGCCGTCCGTGCCCGGGTCGAAGCGGTGTCCGAGCGCACGATGAAGGCGGTCGCCGACACCGTCGCCGGTGACACCGGCCTCGACCGCGCCAGTGCCGAACTGCTTTCCACCGCGCTGACCGGCGCGGCACAGGTCGCGGCCCGCTGGTGGCTCGACCGCGACCGTCCGATCACCCAGGCGCAGGCGATCTTCCTGCTCGAGTCGCTGCTGTGGCGAGGCATCTCGAACTTCCCCCGCCTCGACGAACACCCGCCCGCCTAGCGCAACGGAATCGGCCGGTCGCACCATCTAAGTCTTGTGGCCGACGATCAGTTCAGTGACTTCGTGCGAACGCACGGCGCTTCGCTGCTGCGCTTCGGCTACCTGCTGTGCGGCGACGCATCGCGCGCGGAGGACGTCGTCCAGGACAGCCTGGTCAAGCTGATGCGGCGCTGGCGCGTCCAGCCGCCGGAGCATCCGCTCGCGTACGCCCGCCGGACAGTGGTCAACGAGTACCTCGGCTGGAAGCGGCGGCGAAGTTCGCGCGAACTGGTCGGCGACGATCTCGTCGACGTCGTGTTGTCGGACGAGTCGCAGGCGCAAGCCGATCGCGACCTCGTGTGGCGGTTGCTGTCCGGGCTCTCGCCTCGCTCGCGCGCAGTGCTCGTGCTGCGCTACTACGCCCAGCTATCCGACCGCGAGATAGCTGAGTACTTGGGCTGCGCCGAGGCCACCGTCCGCAGCATCGCCGCGCGCACCTTTGCCGCGCTGCGCGAGCACCCACAGCTCTCGATCCTGGAGGAGGCGTGATGGACGTCCTCGAAGCTCTCGTCCGCGACACGTTGGCCGAGCATGCCGACGAGGCCCCGTCGGCCGACGGACTGTTCGAGGCGGTGGCTGCGCCGCGACGCCGGACCCTCTGGCTGGCCGTCGCGTCGATCGCTGCACTGTTGCTGGCCGGCGGGCTGGCCATCGTCATGACCCACCACACGGCAGCTCGGTCCGGCGGCACCGCAGCTGGTCGGTCGACACCGACTGCCTACGGTCAGCCGCGGCTCGCGGGCAGCTGGCACAAGACCGTCGCCTACCGCGGCGTGGTCATGACAGTGCCGGACAACCTGACGGTGCACACCAACGAATGCATGCTGCCGGCGTCGTACGTGCTCGCGGAGGATCCCAACGTCTCCGTCTCATGCGTGGCAGGCGACGTCCCGGCGAGCAGGCAGAACGTCACCGTGGTTCTGACCGACAAGTCGGCGGTCGTTCCGACGCCTGCTCATCTGCAGGGCGTTCGGCAGACGATCGACGTTCGGGGCGCAGACGTAATGGTGACCGTCACCGCTCCGAGTCGCGACACCGTCGACCGCATCCTCGCCGGCGTGAAGGTCGCGCCCGACCCCAACGGTTGCCCGGCACGACTCACGGCACCGGCACTTCGCTGGGTTCCCGCGCAATCCGGCACCACCCTCGTCCGGTGTGTGTATGCGAGCGCCGGGTGGCTGCAGGCTTCGCTGCCGTTGCGATCAGCCGATCTCGTCGCCGGGCGGATCGCAGCACTGCCGATGAACGGCAACGAAGGCGTCTCCAACGGCGGCTACGAGCACGACCTGCTGCGCTTCAGCTATCCCGACGGCACGACCCGCCTCGTCTCGGTCGACCTAGGCAGCCCGTCGCTGTTCGCCGACGGCACCCGCGTCGTCCGCGACGTCGGCAACCACGTCGCCGACCTCATCCGCCGACTCAGCAACTGACCGTTCGCTCTCGGCGCACCTCCTGCGACGGCACGACCGACGACCCTCGACTAGCGTGGTGGACACCAGAAATGAAGCGCTAGGAGGCATTTGCGGTGGAGGTCAAGATCGGCGTGCTGCACACGCCACGCGAGATCGTGGTGGAGAGCACCCAGACCCCGGACGAGGTCGAGGGCCTTGTCGCCGCCGCGTTCAAGAGCGTCGACGGACAGCTCGCGCTGACCGACGAGCGTGGTCGCCGCATCATCGTGCCGGCCAACCTGATCGCCTACATCGAGATCGCGCAGGCCGATGGCCGCCGGGTCGGGTTCAGCAACTAGTCACCCCACCAGCCGGTCCCTGCTCCGGGCCGCGGCGGTAGCGGCGCTCGCCAGCGGCGCACCGTCGACCGCCTATGCGGTGCTCGCCCGGCGTGCTCCGCTCGAGGCCACTCGCGCCGCCGGTCGCCTGCTTGCACCCCGCGCACGCCGTGAGCCAACCGTGCTCGCCGCGGCAGCGCTGGCACACGGTGGGCTCTCACTCGCCTGGACGGCGGTGCTGCAGCGCCTGCCGGGCGGGCCGACGCGCTCGGCCTGCTACGGCGCCGCGATCGCCGCGCTGGACCTCGGTCTGGCCCACGTGGTGCGCGGCGCTCGGTTCGGGCCGATCGCCGACCTACCCGTGCTCCCCCAGGTCGCCGACCACGTCGCCTTCGCCGTCGTGGTCGACGCGGTCCTGTCCGGCACAAAACTCAGTTCGACAGCCCGAGCGAGGTCATCCGCTCGTCGTGGTGCTCGGTGATCCGCGAGATCAGACCGGCTACCCCGGACAGGTCACCCGTCCCCTCCATGAGCAACAACATCAGCGCGTCGCGGTCGGCCAGGACGTGCTGGGTCTGGCTGATCGCCTCGCCGACGAGCCGGCGGGCCCACAGTGCGAGCCGTCCCGCGACCGCAGGTTGTGCGGCAATGGCAGCCCGCACCTCGCGCACCGCGAACTCGGCGCGGCCGGCGTCGACCAGCACCTCGTGGATCAGGTCGCGCGTCGACGCGTCGACGTACTCGGCGATCTCGCGGTAGAAGTCGGCGGCCATGCCGTCGCCGACGTAGGCCTTGACGACGCCCTCGAGCCAGGTCGTCGGCTCGGTCAGCGAGTGATAGGTCTCGAGCGCCGCGACGAACGGTTCCATCGCGACGCGCCGGCGCAACGCCCGACTCGGTGAGCCGCTCGGCCAGGCGCGAGTAGTGGGTCATCTCGACCGCAGCCATCGCCGACATGTGCGCGCGCCCGTCCAGGGTCGGTGCCATCCGGGCGTCGTCGGCCAGCCGGTCGAAGGCGGACAACTCGGCATACGCGAGGGCGCCGAGCAGGTCGACGATCGCGGGCTCGACGGCTGGCTCGACGACGGGTCCGACAGGCGTATCTTGCGGCACGACGGCAGGGTATCGGCCGATGCTCGGTACGATGGGTACCACCATGTGAATTGCGCGTTGACCGGACTGCCCGGACGAGCCTCCCTCCGACAGGTCGCAGGCACCGTCTGAGCCGGCACCACTCGGTCAGCGCACCCGACGAGGATGTAGATGACCGACAACTCAACAGCACAAGATTCGCCCGAGAACCCCACCGCACCATCAGACGAGGAACCGGCACCACTGGCGGCCCGCGCCCCGGTACGTTCCGACAGCCCCGCCTTCAGCGATTTCGACGTCAATCCCGACATCGTCGCCGCACTGGCCGACGTGGGCATCGTCTCGACCTTCGCGATCCAGGAGCTCACGCTGCCCGTCGCGCTGGCGGGCAAGGACATCATCGGGCAGGCGCGCACCGGCACCGGCAAGACGCTGGGCTTCGGCGTCCCGCTGCTCAACCGCATCACGCTGCCCGGCGGGGCCGCCGCTGCCCCGCAGGCGTTGGTGATCGCACCGACCCGCGAACTGGCCGTGCAGGTGTCCGGCGACCTTGCGACGGCCGGCAAGAAGATCGGCGCCCGCGTGCTCACCATCTACGGCGGACGCGCGTACGAGCCGCAGATCGAGGCGCTGCGCAAGGGCATCGACGTCGTCGTCGGCACGCCCGGACGGCTGCTCGACCTCGCCGAGCAGGGCCACCTCGTGCTCGGCAACGTGCGCATCCTCGTGCTCGACGAGGCCGACGAGATGCTCGACCTCGGCTTCCTGCCCGACATCGAGAAGCTCATGAAGATGCTGCCCGCCACCCGGCAGACGATGCTCTTCTCGGCGACGATGCCCGGCCCGATCGTGGCGCTCGCCCGCACCTTCCTGAACCAGCCCATGCAGATCCGCGCCGAGTCCGACGTCGTGCACACGTCGACCAACCACGTCGACCAGTTCGCCTATCGCGCGCACGCGATGGACAAGGTCGAACTCCTCGCCCGCGCGCTACAGGCCCGCAACCGTGGGCTGACCCTGATCTTCGTCCGGACGAAGCGGTCCGCCGCGAAGATCGCCGACGATCTGGCCGACCGCGGCTTCGCCGTGGCCGCGGTGCACGGCGACCTCGGTCAGGGCGCACGCGAGCAGGCGTTGCGCGCGTTCCGCGCGGGCAAGGTCGATGTCCTCGTCGCCACCGACGTCGCAGCGCGCGGCCTCGACGTCGAGGGCATCACGCATGTGATCAACTACCAGGCGCCCGAGGACGAGATGACCTACGTGCACCGCATCGGTCGCACGGCACGCGCAGGGGCGTCCGGGACTGCGATCACGCTCGTCGACTGGGACGACCTCCCGAAATGGAAGCTGGTCTGCGACAAGCTCGACCTGCCCTTCCACTCGCCCGTGGAGACCTACTCGACCTCGCCGCACCTCTACCTCGAACTCGACATCCCCTCCGATGTGACCGGGGTCTTGCCGCGCGCCGATCGCACCCGCGCTGGTCTGGAGGCCGAGCAGCTCGAAGACCTCGGCGGACGCGCCCCACGCGCGACGCGGGACAAGCAGGCGCCGCGCGCTCGCAGCGAACGCCCCCGCACCGAACGTCCTCGCAGCGACCGGTCGCGCCAGCGCACGCGCGGCGGGCAGCGAGTCGACGGCGACGCGGCCGCCGCTGAAGCAGCGCCGACCTCGACCTCCGACGCACCGCGCAAGCGGCGCCGGCGCCGGCGTCCCAGCGGCGGTAGCGAGCAGCCCGCCTCCGACTGACCACGCCTCGATAGGTCAGGATGTGACCATGCCGGAGGACGACGACGCGCCGACCAAGGTCGACGAGCCGTCGGCCCACCCGGAGCCGGACACGACGCCGGCCTCGGGGCGGATCGACCCGGTCAGCACCGCGGCCGTCGCCGCCCACGCGCAGCGCCTGCGTCCACTGCGGATCATCTACGCAACGGTCGTCACGGCCGTGGTCGTCATCGCGCTGGTGATCGTGAAGATCGCCTACAGCCACGGCGAGATCAGCCACGTACACCTGCACACGGTCAGCTCGGCGCCGCCGTCGATCTCGACCGCGCCCACACCGAACACTGCACTGACGCAGGCGTGGTCGAGCACCGACGCAACCGCGATCGGCTCTCCGCTGGTCGAAGGGACCGTCGTCACCTACGACGCCCACACCATGAGCGGACGCGATGCCCTGACGGGTAAGCAGACGTGGTCGTACACGCGCACCGATCGCACGATGTGCACCGCGATCCAGAGTCAGTCGGTCGCCATCGCGGTCTTCAAGCTGCACGGAAACTGCGACGAGCTGACCGCGCTCGACGCCACGACCGGCGCCCGCCGCTGGACGCGCACCCTCGACAAGGACGGCGCCGAGTTCAACGGACCCGCGACCTACCAGGTCGACGGCAGCAACGTCATGCTCGTCTCGCGCACCTCGATCTACGCGGTGTCGATCGGCGGCACAGCCGACCAGGGCAACGGCGGCCTCGACTACTGGACCTTCCACCACGTCGGCTGCACGATCAACGGCGCCGTGCTGGGCACTGCGGGCGCGCTGATCAGCCAGACCTGCCACGGCCAGGACTGCAACGGGCACAAGTTCTGCGGCGACGGCACGCAGTTGCTGTTGCGCGACGGCACGACAGGCTACGACGACAAGTCGACGACCAACCCCGACATCGTGAAGTGGAACGACCTCGGCACCGACCTCGTGCCGACCTCGGCCGGCCAGACCGTTACGGCGCGCGACCCCGACGGTGCGACGCTGCGCGGTTTCGACGTGAAGACCGGCAAGCAGAACACGCAACTCGCGCTCACCGGCGACAGCGGGTCGCAGGTTCCGTCCGGTTTCGTGAGCGGCACCGACGCGGACGCGATCTGGATCGGCACGCGGCTCTATGCATTGAGCAGCGGCGACACCTCGTTCCGGTGGCAGGTGCCGGCGACGTCGACGCCGACGATCTCGGTGCTCGCCGAACTGTTCAAGGCAAGCCTGGGGCTGACAACGACCCGGACAGCCGTCGTCGGGATCGATCCGGCCACGGGCAAGGTGCTGACGCGATACCGCGTCCCGGTCCCGGTTGCCGGCAGCATGGTCTATCCGCTCGGGGCCGGGCTGCTCGTCGGCGGTCCGCACACGGTCGTCTACCGATGACGGCGCAGCTCACCGCCGCCGGCGAACGCACGATCGTCGAGACGAGCGGCGGCCCGATCAGCGTGCTCCGCTGCGCGGGCGACGGCGAGCCGGTGCTGCTCGTGCCCGGCTACACGGGCAGCAAGGAAGACTTCGCGCCGCTCATCGACCCGCTCGCTGCAGCCGGGTTCGCGGGCGTCGCCATCGACCTCCCGGGCCAGTACGAATCACCCGGGCCCGCCGACCCCGAGGCGTACACCCCGCCGCAGCTCGCCGCGACCGTGCTCGAGGTCGCCGACGCGATCGGCGCGCGGCCGCACCTGGTCGGACACTCCTTCGGCGGGCTCGTCGCCCGGGCCGCGGTCATCGATCGTCCCGACGCGTTCGGCTCGCTCGTCCTCATGTGCTCCGGACCCGCCGGCATCGGCGGCGGCCGCCGCGCCATGATCGAACAGCTCGAACCCGTGCTCTCGTCCTCGGGCCTCGCGGCTGTCTACGCGGCGAGCCTGGCCGCTTCGCGTGCACAAGCCGGTTACGTCGAGCCGGCCGCACCGCTCGCCGCGTTCCTCGAGCGACGCTTCCTGGCCGGCGTGCCGGCCATGCTGCAGGGCATGGGGCAGTCGCTGCGGCTCGAACCGGACCGCGTTGCCGAACTCGCCGCCGTCGACCTGCCGAAGCTGGTGCTCTACGGCGCGAACGACGACGCGTGGCCGACCGACGTGCAGGACGACATGGCCCGCCGCCTGCACGCCGCCACCAGCGTGATTGCCGACGCCGGACACTCGCCGGCAGTGGAGAACACGCCGGCGACCGCCGAAGCGCTGGTGCAGTTCTGGGCTGCGCTTGGTGGAACCTAGGACCACTGCGGACGGCGCGCCGTAGGCCGGTCGATCAGCTCCTCGTAGGCCGCGGGATCGGTCGTGCACATTGCGATCGGCGTCTGCTTGTTCGTGCCGTGATAGTCGGACGACCCGGTCGACACCAGCCCGAGGTCGCGCGCGAGCCCGGCGGCCTGGGCGCGGTCGGTGGCATCGTGGTCGGGATGGTCGACCTCGAGACCGACCAAGCCGGCGGCCGCCATGTCGGCAACCACTTCCTCGCTCACCACCGGACCGCGCCGCCGGGCGAACGGGTGCGCGAACACCGGCACCCCGCCGGCCGCGCGCACGAGTCGGATCGCGGTGAAGACGTCGGTGTCGGCTTTCGGAACGTAGTACGGGCGGCGCGAGGAGAGCCAGTCACGAAACGCAGTATCGACGTCGGGTACGACACCGGCGGCGACCAGCGCGCGTCCCAGATGGGGCCGTCCGACCGGCCCGCCGGCTGCCAGCGTCTCGACCTGTTCCCACGTGATCGGCACGCCGTCCGCGGTCATGTTGTCGACCATCTCGCGGGCTCGGTGCAGCCGGGTTTCCCGCAGCCGCGCCCGCTCCGCGCGCAGCCCCTCATGGTCGGGATCGAACAGGTAGCCGAGCAGGTGCAGGCTGATCCGCCGTCCTCTTCTTCCGGGATGTAGCGGCACGAGAACTCGGTGCCGGGCACGATGGTCATGCCGGGCGGGCGCGCCGCCAGTGCCTCGTCCCAGCCCGCGGTTGTGTCGTGGTCGGTGATGGCCAGCACCGTGACACCGGCAGCGGCGCCAACACCGACGAGCTCAGCCGGAGTATCGGTGCCGTCGGATGCGCTCGAGTGGGTGTGCAGGTCGATCATTGCTTGCGCAACGTCGGCCCGCTGATGTGCGGCAACGGCGCAGTCGCGTCCTCGGGCAGCCCGTTCGTGCCGACATCATCGGGGTCAGGACGCTGCTCGCTGAATACGAGGTGTCGCAGGTCGCGATAGAACGCATGCGGGTGCCAGATCTTGACCATGCGCCGCACGTCGGGATGGTTGCCCGGCGCTTCCAGTTCGACGGTCGCGTAGTCGAACAACTTGCCCGGCACGGTCTGCACGATGCGCATGCCGGAGACGCGGTCGACGCGCAGGAACGCTTCGCTGGTGGTCGTCTCGGGCACGCCCTGCACACGGATGATCCGCTTGCGGGTCAAGATGATCCGTTCGGCGTTCCAGGTCTGCCAGCGGAACAGCATCGTCACGGCGACCAACAAGATGACGACGATCCAGATGACCGGGTCGGCCAGCGCCCACACGAGAAGTGCGAGCAGACCGAGGCCGGGCCACTTGCCGGGCAGCCGGAACAGCACGATCGGATGGTGGCGCGTCGTCGCCACGACCGGCAGCTCGGACCGCATCAAGGGCGGCATGGCGGCCTACCCCTCAGGAGGTGACCTTGTCGAGGAAGTGCCCGACGCCGTGCGCGAGGTTCACCACCGCGTGCCAGCTGGCGTGAAAAATGTTGGCCGCCTGGTCGGGTGAGGTCATCGCATAGAACACGATGAAGACCAGTACGACGATGCCGATGGTGCTCTTGACCGTCACCGTCTGCACCTTCCATCGACCATCATTGACGGGCGCGGCACACCCCCGCGGTGCGCCGCTCCCACGTTTTCATACCGCAGCGGGGTACGAACAGTGGGACGACGCGCCGACCGTGTCACTGTTGTGTCGTGGCCGAGCCCGATCACGAACGCGATGCCGTGCAGTGTGCGGGTGCCATCGTGTTCGACGCGTCCGGACGATTGCTGCTCGTGCGCCGCGGCAACGAGCCTTCACGCGGGTTGTGGTGCGAGCCCAGCGGACGCTGCGAGCCGGGCGAGTCGCCCGCGCAGGCCTGCGTCCGCGAGACGCGCGAAGAAACCGGGCTGGACGTGCGCGTCGTCCGCCCAGCCGGATCGGTCCGCATCGGCAACTACGTGATCGACGACTTCGTTTGCGAGGTCGTCGACGGAACCGCCGTCGCGGGCGATGACGCCGACGAGCTGCGCTGGGTCACGAGGGCCGAGCTGGCGCGATTGCCGCTCGTCCCCGATCTCGAAGCGATCCTGGCGTCGTGGGGCTGTCTGCCGCGGGCCTGAGCCACCCCGACTAACGGTCCTTCGGCGTCGGCCGGCCGGGCTGCTCGCCGCCACGCGCGTCGATGTACTCCTGGGTCGGCACCATCACCTTGCGGCGGAAGATGCACACGACCGTTCCGTCCTGGTTGTAGCCGATGGTTTCGACGTAGACGACGCCACGGTCCGACTTCGATTTCGACGGGGTCTTGTCGAGGACGGTGGTCTCACCGTAGATCGTGTCTCCGTGGAAGGTCGGCGCGATGTGGCGCAGCGATTCGACCTCGAGGTTCGCGATGGCCTTGCCGCTGATGTCGGGCACCGACATGCCGAGCAGCAGCGAGTAGATGTAGTTGCCGACGACGACGTTCTTGCCGAAATCAGTGGTCTTCTCGGCGTAGTTGGCGTCCAGATGCAGCGGGTGATGATTCATCGTGAGCAGGCAGAACAGGTGGTCGTCGTACTCGGTGACCGTCTTGCCGGGCCAGTGCTTGTAGGTGGCGCCGACCTCGAATTCCTCGTAGTACCGACCGAACTGCACGGTGCACGTTCCCCTCGTCGTTGGTGACGTCGTTTGCTGGACCTGAGGACGATCCTGCCTGCCGCGGGTTGGGCATGCGCGTCGGAGGGGCAGAATGTGGCCGATGCCAAGTGTGCCGCGCCCGCGTGCGCTCGTCCCTGGCCGGCTCGTGCCCGGCCGGCGTCAGCGTGGCCACGCTGTCCCGGCGGACGACGCGCAGCGGTCGGCGATCGTCGACTGCGCGATCTATCGCGACGGCTGCCGTTCGCCGGATCAGCTCGACTGGCGCGCTGCGATCGACGAGGTCGACCGCACCGGCGACGGGTTCGTGTGGATCGGCATGCACGAGCCGAACAGCGAGCAGTTCGCCGGTGTCGCCGACCGCTTCGGTCTGCATCCGCTGGCCGTCGAGGACGTCATCAGCGCGCACCAGCGCCCCAAGCTCGAGTCGTATCACGACACGTTGTTCGTCGTGGTGAAGACCGTGCACTACGACGACTCCCTGCCGGGCGGCACCGCCGAGGTCGTCGAGACCGGCGAGGTGATGGTCTTCCTCGGCCACAACTTCGTGCTGACGGTGCGCCACGGCGAGCACGGCGGGCTGCATGCCGTGCGGGAGCGGCTCGAGCACGATTCCGACCTGCTCGCCCTCGGGCCGTCCGCGGTGCTGCACGCCGTGCTCGACTCGATCGTCGACTCGTACGTCGTCGTGTGCCGCGCGTTGCAGGAAGACGTCGACGAGGCCGAGAGCGCCGTGTTCACCGAGTCGAGCAAGATGGCCGACTCGAACGTGATCTACGTGCTCAAGCGTGAGGTGCTCGAGTTGCGGCGCTCGACGGCTCCGTTGTCTCCCGTGCTGCGCCATCTGACGCACGCGCATCTGTCGCAGATCGAGCCCAAGGTGCGCGACTACTTCCGTGACGTCGACGACCACCTGAGCGAGGTCGTCGATCGCGTCAACGGATTCGACGAACTGCTCACGACACTCGTGTCGGCGAATCTGGCGCGCGTATCGGTCGTGCAGAACGAGGACATGCGCAAGATCTCGGCGTGGGTGGCGATAGCCGCTGTACCGACAATGCTTGCCGGCATCTACGGGATGAACTTCGACAACATGCCGGAGCTGCACTGGTCGTTCGGATATCCGTTGGTGATCGCCGTGATGGCCGCGGTCTGCATCTCCTTGTATCGCGCGTTCAAACGCAACGGCTGGCTCTAGGAACTAGGTCAGATCGACGGCGCGACGGGCGAGATCCTGCACGTCGGTGTCGTTGTCGCGCCAGCGCTGTTGTAGTTGTTCACTGCCGTGCACGCGGCACCACGCCAGTTCGTTCTGCGTCGCCGGGACGAGTTGCAGGACCTCGACCTGCCCGATGGTTTCGAGCGGCGACTGGACGACGAGCGCACCCGTGCACGCCGATCCGGCCGCGAGAGGTTGGCCGATGTCGACCGTCATGCCGGCCCGGTAGACGACGCCCTCCACCGCCGGTGCAGCGGCGAGCACGGCGAGCTGACGCCACACGTCGGCGAACCTGTCCTGCTCATCGCGCAGATGCAGCATCAGCTCGGCGCGCGGGCCGTCCGCGTTCATGATGTCGGCGTCCGCGCCGGTCATCGGATGGCGGGACATCCCCAGCGATACGTAGGCCCGCTCCCCCGGGATCGGCTCGAACCGCAGGATCTCGATCGGATCGACGCCCACGAACGACACGGACGCTCGCAGCGGCGCATGCGCGAAATGATCGGCCAACGCCTCGGCGACTGCGTCCAGGTCCACGCGGCCCACGTTAGCTTCGGGTCAACGGAACGAGGCTGCCACCTGCGCCTCCACGTCGGCGTAGGTCGCGCCGGCCCGCGCAAGGAGTTGCCCGATGCCGTCGAGGGCGTCCGACATCCCGCGTGCGTGCGCGTCGAATTGGTCGTAGAGCGTGGTGAACTGCGCGGCCGCCGCGCCGCTCCAGTCGGCACCGAACAGGGGGCCGAGCTGGCCGCGCAACTGCTGATGTTGCGCGCGCACGTCGCCCGAGACGCGACCGACTGTCGCGCCCATCGATTCCAATTGGCCGGGTGTCACCCGGAATCCGGACATGGTGATTCCTTTCGTTCGAGGTGCTCGGACGGTAGGTCGCCGATCGCGATCGAGTTCGCCGCGCTCGCCAGGCTGTGGACGAGCGAGTGCGTCGGAAGCGCTTGTCCACAACGGCGTGCGCCCTTGCGCGAATCTGTCGGACCCCGCTCGAAGACTGCGCCGCCATGCGGACCGATCTCACCGTGCGAGCGCACACCGGCACCGACGTCGACATCGCGATCCTCGCTCCCGCCGGCACGACGTGGCGCGGGATCCGCGCCGACGTGTGCGCCGCGGCCGACGTCGCCGAGCCGCTCTGGTGCGGCCGCCGCACACTCCATCCGACAACGGTGATCGGCCGGCCGCCACTCGTCACCGGCGCGATCCTGACGACCGAGCGGCCCTCTTCAGAGGTCGACGCCATCACTCGACTCGAAGTCGTCGGCGGGCGGGATTGCGGCGCTTGCATCGCCGTCGGGAAGGACCCGGTGACCGTCGGACGCGCACGCGACTGCGACCTCGTCCTCACCGATCCCCACATCTCGCGACACCACGCCACGGTGCGGGTCGCGGCATCCGGTGTCACCGCCGTCGACCTCGGCTCCACCGAAGGCCTGCGCACGTGCGACGGCGTTGCGCGCGAGGTGCGACTCGCACACGACACCGTTGTGCGCATCGCGTCCACCTACCTCGCGGTGAGCGGGCTTGCGGGCGCCACGCCGCCGCCCGATGCAGTCGTTGTTCCGGAAGCGCCTGCGCCGCTGCCGAACCCGACGCGCGTGCAACTGCTTACGACCCTCGCACCCGCAGTTGTCGGTGGCGCTCTCGCGGTGATGACCGGCGCGTGGGAGTTCCTTGCCTTTGCGGTACTGACTCCTGTCGCCACGCTCGCCGGCACCCTCGGCGAACGGCGGCATGCGCGACGCAACCACCGACTTGCGGTCGCGCGCTACAAGCGCGAGCTCGCCCGAAGTGCGGACGAGCTTCGCGACGCATTGCGCCACGAGGCGGTGCACCGACGACGCGAGCATCCGCAGCCGTCAGCGCTGCCGCGTCGAACCGCGACGACCGATCACCTCCGGGTCGGCCTCGGCGCGATGCCGTCGCGCGTCCAGTCGACCGGTGAAGTCGTCGACGTGCCGGTGACGATCGATCTCACGGCAGGACCGATCGCGGTCGTCGGACCACGCGACCTGTGCGAGGACGTCGCACGCGCGCTGGTCGTTCAAGCGGCCGCGCAGGGATTCGGCGTCGCGACGGGTCATCATGATCAGTGGCGCTGGACCCGGTGGCTGCCCGCCGTCGCCGGCCGCACCGTCGCCCTCGTCGACGGCGGGCGACCGGCAGGAACCGGCGCTGCGTTCGTCCTCCTCGATAGCGCCGCCGACGTCCCCGCAGCGTGTGTGACCCGCATCGTCGCGACCGGCGACCGCGGTGTTGTGCAGGTGCATCAGCCCGACGGCAGCTGCACCGCTGTGATCGCCGACCGGGTCACGGCGCGCCGGGCCGAGTGCCTGGCCCGCAGGCTCGCCGCACACCCTCCCCCGGACGCCGCAACGATCCCGACGCGCTGCGAGCTCCGCGAGCTCATCGGCGATGCCGCGCTGCGGCAACGGTGGTCGGCGGCGGGCGATGCACTGCGCACGACGATCGGTGTCGGTGCGGACGGACCCGTGACCATCGATCTCGACAGCGACGGTCCGCACCTTCTCGTCGCGGGCAGTACCGGCTCGGGTAAGTCCGAGCTTTTGCAGAGCCTCGTCGCCGGTCTCGCGACCGAGCAACCGCCGGCCAACGTGTCGTTCCTGTTGATCGACTACAAGGGCGGTGCCGCGTTCGGCGCGTGCGCCGACCTGCCGCACACCGTCGGGCTGGTCACCGACCTGGACGAACAGCTGACGCGACGGGTCCTCACAGCACTCGACAGCGAGCTTCGCCGGCGCGAGCACCTGTTCGCGAGCTGCGGCGCCGCCGACCTGACTTCGTACCGCGCCGCAGCGTCTGCGCAATCGGTCGCACGACTGGTGATCGTCGTCGACGAGTTCGCCACCCTCGCCGACGAACTCGGCGATTTCGTGTCGAGCCTGGTGTCCATAGCGCGACGCGGACGATCACTGGGCCTGCACCTCGTCCTCGCCACGCAGCGTCCGTCCGGTGTCGTGTCGCCGGAGATTCGCGCGAACACCGCGTTGCGGATCTGCCTCCGCGTGACCAGCACCGCCGAATCGATCGATGTCGTCGACACCGCGGCAGCCGCGGCGATCGCACCGTCCACTCCGGGCCGGGCCATCCTTCGGACGGGATCGATCGTCCGCGAATTTCAGACCGCCCTGGTGACCGGCACGCCGGTCGACGACGCCACCCCTCACGTCGTGCGTCTCGGTGGGTGGCGCGAACTTCCGGAGCGGGCGCACAACACGCGCGTGAGCGAGCTGCAGCGGCTGGTCACCGCGGCACGCGCCGCCTACGAAGCGCCGTCCCCACACCGACCCTGGCTCGAACCGCTGCCGAGCCGACTGCCGATCACGAACCTCGACACGGACGATGCGGTCGTCATCGGACGCGTCGATCTGCCGGCCGAGCAGCGCCAACCGTCCCTGACAATCGACGTCGACGACGGCACCGCCGTGCTGATCAGCGGACGTCCCCGATCCGGTCGCAGTACCGCGCTGCACACGATCGCGCATGCCGCGGCCTCGCGGCATCCACCGAGCGAGCTGCACATTTACGGCATCGACGCCTCCGGCGCCGGTCTCGCGAAGCTGCGCGCCCTTCCGCACACCGGCACGATCGCCACCGTGGCCGACGGATTCGACCTCGCTGCGCGTCTCGTCGACCGCCTCCTGACATCGACGCGCCGCTCGCTTCTACTCATCGACGGCTGGGACGAACTGCTCGCCGCGTCAGACGATCATGACGGCGGCCGCACCGCAGAACGCGTGATCGCGTTGCTCCGCGCGGCCGGTCACAGGCAGCTGACTGTCGCCATCGCGGGTGGTCGCGCGGTACTCGCGCCGCGAATGACGACACTCGCGTCGAGCACGTTCGTCCTGGCGTTGACCGATGCCGCCGAGTACGCCGCCGCCGGCGTCCCAGCGCACGCGGCACCCCTTGCTGCGCCGCCCGGTCGTGCCGTGCGTTCGGGCGATTGGGCCCAGGTGCAGTTCGCGATCATCGACGATCCGATCGTTGGCGACGCACCGCCGACGCGCGATGCCATCCGGTTGCGCCCACTGCCGGACTCGGTCCGGCTCGCGCAGTTGGCACCGACGGCCGGCGTCGTGCTCGGCGTGTGCGGCGACGAATCCGCGCTCGCCGCGGTCGACCTCATCGCGACAGATTCCCGAGTTCTCGTCGCCGGGCCACCGCGATCCGGGTGCAGCACGGTGCTGCTCACCGTCCTCGAACAGAGCGCGCGGTGTGCCGTCGTCGCGCCGGCGCGCTCGCCGCTGCTGGCCGCCGCGAGCGCGCACGGGCATGCCGTGGTGCTCGCCGCCGACGACCTGCCCAGCACGGGGATGTTGCTCGTCGACGACGTCCATCTCGTCACCGACACCGCACTCGGCGATGCGATCGCTGCGTGGGCCGATGCCGGTGTCGCCGGTCGTGCGGTGGTGGCCGCCGGCCGTGCGGATGCCGTCGCACTCGGCTATCGAGGGCTCATCGGCCGGCTCCGCGCACAGTCGTGCGGCATCGTGCTCCGTCCGCGATCGGGCGACGGCGCGATCCTCGGCATCGACATAGCTCCCACGCGCACGGTCCGGCCTGCCGGACGAGGCATCCTCGTGCCGAATCCGCGCTGGGGCATGGGCGCCGACCCGGTGGCTATCCAGGTGGCGGCGCCGTGAGTGCGTCAGCCCATGTGCGGATACGTGTGATCGGTCGGTGGCACGAACGTCTCCTTCAGCGATCGCGGCGAGAGCCACCGCATCAGGTTCCAGGCCGACCCGGCCTTGTCGTTCGTTCCGGACGCGCGGCCGCCGCCGAACGGCTGCTGGCCGACGACCGCACCGGTCGGCTTGTCGTTGACGTAGAAGTTGCCGGCGGCGAACCGCAGCACCGTCTCGGCCTCGACGACTGCGGCGCGATCGCGCGCGAAGACCGCACCGGTCAGGGCGTACGGCGACACCGACTCCAGCTGCACCAACGTGTCGTGCCAGCCCGATGTCGCCGAGTCGTCATAGACGTGCACGCCGAGCACCGGACCGAAGTACTCGCGTGTGAACAGCTCGTCGGTCGGATCGGCGCATTCGGCGACGGTCGGACGCACGAAGTAGCCGACGCTGTCGTCACACTTGCCGCCCGCGAGCACGGTGATGCCGTCGGCCGCGGTGACCCGGTCGACGACGGAGCTGAGCCGGTCGAAGGCACGCCGGTCGATGACCGCGCCACCGAAGTTCGAGAAATCGGCGACGTCGCCGTACGTGAGCGACTCAGTCGTTGCGGCGAGAGCGTCGCGCACTCCGGCGTTCCAGAGCGACTTCGGTACATACGCGCGCGAGGCCGCCGAGCACTTCTGGCCCTGGTACTCGAACGCCCCGCGCACCAGCCCGGTCACGAGCGAGTCGGGGTCGGCCGACGGGTGCGCAACGACGAAGTCCTTGCCGCCGGTCTCACCGACCAGGCGCGGGTAGGTCGCGTAGCCGTCGATCGCCGCGCCGACCGAGCGCCACAGGTGGTGGAACGTCGCCGTCGACCCGGTGAAGTGGATACCCGCGAGCGCCGGGTGCGGCAGCGCCACCGAGCTGATCGCGGCGCCGTCGCCGGTGACCATGTTGATCACGCCGGGCGGCAGGCCTGCCGCCTCGAACAGTCGCATCGTGAGGTGCGCCGCCAGTTGTTGCGTGGGCGACGGCTTCCAGACGACGACGTTGCCGAGCAGTGCGGGCGTCGCGGGCAGGTTCCCGGCGATCGCGGTGAAGTTGAAGGGCGTGATCGCGAGGACGAAGCCTTCGAGCGGTCGGTACTCCGTCCGGTTCCACACGCCCGGCGAGCTGGTCGGCTGCTGTTCGAGCAGCTGGCGCGCAAAGTGGACGTTGAAGCGAAGGAAGTCGGCGAACTCGCACGCCGAGTCGATCTCGGCCTGCTGCACCGTCTTCGATTGCCCCAGCATCGTCGCGGCGTTGAGGCGGTCGCGCCACGTGCTCGACAGCAGGTCCGCGGCGCGCAGGAACACGGCGGCGCGCTCGTCGAAGGGCAGCTCGCGCCACGCCGGCGCTGCGGTCAGGGCGGCTCCGACGGCCGCGTCGACGTCGGCGTCGGTGGCCTGCGCGGTCTGGCCGAGCACCAGCGCGTGCCGATGCGGAGCGACGACGTCGAGCCGTGGTCCGCCGGCCATGCGCTGCGCGCCGCCGATGGTCATCGTGAGCTCGGCCGGCGTCGCGGACAGGTCGTCGAGTGTGCGGGCGAGGGTCTCTCGCTCCGGCGTACCCGGCGCATAGGTGCGCACAGTCTCGTTGACCGGCGCGGGTGGGTGGGTGACAGCGTCGAAAGCGACCATTCCTCGATGGTGCCACGCTCGGCGGCAGCCGCTCAGAGCGAGCCGAGCAGGTTCGCAATCTCCTGGGTCGCGTACCACGACAGCTCGAAACCCTCGGCATCGTCGACGCGCTCCTGCGCCGAGTCGTCGCCGAGATCCGCGGCGGTGATCGACTCGGCGGCGGCGCCGACCGAGCTCTCTGCGTCCGCGTCGTCGACATGCACCGACGCGACGTCGCCGAGCGCAATCGGCGTGACGACGTGCACCACTGCGCGATCTATGTCATCGCGCACCTGGACGGCCGCGTCAGCGACGTCCGCGGCCAGCACGACGCGGCGTCTGGCGGCGGAGTCGTCCGCGTCGATCAGCCGCAACGAGGCCCGCGACGCTTCGAGCAGCGCCGCGTATTCGAGCTCGTCGATGTCGTCGTCGACGTACCACTCGCGCAGCCCGGGCGTCACGGCAAAGGCCGTCTGCGGAGCAGTGAGCTCGCGCGCGTCCAGCAATGAGCGCAGCGTGGCCGATGTCGCCGGCAGGTACACCCTCATGCGCTGGCCGATCCGTCGCGGCGACCCCAGCCGGTCGATGAGGCGAGTTCTCGGCGCAGCTGTACGGCCGCGCTCACTCGCGCCGATTCGAGCACCTCCGTGCGTCGCGCGGGGTTCATCATGTTCGCGCCGATGAGCGCGAGGTCGTCCGCATCCGGCGTGACGACACAGACTCGCTTCCCGGCGCTGCGCAGGTTTGCCGCGTCGGCAAGAACGCGGCGCGTCACGAGCCTGCGCAGCCGCCGTTCGAGCCGGGCCACCCTCGCGGTCGGGGCGTCGGGTTCGGTCGAGGCCATCGGCGCGAGCACGAACACCTCGTCGACCGCGGCACGCTGCAACACGTCGACCGAGCAGATCGACACCGCGCCCCCGTCGACGTAGGGCACGCCGTCGATGACGGTCGGCGGGTACCAGGCCGGGATCGAGCACGACGCCTGCACCGCATCGGCCAGGCGCGCGGTGCGTACCTGCCGCGGACGCCCGTCCGGCCTCGGTGGCAGGTCGTCGCGGCCGAACACGACGCGATGCCCGGAGCGGTGGTCGGCGGCGACGATCCACGGCCGGGGCGTCGTCGGCCAGCGTTCGGCATGACCGGTTGCCAGCGCGACTCCGTCGATCAGCGCGTGCACGGGTGCGAGCGAGCCCCGTCCGGACGGCAGCAGGCCGGTGAGTCCGACGATCGGCGAGACCCGCCGCGGGTGTCGCAGCGCACCCCATGCCAGCCGCGGGGACGCGGGCCGCCAGCCCGGACGAGGCGGAGTCGCATTGCCGACCCCGGCACCGTAGTCGAAATCGATCGCGGGGTCTTCTGGGGCGGGGATGCCCTGGTGGTGTCGCGTGATCACCTCGACCGACAACCCGCAGCCGAGCAGCGCCGCGGCGACCGAGCCGGCCGACGTACCGACGACGATCCGCGCCGAGCGCGGGTCGAACCCGGCCTCGGCTTCAAGGGCTGCCAACGCGCCGAGCGTCCAGGCGAACCCGAGCACGCCGCCGCCGCCGAGCACGATCGCGCGCGACGGACCTGCCTGCCGCGACGGATCCGTCATCGCGTGGGCTCGCGGCGCCGACGGCGCCGGCCGCCGGGTTCGATGTCGGCCGGGCGCGTCGCCACGACCAGTTCCGCCAGCGCAGCACCGATCGCATCGGCGAACTCGGCAACGTCGGGGACGGCGTCGCGGTCGGCGTTGATGCCGAAGTACACCCCGCCGTCATAGGAGCTGAGCCCGATCGCGATCGCGTGCCCCTCGTTCAGCGGCATGATCGGGAACATCTCTTCCAGCTGCGCTCCCGCTGCATACAGCGGCTGCTGGGGGCCGGGGACGTTCGTGATCGAGATGTCATACATGCGGCGGGTCAGGCTGTGCGCCGCGCGAGCACTGAGCGAGGTCAGCGTCGGCGGTGCGAACCCGCTCAGGCCGACCAGGGCGTCGGCGCCGACCGGCCCGGTGCTCTCGTGCGCGGCCATCGCGTACTGCACCCGCGCCAGACGCCGAATCGGATCGGGCTCGCCGACGGGCAGGTCGACGAGCAGGGCAGCAACCCGCCGCGACCGCGTCCAACCGCTGTCTGCGCCGGCCAGGCCGTTGACGCCGACGGGCACCAGCGCCCGCACCGTCGTCGCGACGCCGAGTGCTGCGCCCCGGGCCTGCAGCCACTGCCGCAACGCCGTCGTCAGGACGGCCAGGATCACGTCGTGCACGGTTCCGCCGCGCAGCGCCCGCACCCGCCGGAAGTCGTCGAGGTCGGCACGCGCGACAGCGATCCGGCGGTGCTGCCCGAGGTTGGCCCGGAGGGGCGAGACCTGCGGGGTGCGTGCGGTGCGGGTGAGTGCCCCGGCGACGCCACCGGCCAACCCGGCCGCGGTCGAGGTCAACCAGCTTGTCGTCGACCGTGCCTCGCGCATCGAGAGGCGCACGGTGTCGACGAGCGCCGCCGGACGCCGGACCGCTCCGCACAGCGCGTCCGAGACCAGCTGCACGCGCGACGGTTCACGTGCCGGCATCCATACCGCTTCGACCGTGCGTCGCGGCTCGGGCGACTCGTCGAACAGCACCTCGGCGATGTCGATCCCGGTTGCGTCGGCTCCGCCCGCGACCATCGACGGGTGGGTCTTGGTGACGATCGCGACGCGACCGTCGGACAGGCCCTCGACGAGGTACATCTCCCACAGTGGACGGTCGCGGTCGAGCAGGCGCGACTGGATGCGGGCGCAGAACTCCAGCAACTCCCGCTCGGTTCCCGGACGCGGCAACGCCGAACGGCGCACGTGATAGGTGATGTCGAACTCGGCGTCGTCGACCCACACCGGGTTGGCCAGGTTGAGCGGCACCGGCCGCATCTTCTGCCGGTAGCGCGGCGCGAGCGAGATGCGTTCCTCGATCAGGCGCACAAGTCGGTCGTAGTCGAGCCCGCCGCCGGGCGCAGTGAGGATCGCGAGTGCCCCGACGTGCTGCGGCGTGGTCGGCCCCTCGACGTAGAAGAACGCGACGTCGGCGGCGCTGAGCCGATCGGACACGCTCACCTCCGGTGGGGACGACCTCTGAGTCTCCCAGACCCGTGTCGCGAACTCGGCATCGGCGCTGGCGCGTCGACCGCCGCGAATCGTGCCGCGAGCTCGGCGATCGCCTTGCGCAGTGGGCTGGACGGGCGCGCCTCCCCCAGCGAACGCCCGGTCGCCAGCGCGACATCGAGCGACTC
The DNA here is from genome assembly GCA_963757455.1 of uncultured Actinomycetota bacterium. Lineage (GTDB taxonomy): Bacteria > Actinomycetota > Actinomycetes > Mycobacteriales > Jatrophihabitantaceae > RYN-133. The sequence goes on from CAVWSE010000010.1 coordinate 167,278, forward strand.
GCGGTCGTACGGCAGCAGCCCGACCGGCGTGATCGCCGAGAACAACTCCAGCGCGCCGACGAGTTCGGCGCGCGGGTCGCCCGGCACCACCCCACGGCGGATCTTGTTCAACACCACCTGCGGTGCGGTGCCGACCTCGGCGTCACGCAGCTCCGACAACCCGCGCACCAGTCGCTGCATGCCCACGGGATCGGCCGCGCCGACCACCAGCACCTCGTCCGCGGCGTCGAGGATTGCCAGCGTCGCACCGTTGCGCCGCGGCGCAAGCGAGTCGAACGAAAGCTCCTCGTCGGTCTCGAGGCAGAACCCGCAGTCGACCACGGTCACGTCGGCCAACTGCCGTGCTGCGGCGAGCACCGCAGTGACGGCCGCCGTGCGCAACTCCGTCCAACGCGCGGCCAGCGGAATCCCGGTCAGTACGCGCAGTTCGGCGCTCAGCTGCCAGCAGAGCCCGGCCAGCGTCGCGCCCGTCAGCTTCGTCCCGGCCGCCAGCCGGCACGCCGCGGCAAGACCGGGCGACTCGTCGAGCAACCCGAGCTCCGCCGCGATCGTGCCGCCGTAGACGTCCGCGTCGACGAGCAGGCTCGACTGCCCGATGCGGGCGAGTTCGTCGGCGATGGTGATCGCGACGGTCGTGCGGCCCGGCGCACCGGTCGGTCCCCAGACCGCGATCACTCGTCCGTGTCGGCTCGAGATCGCCACATCGACGTCGTCGCCGGCGCCCGGCGGAATCGCCATCGACGTCGCTGGGTCGCCGAACATCCGACCGGTCGGCGGATTGTGCTGATCGCGCGAAGCGACAGCTCCAACCGCCTCGGCCAGCACGCCGGCCACGACACCGGCGTCGGCATCGTCAGGAACGAAGTAGTCGATGCCGAGCGCGTGCAGCCGATCCTCGGTCTCACTGTCGTCGCGTCGCAGGACCGCGACGACCGCGACCTCAGCGGCCACCAATCTGTCGACCGCATCGGCGTCGAGGCGGCGCAGGTCGGCGGCCACGAGCGCAACCCGGCCGAGTCCGGCAGCAGCGGCCGCGAGCAGGTCGACGACGTCGACGCACCGGCGCGCGACCTGCACGGCCGGACTCGCGTCGAGAGCCGACACCAGGCCGGCCTCCCAGGCGGACCCGCCACCGGCGATCAGAACGGAGGGCATCACGGCGTCGACGACGGCCCGCACGCGTCCAGGGACGGCAGCGTGCCGGGCGAGCTGGGCCCGGTGCCGGTCAGCACGCCGGCGCGGATCGTCGCGTCCTGGATGGCGAGTGCTGCCACGACGCGTTGCGCGAGCTGCGGGGCCACGCTGACAACGACGTCCTGGCCCGTGCCGGAGGTCGAGAAGCCGCCGCTGTCGGACGTGTGCACGTCCTGGACGGTGACGTCCGGCAACAGCACGACTCCGGGGCAGGCTTGGGTCGACAGCCACACGACTATCCGCTGGCCGCGCGTGAGCGTCGGGGCGGCATCGGCTGCGAACGGGACGCTGACGGTCGTGGCGGTGCTCGCAGCGGCGAGCACCGCGGCCGGGACGAGCTCGCCCTTGCGCAGTGGTCGATTCAGCGTCTTGCCGACAGCCTGGTCCGGGTCGCTCAAGTACGCAGCGTCGTGGCGGACGTCGTCGGGCAGCTGCACGTCGATCAACCGCAGGTCACTCGTCTGCAGCCGCGTCCCGACGGCCAGGTCGCGGGTCACCGCGAGTTCCTTGTCGGTGTGCTTGGCGCGCGAGACTACGACGGCGCCGACCAGAACCGCGGCGAGGACGAGGACGATTCCGAGCACCAGACGCAGGTCGAACCAGCGCGGTGTGCTGATCCGACGCGGCCGCGGCGACGGGTACTCCACAGATCACATAGTGCCCGAATCGGACATCGCCAGCGACCGGAGCTGTGGACAACCGACCTCCGTTTCCGGTCGGATGACAGACTGATCGACCGTGGCCACCGATCGGTTCCTGACCCTCTCCGACGTCGCCGACGTCCTCAACATCTCCGCCTCGCAGACCTACGCGCTGGTCCGCAACGGCGAGCTCGAGGCGATCAAAATCGGCGGTCGCGGTCAGTGGCGGGTCGAGCGCGACAAGCTCGAGGCCTACATCGCCCGGATGTACGACGAGACCCGCACATTCGTCGCGTCGCACCCGTTCACCGACGACGAGCAGCCGTAGGCATCACCCCGCGCGGCGGCTGACGATGGCCACCGCGTCCAGCGGCACCAGCACGACGTCGCGCACCTCGCTGCGCCGGCGCGGCTCGCCGGGCGAATGGCGTGCCACCTCGACGAAGTCGGCACCGACCCGGTCCAACGTCGCGTCGATGGTGACCCCGTCCCGCAGGTGCAGCCGGACACTCGAGCGGTCGCGGGCGATGCCGCGCAGCGCGCTGCGCAGTCCCAGTCGGGCTTGCACCGCGCCCCCACTCCCCGGAACGGCCGAGCCGCGACCCAGTCCGCTCACCGACGCGAGCGCGGCGAGGGCGAGCACGCTCTCGCGCCCGTCTGCCTCGTCCATCAGCAACCAGTCGGGGCCGACGCGCTCGATGATGCCGGCGAACCTCGCGCCACCGAGGACCTGACCTCGGATCGTCGCCCCCAGGGCGGTGGCAAGCCGATCGCGCATGCCGAGCCCGCCGACCTCGATGCGGGTGCGTTCGGCGAGTTCGGCGGCCCGCTCGGCGACATCGAGGGCAGCCGCTTGGGCCTCGAGGTCGGCGAACAGATCGTCCCAGCGCACAGGGTCGAACCTAACCGGGGACGAGTGCAGCGGCAGCAGTTCAGGGGAACAGGGCCCGCGCCGCCGCGCCGACGCCCGCGACGCTCGACTCGCCGAACACTGCCAGTTGCAGGATGAACCCCGGAACGATCGACATCACCAGGCCCGCGATCGCCATCGGGTCGACATCGGTCGGGAGCGCGCCGGCGCCCTGGTGCTCGCGCACGATCTCGGCCAGATCGGTGCGCATCCTGGCGATCTCACCGGCGATCCATTCGGCCAGCTCGCGATTGCGCAGGGCCTCGCCCCACACAAGCACCGCGATCGCGCCCAGGCCCTCCTCGGCGTGCTTTGCGGCGACGATCTGCAACACCTCGGCGAGGGCGTTGCCGAGGCTGTCGTCGTGCGGGCGCGTGGCGAGGGTGTGGACGACCTCCACGACCTCGGCGATGTTCTCCAGCGCGATCGCGCGGATCATGTCGGTCTTGCCCGGGAAGTATCGATAAACCGCGCCCGCCGACAGGCCGCTCTCGGCGAACAGGTCCTGCATGGACGTCTCGTGGAACCCGTCCCGCAGGAAACAACGCTTGGCCGCGTCGAGAATCTGCTCGCGGCGAGCGTCGCGGTGCGCCTGGCTGACCTTCGGCATCGCACCACCATACATAAAAAACGAATGTTCGTCTTGACATCCACGCCGGGCCTTGCGAGGGTCAAGAGCGATAAAGAATGTTCATTCTCTTTTGAGGAGGCGCACATGGTGCCCGAGCACCTGTCCGCACATCCGCCGTGGCGGCAGATTTTGATCGCCGCCGTTGTTGTCCCTGTCGTGCTCACCCTGGCCGTGCTCGCGTTCGCGTGGCCGGCCGGACGCCTGCAGCCCCGTGACCTGCCGATCGGCGTGGTCGACTCGCCCGGCAGCCAGCGCCTGATCGCCGAGCTGTCCACGTCCGAGCCCGGCGCTTTCCACGTCAGCACGTTCTCCGACGACGGCGCGGCGCGCGAAGCAATCCGGGCGCGCACGAGCTACGGCGCCTTCGAAGTGACTCCACATCACCTGGTCGTGCTCGTGGCCGGCGCTGCCGGTCCGACGGTGGCGCAGCTGCTCGAATCGATAGCCGGCCGCGTGGGGCACAGCGCGTCATTGCCGGTGAGTTCGGTCGACGTCGTCCCGCTCTCGTCCTCGGATCCGCGCGGCGTGGTCTTGAGTTCGGCGTTGCTTCCGCTGACGATCTGCAGCGTCCTGGTCGCGGCGGCTGTTGCTGCGCTGCTCCGGCTGCGGCCCGCGTGGCGCCAGACCCTGGCGCTCGGCATCGTCAGCACTGCAGCCGCCACCGCCGCCTACCTCGTCGCGCAACCGTTCCTCGGCGCGCTCCCGCACAACGCGTGGGCGTCGTGGGCGAGCCTGGCCCTGATGGTCTTCTCGATCAGCGCGTCGGTCGCGGGCCTCGTCGCGCTCATCGGCTCCGCCGGGCTCGCCCTCGGCGCCGCGATCATGATCTTCCTCGGCAACCCGTTCTCCGGGGTCACATCAGCGCCGGAACTGCTGCCCAACGGCGTCCACTACGTGGGCCAGGCGTTGCCGCCGGGCGCAGGAGCGCAATTGCTGCGCAGCACGGCCTACTTCGGCGGGGACGGCGCGACCGGGCACGCCGTCGTGCTCGTTGCCTGGGCCGTCGCCGGGATCGCTGCCGTCATTGCCGGCCACCGCGTGCGGTCCGAACCCACCCGAGCACACCGCTGACCTGAGCCGACCCGAGGACACATGATGCGCGCACGACGAATCGCGGCACTGACCGCCGGCGTCGCCCTGGTCGGCACCGAAGCGGTGCTGCTGCGTCATCACCTCGCGGCCGCAATCACCGCGGTCGGCACCGCGAACATCATGTGGGTGCTCATCGCCGTCGTCGCCACCGCGGCTTCGATGAACGGTCTTGCGCGCGTCGAACGACGCATGTTGCACGCCGCCGGACGCGATCTCTCGTTCCCTCGGATGGTCGGCCTCGCCTACGTGGCGAACGCGCTGAACGCCACGCTGCCTGCGGGGAGCGCGATCTCGGCCGGCTTCGTCGTCAAGCGGCTGCGCACCTGGGGCGCGACGCCTGCGGCCGCCGGCTTCACCGTGCTCGCGTCCGGCGCGCTGAGTTCGGCGACGTTCTTCGCCCTCGCCGCGGCCGCCGCCCTGATCGGCGGCGGCTCGGCCGTCGGGTACGCGAGCGGGCTGGCCGTACTGGCAACGGCCGTCCTCGCCGCGGTCGTCGTTGCCCGGCTGAAGCCGGCGCTGGTGCGGTCGGCCCTTGCACGCGGCGAGCGCGCCCTCACCCGCGTCTCGGCGCGAGCCGCCGCGGCGGTCCGTGGCGCGCTGTCCGGGGTGACGTCGATTCGCCCGCAAACGCGTGACTGGGCCGCCGGCGCAGGCTTCGCCGCGCTGAACTGGGTCGCCGATCTGGTCTGTCTCATCGCTGCGTGCCACGCGGTGGGCATGTCCGGGGCGACGCCTGCGCTCGTGCTCACCGCATACATCGCAGGCATGTCCGCGTCGAGCATCGCCTTCCTGCCCGGCGGGTTCGGCGTCGTCGAGGTCGCGATGATCGGGACGCTGCACGCCGGCCGGATCGACGTCGACGCCGCGACGGCAGCCGTACTGATGTATCGGCTCGTCAGCTGCGTGCTGGTCGTGTGCGTCGGCTGGCTGGTCTGGTATCTCACCGTCGCACGGTCCGGGAAGGACGACGCCGCACCGCTCGACACCACGCCCGACGTGGCGGCCGCCGCCTGACGGTCGGCACATCTAGCATTTCCCGCATGGACGTCCGGGTCATCAGCACCGCCGAGCTCGGCGATCGCAGTTATGTGATTGCCGCGGGCGAGGCCGCGGTTGTCGTCGATGCCCAACGCGACATCGACCGGGTGCTCGAGGTCGTCGACCAGCTCGGCGCGACGGTGCGGCTCGTCGTCGAGACGCACATCCACAACGACTACGTCACCGGTGGCTTCGCCCTGGCGCAGCGCACCGGCGCCGACTACGGCGTCGCGTCCGACGACGATGTCGGCTTCGATCGGATCGGTCTGCACGACGGCGACATCCTCGAGGTCGGCACGCTGCGCGTCACCGTCCTGGCTACGCCGGGGCACACCGATCACCACCTCGCGTTCGCGGTGATCGACACCGCCGATCCCGACGCCCCGCCCGCGGTGTTCACCGGTGGCTCGCTGCTCTACGGAAGCGTAGGGCGCACCGACCTGATCGACCCGGCCCGCACAGACGAGCTGACCCGCGCCCAGTTCCATTCCGCGCGGCGACTCGCGCGCGAGCTGCCGACGCAGACTCGCGTCTATCCGACGCACGGATTCGGCAGCTTCTGCTCCGCCGGCTCGGCGACCGGCGGCGACACGAGCACGATCGGCGCCGAGCGCGAGCGCAACGACGCGCTCACCACGTCCGACGAGCAGACCTTTGTCGACTCCTTGATCGCGAACCTGACCGCGTATCCCGCGTACTACGCGCACATGGCTCCGCTGAACCGGCGCGGACCGACCGAGCCGGATCTCAGTCCCCCGCGCGCGATCGACCCGGCTGAGCTCGCCGACCGCCTGGCCGGCGGCGAGTGGGTCGTCGACCTGCGCAGTCGGATCGCGTACGCGGCCGACCACCTGGCCGCGACCGTGTCGGTCGAGCTGGGCGACAAGTTCAGCACCTACGTCGGCTGGCTCTCGCCGTGGGACGGACCGCTCACGCTGATCGGCGAGACCCCCGAGCAGATCGCCGAGGCGCGATTGCAACTGGTGCGGATCGGCAGGGACGAGCTCGCCGGCGCGGCCACCGGACGTCCTGATGAGCTAGCCGGTGTCGAGGTCCGCCGCAGCTACCCGCGGGTCGACTTCGCGGTGGCGGCGCGTGAGCTGGGCGACGAGGGCGTCGTGGTCGACGTGCGTCGCGACGACGAGTACGCCGAGGGCCACATCCGCGACGCGGTCCACATCCCGCTCGACCAGCTGGTCAGGCGTGCCGGCGAGCTACGCCGCGGTCGGCTGTGGGTGCATTGCGCCAGTGGGTTCCGGGCATCGATCGCGGCGAGCCTGCTCGATCGGGCCGGGCGCGATGTCGTGCATGTCGACGACGACTTCGAGAACGCCGCAGCAGCCGGCTTGTCGATCGAGCGCGAAGCCGCCGCGAACATCGGCTGAGCGTCGCTCAGGCAGCGACGAGGAGGAACTGCTCGAGACGGGCGATCAGTTCGCGCGGACGGAACGGCTTCGGCAGGAAATCGTCGCAGCCGGCGGCATGGCCCGCGGCGATGTCCTTGTCGGCAGCTTCGGCACTGACCATCAGGACCGGCGCGCAGATCGTCTGATCGGCCTTGATGAGTCGGCACACTTCGTGCCCGTGCATGCCCGGCATCCGGACGTCGAGAACGTAGGCGAAAGGCGGGTCGGCCTTGGCCGCGGCGAGGGCGGGGACGCCGCCGTTGACGGACACGCACCGGAAGCCGGCCCTGGTGAGGACCGCGCAGATGAGCGCCCTGATGTCGTCATCGTCATCGACGACGAGAACCGTGTTCCGGTGCTGGTTCACCGTTGTCTCCTTCACGAGCGCGGCGGGGGGTGGTCCACCAGCCGATGCCGGGGGACCCGCGCTCACAACACCGACAGTAAGGCTCAGAGTTCAAGCAACTCCCTTGATCCGGCCCAGTTTTTACGCAAAGCACACACGCGAGGCTCGGAGAACCCCGCTTCCGCGCGGGCAGCTCCGCGACGCGGCCGTGGCCCGGTCGCCGAAGCCGACCGCGCCCGCAGGTTTCCACACCGCAATCGCACCCAACTTGACGGTCTTGATCGGACGCTGTCTGATGCAAACGTAATCAAATGAAAGGTAACGCATCATGCAGCGCACGGGGGCGTGGCTCGGGCTCCTGACCCTGGCCGATGGGGCAGCGGTCGTCGGGCTGCGTCCGAGTGTCAGGCTGGTCGCCGAGCTCACGGCACCGCATGCCTGGCTCGCCCGGGTCGGCGCCGACGGCGCCGGCACCGAACTGGCGGCGGCCGCGTTGTGGCTGGCCGCTTGCTGGTTGGCAGTCGGGCTGGTGGCTGCGGGGGTTGCTGCCGTGCCCGGCGCCGGCGGGCGAGCCGCTCGCCGGCTGGCCGCGGTGGTGCTGCCGCGGGCGGTGTACCGCCTGGTAGCCGGTGCGACCGGGCTCGGCATCGTCCTCACGCCGCTTGCGGCCGGCGCGGCCAGGCCGGCGGCGGCGGCGACCGCGAGTCCCGCCTGGCCAACGTCGGACCCGGTTGCGGTACCGGACTGGCCCACCAGCCTGCCCCAGCGTGCTGCTGCTCACCCGCACCCGCACCCGAGTCCGCCGACCGCCCGGCCGGCGAGCGCGAGTCACGTCGTGGTCGCGCCCGGCGACTCGCTGTGGTCGATCGCCGCGGACCACCTGCAGCGACCGAGCCCGCAGCGGGTCGCCGCTACCTGGCCGCGCTGGTACGCCGCCAACCGCGCCGTGATCGGCACCGACCCCAACCACATCGTCGCGGGCGAGGTACTCCTCGCGCCGACGCACCACACCGAGGAGGGCACCGCATGACCACCGCCGTCGCCGACCCACCACAGGCCAGCACTGCTACCGCTCCTTCGCGCGGTGTCACCATCGCCGTTCGGCCGGCGCCGGTGCGCGAGCCGCCGTTCGACGACGAGCTGATCGACGGCCCGGCGGCGGTAGGCCGCTACGACCGGCCGCTGCCCTTCGCGCGCCATCGCCGGCGGCGGCCACCGCTGCCGCAGCTACCGCCCACGCCGCTGCGGGCGGCGCTGCCCGACCCGGCGCACTGGGCCCGACGCCTGCTCGTCGGCATCATCGAGACCGCCGACGGACGGCGCTCACTGAACCAGGTCGCCGCACTGCTCAGCCCGGGCGTCGCCCACGGGCTGCGAGCCGAATTCGAGCAGGCGGGCCAATTGGGCCGTCCGCACTGGACGCACCGCGCCGTCGTGCGCTCGGTGCGGGCCAGCGAGCCCGCCGATCAGGTCGCCGAACTGTGCGCGACGGTGCGCACGGGCGAGCGCGTGCGCGCGATCGCGATGCGGCTGGAGGTGCGGCACGCCCGCTGGTGCTGCACCCGGCTCGTCCTGGGCTAGCTGAAGGTCAGCGCTTGCGCTTGTTCCCGCGACTTCCGCGGTTCGGGTTGCCGCGGGCGGGACGGCGCGCGCCGCTCGCCTTGGCCGGCTTCGATTCGGACGAGCTCTGCACTGACGGCGCGTCGGAACCCAGTTCGGGCGAGGTGTAGATCAAGCCCTTCTGCTGCTGCGACGTGTCGCGATCGAGCCCTTTCGCGCTCACATGCGGACGAGCGTGGTGATCGTTGGCGGTGTCGTGCTCCTCCTGCGCGGCAGCGAGCAGGCCCAGGTCGAGCTGCGGCGCACCGCCGTTCGCACTCGCGACCGCTTCCGGCGCCGGTGCGGAATCGTCCTCGACCTCGACCTCGAGGTTGAACAGGAACCCGACCGACTCCTCCTTGATCGCGTCCATCATGGCCGCGAACATGTCGAAGCCCTCGCGCTTGTACTCGACGAGCGGGTCACGCTGCGCCATTGCGCGCAGGCCGATGCCCTCTTGCAGGTAGTCCATCTCGTAGAGGTGCTCGCGCCAGCGACGGTCGAGCACCGACAGCAGCACGCGTCGTTCGAGCTCGCGGAGCACCTCGGCACCGAGGTCTTCCTCGCGGGCGTCATAGGCGGCCTGGGCGTCGGCCAGCAGCTCTTCGAGCAGGAACTCGCGGGTGAGATCAGCCCGGTGACCGCCGGCCTGGTCGATCGCCTCCTGGATCGACAACGACACCGGGTACAGCGTCTTCAGCGCCGTCCACAGCTGGTCGAGATCCCACTCCTCGGCATAGCCGGCAGACGTCGCGCCGTCGACGTAGCCGGTGACGACGTCGTCGATCATGGAGCGGATCTGCCCCGACAGGTCGGCGCCGTTGAGCACCGTGCGCCGCTCGTCGTAGATGACGCTGCGCTGCTTGTTCATGACCTCGTCGTACTTGAGGACGTTCTTGCGGATCTCGAAGTTCTGCTGCTCCATCTGCGTCTGCGCGGACTGGATCGCCTTCGAGACCGGACGTGCCTCGATCGGGACGTCCTCGGGCAGCCGCAGGAAGTTCATCATCGCCGCGACCCGCTCGCCGTTGAAGCGCACCATCAGGTCGTCGCCGAGGGAGAGGTAGAAGCGCGACTCCCCCGGGTCGCCCTGGCGGCCCGACCGGCCGCGCAGCTGGTTGTCGATGCGACGCGACTCGTGTCGCTCGGTGCCGAGCACGTAAAGCCCACCGAGGTCGACGACCTCATCGTGTTCCTTTGCGGCCTCGACCTTTGCCTTCTCGAGCGCGTCGCCCCAGGCGTCCTCGTACTCCTCCGGGGTGTCGTCAGGGGTCAGGCCGCGCTCGCGCAACGTCAGGTCGGCTGCGAACTCAGGGTTTCCGCCCAGCTGGATGTCCGTGCCTCGACCGGCCATGTTCGTCGCAATGGTGACCGCGCCCTTGCGCCCGGCGTTGGCGATGATCGCTGCCTCCCGAGCATGCTGCTTCGCGTTGAGCACCTCGTGCGGGATGCCCTTGCGCAACAGCAGCGAGGCCAGCCGCTCGGACTTCGCTACCGACGCGGTGCCGACCAACACCGGCTGACCGTTCTCATGGCGCTCGACGATGTCGTCGATGACCGCGGAGAACTTCGCGTCCTCGGTCTTGTAGATCAGGTCGGTCTCGTCGGCGCGGACCATCGGCCTGTTCGTCGGGATCGGGACGACGCCGAGCTTGTAGGTCTGGTGCAGCTCGTTCGCCTCGGTCTGGGCCGTACCGGTCATGCCGGCGAGCTTGTCGTAGAGGCGGAAGTAGTTCTGCAGCGTGATCGTCGCCAGCGTCTGGTTCTCCTGCTGGATCTGCACACCTTCCTTGGCCTCGATGGCCTGGTGCATGCCCTCGTTGTAGCGGCGGCCGTGCAGCACGCGGCCGGTGAACTCGTCGACGATCAGGACCTCACCGTTCTGGACGATGTAGTCGCGGTCGTTCTTGTAGAGCTCCTTGGCCTTGAGCGAGTTGTTCAGGTAACCGACCAGCGGCGTGTTCGCCGCCTCGTACAGGTTGTCGATGCCGAGCTGGTCCTCGACGAACGCGACACCCTCTTCGGTGACGGCGACGGTGCGCTTGCCCTCTTCGACCTCGTAGTGCACGTCGCGCTTCATCCGCGGGGAGATGCGGGCGAACTCGAGGTACCAGCGCTGGTTCTCCTCGGCCGGACCGCTGATGATCAGCGGGGTGCGGGCCTCGTCGATCAGGATCGAGTCGACCTCGTCGACGATCGCGAAGTTGTGGCCGCGCTGGACGAGGTCGTCGAGCGACCAGGCCATGTTGTCGCGCAGGTAGTCGAAGCCGAACTCGTTGTTCGTGCCGTAGGTGATGTCGCTGTGGTAGGACGCCCGGCGCTTGTCCGGCGGCAATTCATTGAGGATCTTCCCGACGCTGAGGCCGAGAAAGCGGTGTACCCGGCCCATCCAGTCGGCGTCGCGGGCGGCCAGGTAGTCGTTCGTCGTCACCACGTGCACGCCGTCGCCGGCGAGCGCGTTGAGGTAGGCCGGCAGGGTTGAGACCAGCGTCTTGCCCTCACCGGTCTTCATCTCGGCGATGTTGCCCAGGTGCATCGCGGCGCCGCCCATGAGCTGGACCTTGTAGTGGAACTGGCCCAGGGTGCGGCGCGCCGCCTCGCGTACGGTGGCGAACGCCTCCGGCAGCAGGTCGTCGAGTGTCTCGCCGTCGCCGTAGCGCTCTTTGAACGTATCGGTCAGCGCGCGCAGCTCCGCATCGCTGAGACCGACGTAGTCGTCCTCGAGCGTCTCGATGTGATCGGCAATATTGGCCAGACGCCGGACCATCTTGCCTTCGCCGGCGCGCAGGATCTTCGCAAGTACCACGGCGGCAATCCTACGGGCTAGGTTTCTGCAGCCGCCTCACCTCAGCCTGGTTCGGGCGATTGACCACCGAGACGGATCAGTCCGTAGTCGTACGCGTGGCGCCGATAGACCACGCTCGCGCAGTCGCTGTCCTTGTCGTGGAACAGGTAGAAGTCGTGGCCGACCAGCTCCATCTTGAACAACGCGTCGTCGACGGTCATCGGCACGTCGGGGTGCATCTTCTCGCGGACGATGCGCCCCGGACCGTCCTCGGGAACCTCGTCCTCGGTCGCCGTTGACGCCGCGGCGCGGGCTGCGAGCTCAGCAGCGGTGCTCGCGAACGCGTGCATGGACGTCGGGGTGCGCCTTCCGTGGTGTACGCGCCGGCGATCGGCGGCCTGGCGAAAGCGCCGCTCGAGCCGCTCGGCGGCCAGGTCGAGGGCCTTGTAGAAGTCCTCGGCGCAGGCCTCGCTGCGCACGACCGGTCCACGGGTGCGGCACGTGATCTCGACGTGCTGGCAGCTGCCGTTCTGGCGCGGGTTGCGCTCGTGCTGCAGCTCGACGTCCGTCCGGATGATCTTGTGGTCGTAGCGTTCCAGTTTGGCCAGCTTTTCACCGACGTGTGTTCGGTAATGATCTGGAATCACGACGTTGCGCCCGCGGACGACGATCTGCATCCGACTGGCAACCATGCCGGCGTCGGAGCCGTCGGGACTCGTGTCGAAACCCTCAGAATCGACTGGCTCTGGGACTGCTTCGGGACCTATGGCCACGCGACCTCCACCCATATTTGCGTGGAACGGCCGTGACGAGCTCGGCGGTCGGGCCACGCCTTCTCGTATCAGTCATTGTGACGTTAGACCCGAGCGCCGGGACGTGCCAGGTGTAGCGGCAGTGAGAATGTGCAGAACCGGCTGTGGAGGTCCGGTACGAGCAGGAAAACGCCGTTGTGTGGCCGCGACGACCGCCGCGCCGGACACCGTCCAACCGGCCGCGCGCAGGGCGCGGACGGCCTCGGTCAAGGTCGCGCCGGAGGTCACGATGTCGTCGACGACCACGGCAGCCGCGCCCGGCCACGGCGGGGCCGCGCCCCGCAGCGCCATCGCGAGGTTTGCCGCACGGGCCTCGATGTCGAGTCCGGCCGAGTCGCGGACGGCGCGCGCGAGTCGCAACGCGTTGCGGGCACGCCGGCCGCGGGGCAGCAATCGCGCGACGTGGTCGCCACCTCGAGCGCGTCGCGCAGCAGCCGCCGAGGGCACCGGGACGAGGACCGCGTCCGGTCGATCGAGGGCGTCGATCGCAGCGGCCAGCAGCCTGCGCAACGGTGGCGCGAGATCACGCCGCCCGCGCTCTTTGTATGCAAGCAGTGCAGTGCGCACCGCGCCGTCGTAGGCGGACGCGGCGCTCACCGGCAGACCGGCCACCTCGACCGAGGTCGGACGCGGCTCGGCGCACGTCGCGCACAACGCCGCGCCCCGCGCTCGACAGCCCACGCACTCTCGTGGCAGGACGAGGTCGAGCAGGTCGGCTGTGCAAGCGAACATCGGCCCATCCTGCGCTGTTTGCGCACGCAGCGACCCGGTCTTCTGGTCGGCTGTGGACAACCCCGGCCTACTCCATGTACACGGGGTTGGTGCCGTAGGACTCGCCGTTGAGCAGCGACTGCCAGCTGGCGCCCTGTTGCTCGTAGATCGTGTCCCCCACCGAGACCACGATCGCCGACTGCGCCGCGGCGGTGATCCGCTGCGGCGCGCCCGGTAGCTCGCCACTGACACGCGGGGTCCACAGCGAGCCGTCGCACTGCACTTCATAGACCTGCTGCACGCGGGTGAACGTGTCGCTGCCAGTGGCGAACAGCTTGAGCTGATCGTTCCACGCCACGTCAGTGATCTTCACGCCCTGCGGGCTGATCGGCTGCAGATCCTCGATGCTGACCTGATTGGGACTGCGCACGATCGTGCCGACGTAGATCTGCGAGCTGTCGGCGGTTGAGAGCACGAGTGCCACCCGGCCGCCGTCGGGGCTGATACGCACGGCGGTTACCCGACCCGCCGCCTTCCCTGACGTCACGTTCAGCGGTACGTCCTGCACCGACCTGGGCCCGGTAACCCGATCGAGGCTCGTCCCGTTGCCGATCCATACCTCGTGCCGCCCCGGCGCCCAACTGGGACGCGAGAGCGTGCCGTGGACCGCGGTCGGTTCGAGGGCACCCGACACGTGCGGGTTGGGGATGTCGAGCGTTTCGTTACCGGGGCTCCCGCGCACCCCCGCTACGTCGAGCGCGCCGGACGGCGCCTGGCTGACTGCGACAGAGGACAGGCCGTAGACACCGAGTCCTGCCCGCCCGGGAATCCGCCGCCCCGATTCCTCGTACACAGCACCGCTGTTGACGAAGAAGAGCTGCTTGGCCGCCGGGGCCGGCTGGTAGCGCCCCCGAGCGACTCGACCGAGAAGACCGTCGCGTTGACGGCCGGGATACGGACGGGCTTGCCGTTGTCGGTGATCTGGATCCGGTCGACCTGCGGGACCTGCTGCAGCGTCGATGCCAACTGGGTCGCCAGACGATCGAGACCCGGATTGTCGAGACCACTGGCGCCCGGCACCTCGACCCTGATCGGCTGCGACGGGTCGGACGGGTCCGCGGGGTAGCTGACCTTCACATTCGCCGCGCCGCTCGGCGGGATGGCGGAGGTCAGTTGCGCCGGTGGCTGACCCGCGAGTTGATTTTGGACGAGCCACTGGACGACGGCGTTCGGATCGGACAGCTGCGTGTACCGCGGCGTCGGGATAAGGTCCTGCCCACTCGCGTCGAAGAAGTACACCTTGTATTGATGGAACGCCAGGAACTGCGCGGAGCTGACAAGCAGTCCCGGTGGCAGCGACGTGATGCGCCACTCGTGGTCGACCTGCGCCACTCGATACGTCTGCGGAAGCGACTCGCCGCCGAAACCGCTGCCGTTGCCGGTGAGAAACGGCGTGTAGGTGCCCGTGTCGTCGATGGTCCCGATCTCATCGCCGGTCACGGTGATCGTTCCGGTCCTGCCGCCGCCGGCGGCCCGCTTCCCGAACACGACGTTGCCGACCTGCGCGTGGTCGACGAGGGTCACCTTGAGGTCTGACCAGCCCTTGGCGGGCTTCGCAAGGTATTGCCGCGCCGCACTGTGGTTGGGGTCGTTGGCACCGTTGGCGTTGAGAAAGCCCTGCACGATCGTGCGCGGGTCCGATCCGGGCAGCGGGCCGGGAGGGGGCACCTGCGACTCGACCTCGACCGGCTGGACGATCTGGGGGGTCGAACTGTCCGGCACGGTCGTGCAGCCGGCAAGCGTCAGGGCGGCCGCAACCGCGAGTGCCGAAACCGCGCGGAGTCGGCGAATCATGCGTCGTCGTCCTCGTCGTCGGGGCGCAGCGGCAGCGGTGAGGACAACAGGGTGTGCCCGGCGCGGCGCGGCAGGGTCAGCCGGAACTGCGCGCCGTGGCCACGTGCGCCCCAGGCCTGCAACCACCCGTCGTGCAGCCGGGCGTCCTCGAGGCTGATGGACAGCCCGAGACCGGTGCCGCCGGTCAGCCGGCTGCGCGACGGATCGCCGCGCCAGAATCGGTTGAACACGAGCCCGGCCTCGCCGGGACGCAGCCCGACGCCGTGATCGCGCACCGTCACGGCGACCGCTTCGTCGTCGTAGCCGACGGTGATGATGACGGGCCGACCCTCGCCGTGGTCCAGTGCGTTGCCGACCAGATTGCGCAGGATGCGTTCGACGCGGCGCGGATCCATGTCGACGATCGACCGGAACCCGGGGCGCGTGCACGACCACCTTGCTGCCGTGACGTTCGGCGAGCATGCGGTTCGCGTCGACCGTCGACGAGATCACCGCGCGGATGTCGGTCAATTCCGACTCGAGGCTCGCGACCCCGGCGTCGTAGCGCGAGATCTCGAGCAGGTCGGCGAGCAACGCCTCGAAGCGGTCGAGCTCGGCCTGCAGCAGCTCGGCCGAACGGGACAGCTCAGCCGGGAACTCGCCACGTGCCGCGTGCAACAGCTCGGACGCCATCCGAATGGTCGTCAGCGGCGTGCGCAGTTCGTGCGAGACGTCGCTGGTGAAGCGGCGCTGCAAGCGCGAGAGATCCTCCAGACGTCTGATCTGGCGTTGCAGGCTGCCGGCCATGTCGTTGAATGAGCGGCCGAGCCGCGCGATGTCGTCGCTGCCGCGCACGGAGATGCGCTGTGACAGGTCGCCCGCCGCGAGCCGTCCGGCGGTCTGCGCGGCGACCCGCACCGGGCGCACCACCTGTCGGGTGACCAGCGTCGCGATGGCCACGACGAGCAACACCAGTCCGAGGCCGGCGAGCAGCACCGTGCGTTGCAACAGAGCGATCGTCTGGCGCTCAGCGGTGAGGGGGAACAGGTAGTACAGCTCGATGAGCCCACCGTTCGCCTGCACCGGAGCACCGACGATCAGTCCGGGTGTCGGGGTCTTGCTGGAGCCGACCTCGATCGAGGCGTACTGCACCGCCTGGTTGTCCTGCTGGACGACGGTTCGGAGGGAGGTCGGGATGCCGTCGTGCGCGATGGTCTGAGCAGGATCGCCGGACGAGATCACCACGATGCTGAACAATCCTGCGCCACTACCGCCCGCAGCCTGCGCGGTCAGCAATTCGTTGCTCGCCTTGTAGACGTCGCCCGGTGTGTTGACGTCAACGCCGAAGAACACCGATTTCGCGTATGTCAGGCCGAGGGTCGCCTGCCGAATCGCGGCGTCACGCTTGGCGCGCAGCACACCGTCGCCGACCTGGTTGACGATGAAGACGCCGACGATCAGGACGACCACGCCGGTGACGACGAGTGTCGTCGCGGCCACTCGCACCTGCAGCGAGTTCTGCCACCGTCGGTGCAACCATGCTCCGACCACGCGCGCGCGACGAGCGGTCTCGCGGGTGTAGCGCTCGAGCCGTTCGCGGGCTCGGCCGTCGTCGGACGACGGCGGCCGCCCGACGATCAGCTCGTCCGCATCAGCGGGCGTCGACGCGTCGCGCGGCCGGGCAACGGTCATGGCGGGCCGGCTTTGTAGCCCACCCCGCGAACGGTCAGCACCACCTCGGGCCGCTCCGGATCGCGCTCGACCTTCGAGCGCAACCGCTGGACGTGGACGTTGACCAAACGGGTATCGGCGGCATGCCGATAACCCCACACCTGCTCGAGCAACACCTCGCGGGTGAAGACCTGGCGCGGCTTGCGGGCAAGCGCAACCAGCAGGTCGAACTCGAGCGGGGTGAGCGCGATCGCCGCGCCGTCGCGCATCACCTGATGCGCGGGCACGTCGATGCTGACTGGCGCATCTGGCGGGCCGATGCTCAGGGTTTCACTGACGACGTCCTCGTGCTGGCGCAGCCTGGCGCGCATGCGGGCGACGAGTTCCTTGGGCTTGAACGGTTTGACGACGTAGTCGTCGGCGCCCGACTCGAGACCCAGCACGATGTCGACGGTGTCGCTCTTGGCGGTCAGCATGATGATCGGAGTGCCGCTCTCGGCGCGGATCGCACGGCACACGTCGATCCCGGACAGCCCGGGCAACATCAGATCGAGCAGCACCACGTCGGGCTTCGTCTCGTGAAAAGCTTGCAACGCGCGTGACCCGTCGTTGACGAAGGACGGATCGAATCCGTCGGTACGCAAGACGATGCCGAGCATCTCGGCGAGGGCTGAGTCGTCGTCGACTACGAGCACGCGAGGCTTCACGCCACCATCGTGTCACCTCAACGCGCCGACGGCGATCAACCTGGGCGTTGACACAGCGGCGCCGAAGTGCCAGGACTACATCATGTCGAACCCGCGCCGGCCGGGCGTTGCGCTCGCCCTCCTCACTGTCCTCGTCACCGTCGTCACCACCGTTGCCGCGACGCCCGCGTCGGCGGCAACGTCGAACTACGTCGCGCTCGGCGACTCGTACTCGTCCGGAGTCGGCTCCGGCAGTTACATCTCCTCGAGCGGCAACTGCCTGCGCAGCACGAAGGCCTATTCGGCGTTGTGGGCGAGCGCGCACACTCCGTCGTCCTATGCCTCGGTCGCCTGCTCCGGTGCCACCACGACCGACGTGATCGACAACCAGGTCAGCGCTCTCTCCGCGGCGACCACGCTGGTCAGCATCACCATCGGCGGCAACGACGTCGGGTTCTCCTCGGTGCTCGAAAACTGCGTCATCCACGGCACGAGCACCTGCGTCAGCGATATCAACGCCGCCGAGAACCAGGCGCGGACGAGCCTGCCGGGTTTGCTCGACACCGCGTACGCCGCGATCCGGGCACACGCGCCGAACGCGCGCGTCGTCGTGCTCGGCTATCCGCGCTTCTACGATCTCGGTGCCTGGTTCTGCGTCGGCCTGAGCAGCACGTCCCGCTCGAAGATCAACGAGGGGGCGGACGTGCTGGACGGAGTCATCTCGGCAGCGGCCGCCAGGCACGGGTTCTCGTTCGGGGACGTGCGATCGCGCTTCGCCGCCAATCACGAGATCTGCGACGGCAGCGCGTCGTGGCTGCACTCAGTCGACTGGACCGACATCGTGCAGAGCTACCACCCGACCGCGAGTGGGCAGTCCGGCGGTTACCTGCCGGCGCTGACCGCGATCACCGGCTGAGCCTCACACGTTCCGTATCCGCCGACTGATAGGAATTCGGACAAATCATCTGATTTCTTACCTCTCGGAGGCTCTCGGTGCGTCCCCGCCTGCTCGCCCTGACCGCACTCGCCGGAGCCACCCTGGCCGCCCTGGCGCTCGCACCGGCCGCACACGCCGCCACCGGCGACAACTACGTTGCGCTCGGCGATTCGTACTCGTCCGGCGTCGGCGCGGGCAGCTACACCTCCGAGAGCGGCAGCTGTGATCGCAGCCTGTCGGCGTATCCGGCGCTGTGGGCGAACGCGAACGCGGTCAGCTCCTTCACGTTCGCGGCCTGCTCCGGAGCGACGACGGCTGACGTCGCGAACAGCCAGCTCGCCGGCCTGAGCTCTGCTACGTCGCTGGTCAGCATCACGATCGGCGGCAACGACGAGAACTTCTCCTCGATCATGGAGGACTGCAACCTGTACAGCGACAGCACGTGCGTCAGCGAGATCCAGGCTGCCGAAGATGATGCCCGCGCCAACCTGCCCGGCAAGCTCGCGTCATTGTTCGGCCAGATCAGCGCCCGCGCTCCGTATGCGCGCGTCGTCGTGCTCGACTACCCGCACTTCTACGACCTGGCCAACGACTGCATCGGACTCAGCCAGACCAAGCGCACCAAGATCGACGAAGGCATCGACGTGCTCGACGCCATCCTGCAGAACTCGGCGGGGTCGGCCGGCTTCGGCTTCGCCGATGTCCGCGGTGCGTTCACCGGACACGAGATCTGCGACGACAACCGCTGGCTGCACTCAGTCAACTTCAGCGACTTCGGCGAGTCCTACCACCCGACAGCGGACGGGCACTCGCAGGCTTACGAGCCGACGTTCGCCGCCGCGGCCGGCTAGCGCCAAGAGCCTTGCCCGGACGGCGCGACGGTGCCACTCTGAGCGCGTCGAGGGGGACGCGCATGGCCGACACCGGGCAGTCCGCACGCACCCGGCTCGCCGCTGTGCTGCTCAGCGGGGTAGGCGTAGCCGCCGCGATCGCCATCTACGCCAAGGCGCACCAGCCCGCGCTGCGCCCGCTGTTCCTGCTCGGGTTCAGCGGGATGCTGCAGATGAAGGCGTGGCTGGCAACAGTTGCCGTCGTCCTCGTCGTCGTACAGCTGCTCAGCGCCCTGGCGATGTGGGGCAAGTTGCCGGGCCTACCGAGTTCGGCACGGTGGCTGAGCCCGGTGCACCGGTGGAGCGGCTCGATCGCGTTCGCGGTCTCGATCCCCGTCGCAGTGCATTGCGTGTGGTCGCTGGGCTTCGTCTCGACCACGCCGCGCGTGCTGTGGCACAGCATCTTCGGCTGCGCGTTCTACGGCGCATACGCAGCGAAGATGGTCGGCCTGCGCATTCGTGGCGCGCCTGGTTGGCTGCTGCCGGTGCTCGGCGGACTCACGCTCACCGTGTTCGTGCTCATCTGGCTGACGTCGGCGTTGTGGTTCTTCACCCGGTCCGGGTTGCCGCTGACATGAGGTCGACGACATGAGCTCCGAGATCACCCGCCGGTCCGCTGCGCGCGGCGCGATGGTCGGTGCGGTCGGCGTGGTTGCGGGTGTCGTCGTCGCGCGCAACTCCAGTGCCGCCGACGAACCGGCCGGGACCACTGCCGCCAACGCCTACGGTGCCGCGTCCGGCACGGGCACGCATCTGGTTGCGTTGGCCGACGTTCCCGTCGGGAGCGGCCACATCGTCAGCAACCCGCCGGTGGTCGTGGTGCGCACGAGCGCCGATCACGTGGTCGGATTCAGCGCGATCTGCACGCACCAGGGCTGCACGGTCTCGTCCATCTCGAACTCGACGATCGATTGCCCGTGCCATGGCAGCAAGTTCGCGCTGACGACCGGCAAGGTCGTCGCGGGTCCGGCGCCGCGCCCGCTGCCCGCCGTCCCGGTCGAGGTACGCGGCGGGCAGGTGTACACGAAATGAGCCGGCTGCCCACGATCATCTGGCTGTTGGCAGCCGGCTTCGCGATCGGCGTCCTGATCGCGCTCGCCTAACCCACGTCGAGTGGCGCGTTCCGATGGTGAGTGGCGCGAAATTTCGCGCCACTCACGCGACAAACGCGCCACTCAACGAGGTCAGTAGCGGTAGTGCTCGGGCTTGTACGGGCCGGCGACGTCGACGCCGATGTACTCGGCCTGCTGCTTGCTCAGCGTGGTGAGCTTCGCGCCGACCGCGTCGAGGTGCAGACGCGCGACCTTCTCGTCGAGGTGCTTCGGCAGCGTCGTGACCGTCGGCTTGCCGTCGACGATGTACGCGTCGGGGTTCTTGTGCACCTCGATCTGGGCAATCGTCTGGTTCGAGAACGACGCGCTCATGACGAAGCTCGGGTGACCCGTGGCGTTGCCCAGGTTCAGCAACCGGCCCTCGGACAGCACGATGATCATGCGACCGTCCGGGAAGATCCATTCGTGCACCTGCGGCTTGACCTCGACACGACGCACACCCGGGATCTTCGCCAGGCCGGCCATGTCGATCTCGTTGTCGAAGTGGCCGATGTTGCCGACGATCGCCTGGTGCTTCATCGCGGCCATGTGGTCGGCCATGATGATGTCCTTGTTGCCGGTCGCGGTGACGAAGATGTCGGCCTTGCCGATGACGTCCTCGAGCTGGACGACCTCGAGCCCGTCCATCGCCGCCTGCAGCGCGCAGATCGGATCGACCTCGGTGACAACGACGCGCGCACCCTGCCCACGCAGTGATTCGACGCAGCCCTTGCCGACGTCGCCGTAACCGCACACGACCGCGAGCTTGCCCGCGATCATCACGTCCGTGCCGCGGTTGATGCCGTCGATGAGCGAGTGGCGGCAGCCGTACTTGTTGTCGAACTTGCTCTTGGTGACCGAGTCGTTGACGTTGATCGCCGGGAACAGCAGCGTGCCCGCGCGCTCGAACTCGTAGAGGCGGTGCACGCCGGTCGTCGTCTCCTCGGTGACGCCGATGATCGCCGCGCCCATCCGGGTGTACTTGCCGGGCTGCTCGGCGACCGAACGGCGCAGCACGTCGAGGATGACCTTGTACTCCTCGGAGTCGGTGTCCTCGGCCTGCGGCACGGCGCCGCCGGTCTCGTACTCGGTGCCCATGTGGATCAGGAGCGTGGCGTCACCGCCGTCGTCGACGATCGAGTCGGGGCCCGAGCCGTCCGGCCAGGTGAGCATCTGCTCGGTGCACCACCAGTACTCCTCGAGCGTCTCGCCCTTCCACGCGTACACGGCGACGCCGTTCGGGCTCTCGGGGGTGCCGTCGGGGCCGACGACGATCGCGGCGGCGGCGTGGTCCTGGGTGGAGAAGATGTTGCAGCTGACCCAGCGCACGTCGGCGCCGAGCGCCACGAGGGTCTCGATGAGGACGGCGGTCTGCACGGTCATGTGCAGCGAGCCGGCGACCTTCTTGCCCTTCAGCGGCTGGGACGGGCCGAACTCGCGGCGCAGCGCCATCAGCCCGGGCATCTCGTGCTCGGCGAGGGTGATCTCCTTGCGGCCGAAGTCGGCCAGCGAGAGGTCCTTGACCTTGAAGTCGTGGACGCTGCCGGCGGAATCTGGGGTCAGGCTGATGCTCACGTGCTCTCCTGGATCTGAGGGGACGGTGCTGATTTCGGACGTTCTGGTTTCCGGGGTGGTCAGGCGGCGGTACAGACCCGCCTCGGGAGGTGCGGCGGCGCGATGCACCGGCCCGAACCACTCGTCCACGGCGTGGGCGAGGTCCGGGTCGGTGCGCATGCGCAGTTCGAAGGCGATCTCGGTGATGCCGAGGTCATGGGCGTCGATCAACTCGCGGAGCTTGCGCAGCCGCTCGATCTGGCGCGGCCCGTAATGCCGGTGCCCGCCGGGCGTCCGCAACGCGGCGACCAGTCCGGCCTGCTCCAGATACCGGAGCATCCGCTGCGACCACCCGGTCGCCGCGGCCGCCTGCTGAATCGACAACGCCTCCATCGAGGCCGAAATCTACCACGTCCGTGTCAGATTTCGATTCGCCGAGATTACGCGGCAGACATCTCGTACTGATCGAAGTGGATCTTGTTCAACGGCACCCGGTTGACGGTCAGGTTGGTGACGGTCGCTTCGATCATCGGGTTCGGCCCGGCGACGAGGACGTCGACGCCGAGCGAGGCCCAGTCGCGCAGGATCGGCACGACCGACTCGACCCGGCCGCGGTAACCGCCGAAGGTCGGGTCGTCCGAGACGACGCCGTGCGCCCGGGCCCGGCCGAACTGGCCGCGCGACTGGATCATCCGGTTCAGCGATTCGACCGGGTAGATGTCCTCGCGCGTGCGTCCGCCGACGAACACGTCGAGCTGGGTCGGGGGCTCGCGCCAGGACAGCACCGATTCGACCACCGCGCTGATCGGCGCGGCGCCGGTGCCGGAGGCGATGCACAGCAGCCCGGACGACACGGTGCCGGGCTCGACGACGAGGTCGTTGCCACGCGGCGGGCCCAGCCGCAGCCGGTCACCGACCTTCGTGCCGCGCACGAGCGCGGCCGAGACACCGAGGCCGCCGATGGCGCGGACGTGGATGTCGAAGGAGTTGTCTGCGCGGGGCGCGCTGGCGATCGACATCTGTCGCCACACCCGGCGCTGGCTCGGCAGTTCGAGCGTGAGGTACTGGCCGGCCTTGTAGGGATACGGCTCGTCGGGCTGGATCCGGATGACCGCGAAGTCGCTCAGGATCTGCTGGTGGTCGACGACGCTCGCGCCCCAGGACGCGGGCTCGTGCAGGTGTTTCATGGCGCCGTCCAACATGGTGGACGCCAGCCGCGTGTAGCTGCCGATGACAGCCGCCTCGTGCCGCTGCGTCCACCGGTCACCGGCGAGGGTCTTCCACGCGCTGGCCAAGCGCTGCGCCGGCGACCTCGTAGTGCCGCGGCTCGACGTCGAACTTGCGGTGGTCGGCGCCGAGTTGCTGCAGGTGCGCCGACATCGCGTCCGGATCGTCGGTGACCACCCACTGGACGAGGGCCTTGCCGAATTCCTGGCGCTGAGCGGTCATGCTCGACGGGAACATCGTCGGCGCCTCGCG
Source organism: uncultured Actinomycetota bacterium (assembly GCA_963757455.1). GTDB lineage: Bacteria > Actinomycetota > Actinomycetes > Mycobacteriales > Jatrophihabitantaceae > RYN-133. Next base: position 190,584 of record CAVWSE010000010.1, read on the forward strand.
CACCCGCACGAACAGCTCGGCATAGAAGGTGCTCACGAGCTTGTCGGCCCGCTCGCTCACCAGCGCCCACGCGTCGCGCAGGGCCGCGCGGTCGTAATCGGTGTACTTGGTCAGCAGCGCCTTGTCGCCGTACGGACGCTCGACCGGCGCCGGCTCGGCGGCGCGGTAGAACTCCGGCAGCTCGGGGTCATTCGTGCGCCGCTCGGCCGAGCCGACGACCAGCCCGCCGGCGATCGGCGCCGGCGGCGCGTCGGCCGGTGGCGTCGCTTCGACGACCGGCACGACGACTCGGGGCAGCGAGGTCGTGACGGCTTCGATGGGGTCGGCGGGATCCGGGACGGCTCCAGCCGGCGCGGGTCGGTTACCCCAGGTGACCGATTGGGGTGATTTCGACCGTTCCGGCAGGCCGAGCCAGCGGCGCATGCCCATGCTGTGTCCTCCAACGTGGGTGCGAGCAAGTGCGGGAGCAATTGCTCATAAAAGCGCATGACCCGCCCGCGGGCCATCCGGTGATGGTCCCACGGGCGAATCTGTGCATGATTGGCTTCCTCAGAAAATAGTCCGGCATAGTTGGGTAAACCGCCACAGAGCCGTCCCACTTTGCAAGGAGCGGAGCTTGTCTGACGTTTTTCCCCAATCCGGTGGGGAATTTCTCGCCCAGGAGTTATACGGGTCACGTGAACGCGCCGATCGGTTCTACCGCGACCAGATGCTCGACCGGCTGACGCCGCAGATGGTGGAGTTTCTCGGCGAGCAGACCGAGGTGGTCGTCGCGAGCGTCGACACCGACGGACGTCCTGACGCCTCGATCCGTTTCGGCGAGCCCGGCTTCGTCGCGGTCGTCGACGACCGCACCGTGGCCTGGCCCGAGTTGCGCGGCAACGGGGTGATGACGACGGTCGGGCAACCTGCTCAAGAACCCGCCCGCGCACCTGATGTTCCTCGACCGGGTGACCCGGATCGGGCTGCACCTGCGCGGGTTCACCCGCGTGCTCGAGCTCGACGAGGTCGCCGGGGAGTTCCCCCAGCTCGCGACCCGCGAATTCCCCGGACGCGGCCCGGAACGGTGGGTCGTCATGCACCTGTCGAACACTTACATCCACTGCCGCAAGCACTTCCCGAAGCCGGACGGCGCCGTCGAATGGGGCACCGACGACCCGCGCGCAAAGGGCGGCGACTACTTCGGCGCGAAGGACACGCCGTCCCCCTGGGCGCCCTGACCGTCAGCGTCGTGGCCCGACGACACACGTCCGGCCGGTGCCGTACAGGAAGAAGCTCTCGCGGCGCGCGGGCACGAAGGCCGCGTGACCCGGCGCAAGATCTACGGGCGTGCCGTGGACGCTGACCGTCACGCTCCCGCTCACGCACAGCACGATCTGCGGCACAGCGGCCACCGTGTCGACGGACCCGCCATAACCGTCCAGGTCGACCGTGCGGAGCAGGAAGTCGCGCACCGGCACCGGGTAGTCCCACGACGCCTGGCCGTTTCGTACGGGCTCGCGTACGGGGTCGTCGAGCTCACTGAAGTCGGTGATCGCGAGTAGCTCGGGGACGTCGATGTGCTTCGACGTCACACCGCACCGAAGTACGTTGTCGCTGCTGGCCATGACCTCGACGCCCATGCCGCGCAGGTAGCAGTGCACGTTGCCGGCACCGAGATAGAACGCCTGGCCGGGCTCGAGGCGCACGTGATTGAGCAGCAGCGAGACGACCAGCCCGATGTCGTCCGGGAAGTGCTCGGCGATGAGGTGCTGCGGTCGCAGCGGCCCGTCGGGTGTCACCCGCGACCGCACCGCCGCGATAATCGGGTCGGGGTCGGAGTGGGTGAGGACGGCGGTGAACGCCGCGCGCAGCCCGTCCGGTCGCTGCAACAGGTCGACCACGAAGTCGAGCTCCGGCGCGGCGAGGTCGTCGAGCAGCGCGAGCGTCTCGGCGACCGGACGGAACCCGCACAGCCCCTCGAACGGCGTCAGGGCGCACAGCAGTTCGGGCTTGTGGTTGCGGTCGACGTAGTTGCGTTCGCGGGCGTCGAGCGGGATCCCTGCAGCCTGTTCCCGGTCGTAGCCGGCCTTGGCCTGGGCCCGGGTCGGGTGCACCTGGATCGACAGCGCCCGCTCGGCCGCGAGAATCTTCACGAGGAACGGCAGCGCGGCCTCGCCGCCCTCGGCGAGAACGCGATCCAGCGTCGTCCCCAGCGCGGGCGACGGGTCGCCGACATGCGCGCCGAACCACAGTTCCGCGGCCGGACGACCGTCAGGTGCGGCACCGACGAGTCGCTGGATGAGCGACCTCGATCCCCAGTCGTAGCGGCGCAGCACGCCACCGATCTCGAAGACCGCCGGCTCAACCACTGCGATCCAGGTCCGGTTCGAGGTAGATCAACCGTGCGGACGGGACGGCGGTGCGCACGCGAGCCTCCGCGTCGTCGATCGCCTTCGCGACGTCCTTGAGCGGCGCGCCCGGGGGCAGCGCGATCTTCGCGGCGACCAGCACCTCTTCGGGTCCGAGATGCATGGTGCGCAGGTGCAGCACCCGCTCGACGCCGCCGCCGATGAGCGCGTCCTCGATCGCACGTACGGCGACCGGCGCGGCCGACTCCCCCACCAGCAGGCTCTTGGTCTCGATCACGAGCACAACCGCGACGCCCACGAGCAGCGCACCGATCGCGCAGGTGCCGATGCCGTCCCACACGGGTCGGTCGGTCGCCTCGGCGAGGCCGATGCCGGCCAGTGCGAACGCCAGACCGGTGAGGGCTGCGACGTCCTCGAGCAACACTGCCGGCAACTCCGGCACCTTCGCGTGGCGGATGAAGCCGAACCAGCTGTCCGTGCCCTTGTGCGGCAGCGACTCGTGAATCGCCGTCCGTAGCGAGAATCCCTCGAGACCGATGGCGATCACGAGCACGATGATCGCGATGAGCGGGTCGTCGAGGTGGTGCGGGTGACGGATCTTCTCGACACCCTCGTACAGCGCGAACAGCCCGCCGGCGCTGAACAGCATCAGGCCGACGAGGAAGGCGTAGACGAAGCGTTCGCGGCCGTAGCCGAACGGGTGCTCCTTGTCGGCGCGCCGCCGCGAGGTGCGTGACCCGATGAGCAACAGCACCTGGTTGCCCGAGTCGACCAGCGAGTGGACACCCTCGGCAAGCATCGAACTCGCACCGGTGATCGCGAACGCGATCATCTTGATCACGGCGATGCCGAGGTTGGCTCCCAGCGCGGCGATGATCGCCTTGGCACCGTGCCCGTGCGGCGGAGTTGCATCGTCGGGGCTCATCGCATCACGCACGACCACTCGCTGCGCTCATCGTCAGTGATCCATCTCGGCCGGACCCGGCGCGCCCGGATCGAAGCCGAGCGCGAAGGCGAGATAGGCGGCGGTGAACTCACCGAACGCCGCGGCCGCCGCGAACCTCGCCAGCGGCGAAGCGTCGGGGACGTCGACGCTCGAGACCTGCACGCCGAGGTCCTCGGCGAGGCGGCGCAGCGCGCCAGCGGCCCGGCGGGCAGCCACCTCGTCGAGCTGGATCTGCGCGCCGGTGCGCTCGCCCAAGGTCGTGTCGTCGGGCGACCCGTCGTCGCCGATCACCAGGAGCCGGGCGCGCTGGGGAGCGTCGTCGTCAACCCGGTCGCGGAAGAAGTCGTCCCCGCTCGGCGCCGCGGCCGCGCCGCGCAGCAACGCGCCGGCCCGGCCGGCACCGTCGGGCAGGCTGACCGCGACGGCAGGCACACCCGCTCCGATCTGCAGCGCGTCAGCGGTCGAGCGCGCGGCGACACTGGCAAGTGCCCCCGCGCCCACGATGAGCGGACGGGCATCGGCGAAATCGAGCGCCAGCGACTTGGCCGGGTTGGTGAACAGCTCGCCGGACGGTCGGCAAGCCTCAGCGGTCTCGTCCAAGGCGTCGGCGACGCGGGCGAGCAGGCCGGACGGGATCGCCTGCAGCCCGAGTGCGTCGAGCGCCTGAAGCAGCGGGGTGAGCACGGCCCAGCGCGACGCGTGCCGGTGCAGGTCAGGCGCCAGCTCGTGCACGGGGGCACGGCCGGCCGCGGCGGCGACCGGCGAGCCGGCCGGCGCGACGACCGCCATGGCCAGTCCGCGGCGCGAGGCCTGTGCGGCCAGCTCGGCCAGGCGCGGGTGCCGTCCGTCCACCGCGCCGATCAACAGCGCGTCGGACGGTCCGGCCCACCGCGGCAGCTCGACACCGTGCCAGGCCAGCGCGGGCGTCGCCTCGCAGCTGAGCCGGGTGATCAGTCGCAGCGCGGCGGAGGGCGGCGCGTCGGTGGCGACCAGCAGCGCGCGCGGCACCTCACCGGCGAGGCGATCGACACCGAACTCTTCCGCCATGTCTATGGCGCGGCGCACCTGTGCGCCCGCGGTGGCCAGGTGCCACAGCAGCCGCGTGGTGTCGCGGCGCTCGAGCAGGGTGTCGTCATCGAGCACGGCCTCGTCGAACATGTCGTCCCCGCCTCAGCGCTCGGCGCGTTCGCCGAACCCGTTCGGTCCGGGCGTCGCCTCGTCCATGAGCAGGACGGCTATGCCGTCGGTGATCGGGAACCGCGACGCGCAGAACGTGCACACCAACTCGCCGGACTCCTCGCGCAGCGGCGCGTGATCGTCGCTGGGGCACGCCAACAAGGCGAGCAGGTCGGAATCGAGCGCCACGTCGGCCTCCTCAGCCCCGGATCACCGCGAGCACGGCATCGCGCAGCTCGCCCATCGTCGTGTCGTCGGCGGCCTCGACGTTGAGCCGCAGCAGGGGCTCGGTGTTCGAAGCACGCACGTTGAACCAGCTGCCGTCGCGCAGTTCGACGGTCAGCCCGTCGAGCTCGTCGACCGCGCCGGCCTGCGCCTCGTACTGCGCGCGCACCGCAGCCAGCGCCGCAGCCTGGTCGGCCACCGTCGAGTTGATCTCGCCGGACGCCACGTAGCGCGCGTACGGCTCGACGAGTTCGGCGAGCCGGCCGGACTGCTCGCCGAGCGCGGCGAGCACATGCATCGCGGCGAGCATGCCGGTGTCGGCGAACCAGAAGTCGCGGAAGTAGTAGTGCGCGGAATGCTCGCCGCCGAATACGGCGCCGGTGCGTGCCATCTCGGCCTTGATGATGGAGTGGCCGACCTGGGTGCGGACGGGGGTGCCGCCGTGCTCGACGATCACCTCCGGCACAGCCTTGGACGTGATCAGGTTGTAGATCACGGGGGCATTCGGCGTGCGAGCGAGTTCGCGCACCGCGACCAGGCAGGTGATCGCCGACGGCGAGACCGCCGCTCCGGCGCCGTCGATGACGAAGCAGCGGTCGGCATCGCCGTCGAAGGCGAGCCCGAGGTCGGCGCCTTCGGTGACGACGCGTTCCTGCAGGTCGACGAGGTTGGCCGGCTCGAGCGGGTTGGCCTCGTGATTCGGGAACGACCCGTCCAGCTCGAAGTACATGGGGACGATGTCGAGTGGCAAGGCGGGCAGTTCGGCGTCACCGAGGACGGCCGGCACGGTGTGCCCGGCCATGCCGTTGCCCGCGTCGACGACGACCTTGAGACGGCGCCCGCCGGACAGGTCGACGAGCTGGCGCAGGTAGCGCGCGTAGTCGGCGAGCAGATCGCGCTGCTCGACCGTGCCGACCGGGCCGTCCACGTCGCCGGTCGGCATGCCGTCGGCCAGGTAGCGCTCGGCGTCCGCGCGAAGCTGCGCCAGACCGGTGTCGCGCCCGACCGCCACCGCTCCCGCACGGCAGAACTTGATGCCGTTGTACTGCGCCGGATTGTGGCTGGCAGTGAACATCGCGCCGGCGAAGCCGAGATGTCCGGAGGCGAAATAGAGCATGTCGGTCGAGGCAAGCCCGATCTCGATGATCGACGCCCCGCGGCGCATCGCACCGTCGGCGAACGCGCGGGCCAGGCCCGGTCCGGTCTCGCGCATGTCGTGCGCGGTCACGATCGTCGCGGCCCCGCCCTCGCCGGCGACAAGATCGGCGAACGCGGCACCGAGCGCCCGGGCGATGTCCTCGTTCAGCTGCTCAGGAACGATGCCGCGTACGTCGTAAGCCTTGACGACCCCGGACAAATCCATGCGCGCAGCGTACTGGCGAGGTCGGGGTCAGCGGGCGGGCGGGACGACGCGCAGATGACCGCGGCGCGTGGTACTGACGTCGGAGTCCGGGGCGTGCTCGACCCGGGCGGCTTCGCGCACGGCGTCGGCGAGGGCCTCGAGATCGTCGGCGTGCGGGATCGGTGCCGGGAACTCGCCGACGTGGCGCAGCACCTCCCAGCCGCGCGGCACCGTCAGCCGGACGGCGTGCTCTTCGCACAGGTCGTACGAGTGGGGTTCTGCATAGCTGGCCAGCGGGCCGACGACTGCCGTCAGGTCGGCGTAGGCGTAGGTCAGCGTCGCCACCGCCGAGCGGGCACAGCCTGTCCGGGTGCAGCGGCGGACCACCCTCATCGCGAAACCCGTCGGCCGATCACGTTCGGACCATAGCGCCCGGTGCTGCCATCGGTTCGGATTCTCAACGTTGTCGGCGGCCCGTGTCGCCGTAGGCTTGCGCCATGCGTGAGTCGCGACGGCAGTCCCGGCGTCCGGGCCCGGCGTCGCGCGGGCCCGCGCGCGATCGACGCGGCCGCGGACTGCGCGGCGCCCTCGCCCAGGGCGCCATCCCGCGCCAACGCACCCGGGGACAGCAGTTCGACGATCTCGTCCTCGACGCGGTCGAGGAGCTCGAGGGCCGGTGGTCGGCCGAGCTCGCCGCCGTCGAGTTCGCCGTCGAGGACGTCCCCGCGCTCACGCCGGGCGCCAGCGTGGAGTTCGACCCCGAGGTGATCGTCGACCGCGGTGTGCCGCTCGGACGGCTGCTGCGCGACGGCGTGCCCGGTACCGCGTCCCCGACCATCGTCGTCTACCGCCGCCCGGTCGAGGCCAGGGCCCGCGACGGCGAGGACCGCGCCGACCTCGTCTTCATGGTCGTGGCCGAACTCGTGGCCGAACTCCTGGGCCGCGACGTCGACGAAATCGATCCGAATTGATCCGCCGGGATCGAATCTTGTCTGACCCGCTCGCTTCGCTCGGGGCCATCCCGCGATCCGAGCGCAAGCTCGCTCCGCTCGCGCGGCGGCGGGCTCTTCGCGCGAGCGCTCATCGCGTTGTGGTCGCGCGGCGCCGGGCTCTTCGCGCGAGCGCTCATCGCGTGGTGGTCACCTTGCTCGTCCTTTCCGCTTGCGTCGCCGCGAGTCGACCGGGACGTCAGATGGGTACTGCCGCAGCTGCGGCGGCGCCGGTGCCGCGGATCGCGGGATGCGCGCTGTTCCCGGCCGACAACGCGTGGCGCCAGGACATCAGCCATGCCCCGCTGAGCCCGCACTCGGCGGCCTGGGTGCGCAGTGTCGGCCGCTCGGTGCACCTGCACCCCGATTTCGGCTCGAACCGCACTTACGGCATCCCGCTGACGCAGGTCCCCGCCGACCAGCCCAAGGTGCACATCCAGTTCACCGCCTACGGGTCGCAGAGCGACCCGGGCCCGTACCCGATCCCGCGCTCGGCCCACATCGAGGCGGGCAGCGACCGGCACGTGCTCGTGGCCTCGCACAACTGTCACCTGTACGAGCTGTTCGACGCGCACCGCACACGACGCGGCTGGGCCGCGGAGTCCGGCGCGGTGTTCAACCTGCGCTCGGACAAGCTGCGTCCGAACGGCTGGACGTCCGCCGATGCCGCCGGTCTGCCGATCAGCGCCGGCCTCGTGCGTCCGTCCGAGATCAGGGCCGGCCACATCGACCACGCGCTGCGCTTCACCGTCGAGCACACCCAACGCGGCTACATCCACCCCGCCACCCACGAGGCGGGCAACTCGGGCCCGGCCGCGCCCCCGATGGGCGCACGGTTCCGGCTCAAGGCCTCGTTCTCACTGCGCGGCTATCACGGCGCAGCCCGAACGATCCTGATCTGCCTCAAGCACTACGGGATGTTCGTCGCCGACAACGGCTCGAACTGGTTCATCAGCGGAGCCAATTGGCCCGGCTGGAACGACAACGACCTCGACCAACTCAAGCGGGTTCCGGGATCGGCCTTCCAGGTGGTCCAGACCGGCCCGGTGCATCACTAGCGATCGGGCTACACGGCCCTCTTCTTCAGCCGGCGGCGCTCGCGCTCGCTCAGGCCGCCCCAGATGCCGAAGCGCTCGTCGTGGTCGAGTGCGTATTCGAGGCACTCGGCCTTGACCTCGCACCCGGTGCAGATCTTCTTGGCCTCGCGCGTCGAGCCACCCTTTTCAGGGAAGAACGCCTCCGGGTCTGTCTGCGCGCACAGCGCGCGTTCTGCCCAGCCTGACTCTTCCGGCAGCCCGAACAAGTCGGTGAGCTCGGCCTCGGCAAGACTGTTGGACAGCTCCGTCATGTGTCCTCCTGGAGGCGGTCGGCTGCCGCTAGCGCCTAACGACATTGGAGAAATTACACGCGTGTCGTTCCGAGAAGTCAACCGGGCCTCTGCTACAAACGTCGGATTTTCGCGAAGTCGAGGGACAAATCGCGCTAGTCGGACGTCGCTGCTGCGGTGATCGCGGTCAGCACGGTCGCCACGGATGGACGTGCCAGCGCCGAGGACCGGGCCACCGCCGTGAGTCGGCGACGCAGCCGTGGTGCGCGCAGCTCTCGGACGTTCACCCGCGCGGCGTCCTCGGCCACCGAGAGCCGCGGCAACACCGCCACCCCGTGCCCGGCCGACACCGCCCGGACGAGCACGAGCATGTCGTCGCTGGTCCACCGCACGTCCGCCTCGAACCCGGCAGCGCGACAGGCCGAGCGCACGGCCAGCCCGCACGCTGCCTCATCCGGCGGCATGACCCACTGCTGGTCGGCCAGCTCGGCGAGCCCCGGTCGGCTCGGGCCGTCCCAGCCGGGCGGGACGACGAGGACGAGTTCCTCGGCGCACAACGGGTGCGCCACGACGAACTCGGGCAGGGCGAGCGGGACGTAGTCGTACTCGTCGACGACGGCGAGTTCTACGTCGCCGGCCACCAGCAGGCCCAGGCCGCGGGCGGGCTCGGCGACCTCCACGCGCGGTCGGATCGCCGGCTGCACCTGCGCCAGCTCGTCGACGGCTGCCGACACGAAGGTCATCGCGGCACTGGCCACCGCCGCGATGCCGACCGGACCGCCCGCCGCGCCGCCGATCCGGTCGAGGTCGGCGCGGGCCGCCGACAGCACGTCCAGCACCTCCCCCGCCCGCGCGGCGAGGGCGTGCCCGGCGCCGGTGAGGGTGACCCCGCGGGGGGATCTGTCGACCAACGAAGTCCCCGCCTCCCGCTCGAGGACGGCCAGCTGCTGCGACACTGCGGACGGCGTCAGACCGAGCTCCCGCGCTGCGCCCGCGATCGTTCCGCGCCTGCCCACCTCCCGCAGCAGCCGGAGGCGGCCGACGTCCAAGGGAGCCCCACTGGTCATAAGAAGAACTTACGGCATATAGTAGTCAGTCGTAAGTAACTGATGAGGAGCTCCGACATGCCGTCCACCCTGCCCGCACACGAGGACCTGGTCCGCGAGACCCGCGAGATCCTGGCCCGCCTCGGCGTCGAGAACCTCAGCGACGCCGGCGAACTGATCGCCCGCTCGCCCATCACCGGCGGTGAACTCGCCCGCGTCCCGGCGCACACGGTCGACGACGTCCAGGCGATCGTCGGCAGCGCGCAGGATGCCTTCCACGCGTGGCGCACCGTTCCCGGCCCGGTCCGCGGCCAGCTCGTGCGCGAGCTCGGCGAGCTGCTGCGCGAGCACAAGGCCGATCTCGGCGCGCTCGTCTCGATCGAGGCCGGCAAGATCCGCTCCGAGGGCCTCGGCGAGGTCCAGGAAATGATCGACATCTGCGATCTCGCCGTCGGCCTGTCGCGCCAGCTGTTCGGCCTGACGATCGCCTCCGAGCGTCCGGGCCACCGGATGATGGAGCAGTGGCACCCGCTCGGTGTCGTCGGCGTGATCAGCGCCTTCAACTTCCCGGTCGCGGTGTGGTCGTGGAACGCCGCGCTCGCCTTCGTCTGCGGCGACTCGGTGGTGTGGAAGCCGTCGGAGAAGACGCTGCTCACCGCGCTCGCCTGCCAGTCACTTGTCGCCGAGGCAGCTCGCCGCGTCGGGGCACCCGAGAACATCTCCCGCCTGGTGCTCGGCGCCGCCGAGGTCGGCGAGGCCCTCGTCGACGACGCCCGCGTGGCGCTGCTGTCGGCAACCGGTTCGACGCGCATGGGCAAGGCCGTCGCACCGCGCGTGGCTGCTCGCTTCGGCAAGCTGCTGCTGGAACTCGGCGGCAACAACGCCGCGATCGTCACCCCGAGCGCCGATCTCGATCTCACCGTGCGCGGCATCGTGTTCTCTGCAGCCGGCACGGCCGGCCAACGTTGCACCTCGCTGCGTCGCGTGATCGCGCATTCGTCGATCGCCGACGAACTGGTCGAGCGGATCAAGTCCGCCTACGAGACGCTTCCGATCGGGTCGCCGCTGGACGAGGGCACTCTCGTCGGCCCGCTGGTCGACAAGGCCGCCTACGAGGGATACGCGACCGCGCTCGAGAAGGCGCAGGCAAACGGCGGCGAGCTCATCGCCGGCGGCGAGCGCGTGCTCAGCGACGAGGACGCCGATGCCTACTACGTGCAGCCGGCCCTCGTCCGCATGCCGACACAGAGCGAGATCGTGCGCGCCGAGACCTTCGCCCCGATCCTCTACGTCATGACCTACGACGACTTCGACGAGGCGCTGGGCATGCACAACGAGGTGCCACAAGGGCTGTCGTCGTCGATCTTCACGATGAACGTCCGCGAGGCCGAGCGGTTCACCTCGGCCGACGGTTCCGACTGCGGGATCGCGAACGTCAACATCGGTCCGTCCGGCGCCGAGATCGGTGGCGCGTTCGGTGGCGAGAAGGAGACCGGCGGCGGCCGCGAGTCCGGCTCGGACGCGTGGAAGGCGTACATGCGCCGCGCAACCAACACCGTCAACTACTCGACCGAGCTGCCGCTGGCGCAGGGCGTCGAGTTCGGCTGAGGCGCCCGTCACGGGCCTGGCTCTGAGAGGCCCCTGACATCGCTGCGGTCCCCGCAGCCATGGCAGTGTGTGATCGGTAGCAGTAGTGAAGAGCCGATCCACGAGGAGCTGAGACTTGCCGCGCTCACGGCGCCGCGCCCTCGTCGCGACGGCTCTCGCGATGGTGGCTGCGGCGCTGAGCCTCGCCGGCTGCACGACCGCGCCGCCTCGCCCGTCGCTGCCGTCGCCGGCCACGACGGGCGGGCGCCCGTCGCCGGCGCATCCGAACATCGTGTTCGTACTGACCGACGATCTGTCGTGGGACCTGGTCAAGTACATGCCGCACGTGAAGGCGTTGCAGCAGCAGGGCATGACCTTCACGAACTACACCGTGACCGACTCGCTGTGCTGCCCGTCGCGCGCCTCGATCTTCACCGGCGAGTTCCCGCACGACACGCACGTCCTCGGCAACACGCTCCCGACCGGCGGCTTCTACAAGTTCCGCGCCGAGGGTGACGACCGCAGCACCTTCGCGACCTCGCTGTTGAGGGCCGGCTACCGCACCGCGTTCATGGGCAAGTACCTCAACGACTACAACCCGGCCCAGTCGCGCCCGCCGTTTCGCGAGGCGTTGTTCGGCCCGTACGTGCCGCCCGGCTGGTCGACCTGGGACGGTGTGGGCTCGGGCGGGTACTCGGGCTACGACTACGGCATCGGAGAGGGCAACAAGGTCGTTTACTACGGCCACTCCCCGTCGGACTTCATGAACACCGTCCTGCAGAGCAAGGCGACCGCGTTCGTCGCGAATGCCGCGACGCATCCCGACCCGTTCATGCTCGAAGTCGCGCCGTTCTCACCGCACTCGCCGTACACCCCGGCTCCGTCCGATGTCGGGACGTTCGCCGGCATCCAGGCGCCGAGGGGACCGAACTTCGACACGCTCCCCCATCCGGCGCCCGGGTGGATGAAGGCGCGGCACCCGCTCGACTCCTCGGCCCTGGCCAAGATCCGCCAGTGGTACGAGATGCGCGTCGAGGCCGTCCAGAGCGTCGACCGCATGATCGGCGCGATCGAACACTCCGTGCAGGCCGCCGGCCAGGCCGACAACACCGTCTTCGTGTTCAGCTCCGACAACGGCTATCACCTCGGGCAGTACACGCTCGAGTACGGCAAGCAGACGGCCTTCGACACCGACATCCGAGTGCCGTTGATCGTCGCCGGCCCGGGCATCGCGCCGGACAGCCAGAGCACCGCGATGGCCGAGAACATCGATCTGCGCCCGACCTTCGAGCAGCTCGCCGGCACCACGACCCCGAGCAACGTCGACGGACGCAGCCTCGTCCCGCTGCTCGATCAGCAGTCGACCGCATGGCGAACGTACGCGCTCATCGAGCACGCGCATGCCAGTCCCAAGGCGACCGACCCGGACACGCAGGACTACACGAGCGGGACGCCGCCGACCTACAACGCGATCCGCACCAAGTCGTTCGTATTCATCCGCTACGAGGACGGCGAGATCGAGTTCTACAACATCGCCAAGGATCCTTATGAATTGCACAACCTCGGCCCGTCGCTGTCGAAGCTGCGAACCGGGTACTTGAACCACATCATGAATCAGCTGATCGCTTGCCATGGAAACACCGAGTGCTGGAACGCCGGCGTTCCGAACTCCGGATGATCTCGTCTGAGAACGGCCTGACGGGGTCATCCGCTTCTATGCATCGTTCGCGTACTTCTCATCATGTGCGTCCACGCCGGAACCAGCGCCTGATCATCGCGATCGTCCTGATCGCATTGACGCTGTCCGCCTGCACGAGTTCACCGACGAGGGCGACCAACTACCCGCCGTTGCCCACCGGCAGTGGCTCGCCGGTCGCGCCGAGCGCGTCGCGACCGAACATCGTGTTCGTACTGACCGACGATCTGTCGTGGAACCTGATCAAGTACATGCCGCACGTCAAGGCCCTCGAGCAGCAGGGCATGACGTTCAGCAACTACACGGTGACCGACTCCTTGTGCTGCCCGTCGCGGGCGTCGATCTTCAGCGGCAAGTTCCCGCACAGCACGCACGTGCTCGGCAACACCGCACCGACCGGCGGCTTCGCCAAGTTCCACAAACTCGGCGAGGAGAAGAGCACCTTCGCGACCTCGCTGTACAAGGCCGGCTACCGGACCGGGTTCATGGGCAAGTACCTCAACGAGTACCGGCCGAACCCGAAGCGCGGCACCCCCGCGTACCGGCAGGGTGCCTGGGTGCCGCCGGGTTGGACGGCCTGGGACGCCGCCGGCAACGGCTATCCCGAATACCAGTACGACATCACCAACGGGCACTCGTGGCTGCACTACGGCAGCAGGCGCAGCGACTACCTGACGTCGGTGCTGCAGGAGCGAGCGCTGCGATTCATCCGGCAGGGCGCACAATCACCGCGGCGTCCGTTCATGCTCGAGGTCGCGACCTTCGCGCCGCACTACCCGTACACGCCGGCGCCGCAGGACGTCGGCACGTTCCCCGGCATCCGCGCGCCGCACACGCCCGCGTACGACCAGCTGCCCCACCCGGTGCCGAAATGGCTGCGTGGCCTCCCGCCGATCTCGGCGCAGGACCAGCGCGACATCCAGCACTGGTGGCAACTGCGCGTCGAGTCGGTGCAGTCGGTCGACCGGATGATCGGCGCGCTCGAACACACGATCGCGGTCACCGGTCAGGCCCACAACACCGTGTTCGTGTTCAGCTCCGACAACGGCTACCACCTCGGCGAGTACCGGCTGCGCTCCGGTAAGGAGACCGCCTTCGACACCGACATCCGCGTGCCCCTCGTCGTCACCGGACCGGGCATCGCGCCGGGCTCGGTCAATCCGGCGATGGCCGAGAACATCGACCTGCGTCCCACGTTCGCTCAGCTCGCCGGGGGGGCCAACCCGCCGGGCGTCGAGGGCCACAGCCTCGTACCGCTGCTGCACGGCCAGAACGAGCCATGGCGCCGGTACGCCCTCATCGAGCACCGTTACGACCCGCACCAGCAGGCCGACCCGGACAAGCAGGACGTGCTCAAGAGCCGGGTGCCCCCGACCTACAACGCGATCCGCGCCCAGAACTTCGTCTACGTGCGTTACGCCGACGGCGACCGCGAGTACTACAACACGCTCAAGGACCCGTACGAGCTGCACAATCTCGGACCGTCGCTGCCCAAGTCGCGCGTGGCCGCCCTGGACAAGATCATGAACGCCCTGATCGCGTGTCACAGCGGGACGCAGTGCTGGACGGCCGGCGTGCCGAGCATCGGCTGACGGTGTCGCCCGGCGGTGCCAGGATGACCACGTGGACACCGCCGACCTGATCGACCGGCTCGAACTGCACGGCCTCGCGCTCGCCGATACGGCCGAGCGGGCCGGGCTCGACGCGAGCGTCCCCACCTGTCCCGACTGGGACGTTCGCGCTCTGCTCGGGCACATCGGGATGGTGCACCGCTGGGCGACAGCCCACGTGCGCGAGGGACGAGCGGCATTCGCCGATGGTGCCGAGCCCGACTTCAGCGCACCGCACGACGACGTCGTCGACTGGTTCCGCGCAGGACATCGCGACCTGGTTTCCGCGTTGCGCGCGGCACCCGATGATCTCGACGCGATGACCTTCCTCGCCGCCGCCGGTCCGGCACGATCGTTCTGGGCCCGCAGGCAGGCGCACGAGACGACGATTCACGGCGCTGACGCAGCGGCGTCGATCGGTGAGGTGCCTGACGTCGATGCAGACTTCGCGCTCGACGGCATCGGCGAACTGCTCGAGGGCTTCTACGGCCGGCCACGTGGACGATTGCTCGCCGACCCGGCACTGGCGCTGCAGATCGCGCCGACCGATACCGCGACAACGTGGCGAGTCGACCTCGGGCCGGAGCAGCGCACGATCACTCGCGACGGGGCGGGCGAGGTCGACTGCACCTTCCGCGGCCGCAGCGCCGACCTGTACCTGTTCTTGTGGAACCGCACCCCGGCCGAAGCAGTCGACATCGACGGCGACGACCGCGCGGTCGAGCTGTGGCAGCAACTGGCGCGGGTGCGCTGGAGCTAGTGTCGCCGGTCCGGGTCAGAGGTCGGCGAGCTTGCGGAAGTCCCAGCTGCTGATCTTGGCGGGAGTGACGCGCAGCCAGGCGTGCCGCTCGTCGTGGAACAGATCGTCCGTGCCGAAGTACTTGCTTGCGAACTCGGCCTCGATCGGTGCGATCTCGTCGTTTGGCTCGCCCGTGCGCGGCACCTCGGCGACCACCTCGACAGTGCCGGTGATCTCGACTCCGCGCAGTTCCAGGTACTCGTGGCCGGCGTCGACGACAATGCCGATCCGCGGGTCGCGCTCGAGATCGGTCCATCGCTGGCTGCGGGTGATCGAGTACAGCCAGAGCACCCCGTCGCGCCACAGGTACCACAGCGGTGTCGCATGCGGCCCGTCCGCGCTGACGGTGGCGACCCGGCAGGTGCGTTCGGCGGTCAGGAATTCGTCGCGTTCTGCATCGGTCATCGCGATGCGGCGGCCGCGGCGTTGGGGACGGAGGTCGTCGGTCACAGCACTGTGCCTACCAGACTGCGCCCATGAGAACGTGCCACGGCCCCGCGGCGACCGTGGTCGCTGCGGGGCCGTGAAAGCTGTTTGGCTGGCTTGGGAACCGCTCAGCGCTTGAAGGCGTCCTTGACCTTTTCGCCGGCGCCCTTGACGTCTGCCTTGGCCTGGTCCTTGCGGCCTTCGTTCTCGGTGCTCTTGTCGCCGGTCGCCTTACCCAGGGCTTCCTTGGCCTTGCCGCCGGCCTCTTCGATCTTGTTCTTGGCCTTGTCGGTCGCGCTCATGGATACCGCGTCCTCTCACGTGTCGTCTGCGACGGTTGTCTCGTCGGACACGGGTTGAGTACCCATGCCTGGCTTGCGACTAAACGCGTCAGGCCTGCCGCGTGATCGATACCTCAACCTGGAGGTCGGTCGTGATGGGCGTCCCGGCGACGATGCCCTTGATCGGCGGGACGTCGTTGTAGTCGCGACCGGTACCGACCTGCACGTGTCGCTCGGCGACCTCGGCCAGGTTCGTCGGGTCGTTGCCGGCCCACTCGCCGAGCCACCATTCGACCCACGCGTGGCTTTCGGCGCTCACCTCTTCGCCGATCACGGGTTCGGCGCTGGGGTGCAGGTATCCCGACACATAGCGGGCCGGGATACCGACGTGGCGCAGTGCGCCGACGACGAGGTGCGCATAGTCCTGACACACGCCGCTGCGCGCCTCCCACGCGTCTGCGGCGGGCGTGTAGACACCGGTCGAACCCGGTAGGTAGGTCATCGTGTCGTGCACCGCGGCGGCGATGGCCTGCGCGGCGCCCGCGGGATCGTTGTCGGCGGCGATCGAGTCGGCCAGGTCGGCCAGCTCGGTCGGCGGCGCGGTCGCCCGCGCTGTGGCGAGGAATTCGTCGAAGCGGTCGGTCGTCGTCCCCGACCGCAGCTCGTCCCAGCCGACCGGCTCGGCCGACGCGATGCGCCGCGTGCGGTCGACTTCGACGAGGCTGGTGACCTCGACGACCAGCTCGCGGTGCTGCGAGTGCGCCTCGAACACGCGCACCGAGGTGCCCCAGTAGTCGATGTAGCGGTAGTGCCAGCTCGACTGGTCGACACGCAGGACCGACTCCATCGGGATCTGCCAGGGCGAAGCTGCCGGGGTCTGCCGCACCTCGTTGAACGACGCGGTCACCGGTTGGTCGTAGCTGTACGCGGACGTGTGATTGATGCGGTATCGCGAGGGCATCAGCTGGCCTTCCAAGCCGTCACGACACCGCGCGGGAAGTAGCGCCGCGCGATCGCGTCGCTGGCGACCGAGCACGCGCTCTGCACGCGTTCCATGACGTGGTAGACGTCCTCGAACAG
This sequence comes from uncultured Actinomycetota bacterium, assembly GCA_963757455.1. GTDB lineage: Bacteria > Actinomycetota > Actinomycetes > Mycobacteriales > Jatrophihabitantaceae > RYN-133. Next base: position 207,465 of record CAVWSE010000010.1, read on the forward strand.
CTCGGCCGTCGGCGCGAACTCCAGCTCCGACCGGATCATGCCCAGCACCCGATGTGCCTCACCGCCGCGCGCACCGCTCGTCCCACCGTGCAATGACACCAGCGTGTCCAGGCAGTACTCGGCTCGCACGAGTGCTCGCATCACCGAACGTGGAAACAGCGGGTCGAGCAGCAGGAACTCGACAGAGCGGCGATCGTCGACGACGCCGTTCGCGCTGCGCAGGAACGCTTGGTAAGCACCGCAGCTCTGCAACAGCGTGATCCACGGCGGACCGGCGTCACCGGCGAGGGCCCGCGCGGCGACCAGACGCGCGGTCATGTCAGCACGTTCGATCGACCGGCCGAGCACGAGGAAGTGGTAGGCCTCGTCGCGCGAGAGCGTCGCGTCGGCCGTGCCGTGGAACGCCGCTGCCCGTTCGCGCAGCCACGTGAAGAACGCATGCGGATGGGCACGACGTTCGCGGCGTGACGCTTCGAGGAACGTGACGTTGATGCTCTCCCAGAGTTCGGTCGAGACGACCTCTCGGCTGCGTCGTGCGTTCTCGCGTGCTGCGGCGAGCGCACCGAGCACCGAGCCGGGCGAGGTGTCGTCCCACGCGAGGAGTTCGAGCAGCCCGGCGCTGTTGGTCTGTTCGCTGTCGACGTTGTCCTGGCCCATGGCCGAGAGCAGTGACGAGCACACGATGTCCTCGGGCGCCCACGGATCGTCGAGCAGCAGGGCGAGGTGGACGTCGAGGATGCGGCTGGTGTCCTCGGCGCGCTCGACGTATCGACCGATCCAGTAGAGCGATTCGGCCAGGCGACTCAGCATGGTTCGTCCTGCTGCTGTTGCTGCTGCTGTTGTTGTTGCTGCTGGCGAATCTCCTGATCGCGGAACTCGTCCGGCCGAGGGAGCGCCTGCGTGCGGTCGTGCTCGACCGTGTGGTTGACACGTGGCGCGCGGCGTTCGCCGGCAAGAACCCAGGTGTCCTTCGAGCCGCCACCCTGGCTGGAGTTGACGACCAGCGATCCTGCCGGCAACGCGACACGGGTCAGGCCGCCGGGCAGCACCCACACGTCGTTGCCGTCGTTGACGGCGAACGGACGCAGGTCGACATGGCGCGGGGCGATGGTGTCGCCGATCATCGTCGGGACGGTCGACAGCTGCACGACGGGCTGGGCGATCCAGCCGCGCGGGTCGGCGAGCAGGCGGGTGCGCAGAGCGTCGAGTTCGGGACGGGTGGCCTGCGGGCCGATGACCAGGCCCTTGCCGCCCGCACCGTCGACCGGCTTCACCACGAGTTCGTCGAGGCGGTCGAGCACTTCTTCCAGCGCGCCGGGCTCCTCCAGTCGCCAGGTGTCGACGTTGCGCAGCACCGGTTCCTCGGAAAGGTAGTAGCGCACGAGGGCGGGCAGGTAGGTGTAGATCAACTTGTCGTCGGCGACGCCGTTGCCGACCGCATTGGCGATCGTCACGTTGCCGGCCCGCGCCGCCGTGAGCAGGCCGGGGCAGCCAAGTGCCGAGTCGGCGCGGAACTGCACCGGATCGAGGAACTCGTCGTCGACGCGGCGATAGATGACATCGACGCGGCGCTCGCCGGAGGTGTCGCGCATACGCACCACTCCCCCGGCGCTGACGAGGTCGCGTCCCTCGACGAGTTCGACGCCCATCGCACGGGCGAGCCAGGCGTGCTCGAAGTAGGCGCTGTTGTGCACGCCAGGCGTCAGCACTACGACGTTCGGGTCGGTGACGCCGCTCGGTGCTGCTGCGCGAAGCGCGGCGAGCAGGCGTTGCGGGTAGTGGCTCACCGGACGCAGCCGCACCTTGCTCAGCACGTCCGCCCATTGCTGGCGCATCGCGCTACGGTTCGCGAGCACGTAGCTGACGCCGGACGGGACGCGCACGTTGTCCTCGAGGACGCGGAACTCACCCTGCTCGTCGCGGATCAGGTCGATGCCACTGACGTGGACGCGAACGCCGTTGGCCGGCTCGATGCCGTACGCCTCACGGTGGAAGTGCTTCGACGTGCTGATGATCTTGTTGGGCAGCACTCCGTCGGCGACCGCGCGGCAATGCCCGCTGTACACGTCGGACAGGAACGCTTCGAGCGCCTTGACGCGCTGCCGCACGCCGCGATCGATCGTCTGCCAGCTCGCGTCGTCGATGACCCGAGGCACGATGTCGAGCGGGAACGGCCGCTCCTCGCCGCCCACGTCGAACGTGACGCCCTGGTTCAAGTAGGCCCGCGCGAGCGAGTCAACGCCTGCCCGCAGCTCTTGACTGCCGCTCTTGCGGATCGACTCGTACAGCGCCTGATAGCTCGGACGGGACGCGCCGGCGGCATCGATCATCTCGTCCCACGCCGCTCCCAGACGGTAGTCGTCGAACAGGTCGGCCATCCTCGGATCGTATGGCGAGCGTGTTTCGGCCCGGTACCGGGCGCCTCCCGCGGGCGTGATCTTGCAATTTTCGTCGCTCTGGTGCGCATTTCCGCAAGATCATCGGATAAGGGCGAAGAGGAAATTCTTACTCAAGACTCGCGCGACACATTGCGTATGTGCACTTTCACCGGAAAGGTATCTGTCGGGGATGAGGCTTGGTTTTCTACCGGCTTCAGCGGAAGGCACTCCGCGGGGGGCAACATGTCTGGAATTCGGTTACGCAACCGTGCAGCGATAGTCGCGATCGCGGGCACAGTCGTGCTCGCAGGGGCGAGCGTGGTCGGCGCGACGCCCGCGAATGCGGTCGGGAGCGGCGTCAACTGGACGACGATTCCGTCGCCGGTTCCGTCGAAGGCGTATCCGAACATCACTGACGGCACCGTCTACGCAATCACGCAAGTGGGCAACACGATCGTGGTCGGCGGGACGTTCACGGCAGTGACCAGCGGTGGCAAATCGTTCACCCGGAGCAATCTGCTGGCATTCGATGCAACCACCGGAGCGCTATCGACCACATTCGCGCCGACCTTCGACAACACGATCCAGGCCCTGGCGCCGGGCCCGACCGCAGGAACGGTTTACGTCGGCGGCAATTTCAACACCGTTAACGGTGTCCGCTCGAAGGGCCTCACACTGTTGAACGTCAGCAGCGGCGGCATCGTCGGCGGGTTCAGGCCGGCTGCTCTCAACGGGATCGTGTACGCGATATCGCTGACGTCCTCGCGGCTGTACATCACGGGCTCGTTCACAACGGCCGGCGGTGCGACGCATGACGGTATCGCCAGTCTCGTGCCGTCGAGCGGCGCTCTGGATCCGTACATGGACATTCAGCTGACCGGCCACCACAACTACAACGGCACCGGCGCGAAGGGGGCGGTCGGCGGACGGTCGATGGCCGTCAATCCCGCAGGCACCCGCGCGATCGTTGTCGGCAACTTCAAGAACGCCGACAGCCTGTTGCGTGATCAGATCGTCGAGATCGATCTGGACTCGTCCCCGAACGCGGTCATCGACCCGACCTGGGCGACCAGCGCGTACACGGCGCGCTGTATCTACACGGCCTTCGACACCTACGTCACCGACGTGCAGTACTCGGCCGACGGCTCGTACTTCGCGGTGACCGCGACCGGCGGCGGCACGCCCAGCGAACTCAACACCGATGGCACGCGCACCCTGTGCGACAGCGTTTCCCGGTTCGAGTCGAGCACGACCGGCACAGACGTGCAGCCGACCTGGACGGACTTCACCGGACGCGACTCGCTGTGGTCGGTCGACGTGACCGATGCTGCGGTCTACGTCGGCGGCCACAATCGATGGTTGAACAACTACTACGGCACCGACAATGCCAAGCAGGGCGCGATCCCCCGTCCAGCAGTTGCCGCCCTCGACCCGACGAGCGGCGTCCCGCTCGACTGGAATCCCGGCCGCAACCCGCGCGGCGCCGGTACATACGCACTGTTCTCCGGGTCCAACGGCCTCTACATCGGCGGTGACCAGACCTATGTCGGAAATCGCAAGTACAACACCGGCAAGATGGCCATGTTCCCGCTCGCAGGCGGACGAACGCCGGCCGCCCAGACGATCGGCTCGTTGCCGTCCAACGTGTACCTCGACTCGCCAGGAGCGACGACTTCGGACCAGGTGAAGTACATCCCGGTGAACGGCTCGTCGATGCCGGGGGCAACCTTCGGAACGACCGGAACGCTGTCGACGTCGGGCATCGCATGGAGCACCACGCGCGGCGCGTTCACGGTGGGCAACAACATCTTCTACGGTCAGAACGGCAATCTGTACCGCGCGACATTCAACGGGACGGATGTGGGAGTTCCGCAGCTGCTCGACGCCTACGACGATGCGTACTGGTCGCCGATCGAGACCGGGTCCGGTCAGACCTATCAAGGTGTGCATCCGACGTATCTGACGAGCGAGTTGTCCACGGTCACCGGCGCGTTCTACTACGCCGGACGCATCTACTACACGCTGGCCGGCAGGACCGCGCTGTACTCGCGGTTGTTCAGCCCGGACAGCGGCGTCATCGGCCCGTTCGAGTTCGCCCAGAACAACGTGTTGCCGAACAACGTCACCGGCATGTTCATCTCGGGCTCGACGCTCTACTACGCAAGCGGGTCGACCGGCGGCTTCCTGCATTCGCGCACGTTCACCAACGGGACAGTGGGCACGACCGACGCGATCGCCGACGCGACCCACGACTGGCGCGCACGCAGCCTGTTCCTCTTCGGGTCGGCGAGCTCGTCGGACAACCCGCCGAACGCCGTGATCAGCCAGGCGTCGTGCACCGGTCTGACGTGCACGTTCGACGGCTCGGGTTCGAGTGACCCTGACGGCGATCAGCTGACGTACACGTGGAACTTCGGTGACGGCAAGTACCGGGTCTGGCGTGACGACCACGCACGTCTACGCCGCGGCCAACACCTACACCGTCACGCTCACCGTCGATGACGGCCGTGGCGGCATCGGACACCGCATCGACGACCGTGTCGCCGTCGGGAACAGTCACACCGATCGCGTTCGACGGGAAGGGCAACTTCAACTCGCCGACGACCGGTGTCCAGAACCCGAGCGTCACTGTTCCGGGCCAGGTCGGGCGACACCGTTTTCCTGTTCGTCAGCGTGGCAACTGCAGGCGTGACGAACACGCCGCCTGCAGGCTGGACGCAGGTCACCCAATTCACCAACTCGACGTTGCAGACGACCGTGTATCGCCATGCCATCGTGGCGGGTGATCCGGCCAGCGTGACCGTGCACCTCGATGCCGCAGCGCGGGTGGACCTCCAGACGCTTGCCTACTCGGGTGTGGCGAGCGCGAGCCCGCCGGTCGCCACGTCCGGCGACGTGAACACCAACACGCACGTCACCCCGACTGCGAACGGGGCCGATCCCGGTGCCTGGGCGATCTCGTACTGGTCCGACCGCACCTCGGCCGGCCAGGAGACCTGGACGCTGCCGGCAGGAGTGACGACTCGCCAGGTCGACGCACCGGCGAAGGGCGGCGGCCGGGTCGATTCCGCCACCGCCGATCAGCCGATCACCGGAACAAGTTACGGCAGCAAGACTGCGACGGTCGCGACTTCCGACGGCGTCAAGGCCGGCCGCGGAGCGATGGTCACGGTCGTGCTCAATCCGGGCAGCGGCTGATCATCGTCAAACCGACGGCGGGCCGGTCGCGGGATGTGCACACGTGGGCTCGAGTTCACTGACCCAGCCGGCCGTCGATCCGCTCGCGCAAGAGATCAACATGACCGAGGTGTCGCGAGTACTCCTCGATCATGCCGACCAGCACCTCGCGCAGCGAGATGACTCCACCGCCGCTGCCGTGCTGGTTCGACGCGTCGTCTGCGGTCATGTCGAGCGAGGGCGCGGCTGCGACGAACCGAACGGAGAAATCGACCTCGGCGCGCCATGTCGCCCAGGCTTCGGCAACGACCGCGGGATCGGCGACCGCGCCGTTGAAGTCACCGTCACGGTCGGCCTCGGACGTGAACAATCTCGGTACGTCCTCGCCCGCCATCAATCGCCGGAACGTCCCCCGCTCGACCTCCGCGAGATGACGCACAAGACCGAGCAACGACATCGTCGACGGCTCGACCGCACGGCGGGCCATGGCCTCGGCGTCGAGGTCGGCACATTTCAGCTCGAGCGTGAGCCGGCGCGTGCGCAGCGACTCGGTCAGCGTCGCGCGCTCGTCGCCGAGGCGTGGGCCGTTCTCGCGTGGGTCGTCGTCGGACGGGCGTCCGTCCGCGGTGAACATGTCCGCCCGCCGAGGCATCGGTTACAGACCCGCCCTCGCGGCAACGAGCGCGATGCGTTCGTCCGGCTGCACCGCCGCGACTCGGAAGTACCCGGCCGACACCGGTCCGTAGAACTCGCCGGGTGAGACGACGATGCCGACCTTCTCGGCGAGATCCCGCGCAGCCGCCCAGGCGTCATCGCCTGGTGCGGGCACCCATAGATAGAAGGCACCGCGCGGCAACGGCGCCTCGTAACCGACGCGTGCGAGCAGGCGCGCCAACACCGACAACCGCCGTTGGTAGCGCTCGCGTTGTACCTCGACGTGCGCGTCGTCGCCGAGCGCGACGATGGCAGCGGCCTGCACGGGTCCGGGCGGCATCAGCCCGGCGTGCTTGCGCACCTCGCGCAGGTAATGCACCAACTCGGCATCACCGGAGTAGCTGCCGATCCTTGCGCCCGCGAAGTTGTCGCGCTTCGACAGGCTGTGGACCGCGAGCACGCCCGTCGTGCCGGACGACAGGATCGTGCGCGGCGACCCGTCCCACGTGAACTCGGCGTAGCACTCGTCCGAGAGCACCGGCACGCCTCGCTCGCGACCCCACTGTGCCGCTGCGTCGAGATCGTGCAGTTCGCCGGACGGGTTCGCCGGCGAGTTCACCCAGATGCACAAGGCACGCGCGGCGTCGTCGGCGCAGATGTCGGCAAGGTCGGTGTACGCGACGGCGCGACAACCGGCGAGCGTCGCCCCCATCTCGTAGGTCGGGTAGCTGATCGCCGGGTACAGCACCGTGTCTCGATCCGGCGTACGCAGCTTCAGGTACTGCGGCGTCGAAGCGACGAACTCCTTGCTCCCGACGACCGCGGCGACCTCGGTTGCCGGGTCGACGGACGCGCCGAGCCGGCGATGGATCCACTCGGCCACCGCTTCGCGATACGCGGCCGTCCCGATCGACGGCGGATAGCCGCGTGCGGTGTCGCCGATCGACAACGCCTCGAGCACCGCACTCGGCGGCGGGTCGCACGGCGTGCCGATCGACAGATCAACTGCGCCGCCGTCGTGCTTGCCGGCGAGCGCATTGATCTCGTCGAGCCGGTCGTACGGATACGGCGGCGGGACGAACCCGTCCACCTTCGGGGTCCCCGCGGAAGCACGGGGTGTTCTTTGCGCAGTGGTTTCGTGGGGTGACGTCATAGCGCCTCCGCGATCAATTGAGCCAGATGAACCGAGTGCACGCGCGCCAATTGTTCGAGCTGGGTGCGGCACGAGAATCCGTCAGCAAGCACGACGGCATCGTGCGGCGCGCTGCGCACGGCCGGCAGCAACGCTGTCTCTGCAACTGCGACAGACACGTCGTAGTGGCCGCGCTCGACGCCGAAGTTGCCCGCAAGCCCGCAGCATCCGCCGACCGCCGACACGTCCGCGCCGGCCGAATCCAGCAACGCCTTGTCGGCCGTCCAGCCCATCACGGCGTGGTGATGGCAATGCGGCTGCGCGACGGCGCGGACGGCGGCGAGATCCGGCGGCTGCCAGCCAGGCGTCTCACGAAGCAACTCGGCCAGCGTGCGGGTGGCCTTCGCGACCGCGGCGGCCCGCGGATCGTCTGCGAGCAACTCCGTGAGATCACCGCGCAACACGGCAGTGCATGACGGTTCGAGGCCGACGATCGGAATGCCTTGCGCCAGCGCAGGTTCGAGCGCATCGAGCGTGTCACGCAGTCGCTTGCGCGCTCCGTCGAGCTGCCCGGTCGAGATCCAGGTCAGTCCGCAGCAGACGGGCTTCGCCGTGAGCTGCACTGCGTAGCCCGCGTGCTCGAGCACCCGCACGGCGGCCAGCCCGACCTCAGGGCTGAAGTGATCGGTGAATGTGTCGACCCACAAGAGCACCGGCGTACCCGAGGACGACGGGGTGAATTGCGCACGGAACGTGCGATGGGCGAAGGTCGGCAGGTCGCGGCGCGCGTCGATGCCACCGAGGCGCTTCGCCAGTCCTGACAGCGCCGGACGCCGCAGGGTCGCGTTCGCCAGGCGCGGCATGCGCGCTGCCAACCGGGCGAAGCGCGGCAACCAGCCAAGGCTGTAGTGCGACGCCGGTCGCGGCCGCCGCTTGTAGCGCTGGTGCAGCACCTCGGCTTTGTAGGTCGCCATGTCGACGCCGGCCGGACAGTCGGACGAGCACCCCTTGCACGACAGGCACAGGTCGAGTGCCTCGTGGACGGCCTTGTCGCGAACGCCCTTCACCAGTGTGCCGTTCGCCAGCTCTTGCAGCACGCGCGCACGTCCGCGGGTCGAGTCCTTTTCATCGCGCGTCGCGATGAACGACGGGCACATCACGCCGCCTGATGCGGTGAGGTCGGCTCGGCACTTGCCGACGCCGACGCAGCGATGCACCGCCGTCGACAGATCGTGGTTGTCGTGCGGGAACGCGAACGTCACGTGCTTGAGCGGGCGGGCCTTGGGCACGCGCAGATCGGCTTCGACCAGATTCGGGTCGACGAGCACGCCGGGGTTGAGCAGGTCGGACGGGTCGAAGACCTTCTTGATGCGTGCGAAGGTCTCGATCGCGCGTGGCGAGTACATGTGCGGTAGCAGTGCACTGCGCGCCCGCCCGTCGCCGTGCTCGCCCGACAGCGAGCCGTGATGGCGCCCGACCAGAGCGGCCGAGGCCACGACGAACCGGCTGAACGCGCGCGGCCCGTCCTCGAACGGGAAATCGATGCGCACGTGCACGCAGCCGTCGCCGAAGTGTCCGTAGATGAGGCCGTCGAGGCGGTGCTCACGCAGCAACGCTTCGAACTCGCGCAGGTACGCGGGCAGGTGCTCCGGCGGGACGGCTGCGTCCTCCCAGCCGGGCCAGGCCGGCGCGCCGGACGGAGTGCGCCCGCCGAGCCCCGCGCCGTCCTCGCGAATGCGCCACAGCGCGCGGGCGGCATCGCCCGTGACGACGGTCGAATCGAGACAGCCGGCGTCGGCGATCAACTTCTCGGCGGCGCGGACGGCTTCGGCCTGCGTCGCGCCCGACGTCTCGACGAACAGCCATCCGCCGCCGCGCGGCAGGTCGGGCACGGCCGAGGGTCCGCGCCGGTCGCGTACGACCGCCACGAGGCGCGCGTCCATCCCCTCCAAGGCGACCGGCGCGTGCGGCAACAACGCGGGGACGGCCTCGGCGGCGGACGGCATGTCTGCGTAACCCAATACGGCCAGCGCGACTGCCGGCGGCGATTCGACGAGAGCGACGCTCGCGCGGGTGATCACGGCGAGCGTGCCCTCGGTGCCGACGAGGAACTTCGCGAGGTCGGCACCGTTCTCGGGCAGCAGGTGTTCGAGCGAGTAACCGGACACCTGGCGGCGGAACCGTCCGAACTGCGTGCGGATCAGCGCACGCTCGTGCTCGACGATGCGCTGCAACTCGGCACCGATCGGACCAGCGGCAGCCAACCCGTCCCTGCCGAACGCACGTGCTTCGAGCACGTCGCCAGCGGCGGTAAGGGTGTCCAGCGAGACGACGTTGTCAGCGGTGCGGCCGTACCGCAGAGCCCGCGATCCGCATGCGTTGTTGCCGATCGAGCCGCCGACGGTCGCGCGGGCGTGCGTGGACGGGTCGGGACCGAAGCGCAGGCCGTGCGCGCCCGCCGCCGCGGTGATGTCGTCGAGCACCGCGCCGGGTTCGACGGATGCCGTGCGAGCGTCGGCATCGATCGAGAGCACGCGGTTCAGATGCCGCGAGAAGTCCATCACGATGCCGGGACCGATGGAGTTGCCTGCCGTGGACGTGCCGGCGCCCCGGCTGGTGAGCGCGACCCCGTGTTCGCGCGCGACGGCCACGGTCGCGGCGACCTCGTCGATGTGTCGCGGGAAAACGACAACGCGCGGCACGACGCGGTAGTTGCTCGCGTCCGAGGAGTACTCGGCGCGGCGCCGGGTGGCGGTGTCGACGTCGGTGACGCCTGCGAAGCGCAGGGCTGACACCAGTTCGTCGCTCACCCGGATCATTGTTCCGTACGCCCGATCAGAGCCGTCCGGCCTCGATGATCCGGCCGAGAAATTGCCGCGTACGCGCCTCACGCGGCGCGCCGAAGACCTGGTCGGGCACCCCGTGCTCGAGCACCCGCCCACCGTCGAGGAAGCACACCTGGTCGGCGACCTCGCGGGCGAAAGTCATCTCATGCGTGGCAAGCAGCATCGTCATGCCCTCGCTCTTCAGCTCGCGGATCAGGGTGAGCACCTCGCCGACGAGTTCGGGGTCGAGCGCACTGGTGACCTCGTCGAACAGCATCAAGCGTGGCTTCGCAACCAGCGCTCGCGCGATGGCGACCCGCTGCTGCTGTCCGCCCGACAGTTCGTCCGGACGGGCCTTGGCCTTGTCGGCGAGCCCGACCCGTTCGAGCATCGCCATGGCGTCGGCTTCGGCCTGCGCACGCCTGCGTTTGTGGACGCGGCGCGGGCCGAGCGTCACGTTGTCGATCACGCGCAGGTGCGGGAACAGGTTGTACGCCTGGAACACGATGCCTACCTGGGTACGCACCTCGTTCGCGTTCACGCGCGGGTCGGTGATGTCGCGTCCGTCGAGTTCGATCACGCCGTCGTCGACGACCTCGAGCAGGTTGATGCAGCGCAGCAAGGTCGACTTGCCCGAACCGGACGCGCCGATCAACGCGGTGCACGTGTGCTCGTCCGCTACGAGGTCGAGACCGTCAATGACGACGTTGCTGCCGTATGTCTTGCGCAGGCCGGTGATCTGCAGCATCAGATGATCCCGCCCCCGACACCGATCCAGCCCTGCCGGCGCGCGACCCAGTCAGTCAGTCGCGTCAGCGGCACGGTCAATGCGACGAAGATCAGGCCGGCCATCACGAGGTGGACGAACTTGAAGTCCTGCGACTTCTGATTCTCGGCGGTGAGCACGACCTCGATCACGCCGAGTACTGACACGAGCGAGGTGTCCTTCTGCAAGCTCACGAAGTCGTTGAGCAACGGCGGCAGCACGCGACGAACCGCCTGGGGGAACACGACGTGTCGCAACGTCTGCGCGTGCGTGAGTCCCAGTGATCTCGCGGCTGCGCGCTGCGACGGGTGCACCGATTCGATGCCGGCACGGAAGACCTCGGCGACGTACGCGGTGTAGGTCAGCACCAGCGCGATGATGCACAAGGTGAACGGACTCGTCGGAGCACCTTGCAGGTTCAGCGACGGGATGCCGAAGCCGACCAGGTAGAGCACGATCAGCAGCGGCAGTCCGCGAAAGACGTCGACATAAACCGTCGCGAGCACGCGCACAGGCAACCAGACCGGCCCGCGCAGCGTGCGCACCACGGCGATCAGCGCTGCGAAGATGAGGATGAACACCTCGGCGATCAGCATGATCTGCACGTTGAGCCACAGGGCGCGCAGCAGCTCAGGTACTCCCTGCCAGCCGACGCTGAAGTCGAAGAAGTTGCTCTTCGTGTTGTTCCAGCCGGAGCTCGAGCTGACCACAACCACCACGACGGTCACGAGCACCGCCGTGCTCACCAGCGCGATGAGCGCCGAACGACGCGACCGCGATCGGCGGTAGGCGTCGCGCCGGCGTTGCAGCTCGGACGGCTGCCACTCGGTCGCCGTCATCGACGAGTCGCTACTTCAGCACCGGCGCGTGGGCCGCGCTCGCGAGCCATTTCTGCTGCAGCTTGGCGAGGGTGCCGTTCGCCCGCAACGCATTGACGGCCTTCGAGACACACGAGGTCAGCGGACTGTTGTGCGTCAACACGAGCCCGAACTGCTCCGGGCTTCCGGTGACCGGGAGCTGCCCGACGATCTTCGCGTCCTGCACCTGCGCCGACGTGACGTAGAAGCCGGTCGGGAGATCGACGACCAGGCCGTCGACCTGGTGGTTCTTCAGCGCCTGCACCGCCAGGTCGTTCGTCGGGAACTCGGCCGGCGTCGTGCCGGGCTTGATGACGTCATTGATGGCGTCGAGGCTCGTCGTACCCTGCTGCGCGGCGAGCTTCGCACCCTTGAGGTCGGCGATGCTGGTGGCGTTCGCGTACTTGCTGCTCTTGAGCACGACGACCGACTGCGCCACGTCGTAGTAGCCGCTCGAGAAGTCGACGACCTGGGCCCGCTTCGCGGTGATCGACACCTCGTTGATGTCGAAGTCGTAGCTCTTCGGCGTCGGCGCGATCACGCTGTTGAAGGATGCGACGACCCACTTGACCTGACTCGTCGAGTAGCCGAGCTGCTTGCCGACCGCGAACGCCACCGCCGACTCGAATCCCTTGCCGTTGCTGGGCTTGTCGTCGACGAACCAGGGCCCGTAGGCCGGCGAATCGGTCGCCACCGTGAGTGTCCCGCTCGTGTGGGTCTGGAGCGTGGCCGGCGTGCAGGACGGAGCACTGACACTCGTCGTGGCGCCACCGCCCGACCCGCTGCCGGGCCCGCCGGCCGGATTGGGCGGCGGGGAGGACGTGCCCCCGGTGCTCTTGGCCGCGCATGACGCGGTGATCAGAGCGACGCCGAGCAGACCGGCAGCAAGAACACGTGATGACATGGCTTCCCCCGACGACAGTTGAATCCCGACGGAAGTCTACTGAGCGAAACAGGAAGGTATGGGTTCATCGTCGAGCAAGTGTGCAACGGCGGCGCGGGCGGCGACCGGGCCGACGAGATTGCCGGTGCCGTTGTAGCCACCGATCGCCATCACCCCGTCGTCGACGACGGCGCACAGGGCACGTCCTTCCGTGCCGACGGTGAACCCGACCGAAGCCGCCCAACGGTGCGTGATCGCAACCTCTTCACCGGCCATCCGCCCGGCGAGATCGGCGAGATAGCCCTGCACCTGCGCCGACGGTTCGGCGTCGTGGGTCCACTCGTCGTCGACGAACAGGTCGCGCCCGCCGCCGCAGAAAACGCGGCCCTCGTCGTCCTGCTGGGCGTAGTCGGTGCCCCAGCGGCCGTACACGGGGCACGGCAGTCGTCCCGTGCCCACCGGTTCGGTCGTGACCATCTGCAGCCGGGCGGTACGCACCCGATCTGCCAACGCGGGCACGATCAGATCGAGCCGGCCGTCGACAGCGACCAGGATCGTGTCGGCGGTGATCGTCGCCCGATCGGTGAACACCTTGCCGCGCTCGATCAACGTGACCCGGGTGTGCTCGTGCAACGACGCACGATCACGCAACTGCGAAGCAAGCCCGAGCGCACGCCGCGCCGGGTTCATCGCCGCATCGTCGGGCAGGAACAGTCCGGTGCCGAGCGGGCCGTCGTAGCGTTCGACGGCGATCCCGTGCTCGCGCAACGCCGCCTCGTGTCGTTTGCAGTCAGCGATCTCGGCCGCGCGGTCGACCGCCTCGGCCGCGGTCTGCGGATCACCGGGCAGACCGGCCAGGCGGATGGCGCCGACCCGACGCACGACGTCGGGAAGCTGCTCGGCGAGCCGGTCGATCTCGGCCAGCGTGCGCCGGTAGAGCCACAGCGCGGCGTCGTCGCCCCAGGCGGCGATCGCCGAGTGGAGAGACGCGTCCGGGCCACCGACCAGCAATCCGCCGTTGCGGCCGGCCGCACCTGCAGCCACCCGCCCCGCATCGACCGCGACGACTGACATGCCACGTTCGGCCAGGGCGTCCACTGCGGCAAGACCCGAGCCGCCGAGGCCGATCACGCACGCATCTGCGGTGACGTCTGCCTCGAGCGGCGCAAGGCCGGGCCACCCGACGACGTCGGCGACGTCGTCCCAACCGACCGCCACTTAGGGAAGCGCCAGCTGCGACTTGCCGAGCACGACCACGCCGCCGTCGGACACGTGGTAGCGCGAGCGGTCGAGTTCGTGGTCGACGCCGATGTGTGCGCCCTCGGGTACCACCACGTCCTTGTCGAGGATCGCGCGGCGGACGACGGCACCCCGTCCGATCTGCACGCCCTCCATCAGCACCGATCCCTCGACGTACGCGCCTGCGTGCAACCGAACGTTCGGTGCGATGACGCTCTGCCGCACGGTTGCGCCGGACACGATCGTGCCTGCGCCGACGATCGATTCCTGGGCGATGCCGCCCTCGACGAACTTCGCCGGCGGCAGGTGCTCGTGATGGGTGTAGATCGGCCACTGCTGGTTGTACAGATTGAAGATCGGGTGGACGGCGACGAGGTCCATGTGCGCGTCGTAATACGCGTCGATCGTCCCGACATCTCGCCAGTACCCCTTGTCGCGCTCCTCGGCGCCGGGAACGTCGTTGTTCTGGAAGTCGTACACGTAGGCCGAGTCCTGCTTGACCATCATCGGCATGATGTTGCCGCCCATGTCGTGCACCGAGTCCTCGTCCTCGGCGTCCTCACGCAATGCTTCGAGCAGCGCCTGCGTCGTGAACACGTAATTGCCCATCGACGCGTACGCCTCGTCGGGGCTGTCGGGCAGGCCGGGCGGGTCGGACGGCTTCTCGAGGAATCCGTTGACCTTGTAATCGGATGCCGAGTCGATGACACCGAACGCGGTGGCCTCCATCCGCGGCACCCGGATGCCCGCAACCGTCGCGCCCGCGCCGGACTCGATGTGCTGCGCGACCATCTGTCGCGGATCCATGCGATACACGTGGTCGGCGCCGAAGACGACGATGTAATCGGGCTTGTCGTCGTAGATCAGATTGGACGACTGCAGAATCGCGTCGGCGCTGCCGGTGTACCAGCGCGGGCCGAGCCGCTGCTGCGCCGGGACCGGGGTGATGTAGTCGCCGATCACCGTCGACATCCGCCACGTCTGGGTGATGTGCCGGTCGAGGGAGTGCGACTTGTACTGCGTCAGCACACACACCCGCAGGTAGCCGGCGTTGACCAGGTTGGACAACACGAAGTCGATCAACCGATAGTTGCCGCCGAACGGCACCGCCGGCTTGGCCCGGTCAGCTGTCAACGGCCAGAGGCGCTTTCCTTCGCCGCCCGCTAGGACGATGCCCAAAACGCGGGGCTCCCTGGCCATGGGCCAACCCTAACCCGCGCGTCGATGATGCGGTCTAGGGTCTGCGACATGCGTGTTGCGGTGCTGACCCGCGAGTACCCGCCCGAGGTGTACGGCGGCGCGGGAGTGCACGTCGAATTCCTGGTCCGCGAACTGCGTCGCATCGTCGACGTCGACGTCCACGCGTTCGGATCACCGCGCGACGAGCCTGACGTCTACGCCTACGGCGCGCCCGCCGGGCTGGCCGAAGCGAACTTCGCGTTGCGCACCCTCGGGACCGACCTCGAGATCGCGGGCGCGGTCGGCGCGGCCGACGTGCTGCACTCCCACACCTGGTACGCGAACATGGCCGGTGTCTGGGGCAGCGCGATGCACGGCACGCCGCACGTGCTGTCGGCGCACTCCCTCGAGCCCGCCCGGCCGTGGAAGGCCGAACAGCTCGGCGGCGGCTACCGGGTCTCGTCCTGGGCCGAGCGGCAGGCCTACGAAAGCGCCGACGCCATCGTCGCCGTCTCTTACGGCATGCGCGCGGACGTGCTCGACGCCTACCCGTTCGTCGACCCGGCGAAGGTGCACGTGATCCACAACGGCATCGACACAGAGCTCTACGCGCCCGCCAAGAGCGACGACGTGCTCGACCGCTTCGGGGTCGATCGCTCTCGTCCGTCCGTGATCTTCGTCGGACGGATCACGCGGCAGAAGGGTGTCGCACATCTGCTGAAGGCGGCCGCCGCGTTCGATCCCGAGATCCAGCTGGTCCTGTGCGCCGGTGCCCCCGACACCGCCGAGATCGCCGCCGAAACGGAGCAGGCCGTCGCTGCGCTGTCCGAGGCGCGCACCGGCGTGATCTGGATCCGCGACATGCTGCCCCGCCCTGAGATCACGCAGCTGCTCACCCACTCGACGGTGTTCATCTGCCCGTCCGTGTACGAACCGCTGGGCATCGTCAACCTCGAGGCAATGGCATGCGAGACCGCCGTGGTCGCGTCTGCCATCGGCGGCATCCCCGAAGTCGTCGCGGACGGGCTGACGGGCCTGCTCGTGCCCTACCTCGCCGTCCCTGCCGAGGAGTTCGAGGCGGGCCTGGCCGAGGCGGTGAACGCGCTGTGCGCCGATCCGGCCCGCGCCGCCGCGATGGGACGCGCGGGGCGCGAGCGAGCCGAACACGAGTTCGGGTGGGACACCATCGCGCACCGTACTGTGGAGCTGTACGAGTCACTGGTCCAGCGAGGTTGACGTTGACGCTTCCCGGCCGGGTCCGCCAGACGAGGCAGGCCTCCGCGATCGAGGGGTTGCTGCGTGAGGCGGACGGGTTCCGCACCGCGCAGGAGCTCCATGACGAGCTACGCCACCGCGGCGACCGCGTCGGCCTGACGACGGTCTACCGGCACCTGAATCTGCTCGCCGAGAACAACCTCGCCGATGTCGTGCACCGCGAGGACGGCGAGACCCAGTTCCGGCTGTGCGGGGCGGCCACCGACGACGAGGCGCACCACCATCACCTCGTGTGCCGCGAGTGCGGGCGCTCCGTCGAAGTCGAAGGACCCGAGGTCGAGACCTGGGCCGAACGCGTCGCCGCCGCCGCCGGCTACACCGACATCAGCCACACGGTCGAGCTGTTCGGCCTGTGCGCGGAGCACTCCCCCGCCTGACCTCACGGGACGAACGCGGCGGTGGCCGAGCCGGGAGCGACCTCGGTGAAGCCGGCATCGTGGACGACCGCCGCACCGCCGTCGAGGGCAGCGCGCCACTGCTGCGGCGAGGCAGTGCGCACCGCGAGCGGGAAACCCGCGTCGTGCCAAGCCGTGCGCCTGCGCCGTCGCAGGGCCCGCCAGCCCAGCTGGGCTGCGTGGCCGACCTGCGCCATCGCCTTGCCGGCACTCATCTCGATGTCGGGCGAAACGATGATCAGCGGTACGCCCGGGTCTGCCGGTGGCGGTTGCTCTGGATCATCGAGCTCCGTCCCGCCGACCTGCAGCCTCGCCAGCTCCGGCGGCCACGCGTCGACCGGGACGGGCGGATAGACCCGCACCTGCGCACTGGCACGCGTCAGCGTCAGCCCGGGCAGGGCCGCCGCACGCCGCCACTCGGCGCCGCGCGCGCGCCGGACAACCTTGCGGATGCGGCTGCCGTCCCATGCCCGAACGGCCTCGACCCAGTCCGGCTCGTCCGTGGTCAGCATGGTCAGAACCGCGACTGCTGCAGCCTCGAGTGCATCGGTGCGGGTGGGCGGCGAGTCGCGCTCGATCCGCACGACCAGCGGCAAGACCCACTCGTCGGTCATGCCGGCTCGCTCATGCCAGCCCGGCGACCCAGTCGGCGAGCAGGCGGGCTCCGAAACCGGTCGCGCCGCGGGTGCGGACGCCGTCGTCCTTGTCGGAGCGTGCGGGCCCGGCGATGTCGACGTGCGCCCACGGCAGGTCGCGGGTGAAGTGCTTCAGGAACAGGGCCGCGGTGATTGCGCCGGGACTGCCGGGAGCGTTGTTCGCGTCGGCGACCTCGGAATACAGCTGGCGCTCGTACTCGGCACTGAGGGGCATGCGCCAGACGTGCTCGCCGCTCGTGCGCCCGGCGGCCATCAGCTGCTCGGCCAACGCCTCCGACGTCGAGAAGAACCCAGCCGTCCGCACCCCAAGAGCAACCTTCATCGCCCCGGTCAGCGTGGCGACGTCGACCAGCACGGTCGGCTTGAGCCGTGCGGCCGCGTAGGCCAAGGCGTCGGCGAGCACGATGCGTCCCTCGGCATCGGTGTTCGCGATCTCGCTGGTGCGCCCGCCGTAATGGCGCACAACGTCGCCGGGACGGTAGGACGACGCACCGAACGCGTTCTCGGCAGCCGGAACGAGCACGGTGACCCGCACGGGGACCATCGCCTCGGCGATCAACCGCAGGGCGGCGAGCACCGCGGCACCGCCGCCCATGTCGGTCTTCATCGTCTTCATGCCGTCACCGGGCTTGATGTTCAGCCCGCCGGTGTCGAAGGTGATCCCCTTGCCGATGAGCACGACGTGCGGCGTGCCGGCGGCGCCACGCGGGCGCCAGGTCGCTTCGATCAGCCGCGGCGGCGCGACCGATCCGCCGCCGACGGCAAGTACGCCGCCGAAGCCGCGCTCGGCCAGCCACTCGGCGTCGTGCACCCGGACCGTGACGCCGAGCGGCGTCAACACCCGGTCGGCCTGCGCCCCGAGCCACGCCGGCGTCTTCGTGTCGGACGGGGTGTTCGCGAGATCGCGGGCCCAGGCCGTCGCCGCGGCGCTGCGCCGGCCCTGTTCGAAGGAATCGGCGTCGTCGACCTCGGCAAGCTCGACGACCCGCTTGGCCGGGGCGGGTGAGGTGGCGAGCGTGTAGCGGTAGCTGCCCAGGCTCAGGCCCTCGACGAACGCCCGCAGGCGCGCACCAGACAGACCTGGCCGGGCGAGCACAGTGCGCCCGGCGGGCAGGGCGCGGGCCAACGATGCCGCGGCGTCGCGCAGCGCATCCGGTGACGCGGTCTCGACGACACCGTCACTCGCGCTTGCCCCGCGCCCGGCGAGGCGAACCTCGATCATCAGCCGATTCTCCCTCCCGCACACATGCAGTCGGCCCCGGACCTCGCGGTCCGGGGCCGAACGTCGAACAGGCAAGTCGGGGCCCTCACGGAATCGCCACGCATTCCAGGCGATTCCGTGGGGTGACTAGTTTCCTACCGACTTCAGCGCATCGCCCAGGGCGTCAGCCTCCTCGGCCGACATTTCGACCACGAGGCGTCCACCTCCTTCGAGCGGCACGCGCATCACGATCCCGCGCCCCTCCTTGGTGACCTCGAGCGGGCCGTCACCCGTCCGCGGCTTCATGGCCGCCATGCGTACCTCCTAGGAAGGTGAGCCAAGCGCTCACGTGCGGTCGTTGCTTGCACACATTCTCCCTGATCGGCAGGCACACCCCAAACGCTGGGGTCGCGGTAACGTCGCACAGCGTGACCGACGAGCTGCTGATCGAGCGCGCCGAAGGCGTCGCGACCGTGACCTTGAACCGTCCCGAGAGCATGAATTCGCTGTCGGTATCGCTGAAGGAGGCGCTGCTCAGCGAGCTCACCGAGATCGCGCGCGACCCGGCTGTCCGCGCGGTGGTATTGACCGGCAGCGGACGGGGATTCTGTGTCGGCCAGGACCTCCGTGAGCATGTCGAGCTGCTCGAGTCCGGCGACCCGGCACCACTGTCGACCGTCGTCCAGCACTACAACCCGATCGTGCTGGCGCTCGCCACGATGCCCAAGCCCGTGATCGCGGCCGTCAACGGGATGGCCGCCGGCGCGGGCGCCGGCCTCGCGTTCGCCTGCGACCTCCGGCTGGCGTCGAACAAGGCAGGATTCCTGATCGCCTTCGCGAACGTCGGGCTCACGCTCGACAGCGGCGTCTCGTGGACGCTGCCGCGCCTGATCGGCGGCGCCCGCGCCACCGCGCTGTGCCTGCTTGCCGAGCCGATCAACGCCGAGGCCGCGCTCGACATGGGGCTCGTGAGCGCCGTCGTCGAACCCGACCGGCTGCTGCCGGCCACTCAGGAACTTGCCACGCGGCTGGCCGCCGGCCCGACCGCCGCCTATGCCGCTATCCGCGAATCGCTGACCTTCGCCGCCCACTCGACCCTCGAGCAGGCCCTCGAGCGCGAGGGACATCTGCAGACCGAGATGGGCGCGACCGAAGACCACCGCAATGCCACCGCCGCATTCGTCGCGAAGCAGAAGCCGGTGTTCACCGGGCACTGACCGAAATTTCATCCGACTCGTCCGTTTTCGGATGAAATTTCTGCTAGAACGGTTCCGCAACTCCCCGTGCCGCAAGGAGCCGTCATGCCAGTCCGTCCCCGCCGGTGGCTTGCCGCCACGGCAGTCATCGCCAGCGCCGTCGCACTGGCCGTACCCGGCAGCGCCGTCGCAAGTTCCTCGACGAAATATCACCTCGTCACCGAGCCGACCGACGCGTACCAGCAGATCTATTCGCTGATCAACTCGGCGAGCTCGACGCTCGACATGACCATGTACGAACTCACCGACACCAAGGCCGAGGACGACCTTGTCGCCGATGCGAAGCGCGGCGTGACAGTGCGGGTGATCCTCGACGTGAACCGCGAGAAGACGCACAACACGCCCGCCTTCAACTACCTCAGCAGCAACGGCGTACACGTCGTGTGGGCAGCGACCAAGTACGCGGCGACGCACCAGAAGACGATCACCGTCGACAAGGTCGAGTCGGCGATCATGAGCGGCAACCTGACGAGCCAGTACTACGCCACGAGCCGCGATTTCGCGATCCTCGACACCAACCTCGTAGACGTCGGCGCGATCGAGAAGGTTTTCAACGCCGACTACACCGGCGCCACGATCACGCCCGGTGACGGCGACAACCTGACGTGGAGCCCGACCGACTCGCAGGCGACGCTCCTGTCCGTGATCAACAGCGCGACGAAGACGCTTCAGGTCGAGAACGAGGAGATGGCCGACACCGCGATCACGAACGCGTTGGTCGCGCAGGCGAAGAAGGGTGTGAACGTGTCGATCACGATGACCGCCAACAGTTCGTACGACTCTGCGTTCGATCAGCTGAAGGCCGCCGGAGCGCACGTCCGGCTGTACCCCAACAACTCGACCGCGCTGTACATCCACGCAAAAGTGATCCTCGCCGACTCCGCGCTCACGACCCACGAGAGCTACATCGGGTCGATCAACTTCAGCGACTACTCGCTGAACAAGAACCGCGAGCTCGGATTCATCACACACGACGACACGATCACGTCCGGTCTTGCGGCAGCGCTGACGAGCGACTTCAACGGCGCGACGGCCTACTGATCGCCCTTCTGGCGGCGGCGTGCGCGCCAGCACGTGGACACATGGTCGTCGACCATGCCGGTCGCCTGCATCAACGCGTAAGCCGTCGTCGGGCCGACGAAACGAAGGCCACGCTTCTTGAGATCCCTCGCCATCGCCGTCGACTCGGGTGAGGTCGAGCGGACGTCGGCGAGTGTCTCCGGACGGACGTGCTCGGCCGGCGCGAATGACCAGAGGAATTCGTCCAGGCCTTCGGGCACTTTCTCGCGGATCGCGCGTGCGTTGTTGATCGTCGCCTCGATCTTCGCGCGGTTGCGCACGATGCCCTGATCGGCGAGCAGGCGCTCGACGTCGCCTTCATCGAATTCGGCAACGGTGTCGATCGCGAAGTCGGCGAACGCCGAACGGAACGCGGGTCGCTTGCGCAGGATGATCAACCAGGACAGCCCCGACTGGAACGCCTCGAGCGAGACCCGTTCGAACAACTCCCGCTCACCGTGGAGCGGGGTGCCCCACTCGTCGTCGTGATAGGCGACGTACTCCGGCGCCGAGTTCGCCCACGCGCACCGCGGGCGGTCACTCGCCATCGGCGCTGTCGTCCGTGGCGCGGTGTGAGTACGGGTACGGATGCGGGTGCGGCGCCGGGTGCATCGTGGTCGGGGAGGTCGGCGCGACGGGCGGCACGGTCAGGCGTTCCTGCGTCTCGTCGTGGCCGCCGCGCAGGCGGGCGATCTCGGCGTCACGACGGTCGAGTTCCTCGGCCAGGCGATCGAGCAGCCGGTCGGTCTCAGCGAATCGGTAGCCGCGCAACGCGACCGGCAACCGCGCAGTCGTGATGTCGGCCGACGACAGCGTCCGCGCCGGCGGCTCCCACACCGGCTCGTCGCGCAGCGGTGGCGCGATCTGCTCGCCGGACGGAAGCACGTACGCGGCAAGCAGGAACAACGCGGCGGCGAGCACGATGGCCAGCAGCCCGAACCCCACCAACGTCAGCACCGGTCGATCGTGTCACGGCACAGCGCATACGGCCCAGCCGGTGTGGTCAACTGGCCGGATGACTGACCCGGTGCTGGTCGACCGCCGTGGCCCGATCGCGATCCTGCGGCTCAATCGTCCCGAGAAGCGCAATGCGCTCGACACGGCTTGCCTCGCCCTCCTCGACGAGGTCCTGACCGACCTCGCCGCCGACGACAGCCTGCGCGCGCTCGTCTTCTCGACCACGAAGGTCACTGCGCTGTGCGCCGGCGCCGACGTCGGTGAGGAACTCGACCACGAGGCGGGCGTCGCGCGCATGGCGGCGTTCACCCGGCTGTACAGCTGGCTCGACGATTTCCCCGTGCCGATCGTCGCGGTCGCGGTCGGTCACTGCGTCGGTGCAGGCGCCGAGATCGTCGCCGGAGCCGACCTGCGCGTCGGGGCGAACAACCTCAGGTTGGCATGGGCGGGTGCACGCCTGGGCGTCCCCGTCGGCCCGGCCCGCCTCGTCCCGCTGATCGGCGTGGCGGCGGCCAAGGACCTCGTACTCACCGGGCGCACCATCGGTCTCGCCGAGGCCAGAGCCCTCGGCATCGTGCAGCGCGAAGCCTTTGCCGAGGACGCGGAAGCCGTGGCGATCGGAGTCGCCGAGCAACTCGCCGGACAACACCCGGACGGGATCCGCGTGCTCAAGCAGATGTTCCGAGACCTGGACGGGTCCGCTCGCCGCGTCGCCTACGAGAACGAACTTCTGATGCGGTTCCAGGACGAGGGTGCGGGCATTCCGCGGATGCGCTGAGCCGCTACTCCTGTGGTGCGTCGGCGCGGGTGCGCTGCAGGTAGATCACGACGACGACGATGATCGCGGCCAGCGCGGCACTGGTCACGCCCGCCCCCACGCCGAGTCCGCCGTTCGACTTCGACTTGCCCAGCCAGTCCGCGAGGGACGCGCCGAGCGGGCGGGTGAGCACGTATGCCCACCAGAACGCGAGGATCGGGTCGAGGCGACCGAATCGGTGCCACAACGCGGGCACGGCGATCAAGGCGGCGAACAGCGCGGCAGAGGCCGCGTAGCCCAGCCCGAACGAGTGCGCGGTCAGGTCGCCGACCGCGGTACCGAGCGCGAACGTCGCGACGACGGCCGCCCAGTAGAACAGCTCGCGGCGCGGAGTGATGATCGTGTGCACCGACAGCGTGCCTTCGACCCGGTGCCAGGTCACGAAGACGGCACCCAGCACGATGACGAACAGCACGGCCGAGATCGGGTAGGGCACGCCGAAACCGACGTGCAGCACGTCAGCAGCCATCGTCCCGAACACGCCGACCATCGAGACGGCGAACCAGTAGCGCGCCGCGGTGTAGCGCGGGGCGCGAAGCTGCAGCACCAACGCGACGCAGAACGCGACGAACCCGAGCAGCACAGCGACCACCGGGCTCAGCGCGTGGACGAGGAAGTCCGACGTCGACTCGCCCATCGCGGTCGTGAGCGCCTTGGTGATCCAGAAGATCGCGGCGACACGCGGCACCTTGCTCAGCCCGACTACGCGGGCCTGCTTGCCGGTCGTGATCGTCGTCGGGCCGAAACGGGGCGAGGTCACAGTAGGAAACCGTGACACGCAGCTCCTGAGGGCGCCGGATCGAGCTTAGGAAGCCTTCATCGCAAGCACGGCGAGCACGTCGTCCACGCTCGATGCGCGCACCATCGCCGCAAACGCATCGGGACGGACGAAGGCGCGGTCGACGAGATCGTCCAGCCATGCCCACAGCGGCGCGAAGAAACCGTCCGGATCGAGCACCACAACCGGCTTGTCGTGCATGCCGAGCGTGCGCGACGTCCACATCTCGAAGAGCTCTTCGAGCGTGCCGAGCCCGCCCGGCAACGCGAGGAACGCGTCGGCGCGAGACTCCATGATTCGTTTCCGCTCGCGCATGGTGTCGACGACGATCAATTCGTCCGCATCGTCGTCGGCAACCTCACGCGACGTGAGGTGCTTCGGGATGACTCCGACCGTGTGTGCGCCGCCCGCGCGTGCCGCACGAGCCAGGGCGCCCATCATCGACACGCGTCCGCCGCCGGAGACCACGTCATACCCGGCGCTCGCAAGGCGCGCGCCGACCTCAGTTGCGAGTGCGATGTGCTTCGGGTCGATCGCGTCCGAGGACGAGCAGTAGACGCAGACCGCGCTCATTTCTGCACGGCGTCGCGCTCTGCAGCCATCGAGGCGGCTTCGGCAACCTCGTGCTCGTTCGCGCGGACGATCTGGGCCACGGCATCGTCGACATCGTCGGTCACGTGGATCAGGTCGAGGTCGGGCGCGGCGATCTTGCCCCCGGGCAGGACGGTCGACCGCAACCAGTCGAGCAGCCCGCCCCAATACTGCGAGCCGAACAGCACGACGGGGAACCGCGTGACCTTGCGCGTCTGCACCAGTGTCAGCGCCTCGAAGGTCTCATCGAGCGTGCCGAAGCCGCCGGGCATGATCACGAACGCCTGCGCGTACTTCACGAACATCGTCTTGCGGGCGAAGAAGTAACGGAAGTTGATGCCGATGTCGACCCAGTCGTTGAGCCGCTGCTCGAACGGCAACTCGATGCCGAGCCCGACCGAGACGCCGCCCGCCTCGCACGCGCCGCGGTTGACTGCCTCCATCGCGCCCGGCCCACCGCCGGTGATCACCGCATAGCCGGCCTTCGCCAGCGCTGCACCGAGCGCGACGCCCGATGCGTACTCCGGCGAGTCGTGCCGCGTGCGTGCCGAGCCGAACACCGAGACGGCGGCGGGGAGTTCAGCCAGCAGTCCGAAGCCCTCGACGAACTCCGCGGTGATGCGTTGGACGCGCCACGGGTCGGTGTGCACCCAGTCGGACAGCCCACGCGAGTCGAGCAGGCGCTGGTCGGTGGTGCCGGCGCCGATCTGCCCACGGCGCAGCAGCACGGGACCGCGCTGGTGTTCGCTGCGCGCGCGGTCGAGGTCGCCGGGCCCACCCTGGTTCTCACTCACGTTCTCACTCACGTTCTCATTCACGGGGCAACGCTAGCCGTCGAGAGGAACTCCACCAGGGCCGCCTCGGTCGCCGCGATGCGGTCGATGACGACGTGTTCCTCGGGCTTGTGGGCGAGGTTCGGATCGCCCGGTCCGAGGTTGACCGCCGGGATGCCGAGTTCGCCGAAGCGCGCCACGTCGGTCCAGCCGAGCTTGGCGCGCGCCTCGCCACCGACCGCCGCGACGATCGCCTTGGCCAGCGCGCCGTCCAGCCCCGGGCGCGCACCCGGCGCGGAATCGGTGAGGGTCACGTCGTACCCGGTGAAGAACTCGCGCACGTGCTCGAATGCCTCGGCCTCCGACCGGTCCGGGGCGAAGCGGAAGTTGACGGTGACGACGCACTCGTCCGGGACGACGTTGCCGGCCACTCCCCCGCGGACGAACACCGCATTGAGTCCCTCGCGGTAGATCAGCCCGTCGACCTCGACCTCGCGCGCCGGGTAGTCGACCAGGCGGGCGAGCACCGGCGCGGCGGCATGAATCGCGTTGTCGCCCAGCCAGGACCGCGCGCTGTGCGCGCGGGTTCCGGTCACGCGTACCTCGGCACGCAGCGTTCCCTGACAGCCGCCCTCGATCAGCCCCTCGGTCGGTTCGAGCAGCACCGCCAGATCGCCGGCCAGCAACTCGGGGCGGGTGCGGGCGACGCGACCCAACCCGTTGCGGGCCGCCTCGACCTCTTCGCAGTCGTAACAGATGAAGGTCAGGTCGACGGTTGGGTCCATCGCGCCCGTCCCGACCAGATGTGCGACCCGCAACAGCACCGCGACACCCGACTTCATGTCCGACGTGCCGCAGCCGTACATCAGCGGCCCGTCGATGCGCGACGGCACGTTGTCGGCGATCGGGACGGTGTCGAGATGACCGGCGAGCACGAGTCGCTGCGCCCGTCCGAGGTCGGTACGGGCGATGACGACGTTGGCGTCGCGCTCGACGGCCAGCCGCGGATACGCACGCAGCGCGGACTCGACGAGGTCGGCGAGTTCGGCCTCGTCACCCGACACCGAGGCGACGTCGACAAGGGCGGCGGTGAGGGCAGCAGCATCCGTACTCAGATCGAGCATGTTCCTGAGCCTAGGACGGGCCCGGCAGGGCACGATGACTACTGTCTGTGCGGTGGAAGCAACCGCATGGGGACACGGCCTGGCAACGGTGACCGCCGACGGTCGCACGCTGGACACCTGGTACCCGGCGCCCGCTCTGGGCCCGACTCCGGCCGGTGCCGAGCCGGCTCCCGAGCTGGCCGATCTCGCCGGCACCGACGGGTCGGCACGCGCGCGCGGCGTGCGCACCGAAGTCCTGCTCTGCGAGATCGACCTCACCGCCGCGCCGGCGTCGACTGCCGACGCATATCTGCGGCTGCACCTGCTCTCGCACCGACTCGTCCGCCCGCGTGAGCTCAATCTCGACGGCGTGTTCGGCGTGTTGCCCAACGTCGTCTGGACCAACCACGGCCCGTGCGCCGTCGACGACTTCGAAACCACTCGCGCCGCACTGCGCCGCATCGGTCCGGTACAGGTGCTCGGCGTCGACAAGTTCCCTCGCATGGTCGACTACGTGCTGCCGACCGGCGTACGCATCGCCGACGCCGATCGTGTGCGGCTCGGCGCACACCTCGCGTCCGGTACCACCGTGATGCACGAGGGCTTCGTGAACTACAACGCCGGCACGCTCGGATCGTCGATGGTCGAGGGACGCATCTCCGCCGGCGTGGTCGTCGACGACGGCTCGGACGTCGGCGGTGGCGCCTCGATCATGGGCACCCTGTCCGGCGGCGGCCGTGAGCAGATCAGCGTCGGCAAGCGCTGCCTGATCGGCGCCAATGCCGGGATCGGGATCTCCCTCGGCGACGACTGCGTCGTCGAGGCCGGCACCTACGTCACGGCCGGCGCGAAGGTCACCCTCCCGGACGGCACGACGGTAAAGGCGGCGACCCTGTCAGGTCAGCCGGGTCTGCTGTTCATGCGCAACAGCGTCACCGGGGCGCTCGAGGTCCGTCCGCGCACGGGCAGCGGCATCGCGCTCAACGACATGCTGCACGCCAACGCCTGAGTTCTGTTCCCATGGCTGCACGCAGTACGAAGGTGACCGTTGCGATCGTCGCGGTCACTGCAGTTGTGGTCGCCGCGGTCATCGCCGGCCGCGCGATCGTGAAGGCATTCGAGACACACTTCACGTCCACGAGCTGCACGATCGGCTCGTACGACCTCGACACCGACCAGGCGTCGGTTGCGGCCCAGATGGTCGGCGCCGCAAAGAAGTTCAGCCCGCCGCTGCCCGACCACGCAAGCGTCCTTGCCCTGATGGCCGGTCTGCAAGAGAGCAAGCTGACGAACATCGCGCCGGGTCAAGGTGACCGCGACTCGGTCGGCGTGCTGCAGCAACGGCCGTCCCAGGGCTGGGGTCACCACAGCGCAGCCGTGCTGACCGACGTCACCGAGGCGACCCGCGAGTTCCTCGCGGCGCTCGTGCAGGTGCCCCGCTGGCGTACGCGGCCGGCCGCGGACGCCATCCAGGCCGTGCAGATCTCGGCGGACGGCAGCGCCTACGCCCAACATCAGGACGAGGCGACGGTGCTTGCCGACGCGATGCTCGGTCGCAAGCCGGCGGCGATCACCTGCACGTTCGACAAGCCGACCGTGGTCGCGAGCACGGCGAAGGTGATCGGCATGCTGCGCCACCAGCTGCCGGTGAATCAGCCGACCGCGCAGGGCAAGTCCATCCGGGTGCCCGGCGCGGGCTGGCAGACCGTGGCCTGGTTCGTCGCCAACGCCGACCGGCTCGGTGTCGATTCGGTCGAGTACGGCGGCAAGCGCTGGTCTCGCGCGGACGGCTGGAAATCGTCGTCGGCGGGACGTACCGCGGTCGTCGCGACGATGGCGAGCGTCTGACCGCGACGACTGCTAGTGGCCTTCGTGCTCCTGGGCGGGCAGCGCCTTGATGAAGTCGGGGTCGTGGTCGGTCTTGCCGACCTTCGACGCGCCGCCGGGCGAACCGAGCTCGTCGAAGAAGTCGACGTTGGCCGCGGTGTAGTCGTTCCACTTCTCGGGCAGGTCGTCCTCGTAGAAGATCGCCTCGACAGGGCAGACCGGCTCGCACGCACCGCAGTCGACGCACTCGTCGGGGTGGATGTAGAGCATCCGGGCGCCCTCGTAGATGCAGTCGACCGGACACTCCTCGATGCAGGCCTTGTCGAGCAGGTCCACACAAGGCTCGGCGATCACGTACGTCACTGCGGTCCTCCGGGGCGAAGAAGTGGCGGCCCCTAGTATGCCGAACGTGCTTGAGCCACGGTTTCTGGGTCGTCGCGTCACC
Organism: uncultured Actinomycetota bacterium; assembly: GCA_963757455.1. Taxonomy (GTDB): domain Bacteria; phylum Actinomycetota; class Actinomycetes; order Mycobacteriales; family Jatrophihabitantaceae; genus RYN-133. Next base: position 235,688 of record CAVWSE010000010.1, read on the forward strand.
GTCCGGCGGGTGCTCGGCCGCAGCGAGCAAGGCCGGCCGCAGTACGGCGACGTGGTCGGCGATCTGCTCGAACTCGACGACGTGCTTGCGGTCATCGACACGCGGCAGGGTCGGGTCGAGGTCCCGGTCGCGACGATCGTCATCGCGAAGACTGCGCCACCGTCGACAGCCGACGAGCTCGCTCTCGAGGCGATCACCGCGGCCGGTTGGCGTGCCGAGCACACCGGTCACGTCGGCGGCTGGCTGCTGCGGGCCAGCGGCGGATTCACCGGACGCGGCAACTCGGTGCTGCCGCTGCGCGCGCCGGGCATCGCACTCGACGACGCGTTGGCGCAGGCCCGGGCGTGGTACCACCGGCAGGGATTGCCGCTGCGGTTCCAGCTCCCGAGCGAGGCACGCCGGCTGCTCGATGCCGAGTTGGGCGAGCGCGGCTGGCCGATCCAGTACGGCGCGCAGGTGATGGCGGCGCGGCTCGACCGGGTGCACGCGGCAGCCCGTCCCGAGTTGCAGGTACGCCTCGACCCGACGCCGGACGAAGGCTGGTTCGACCGTTACCGCGACGGAGCGGGTTCGAGCGAGGCGGCGCGCGGACTCCTGACGCGGCACAGCGACATGGTCTTCGCTTCGATCCGCGACGGCGATCGGTGCGTGGCCATCGGCCGCGGTGCGGTCGACAACGGCTGGCTCGGTGTGACCGCCGTCGAGGTCGACCCGGCCCGGCGGCGCGCCGGGCTCGCCGGCGCAGTCATGACCGCGCTCTGGCAGTGGGGCGTCAGACGCGGTGCGGCGCACAGCTATCTGCAGGTCGCCGACGACAACGAGGTCGCGATCGACATGTACACCGGGATTCGGCTACTGGGTGCACCACGACTACCGGTACCGCATCGACCCCGACTCCGCCGACCAGTAGCTAGGCTCGGACCATGGCCAAGACGCCCCCGGAGAACAGCAAGCTGCTCGTCATCTCGTTCGAGGACGGATTGCGGGCCCAGGAGTTCCTGCTCGCGGTCGCACGATTGCAGCACAACGACGAGATCCAGCTGCACGACGCCGTCCTGATCGCACGGGACGCCGACGGCAAGTCGCACGTGCGCGAGACGACCGATGTCACCCCGGGCCAGGCTGGTGTCGGCGCGGGCGTGTGGGGGCTGCTGCTGGGCACCCTGTTCGGCGGCCCGATCGGCGGCCTCGTCGTCGGGGCGGCTTCCGCGGGCGGGGGCGCGCTGCTGGCAAAGATCGTCGACACCGGCGTGAAGGACGAGACCGTCCAGCAACTGCGGACGACCGTGCCACCCGGACGTGTCGCGGTCGCGCTGCTCGTCAGCCACGTCTCGGTGGCCGACCTGCAGCGCGAGCTGACCCGGTTCCCGCATGCCGAGCTCGTCGAGACCGATCTTCCGGACGCTGCGGTCGCGGCAGTGCAACATGCACTCGAAGAGGCCAACCGCGAGCCCTTCACCGGTTAGGCACTCACCGCTTCGGATTGCTGAGGACGATGACCGTCCCGAAGCCCGCGACCGCGCCGCCGAACAGCAACCCGTAGTACGCGTACTGCTGGCCGTACACGCCGAGGACGAACAGGTCGCCTTCGGGTCTGTTGTAGAGCGTGGGCACGAGAATCACCAATAACCACAAGGCAATCGGCGCAATCGCCCCGCGTACGGTGCCGAAGACATAGCGCCCTATCCGTGGCAGCACGATATTGCCCGCGACTGCGGCGACGATGGTTACGGGAATGATCACCGACCCGATGTAGAACTTCGCGAGGAACATCAGTTCGAGCAACGCCGCGAGCGCCGCCGACGCGCAGACCAGCACCAGCGCGACCCAGTCGGCCGCGCCTCGTTCACCGGCCACGGTTGCCGGCTACTTTCCGACGCCGGCGAACAGGTCGGTCTCACGCCCGTCGGCGTTGCGGTCAGCTCCGAGCTCGCCGCGAACCAGGCGGTAGTACTCGACCGACAAGAACTCGAGTCCGATGTTGTTCGACATCGCGAAGAACGGGCCGTCCACGGCGATCTGCGTTGCGTGCGCTCGCATCGCCGCTTCCTTCTGCGCCGCGTACGCCGACCCGTCGATCATCGTCGTGATCTCGTCGTCGGGGTTGCCCATCGGCAGGTCGTCGGCAGACTCGACACCGTCGAAGAACGTCTCGTCCCCCGCCGCACGCAAGGCATCGATCCCCTTCTGCAGAACGGACTTCGGGATCGCCGCCCAGTAGATCTTCTCGATCGACCACGGCTCACCGCCGTCACCCGGCTCGGCAGCGCGATCGGCAGCGGCCATCGCCACGCGATGCGCCATGATGTGGTCCGGGTGGCCGTACCCGCCGATCTCGTCGTAGGTGACCAGCACCTGCGGACGGAGCTCGCGGATCACCGCCGCGGCCTGGTCGACTGCCTCGGCGAAGCGTGCCTCGTCGGAGTTGCAGGCCCAGAACGCCCGTGGATCGTCATTCCCGGGCGTGCCCATCATGCCGCTGTCGCGCCAGCGTCCTGCGCCGCCCAGAAAGCGGTGGTCGGTCACGCCGAGCGCCGTCATGGCCGCGGCGAGCTCGCCGATGCGGTACCCGCCGAGCTGGTCGCCGCGCTCGGCGGCCAGCCCTTCCCATTCGGGGACGAGTACCTCGCCGAGCTCGCCGAGCGTGCACGTCAGCAGCGTGACGTGTGCGCCCGCAGCCGCATAGCGCGCCATCGTCGCGCCGGTGCCGATCGTCTCGTCGTCAGGGTGGGCATGCACGAGCAGCAGCCGGTTGTCACTGGTCATCGCCTGCAAACACTACTGGGAGGCGAAGGATCAGAGCGCTTCGCCGCCGACGACGACCTTTCCTTCCTCGTCGACCTCGGCGTCGCGCCCGAGCCGGGTGGGCTCGCGCCGCGCGTCCTTCGGCGTGCACACCATCGGCTGCGAGGCCTGCTCATCGGTCGGCACGCCGGTGGGCCACGGCGCCAGCGGCGAGTGGATCTCTTCGGCGCTGGCCCTGATGTCGAGGATGTCGGTGCGCGCGCCGGCGAAGTGGCAGGCGGCGGTGTGGTTGTCGAACTTGTCCTCGAGCCGGGGTTCGACGTTGACGCACCACTCGCGCTGGGAGTTGTTCAGCTCGGTCGCGAACTTCGGGCACCGGGTGCGGAAGCGGCAGCCGCTGGGCGGGTTGACCGGGCTGGGCACGTCGCCGGTGAGCAGGATGCGAGTGCGCTCACGCTCCTTGAGCGGGTCCGGCAACGGGATCGCCGACATCAGCGCCTGGGTGTACGGGTGCGCCGGATGCGCGAAAAGCTCGTCCACATAAGCCGATTCGACAACCTTGCCGAGGTACATCACCACGATGCGGTCGGCGATGTGCCGAATGACTGACAGGTCGTGCGAGATGAACATGTACGACAGGCCGAACTCGGACTGCAGGTCTTCGAGCAGGTTGATCACGCCGGCCTGGATCGACACGTCGAGCGCCGAGACCGGTTCGTCCAGCACGAGGAGCTTGGGCTTGAGCGCGAGTGCCCGCGCGATTCCGATGCGCTGGCGCTGGCCGCCGGAGAACTCGTGCGCGTAGCGCGAGCCGTGCTCGGGGTTCAGACCCACCTGCGCGAGGAGGTCCTTGACCTGGTCCTTGCCGCCGCCGCGATAGCGGCCGTGAATGCGCAACGGCTCAGCCACCAGTTCGGCGACCGTCATGCGCGGGTCGAGCGAGGCGAACGGATCCTGGAACACGATCTGCATGTCGCGACGCAGCGGACGCATCTGCTTGGTCGACAACTTCGTCAGGTCACGTCCCTGCCAGACGACCTCGCCCTCGGACGCCTTGATCAGGTTGAGCACGAGACGGCCCGTGGTCGTCTTGCCGCAACCCGATTCGCCGACGACACACAGCGTCTCTTGATCGTGGATGTCGAACGAGACATCGCACACCGCGTGGACGTCGCCGATCTTGCGACGGACGAGGCCGCTGGACCGGATCGGGAAGTGTTTCGACAGACCCCGCACCGAGAGCACCGGATCGCCCTTGGGCTTGGTCGCGACGGTGGTCTGGCCCGCGGCACTGTGCCGCGGCTCGGACGGGTCGGGGTTGTCGCCGAGGTTCAGGCCGGACGGGGGCGTGCTCACTGCGCCTCCTCGGTCGGGGTCGTGTCGGTGTTCGCCTCGTCGCCGAACAGGTCGGCTGCGTCGGCGTCCTTCGTGCGGTCACGGAAGTGGCACGCGGCGGCGTGCGCTGTGCCGAGCACGTCCTCCAGCGGAGGCTCCTCGTGGTCGCAGATGTCTTCGGCGATCGGACACCGCGGGGTGAACGGGCATCCCGGTGGCAGATTCAGCAGTGACGGCGGCGAGCCCTTGATCGGGGTGAGCCGCTCTTGGCGTTCCTGGTCCATGCGCGGCAGCGAGCCGAGCAGGCCGAGTGTGTACGGCATTCGGGGGTGGTAGAACACGTCCTCGGTGCTGCCCGTTTCGACGAGCTTGCCCGCGTACATGACGCTGATGCGTTCGGCGTGCCCGGCGATGACCCCGAGGTCGTGGGTGATCAGGATGAGCGCGGCACCGCTGGCCTCACGCGCGGCCTCGAGCGCTTCGAGCACCTGCGCCTGAACTGTCACGTCGAGCGCCGTTGTCGGCTCGTCGGCGATGATCACGTCGGGGTTGTTCGCCATTGCGATGGCGATGACGACGCGTTGCCGCATGCCACCCGACAATTCGTGCGGGTAGCTGTCGACGCGCTGTTCGGGGAACGGAATGCCGACAGTGCCGAGCAGTTCGATGGCGCGGTTGCGCGCTTCCTTCTTCGACACGTCGTTGTGCGACAGCACGGCCTCGGAGATCTGGAATCCGATCGTGTACACCGGGTTCAACGAGGTCAGCGGATCCTGGAAGATCATTGCGATCCGGTTGCCTCGCAGCTTCGCGTAGTCGCCCTCGCCGAGGCCGAGCAACTCACGTCCGCGAAAGCGCACCGAACCGCTGATGCGTGCGTTGCGCGGGAGCAGTCCCATCACCGCGAGCGAGCTCACCGACTTGCCGGAACCCGACTCGCCGACGATGCCCATCGCCTCGCCGGCGCGCACGGTGTAGCTCACTCCGCGCACCGCATTCACGACACCGTCGTCGGTCGGGAACGCGACAGTCAGGTTGTCGATGACGAGCAGAGCGTCCTCGTCGTTGCCGTCGGGCTGCTTGCTGGGGTCGACCTCGAGGTCGATCGTCATCGTCTCTCTCTCGTCTGCCGGGGGTCCAGAGCGTCGCGCAGGCCGTCACCGATGAAGTTGACCGTGAGTGCGATCAAGATGATGAACAGACCCGGGAAGTAGAACAGCCACGGCCGGGTGTCGACCGCGCCCTTCTCGTTCGTGATCAGCAGACCCAACGAGGTGTCGGGTGACTGGATACCGAAGCCCACGAACGACAGCGCGGTCTCGAGCAGGATGCCCGCCGCCACCAGCAGCGTCGCGTTGACGATCAGGACGGCGAGGGTGTTCGGCAGCAGGTGCCGGAACATGATCCGCAGGTTCGATGCGCCGAGCGCACGTGATGCTTCGACGAACTCGCGTTCTCGCAACGAGAGCACGACGCCGCGCACCACACGGGCGACGTAGGGAGCGGAAACACCCGCCAGCACAAGGCCGATCAGGAGCAGCGTGCCGCTGCCGTTGCGGGCAAGGGCAGCGGCCAGGGCCAGCGCCGGGATGGTCAGGATCAGGTCGGCAAGGCGCATCAGTCCCGAGTCGACCCACCGGCCGAAGTACCCGGCGACGATGCCCCAGATCGCCCCTGCGCCGGTGCCGATGAACGCGATCATGAACGACACCTTCAGCGACTGCTGGGTGCCGCGCATGACGAGCGCGACCTCGTCGAAGCCGGTTTCGTCAGTGCCGAAGGGGTGTTTCGGGTTCGGCGGCTGGTCGATGTCGTTCGTGTAGTGCAGGTACGAGTACTTCCACAGCAGCGGCCCCACGAACGCGAACAGCAGCAGCAGGATGAAGATAACGAGGCTGATTGTCGCGAGGCGGTGCTTGAGGAACCGGCGGGCCGCCTGGTTCCACTGGCTGCGCTCCTTGACGGTGAATTCGCGCTCGCGGCGCGTCCCGCCCTCTTGCTGCTCGGTACCGGCGGCGGTCTTCTCATTGATCTCAAGCATGGCGGATCCTCGGGTCCAGAACGCCGTAGAGGATGTCGGCGACCAAGTTGAAGATGATCACGATCGCAGCCGTCACAAGAAGCCATCCGAGCATGACGTTGAAGTCGATGTTCTGCAGCGCCTTGATGAACAGGTTGCCCATTCCGTGCCACTGGAAAACGAACTCGGTGACGATCGCGCCGCCGAGCAGCGCGGCTGCGTCGAGCGCCGTCACCGTCGTCAACGGGATCAACGCGGTGCGCAGCGCGTGGCGCACCATCACCCGCCGCGGGCTCAGACCCTTTGCCCTGGCCAGCCGCACGTAGTCGCTGTTGAGTACCTCGAGCATCGACGCGCGGGTGAAGCGCGACCAGGAGGCGTAGGACACCAGCCCCAGCGTGATCACCGGCAGTAGCAGCTGGGCGAGCAAGTAGTGCGGACTCGTCCATGAGTCCGGCTCGTACAACGTCAGGAAGACCTGGCTGCCGACCTTGTCGTTGAACCAGACGCCGCCCTGCTTGAGCAGCAGTGCGAGCCAGAACGTCGGCATCGACAAGAACACGAAGCTCAGGAGCGTGCTGGAGTAGTCGAGCGCGCTGTACTGGCGCGTTGCACTCAGGACGCCGGTGATGATGGCGAGGATCAGCGCGATCACGACGACGCAGAGCACCAGCCGCGTGGTGACCCACAGCGCGCTGAACACGTCACTGCGGACGTTGTCGTGCCCTTGCACCGGTTCACCGAAGTTCCAGTGGAGCACGATGTTCGAGATCCAGTGCCAGTACTGCGCCAACCACGGACGGTCGAGCCACAGCCGATGGGTCTCGCTCTGGATCAAAGCTTTGGGAGGGAGCGGATGCCGCCCCTTCAGATACTGCAGCGGGTCGCCCGAGAGTTTGACGATGACGAACGTCAGAACTGTCGAGGCAATCAGCACCGGGATGGAGATCAGCAATCTCCGGATCACGAATACCAACATGGGTGGCGTTGACCTCCGAATCCGCTCGGTCCCCGGGGAGCGGTTGCTCCCCGGGGACCGACGAGGTAGCCGGGTTGCCCCAGCCTAGACCTTTCGGTTTGGGGCGGCTTTAGGAAGCCTTGAAGCCCCAATCCTGGACGTTCACCGGCGGGCCGGAGCTCGTCGCGTTGTCGCGGATGTTCACGACGTTGTTGTACGCGGCGAGGAACGTCGGCTTCTGGTACAGCGGGAGCTCGTAGGCGTCCTTGGTGATCAGGACGTCAGCCTGGTTCATGAGCTTCTGCACCGTGGCCTGGTCTGTCGACTGGGCGGCCTTGTTGATCAGAGCCTCTGCCGCCGGGTCGTTGTTCGCGCCGTAGTCGGCACCACCCTTGAGCTCGTAGATCTGCTGAGCACCTGCGACCACGAACGGAGCACCGACCCAGGCGAACACGATGATGTCGTAGTTGCCGTTGCCGAGCTCGGACAGGTCCGAGGTCGTCTTCAGGGTGACGGGGATACCCAGCTGCTGCAGCGTGTTCTGCACGACCTCGCACTCGGTCTGGCGGTTGGTGTTGCCCTCGGAGTAGGTGCAACGCAGCGTGACCGGCTTACCGTCCTTGGTCTTCAGGGCAGTGCCCACACCGGTGTAGCCGGCCTTCGTGAGCATGTCCTTGGCAGCACTGACGTCGCCCGAACCCTGCTTGGTCGCAGTCACGTTGTCCTGGTACCCGGGCTGGCCCGGCACGTAGATGTGGTTGTTCAGCGGCTGTGCGCCGTTGACGAACGTACCGATGGTGCGAGCGATGATCGCCTTACGGTCGATCGCGGTGTAGATCGCCGTACGCAGCACCTTGTCGGACAGGAACTGGTTCTTCTCGTTGAACTCGAAGTGCTCCCAGACGAGGCCCTTGCCCAGGTAGTACTGGACGCCCTGGATCTTCTTCACCTGGTCGACGAGGTCCTGGTTCGGCTGCGGGTAGATCGCGTTGACTTCCTTGTTCTGCAGCGCGGTCGGTTCCTGCGTCTGGTCGGTGATGATCTGGAAGGTCAGCTTGTCCAGACTCGGCTTCGTCGAGCCGTACCACTTCGGGTTCGGCGTCTCGGTGATCGAGGTGTCCTTCTGGTAGTTCGAGATGATGTACGGACCACCGGAGTAGTTCGGCACGTTCTTGTCGAACCACTGGAAGGACGTGTTGAGGCCGGTCGCGTCGCTGGTGCCACCGTGCTGCTGGGCGATGTGGGCCGGGAGCAGAGGACTGAACATGACCTGCCAGTCGGCGAACGGCTTCTTCATCACGACGGTGACGGTCTTGCCGCCGTCCGAGCCGGTGATCGAAGCGATCTGGTTGTAGCCGGCCGCACTCGAGGCGCCACACTTCGAGCACGTCGTGCCGTCGCTGACGTCCTTCATGTACTTGAAGTCGTCGAAGTTGATCGGCGTTCCGTCGTTCCAGACGGCCTTCGGGCTGATCTTGTAGACCAGCGTCTGCGGGCTCGCCTTGGTCTGCTCCGCGGAGGTCATCAGGTTCGTGTTCAGGAAGGGCTTCAGGTCAGAGCCGCCCAGGAACACGCCGGGGAGGATTCCGTCCTCGACCTCGGCGACCTCGAACACGTTCGAGGGCGAGTAGACCTGGTTCCAGCCCGGGATGGTCTTCTCAAGGACGTAGGTGAGGTTGCCACCCTGCTTGGTCTTGCCTGTATTACATGACGTCGGTGCCGTGGCGCAGTTGCTGAACGCGCCGCTGCCCTCGGTGCCGGCTGTTGCACCCGTAGTGCTGGTGCCCCCGCCGCTGCTCGTGGAGCAGGCGGTGAGTCCCAGCAGGACCGCAGCCGCTGCCGCGACCAGCGCTCTTCCCTTTTGGACCTTCACTGGTGAGTGACCTCCTGTGATGCTGTCCGCCGACGATCTGCCGACGGGCCACTGTCGAACTCAAGTCGTTGTCGCTTGCTCGTGGCAAGACGCCTCACTGATCGTTACCAAGAGTTGATACGGGTGAGATTGGGGCGTGTCGCTACGAACTCGACGTGCCGACGCGCCGGTCTCGAAGGAACGGCAACGTGCTGCGCGTGAGCGACACCGTAGCCGTATCGATGTCGGCGGTCACTACCGACTCCCCGGCCGGGCATTGCGCGACGATCTTGCCGAGTGGATCGATGAGCGCCGAATCGCCCACGTGGTCCAGGTTTTTGACCGCTCCGACGCGGTTCACGCCGATGACGTACGCCTGGTTCTCGATCGCGCGCGCTCGCAACAGCACCCGCCAGTGTTCGCTGCGCGGCTCGGGCCAGTTGGCGACAACGACATAGGCGTCGGTGCGCTCGGCGAGAGCCCAGAACTCGTCCGCGAACCGTAGGTCATAACAGACGAAAACCGACATTCGGAACGAATCGATCTGGACGGTCAGGAAGTCGCGGCCCGCGGTGTAGTGCTTGTCCTCGCCGGCGTAGCCGAACGGGTGGATTTTCGCGTATCGCTGCACGGTGCCGTCGGGTGCGGCGACGATCGCGTTGTTGCGGTATTTGCCGTCGGCACCGCGTTGGGCGAGCGAGCCGATGAGATAGGCGTCGTGCTCTTGCGCCTGCGCCGCAAGAAACTGTTCGCTGGGCCCGCCCTCGTCCTCGGCGATGCGTTCGGGCTGCATCGAGAAGCCGGTCGCGAACATCTCGGCGAGCACGATCAGCCGTGCCCCATCGGCCGCGGCCTTGGCGATCATCGGGCGCACGTGCTCGCGCGTTGCCTCGGCGTCCTCCCACACGATGTCGTGCTGGACGAGGGCGACCTTCATGTCAGCTCCTTCAGCCTGGTGAGTGCTTCGTGCAGGACGTCGGGACGTTTGCAGAATGCGAAGCGGACGAGGTGATCACCCACGTCCGAGTCGTAGAAGACGCTGCTCGGGATAGCAACAACACCGACCCGCTCGGGCAGCTCGCGGCAGAACTGCACGGCGTCGCGGCCGACGTCGACGGTGGCGAAGTAGGTGGCCTGCGGACGCACGACGTCGAAGCCGAGTTGGGTGAGGCCGTCGCAGAGGATGTCGCGTTGCTGTTCGAGTTGCGCGGCAATGCCTTGCGGTACCGCGGCGAGCGCTTTCGCGACCGCGGGCTGGAACGGTGCGCCGTTGACGAAGGTGAGGAACTGTTTCACCGTGCGTACCGCGGCAAGCAGGTGTGGTGGTGCGCAGACCCAACCGATCTTCCAGCCGGTGACGCTGAATGTCTTTCCTGCGCTGGAGATCGTGACCGTGCGATCGCGCATCCCGGGCAACGTCGCGAAGGGGACGTGTGTGCGTCCATCGAAGGTCAGGTGCTCGTACACCTCGTCGCACACGACGACGAGATCGTGTTCACGAGCGAGGCCCGCGACGGTTTCGAGTTCGTCGGTCGTGAACACCTTGCCGGTCGGGTTGTGCGGTGTGTTGAGCAGGATCGCCTTGGTGCGCTTGGTGATCGCGGCGGCAAGCTCTGCCCGGTCGAAGCTCCAGCCGTCGCCGTCGCGATGCAAGGTGACCGTGCGCCGCGTCGCGCCACCGAGCGCGATGCACGCCGCGTACGAGTCGTAATAAGGCTCGAACACGACGACTTCGTCGCCGGGGCCGGCGAGCGCGAGCAGACTCGCCGCGATCGCCTCGGTCGCGCCGGCTGTCACGAGCACTTCCGTGTCGGGGTCGTAGTCGAGGCCGTAGTAGCGCTGCTGGTGCGCCGCGATCGCCGTCCGCAGTTCGGGGACGCCGAGGCCGGGCGGGTACTGGTTGTGGCCGGTGCGGATCGCCTCGATCGCTGCTTCGAGAAGCTCGCTCGGCCCGTCCGTGTCGGGAAAGCCCTGGCCGAGGTTCACGCTGCCCGTGCGCACCGCGAGCGCCGACATCTCCGCGAAGATCGTCGTCCCGAAACCACGCATCCGCTCGACCAGTTCCGCCACCCGCCGACCCTAACCCCGTCCCCTCCCGCCCCGCTTTGCCCCGCCCCCGCACCGCTTTGCCCCGCCCCCGCACCGCTTTGCCCCGCCCCCGCACCGCTTTGCCCCGCCCCGCACCGCCTTGCCCCGCCCCGACACGCTGAAACGACCGGATCACCGGCCTCCGCGGGGCAAAGCGGTATCCACAATGGGCGCGGTGATCCACATTTAGCCGCGCGGCCTGTCACCAAGACGCGCGCGCACAGACGCTGCGCGGATGCGAACACCAACGTCGGCGATCTTCACAACGGCGGACGCGCGCGCGGCCGGGTGGACCCGATCAACGCTCGAGCACGCAGTGCGAACCGAACGGGTCGTGCGCTTGCATCGCGGCATCTACGTCCCGAGCGAACTGTGGCGCGGCGCGGACTTCGCGGACGAACGTCGTCGCGCCGCCCTCACCGCCGCGGCAGCCGTCCGACTCGTCGGACCCGCGCGAGCCAGTCACGTCTCGTCGGCCTTGCTCGCCGACCTCCCGGTGTGGCGCGTTCCGCGCCGACCGTGCCTCACAGTGCCGCCGCGGTTCAGCGGCGACACGACCTGCGCCCACCTGCACCGGGCACAAGTGCCGGTGGAGCATGTGGTTCCCGACGTCGCAGTCGCGCGGCTGTCCATGTCCAGGTCAATTCTCGACATTGCTCGTGAGCACGGGCTCGAGGACGCGATCGTGGTCGGCGACGCGGCGCTACGGCTCGGCATCACTGACGAAACGCGGCTCATCCAGTGTGCCGAGTTCTGCGAGGGCTGGCCGGGGATGCGCCGCGCAGCTCACTTGCTCGAGCTGCTGGACGAACGGTCCGAGTCTCCGATCGAATCCGTCAGCCGGCTGCGCTTGTCGTTCACGCACATCCCTGCCCCCGAACTCCAACCGGACATCGTCACACTCGACGGTCGCTTCCTCGGCCGTCCAGACTTCTACTGGGACGAGTTCGGCGTGGCGGGCGAGGTCGACGGTCGCGAGAAATATCGAATCGCGCCGGACGAGGTTGTCATGCGGGAGAAGAGACGTCAGGCTCCGATGGAGGACGCGGGCGTGCTCTTCACCCGCTGGACCCGCGCCGATCTCGAGAACATGCCGTTACTCGTTCGACGGCTCGAGACCGCGTTCGCGCGCGGGGCTCGCCGATCACGCGCCGACCGCGCGTTCGTAGCCATCGCTTTGCCCCGCGTGTACACGCTGGGAAGCCGAAACCACGTGTCCTAGCGGGGCAAAGCGGGGCCGGAGCGGGGCAAAGCCGTGCCGGAGCGGGGCAAAGCGGGGTGGACGTGCGGGTCAGGAGGTGCGCTTGGCGTGCGCTCGCGACTTGGCGCGGGACTCGGCGGTGAGCAGCACCTTGCGCAGCCGCACGGTCGCGGGGGTGACCTCGACGCACTCGTCGTCGCGGCAGAACTCGAGCGCCTGCTCCAGCGACAGCACGCGGTGCGGGATCAGCGGTACCAGCACGTCGCCGGAGGACTGGCGCATGTTGGTGAGCTTCTTCTCCTTGGTCGGGTTCACGTCCATGTCGTCCGAGCGCGAGTTCTCACCGACGATCATGCCCTCGTACACCTCGGTGCCGGGTCCGACGAACATAACGCCACGGTCCTGCAGATTCGCCAGCGCGAACCCCGTTGTGGCGCCGCGGCGATCGGCCACGAGCGAACCACTCGGACGGGTGCGGATCTCGCCGCTCCACGGCTCGTAGCCCTCGTGCACGTGGTGCAGCAGGCCGGTCCCCCGCGTCTCGGTCAAGAACTCGGTGCGGAACCCGATCAGGCCACGCGCCGGCACGAGGTACTCCATGCGGATCCAGCCGGTGCCGTGGTCGACCATCTGCTCCAGCCGGCCCTTGCGCAGCGCGAGCAGCTGGATCACCACGCCTTGATAGTCGGATGGGACGTCGATCGTCATCCGCTCCATCGGCTCGTGCAGCGCGCCGTCGATCACGCGCGTCACGACCTGCGGCTTGCCGACAGTGATCTCGAAGCCCTCGCGGCGCATGATCTCGACGAGGATCGCCAGCTGCAGCTCGCCTCGTCCCTGCACCTCCCAGGTATCGGGACGTTCTGTCGTCAGCAACCGGATGGACACGTTGCCGACCAACTCGGCCTCGAGCCGGTTCAACACCTGGCGTGCCGTCAACTTCGAGCCGGACGCACCCGCGAGCGGCGAAGTGTTGATGCCGATCGTCATCGAGATCGACGGCTCGTCGATCGTGATCACGGGCAAAGGACGCGGATCGTCAGGATCCGCCAGCGTCTCGCCGATGGTGATCCCCTCGATACCGGCGATCGCGATGATGTCACCAGGGCCGGCGGATTCGGCCGGCAGCCGCTCGAGTGCGTGCGTCATCAGCAACTCGGTGATCTTCACGCGCTGCACCGACCCGTCGGCGCGGCACCACGCGACCTGCTGACCCTTGCGGATCGTCCCGCTGTGCACACGGCACAGCGCCAGCCGGCCGAGATACGGCGATGCGTCGAGGTTGGTGACGTGCGCCTGCAACGGCGCCTGATCGTCATAGACCGGCGCAGGAATCGTCGACAGGATCGTCGAGAAGAACGCCTGCAGATCGTCGGCGTCGGGCATCACACCGTCGGCCGGCCGGGTCAGCGATGCGCGGCCGGCCTTTGCGGACGCATACACGATCGGGAAGTCGATCTGTTCCTCGGTCGCATCGAGATCAAGGAACAATTCGTAGGTGTCGTCGACGACCTCGGCAATGCGCGAGTCGGGACGGTCGACCTTGTTGATCACAAGGATGACCGGCAGCTTCGCCTCGAGCGCCTTGCGCAGCACGAACCGCGTCTGCGGCAACGGGCCCTCGGATGCATCGACGAGCAGCACTACGCCGTCGACCATCGACAACCCGCGCTCGACCTCGCCGCCGAAGTCGGCGTGACCGGGCGTGTCGATGATGTTGATCGTCACCTGCTCGCCGGTCGGCGCCTTGTAGTCGACGGCCGTGTTCTTCGCGAGAATGGTGATGCCCTTTTCGCGCTCCAGGTCATTGGAGTCCATGACCCGCTCGTTGACGTCACCGGTGTCGGCCTGGTGCGCGGTGAACGCACCCGACTGCCACAGCATCGCGTCTACGAGCGTGGTCTTGCCGTGGTCGACGTGCGCGACGATCGCGACGTTGCGCAAACTGTCGCGGCGTTGCATAACCACTGCATTCCTCCAGATCGACTACGAAAATCCTACGAGTGACGCCCGCGCGGGCGTGCGCGTCCTGGCCGTCCCGGCTTACCTCGCTGGGGCCGCTGCGCCGGCCGCTGGGGCCGATGCGCGTGGACCGGCACTCCGCTCGGCGTGCGCGCGCCGGTCGTGCGGGCGACATCGTCATCGCTGGCACTGACGTTTCGCTGCTCGGCCTGAACGCCCGCCTTGTTGAGCATGGTGCGAGCGGCCCGCTCTTCGGCGGGCGTCGCGAGCAGGACGACCGTCCCGCTCTCACCGGCCCGCGCGGTACGGCCCGAGCGGTGCAGGTAGTCCTTGGAGTCGGCCGGCGGATCGACGTGCAGGACGAGCGAAACGCCGTCGACGTGGATTCCGCGCGCCGCTACATCGGTAGCTACGAGCACGGGGGCACTGCCGTCCTTGAACGCGTCGAGCGCACGAGTGCGCTGCGCCTGGGTACGCCCGCCGTGCAACGCCACTGCTTGGACGCCCTTGGCTGCAAGGTTGCGTGCGAGCCGGTCCGCGCCGTGCTTGGTCCGCACGAAGCACAGCGTGCGACCTTCACGCGCAGCGATCGACGCGACGAGGTCGAACTTCGCTTCGAACGGCACGCGGTAGAGGTGGTGGCTCATGGTGTCGACGGACGCGACCGCGGTAGCGACGGCGTGCACCGCCGGATCGGTCAGGTAGTTGCGCACGAGCGTCGCGACGTCACCGTCGAGCGTTGCCGAGAACAGCAACCGCTGCCCGGTGGGCGGCGTCATGTCGAGCAGCTGGCGCACGACGGGCAGGAAGCCCAGGTCGGCCATGTGGTCGGCTTCGTCGAGGACGGTGGTCTGTACCCAACCGAGATCGACTGCGCGCCGCTCGATCAGGTCGACGAGGCGACCGGGTGTTGCGACGACGACGTCCACACCACGGTTGAGCGCGGTGATCTGCTTACCGATCGGCAGTCCCCCGGCGACCAGGCAGGTCGACAGATTGCAGGCTGCGGCGATCGGATCGATGCTGTCCCGCACCTGCATCGCAAGCTCACGGGTCGGGACGAGAATCAACGCCCGTGGCCGGCGCGAGGACGTTCCGTTCGTGTCGAGACGAGCGAGCAACGGCAGGCCGAAAGCGAGTGTCTTGCCCGCACCGGTGGCGGCGCGGCCGAGCAGGTCGCGGCCGGCGAGGATGTCCGGGATTGTCGCCGCCTGGATCGGGAACGGCTTCTCGATCCCGCGCCGCGCGAGCGCGTTGACGACACGCTTCGGCAGGCCGAGTTCGGCGAAGGTCGGCAGGTTCTCGCTCTGCACGATCTGCACGGGCAGCTCGTCCCAGATCGCGTCGTGTTTACGGGCCGGACGCTCGTTGCGCTGCCCGCGGGCGGCGGTGGGACGACTCTTGTTGTGGTGGTTCGGACGACGGCGCGCGGCAGCACCGCGCGCATGGCTGGTGGTCAAGTGAATTCCTTCGGGAACAGTGGCACGTCCCGAAAATCACCTGGTGTGAGCGGTCCGAGCCCGACGCGCCGTAGTAGTCGCGCGTCGCATGTACGACCCAGTCTACCGGGACGCGTCGGGCAAGATGACCAATTCGATGGTGTGCTGCGTCTCCGCGAGCCTCCGCGACTCTCCGCGAGCCTCCGCACTCTCCGCGAGACTGCGCGAGTCTGCGCGAGCTAGCGCAGCTGACCGATCCGGATGTTGTTGCCGGACGGGTCGCGGAAGGCACAGTCGAGGCCGTAGGGCTGCTGCTCCGGCGGACCGGTGAACTCGACACCCCGCGCAGACATCTGCTCGTAGGCCTTCTGCACGTCGTCCGTCTCGAGGAACACCGTGCCGGCGAACCCGAGCGCGACGAGTTCACGCACCTTGTCGGCGACCTCGTTCGTCATCACCGGCGGCCCAGGAATAGCCATCAGGACGACTGCGTGATGCTCCTCACCGGGCGGCGCGACGGTCACCCAGCGGAAGTTGCCCATCTCGGGCACGGTGACGTCGGCGCGGATCTCCCACCCGACCTTGGTCGTGTAGAAGTCGACGGCGGCGTCTTGATCGAGTTGCCACAGCTGCGAGGTCGCGATGCGTGTTGTCATGGCGATGACGCTAGTAACGCCGACGCGGCGGCGTCTTCTTCAAACGTGCTGTGTTGGCTGCGCGGCCCGACCGTAGAAACGCAGGATGCATTCGGGGACGCTCGCGTACACGATCGCCGGCGGGAACGACGCGCGGTACTGCGTAGGCGTCTTGCCGAAATGACGCCGGAAACTCGTCGTGAACGAGCCGACGCTTTGCAGCCCGACGGCCATGCAGATGTCGGCGACGGAGCGGTCGGTCTTGCGCAGCATCGACGCAGCACGCTCGAGCCGGCGTGTGAGCAGGTAACTGTGCGGCGACTCGCCGTACGCCCGGCGGAACTCGCGACTGAAGTGCGCGCGCGACAAGCCTGCAGCCCGGGCAAGATCGTCGACGTCGAGATCATCGACGTAGCGCGCGTCGGCCAGATCGCGTGCTCGCGCGAGATGCCGTGCCGTGGCTACACCCAAATCTCGGCTCCGGGTGTGGCGATCTCGACGACGCCCTGGAACGCCTCGGCAGCCTCGTGTGCCTGCACCTCGCGCGAGGTCCACGGCGGGACGTGGGTGACGATCAGCCGATCGACGCCGGCCTTGTTCGCGTGCTCACCGGCCTGGCGCCCGGTCAGGTGCAGGTCGGGCACGTACTCGTCGTCAGGTCCGAACGACGCCTCGCACAAGAACACGTCCGCGCCATGAGCGAGAGTCACGAGCTCGGGGCTCTCGCCGGTGTCGGCGGAGTAGACGAGCGAGCGGTCGCCACTGGTGATGCGCACAGCGGACGTCGGGATCGGGTGATTGACCGTCGCGAACGACATCGCGAACGGACCCAGTTCACCGGACGCCGGCGTCGAGAAGCCGAACAGCTCGTGCAGGCCGAGCTTGCGTGCGAGTGGGTCATAGGCGGCGCCGATGCGGTCGCGCGTGCCGGCCGGACCGATGAGCGGGATGCGCGATTCTGGGCCGGTCGCTCGGTACCCGTCGCCGCCGTACCGCAGCGCGACGACGTATGCCGTCAGGTCGATGCAGTGGTCGGCGTGCAGGTGCGAGATGACGATGGCGTCGACGTCGGTCGGTTTGACGTAGCGCTGCAATGCCCCGAACGCACCTTGACCGAGATCGAGAAGCAGCCGGTAGCCGTCCTCTTCGATGAGGTACCCGGACGCCGGCGAGTCGGGGCCCGGCAGGCTGCCCGAGCAGCCGAGAACGGTGACCTTCACCCAACACCTCCGAGCACTGGTGTCACGGTCGACACCGCAGTCACGTCCGGACCGAGGAAGCGGTGGCTCAGACGTGCGAACCGTTCCGACGCACCGGTAGCGCGGAACACATGGCCGCCGGCGGGCACCACGTCGTCGGGACGGAGCAGATCGCGGTCGGTCAACACGCGGTACACCTCCTTCGCGGTCTCCTCGGCACTCGACACCAGTGTCACGGAGTCGCCCATCACCACAGACAGCAGCCCTGTCAGCAGGGGGTAGTGCGTGCAGCCGAGCACGAGGGTGTCGATGTCGGCGGCGCTCAATGGCGCCAGATACGACTCGGCGAGGCCGAGCAGCTGTCGCCCGCTGGTGACGCCGCGCTCGACGAACTCGGCGAACCGCGGGCAGGCGGCGCTCGAGACCGTGATGTCGTGCTGCTCGGCGAATTCGCGGTCGTACTCGCCGCTGCTGATGGTCGCGATCGTGCCGATGACGCCGATGCGTCCCGTGCGGGTCGCCGCGGCGGCGCGCCGAACGGCCGGGCCGATCACGTCGATCACCGGGACGTCGTAGCGTTCGCGCGCCTGCGTCAGGCACGCCGCGCTGGCGCTGTTGCATGCGATGACCAGCGCCTTGACCCCGGACTCGACGAGTTCGTCCATAAGAGCGAGGGCGTGCTCGCGCACCTCGGCGAGCGGCTTCGGCCCGTACGGGCTGTTGCGGGTGTCACCGACGTAGTGCAGCGTCTCGTGCGGCAACTGATCGAGGACGGCTCGGGCGACCGTCAGGCCGCCCACGCCGGAGTCGATCATGCCGATGGCGGCGGACCGGTCGGGGGCAGGCACCCGTTCAGCGTACGGGCGTGGGACGCGTGAAGCGGGCTTTCGCGCCCTTGCGCGGATGCAGGAACCAGGCGACCGCCACACCGACTGCGGCCCCGCAGACGTGGGATTGCCACGAGACACGCGAATCGCCGCTGGGCAGCAGGCTGCTGAGCAGTGTGCCGAAGAACACGAGCAGCATCACGGCAAGAAAGATCCACTTCACCCGGCGCGAGAACACGGCTCGCGCCACCAGGTAACCCAGCCACCCGAAGATCAGGCCGCTGGCGCCGACAATGACCTGCCCGGACGGCGCGACCAGCCAGGTCAGGAAGTCGCCGAAGACCACGACGCACGCCGTCACGAACAGGAACACCCGGATCCCGGACAGCAGCAGCGCCCAGCCGATCGCGACGAACGGGATCGTGTTCGAGAGCAGATGTCCCCAGCTCGCGTGCAGGAACGGCTGGGTGACGATCCCCCACAGCCCGTCCACCTGGCGGGGCCGGACGCCGAACCTGTCCCAGCTGTAGTCGTGGGCCGCGTTGAAGTACTCGACGACATAGAGGACGGCCGTGACCACCCCGATCACGATCAGTGCGCCGGACCAGCTCGTCAGATCGAGCCTCGGCTCGGACGTGGCCGCCGGCTCGCGGTTGCGTCCGAACGGGAGGGTGAACGGTTGCCGGGACGTCATTCGGGGTCCCCGCGAAAGTGCGCAGCGCTGTTTGCGGAGCAGTTTTGTGGGGTCAGACTCACGCTGATGAGCGTAGGGCGCGCCGCTGCGGCACGATGACGAACACCATCAGCGCGGCGCTGGCGATCGCAGCCACTGCCTCGAACCACGCACACACCGACTTCTCGTCGTACCAGAGCGGCTCGTACATGTTCGGGAGCGGACCGATCGAACCGACGTTCACGTACCGGTACAGAAGCAAGAGCGCCAGGCCGCCGGCCGATACCAAGAATGCGGCAAGCACGGTCCAGAAGTTCACCCGGAACAGCAGGGCCAGCGCGACGACGATCGCCAGGACGGCCTCGGCGTAGAACAGCTGTTGCTGCGTGATGGACGTGGTGCTGTGCGAGTACAGCGAAGCCAGGTCGATGTGGGTGTACGCGTCGATGCCGAGCCCCACCACCGTCACGACGACGAATGTCCAGCGGAGCGCGGTTGATCTCATAAGTGCTGTTCGTGCCGCGCAGTCCTTATGGATTCGCGGCCTGGACAGTGATCGTGTGCCAACCCGTTGCGCCGGACGGAAACACCGGCTGCGCGATCTGCGGCTGCACCAGACCCTTGTCGGACGTGGCGCGCACGCGCAGGCGGTACGTGCCGGACGATGGCGGGGTCCACGCGAGCACCCACTGCCGCCACGTGTCGGTCGACGGCACGGTCGCGAGTCGCGCTGACTGCCACGGCCCGTCGTCGACCTGCACCTCGACCTTCGAGACTCCGACGTGCTGGTCCCACGCGACGCCGGCGATCGCGACAGGCTTGCCCACCGCGACGGTCTTGCCCGGACGCGGCGTGTCGATGCGCGACTCCAGCCGTACTGCGGTCTCGAGCTGGCCGGACGTCCAGCCGCCCTGCGGCCAATAGGCCTCTTGCGCGACGAAAGTCGTCGCGTTGATGTCGACGACCCACTTGCACGCAGACACGTATCCGTAGAGGCCGGGGACGACGACCCGCGCAGGGAAGCCGTGCTCCTGCGGCAGCGGCTCACCGTTCATCGCGACGGCGAGCAGTGCGTCACGTCCGTCCATGACGACCTGGGCCGGCGCGCCGATGGTCATCCCGTCGATCGACGTCATGTACAGCTGGTCGCAATCGCGGTGGATGCCGGCCTCGCGCAACAGATCTGCGAGCCGGGTGCCGACCCACCGTGCGTTGCTGATCAATGGTCCGCCGACCACGTTCGAGACGCAGCACAGCGTGATCCAGCGTTCGATCATCGGCCGTGCGAGCAGATCCTTGTACGTGAGGGTCATCGGCCGGTCGACCATGCCGTGGATACGCAATTGCCAATCCTGCGGACGGATCTGCGGCACGCTCAGCGCGGTGTCGATCCGGTAGAAGTCGCTGTTCGGGGTGGCCCAGGGCCGGCCGCTCTTGCCGAGGTCGACGCCGCGCGGCAGCGGCGGGGCGGTGACTTTCGGCAGCGCGACCTCGCTCCGCGCGGCCGTGACGTCGAAGCGTGCGTGCTGCAGCGCCCGTCCGCCGAAGCCGCTCAGCGCGGCGACCCCGGCGACGCCCGCGGTGCCGAGCAGGAAGCTACGACGCTGCGGCCCGTCCGGCTCGTCGTCGTGGTCGCCGACCAGGCGCACGAGGCCGACGAGCACGGCACCCGCTACGAGCGCGCCGACGATCGTCGGGATGACATCGGTGCCCTGGCTGGCGTTCGCGTACAGCGCGCAGAAGACGCCGAATCCACCGAACACGCCGATGCCGACGAGGCCGTACCAGAGTCTGCGCACCGCGAGGTCGCCCACCATCGCGCCGAAAAGCGCGAGTAGGACCAGGATCCCCAGAACCAGGAACAGCTTGTCGTTCGTGCCGACGCTGCCGATGGCCGGACGCTTCAGGCTCTCCGGGGTGAGCAGGATGACCGCGTTGCCGACCGCGATCACCGGTGCGGCCTCCGGCCGCACGAACGCGGCAACGAGCTCGCCCACCCCCACGGCGACAGCCGCCGACACCACGCCGATCAGCCACCCGGCGAAACGAGACCTCACACAGCAATCTTCGTCGTGCCGGCGCCACAGGGTTCTTACCGTCAGCGAACGCTCAGGCCCAGAGTTGGCCTTCGAGGCGTTCTGCGGCCTGCTGGAGGGTGCCGGTGTACGCGCCGGTGGACAGGTACTTCCACCCGCCGTCGCACACGACGAAGGCGACGTCGGCGCGCTCGGTCTGCTTGACCGCGACGCGGTCGGCGATCGACAGGGCAGCGTGCAGGATCGCCCCGGTCGAGATGCCGGCGAAGATTCCTTCGTGCTCGATCAGGTCACGCGTGCGGCGTAGGGCGTCGTAGGACGTCACCGAGAACCGAGAGGTCAGCACGCTGTCGTCGTAGAGCTCGGGCACGAAGCCCTCGTCGATGTTGCGCAGGCCGTACACGAGCTCGCCGTAGCGCGGCTCGGCGGCGATGATCGCGACGTCGGGCGCCTTCTCGCGGAGGTACCGTCCGGTGCCCATGAGCGTGCCGGTGGTGCCGAGCCCGGCGACGAAGTGCGTGATCGTCGGTAGGTCACGCAGCAACTCCGGCCCGGTGCCTTCGTAGTGCGCCAGCGCGTTCGCGGGGTTTCCGTACTGGTAGAGCATCACCCAGTCCGGATACTGCTCAGCCAGTTGCTTGGCAGTCGCGACTGCCTGGTTCGATCCGCCGGCTGCGGGTGAGGAGATGATCCGCGCGCCGAACATCTCGAGCAGCTGGCGCCGCTCGACCGACGTGTTCTCGGGCATGACGCACACCAGCCCGTAGCCGCGCAGCTTCGCGACCATCGCCAGTGAGATGCCGGTGTTGCCGGACGTCGGTTCGAGGATGGTGCAGCCCGGCGTCAGCCGTCCGTCCGCCTCGGCCTCGCGCACCATCGCCAGGGCGGCACGATCCTTGATCGAGCCGGTCGGGTTGCGGTCCTCGAGCTTCGCCCACAGCCGGACGGGATGTTCGCCGTCCCAGCGTGGCGACAGCCGCGGCAACCCGACGAGCGGGGTGTCCCCCGTCGCCTCGAGCAGCGACTCGTACCGCAACTTAGCCGCCGGCGACTGCGGGCAGGATCGTCACGCTGTCGCCGTCCTTGAGCGTGGTGTCGAGCGAGCCGGTGAACCGCACGTCCTCGTCGTTGACGTAGACGTTGACGAACCGGTGCAGTCCACCTTCGTCGGTGATCAGGCGGCCCTTGAGACCGCCGTAGTTGCCGTCCAGGTCGTCGATGAGGGCGGACAAGGTGTCGCCCTTGGCCTCGACGGTCTTCTCGCCGCCGGTGTACGAACGCAGGATGGTCGGAATCTTGACCTCGATGGCCATGGTGAAACAGCTCCTTGGATGAACGCTTAGGGAAAGAACACGCGGGGACGCGGATGTATTCAGTGACAGTCGTAACGCAGGTCGGCGCGTCGGTGGCCGAGCAGCACCCGCTCGATCTCGATGTCACGCATCGGAGGCCACCACCTCGACGGGCTCCTCGGTGACCGCGCCGTCGACGATGCGGTACGAGCGGAACTCGTCGTCGTCGGACCGAGTCGACACGAGCACGTAGTGCGCGTTCGGTTCGGACGCGTACGAGATGTCGGTGCGTGACGGGTAGGCCTCAGTCGCGGTGTGCGAGTGATAGACGACGACCGGTTCCTCGTCGTTGGCGTCCATTTCCTTGTACAGCTGCAGCAGGTCGGCGGAATCGAACTCGTAGAACGTGGGCGACCGCGCGGCGTTGAGCATCGGGACGAAGCGCAGCGGACGGTCGGACCCGGCCGGGCCTGCGACCACGCCGCACGCCTCGTCCGGGTGGTCGCGGCGGGCGTGGGCGACGATCGCATCGCGCGTCGCCTGGTCGATCCGCAGCATGGCCCCGAGTTTACTGGGGCGCCCGCATCACTCGAGCAGGGTTGTGACGAGCATGTCCTGCAGGGCGGTAAGCCAGACGTAGCGGGCCCGCAGATGCACTTCGGGATCGTCCGAATCGAGCTCGTAGTCGTCGTCCTCGCTGATGTCGAGCCGGGTGCCGAGGACCAGGCGCATGTCGTTGAGCACACGGATCCACCGGTCGGCGGCGTCGCTGCTCAGGGTGAGGTCGGCGCGGACCAGCGAACGGGCTTCGCGCAGCTCGGCTCGACACTGATCGGCGCGCGAGTTGCGCTCGCGCCGCAGTCCGGCTTCGGTGAGCTCCCGGTACGCGGCGCTGTCGTCGGCGTCGTCGTAGGCGGCGGGATAGAGCCGCTCGCGCACCGGATCGGACGTTTCGAGCGCGTCCGCGGCGAGGAAGTCCTGCAACTCACCTAGTACTTGGTCGAGGACGTGGGCTTCGGCGAGGCCGAGCCGGACGCGGACCGACTCGCCGTGGCGGGTCACTTTCACTACGTCAGTCGTTCTTCTGCAGCGTCGCCCACAGCCCGTAGCCGTGCAGGGTGTTCACGTCCAGTTCCATGCGTTCGCGCGTGCCGTGCGAGACGATCGCCTTGCCGCGGCGGTGCACGTCGAGCATGAGCATCTCGGCCTTGGGCTTGTCGTAGCCGAAGACCGTCATGAACACGTGCGTGACGTAGGTCATCAGGTTGATCGGGTCGTTCCAGACGATCGTGATCCACGGTTCGTCCGGCGAGACCACCGAGTCGGTGAGCTCCTCGACCTCGGCGGTGCGTTCGGGTGCGAGCGTCCCGGCCATCGACCCATCGTGACACGATTCGCAGATGCCCGCCGCGAGCAGCACAGCGCTTCTCACCGACCGTTACGAACTCACGATGCTCGGGTCCGCGTTGCGCGACGGCTCGGCCGCGCGGCATTGCGTGTTCGAGGTGTTTGCACGGCGGCTGCCGAACGGGCGGCGCTACGGCGTCGTCGGCGGGACGGCGCGCGTGCTCGACGCGATCCGCGACTTCACCTTCGACGACGAGACGGTGGGCTTCCTGCGCGACGGCAACGTCATCGACGAGCTCACGGCCGACTATCTGGCCACGTACCGGTTTCGCGGCGACGTCGTCGGCTACGCCGAGGGCGAGCTGTACTTCCCGTTCTCGCCCGTCCTCACCGTGGCGGCGAGCTTCGCCGAGGCGGTCGTGCTCGAGACCGTCGTCCTGTCGATCCTCAACCACGACACGGCCGTCGCGTCGGCAGCAGCACGGATGGTCTCGGCCGCCGGCACACGTCCGATCATCGAGATGGGATCGCGTCGCACGCACGAGCAGGCGGCCGTCGCGGCTGCGCGCGCTGCGTATCTCGCCGGATTCGCATCGACGTCGAACCTCGCCGCTGCGCATCGCTACGGCGTGCCGACGGCAGGGACGGCGGCACACGCGTTCACCTTGCTGCACGACGACGAGCGCGCCGCGTTCGCCGCGCAGCTCGAGACGATGGGGCCGTCGACGACGCTGCTGGTCGACACCTACGACATCACGCATGGGATCGAACTCGCGATCGACGCCGCCGGGACGCAGCTCGGCGCGATCCGTATCGACTCCGGCGATCTTGCCGTGATGGCGCGGCATTCGCGCGAACAACTCGACAGTCTCGGCGCGACCGGCACACGCATCGTCGTCAGCGGCGACCTCGACGAGTTCGCGATCGCCGCGCTCGCCGCCGCTCCCGTCGACGCGTACGGCGTCGGGACGTCGGTGGTCACCGGATCGGGCGAGCCGACCGCGAACATGGTCTACAAGCTCGTCGAGGTCGACGGCCGTCCGGTTGCCAAGCGGTCGGAGAACAAGGCGAGCCGCGGCGGCCGCAAGACCGCGTTGCGCGCATACAAACCGAGTGGGACGGCCGTGGAAGAGATCGTTGCGAGCGGCGACGTGCGCCCCGGCGACGGCGAGCGGGCGTTGCAGATCCCGCTGATCACCGGCGGCGAGCAGGTGGCCGAACTGCCGACCCTCGAGCAGTCCCGCGAACGATTGCGCGCCGGCACCGTCACCCTGCCCTGGGACGGCCTCAAACTCTCCCGCGGCGAACCTGCCATCCCCACCCGGCTCGCCTGACGGACACGCGCGGGCGCACTCCATCCATCCGCGCCGTACCGTCGCGCGAGGACCAGAACCGCGCCCGTACGGTGGTTGGATGCGCGCCGTCATCGTCGTCGACGTTCAGAACGACTTCTGCGAGGGCGGCTCGTTGGCCGTCGCCGGCGCAACGGAGGTCGCCCGCGCGATCTCCGCACACCTTGCCGCGGGCGGGTACGACCACGCGGTGGCCACGCGCGATCACCACATCGATCCCGGCGCGCACTTCTCCGAACAACCCGACTTCGTCGACAGCTGGCCACGCCACTGCGTCGTCGGCACCGGCGGCGTCGAACTGCACCCGGAGCTCGACACGACTCAGATCGACGCCGTGTTCGACAAGGGCGAGCACGCCGCGGCGTACTCGGGCTTCGAGGGCCGCTGTGACGGCGTTCCGTTGGGCGACTGGCTGCGCGACCACGATGTGGCTGACGTCGAGATCGTCGGGATCGCGACCGATCACTGCGTCCGCGCGACCGCATTGGACGCGGCCGAAGAGGGATTCGCGACGACCGTACGGCTCGATCTCACCGCCGGTGTGGCACGCACGACCGTCGACGCCGCGCTGGTCCAACTGGCGGCGGCCGGGGTCAGCCTGGTCGGCGAGCCGGTCGTGCTGCGCTAGCCCGCAGCCACGCGCCGGTTTACGGTCGAACACATGACGCACGGTCAGTACCCCGACGAAGGCCAACCGACCACGCGATTCGGCGACCCGTACCGAGCCGAGCAGCCGCCGTACGGGCAACCCCAGTACAGCCAGCAGCAGTACCCGCAACAGCAGCCGTACGGGCAGCAGCAGGGCGGGAGGTACTCCGCCGCGGCCAACGCCTACGGGGCTCCGGTCGGCAGCGGCGCCCAGTTCGGCGTCGTCGGCGTCACGCTCGCCGGCATCGGGTTCATCCTCTTGATCATCTCGCTCACCGCGGTCACGTGGGTCAAGTTCAACGGATCGTCGGCCGGCTTCAGCTTCAGCGATGTCGGTAACACCCTCGACTCGGCCCCCGGCGCATCCGGGTTGGCGAGTGCCTACTTCTCGTGGCTGGCCTGGACGCTTGCCATCGTCGGTCTGCTCGTCGCTGTCGGCGCGAACCTGCCCTCACCGGCATCCGGCCCGCTGCGCGCGCTCGGTGCCGTGATCGCGGCAGCGGCGATCGCGTTCAGCTTCCTCGCGATCCGGCTCTCGGACGGCCAGGCGTACAGCGACGCCATCTCGAACGCGAACGTCGGCTTCTACATGGCGGTGGGCGGGTTCCTGTTGGTCGGGATCGGGGCGCTCGTCGGGCCGAAACGGGCGTAATCGGGCACGCTCGACTCGATCTAGGAAACTTCACCCAGCCATCGCCGCGACGAAGCTGTGAGAAAGCTGCGCCGTCCTATACCGTCGCGCACATGACGCAGCCGTACGGGTCCGGATCCCAGCAGCCGCCGCAGGGTCAGCCCTACAACCCCCAATCGAATCCTCAGTCCAGCCAGCCGTCCTACAACCAGCCGCAGAGCAGCCCTGCACCCCAGGGCCAGCCGCCGCAGGGCCAGCCGCAGTACGGCCAGCAGAACTACCCGCCCCAACAGGGCTACTCCAGCACCCCGCCCGCCCCATCGACCGCCACAACCAAGGGCCGTCCGAACCTCGGCGCGCTCGTGCTCGCAGCTATCGCCGCCGTGCTCGGCATCCTGGCGCTGTTCGTTCTCGGCTGGTACCGCAAGGACTACAGCAGCGTGAGCGGCGGCAACTCCGCGAGCAACAACTCGAAGTTCAGCGACGTGCACGACGCGGTGAGCAAGCTGCAGCACCTCGTCGACTCCAACCCGTCGGCCGGAAAGTTCATCAGCTTCGGCATCGCGCCGACCTACTTCTCCTGGCTCGGCTACCTGCTCGTCGCCGCCGCCGTGGTCCTCGCGATCATCGCGGCCCTGCCCACCGGCGGCGCCGTGATGCTGTTCAAGGTGCTGACCGCGATCGTGGCGCTGGCCGGTATCGGCCTGACGCTGTGGGCCATCGACCTGTTCTCCCTCGCGCCCGCCGCGCAGGCTCAGACGACCGGCAACGTCCCGAACGGGTACGGCGACTGGATCAAGCACACCAGTTTCGGCGCATGGGCGATGGGTGTGGCGTTCCTGCTCTGCCTGATCGCCGCCCTGATCCCGCCGAAACGGGTGGCTGTCGTCCAGAACTACGGTCAGCCGAGCCGCTACTGAGCTGATCCGCTCGCGGCGATCTCGTCGGGGGTCAGCCCGAGCACCAACAGCACGTTGTCGCCGTACGGCAGTTCGCCGTACGGCGACGCTGCTGTCAGCGGACGTGCGACCGCGATCCCGAGTCCGGCTCGTTCCAGCACCTCGATGTCGTCGCCGCTGCCGACAGCGACCGTCTGCGCGAGCGGGACTGCGATCCTGTCGGCACCGCGCTGCAACGCATCGGCCTTGCCCGCGCCGTCGACCACGCGAACGCCGCGCAGCGCGCCGGTGAGCCGGCCGTCGACAACCTCCAGCTCGTTCGCGCCAATGAAGTCGAGATCGGTCTCGCCCAGCGCACCGCTGACACCGACGCCCGTGCTCACGGCACCGACCTGATAGCCCAGCCGCCGCAACGCAGAGACGAACCCGGTCGTGCCCTCGCCGAGCCGCACCTCGGCGCGCACGTCGTCGAGCACCTGCGCCGAGGTGCCCGAAAGCACGCCGGCCTGGGCGCGCGCCACGTCGGCGGGCGCGATCTCGCCCGCCGCCGCGCGCGCAATGATGGCCTGAATCTGGTCGAGCACGCCGGCCCGGCCGGCGATCGCCGTCACGACCCGATCCCGGACAGAGCTCACGTCGAGGTCGAGGACGATGAGCCGCTTGGCCCGCCGCCGCAAGGCCGCCGGTTCGATGGCGAGGTCGAGTCCGGCCTCGCGCGCGGCGACGACGAGCGCGCGGCGCAAGGCGGCGCCATCCTCGACCGTCACCATGAGTTCCAGCGCCGACATCGGTTCGGTCCCGAGCTGGGTGACCGTTTCGATGTTGCCGCCGATGTCGGCGATGCTCTGCGCGACGTGCCCGATCGCGCCCGGACGCAACGCGGCGCCGAGGATCACCACGTGGCAGCGCGGGCCGCGGGCCTGCGGCGGCGCGCCCGCGTCGGCCACGGTGATCTCGCAGTCCATGCCGAGCGCGCCGGCCGCGCGCGTCACCGAGTTGTGCAGCGAGGTCATGTCACCGTGCACGTCGATGAGGACGGTGAGGATGAGCCGCTCGCGCACGAGCACCTGTTCGACATCGCGGACGTCGACGTCATGGGCCGCCAGCGCGGCGAAGAACGACGCGGTGACGCCCGGCCGATCGCGGCCGGTCACGGTCGCGAGCGCGGTCGTCGGATGCATCACGGACGCATTCCCACCCGGAACTGCACCGCCGTCAAGCAGTGCCCGGCGGCGTCAGCCGCTCGGGTCCGGATCGCGCTCGCCCTCGCGGGAACCGGCCGAGCCGACACCGGCCCCGACGAGTTCTTCGGCGCGGGTGTGGCGGCGGCGACCGGCGTGCGCCTCTTCCTCGAGTTGCTTGAGCAGGTGCGGGTAGTGGTGCTCGAAGGCCGGACGCTCGGAGCGGATGCGCGGGATCGACAGGAAGTTGTGCCGCGGCGGCGGCGTCGTGGTCGCCCATTCGAGGGAGTTGCCGTGGCCCCACGGGTCGTCGGCGGTGGCGATCTCGCCGAAGCGGTAGCTGCGGTACACGTTGTAGAGGAACGGCAGCAGGGACGCACCGAGAACGAACGAGCCGATGCTCGAGAACGTGTTCAGCGTCGTGAACCCGTCACTGGGCAGGTAGTCGACGTAGCGACGCGGCATGCCCTCCGCGCCGAGCCAGTGCTGGACGAGGAACGTCGCGTGGAAGCCGATGAACGTCAGCCAGAAGTGCACCTTGCCGAGCTTCTCGTCGAGGTAGCGGCCGGTGAACTTCGGGAACCAGAAGTAGATGCCCGAGTACACGGCGAACACGATCGTGCCGAACAGCACGTAGTGGAAGTGCGCGACCACGAAGTAGCTGTCGGAGACGTGGAAGTCGATCGGCGGGCTGGCGAGCAGGACTCCCGTCAGGCCGCCGAACAGGAACGTGACCAAGAACCCGATCGCGAAGACCATCGCTGTCTCGAACGTGATCGCGCCACGCCACATCGACCCGATCCAGTTGAAGAACTTGATGCCGGTCGGGACCGCGATCAGGAACGTCATGAACGAGAAGAACGGCAGCAGCACGGCACCGGTCGTGAACATGTGGTGCGCCCACACTGCGAGCGACAGCGCCGCGATCGACAGCGTTGCGAAGACCATGCCCTTGTAGCCGAACAGCGGCTTGCGGCTGAAGACCGGGATGACTTCGGTGATGATGCCGAAGAACGGCAGCGCGATGATGTAGACCTCGGGGTGGCCGAAGAACCAGAACAGGTGCTGCCAGAGGATCGCGCCGTTGTTCTGGACGTCGAACACCTGCGCGCCCATGTGCCGATCGATCCAGAGCACGAGCAGCGCGGCGGTCAGGATCGGGAACGCGAGCAGCACGAGCAGGCTCGTCACCAGAATGTTCCAGGTGAAGATCGGCATCCGGAACATCGTCATGCCGGGCGCGCGCAGGGTGATCACGGTCGTGACCATGTTGACGCCGCCGAGGATCGTGCCGAGCCCCGCGACAGCCAGGCCCATGATCCACAGGTCCGTGCCGGCGCCGGGCGCGTTCACCTCGCTGGTCAGCGGCGTGTAGAACGTCCAGCCTGCGTCTGCAGCGCCGCCCGGCGTCAGGAAGCCACCGACGGCCATCAGCGCGCCGAACAGGTAGAGCCAGTACGAGAACGCGTTCAGGCGCGGGAACGCGACGTCGGGCGAACCGATCTGCAGCGGCAGCACGAGGTTCGCGAACGCGAACACGATCGGCGTCGCGAAGAACAGCAGCATGATCGTGCCGTGCATCGTGACGAGCTGGTTGTACTGCTCGGGTGACAGGAACTGCATGCCCGGACGAGCCAGCTCGGCGCGCATCAGCAGCGCCATGAGGCCACCCAGCGCGAAGAACGCGATCGAGGTGACGAGGTACATCCGACCGATCATCTTGTGGTCGGTCGTGCGCAGCATCCGCCCGAGCAGCGCGCCCTTCTGGAACTCCGTCACCGGGAAGGGACGCGAGACGATCGGCTCGGGACCCGAACCGTCAGGGCCGGGTGCCTCGGCCGCCGGCCGCTCTGCGGTTGTCGTCACTACCTGCAACCTCGCTGTTCCCGACGGGTCCATTCCAGCAGCTCATGATCATGAGTTGATCTAGCCGAGCTCCTGAGGCAAACAATAGTCGCCCCCCGGCGGGTCCGGCGCCCGACCCCTCCACGGAACGGAGACAATTGAGCCACTTTATGGGTCGAGGCATTTCGCCGAAATGCACCTGCGTGTCAAAATCGTGTCAAGTCTCAACGACGAGGCACCCGAGGGACGGACACTGCGAGAGGACGACACCCGTGGCAGGACGACGCCGGCGCGCCCGCCATCAGGGTGCCCCCGCGTTCCGTCCCAGCGCACCGACCAGCGCGGGGCGGGCGCCCTCGCGCGCCCAGGCGGTCGCGCTGTTGTGCAGCCTCGTCCTGATTGCGAGCGGTATTGCCGTTGCGTCCTACCTTGTGAAGCCCGCCAAGGCCCGTTCGTTCAACCTGTTCTACGGGTCGATGTACATCAACGACAACACCTCGCCCGTCGCGGTCGACCTGGCCAGCGGCAAGCCGACCGTGCGGCTCACCAACGCGTTCACGGCCGTCGGCGCGAAGACCGGCGACAACATCGACGTCTATCCACTGGACGGCGGCAACACGCTGTTGCTCAACCCGGGCTCTGGCGAGTTCAACATGGTCGACAGCACGGGCTTCGTGGTGAAGTCGAGCGACGGCGGCGTGCCACTCCCCAGACCGAAGTCGGCATCGACATCGTCGATGGCGGTCGCGGCAGGATCGTCGGCCTACATCGTGCGCCGCAACGCGGCGAGCACGTCGGTCTATCTGGTGAGCACAGCGACCGTCTCGGCGGCAGTCGGTTCGACGTCGGGGGCGAAGGCGCGTGCATACGCGACGGTGAACAGCGCGCTGTCGAACGACATCGTTCCCGCGGCCGGTGCCAACAACAGTTTGTGGCTGCTCACCGACACCAGCACCGGTCAACATGCGATCACCGAGCTCACCGTGCCCAGCGGCAGCAACGCGGGCGTGACGTTGACGTCGTCCACGCACGGGTCGGTGACCGGCCCGGCGGCGGTCGGCACGGCGACCACCAACGCCGACGGCACCGGGGCTGATGTGCCTGCCGTCGCCGCGGCAGCCTCGATCGTCGTCTTCCGTGGCGGGAGGCGTGTCGACGTGCCTGTCTCGGTGGGTTCGGGCGTCGACCGGATCCTGCCGGCCACCAACGCGCACGGCACGCTCGTGTTCCTTTACCACGCCGCGGACGGGTGGAGTCAGGTCAGCCTGCCCGCCGCGACGGGCACGGTCCCTCGCATCAGCAAGCTGTCCGACATCCCGACAGATGCTCAGCTCGCCGTTCCGGCGCGAAGCAACGGACGCACCTACACGATGGACACCACCAGCGAAGGCGCGCTGTGGCAGATCGACTCGACCGGGACGGCCGGCCCGGTGCCGGACGCCGGCACCTACCCGCTCAAGCACAGCGAGGTGCCCCAGTTCGGCGACGCCCAGGTGCTTGCCGACGGCACGCGCGTCATCTTCAACGCTCGCGCCAATCTGCGTGCAGAGGTCGTCTTCAGCGACGGTTCCCACGCGCCGCGCGCGATCAACAAGCACGCTGCCGCGCAGGTCGATCCGTCCGGCGCGACCGCGCTCGCGGATGCACATGCGACAGGAAAGACGAAGGGCAAGAACAACAAGCACCCGAAGCCCGCCAAGCATCCGACGCAGACGATCAACGACAAGATCAATTGCAAGCAAGCCAAGCAGGTGCCCCGGGTACCGACGTTGATCGCCGGCGATCGCGCCGCACGGTCGATCTCGCTCACGTGGGTGTACACGAGGCTGGACCCGTCCGACTGCTTTCCGTCGTCGTTCGTCGTCGACATCAAGGTGATCAGTTCGAACTCGCCGTCACCGCAGCGCGGCTCCGTCCCGGTCTACGGGCAGAACGGCGTCACCCTGACCGGTCTGTTCCCCGCGACCGAATACCAACTCACGGTGACGGCCTACATCAATCCCGACGAGCACACGACGTCCGCGCCGATCCAGGTCACCACCGGGCCCGAGGGCCCGGCCGCACCGACCAACGTGCGCGCAACGACCGACGCGTCCGGCAACTGGACGGTGTCGTGGAACTCGTGCGGCGGGATCGCACAGGGTTGTGTGCCGAGCACGAGCTGGAACCTGATCCCGAGCTTCTGCGACGGACGTGGCCTGTCGAACGCGCCGGAGAAGGTGACCGTCGCCGGCGACCCGACGCAGCACTCGTTCTCGCATGTCTACCAAGGTTCGGACGCGCTGCTCGGACGTGGCATGTGCTTTGCGGTGCAGGGCGTCGGGCCGGACGGAACGATCGGGACGACGAGTAACAGCTCGGCGCCGGCCTACAGCTGGACGACACCGGACGCAGCCGGCCTGACGCTGACGGCCTCCCAGCCCGCAAACACCGACTTCGGTGGTTCGACGACGACGACTGTCGACCTCGGCCTCGGCGCCGACCCTGTCCGCACGGTCGGCGGCGTCGGCGCAACGATCACGCTGACCCTGTCCGGCCCGGGCGCACCGCAATCGAAGACCATCACCTGGGACGGCCGGTTGGATCGCGTCGCGACCACGTTCACCGGCATCCGCGCAGGGGCGCAGTACACCGCAAGCGCGCGGGTCGCCGCACCGCGGCACTCGTCCGCCTTCGCGACGAAGGGGCCCGTCACGGTCACCACGCGCGCGAACTGGCCGGCGATCACCGCGTCGGCTTCGTGCCCCGGTAACGGCGGCACGGTCACGCTCGACTGCACTCTCGTCGTGCAACTGTCCGCGCCGTCGAGCGCCTCGGCGAACGGTGAGCGCTTCGACCTGACCGACAGCAACGTCCTGTGCGGTGGAGGGAACAGTGGCTTCCCGCTCACCAAGTTCGGCTTCGACCCGGCGCATGATCAGATCACGCAACACGTCGACCTACTGCAGTTCAACGGCTCGTGCACCGTGAACATCCATCTCGCCGAATCAGGCCCGAACGGGTCACGACCCCGAGGTCTTCGGCGGCACCACGTCGCAGCTGATCTCGGCCTCGGTCGACCTCGGCCACGCGTCGACGCTCGATGCCGGACCTGGTGACTTCAGCACGTCGTGGAACGGCCACGACGGCTCGAGCGTGCTCGTGAGCTACACCGGTGGGCACAGCGACGGCGACGTCACCCAGATCACGCAGAACTGGCAGGAAACGATCTTCGCCCCCGACGGCACACAGTGCGGCTCGTCGACCCAGATACCGACGCACAACGGTGTGTTCGTCGACGTGACCCCGGCCAGCTGCGTGAACAACTTCGGCAACCAGCCGAACTGGCGCATCGTCGTGAGCTACCAGGACCGTGGCACCTCGAACTCACACTCGTATCCGTACACGCTCAGTGGCGAACCACCCGGCTACATCCCGTGCACTGTTTCCAGCGACAACTTCACCGCGGCCTGGTCGGGTACCGGCGACCAGCCGTCGGTCGATGTCACGTTCACGCCCGGCAACTCCGATCTTCGCGGGTGCTCGAACTGGCAGTACACCGTCGTCAACACGACACAGCAGGGCTGCGGTTCCGGCAAGCCTGACAACGACAACCCCAACAGCGGCAACAATGTGACGACGGTGGCCGTCAACTGCGACACCACCGTCAGCACTCTGTGGCACGTACAAATCGACTACTCCGGCCCCGAGGGACAGCGCAACCCACTGAGCGTCCAGATCGACGGAACGCCACCGACACCCACGCCCACGCCGACGCCGACGACGACCCCACCCACCCCCGATCCGTCGACCTCGACCTCGCCCTGACGATGGAGCGCAGATGACCAGCACCAAGACCGAAGCGATCTCGCAGGTTGCCCGCGGCGTCGAACGCCTGGCCACCAACGTCGGCTATGTGATCCAGGGCAAGCCCGAGGTGATCCACAACGCGATCGTGTGCCTGCTCGCCGAGGGGCACCTGCTGCTCGAGGACGTCCCGGGCACCGGCAAGACGTCGTTGGCCCGCGCGCTGGCGACCTCGTTGTCGATCTCGTGGAACCGCATCCAGTTCACCCCCGACCTACTCCCGTCGGACGTGACCGGCGTGTCGATCTACAACCAGAGCCGCAACGACTTCGAGTTCAGGCACGGCCCGATCTTCGCCAACATCGTCGTCGCCGACGAGATCAACCGCGCTTCGCCGAAGACGCAGTCGGCGCTGCTCGAGGTGATGGAAGAGGGAACGCTGTCGAACGACGCGATCGTGTACCCGATGCCGCGGCCGTTCATGGTCATCGCGACGCAGAACCCGATCGACATGGAGGGCACCTACATCCTGCCCGAAGCGCAGCTCGACCGGTTCCTGATGAAGCTCACGGTCGGCTATCCGAGCGCCGAAGCCGAAGCAGCCGTGTTGCGCACGCAGAAGATGGGTCCGACGGTCGACCAGTTGCTGCCGGTGCTCACCGCGAACGACATCATGACGATGGTCGATGCGGTGCACCACGTCGAGGTCGCGCCGGCGCTCGAGCACTACATCGTCTCGATAGCTGCCGCGACGCGCACGATGTCCGAGCTGCGGCTGGGTGTGTCGCCCCGCGGCAGCCTGGCGCTGCTGCGCGCCGCGCGTGCGTTCGCCGCCTCGACCGGACGTGCGTACGTCATCCCCGAGGACGTCAAGCAGATGGCGCCGGTCGTGCTCGCGCACCGCGTGATCCTGCAGCCCGATGCCGAGTTGCAGGGACGCACCGGCGCCGAGCTGATCGCCCGCGCCATGCAGACGGTGCCCGTGCCGCGCTCCTCAATAACCGCAGACGCCGAAGGAGGTCAGGTGACAAAGGCGGGAGTGGCGGCCCTGATCGGCGGCGTGATCGCGCTGACGCTC
This sequence comes from uncultured Actinomycetota bacterium, assembly GCA_963757455.1. Lineage (GTDB taxonomy): Bacteria > Actinomycetota > Actinomycetes > Mycobacteriales > Jatrophihabitantaceae > RYN-133. Next base: position 270,717 of record CAVWSE010000010.1, read on the forward strand.
GGGATCTGGCTGCAGTGGGCGGCGTTCGACCTGGTCGGCACCGGCCTGCTCGCGCTCGTCGTCCTCGCCGTGGTCGTCGTGGTCCGCCCGTCCCCGCTGTCGATCGACCGGGCCATCCAGCCCGCGCGTGTGCCGAAGGGGTCGCCGGCGATCGCGGTGCTGACCTTCGCCAACCGCGGCCGTCGCACGGTCGGCGTCACCATCGCGAATCAGCCGTTCGGCGGCGCGATGGTGCGCACGGTGATCCCCCGACTGCGCCGCGGCGAACGCGGGCTGCGCACCTATCGCCTGCCGACGCGCGAGCGCGGGATCTTCGACGTCGGCCCCGTCGAGGTCACGCGGCGCGACTCCTTCGAGCTGTTTCGATCCACGCGGCGCTACGGCGACATCGAACGCATCTGGGTGTACCCGCGAGTACTCGAGCTCCGCCCGCTGCCGACGGGCAACACGCGACACCTCGAAGGCCCGTCCTCCGACACGTCACCCCAGGGCAACATCACCTTCCATCGGCTGCGCGACTACGTGGCAGGCGATGACCTGCGCCTGGTGCACTGGCGCTCGTCCGCACGCACGGGAAAGCTCGTCGTCAAGCACAACGTCGACACCTCGCAGCCCTACAGCGTCGTGCTGCTCGACCAGCGCCCTGGGCGGTACACCGCCGAGTCGTTCGAGTCGGCGGTCGACATCGCGGCGTCCGTACTCGTGGTCAGCTCTGCTAACAAGGCGCCCGTCGAGCTGCGAGTCACCGACGGCACCGTGATCGGCGGCCCGCGCCTGCGCGAGGTGACGCCGCTGCTCGACCATCTGACCGGACTTCAGCCCGATGGCGCGGGTTCGCTGCGCAGCCAGTTGCTCGCGCTGCGGCGGGCCCGCGGCGGGACGTCGCTCGTGGTGGTCACCGGCGTCCTCGACCGTGACGACCTGCCCTACGTCGCAGCGTTGCGCCGGCGCTTCGAACGGCTGGTCGTCGTGTCCATCGACGACGAGCGCGAGCACCCGGCACCCGTGCGTTTCCCCGGTGTGCGCGTCATCGTCGCCCGTGACGCCGACGAGGTTGCCGCGGCCTGGAACGTCCAGGCGCTGACGATCATGAGCTCGCTATGAGCCTGCCGGCTGTCGCTGCGGTGCAGCGCGGCATCCGCGCCGTGGTGCCCTACCTGTTCGTGCCGCTGTGCCTGGTGGCGAGCGTGCTGGCGACCGTGCCGTGGCTGCGCTCTTTCCCGAGCTCGGTCGCGGCAGTGCCCATGTACGGGGCCGCGGTGGTCAGCGTGTTGGTGCCGCTCGTCATCGTGCGGATCCGGCCGGCGTGGCTGTGGCTGAGCGCGCTCATCGACGTCATCGCATTCCTCGCCTACACGCTGTTGGTCGTGGTGCAGAATTCGACGGGCTTCAGCGATCTGTGGCACGGGCTGTTCCAGGGGCCGTCGCAGATCCTCACGTACGCACTGCCGCTGATCAGCCCGCGAACTCTGATGGTGGCTCCGGTCGCGCTCATCTGGCTGGCGGGGGCGCTCGCCGGCGAGTGCGCTGCGCGGCGCTGGTACACCCTGCTCCCCTACCTCGGCTTCTTGGTGGCGTTCGGGTTGGCGTACGCGGCGACCCAGCGCGCGTCCGGATCACCGCTGACAGCGACCCCGGCTCGCGAGACGGTGCTCGCCGCCGTCCTGCTCGTGACGTTGTTGCTGATGCGGGTCGGTCAAGCCTGGGTGCGGCAGGACGAGACCGCAGAGAGCACGCAGGCGGACGGCGTGTTGCCGTTGCGCGGATTCGTGGTCGGCATCGTGCTCGCGGTCGTCGTCGCGGTGCTTGCCGGGTTCGCCGTGCAGTCCAGCGCATTCCCCAAGCGGGCATCGACGCCACAGCGCGTGCCGAGTATCGATCAGTCGGGTCCGCTCGCGCCGCTGTCGTTCATCGCCGGGCTGCGTCCGCAGACGCCGAAGACGCCGGCGCAGCCCGTTTTCACGGTCACGACCGACACGACCACACCGGGCTACTTCGCGATTGCCAACGTCGACTTCTATGACGGCGCGGGCTGGTCGTTCCACCGCACGTTCCGCCCGTCCGGTGGCGTGCTCCCGGCTGACACAGATCCGGCGCTGGCACCGCAGCGCGAACTCACGCAGCAGTACCACATCGCGGCCGGGCCGCTGACGAACGCACCCTGGATGCCGTTCGTGTACCGCGCGCAGAAGGTCACCGGGCAGGCGGTCGACATCGACCCGGCCAGCGGCATGATCGTTCCGCTCGGGACGCTCAACGCCGGCACGACCTACACCGTGCGGTCGGGTACAACGACGACAACCTTCGACCGACTGCGGGCTGCGATCGAATCGCCGGACACGGCCACGCCGACGATCGACACCGGATTGCCCGGATCGCTGCGCACGGCACTCGATCAGGTCGTGCGCGCACTGTCACAAGAGACGCACACCCCGTCGACGCCGGCGCTGCCGTTCCTGCAGGCGCTGCAGCGAGACCTGCGCGCGAACTACACGCTCTCGAGCGCCGCGCGTGGTGTGGCTAGCGGGACGGAGTCACCATCACCGACTCCGCCGACGTCGACGCCGAAGTCGAGTCCCAGATCCACGCCGTCAGCCGGCTCGAGCGGCGCCGGGCACGGCTACGCCGGCGCGACCGGCTTCGCCGACGTCCTCGCCTCGATCCTCGGGCCGAACCGGCACGGCACGCCGGAGCAGTTCGCCACGCTGCTCGCCCTGATCGCTCGCGATCTCGGCGTCCCCGCGCGAGTGGTCACGGGCTTTCGGGTTCGGCCGGCGCACGGCGCGGCCGTGCTCGCGGCCGGCAGCTACACCGTGACGACGGCGCAGGCTTGGACGTGGGCCGAAGTGCCGCTCAAAGGCGTGGGTTGGGTGGTGCTCGACGGGTCGCCGACGCGGTATGCGGCCGACACGACCCAGACCGAGTCCGGAGCGCAGCCGCCGAGCAGCAGTTCGGCGCCGCCGAGTCAGAACGCGCTCGTGAGTGCCGGCAACAAGGGCGGCCATGCGGTCGCGCCGCACAGCAAGATCCCCCAGGTGATCAAGACAGCAACCCATGCGCTGTTGGTCGCACTCCTCGCGACGATCGGCATCCTGCTCGTCGTGGTGCTGATCGTGTTGCTCACGCGCAAGCGGATTCGGTCGGCACGGCGCAGACGCTCTTCCGATCCGCGACTGCGGCTCGTCGGCGCCTGGCAGGAGAATCTCGACATGCTCACCGAGGCGGGTCTGCCCGACCTCAGTGCGATGACCAGCACCGAGGTCGCCACCGTGACGGGTGAGCAGTTCGGCGCCGGCCCGGCGAGCGACACTGCGGCGCTCGGCGCGGCCGCGAATGCCGCGGCCTACCGCCCGTCCGGGGCCGTCGCAGTTGCCGAAGCCGATACCGCATGGCAGCAACACAGCACTGTCCGCAAGCAGGTGCACCGGCAACTCGGCCTGCGCGGCCGACTTGCCGCCGGCCTGCGCTACCAGCGCCACAGCCGCATCGTCGATCCGGTCAGTCCGGAGTTCTGGGACAGCGCCGAGCATTCGGAGCCGACCGCGGACCGACCGCGCCGGCGCCGGCGCTACGAGGGCCGTCGGCGGCACTGATCGGCGCCGCCAACACCGGTGCGATGATCGCTCAATGAGGACATTTCGCGCTCGTGTCCTGTCCGCGATCATGCCTGCTGTCGTCGGCGCAATCGTGCTGAGCGCGTGCAGCAGTTCAACACCAGGCGGTACACCAGGCGCCGGAGGTCGCACGAGTTCCTCGACCGGCTCCCCTGGCCCCTCGAGTTCCGCATCGAGCACGACTTCGGCACCGGTGGATCCGCAGGAGTACTTGACCGTCGCCGATCTCACCCGGGCGGGGTTCGCGACGGGGCTGTCGGCCATCAAGCAGACCTCGAAGTCCTCGGCGTCGGAGCAGCGCAAGGTGTTCGACTGCCTCGCACTCACCACCGTGCTCCGGCCGGTGCCCGGCACGACCGTCGCGGCAAATGGGGCACAAGCCTTCGCCGACGCGAAGACCGCGCATGTCATCGTGCAGGCAGTGCTGCATTTCGCGTCGCCGGCGCAGGCGCAGCGCTACGGCGGTGTCGTCGTGCAGCGGCTGGCCGCGTGCCCGCACCCGAAGCTGATGCTGATCGGGACCGGTCCGGAGACGTCGAATGCCACCGGCGAGCAGGTGACGACCGCGTGCGACCGCTCGGCGGGCTATACCGCGATCGCAACGCGACGATTGCGCAATCACTCGAACTCGGTGGTGGTCTCGACTCTGCTCGTCGCTGCCGGGCCGGTGTTCTCGCTCGTCCTTCTCTTCGGGCCGCTGGCGAGCAACAACCCGACAATGCGTTCGAAGGTCGCCGATGCGCTGTGCGCCCGGGTGCGCGGCTGAACCTCAGCGTCGGCCGGTGGTGCGCCGACTGCGTGCAACGAACCACGCGACCAGTGCCGCGATCACCAACCCGAGCGCGGCCACCGCGATCCACGTTCCCGCGCCGCTCCCGCGCGCAGTTGGCGCAGCAGCCGTGGTGGGATCGGCCGGCAGCGTCGACGCGGGCGGCGATGTTGACGGCGATGTCGACGGCCCGGACGATCCACCGGCCGAGGGGGCGAGCGAGCCCAGCGGGTTCTGCGAGACGGTCGGGATGTGCGCGGTCAGCGCCTTGGCGACGTTCGGGATGCCGTAGCCGTACTGATCGTTGGGTGTTTCGCGGCCGACTGGTTTCGCAGTCTTGATGAGCCGATTGATCACGTTGGCTGCGTCCATCGTCGGAAACTTCGCGCGGACCAGAGCGGCCATGCCTGCCACTATCGGCGCCGCGAGGGACGTCCCGCTGGCGAGCACATGCGCGCCGAGCGGGTCGTCGGCCCGGGTCGCGACCGGGATGCCGACCCTCGGCGTGGTCGCGAACGGACCGGCCAGCGCCACGCCGTGGCCGAAGTCGGAGTCCGGGTCGATTCGCATGCGTCGGTCCACGCCGGCGACGGCGACGACGCCGGGCAGCCGAGCCGGCATGGCGACGAAGTTGATTCCCTCGTCGCCGCTGGCCGCGACCAGCACCACGTCCTTCGACTCGGCGTAACGCACGGCCGAAGTCACCGCCGCCGAGTCGCTGCCCGCGTTGACCGACAAGTTGATCACCTTGGCGCCCTGATCGGTCGCCCATCGGATCGCCCGGGCGATCGGCGTGGCATCGACCGAGGCCCCGGTTGCGATGGACGCGGTGAGCAGCGAGCACTGCGGCGCCGACCCGATGACACCCGAGTTCGGTCCTGTGCCGCGTCCGGCGAGCACGGAGGCGACTTCGGTGCCGTGGCCCGGGCCGTCCGTGGACGGCACTCCCGCTTGGCCGTTGGCCGAACCCTGGCCGCTGAAGTCGCGGCCGCCGACGACCGCGTTGCGCAGTTCCGGGGTGCGGCCGTCGATACCGCTGTCGATCACTGCGACCTTGACGCCCGCACCGCGGGTCATCGTCCACGCCTTCTCGATCCCGAGCGGACCGAGGTACCACTGCGCCGTCCGGATCGTGTCAGCGTGCGCGGGGGCGGCGCTCAGCGTCGTCGCGGCGACGCACAACACCAGGCAAGCCAGGCCGCGCACCGTGGGGCGTCAGCCGAAGCCCAGCGCGGACACCGCGGCGGCCGCGCCGGCACCGATGTCGTTCATCGTCTTCTGCATCTGCGCGCGCTCGTGAGCGATCGAGCCGCCGCCGTAAGCGACATCGCCGGCACCCGTGTCACCGGCCGCCTGCAACTCCGACGATTTCTCCTGATCGACGTTGACGTATGCCGAGTAGGTCTCCGCGATCGCGGTGAGGTGCTCGCCCAGGGCGCTGTGGATGACCGTGAATGCCGACTTCATGCTGTCGGAGGAGTTGAGTGCCGCCGTCGTGGTGTCCTGCAGGGCCAGCGACACACCGGTGATCTCGCTGTCCGCGATGCAGGCGCTCTCGTACGGGTTGGCCTGACCCAATACCGTCTGCATGGTCTTCTTGAACTGCCTGCGGACGTCGGAGACTTGGTAGAAGTAGTCGTGCAACACCTGCAGGTCGACCTGCAGTTGCTGGCCGTTGCCGGACGCTGCCGCGGCGGCGAGGTCGGCCTGCACACCGCTGACGACCGCACTGCCGACTGAGGCGATCGACGACGCTGCATCAGTTAGCGCTTCGTACATGGTCGGTTCCTCCCTCTCGCTACTCGCCGATCACCGGCGGTGCAGCAGTGATGCCGTCGCCCCACACGTCCTCGGTCTCGACCAGGTAGTCGGGAACCGGGGCCTCTTCGTCGTCGTCGCGGCGGCGAGCACCCGTCCCGCCGCCGGGATACCCACCGAGCCGTCCGGCCTCGCCGGCCACCGGCTCGCCGCCGAAACCCTCGGGCGCGGCACCGCGGAGCACACTCCCGCGCGGCGCACCGAGTTCCTCTTCGGGCAGGCCGCCCATCCGGGCGCTACCGCGCAGGCCACCGGGCCCGCTCTCGCCGTCGAGCAGCCCGCCGCTCGCGCGCCCACGCAGGCCGGCTTCGCCCTCTCCTTCGGCGACACCGGACGCCGAGCGTCCGCGCAGCCCTGCCTCGCCCTCGGCCAGAGCACCGGGGCCGCGGGCCGTGAGCGCTTCGCGCCCGCCGAGCAACCCGGCACCGCCGAGCAACCCGGCACCGCCGAGCACGCCGCCGGCCGCGCCGATACCGCCGGTCGTCCCGCCGCCCGGACCCGCACCGCTCACGGTGGGCGTCGGGGGTACCGACGTGGTCGGGCCGCCCGGATCGCCCTGCGGTGTCGTTGTGCCCTGCGGCGGGGTCGTGGTCGGGATGTGCGGGGTCGGCGAGCCACCGGGTGGCGCCGGCTCTTGGGGCGGGTTCTTGGTGCCGGAGTTCTGGTTGCCGTTGCCCTTGACGCCGTTGTTGACGATCCCGGAATCGGGCCCGCTCATCTGCGGGCCCGCGACGAGCGTGGAGTAGCCACCCCCCGGACCGCCACCGCTGGGCGCGACGTTGTAATTGCCACCGACATTGCCTGCCCGGCCGCCGCTACCGGGCACCGGTGGGATGGACGACGGCGGCTCGGTGGCCGAGTTCGATCCCTGCGGCCACGAGATCCCGCGCATCGTCGTCGACTGCGCGCGGCCCTCGGAATCCATCTGGGTGACGACCCGAGCCGCCTGCTTCTGGTTGTGGTCGTACTGCGCCTGGTGCTGCGCTGCCGCCGCGCCGACACCCACCGGGCCCGCCCACCAGCCGGAGCTGATCGCATGACCCATCGACGTGTCGACGTTCGGGATGGCGTCGACCTGGCTGCGCTTGGTCCGCGCGCTGTCGTTGTAGTGCGTCGTGGACGTGCTCGCCTGCTTCGACCCGCGTTGCATCTGCACCATCGATTGGTGCGTGGTCGTCGCGTTGTCCGACGCCGCCTGCGCCGCAGCACCTTGCCAGCCGGAGCCGAGGGCCTTGACCTGCGTCATGAAGCTGGCGGCCGCTTCCTGGCACGCCGCGTCGCCGGCGTTGAAGCACGAGACAGCGGTGGCCAATGACTCGAGCCTGCTGGTCGACGCGGCCTGCTTGAGATCCGGCAACGTCCAGTTCGAGTAACTGGTGTCGGCGTTCTGCATCACTCATATCCCTCTCGCGGGCACCGCCGGTGCACGCTCAATCCCAGTGATTTCCGTACGTATAGACAATTCCGGTCAAAACGCAGCCTTCTGGTCTGATCTTAGGCCACCTCCTGGCAATCATTCTCCCCAGAAACTTCACACACTTCTCATACGGGACGCGTTCTTCCTACCCACTCGGCCCACCTCGCCGGCCTACCCTGCGGCCTCGAAGAGGCTTGATACCGCGTCGACCGCGCTGCGGAACAGCGCATCGGTACTGCCAGGGGTCAACAGGACGAGCTGCGCACCGTTGCGGGCGCCGCGTTCGACCTGCAGGAGCGCTCCCTCGTCGAACTCGCGCCAGTTCGTCGAGCGCGTCGAATGCCGCATGGCGAGATCATCACCATGCTCGCCCGCGTCGATGTTGTTGTGCGGGCCGTAGCCGACCGCACCCAGCGTGCCGGACGCGGTCGGACCGGGCTCGCCGCGCTGACGGAAGGCGATCAGGTCCTCGCTGAACCCCGCCTGGGCGAGGTGCGCCCGCAGCGTTCGCGGCGAGATCCCGGTGGTCGCGATCCGGTCGATCTCCTCGAGCGCGGCGACGCTGACCTCGCACGGCTCGAAACGCATCGGACGAAGCGGTGGGAGCGCACCGACGACGCCTGCAGCCAGCTCGGTGTCGGCGATCCGGCGCACGGCGACCTTGTCCGCGTCGAGCAGGACGAGCACCGAGTCGTCGTCCTGACCCGCGATCGACAGGTACCGCGTTTCGGTGCCGGCCACGTCGGTCCGCACCGCGTACACCGACAACCGTGGACGGGCGAACACCGAGCGAGCACCGGCCAGTACCGCGGAGTCGGCCAGGTCGCGGTCGGCGAGGATGCGCTCGATCTCGTCGCGGGTCGGCGCGGGCCCGTAGCCGACCTCGCCGGTGTTCAGCGGGAACGGCAGCCGGACGTCGACAAGGCGCGTCCAGGCGACGAACTCACGATTGCCGAGAGTCACCCAGTCGATCGTCACGCCGGTCATCAGGTGTGCTCCATTCTTTCTCGGGCGGCTAGAACTTCAGGTCGCCGTCGATCTGCTGCTGCGACTCGTGCCCGTCCTGCGACTGGCCTTGCACCGCCTTGATCGTGTCGTCACCAAGACCGAGCGCGGTGTCGATGCCGGCGTTCTTGACCGCGCCCGCGACGCCCTTGTCGAAGGCCTCGGTCGCCGACCTTTGACTGGCCTGCGCGAACACGTCCGAGGCAGAACGCAGGGACCCCTCGGCCGCCCGCATGGCCGAGGCCTCGTCGGAGACCAGCTGTGCGAGCTGGCTGAACTCGCCCTCGACCTGGCGCAGCATGCTCGCCACCCGCTCGAGCATCGACGAAGCCTCACCGACAGCTTCTGCACCCTTCCCGCAGGCGATCGCTGCCTCACCGGCGACGGCCGCTTGGCCGGCTGCTTCGCTCGCACCGAAGGTGAAGAACGCTGCCGCCGCCGCGGCCGCTTCGGTCACGATTGCGTACTCGACCCACGACGCGATGATGCCTTTGATGATCCCCTGCGCGCCGTCCATCAGCGTCGCACTGACGCGCAGTACATCGGCGACATGATCGGCCTGGCCCGCAACACTCGGCGACGCCACGTTCGAAGGTCGAGATCTTGGCACGGAAAGCATCGCTCGCCGGCCCCGACCACGAGCTCTGGGTGCGGGTCGCGTCGTCGCCGACGGCGGGTCCGAGGCTGCGCAGGCTCTCGGCGATGCCCGTCCACTGTTCGGCCTTGCCGGTGAGCCCGTCCGGGTCGCCGGTGACCAGATCGAGTGCTTCCTTCAACGGAGCGACCAGGTCGAGCAGGAAGCTGAGTCCTGCCTCGATCAGCGCCTCGATCGGATCGCCCATGATCGCGCCGGAGTGCCCGCCGGCGAAACTCGTGACGTCGTGGACCAGGCTGCCGATGTCCCAGGCGTCCTTGCCCACGGCGAGAACGTCGCCGTGCCGTACGTCGGTCACCAAGCTCTTGCCCGACGCGACGCCTTTCGCGCCCACGGCGAGTCCGTCGCCGGAGGTCATTCGGCCAGCCCGTCGTGAATGGCCGAGAACAGCTGCCCGCCGGCCTGATCGGCCTCGTCGTAGTCGCGGGCCGTGGCCGCGAGTGCCGACTTGGCATCAGCAAGGAACGACGACACCTCGGCGATGCTGCGGTCGGCGCAGTCGCGAACCGCTGTGTAACCGGTGTAGAGACCCAGGCCGAAACCGAGCGCCCCCCACGCTTTGGTGTCGACGTCAGCGCCCTTGGCCTTGACACCGATCTGCGTCGCGGTGTCGCCGCGGTCGCCCAGACTTGCGGCCGCCGAGCGCAGCGCGGCCGTGGTCACTTCGAACTGGCTCTGACTCATCAGTTGGCTTCTTCCGGCAGGAACCGGTCGTCCCGCGCGCGGTCGCCAGCCGCGGGAGTCTCCGGCGGGCCTGCGTCCTGGCCGAGGGACGGGAGGCGTCCCTGCGCGATCGCGGCGACGTCGACGCGCCGGCCGGTCAGCGGGGCAACCTCGGAGCTGGTTCGTTCGGCCACCTCGGCCAGCCCGATCCGGATCGCCTCGAGGATCGTGGTCGCCAACGTCTGCGGCGTCTTGGCCATCGCCTGCGCGGTGAGCTTCAGATCGACGATGGCCCCACCGGCGGCAAGCTCGACGGTCACCGAGCGATCGGCCGACGTCGCGCTGACCCGCAGCTTCTCGAGCACTGCCCTGATCTCGTGGTACTGCGCGACCTGCGCACGGCTGCGTTCGCGCGCCGCCGCGAGCGGTGCCGCCACATCCCGGGCTGTCACGCTGGTGCTCCTGTCGTTCGTCATTGCCGATGCGGTCCTGCGGTCGCTCAGCGCAACCAGGTCTCCGGATACTCCTCGTCGTCGACAGTCTCGTCCGCAGCCTGGTCGACAGCACGCCCGGCCGCCGCAGCGGCGCCGCCTGCCACGGCGTCGGGCGCGCGCAGCTCCCACTCGTCCTCGGGATCGAAGCGAGCATCACGCTCGGACTCGGCACCCGCACGCTCGGCACGTTGCGCGGCCGCCTGCTCGGCGATGAACCGCTGCACCTGCCGCGCCATTGACTCACTCGAGCGCTTCGTGCGCCGATCGACGGCATCGAGGGTGTTGAAGACCTGATCGCGTTCGGACCGGGCGTCGCTGACCAGCCCGTCCATGACCGCGGACAGCCTCGGCGACGACTGCGCAGCACCGCCCGCCGCACCTGCCGGCGCACCGGTCATCATTGCTCTCCGATGACGGGGCCCATGCGCTGCCACTCCTCGAGCTCGTCCTCGCCGACGACGTCGCCGCGTTGCGCGTAGCGGCGCGCGGACTCCTGCTCCTGGCCGCCGCCGGCTCCGCCACGGGCTCCGCCGGCGAACGGGACGCCGCCGAAGCCGCCGCCCTGGCCACCGCTGCCGGACCCCTGGCCGGCCGCAGCCCCGGCGACCGGGGACGCGGCGGCAGCGCCGGACGCGCTCATCGCGTTGTCGGTCGCGTTGTCGGCGCCGACGTGCGTGCCGTCCTGGAGGTGGTTGCCGGCATGTGCGGCCGGCGCGCTGACCCCGGCTCCCGCCGGCACACCGCCGCCGCTACTGCCGCCACCCGGCAGCCCGCCGAGTCCGCCGCCACTGACACCGCCACTGAGACCGCCACTGACACCGCCACTGCCCACGCCACCGACGTCGGCGGCCGGACTGGTGATGCCCGGCAGTGACCCGGCGGCGAGGGGGTCGGGCGCCTTCTCCTCGGTGACGACCGGATTACCGTGCTTGTCGAAGTGCACGCGGTAGGTGTGCCGCGTGCCGTTGGTGTCGGTGTTGGACAGGGTGAAGACACCCTTCTTCCCGGCCTCTGGGCTGATCGTGAGGCCGCGGTCCGGGCCGAGGCTCACGGAGCCGTCCGGGTTCGTGTGGATGTCGTGCTTCGGGTTGATCTGGCCAGGGATTGCGGACGTTCCAGTGCCACTGCCGAGACCGCCGACGCCCGGACCGCCGACGCCGCCACCGGTCAGGCCGGTCGGCACCGTCGGCAGGCTCGGCGTGCTCGGCGTGCTCGGCGTGCTCGGCGTGCTCGGAAAGCTCGGCGTGCCGGTGGGTGAGCCGCCGCCGGGCGCCCCACCCGCGCCGGTCGGCAGGTTCGGGAGGCTCGGCGTGCTCTGCGGTGTCGTCGTACCGGCGCTCGCCGGGACGGTCGGCGTGCTCGTCGGCACGTGCGGCACGGTGACGTTCGGCGAAGCCGCCGCCACCCGGGGCGCCGCCACCCGGGGCGCCGCCGCCCGGCGCACCGCCACCGCCCGGAACACCGCCCGGCACCTGGCCTCCACCACCCGCGCCCGGCTGCTGCCCTGAGGGTGTCTTCGTCGTGCCGGTGCCGACCTTCGCCATGCCCGTGTACGGATCGCGCACCTGCGAGACCTGCGAGGTGAACTCCTTGAATCCCTGCTGGATGCGCTGCTTGGTCTGCGCGTTGATCGTCTTGAGGGCTTGCTCGCGCGTCTCGAACTGCGGGACGAGGATTTCGTTGCACCACTGCGTAGCCAGGCGCGGTGCGTACTTGTCGGCGACCTCGCCGCCCAACCCGAAGTCGATCAAGAACTGGTCGAAGGCGGAGGTCTCGCCCGACAGCAGCTTGAAGGCGATCAGATTCAGTTGCTCGTCGCCCTCACCCATGGCGACCTTGACCAGCGACGAGGCCATGACGCCGTCGATACCTGTCGGCAGTTCCGCGGCGTAGAGCTCGCTGACCGCCTGGGCCTTTGCCAGCACCAACTGCTGCAGGCCGTGGACGAGCGCGCCGATGTCCTTGCTGATGACGGACAGATCAGTGGTGACCGTGTTCGTCGCCTTGAAGAACACGGTCATCTTCGCCTCGAAGTTCGAGGCCGCCGCACCCTGCCACGTCGGCACCAGCGCGTTGTAGGAGTTGTTCAGCGTCTGGTCGCTGGTGGTGAGTTGCTGGCCGATGTCGGCGAGCAACTTCGCATCCGAGCTGTAGTCGGCGAAGCTCATGCCGTATTCGGCCTGATAGGCCTGCTTGGCCCCGTCATAGGTGAGCCCGCCGCCCTTCCACGCGTTGTAGGCGGGCGCGAAGAAGCGGAAGAAGGCCAGGCCGGGCTCGCCCTGGGCGAGCACCTGGTCAGCGGTGCCGACCGCCTCGATGTCGCCGGCGTTGATGGCGTTCGCGTACTGCCCCAGACGCTGCTTGCCGGTGTTCTGCGCGTCGTTCGCGGCCTTGAGCTTGGCCGGCTCCTCGACGCCGAATTTGATCCGATCACCGTCGTTGTGCGAGATGTCGCCGTCGAGGACCGCCTTCAGATCCTTGCCATGGGCAACCTGCTGGTTCTGGTTGTAGTCGTCCTCGTTCAGGTGGTGGTAGTGGTCGATGTAGTCATTCGACTTCGGTGCGTTCTTCGGATACGCCAGCGCGGTGACCTTCTGCTGCGTGGTGCCGTAGAGCGGGCCACCGTCCTGGCCGGGGCCGGTGACGGCCGAGTCGATGCGCGAGGAGTCGTCCTGCAACGGCGTGGTCGGGTCGTGCTGCGTCGTGCCCGGTGCGGTGCCTGGAGCGGAGGCTGCCGGAGTCGCTGTCGGGCTGACGGTGGGCAGCGTCGTCGGTGCAGCCGACGATGCCGTTGTGGGGTCGCGCCGGCGGCGTAGGTCGAAGCCACGGTGGGGTCGAAGGTGGGCTCGACGGCGGGATCGACGGCGGGATCGACGGCGGTGGTCTCGTCGACCTGGTCCTCGGGTCGGAAGTCGCGCGGGCCGGTCATCAGGCGTTCCCGCCCGCCGTGGTCAAGCCTGCCGAGCCGGAGCCGTCGGCGCCTTCGTAGTTGTGCTGATTCGCGGTCAGGCCACTGGACACGGTCAGGCAGGTCTCGCCGAACGAGCGCACGATGGCGTTCAGCGGACCGGTGATCACCTGGTGGTAGGCGTCGCCGTCAGCCGAGTAGTCGCGGCCGGTGGTCTGGGCCGTGCCTTTGATCGTTTCCAGGCGCTGGGCCTGTTGCAAGATGGGGTCGGCCTGCGACTGGAATGCCGAGGCCGCGCTGGCAAGGGCTTGGGTCTGTGCCCCGAAACTGCCGCTCATGGGTCCCTCCAGGGAACGTGCGTTTCGCACGAGCGAAGCGCGAGTCGCGAGCCCCGAACCGTCGCCGCGGACCCCGGCGGGCACGTGACCCGACGAGACGGGGTGAGAGTGGAGAACGCACTAGCGCCCAGCCCGCTGACCTGCAACAGGCTGGGCGCGAGTGTCCCCAGTACTGGTGGGCCGCAACCAGCGTGCTGGTCGACCCTGCCCGGCTAGCCGAACCGGCTGGCGTTCTGCGACTCCGTCGTCTGGAAGCCTTCGTTGGCCGAGCCGAGTGCGCGGCCGATGGCGGAGAGAACCTCATTGAGGTCGTTGGCAGCCTGGTCCCACTGCGCCTGCTTGGCGTTGTAGTTGGTGGCCGCCTGGCCTTCCCACGTCGACACCATCGGCGCGAGGTAGGACTTGAGGTCCTGCAGCGAGTTGTTGATGCTCGCAACAGTCGACTGCGCGTGCTCTTGCGTCGCCTGCACCTGGGCAAACGTGACCTTGATCTGATCGCTCACGGCGAATCCTTCTCCCATGATCAAAAGTTCGAAATTGTATGAAGCGGTTCAGCCTGTCGTCCTGCGACGAGGACCGAACTCGTCAGACGTTCAACCCGCTGCCGGCCGACTTGACCGCGTCCTGCGCGGCCTGGTCCTGCGCGGCGTAGGTCTGGCCCGAGGTGCGGATCTGCTCGGAGATGTCGGTCAGCGCCTGCGACAGCTTCTGGGCGTCCTCGTTGTAACGCACCATCAATGCCTGGAACGTGGATGCGGCCTGGCCGGTCCAGTGCGCCTGGACGGCTTCGACCTGGCTCTGCAGGCTCGACAGCTGCGAGCGGACCTCGTTGTTGACGTCGTCGACCTTGGCCGCAGCCTGCTGCATCTGCGCGGTCTGGGTAGTGAACGCACCAGTCACCTTGCGCTCCTTTTCATCAAGAATTCGTTGAATGAATGATTATTTGATGATCACGATGAACCCATCGCGATCGTTGCTTTCTACTCATACCCGGTGGCATTCGCGGTGAAACTCTTGCCGTGAATGCCGCAATTCGGATGCTTCCGCAAACACGGATCGAATGCAAGCGGAACGGGACGTTGTGGAAACCTGCCGCGGCGCCGCGCGGACGAGCCGTCAGACCTCGGCGATCTGGATCAACTGCTGCCCGTAGCGGCGCCCGACCAGCACCCCTCGTCCGGGCGGCATCGCCGCCGGGCGGGTCGTGCCGAGCAGCACTCCCTCGTCGCGGCTCCCCGACCCGATCACGCCCGGCGAACCCAGTTCGCGGATGCGCTGGATGATCGGTTCGAACAGCGCGCGAGCAGCACCTCCGGTGCGCCGGCACACCACCAGGTGCAGGCCGACGTCCTTGGCCTGGGGCAGGAATTCGGCCAGACCGGCGATCGGGTTGCCCGACGGCGAGGCGACCATGTCGTAGTCGTCGACGAGCACGAAGATCTCCGGACCGCTCCACCAGCTGCGATCGCGCAACTGGTCCGGGGTGACCTCCGGACCGGGCAGGCGGCCCTGCAATACCGGACGGAGGTCGTCGATGAACGCCTGCAGTGCCGGGCCGCCCGGCGCATAGCCGGCGAGGTAGTCCTGCGGGACGTACCCGAGCATCGTGCGGCGGTAGTCGACCATCAGGATCCGCGCTTCGGCGGACGTGTAGCGCGCCATGATGCCGCGGGCGACGACCTTCAGGAAGGTTGTCTTTCCTGACTCCGCGTCGGCGAAGAAGATGAAGTGCGGATCGGCGTCGAAGTCGAGATGGACCGGTGCCAGCGCGTCCTCGTTGAGCCCGATCGGGATCGCGTGGCTGCCGTCGGGGACGGGCAGGTCGGCCAGCACGTCGGAATAGCGCACCGAAGCCGGCAACATCCGAACCCGCGGCGCGGGTGTGCCGTCCCATGCGGTGCGCACCTTCTCGACGAGGTCGGCGTAGGCGACCGCGAGGTCGCCGGGCTCGGACGAACCGTCGATGCGCGGCAGCGCGGCCAGGAAGTGCAGCCGCTGCTGGGTGAGCCCGCGGCCGGGGCGGGAGCCGGGAACCGCGGCTGCCACACGACGGTCGATCTCGGACTCGGACGGGTCACCGAGGCGCAGTTCGACTGCGGGTTCCGAGGGTGTCCTTGAGCGCTGCGCGGATCTCGCCCCATCGGTTCGCGCCGACGATGACGTGCACGCCGAGCGACAGGCCCTGCCCGGCGATGCCGGTCACGCGCTGTTCGAGATCTTCGAACTCGGCCCGGAAGTTCCCCCAGCCGTCGACGACGAGGAACACGTCGCCGAACGCATCGTCCTCGTGATGCCCGGCCCGTTTGAGCTGCCGGTAGGCAGACATGGCCTCGATCCCGTTGGCGCGAAACCGTTCTTCGCGCTCGGCGAGCACGGTGCTCACCTCGGCGACCATGCGCCGGACGAGATCGGGATTGGCGCGCGAAGCGATTCCGCCGACGTGCGGCAACCCGGCGGTCGTCGCGAGCGAACCACCACCGAGATCGATGCCGTAGATCTGCACCTCGCGCGGCGTGTGGGTCAGCGCGAGGGACGTGATGATGTCGCGCAGGACGGTGCTCTTACCGCTCTGCGGTCCGCCGACGACCGCGCCGTGTCCGGCTGCGCCGGAGAAGTCGAGCAGCAGTTGGTCGCGACGCTGCTCGTAAGGCCGGTCGACGATGCCGATCGGGACGATGAGACGGCCGTTGCCGCCCCATCCGTCCGGCCCGAGGCCGCGGTCCGGGATGGTCGTCAGCGGCGGCAGCATGCTGTCGATCGACGGTGATTCGGACAGCGGCGGCAGCCACACCTCGTGCGCCGGGACGCCGCGACCCTGCAGCTTCTCCACGACGACGTCGAGGACGGACTTCTCGAGGCCCTGCGTCGCCGGCGTCGGGGCCGGTTCGGGCGCGGCGATCTCGTCGTCGGCCGAGGGCTCGGGCGCGTCGATCGGGTCGGACAGGAACGGCAGCGGTCGCCGCGCGAACATCGCGCCGGCACCGGTCGCGACCGTGTCGCGCCGGTAGGCACCCGACACGTATGCAGCCTTGAACCGCACGAGCGTCGCGACGTCGAACTTCAGATACCCCGAGCCGGGGATCGACGGGAGCTCGTACGCGTCGGCGACGCCGAGCACCGCGCGCGACTCGGCGGCCGAGAACGTCTTCAGCCCGATCCGGTAGGACAGGTGGCTGTCGAGCCCGCGCAGCTTGCCCTCCTCGAGCCGCTGCGAGGCAAGCAGGAGGTGCATCGACAGCGACCGGCCGAGCCGCCCGATCGCGACGAACAGCTCGGCGAACTCGGGCTTCTGCGTCAGCATCTCGGTGAACTCGTCACACACGATCAGCAATGACGGCAGCGGATCCAGCGGCGCACCCGCCTCGCGGGCACGCTCGTACTCGCGCACGTTCGCGTAGTTGCCTGCCGTTCTGAGCAGCTCCTGCCGGCGGTTCATCTCGCCGGCGAGGGCGTCGTGCATGCGGTCGACGAGGGTGAGGTCGTCCTGCAGGTTGGTGATCACCGCCGCGGTGTGCGGCAGGTCGTTCAGGCCGAGGAAGGTCGCGCCGCCCTTGAAGTCGACGAGGATGAGGTTCAGCGCGCTCGGCGAATGCGTCATCGCCAGTCCGAGGACGAGCGTGCGCAACAGCTCCGACTTTCCCGAGCCGGTCGCCCCGATGACCAGGCCGTGCGGGCCCATCCCCTCGAGCGCCGCCTCCTTGATGTCGAGCTCGACCGGCTCGCCGTGCTCGCCGACGCCGACCGGGATGCGCAACCGGTCGCGAATCGTGCGCGGACGCCACAACTGGTCGGCCGACACGTTCTCGGGATCGCCGACGCCGAGCATGTCGACCAGTTCCGCCGAGGTCAGCAACGGCTGGTCGTCCGACGTCTCCGCGGCGCCGACGCGCCACGGCGCCATCCGGCGCGCAGTCGCGTCGGCCTCGGTCACGCTGAGCGCATCGGCGCGGCCGAGCACCTCGACGCCGCTGCGTCCGACCGCGCCGACCCTGCCGTCCTCGACGACCAGCCGCAGCCCGCGGCGTGCCGCGAGTCGTCCGATCGAACCGGACAGATCGATGATCGTGACGCCGACCAGCCCGTCCTCGAGCAGCACGCGCTCCTCGAGGCTCACCGCGCCGCCGTCGATCACGATCACGACGTGCGGCTGGTCCGGCGGGGGTGTCGCGTCGCGCGCGAAGCGGGCCCGCGACGCCAGTTCGGGGCTGAGCCACTCCTCCAACTCGGCGAGCGACCCCGCGACGAGACGGCGCGATCCCACGGCATCGCTCTCGCGTGGGTCTTGCGCGTGCGGGAGCCACTTGACCCAGTCCCATTCGGTGCGGCTCGGGCCGGACGTGACCACTCCGACGATCAGGTTGTCCGGGCCGTGGAAGGTCGTCAGTGACGCGATCATCGCGCGGGTGAGGTCGCGTACCTGGTCGCGCGTGCCACGCAGGTCGATCGCGGGGAAGGTGCGAAGCCGTACGGCGACGGGCAGGTCGTCGACCAGGGTGTGCGCGCGGACGAGCCTGCGCAGCGCCACGGCTCCGATCGGGTCGAGGCTCTCGATCAGGCCGGTCTGCGGTGGACGCAACTGCCTCGCCAGCCGCTGCGGGCCGACGCCGACGCGCACGGTGCTGAAGTCGCGATCACTCGGCCGGCGCTCCCACATGCGCCGTCCACCCGGAATCGACCAGAGCGAGCGCGGATCGGGATGCGACCACAACAGGCTGACCCGCTGGTGCTGGCGAGTGCGTTCGATGTCGCGACGCACCTGTTCGATGTAGCGCAGGTAGTCCTTGCGATCGGTGTCGATCTGCGACTTGCGGCCGGTGCGTCGCCCGCCGAGGCCGCCACCCATCATGCCGAGCGTCGACAGCAGGATCAGCCCGCCCATCGCCATCGACGCCGTGCTCAACCCGCCGATGAAGATGAATCCGACCGAGCCGAGGATCATCACGCCGGGCAGCAGCGCGCCGAGGATGTTGCCCGGAAGCAGCCGCGGGATCTCCGGAGGCGGCTCGAGTTGCAACTCGCCGCTGGGCATCGCCGGTACGGCCAAGCGTGGCCTGCGCCGGAACGTCCGTGTCGCCAAGTCAGCGGTCCCTCTCGGTGCGGCATGGGCGTGTGCACGATCATGACACGCGGCGGCGCGCCATATAGTAGGCCGACCGTAGCCGTGCCAGTGGGAGTTCGGGCCGAGGGTGTGAGCCAGGGAGTGAGCCGGTGACGTCGATCGAGTCGCGGTCGTACTGCCGCGTTGTGGTGATCGCGCCGTCGACCCGTGTCGACCTCGCTCTCCCGGCTGACGTGCCGATCATCGACCTGCTGCCGATGCTGTTGCAGTACACCGGCGAGGCACGCGAGGACGGCGGCGGGACGCACGGCGGCTGGAAGCTGGTTCGCGTCGGGCACGGTGACCGTTCCGAGATGGAGGGCGGACGGACGTTGCGGTCGCTCGACGTCGCCGACGGCGAAGTGCTGCGGCTGACCGGACGCGAGGACCGCACGATCGTGCCCGTGTTCGACGACATCGTCGACGCGATCGCCACGACGCGGCGCGACCGGATCAACGCCCGGAGCATCAACCCGGGAGTCGGCGCCGCAGTGTTCGTCGCCGCGATGGTGGCGGCCGCGTTCACGCTGTTCCTCCGCGGCCGGACCTACGTCGACGCCTACATCGCGGGCGCCGTCGCGCTGGCGCTGCTCGGGCTCGGGACGGCCGCGATGAAGGGCGTCGGCGAGCGCATCGTCGCGAGTGCGACGGCTGCGTCGGGTGTGCTGTTCGCGTTCGTGTGCGGGCTCAACGCCGTCCCGGGCGACTACGGACGGTGGGGCGTGCTGCTCGGCGCCACGCTCGGGCTCGTCTATTCGCTGGCCGCCGCTCTCGCGCTCGGCACCGGCACCGTGGTGTTCGCGTCCTCGGCGATCATGTCGTTCTTCGCCGCCGGAAGCGCGCTCATCGGCGGGCTGACGCACGTCTCGGTGAGCCGCATCGTCGCCGGCACGATCGCTGTCGCGCTCGCGGCGCTATCGGTGCTGCCGCGGCTGGCGGTGCGGTTGGCGCGCCTGCCCTTGGCCACGGTGCCTACGACGAGCGAGGAGCTGAGCGAGACCGACGACATCGGCGACATCAACGACGTGTCCTCGCGGGCGCGGGTCGCCGGCGAGTACCTGACCGGCACCCAGATCGGATGCGCCGCGACCATCGCGTTCAGCGGTGTGCTGCTGCTGGCCGATCGGCCGGCCAAGCTCGCGGTCGCGCTGGCTGCGACCGCGCTCGTCGCGATGGCGTTGCGGGCACGTTCGGTCGCCGGTCTCGGCGCGCGGATCGCGCTGGTCGGATCGGCGGCAGCCTGCGGTTTCGTCGCCGCGATCGACGCGGTGCTGGCACGCCGGGTCGGCAGCGGGCTCGTGCTGCTCTCAGTCGAACTCGGCATCGGTGCGCTGACGTTGATCCTGTCCACTGCGCGCACACGGCGGCGGCCGTCGCCGCAGACCCTGCGGTTGATCGACTTCTTCGAGGCCGGGGTTGTCGTTGCGGTGCTGCCGCTGGCCGTCGGCGTGATGGGGCTCTACAGCCTGTTGCGGCAACTCTGATCGCCGTGTCGCTGCGCTCGCGCTGCCGCACGGTCGCGGCTGCAGCGCTCGCCGTCGCGATCGCTGCGCTCGCCGTCCCCGCTTCGGGCGCCCCGGCCGACCACCGCCCGCCGGCGCAGCGCGAACAGGCCGGCGCCGGGGTCTTCGCCCACGCCGCCGGTGCACTACGTGCCGACGACCAAGTGCGTGCAGGACTCGAACATCCCGCGCACGCTGAAGAACGGCGTCTCGTGGGCGCAGAAGCAGTTGAACTACACCGCGTTGTGGTCGCTCGGCCGCCGCGGCGCCGGGCAACGGATTGCGGTGATCGACACGGGGATCAATCCCGAGCCGACCGTGTTCGGCGCCCGGCTGCGGCCCGGAGCCGACCTCGTCCGGTCCGGCGGCGACGGGCTGTCCGACTGCGACGGGCACGGCACCGTCGTCGCCGGCATCATCGCCGCGTCACCCGACCACGCAACCGGGTTCACCGGCGTTGCTCCGGGCGCAACC
The DNA here is from genome assembly GCA_963757455.1 of uncultured Actinomycetota bacterium. GTDB lineage: Bacteria > Actinomycetota > Actinomycetes > Mycobacteriales > Jatrophihabitantaceae > RYN-133. The sequence goes on from CAVWSE010000010.1 coordinate 291,472, forward strand.
ATCGAGTCGATCCGGCAGAGCAGCCTCGACTTCGGGATCCGCAACGCCAAGCAGAATGCCGGCGCGAACGTCGCCGGCACGACCACCAGCCTCGCCGACGCGATCACGTTCGCCGCGAAGTCCGGCGCTCGGATCATCAACATCTCCGAGGCGAGTTGCCGTCCGGGCAATGCGTCGCCCGACTCCGGGACGCTCGCGGTCGAGCGCGCGGTGCATTACGCGATCACGGTCAAGGACGCGGTTGTCGTCGCCGCCGCCGGCAACGTCGACAGCTCGACCGACTGCAAGACGCAGAACGTTCCCGGCGAGGATCCGCAGACCATCCCCGTCCCGGCGTCGATCCCCGGAGTGCTGTCGGTCGGCGCCGTCGACCAGGCCGGTGCCCCTGCCGCGTTCTCACTGGCCGGCAAGTGGGTCGGCGTCGCCGCACCGGGCGTCGACATCATCTCGACGAACCCGCTGCCCGACAGCACCGGCCAGATCAACCGGTTCATCACGAGCTCCGGAGTGTCACCCGTCCAGGGCACGAGCTTCGCGACGCCCGTACGTCACCGGCCTGGTCGCGCTCGTCCGCAACCGCTTCCCCGATCTGCGCGCAGCGCAGGTCGTCAAGCGGATCGAGCGCACCGCGATCCATCCCGCCGCGAACGGCGGACGCAACGACTTCGTCGGCTACGGCACGATCGACCCGGAGGCCGCGCTCACCGCCGTGCTTCCGGGCGAGACGCCGCCGGCGCCGAAGCAGCGGTACGGCCCGCAGACGTTGCCGGCCGCGCAGTCACATGCCGGACCCCGAGCACGACGCCCGGCTGGTCTCGTTGCTCGGCACGCTCGGCCTCGTCGTCGCGGTCGTCGTCGGCACCATCGTCACGATCACCCGGCGACGCCGCACCGACCGTCTTGTCGCCTCGCGGCCGACGCGCTCAGCCGGACGAGCTGGCGCCGGGACTGACCGTGGACGTCGGTAGCGACTTCGCCGAGACGCCGGTCTGCGGATAGAAGTGCACCGCCTGCGTCGGGATCGAGGGCGGGTCCCTTCGGCAACAGGCTGAGCAGCTGCGGCGCACTGAACGAGAGATCGTGGGCCGTGTAACCGAGGTAGAGCAGCGCGAGCCCGTTCACGACTGGGTACGCCACACCCTCGTCGGTGATCACGTACAGGGCCGGTGCTCCGACGGTTTGCTTCGCCGTCGCTGCCGACAGCACCGCGCCCTTGCCCGGCGGGACGTAGACCGAGTCGACGACGAGTGCCCCGGCTGGGTCACCGTCACCGGCTTCGCGCCGGTCGGCAGCGGCACGGCATCGAGCGCGTAGATCTTGATCGGCTGCTCGGACGTGCCGGTGCGGAACACGCAGGCGACGTGGTCCTGCGGGTAGCCGAGGATCTGCGGACGCACGCTCGGGTAGCCGGACAGGTCGATCTGGTTCGCAGCCTTCGCGCGCGGGGCGTTGCGCAGCAGCCGCGGCTCGACGAGCGGCAACTGTCCCGTCCGGCCGAACTGGTCACGGACCAGATCGCCGACCAGCGGCGTCACCGGCTGCACGCCGTCGGCCAGCGCCACGTAGATGGCGCGCGACTGGTCGGCACGTTGCAGTCCGAACACCTCGCCGACCTGGACCCCGAGGGTCTGCGCGTACGGCGGTGTCGTGCCGGCCTGGTCGATCGTCGGCGCGACGATGTCGGCACCTTGCGGGATCACGTTCAGCAGTGCCGCGCTGATCGGCCGTGGCGTCTCGTTGGCGGGCAGGCCGAACGCGAGTCGGATCGTGTTGTTGGTGATGTCGATCTTCGAGCGCCCGCCCGTCCAGAGCAGGTAGGTGGTCGTACCACCGTCGGCGCTGACGAGCATGCCGCGCGTCCCGAGCTCGCCGGTCACCGGATGTGCGTCACCGAGGATCGCGGTGGTCTTGACCGTCGGCGCGCTGCCCGGCGGCAGCGAGGAGTCGGTGCTGGTGCGGTCGCACACCGTCCAGCGCGGGTCGACGAGCGAGCCGGACTTGGGCAGCACGTTCGGTGCGCCCGGGATGCCGAGCAACGGACCGCGCGGTTCCTTGGCGACCGCGTCGTCGTTGACCGACGCGACGCTCGGCGCCTTGTCTCCGCTTTGCCCGCGCCCGGCCGCGAGCATCGCGGACGCGAAGTTCATCGCCGGATACAAAGTCCCGTTGCGGGCGACGAAACTGCCGCCGGTGTCGGTGTCGATCACGACCTGGGCGCTGCCGATCGACGGCTCGGGACGGATGAACCCGTACACCGCGAAGCCGCCGAGAATCAGTGCCGAGACCACGATCGAGATGATCAGCGCGATGTTGAGCCGGCGACGGACGGGATCACCGCGCAACAGCGCGTCCCCGGACGAGACCGCCGACTCGAGCCGGCGCACCCCGAAGCGGTAGGCCTGGGCCTGCCACTTGGTGGGCGACTCGCCGGGCATCGGCGGGCTCCGATCTGGATGTCGATCACGGCGGTGGTCCTACATATAGCATTCCGTGCCGAAGCTATCCGGACGACGACGGGGTGAAGCGATCATGTCGATGACCGCACCCGGCCAGGTCGAGCGGTCCGGGTCGTCCGGCGACGAGAACTCGCCCGGGCAACCGGGCGGACGGCGGCGCCGCGGGTCCGGCGAGCCCGCCGCATTCGGACGCGTCCGTCCGCCGAGCCGTCATCGAGTCGGTCTCGGTCTGCTCGGCATTCCGGTGACGACGCTCGTCGCGATCGAGCTGATCGCGTTGTGTGCGTTGCTCGTCGCGGAGAGGAAGGTGCTCGTCGCCGTCATCGCCGTTGCGATCGGCGTGCTCATTATCGTCGCGGCATTGCTGCGGCGGCGCAGCATCCGCATCGGCACGTGGGCGGTGCTGCGCGTCGCGTACCTGTTCCGTCAGCGCGAGACCCTCGTCGCAGCGGCTGCGTACGCAGGCGATCGCCGTCGCGAGGAGGCAGTGACACCCGGCGAGCTCGCGCCGGCCGCGCGCGCCGAACTCGACGACATCGAGGCCCCGCCGGAACTCGAGGCGTTCTACCCGGGCATGACCACGTGGGAGAGTCGCACGCACGACGGCGACCGGATGGGCATCGTGCAATGGTCCGGGACGTGCGCGGCGACACTGCGCATCGGGCCGCCCGGCGGGATCGTCCGCACGCGGAACACGACCGACAACATGCCGGTGGCAGCGATCATGGGTGCGCTCGACGGCCAGGACCTCGGTCTCGACGCGGTGCAGGTGCTGACCCAGACGATCGTCGGCGAGCAGGACCCGCAACTGTCGCCGCTGCTCGCTGCAGCATCGGCCGAACTCAGTGGGTCGCGCGCTCGAGTGCGCAACCGCACTGCGTACGTCACGGTGCGGCTCGATCCGGCGAGCGCTGCGGCGGCGATCGCTGCGCGCGGCGGCGGCAACACCGGGATCGGACGCGTGCTGTCGGCGGCGTTGAGCCGGATCCGGGCGGCGTGCGGCGAGCACGGCCTCGACGCGCGGGTGCTCGACTCGGTCGAGGCGGCACGGGCGATCGCCGACAGCTTCTATCACCAGGCCACGCCCTACGACCCGATCATCCGGTGGGCCGAGTCGGTGCGATACGTCGCCTCGACGCGGATGGCGCACCGCAGCTTCGTGGTTACCGACGTGCGTCGGCCGGCGCTCGCCGACCTGCCGATCGGGAACGTGTTCGCCTACGCGCTCGGCGTGCAAGGTCGGCCGCTGCCGTCCGGCGGGTGGTCGACACGGACGGTGTTGCGGCTGACCTGCCGCTCGACGGACGCGGTGACGAGCGCGGCCCGCGAATTGCGCAGCACCGCGCGGCGGGCCGGCGTCACGCTGCAGCCACTGGACGCGGTGCAGCATCTCGGCCTGCGCGCCACCGTCCCCATCGGTGGGATCTGATGCCGGGCAACGAGCTGTCCGCCGCCGGCAACGAGGTGCTGCCGAGTCTGTCGGCGCAAACGCCGCAGCTGACCTATCTGGCGGGCAACGTGTTCGCCGGAGGAATGCCGTTCGGCACGACGACCACGCGCGGCGACATCATGATCGAGCTGATCCGGCCCGTCCCGACCCGGGTGGCGCTGCTGTGCGACGACCCGTGGCTCGCGCGGCTGATGACCATCCGCATCTCGGGCATGGGCGCGAACGTGGTCATCGCCACCGACCGTGCGACGGCGTGGGAGTACTTCGTGAACGTGATCGGCGGGCAGCGGCCGGTGGCCACGGTGCGCACCGATCACGCCAGCGCGCTGCCTGCGCCGAGTGTCGGCGCGCCGCTGGTGGTCATCGAGGACACCCGCGACGTCCCGCCCGAGACCTACGCGCCGCGCATGGCGTGGCAGAGCACCATCCACGTGCGCGCCAGCGTGAACGAGCGCTCCCGCGCCCTGCTCGACAGCTCGCACGTCGTGCTGGTGTGCCGGCTCGGCACCGAAGCCGCGACCGCGGTGTCGGCCACCCTCGGCCTCGGCGACAGCGGCCCCGAAACCGTCGCGGCACTCGACGACCACGACGTGCTGGTCATCGCCGACCGCCGCGCGCACCGCGCCACAGTCCAACCCACCCCCGCCGAACGCCGCATGCTGTGACTTGATCCGCCGAGGCGCAATCGCCCCTTGGGATCGGCTTCCAGCCTCGACTACCGGCGCACTTCAGCTGCTCGGTCTGAAAAAGCCTTCGAAGGCGTCACCGGCGTTCGTGGTGCGGACGGGGACGATGTGCACGACGTCGCCCGTGTGCGGGGCCTCGATCATCTTGCCGTTGCCGATGTACATCGCCACGTGCCCGTTCCACACGGCCAGGTCGCCAGGCGCGAGGTTGCTCTCGGCGACCCGCTGCCCGATGTTCTGGGCCGCGGCGTCGTGCGGGAGGTTGATGCCTTCCTTGCCGTAGGCCCACTGGGTGAGCCCGCTGCAGTCGAATCCCTTGCCGGCACTTTCGCCGCCCCACACGTAGGGGACGCCGAGTTGGGTGAGCGCCTCCCGCACCGCACCGGCGGCCTTGGCGTTGGGCGCCTCGACGGTCCCGAGCCCGTCCGGCAGAGCGATCTGCACGCCCGTGCCGAACTTCACCGGCGGCGCCGTGCCGACATCGGGGTTCGCCGAGGCCACCGGTGCGCCGCCGGACGACCCGCCCGACGTGGCGCCGCCGCCGGCCGATGCCGGCGTGGTGGTCGTGAAATTGCGTGTGCCGTTGCGGTCGGCCTCCTCGATCGCCGACTGCACGGCATCGATCGAACGCGAGACGTCGCGAAGCAGTTCCTCGGCGCGCAGGAACTCCTTCTGCAGATGCTGGGCCATTGCGCTGATCGCGGACCCGAGTGCGGACGCGCCCGGGTTCTGTCCGAACATCGCGCCGCCGGTGGGCAGGTCGAGCCCATCAGCGAGCGCGCCGACGCGGCCGGCCTCCGAACCGGCGGTGCTGCGGAAGTGGTCGAGTTGGGTCAGGTTGTACTTGATCGTCGAAGTCATGCCGTCCCCTAATACCCGATGTACGAGCCGCCGCTGTGCACTGCGGCGACTCCCGGAACGTTGTCGAGCGTGCCGTAGCGCGACAGCGCGTAGCGCACGCCGGCGACGATGTTGTCGACGGGATTCCAGATGTTCGTGTGACCGGGCAGGGCATAGGAGTTGAACGTCGGGTCGATCGTCTGCATGAGGCCCTTGGACGGGTGACCGGCCGCCGCGTTCGCGTCCCAGTCGTTCTCCGAATGCGGATTCCCGGCCGACTCGTGCTGGATGATCAGGTTGATGTCGTCGGCGTTGATCTTGCTCGCCGGCACGCCTGCCTTGATGAGCACTTGACGGGCCTGCTCGATCCACTGCGCCAGGTTGCCCGACGGCGGCGCGGTCGGCGGCCCGGCGCTGGTCGCGCCGCTGCTGCTCGGATAGGAACCGCCGCCGGACGACCCGGACGGCGCACCGGAGCTGTACGACTGCGGCGTCGTCCCCGGATCGAGGCCGTGCGGAATCGGGTTCCATTGGATCGGCTTGCCCTTGGCCGGCAGGTAGGTGCCGGAGTTCGCCGCAGACATCCCGACGAACCCGCCACTGGCCATGCAGGCGTGCACGGTGGACGCGGTCTGCTCCAGGTGACTCGCCAGCTGGTCGACGACCGGCTTTGCCTCGGCGCACCCCTCGCTGACGGCCTGCTCGACGGCAGCGGTGTACGCGCCGGGATCCTGCTCGTTGTGCTGCAGCGGTGCGAGTTGCTGGGCGCGGTCGAGGATGCGACTGGCAATCGCGGTGAGCTGATGCTTGGCGCTGTCGACCGCGCCGGCCGCCTGGTCGATCGCGGAAGCTGCCTTGCCCATCGCCGAGTGCACCGTCCCGGCCGCCGCGCCGAAGTGGTGCATGTAGCCGGTGAACGATTGTGCCGCCGGGCCGTGCCAGGCGTCGCCGACCTCCCCCGCCGTCCTGCTGATCGTTCGTGCGCTGTCCTCCGCCTTGTTGGCGGCGGCATTGAGTGTGTTCGCTAGGTCGCTGATCGCGCCCGGATCGCCGTTGACTTGCGTCCACAACGCGGCGAATTCGCCGCCTCCGGGCAGAGCGGCGACAGCATCTGCCAAAGACACGGCTGCCTCTCCGGGTGGTGCGTCAAAGGGTCGTTCTCGAATGAGTTCGTGCGTCAGATGGAACAAGTGGTACGCATCCGATCAAACCGCAGATCTCACCCGTTCGCGAGTCGTTGCGCCCTGATCCGGTACGCGTCGAGCATCGCGTGGACGTGGCGCAGCTCGCTCATCGCGCGGCGCGTACCCGGTAGCTCGACAGGTCCGCCGGTGGTCAGGGCGACGAGCTGACCGGGGCTGGACGCGCCGTGGTCGTAGCGATCGCCCGACGGGTCGACCTGGGCTTCGAAGCCTTGCACGTCGGGCCAGGCGATGGTCGTGCGACGCAACCACGTGCGCAGCCGAAGCTCGCGCTCGTCGACCGTGACAGCCGACGCCCCTGCGCGGATCGTGATCTTGCGACGCAGCGACATCGGGTCGAGGGACAGGTCGGGACTGAACTGCGGCGACGCCGCGGGCGGCGCAGTCGCGGGCTGCCGGACCGCCCAGACCGGGACGGGACCGGGGTCACCGGCCGGCGGCGCGACCGGCACCGGCGCCGGCTGCTCGAGCCCGCCCGGTCGGCGCGCCGGGAAGAAGTCGTCGTCGATGTCGACGGGAACCCGGCGCGGTCGCGGCGTCGCGCGGTTCGGGCTCGTCGGCGGCCTCGGCTCGGCGGGCTCGTCGACAGCGTCGGCGGCGGTCTCGTCGACAGCGTCGGCGGCGGTCTCGTCGACGGCGTCGGTGGCGGACTCCGGAGCGGGCTCCGCAGCGGGCGGCAGCGGCGCCGGCGGCACGAATGTGTCCCAGTCCGGCGGCTGGTACTGCGTCGGTGCGGCACCTGCGGGCGGGGCCGACCACCACCGGTCGGCGGGCGGGAGCGGCACCGGCCGGCGCGGGCCATCGGCCGGCGGCGCCGTCCAGCCGCCCGTATCGACGATCGTCTCGGACGACCAGTCGGCTCGGCAGGAACCTCGGCAGGAGACGGCTCGACGGGAGCGGGCTCGCCGGCCAGCTGCGCGTGCAGCCGGTCGACCTTGTCCGGATGCAGCGGCAGCGACGGGGCAAGCGTCGAGGGCAGCCCACGGGTGACGCCGTCCGGCAGCCGGGTCACCGTCCCGCCCGGCGCGCTGCCGAGCGGGCCGGGATCGCGGATGAGGAACTGCGTGCGGTGCCAGCCGCTGCGCGATCTCGACATCGGCCAGCTCGGCGGCGAACTCGGCGGCGGTCGGCGGTCGCTCGTCCATCTGCTTCGACATCGCGCGGATCAGCAGGTCCGACAGTGCGAGCGGGACGTCCGTACCCGACAGCGGGCGCACGGGGTCGCGCAGGATGCGCAGGATGACCGACGCCGGCGACTCGCCCTCGAAGGCGCGGAAGGCCGACTTGCCCGCGATCAGCTGATACAGCGAGGACGCGAGTTCGTAGACGTCGGTGGCGGCCGACGTCCCGCCGCCTTCGAGCAGTTCCGGCGCGGCGTGCAAGGTGGTGAAGTCGAACAGCCCGGCGGTTGTCTGCGTCGCCGACTGCAGCATGGCCACGCCGAAGTCGGCCAGCGCCGGCTCACCGAAATCGGTGACCAGGATGTTCTGCGGCTTCACGTCACGATGCAGGATCCCGCCGCGGTGGGCGGTCTCGAGCGCGCCGGCGATCTTGATCCCGATCGCCACCGCCTCGGCCACCGGGACGCCCGCGCCGCCGTGGATGCGGTCGTACACCGCGCCGCGTGCACAGTTCGAGCACCAGCACGGGCCGACCGTCCGGGGTCCGGAAGGTGCGGTACAGCGTGACGATGTTCGGGTGCGAGCTCAGCGCACCGAGCGCGATGGACTCGCGCTCGAACGACTCGATCGAGCGCGGCGACGCGTCGCGGACGTTGAGCAGCTTCAGCGCGACCAGCCGGTGCGTGGCGATCTCGCGCGCACGAAACACGGTGGCCAGGCTGCCGATGCCGATTTCGGACACGTCGGTGAAGCCGGGGAACAGTTCGTGCCCGCGTTCACCGCGGGCACCTATGCGCAGGCGCGCCACGTGCATCCTCCGCGGGGTCTTACGACTCGCTGCCTGCGCGAGCGTATCAACGCGCGCCGCAACGCACTCCCTGCCAGAGTGTTGGTCATGCCGAAGCTGCAGCGCAGGTCTGCGTCGTCCAGCGCCCATGCCTTGGCGGCGCTGCTCGCTGGTGCCGGGGTGTCACATTTCGCGATCCCGAAGATCTATGACGCCATGATTCCGCCGCAACTGCCGGGATCGCCGCGCAGCTGGACGTACGGCGCAGGCGTTGCCGAGCTGGGCGTAGCGACAGCACTCGCGCTGCCGGCGACCCGGCGCCTCGGCGGTCTCGCCGCGGCCGGCCTGTTCGTGGGCGTATTGCCCGGCAACATCCAGATGGCGATCGACGCCCGCCGCGGGACGAGCCGGGCGATGCAGGTCGGGACGTTGCTGCGGCTACCGATGCAACTGCCACTGATCATCGCCGCGTGGCGTGTGTACCGCCGCGCGGCGCGAGGCTGACCGAATCAGCTCTCGGTGCCGATCGCGGCGCCGACCGGCAGCTCTGCCTCGCGCTCCACACGGTCGAGTTCGTCGGGTTCGGGCTGGGCGATCGCGCCCTCGTCCGCGTCACGCAGTGCGCGATGCACGGTCGAGAGCAGCACCGCCGCGAGCAACACCGTCCCGGCACCGATGACGAACGGGACGTGCGGGTTGAATGCCTCGACCAGCTTGCCCGCGGCGAACGGCGCAAGGCCGCCGCCGATGAAACGCACGAAGCCGTAGGTCGCCGACGCGACCGGCCGCTCGACCGGCGCGATGCTCATGACCGCCGTCGTGACCAGCGTGTTGTTCACGCCGATGAAGGCGCCGGCCACGATCACGGCGACGATCACAGTCGTCTTCGAGTCGGGCCAGATGCCGATCACGGCGAGGTCGACCGCCATCAGCACGAAGTTTCCGTACAGCGTGCGCGCGGTGCCGAAGCGCGCCTTGAGCCACGGTGCGCCCCAGACTGCGAACACGGCGACGAGCACGCCCCAGCCGCAGAACACGAGACCGAGCTGCTGCGGTGAGATCGGCTGCATGAGGAACGGCGAGTAGCCGAGCAGGGTGAAGAAGCCCCAGTTGTAGAGCAGGCCGACGCCGCTGGTCGTGGCCAGCGCCCGGTGCTTGAGCGCCTTGATCGGTTCGCTGAGTTTCTCGCGATGACCGCTCGGCGGCGTCTTGGGCAACAGGATGATCGTGGCGATCAGCGCGATCGCCATCAGCGCCGAGACTCCGTAGAACGGTCCGCGCCAACTGATCGAACCGAGCTCGCCGCCGAGCAGCGGGCCCAGCGCGATGCCGACGCCCAGCGCGGTCTCGTACAGGATGATCGCGCCCGCGAAGCCGCCGCTGGCCGAGCTGACGATCACCGCCAGCGAGGTCGCGATGAACAGCGCGTTGCCGAGGCCCCAACCGGCGCGGAAACCGACGATGCCGCCGATGCTGTCCGATGAGCCGGCGAGGGCAGCGAACACGACGATCAGCACCAGCCCGGCGATCAGCGTGCGCTTCGCACCGATGCGGCTCGACACCCAGCCGGTCACCAGCATCGCGACCGCGGTGACGACGAGGTAGCTGGTGAACAGCAGCTCGACCTGGCTCGGGCTGGCGTGCAGCTTCGAGCTGAGCGACGCGAGGATCGGGTCGACCAAGCCGATGCCCATGAACGAGATGACGCAGGCAAAAGCGACGGCCCAGACCGCCTTCGGCTGCTTGAACGGGGACTGCACAGCGCTGTGTGAACTCACGGGGAGACGCTTTCCTTCGTTTGGGTGATCAATCGATGCACGGCGGGGACGGCGGCAAGCAGCGCGGCCCGGTCGGCTGCGTCGAGGTCGCGCAGCTCGCGTTCGAGCACGAGCGCGCGCGCAGCGTGGCGCTGGGTCAGCAGCGCCCGGCCGGCCTCGGTGATCCGGACGAGGGCGGCTCGTCCGTCCGTCGGGTCGGGAACGCGCTCGGCCTGTCCCGCGGCTTCGAGCCGGTTGACGAGGCTGGTCATGCCCGGCTGGCTGATGGCCTCGCGCTCAGCGAGATCGCTGATGCGCAGCGGCCCGTTGACGGCGAGCGCGTCCAGGGTCGTGATCGTGCTGGAGCTGACCGCGGTCGGCACCTTGCGGCGCAACCACATGGTCAGCCGGTCGATTGCGTCCGCGAGCTCGGCTGTGTCTGCCGTCCTTCCCATAAGGCAACTATATAACTGCGTTATATAAAGCACCAATGTGATCCGTCGAAATGCTTCGGGGGCATGATGCGGGGGTGACCGTGCCCGCACATGACGAGCTCGACACATCCGTGCGCGCGGAGCTCGCAGAACTGGCGGGCAGAGCGGCGCGGGCCGGCGCAAGTCTCGAGGGCGACGCTCGCCTGCTGCAGCTGTTCGACGCGATGGCCGGCAGCCGATTGCTCGACATCCAGGCGCGGCGCATGCGCGAGAAGGGCCAGGGTTTCTACACGATCGGTTCGGCCGGGCACGAGTCGAACGCCCTGGTCGCCGATGCGCTGCGCCCGACCGACCCCGCGTTGCTGCACTACCGCTCCGGCGGCTTCTTCCTCTTCCGCGCGCTGCAGGCCGGACGCTCGCTGCGCGACATCCTGCGCGCAGTGCTGCTCGGCAACGTCGCAGCGGTCGCCGATCCCGCCTCGGGCGGGCGGCACAAGGTGTGGGGCGACGCCGCGCTGGCAGTGATCCCGCAGACGTCGACGATCGCGTCGCAACTGCCGCGCGCGGTCGGGGTGGCGTTCGCCATCGGGCGAGCGCGCCGGCTTTCGGTCGAAACCCGATGGGGCGACAACGCGGTAGCGATCTGCAGCTTCGGCGATGCGTCGCTGAACCACTCGACAGCTGCAGGCGCCCTGAACACGATCGGCTACTGCGTCACGCAAGGCCTGCCCATGCCGCTCGTGCTGGTCTGCGAGGACAACGGCCTCGGCATCTCGGTGCCCAGCCCGACCGGATGGATCGCCAACGCTGCGCGCCGCCCCGGCATCACCTACCTGCAGGCCGAGGGCGACGATCCGATCGGGGTCAGCGAGGCTGCTGCTGAGGCGGTGCGTATCGCGCGCGGCGACCAGCGTCCGGCGTTGTTGCATCTGCGCACCGTGCGCTTCCTCGGCCACGCGGGGACCGATGTCGAGTCGGGGTACCGCACACCGTCCGCCATCGCAGCCGATCGTGCGCGCGACCCACTGCTGGCGCTCGCCCGGCTGATGTCCGGCACCGATCTCGTGGCGCGCTACGACGACATCGCCGCCGAGGTTGCCGCGCTGGCCGACGAGGTCGATGCCGAACCGAAGCTGCGCACGGGCGCTCAGGTCGTCGCGCCGCTCGCACCGCCGCCGCCCGCAGTGTCCAGTCGGCCCGGTGCGGTCGTGCCCCGTCAAACGCTTGCGCAGTGCATCAACGCGACGTTGTCCGACGCGCTTGCCGCACGTCCGGAACTGCTTCTGTTCGGCGAGGACGTCGGCCGGAAGGGCGGCGTCTACGGGCTCACCCGCGGTCTGCAGCAGCGCTTCGGCGCACCGCGAGTGTTCGACACGCTTCTCGACGAGCAGTCGATCCTCGGACTCGCGCTCGGCTTCGGCGTCAGCGGCTTGCTGCCCGTGCCGGAGATCCAGTACCTGGCCTACCTGCACAATGCCGAGGACCAACTGCGCGGCGAGGCAGCGAGCCTGCGGTTCTTCTCCAACGGCTCGTTCACCAACCCGATGGTGCTGCGCATCGCGGGGCTCGGCTATCAAAAGGGATTCGGCGGCCACTTCCACAACGACGATGCGGTCGGAGTGCTGCGCGACATTCCTGGACTCGTCGTTGCCGTGCCGTCCCGCCCTGAGGACGCAGCGCCGATGCTGAATGCATGCTTGGCGGCTGCGCACGCAACCGGCCAGGTGAGCGTGTATCTCGAACCGATCGCGCTCTACCACGAGCGCGATCTCTACGAGTCCGGCGATCGTGGTTGGCTCGGCGACTACACCGCCGGCGCGACGACGTCTATCGGTGCGGCGCGAGTGCACGGCGACGGCACCGACCTCACGATCGTCACGTTCGGCAACGGTGTGCGCATGAGCCTGCGAGCGGCCAATCGCCTTGCAGAGACGGGGATTCATGCGCGCGTGCTCGACCTGCGCTGGATCGCTCCGCTGCCCGTCCAAGATTTGATGCGCGAAGCCGCGGCGACCGGACGGGTGCTCGTTGCAGACGAGACCCGGCACACCGGCGGCGTGGGCGAGGGCGTGATCACGGCACTGGTCGAGAACGGCTTCAGCGGTCAGATCCGCCGCGTGTCCAGCCAGGACAGCTTCGTCCCGCTCGGTGATGCAGCCAATCTCGTGCTGCTCGACGAGAACTCGATCGAGACCGCCGCTCGTCTTCTTGCATAGGTTGCAACCTCGGTCGGTTGTCGAGCGTGTCTTGGTTGAGGAGGTCATTTGACCGACTTCGACGAGTTCTACCTCGGCTGCCGTGATCGGGTCGTGCTGCACGTAGCGGCGCTGACCGGTGATCCCGCCGAGGCGCTCGACCACGTGCAGGAGGCGTTCGTCAAAGCATGGACACGATGGGATCGCGTCGGCGACTACGACGACCCGGAAGGCTGGGTTCGGCGAGTTGCGTACAACCATGCGGTGAGCGGCTGGCGCCGAGTACGACGACACGTCCTGCGTGCGAACGCCGATACGGACGTGCCGTACTTCGACGCCGATCAACTGGACCTGTTCGAGGCGCTTGCGCAATTGCCGGCGCGCGAACGCGAAGTGATCGTGTTGCACCACCTGGTCGGGTACAGCGTCGACGAAATCGCCGGACAACTCTCGAGCCCGTCCGGGACCGTGAAGTCGTGGCTCTCGCGCGGACGCGCGAAGCTGGCCGCCGCGTTGAGCACACCGGAGGCCGTCGATGAGCCCGGATGATCCTCTTGACCATGCGCTCCACTCGGCGGATCGCCCCGCGAGCAACGTGCCGTGGCGCGAACCGGACGAGATCCGCCGCATCGCGCGCCGCCGCGCGATAACCCGGCGCAGCGCGCTCGGGGTCGCCGGGCTCGCAGTTGCCGGCGGCGTCGTCGACGCCCTGTTGCCGAGTAGTAGCAGCAAGCACGTCACGCGGCGGCGACTCGCTTCCGGTCTCATCGAGAACGACCGAGTGGGCAACGCTGTCGAACTCGTCGCCGACGTCACGGCGCTGCCCACGACCCCGAACGACATCACGCCGATCGCCAACGCCGAACAGCAATTCGCCATCGACATCCTGCGTGCTGTCCCGGCGACGGATGCGAACGTCGTGCTGTCACCGTCGAGCCTCGCGACCGCGCTGGCCATGCTGCAACTCGGCGCCGCGGGCAAGACGCGCGACGAGATCGCGCACGTGCTGCACACCGATCACCTGACCTCGCAACAGCAGGCGCTCGGCTGGGCCGCGCTGACGAGGTCACTCGCCGACACCGGCGTTGTCGAATCAGCCAACAGCCTGTGGCAGCAGCACGGGTTGCAACTCACGAGCACCTTCATGACGCAGCTCGCGCGCTACTTCGAAGCCGGCGTGTGGCAGGTCGACTTCGCCAAGCACATGGACGACGCGATGAGCGCGATCAACACCTGGTGCAGCGATCACACCCACGGCCGGATCACGAAGCTGTTCGACCAACTCGACCCGTCGACCGTCCTCGTCCTGGCCAACGCGGAGTACTTCAAGGCGTCGTGGAAAACCAAGTTCGACGCCAAGGAGACATACCGTGAGACGTTCACCAAGGCCGACGGATCCGAAACGTCGATCCCGTTCCTGCACTCGGCGGGAAACGCGAAGTTCCTCGTCGCCAAGAGCTATTACGCGGCCCAGCTGCCCTATGCAGGCGATCGGTTCGCCGCGCAGTTCATCGCGCCGATCAGTGGCTCGCTGGTCGACCTCGTCACGCGGCTGACACCTGCCGATCTCGCCGCGATCGACAAGGCACCGGTCGATGCGGAGGCCCGGTTCGCCGCGCCGAAGTTCACGACAGCGACGTTCACCTCGCTCGAACCAAGCGTTACAACAGTTGGGCATGCGCGCCGCATTCGGTAACGCAGACTTCTCGGCGATGAGCCCGGCGGGCCTGTCCGTCTCCCAGGTCGTGCAGCGCGACTACCTCAAGGTCGACGAGGTCGGTACGGAGGCTGCCGCTGTAACCGGCATCAGCATGTCCACCTCGGCGCTTTTAGGCGGGATCCAGCCCGTGTTCGACAAGCCGTTCCTCTTCCTCGTCCGCGACACGCAGACCGGCGTCGTCCTGTTCGCAGGTCAGATCGTCGACCCGTCCGCGAACTGAACCGCGAGCGCGTCCCGGACCTGTTCGAGCACAGCGCCCCGCGCGTCGTCGCGCCGACACACGGTGACCAGTGCGACTCGCCACCGCTCGAACAAACCGCCCCACCACGTCGCTATCGGCGAATCGATCAACGCGAGCGCCGCTTCCGTGTCGCCGCGGTTCGCCAGCACCATCGCCTCGAACAGATTGCGGTACGCGAGGTCAGTCGCATCCGGTGCGAGTTCTGCCACGATGCCGTCCCGACCTCGTCCGCGCCGCCTCGTCGTCGAGCAAGGCGAACATCATGGCCAGCGCGGCCGGACCGACCGCGCGACCCGCCGGCTGCCGGCCGGCCCGCAGCGTCCCAATCGGCGGCGAACGTCTCCGCATCGGCGCATGCCTGCGCCCATTGCCCGGCCAGTACCTCGGGTAGCAGGCCCTCGTCGATCGCGAGATCGCGCTGCTCGCGCAACGCAGGCATGCCGCGATGTCGCTGCGCACACGCGAGCGCGAACGGAAGGTCGCCGATGCCGACCGCGGTGAGCACACCCATGCGCAGCGCGTCCTTCAGTTCGAGCACCGCACCAGGGTCGACCACCACGTCGGCGAACAGGTCCAAGCGGCGTTGCGCGAGCGCGAATGCCTCGCGCAATCGCGCAGCCATGACGAGGCTGCCGGTCGGCGATATCGAGCGCAGCACTCTCGCGCAGCATGTCGCCGCGCGCGTGTTCTTCGTCCGCCGCGGCGACGGCATCTCCTGCGCCGGTCAGGTCCTTGGGATCTGTGCGGTTGACCGCGATCACCGATGCCTGCCTCGCGCCGAGATCGTCCAACAGCGGACCTGCAGACGGAATCGCGCCGGCGAACATTCCCTCGAAGCGAAAGATCAGCTCGGCGGCTCGAGCGGTTGCCGCGAAGTACCCGTCCTGGTCGTCATGAGCGAGACAGCGGTCGCGGTCGGCGAGTTCGAGCCGGAATGCGTCGTCGCCGGCCACACGACATTTCGCCACGGCCGCCGCTTCTGCGAACGCGCCGGCCTGCTCGAAGCGGATCTGCGCCTCGCGTGCGCGGCCTGACCTGAACAGGAGCGTCGCCGAACAGGCGCGGCAGTTCCGGGGGACGGCGAGCGCGCGACGGCCGCACGCAACTCGTCCGCGATCTCGTCGAACCCGGCATACCACTCGCGACCCGCGCGGCCGCTCGCCCGCGCCAGCGACCCGGCACGGTCGGCAACCCAGTCCGAGTGCCGCATCAGCGCGTCCTGGACGTCCTCACCCGCTGCCAGGCCGAACTGGCGGACCGGTTCGAGCACGCGCCATCGACCGCTCACCGGCGCGACGACCACGCTCTGATCGACGAGGCGTCCGAGCGTGTTCGTCACGACGTCCGGCGACGACGGTCGCGAACCCGGCGACCGATGCGGCGGCGTCCGCGTCGAAGCCCGTCACAAACACGCATACGCGGCGGAGCACGTCCTGCTCGAGCGGCGTGAGCAGCTCGAAGCTCCACGCGATCGTGTCGTGCATCGAACGATGGTGTGCAGATGCGCGCGCTCCGCCGACCAACAACTGCGACTGGACTGGCCAGGCCGCGTTCGACCCCGTCGAGGTCCGAGCGACGGAGTTCGCGCGGCTGCAAGTTCCAGCGCGAGAGCGATGCCGTCCAGGCGCTCGCAGATCGCGGCGATTCGACCGTGGCCTGCAGACGGGTCGGCGGGTCGCCAACCTGCCGAACGGGCTCGGACGGCAAGAGAGCTCGATCGCGTCAGTCAAGGGCAATCCGCCGAGTACATAGGCGTGTTCGAACGGAAGGACGAGGCGGGCACGGCTCGTAACGAGGATGTGCAGGCGCGGGCATCGTGCGAGCAAGCGATCGATGAGCGCCGCGACGGCGTCCGCGACGTGCTCGCAGTTGTCGAGAACCAGCAGTGCATTCGCGGCGGCGAGAGCCACGGGCGAGTGCGTCTTCGACGCGACTGCCCGGGACATCGGCGAGTCCGCACGCCTCGGCAGCAGCGCCCGCTACGCCAACCGGATCGGTGACGGCAATCAGTTCGACGAGCCATACTCCGTCCGGAAACTGCGATGCCAGATCGGCGGCGACCGCCTGCGCGAGGGTTGTCTTGCCGACCCCACCTGCGCCGATGACGCTCACCAACCGATTCGACCGAATCGCGTCGCGCACATCGGCACGTTCGCGTGCACGCCCGACGAAGCCTCGTGAGCGGAACCTGCTGCATGCTGGTGACGTGCAGCGGCATACCGGACCAGGTCGCGATGGCCGGGGATACCCAGCTTGCGACGAAGTGATGCGACGTGACTTTCGACGGTGCGCACGGATACCACGAGCTCGGCGGCGATCTCGGCATGTGTGAGGTGCTTTCCGAGCAGAGTCAGCACCTCTGCCTCGCGCGCCGACACCGTCGTGTCCACGGTGGTCAGTCTGCTCCGCAGAATCCGGGGTAGCTACGGATGTGTCAGGACTGCACGCGCTTCGACACTCGTCGCTACACCTCGACCGAGGTGTCCTCTACGAGGAGGAACGTCATGGGATCAGCAACTGTCCAGGGCGAGCTGTGGGGCCGTCACCCGCGCGTCTGGTCGACCGAGATCGAACCGCAGATGAGCCCGGTGTTCGACGCGCTGCTCGACGCGCTCGAGCCGATGTCCGGACATCGTGTGCTCGACGCCGGGTGCGGCGCGGGGCTCGTGGTCACGCAAGGCCGCCGAGCGCGGCGCGAGCGTGACCGGGAATCGACGCGAGCGAGGGCCTGCTCGGCATCGCTCGCGAACGAGTGCCCGACGGCGACTTTTCGACCGGCGACATCGACGCATTGCCGTACCCGAACGACAGCTTCGACATCGTCACCGCGTTCAACTCGATCCAATACGCCGACCGATCCGGCCACGGCGGTCGCCGAATTGGCACGGGTGTGTCGGTCCAGGGCGGCACCGTCGGAATCGGTATCTGGGGCGATCCGGCACGCTGCGAGACCGACGCGTTGTTCGCGCGCCTGCGCTCGCTCGCGCCGCTCCGCCCGGGACCCCAGCACCCCTTGCGTGCAGCGACCCCGGCGTCGTCGAAGGACTGCTCGAGAAGGCGGGCCTGACCGTCGCCGGTGGCCATGAGGTCGACGGTGTCGCTTCACCTTCCGCGACCTCGACCACGCGTGGACGGCGCACACGTCCGCCGGACCGTTGCAGAAGGTGATCGATCTGGCCGGCGCAGAGCAGGTCCGAGCGGTCATCGATTCGGTGCTCGAAGCCGACCGTAAGCCAGACGGCGCGCTCCGCCAGGACAACGTGTTCCGCTACGTTCTCGCCCGCAAGTGACTCGTCCCCGCGAGTGGTCATTTATCGCGTGAGTGGTCATAAATAGCTGACCACTCGGAGCAAAAGTGACCATTCGCGGAGCGGGGGATAGCGTCAGGGCGTGACGGCGACCCGCATCGACGCAGACGTCCTGATCCCCGGTCGGGGCAACCCGATCACCGATGCGAGCGTGGTGTTCGACGGACCGACGTTGGATTACGTCGGCCCGTCGGCGTCCGCGCCGCAGATCGCGACAGCGCATCATGTCGCAGCGGTCATGCCCGGAATGTGGGACTGCCACGGCCACTTCTTCGGCGTCCGCACCGCCGCGATGTCGGACACCTACACCGACTCGATCGCGTTGCGCGCGGCACGCGCAGCCAAGGACGCCGAGGTCGCGTTGCAGGCCGGCTTCACCAGCATCCGCGAGGCGGGCGGCCTCGGCGTGCACCTGGCTCGCGGCATCGCCGACGGCACCCTGACCGGCCCGTCCATCTACTCCCCCGGCGCCATCCTGTCGACGACCGGCGGCCACGGCGACGTGCACAACATCCCGCTCGATTGGGCGCATGGCATCGCCGAGACGCGGTTGTGCGACGGGCCGGACGAGTGCATCCGTGCCGTGCGCGAACAGCTGCGACTCGGCGCGAGGGTGATCAAGATCTGCGCGTCCGGCGGCGTGCTGTCGGAGCTCGACGATCCGATCCATCAGCAGTTCAACGCGGACGAGTTGCGCGCGATCGTCGAGACCGCTGCCATGTCGCAGCGCTCGGTGATGGCGCACTGTCACGGCAAGCCCGGGATCATGGCCGCGATCGAGGCCGGCGTGCGCACCATCGAACACGGCACCTACCTCGACGACGAGGCGTGTGCGGCGATGAAGGAGACGGGAACGATCCTCGTGCCGACGCGTTACATCGTCGCTCGGCTCGCCAAGGCCGGACGTTCGTCGGGCATGTCGGCCGAGAACGCACGCAAGCTCTACGAGATCGCCGACATCCATCTCGACGCGATCGGTCGGGCGCACGCGGCCGGCGTGCGCATCGCTGCGGGCACCGACATCTTCGAGTCCGGCCGCGACAACGTGATCGGGTGGGGCCAGAACGGCGGCGAACTACCCCTGCTCGTCGAGGCCGGCCTGTCAGCGCTGGAGGCGATCGAGGCCGCAACGGCAACCGCGCCCGACACGCTCGGTGAACTCGCGCCACGAGCCGGACAGCTGATCGAGGGCTGGGACGCGGACGTCATCACGATCGACACCGACCCGATCGTCGACATCGCCGCGCTCGCCGACCCCGATCGCATCACCGGGGTCTGGCGCCGCGGCGTCCCGGCCAAGATCCCGGCGTCAGTCAGTTAGCCGCGAGGAAGTCCGCCAGCAACTCGGTGACTGCGGCAGGTTGCTCGACCGTGCTGCTGTGCCCGCAGTCCGGGACGATCTCGAGCCGCGCACCGGGCAGCCGGTCGGCGATGCGGCGCGCCTTCGCCGTGGGCGTCGGCTTGTCGTCCGCGCCGACGATCACCAACGTCGGCACGTCGATCTGATCGAGCTCGTCGTATACCGGCTGACGGAGTGCGACGCCGCGCACGGCCCGCGCAATACCGCGGCGATTGCACCGGGCGACCCGCCTACGGAATTCGGCGATCACCGTGGCGCCGCCCGGATCGTGGCGGAACGTCGGGCCGAACATCAGCGGCAGCACGACCGGGGTGAGCGGCCGCATGCCGACGAGCGGGTAGATCGCGGCCAGCGCGAGATCCTGCACCGCCGAGAACCACGGCTCGCGGTCAGCACTCGTGTCGAGCAGCGTGAGCGTCTTCAGCAGGTCGGCGTGCCGGATTGCCAGCCGCTGCCCGACGAAGCCGCCCATCGACAGCCCGACATAGTGGACCGGCCCTGTGTCGAGCGACGTGATCAGCGCTACCGCGTCGTTCGCGAGCGTGTCCATGTCGTAGCCGCTGCGTGCCGGTGGCGAGTCACCCTGCCCCCGCCAGTCGACGGTGACGCAGCGATAGCGCGCGCGCAACGCTTCGACCTGCGCTTCGAACATCCAGCCGCTGAACAGCAAGCCGTGCCCGAACACGATCGTCGGTGCATCCGGATGATCGGGCGGCGCACCGGTGTCGGTGTACGCGATCGACGTGTCGCCGACGTCGAGGCTCGGCATCAGCCCACGACGCCGAGCGAGCGCCAGTAGTCGTTGAGCTGGCCCTGCACCTTGATGAACCAGACCAGGGATCCGAACAGTGGCAGCAGGATCCAGAACCCCGTCAACCCGCTCACCCGGCTCTGCCGGCCGGCGCGCTGCAGCATCTGGTTGATCTCGTACGGCATGAGGAAATAGGTCACCGGACTGACCACGAGGTAGATGACGAAGCCGACGCCGCCGCCGACCCCGATCCGGTGTGTCGCTTCAGTTCGGCATGCGTCTTCCACGTCCACACGTAGGTGTAGATCCCGATGGTGACGATCGCGAGCAGGATCGACAGCCCGATGCTGCGGACCTCGCCCGGCGGGCCGTACGGCACCGGGTCGTGCTGCCCGTACGGGACGGGCGGCTGTCCCGGCGGGGGCAGGTACTGCCCGCGGTCGGTCATCCCGACCGTCGCCCCAGCCGCACTTGCAGCGGCCCGGCACTGAGCGAGAACGAACTGCCGTCGCGCGCCAGTCGCGGGCGCTGCCAAGCACTCGGCGCGAGGAACAACCGGGTCTCGACGACAGGTGAGGGCGCCGGCTCGGTTGCTGCTGCGGGCGCCGTCGGCCCCTTCGGTGCCTTCGGTGCCTTCGGTGCCGGAGCGGGCTGCGCCTGCTCCTCGGTCAGGTCGTGCAACAGGTCAGCGGTCAGATCCTCCGAGCGCGCGCTCATGACAGGCCTTTCTGCTCGTACTTGCTGGTGACTTCCTTCGACAGGGCTCGGTAGGCCTCGGCGACGGTGCTCTTGGGCGCCGACAACACGACCGGACGCTTTGCCAGCGTCGCGCTCGGCACCCGCCGCGAGAACGGGATACGCGTGTCGAACACGGGCAGATTCGTCGCAGACAGGGCATCGGACACTTCGCGTGCGGCCGCGCCCTGCTTGTCCCAGTTGGAGCAAGCGACGCCGAGCAGGTGCGCGGTGGTGTTCTCGTACTTGCGGTGGTTGGCGAGAAACGTCGACAGCCGGACGGCGCCGAGCGCACTGCCGGGATCGGACGTGAACACCGTGAGCACCGCTTCGGCGGCGGCGATCGCCGCCAGGGTCAGATTGCCGTTGTCGCCGTGGGTGTCGATCACGATCGTGTCGTAGTCGCCGAACACTGGACGCAGCGTGCGCCGCAGGCTCGTTGCGAGCGCGCCGTTCTGTGCAAGGGTGACACCAACCGCTTCGAGGGACGGGTGCGCGGGCAGTACATCGACACCGGGCACCACGTCGCGGCGAATGACCGAGCGCACGTCCGCATCTGGGTCGGCGAGCACGGCGGCGAGCGAGTCGTCCGGACCGGCGACGATGCCGAAGGCGCGGCCGAGACTGTCCTGCGGGTCCGCGTCGACAGCGAGCGTGCGACCGCTTTCGCCGTACACAGTCGCCAGATTCACCGCGGTCGAGGTCTTGCCGACGCCACCCTTGCTGCTACAGACCGCCAGCCGCATGGGCTACACCGTCTCACGGCCCGCGCAGCACCGACACCCGGGTTGCCGGTATGTGTGCCACAACTACTCGGGTGTCGCCAGAAACACCCTGATCAGCGCGGCCGTCTCGTCCGGGAACTCGATCGTCGGATTGTGCCCGCTGTCCGGCATGATCTCGACCCGCGCGCCGGCACGGGCGTACCGCTGCGCCGAGCGGGCGCCGTAGAAGTGGTCGCGTCCGCCCAGGATCACGAGAGTGGGTTTGCCCGACACGCGCACCTGGGCGTCGAGCGGACGCCGGGCCATCCGGTCACGCCGATCGACCAGCACCACGCGGAACATCGCGGGATCGAGGGCGCGGAAGTCGGCGAGAGCCTGTGCTGCGAGTTCCTGCCCGTCCGGGTTGCGTCGGGCGGCGGCCCGCGCCAGCACCCGACCGACCGGTTGCACGATCCGATGCACGGCCGCGCTGATCGCCGGCACGGTCATGATCACGCGTCCGCGCGGCAGCGTCGCGTCGGTGTAGTCGGGCGCCTGGGCAACGATGATGAGCCGCGTGACGCGCGCCGAGCGCTCGGCGAGTTCGACCGCGACGTCGGCGCCGAACGAGTGGCCGAGCACGACCGCGTCGTCGATGTCGAGGCGCGCCATCACGTCGTCAACCATCCGCGCCTGAGCCGGTGCGTCCGCCGCATTTCCGCCGGTTGCGCCGTGCCCGAGCAGGTCGACACGCACGATCCGGAAGGCGTTGTCGAGCCGCGCGACGAGGCGATCGAACCACTTCAACGATCCGCTGAACCCGTGCAGCATCACCAACGTAGGCGCCTCCGGAGGCCCGTCGACGCGCACGTTGGCGGTCACGTTGGCGGTCACGTCAATCGAGGGCCGTGAGCCGGTGCTGCGCATTGCCGTCACGATACCGACGGGTGACATCAACCTGACTTGAAGTTGTTTACTGGCGGCATGGCCGACTTCACCGCTGCCCAGCTCACCTACCTCGCGTCCCAGCGCCTCGGCCGGATTGCCACCGCCGGCGCCGACCGAAGGCCACATGTCGTCCCGACCTCGTTCCGGTACAACGACGAGCTGGGGACGGTCGACATCGGTGGGCACCACGTGGCGACCACGAAGAAGTTCCGCGACGTGCAGGCCAACGGCTGGGCCGCGCTCGTCGTCGACGATCTCGTCTCGACCGATCCCTGGACGCCACGCATGCTCGAGATCCGCGGGCGTGCGGAGGCGATCGCGAGTGGCGGCGAGGCCCTCGGGCCCGGCTTCGGCAGCGGATTCATCCGGCTGCACCCCGAGAAGATCAACAGCTTCGGCATCGAATGACAGTCAGGCCGGGAGCCCATTGACCACCCAGTGGGATGGGAGCACGCTCGCCGGTGCACGGGGAGGTGCGCGATGGCAAAGTTTGTCGTCTTCTTCAGGTTCAAGCCGGAAACCATCAAGGCCATGATGTCGAACCCCAGCGATCGCGCGGCGGCCGTCAGCTCGCTGTGCGAGGCCGCGGGCGCGCGCATGGAGTCGTACTACGTCATGTTCGGCGACTGGGACGGGATGGTCATCGTCGACGGCGTCGACAGCCACGGGCGCGGCGGCTGTCAGTCTCGCGGTGAGCAGCAGCGGCGCGTTCGCCCAACTGTCGACGCACGAGCTGCTCGACTCGACCCAGTTCGTCGAGGCGCTGGGACGTGCGGGCGGACTGACCTACAGCGCGCCGGGAAGCTAGCCCGCACGCAGTTCGCGTTCGAGCGGCGTCGGGAACGACACGGTGACCTTCGCGCCCTCGAGGCGCGGCTGCAGCTGGTCGACCTGCTCGGCGACAGCCCGCGCGGCGGCCTTGCCACGGTCGACGAGCAGTCGCGTGGCGATCGAACCGTCCGCGCGGACGGCCCAGCCGCCGACGATCTCGCCGTCCCACCAGATGGTCGGCCCGATGTTGCCGTTGGTGTCGTAGAGCGGCTTCGAGTCCGTGGGGAGGAACCAGTCACGCTGCTTCCAGCCCATCGGCGTCGAATCGAGCGCGGGCAGCAGGGCGGCGCAGGGCGCAACCCCAACAGGTGCGTCGGCGTCACCGGCCAGCACGACCCCGCATCCGACGTCGGTGACGTCCAACGCCGCGAGCGCCGCACGGGTGGCACCGAGGGTCCAGCCCGTCCACCACTGGACGTCGGTGAGCGTCGCCGGCCCGAACCGCCGCAGGTAGTGCTCGACCAGCCGCGCGTTCGCGTTCGGGACCTCGGGGATTCCGTCCGGCCACCAGCGCGCCGCGGCTTCCCAGACGTGCTGGCGTGAGGTCCAGGCGCCGACCGGCGCGGCGCGCACCAGCCGACCATCAGCGGCCATGATGACGAGCACCTGCGAGGTGATGTTGCGGCGCACGTCCCAGGACTTGTCGGTCGTCGGCAGCAATGCGGTACGCAACCGCGGCTCGTCGGTCGACAGTTCGGCGGCCTGTGCGGTTCCGCGGGCGGCGATGCTGGCGGCAACGCCGCGTTCGACGTCCTCGAGCCAAGTTCCGGGGTCGCCGTCGATGGGCGGTTCGGTGGGCAGTCGCGTCAACTGCGACAGCAGGGTCGCGCGCATCTTTGCGGCGACCCCGAGCGCCGCCGCCTGGTGGACGACTGCCACGACGTCGGCCGGCACGACGAACATGGTGCGTCGCATCGCCATCATCCGGACGAGTGCGCGCGTGTCGTAGAGCGCGGTCGCGACGGCTGCGAGCGACGCCGACTTGCAGCGGGCGAGCAGCGACAGGTAGACGGTCGCCGGATCGGTGGCGTGCACGGCAAGCAGGGCGTCTGCGGCCCGGACGACGTCGGGCGCCGTGCCGGCGAGGTGGTGCCGCGCGACCAATCTGGCCCGGCGGTCACCTGTCGTAAAGGTCGTCACTCCAGTCTCGATTCGCCACATCGGCCCCGAGATTCTTTAATACGAGGCAACTCGACTGAGTGGGGAGCGGGCATGGCTGACTACGAGTCCGAGCAGGGCGTCATCGCAGAGTTGGTGCGCGAATTTCCGACGGTCCCGGCGCGCATCATCACGAACATCCTGCACGCCTATCTCGATACGAGTGACGACCTCGAGCACGCCGCGCAGGCGGCCCGAGTTCGCATCGACGACGCGCTGCACCACGGCTGACGACCAGCGACGCGCCGTCACTGCTCACGTCTCGTCGCGCCATGCGGGTAGCACGTCGGCGAGCAGCCGCTCCAGCTGCTCGCGATCATCGGCCACGTCGGCACCGAGCGGGTTGAGCACGATCAGCTCGGCTCCGGCGGCCTCGACCGCACGCAGGCCGGCAACCACGTCGTCGGCATTGCCTGCGACCGGAACGTCTTCGATGCCGGGCATCGCGCCGTAGATCCGATGAAGCCCGGCGTTGACGTGCTCGCGCGCGCGTTGCGGATCGTTGTCGACGGCCAGGTAGACGCGCTTGGCTATCGGGAAGGTCGCAGCGTCGCCACCGCGGTCGGCGAGGGCGGTGCGCACGAGCTGCACGTGGTCGGCGAACTTCGCGGTGGTCGACGAGCCGGCGCCGAGGAAGGCGTCGCCGTGCGCGACGGCGCGTGCGATCGAGGTCGGCGCGCTCGCGCCGAACCAGATCGGCGGGTGCGGTCGCTGGACGGGTTTGGGCGAGATCGCGACGTCGTCCAACTCGCGGAAGCGGCCGTGGAAGGTGATCGACGGGTCGTCGGACCAGGCGGCCTTCATCAGCTGCAGGCCCTCGGTGAAGTAGCTGACGAAGCTGTCGCGGTCGACGCCGAACGCGGCGAAGTTGCGGAACCCGCCGCCGGCCGACACACCGACCTCGAGGCGGCCGTGGCACAGGCGATCGACGCCGGCAATGGCGCCGGCCAGGTGCACCGGATCGTGTTGCGAGCTCACCAGCACCCCGACGCCGAGGCGAATCCGCTCGGTACAAGCGGCGGCGTAGGCGAGCAGTGGCAGGGGCGCGATCATCGGCGTCGGACCGAGGGTTTGCTCGATCGTCCATGCCGATTCGAAGCCGGCCTCCTCGGCCCGGGCTAGGTAGGCCTGCAAGCCCGCGGTGTCGAAGCCGGACGTGTCGAGCTGCGGGATCGATACTGCGAAACGCACGGCTCGAACGCTACTCAGGCACTGAGGGCGCTGTCGCGGATGAGCACGCGGGGCGCGACGGCGCGCACGTAGACGCTCGCCCACGTGCGCCAGGGCCGCCATGATTCGGCGACCTGCGCGAACTGCTCGGGTGTCGCCGACGTGCCGAGCCCGTACAACTGGCCGAGCAGATGTTGCGCTTTCGGCTCATGGAGCGCAGCGACGTCGGTGAACCCGACCGCACGGATCACGATCAGCGACGCGTAGACCGGACCGATCCCCTTGATCTGCTGCACCTCGGCACTTGCTTCGTCGGGACCGAGACCGAACAGCCGGGCTGCCTCCAACCGGCCGGCCGCCGCTGCCCGAGCGACCCCGTGCAACCGGTCGAGGCGCTCGGCGTCGATGCCCGGGAACGCACCGAGCTTGAGCAGCGCGTCCGGAGTCGGGAAGGCCGCAAGGTGAGTGCCTGCCAGCTCGAAGCGGCGCCCGATCGCCGTCGACAGCGCAGCCCGCACCCGGCTCGCCTGCCGGTGCGTGCGGCGCGCGGACAGCACCGACCACGCTGCCGCCTCGTACGGTGAGTAGAACAGCGGCGGCCGCAGCCCGGGCGCAGCCAACTGCAGCCGGCGCAGCACCGGATCGCGGCGGCCGACCTCGGCGAAGTCGCGGGCGTCGTGGTCGAGCGACAGCACGCGCGCCACCTGCGCCTGGATCGCGTCGATCGAGCCTGCACCGTGCACCTCGCCGAGTACCGCGTCGTCCTGCTGGCGCACGACGACCCCGACCTGCTTGCCGAACCCACCGTCGAGAGTGAAGGCCAGCCGCATCACGGCGTCGAAGTCGGCGCCATCGCGCTGTCCGAAGCCGAACTGCGCCGACTCGCGCAGCGAGAACTCGCCCTGGGCCGTGATCGTGAACGAGCGCATCATGGGCGCACTATCGCGCGAGGGTCCGACAACGTTGCGCCGAACGCGCGGTCAGGAACCGACGGCGTCGTCCAGAGGATCAAGGTGCATTTCGCGGCCGGTGCCGCTGCGTGGCGCCGGCCGGCGCGGCTCGCGCACGCCGGCTCCCCCGCCCCGGCGGCGGATCCACAGCGTGACGGCAGTGCCGGCGGTGACACACGCGCCCGACTCGGGACTCTGATCGGTGACCGTGCCGGTGAGCTCCATCAGCGGCGGGCCGTCCGGGTCGGATCCGACCGCCACCAGCCCGACCCCTGCCAACGTGCGATGCGCGTCTTCGACGCTCGCGCCGACGACGTTCGGTACCCGGACGTCGGCCGCACGACGCCGTTCGCGTGCCTCGGCGACGAGTTCGTCCGCAGCGGCATCGGTCGCCGCCTCGGGCGACGTCGGCGTCTCGTCGAGGTCGCGCCATCGCTCCCAGGCCGACTGCCGCGTCACGCCGAGTCGGGTGGCGATCTCGGTCCACGACATCCCGTGGCGGCGCGCAGTGCGCACGGCAACGAGCTCGGCCTGGTCGAGCAGGCGACGCACGAGACCCACGTCGGTCAGCGCGTCGAGCGCGCTCTCGCCGTTGCTGTCGGCGGGCGCGGCGTGATGCCAGCCGGTCAACCGCGTCCACGCGCGCCGACCGTCCTGCCACGGGCTGCGCCCCTTGCTCACCGTGTCAGGCTACCCTGACAGCGCAAGTGGCTCAGCGCAATGCGGCGCGGATTTCCGCCGGCAGCGCATCAACCGAGGCCTGCTGTTGGGCCGCATAGAGCGCGTACGGATCGCGCACCGGCGCGCCGATCACATCGGCCAGCCAGCCGGCATCGCGACGGGTGCCGGCGACCGCGTCATCGCGCGCGCCGTCGTCGGTCAGATTCGACTGGAAGATGCCGGCCGCCGAACGCGGCAGGAAGTCCTCGTAGACGATGGGCGTCGCGGCGAGCACGCCGTCGAACACCTGCTCGGCGATCGAGCCGGTGCGCGCGACCGGGCGGCCGGTCGGAGCGAGCGTGAAGTACGCGAGACCGTGGCGCAGCAGACCCAGCTCGGTCGGCGGCATCTCGTGGGCCCACGCGGCGGCGTCGCGTCCGGCCAACGCGTCGTAGCGGTCGCGACCTGCCTCGGTCAGCGCCACGCCGCGCGCCTCGACCTCGCCGAAGCGAACGCGCAGCGAGCCGTCGACGACCTCGCCCGACTCAGTGCGGAACCGGCGCGGCTCGGCGAGCGCGCGGAACGAGGTCTGGCGCAGCAGCACGTCCGGGCCGTCCCAGCGCGGCGGGCCCTGGATCGTGTCGATCATCGTGATGCCACGTTCCGACATCCGCCGGTACAGGTCGTCGATGTCGAGGACGCGCGGCGTGAGGTGGTTGATGTGCGTCGATGTGACGCCGCCGATGTCAGCAGCGACCGCCGACACCTGCTCGAGCTCGCGATACCAGGCCGCGTCGACCGGCTCCGCCGACAGCGTGAACGCCTCGACGGCGAGCTTCAAGAAGCGCGCCGCGTCCCCGTCCGGAAGTTCGCCGGTGCTCGCCGCACGTTCGGCGAGGGCAAGCAACTCCGGCGAGAACAGCGTTCGCCGCGCGAGAAACGCGTCGAGCCGCTCCTGCAATTCGGGAGTGAAGAAGCGCCGGTCATCAGTCACGAGCAACGAGGTGAACATGCGGAACGGGTTGCGTTCCAGCTCGTCCGCCGCGACCGGACGAAACGCCGTCGACACCACAGGGACGGACGACTTCGCCGCGTCACGCAGGTCGTAGAAGCCCACCGGGTGCATGCCCAATGCGGCGAAGATCATCGCGACGTGGCCCAGCTCGGTCGGCGTGCCGACCCGAATCGCACCGTGCCGTTCGGCGGTGACCCGCGAGATCGACCCGAGCCGCTCGGCAGATTCACCTTCGAGCGCAGCGACGAGCCGGTTCACCTCGGACGCGACTTCGACCAGCGTCGTGTACGCCGGCACCTCGCGTCCGTAGACGCCTGCCATCTGCGCCGCGAAGGCGGCGCGCAATTCCCAAGCGAGCATTTCTAGATCGAGGCCAGCACCCGGTCGAGAGCAGCGATGCCGCGATCGATCTCTTCGATCGAGATCGTCAGGGCCGGACGAACGCGCAAGCTCGCCGTTCCGCAGCCGAGCATCATGACGTGCTCGTCCTCACGCAGCTTGGTGACGATGGTGTCGCGCACCTCGCCGGACGGCAGCGTGAACGCGCACATCAGGCCCATGCCACGCACGTCCGTCATGATGCTGTGCTTCTCGGCCAGCGACGTCAGCTCGTGCAGCAAGTGCGCACCGAGGAAGCGCGCACGCTCGATCAGCGCGTCAGCCTCGATGATCTCGAGGATGCGCCGCGCCCGCACCATGTCGGTGAGGTTGCCGCCCCAGGTGGAGTTGATGCGCGAGCCGACCACGAACACGTTGTCGGCGATCTCGTCGACGCGTCCGCCGGCCATCACGCCGCACACCTGCGCCTTCTTGCCGAACGCGACGACATCGGGCTGCACACCGAACTGCTGGTAGGCCCACGCGGTGCCGGTCATGCCGACGCCGGTCTGCACCTCGTCCATCACGAACAGCGCGTCGAACTCGCGGCACAGCGCCTGCATCGCCTGCAGGAACTCGGGACGGAAGTGGTTGTCGCCGCCCTCGCCCTGGATCGGCTCCATGATGAAGCAGGCGATGTCGTTCGGGTTGCTCTCGAACGCTGCGCGCGCTGCGGCGAGCGCCTCGCGCTCGGCCGCCTCGACGTCGGCGTTCCCGTTGGTCGACGGCGACGAGATGCGCGGCCAGTCGAACTTCGGGAACCGGGCGACCTTGTTCGGGTCGGTGTTGGTCAGGGACATCGTGTACCCGGTCCGGCCGTGGAACGCCTTCTCCAGGTGCAGCACCTTCGTGCCGAGGTTCGCGTCGATGCCGTGCGCCTCGTTCCACCGCGACTTCCAGTCGAAGGCGATCTTGAGCGCGTTCTCGACAGCGAGTGCGCCACCGTCGATGAAGAACAGGTGCGGCAGCGCCGGGTCGCCGAGCACCTGCGCGAACGTCTCCACGAAGCGCGCCATCGGCACCGTGTAGATGTCTGAGTTGCTGGGCTTGTTCACGGCGACGTGGCCGAGTTCGGCGAGCGCATCGTCGGTCGTGAGGGCCGGGTGGTTCATGCCGAGTGCGGACGAGGCGAAGAAGGTGAACAGATCGAGGTACTCGCGACCGTCGCGGGCGTCGACCAGGGTCGAGCCCTGTGACTTGTCGAGGTCGAGGACCATCTCGTAGCCGTCGGCGAGCATGTGCCTGGCGATGGCCTCATGGACCTCGGACGGGGCGATGCTGGAGCGGGCAGTCGTCGTCGTCATGCGGGCCATCGTACCGAAAAACTTCCGGTCACCAATAATCTGCACCGGAAGATTTACGTCACTGCGGAAGGTCGGCCGGAGGGCGGGCCCGCCGCTCGAACAGGGTCTGCAGCACCACCGTGGTGCGCGTGGTCACGTCGGCGCGGCGGCGGATCTCGCGGATCAACGCCTCGAGTTCCTTCGGCGTCGCGACGCGCACGAACAGCACGAAGCTGTCGTCACCGGCCACCGAATGGCACGACTCGACCTCGGTGAGATCGCCGATGCGATCAGGCAGGTCGTACTCGTGCTCGGGGTCACGCGGCGTGAGCGCGATGATCGCGGCCAGCGGCAGGCCGAGCGCCTCGGGATCGATGTCGGCCGAATAGCCGGTGATGACTCCGTCGTTCTCGAGTCGACGCACCCGCGCCTGAACGGCCGACACCGACAGCCCGGACGCGGCCGCGAGACTCTTGAGCGTGGCGCGGCCGTCGGCGATCAGCAGCGAGGCGAGTTGTCGATCAGTGGAATCGGACAACGGCGTGGTCATGGCGGGACCTTAGCCGCCTCATCCGATTCGTGACCTCCCTGCGGTAATTTCAGGCCCGCTCACCGACTCGGGAGGGGATCCGGTGCATCGCAGGCACACCATGGCAGCCGCGCTCGTCGGTGCCGTTGCGCTCGCCTCGTGCAGCACGTCCTCGCCAGGGCACGGGACGGGAGCCGGCGCACCATCGACGCCGGTCGTGTCGTCGTCGGTCACGACACCAGGGCCTTCATCGAGCCCGCCCGCCACGTCGACGTCTGCCACGGCCCCGAAGTTCAGCGTCTCGCGGTCAACCACGGTGAAGCCGCCGCCGTCATCGACGTCGTCGTCGGCGTCGGCAGGTGGCAGCACCTACACAGGTCGCGGCAACCCCGAGCAGCTGGTGCGGGTCGTCGCAGATCGCGGTAACCGCAGCCGAACCCCCGGGCGGCGGCGCCGCGGGACACACCGGTGTCGTGTTGCGCTTGCTCAACAACTCGCACAACACGTGCATCCTGTACGGCTACCCCGGGGTGGACGGCACCAACGGCGGCGGCCATTCGATCGCACACGCGAGCCGCACCCTCGACGGCTACCTGGGCGGGTGTCGCTGCGCGAGCCCGCGCGGCGTGCGGGTCGAGCCGGGGCAGGTCGCCTCGGCCCTGGTCGAGGGCGACATCGGCGGCGGCAACAACTGCGACCGCTTCCGCGGCCTGCTCGTGACCCCGCCGAACACGTACAACTCGACACCGCTGCAATTGGCGCCGCACAGCTGTGACTTCCAGGTGCACCCGGTCGTCCCGGGCATCGACGGCGAGGGGTAGACCGCCTCACAACGACAATTGTCCCGATCCGACGACAATCCCTGTCCCGGAGATCCGCACATCGTCGCCGTCGACGGCAATCCGCAGCCGGCTCGGGCGTCCGGTCAGCCGTCCCTGGTCGATCACGACGGGTGCGTCCGCTGCGACACGGCCCGCTCGAACGAGGGCGGCAGCGAGAGGACCGGCCGCTGTGCCAGTGGCCGGATCCTCGACGATGCCCATGGTCGGATTGAAGAACCGCGCGTACGCCGTCGCACCGTCGGTGGCGTCGAGCGAATACACGTAGGCGCCCTCGCCGCCGACCGAGCGCAGCAGCATCGCAAGCCGGTTCGCATCGACAACGAGGCTGTCGACGACGGCCCGGTTCGCGACCGCGACGAGCAGGTGTCCCGCCCCCGTCGAGACCACCTGCGGACGAGGATCGGCGAGGTCGCGTTCGTCGATCCCCAGCGCACCCGCCAGCTCGGACAGCGTGTCGACCGTCCGACCGAACTGCGGCGGCGACTGACGCATCGTCACCTCCACAGTCGACGCGTCCTTGACGACGTCGACAGGCAGCACGGCTTCGCCGATCTGTTGATGGAAACGGCCGGCACCGACCCGACCGGTGTGCGCGAGCCACAGCCACGCGCCAAGCGCATTGTGTCCGGCGCCGCCGACTTCGTGGCCGGCCGCGGTGAACGACCGCAGCCGCCAGTCGGCCCCGAACCGGGTCGGCGCGACGAGGAACGTCGTCTCGGATTGGTTGAACTCACGGGCGATCGCCTTCATCGCGGTGACGTCGAGCGCGTCGGCGTCCGGGACGACGGCAAGCGCATTGCCCGTCAGTGGACGTTGCGCGAACACGTCGACGAGCGCGAAGTCCACGGCGGTCATCGTTGCGCCGTCCAGGACGGGTCGCGGCCGAGGTACTTGAGCAGCTCACTGGCCGGGCCGTCGTCCGCAGCCGGTGACAGCGCGTCGGAGTAGGCGCCCCATTGTCGCAGCGGCTCGACCAACGCCTTTGCGGCGGGAAGGAGCTCACCCGCCAGCTCGTCGGTGAGCACGATCGCCGCACGACCGGTCGCGACGACGACGTCCCATGCGTGGACGGCCGCGTCCAGGGCGGCGGCCCGGACGGCGGTCGACGTGTCGAGCAGACCTTGTGGCAACGGCGTCGGGACGTCGGTGCGGTCGGCAGGCACGCGATCCCAGGCACCAGCTGCGAACGAGAGGGCGCCCTCGACCCATTGCACGAGGTCTTGGGGCACATCACCGGTCGGTGCGAAGGCGTTGCCGTCGGGCGCCGGCACTGCGCCGACAGCGGCCGCCCAGATGCCCTGGTCGAGGACTGCGTGTTCGATGACCTGCGCGACGTTCCACTGCGCGCAGGGCGTCGCGAGGGCGCGCGCGTCGTCATCGACGCCCGCGACAGCGGTACGCAAAGCGCGGAACGAGGTTTCGAGAATCTGCTTGTTGTCCATGCGGTTAATCGTTGTCCGCGCGGGCGCCTGCCGGAACGCAACGACAGCGGTCTTGGTGCGCTCTCGCCGGGGTTTTCTCGCTAATCTCGGCTTGTGGCCGTGGATCTCGACGACACCGATTGGCGCATCCTCGCCGAGCTCCAGAACGATGCCCGGCTCTCCTTCACCGAACTTGCGCGCCGCGTGCATCTCGGTGCGTCGGCCACGACCGAGCGCGTGCGGCGGTTGGAAGACAGCGGGGTCATCGCCGGCTATCGCGCCGACATCGACCTGGCTGCCGTGGGTATCGGCATCGTCGCGATGGTGCGGTTGAAGTATTTCGGCAACGCACACAACCCGTTCGTCGCTTACGTCGACGACAGTGCACAAGTTCTCGAGTGCCAGCGGGTGACCGGCGAGGACTGTTACGTGCTCCAGATCGGCGCGACATCGATGCCCCAGCTGCAGGAGTTCGTCGACGACCTCGCCCGGTTCGGCGACACCACCACCAGCGTTGTGTACAGCCAGACACTCAAGCGCCGCGGGCCGTTGCGGCCGCTCTGAAGATTCGTACACGCGTTCTGATAGTGGCGTATGATCGTCGCCATGACCGCCGCGTTCCAGGCGTCGCTGTTGGACGTCGTTGCCGAGCCTGTCGTCGGTGTGCTGCGCCCTACGCGCACCGCGCTGTCGGACGGCGCGTGGGTCGATGTCCAACGCGGCTGGGTGGCCGGCGCTGACGTCCTGTTCGAGCGGCTGCGCGATTGCGTTCCGTGGCGCGGCGAGCGCAGGCAGATGTACGAGCGCGTGGTCGATGTCCCGCGCCTGCTCGCGTTCTACGACGAGACGATGGCGCTGCCCGACCCGGTGCTCGTCGACCTCAAGCGCGCCCTCGACGACCACTACCGTCCGGAGCTCGGCGAGCCGTTCGCGACCGCCGGGCTGTGCCTGTACCGCGACGGCCGTGACAGCGTTGCCTGGCACGGCGATCGCATCGGTCGCAGCTCGACGCACGACACGATGGTCGCGATCATCGTGCTCGGCGAGCCACGGGCGCTCCTGCTGCGGCCGCGCAACGGGGGCGTGACGTTGCGCCACGATCTCGGCCACGGCGATCTGCTCGTGATGGGTGGCAGCTGTCAGCGAACCTGGGAACACGCGGTCCCGAAGTCCGCCAGGCACACCGGCCCGCGCATCAGCATCCAGTTCCGCCCGTTCGACGTGCGCTGACGCCGGCCGCCGTCACGTCCGGCGCATCGGAATCTTCAGCACTGAGGCAGCAGCCGGCGTCAGGCTGCCCTGCACGAGGACGGAGAACACCACGACGATCACGACGATCCCGTACCACCGTTGCGCGTCCGCAATCCCCGACGCGAGCATCATTTCGCCGAGCAGCAGCGGCACGGCGCCCTTGAGCCCGGCGAACACGATGAAGGCGATCTCGTTCGTGCGTAGGCGTGCCGCGCGCAGGAACGGCGCGACGGCCAGCGGCCGGACCACGAACGCGACCACCACTGCCAGCACGAGACCGGGCACGAGCACGTTCTCGCGGCGCAGTACGTCCACCTCGACGGTCAGCCCGAGGACGACGAACGCGACGATCTCGGCCAGGCTCGCCAGCACCGAGTGGAAGCTGGCGATCGCCTCCTTGTGCGGCGCGCCCTCGTCGCCGATCACGATGCCGGCGAGGAACACGGCGAGGAATCCCGAGCCGTGCGCAACCGTGGCCACCGCGAACAGGATGCCCGCGCAGGCCATCGTGCGCAGCGAGTACAGACCCTCGCCGGGCAGCCGCACGCGCTGCATGAACCACAACAGCAACTGCCCGCCGACATAGCCGACAGCCGCGCCGACGACCATTTGCAGCGCGAACGAGACCGCGACCGAGCCGACGGCGTGCGCGGACAACGCTCCGGCCGCGATCAGGCTCGACATGAGCGCGATACCGACCGGGTCATTCGCACCGGACTCGCCTTCGAGCACCGTGCCACTGCGGCCGGCGATCTCGCGGGGACCCAGTACCGAGAACACCACCGCAGGATCGGTCGGCGCGATCGCGGTCGCGATGAGCAGCGCTATGTACCAGCTCAACCCGAACGCGACGTGCAGCAGCACCGCGCCGCCGGCAGCCGTGAGGAACGTGCCGACCACCCCGACGACGGCGATCGGTGCGGCTGCGGCCCGAAACCGGCGCACGCCGATGTGCATTCCGCCGTCGAACAGGATGAAGATCAACGCGACGGTCAGGATCTCTTCCACCAGATGCGGGCTCGGGGCATGCCACGACGGGACGATCTTGACCGCAACTGCAGCTGCCACCAAAACGATCAGTGGCAGCGGAACGCGAACCTTCTCGGCCACGCGGTTCGAGAGGACGGCGACGAGGGCGACCACCGAGCACAGCAGAACGATCAGCGCGAAGTGGCGGGCGTCGTTCACGGTCTTGAGTCCTTCGGCTTCGATCGGCAGCGATCATTACGGTGCCGACCAGACTTCCCGGCGCGCCCTGTTTCTGCGGCCAGCCTAGGGCAAGATCTACCCCATGAACTCCACCGGCGGCGAGCAGGCGCACCGTCGCCGGCGTCGTCGGCGAGCCCCCGGGACCGACGCGGGTGACGCTGCGGCGCCGGTACCCGGACCCGATGCGGGACCCGGGCACTCCGGGCGCGACCGGCGCACCCGCATCACCGACTCCCGCCTCCGTCCGAGTCGCGACCGCGACGCGGACGTCCCACCCAGTCCAGCCGCGATTCGGGCGAGCGCGGATTGCGCGATCTTGTCGGCGCCGGGCATTCGCAACTGGGTGTCAGCGGCGCGCTTCGTGGCCGCGACGTCGACCGTCCGACCGACGAGGAGATCGCCGATGCCGAGGCGAACCTCGCGATAGTGCGCCGACACTGGACGCCGCCGACGCCCTCTCTGAACGCACAGTGGCCGCGCGGGACGAATCCCGCACGACCGCTCAGACGGTGCTGCGACTAGTTGATCTTCAGCTTGCCGGTCGGCGTCGTCACGGTGTACGTGCCCTTGAAGACGAGCGTGTCACCGTTGCTGACCAGGCCCAGGCACGACGCGTTCGCGTTCGCGGCCTTGAGCGCGTGGCCACTGCCTGCGCGCGGCGCGACCCCGAGCTTGCCGGTCGAGTTGGTGTACGTGCCGTCGGTCGTGCCCTTGACGGTGAACTTGCAGCCGATGTTGGTCGACACGTTCGCGGTCACGTTGCCGATGAAGACCTTGGTCACGCCGTTCACCGGACGGGCCACACCGTTGATCGTCCACTTGCTCGTGGACGGCTGGGTCGTGGTCAGCGTCAGACCGCCGGGGCCCTTGCAGGTGATGAAGGAGGTCTTGGCGATGTTGCCGGCGGCCGTGCCGCTGACGCGGGCGCCCAGCTTCATCGTCCCGGACGCGGTCGCCGAGACGCACGTCGTGTCGATGCCCGAAGTCGTGTCGCTGAAATGGATCGCCGGCTTGGCCGAGGTTCCCGTCGCCTTGCCGGTGTAGTTCGTCGTCCCGGTGGTCTTGCTGCCGGCGGTGATCTTGTACGTCGGCACGGCCGCGTTGGCGGCGGTGGCGACGAGACCGACTGCGGCCCCGGCCGCGATGCCGACCATGACGGTCTTGCGCAGGTTCAGTTTGATCATGTGCGCGCTCAGATCCTCTCTGATGGATTGGGAAGGTGGCATCAAGCGCACGTCCGTACGCGATACCGGCCCGAGCCAGCACGCTAACCCCATCACCGTGGAATTCCGCAGTGCGCTGTCAATTTGAGTTCTGGCTTGTGCGCGCGTACGGATCCGAACTCGGCGGTTGGTACGGCCGTCCCAAATCACGCCGGACAGAGTGTCGCGGGTGCTGACCGTGTTGCCGGTGAATTTCAGGACGCTAGCCTGTGCCGCATGGTTTCGCGCCGGTCGATTGCAGCCGTCGCGGCGCTCACCCTCACCGTCCTCGCCACATTCGGCTCCGCCGGCGCAGCACCGGCACCGCACGTCAAGCAGGCGCCCCACCCGGGCATCCCGCCGATCAAGGGTGGCTCGGACGCCGGCGTGCTGGTCGACGGAACGGCCGGCGTGCGCAAGGCGAAGACGATCGTCACGCTGCCGCGGACGCTCCTGCGCGCCTACGCGAACGAGACATTCCACATCAAGAACCACATCATCTTCGCCACGACGGCGACGTGGGCAGTGACGCACATCGGTCCGCACCCGCGTTTCGGGATCTTCCCCGTGGCGCACAGCAGCGTGCTCAGCTTCGGCGCGATCCCGATCACCGCCGACCTGCACCTGACGCAGCTCAAGCGCAACGGCCTGTACCTGCCCATCGTCGTGCACTCGAAGACGCAGACCGTGTTCCCGTTCAAGGCGTATCCGACGCACGCCGTCGGCGACGTCAACGTCCGCATCTCGAACGTGCGCGTCGATCAGGTGCCGCTCAACGTCGGGCCGAACTGCCACAGTGCCGTGCCGATGCACCTGAACCTGGTCGGGCTGTCGCCCAAGTACACGTTGTTCCAGGGCGGCCCGCTCAAGGGCACCGTGACGATCCCGCCGTTCACCGAGTGCGGAACGGGCGGCGACAACCTCGACCCGCTCCTGACGGGGATGATCTCGGGACCGGGTAACAAGATCGTGCAGATGCAGAGCAACCTCGCGCCCTGGAACCCCAAGCAGAAGAACGACTGCGGCGCCTGCCGCCCGCCGGCGCACTAGCGACGCTCAGCCCGCTTCGCGCTCCCACTGCGGCAACGCCCACCGCAACGCGAGCAACAGCTCGACGCGCGCATCGCGGTCATCCAGGTCGGCTCCGAACATCGCCTGCAGGCGGCCGATGCGGTAGTGGATCGTCTGCCGGTGGGCCTGCATGGTTTGCGCAAGATCGGCCTGGCTGCCGCCGTGCTCGAGCCACGCCGACAAGAGCTTCGCGAACTTCAGCCGCCGCGGCAGTGGCAGCGCGGCGAGCGGACCCAACCGGCGCGCAACAAGGACGTCGCCGACCGACGGCTCCGCGTGCAGCAACAGGGTCGGCGTGTTGTCGTCGCATACCGTCAGCCGAGTCGCCGGCAGGACACCGTCGTCGCGCAGCCGGGCAGCGAGCCGCGCCCAGCGCAGCGACCGCGGCGCATCGGTCAGCGCGACAGTGCACCCCGCGACGCCACGCGCGTCGATACGCTCGAGTGCGGCGGTGAGCGCTTCGACGTCGAGTGGGGCGTGCAGCACAGCGATCGGCTTGTTCTGATCGTGGTCGACCAGCGCATCAGCGCCGAGGACGCCGAGCCTGCGCGGGTCGAGCACGCCGTCTAGCTCGACGACAACGACCCGCTCGGGCACCGTCCAGCCCACGCGCGCCGCGAGATCGGCCACCGCGTCGACTGCCACCGCCGGCTGGCCGAGGATCAGCCGCGCGAGTCGCGTGCGGACCCGCGCGTGCGCGTCGACGTCATCGTCGGCATCGGCAAAGCCCTCGCCGGCGAGGTGCGCCAAGCGGTCGGCGAAGCTGAACAGCAGGTCGCCGAGCCGACCGACAACGTCGCTGGGCAGCGGGTCACGCTCGGTCGCGGCAACGAGCCGCCGCCACGCGACGAGCGAGCCCAACCGGAAGGCCGCGAGCAGCGCCTCGAGCGAGCGTCCCTCACTCGCCTCGATCCGGCCGCGGCTGCGGAAGAACTCCTCCGCCTCAGCGGTGAGTTCGCCCGTGCGAAAGATCTGGGTGACGAAGGTCAGCACGGCTTTTTCGGTGCTCTCACGCAACATCCGCACATGCTCGGCGTCGGCGGCCCAGTGGTAGTCAGGGATCTCGGTCTGGATCCGGCGGCTGATCTCGCGGGCGATCTGCGGCAGCTCGGCCGGCAGCACCGTCTCGATCCAGCGGCGCGGCAGCCGCAGGTCGGCGAGCGGCGCGCCTGGCGGCGACGACAGGGACGCGACGGGTGACGCAAGCGTCGCAGGGCGACTCGTCGCGTGGCGCCGGCCGGGCAGCCCGACACTCGCTTTCGAGATCATGTCGCCGTCATCGCCTGCCACCTCGCTGTGAGGCCCCGAACGTAGCGCACCGCGCGGACGTCCCGTAGCTCGAATTGCACGGTTATGCGCCCGACGTCCGGATCGAATTTTGACGGCGGTCCAAACATCACCCCGATCGGTGTCGCTGGACGACCGAATCGACTGCCGCAACGCTTGTTCGCGGGCCGCCGCTTCTCTAGGGTCCGCTCCGGTGGAGCTGCAGTGACCTTGGCATGTGAACCTCGCGCCCGCGCGCTCGGGATGACTGCTGCCCTGATGACTGCCGTGTCGACCGACCACCGAGCGATCGCTGCCGGCGCGGCGGCACCGAGGTGACGCTCAGCGAACTCCTCGACCCCGATCCGCCCACCGATCCCCCATCGCGGGTGCCGGCCACCGTCGAGTACATCCGCCCGGGGTTCTTGACCCGCACCCTGACGCACATCGGCAAGCTGTTCGCGCTCGGGCTCGAGGTGGTGCGGCTGACCTTCCGCCGCCCGTTCCAGGTGCGCGAACTGATCGAGCAGTTCTGGTTCGTCGCCAGCGTCACGGTGCTGCCGGCCGCGCTGGTGGCGATCCCGTTCGGCGCCGTCATCGCGCTGCAGCTCGGCTCGCTGACCGTGCAGATCGGCGCGCAGTCGTTCACCGGTGCCGCGAGCGTGCTCGCGGTAATCCAGCAGGCCAGCCCGATCGTCACTGCCTTGATGATCTCTGGGGCCGCCGGGTCGGCGATCTGCGCCGATCTCGGCGCACGCACGATCCGCGACGAGATCGACGCCATGGCCGTGCTCGGCATCTCGCCGATCCAACGACTGGTCGTGCCGCGCGTGCTCGCCGCGATGCTGGTCGCGGTGCTGCTCAACGGCATGGTCTCCGTGGTCGGCGTCGCCGGTGGCTACGGGTTCAACGTGCTGTTGCAGGGCGGCACCCCCGGCGCCTACCTCGCCAGCTTCGCCGCACTCGCGCAGCCGTCCGATCTGTGGGTCGGCGAGATCAAGGCGTTGATCTTCGGTTTCGTCGCCGGCGTCGTCGCGGCCTATCGCGGGTTGCACCCAGCGCCCGGGCCGAAGGGCGTCGGTGACGCGGTCAACCAGTCGGTCGTCATCACCTTCGTCCTGACGTTCATGATCAACCTCGTCGTTTCGACCATCTACCTGCAGCTCTTCCCCGCGAAGGGCGTCTGAGATGGCCACCACCGAGCGGTTCAACCGGGCGGTCACCCGCCGGGCCGAGTCGGTCGCCGATCTCGGCAAGCAACTGATCTTCCACGCCAATGCCGTGCGTGAGATTCCGAAGGCGATCACGCGGTATCGGCGCGAGGTCGTGCGGCTGCTGTCCGAGGTCAGTTTCGGTTCGGGAGCGCTCGCCGTGGTCGGCGGGACGATCGGCGTGATGGTCGCGCTGAGCCTGTTCACCGGCAGCGTCGTGGGATTGCAGGGCTACGCCGCGCTCGACCAACTCGGCACGTCGGCGCTCACCGGCTTCATCTCGGCCTACTTCAACACCCGTGAGATCGCACCGCTCGTCGGCAGCCTCGCCCTCGCGGCAACGGTGGGGTCGGGCTTCACCGCGCAGCTCGGCGCGATGCGGATCAACGAAGAGATCGACGCGCTCGAAGTGATGGGCGTGCGCAGCATCCCCTATCTCGTGACGTGCCGCGTGATCGCCGGTCTCGTCGCGGTGATCCCGCTCTACGCGATCGGGCTGCTGACCTCGTACCTCGGCTCGCGGCTCGTGGTCGTGTACGTCTACGGCCAGAGTGCCGGCACCTACGACCACTATTTCGCGCTGTTCCTACCACCGGTGGACGTGTTCTTGTCGTTCCTGAAGGTGATCGGTTTCGCGATAGTGATCATCTTGATCCACTGCTACTACGGCTACACCGCCACCGGCGGGCCGGCCGGAGTAGGCCGCGCAGTCGGCCGCGCGGTGCGGCTGTCGATCGTCGCGATCAACGTCCTCGACTTCTTCCTCTCGCTCGCCATCTGGGGCACCACGACCACCGTCCGGATCGCCGGATGAGACAACACTTCGTCCGCGACTTCATCGTCGGCTGCGCATACCTCGTCCTCATCGCCGCGCTGATCGCACTGTCGATCATGATCTACAACAAGGACTTCTCCTCATCGCTGGACGTGAGCCTGCGCGCGCCGGACGCCGGCACCCAGCTCACGACCGGTGCCGACGTCGAAGTGCGCGGCGTGGTCATCGGCTCGGTCAACTCGATCACCTCGACGGGCAACGGCGCGAACATCAGCCTCGCGCTCGACCCGACTCAGGGCGGACGGCTCCCGGCGAACGTCACCGCGCAGTTGCTGCCCAAGACCCTGTTCGGTCAGCGCTACGTCAACATCGTGCTTCCCGCGAACCCGAGCACCGACCATCTGCATGACGGCGCGGTCATCGGTGCGGACGGATCGGCGACGGGCACCGAGCTGCAGGATGTCTTCGCCAACCTGCTGC
This sequence comes from uncultured Actinomycetota bacterium, assembly GCA_963757455.1. Taxonomy (GTDB): domain Bacteria; phylum Actinomycetota; class Actinomycetes; order Mycobacteriales; family Jatrophihabitantaceae; genus RYN-133. The sequence goes on from CAVWSE010000010.1 coordinate 332,869, forward strand.
GAGTGCTGCAGGCCGTGCGTCCCGCGCAGCTCGCGCAGACCCTGGGCGCCTTCGCCTCCGCGCTGCGCAACGAGGGCACCACGATCGGCGAGACGATCGACGAGCTCGCGCGCTACCTGCACAAGTTCGCGCCCGAAGTGCCTCGCATGGCCGACGACATCAGCCGATTCGCGTCGGTCGCGCACACCTACGCCGACGCCGCACCCGACCTGCTGCAATCGTTGCGCAACTTCACCGTCACGAACCAGACGCTGGTCGCGGAACGCAGCCAATTCGTCGCCCTGCTGCACTCGGTCACCGACGCGTCGAACCGGTTCGCCGGATTCACCGAGACCAACTCGTCGAACCTCATCACGCTCTCGCGCGACAGCGCACCGACCCTGCAGGTGCTGGCCAAGTACTCGAGCGAGTTCCCGTGCCTGAGCCGCACGCTCGTCGACTTCATCCCGGTGATGGACCGCGCCCTCGGCGCGGGGACGAACGAGCCGGGGCTGCACGTCACGTTGCAGATCGTGCCGGCGCGCCAGCCGTACGCGTCCGGTCCGACGCTGTCAGCGTCGGGACCGCCGCGGTGCCCGCAGGTTTCGGTCGCGGCGGCGAACAGCCCAGCTGTCGGCGCGGCACTGTCTCGCGGCGCCGGGATCGGGACCGAGAACTCGCCGCAGGAAAACCAGGTCATCGCCGAGCTGGTCGCTCCGAGCGTCGGCGAGCAGCCGAGCCAGTTCCCGAAGTGGGGCAGTCTGCTGCTCGGGCCGGCGTTGCGTGGGGCGCGGGTGAGTCTCAAATGAGCCGCTCGCTGCGCGGCCTGACCGCGCCGGTGGTCAAGAGCCTCGTCTTCATCGTCGTCACGGTGATCGCAACGAGCACGCTGCTCGCGACGATCACGAACCAGTCCGGCACCGGCCCGCAAAGCACTTATCACGCCATGTTCACCGACGTCACCGGGATGAACATCGGCGACGACGTGCGCATGGCCGGTGTGCGCATCGGCACGGTCACCGACATCGCCGTGGCGAACCGGCGCGATGCCGAGGTGACGTTCGACATCTCGTCCAACGTGCGGCTCGCCGACACGGTGCACGCGACGATCCTGTTCCGCAATCTGGTCGGCCAGCGCTACATCGAACTCGATCAGGGTGCCGGTTCTCCCGATCAGGCGTGGCCGTCGTCGCGTCCGCTCGGCCTCGACCGCACGACGCCCGCGCTCGACCTCACCGCGTTGTTCAACGGGTTCCAACCGCTGTTCTCGGCGCTCGATCCGAAACAGATCAACGCACTGTCGTACGAGATCATCCAGATCTTCCAAGGCCAGGGCGGGACGGTCGGCGACCTCGTCGCGCACACGGCCTCACTCACCAACGCGCTCGCCGATCGTGACCACGTCATCGGTGCGGTGATCGACAACCTCACCCGCGTGCTCAAGACGGTGAACGCGCGGCGCAGCGGACTGTCGACGATCGTCGTCACGTTGCAACAGTTGGTCAGCGGACTCGCGCAGGACCGTGGTGCGCTCGGGTCGGCGGTGACGAGCCTGGCCGGTCTGACGACGAGCGTCGCGGGGCTGCTGCAGGCGGGCCGACCCGCGTTGCAGCGTTCGATCGTCTCGCTCGGCCAGCTGTCGCAGAATCTCGCCGACAACGGGCCGACCCTCGAGCACGTCCTGCAGACGTTACCGACGAAGCTCAACCGCGTCGGACGCCTCGCGTCCTACGGCTCGTGGGTCAACAGCTACCTGTGCTCGATCACCGGACGCATTCCCGTCCCCGCCGGCTACTACGGCGGCGTCGGCGTGCAACCGGTCGAAGCGAGGTGCCAGAACTGATGGCGTTTCGCTCGTTCAACGAACGCAACCCGGTCGCCATCGCAGTGGTCGGCCTGATCGCGACTGTCGCCGTCGTGCTCGCGGCGTTCTACTGGAAGCAACTGCCGTTCGTCAACAGCTCGACCGGCTACCACGCCGACTTCACCGAGGCCGCGGGATTGCGCAGCGGCGACGACGTCCGCGTCGCCGGCGTGAGCGTCGGCAAGGTCTCCGACATCTCGCTCGAGGGCACGCACGTCCGTGTCGACTTCGACGTCGACAGCACATGGATCGGTGACAGCAGCACGGCTGCCATCAAGATCAAGACCCTGCTCGGTCAGAAGTACCTCGCCATCGACCCGCTCGGCGACAAGGCGCTCGACCCAAACACGGCGATCCCGCTCAGCCGCACGTCCTCGCCGTACGACGTCACCACCGCACTCGAAGGGCTCGGCGGGACGTTCGGCCAGATCGACAGCGCGCAACTCGCTCGCAGCTTCACCGCGATGGCCGACGCCTTCCGCAACACCCCGTCGGTGGTGCGCGCGAGCCTCAACGGACTCTCGCGCCTGTCGCAGACGATCGCGTCGCGCGACAACGCGCTCGCGCTGCTCGTACAGAACACGCGGCGCATTACGGCTGTCCTGTCGCGGAACAACCCGCACATCGACGCCCTGGTGCGCGACGGCAATCTGCTCCTGCGCGAACTCCAGGGACGAAGCGCTGCGATCACCACCCTGCTGACCGGGACGCAGAAGCTCAGCGCTCAGTTGATCGGGCTCGTCCACGACAACAACGCCTCGCTCAGTCCTGCGCTCGCGCAGCTCTCGCGGGTGACCGACATCCTGCAGCGGAACCAAGGCAATCTCGACAACGCACTGCGGCTGATCGGGCCGTACTACACGCTGCTCAACGACGCCGTCGGTAACGGCCCGTGGCTCGACGTGTACCTGTGCGGGCTGTTCGCCGCGAACGGCGATCCGCAGCTGAACTCGACCGCACAGCGCAACTGCGCGCCGCAGGCGGGCGGGTGATGGCCGTGGCCAGGACGAACAAGGTCGTCGCGCTTGCCGTCGTCGGCGCGCTGCTCGTGGTCGCCGCGATGGGTGGCGCGTTCTGGTGGTACGTCAGCGGACGCGGCGACCAGACGCACTTCAAGGCGATGTTCACCGAATCCGTCGGCGTGTATCCGGGCTCCGACGTCCGCATTCTCGGCGTGCCCGTCGGCACCGTCGACGACGTCATCCCGCGTGGTACCGAGGTCGAAGTCGACATGCACCTCGACCACGGCGTATCGGTCACGGCCGACACCCGCGCCGTGATCATCTCGCCGAGCCTGGTCAGCGACCGGTACGTGCAGCTGACCGGTGTCTACAGCTCCGGCCCCAAGCTCGCCGACGGCGCGGTGATCCCGCTGGCCCGCACGGCCACGTCGGTCGAGATCGACGAGCTGACCAACAGCGTCATCCAGTTCACCAAGGCGCTCGGACCCAACGGTGCGAACCGGCACGGTGCGCTTGCCGACCTGCTCAACGTCGGCGCCGCCAACCTGCACGGCAACGGCGCGGCGCTGCACCGCACCCTGCAGCGCCTCGGCGCCGCCTCGGGCACCCTGGCACACAACCGCGGCGACCTGTTCAAGACGATCAGCAACCTCGCGACGTTCACCCGCACGCTGGCAGCGGACAACAACAGCGTGCGTGGCCTGAACACCTCGCTCGCCGCGGTCTCGGACGTGCTCGCGCGCGACCGCCAGTCGTTCACGCTGGCGCTGCATGATCTGAGCCAGGCGCTCGCGACCGTGCGCCAGTTCATCCTCGCTCACCGCGCCGAGCTCACGTCCAACGTCCGCAAGCTCGCGGTGATCACGCAGGTACTGCAAACCGAACGCGCATCCATCGCCGCGGCCGTCCACGCGGCCCCTCTCGCAGTGAGCAACCTGATCAACGCCTATGACCCGACACATCGCACGCTGACCGGACGCGGTGACCTGAACGAGCTCGAGCTGTGGAAGCACGTCAACGGGGGCACCCGATGAGGCGCGGGCTGGTGGCGGTGGTTGCGCTCGCCGTCACGACGACGGCCGCATGCACCGGCGGCGTGTCCAACCTGAACCTGCCCGGCGGCGCCGACCTCGGCAGCCATCCGTACCACGTCAGCGCGCAGTTCCGGAACGCGCTTGACCTGGTGCGCCAGTCGTCGGTCAAGGTCGACAACGTCGCCGTGGGTCAGGTCAGCGCGATCTCGCTCGGCGGCGGCGGGAAGTATGCCGTCGTCACACTCGAGATCAACGGTGACGTGCACCTGCCCGCCAACACGACTGCGACCATCGAGCAGACGAGCTTGCTCGGTGAGAAGTACGTCGCGCTCACGCGGCCTGCCGACCCGACCGGGACGTTGGCCAATGGCGCGACTATCTCGCTCGCCTCGACGTCGCAGGCGGTGCAGATCGAGCAGGTCCTCGGTGCGCTGTCGCTGTTGCTCAACGGCGGCGGCATCGGCCAGTTGCATACCATCGTCGTCGAGCTGAACCACGCGACCGGTGGGCGCGGCGCCGAGATCCACAGCCTGCTCTCCGACGCCGATCGGGTGATCGCGGCGATCGACGCGCACCGCGCCGGCATCATCGCGGCGCTGCAGCAGGTCAACCGGCTCGCCACGACGTTGCAGGCGAACAACGAGAACCTCTCGATCGCGCTGCGCGACCTGCCGGGCGGGTTGAAGGTGCTGGCCGGCCAGCGTCACCAACTCGTCCGGATGATCAACGCGCTCGGCCGGCTCGGCCGCACCGCGACGGCAACCGTGCGCGCGAGCAAGCGCAGCTTCGTCGCCGACTTGCGCGCGCTGAACCCGATCCTGCGCAACCTCGCCCAGGCCGGATCGGCGCTACCGAAGTCGTTGCAGGTGTTGCTCACGTATCCGTTCCCGGACTCGGTGCTGAACGCGATCCGTGGCGACTACCTCAACACGTTCGTCACGACGAACCTGAACACGCCGGGCGGAAACGTCGTCCGGATCCAGAAGAACCCGACCCTGCTGCCGGCGCGGGGAGGGCACTGATGCTCACCCATCGCGTCCGCATTCAGGTGATCGCCTTCATCGTCGCCGGCTTGCTCGCCGTCAGCTTCATCGCCGTGCGGTATGTCGGGCTGCTGCGTGTCTTCAATGTCGGCGTGTACGGGGTGCAGGTCGAACTCCCGGCCGCGGGTGGCCTGTTCCCCAACGCCGAAGTCGACTACCGCGGCGTGCCGGTGGGTCGCGTCACGAGCGTCGGGCTCACGGCAACAGGCGTCGAGGCGCAGCTGCAGCTCAATTCGTCCGCAGCGTCCATCCCGCAGGGCGTGCGCGCGGTCGTCACCGACCGGTCGATCATCGGCGAGCAGTATCTCGACCTGCGTCCGACCACCGACGCCGGCCCGTACCTGCACGACGGCTCGGTGATCGCGCGCAGCCAGACCGCGATCCCGCCGACGACCAACTCGCTGCTGTCGAGCTCGGATGCTCTGCTGAAGTCGCTACCGATCGGGTCGTTGCAAACCGTCGTCACGGAGTCCGGCAAGGCGTTCACCGGTTCCGCGCAGAATTTGCGCACCCTCATCCAGGTCAGCAAGACGTTCTTCCGCGCGGCCGACCAGAACTTCCCCGCCACATCTGTCCTGATCAACTCGTCCGCGACCGTGCTGCGCACGCAGCAGCGCGTGTCGTCGAGCATCAAGTCGTTCAGCAACAGCCTGAACCTGCTGTCGAGTCAGCTCGCCGCGTCGAACAGCGACTTCCGTGCATTGCTGAACACCACCCCGTCCGCCGCACGGGCGGCGTCCCAGCTGATCCGTGACATCGGCACGCCGCTCGGCGTGCTGGTCGCAAACCTGACCACGAGCGCGCAGGTGTTCGTCGCCAACGTCAACGGGGTGCGGCAGCTGCTCGTCCAGCTCCCCCAGGCAGTCGACATCGGTTCGACGGTGGTCGGCCCTCAGGGCGCGAAGGTCGGCCTGACGTTGACGTTCTTCAACCCGCTGCCTTGTACACAGGGCTATGCGGGCACAGCCCGCCGCAGCGGCCTCGACACGTCGCCGGGCGCACCGCTCAACACATCGGCGGGCTGCACCGCCACGTCGGGGACGAGCGATCTGCACGGGTCGCAACACGTACTCTTCCCGGCAGGAGCAACCTCCCCGTCGGGCACTGACGCTCGAGCGGTTCACTCGCTTGCACAGCTGATGGGGTCGTGATTCCGCCACCGCTGCCGACACGACGGGAACCATGACCGACGATCGCGAGGGCGCCGATCCTGAGGGCGCCGAGCCGACCCCGGCCGAACGCGCTGCCGCCGACGCCGCCAAGGCTGCGAAGAAGGCCCGCAAGGCCCAGGAAAAGGCCGATCGGCTCGCAGCCGAGGCGGCTCGCCTCGCCCCCCTCGACGAGCCTGAGGCGCTAACAGCGCCGATGACGCCGCCCTCGCGCGTGCCGGTGTTGAGCGCGATCGGCCTGCTCGTGGCGTGCGTCGCGTTCCTGGTCGTCGGCGTCGTCGTGCACGTGCGGGACAGTGGGCCGGCCCCGGTGGCGGCGAGCAGCGTTCGCGACGCGGCCTTGCTCGCCGCGCGCCAGGACATCGTGGTGCTCAACTCGCTCGACTATCGCAATCTCGACCAAGGGCTCAGCCGATGGCTGTCCGCGTCGACGGGGACGCTGCACGCGTCGTTCGAGCACATCACCGCCGCAGACCGCAAGCGCATCACCGATGCCAAGTCCGTCACGACTGCTCGCATCGTCGAGGCGGCGGTCGTCTCGCTCGACGCAACCAACGGCAGCGCGACGGTCATCGCGAGCGTCGAGCTCACCGTGACGCCGCCGTCGGGCAAGGCGGTCATCAAACGCGAGCGTCAACAGGCCGACGTCAGCCGCGTGGGCGGCGTGTGGAAGATCAGCGCGCTGCAGCAGGTCGGGGTGACGGTGCAATGAGGCGTGGCTGGACGTCCGTCCCGGTGCTCGCGATGGCAGCGCTCGCGGTTGTGTGCGCGGTTGTAGCGACCGTGCTGCTTGCCACCGCCGGCCGAGCTGCCTCAACGGCCCCCGACTCGAACACAGCCGTTGTCGACCGGACGCGAACGGCGCAGGTCATCGGCCAGGTCGACACCGACCTGGAGCACGTCCTGACCTTCGACTACCGCAACCCGGACGCGACGCGCACGGCGGCGCACCAGGCGCTGGTCGGCGAGGCGTTGCAGCAGTACAACGTGCTGTTCACCGCGCTGCAGAGCAAGGCGAGCGCACAGAAGCTCGTCCTCACCGCGAAGGTGGTCAGCGCCGGCGTGACGATCCTCGACGGCACGCGCGCTCAGCTGCTCGTGTTCCTCGATCAGACCTCGACCCGCACGTCGGACGGGGCGACATCCTCGTCGGCGGCGCAGATCCGGATCACCGCCGTCGAGCAGGGCACCGTCTGGCGGATCAGCAAGCTCGAGACGCTCTAGCTGCTCAGGCGGTTTCGTGGCCGGCGATCGCGCCGGTCTGCTCGTACTCGGTGAGCATCGCGATGCGGCGCGCGTGCCGCTCGGCCTCCGAGAACGGTGTCGCGAGGAAGATCTCGACGAAGCGGATCGCGTCGCTGTCGGGGTGATCACGGCCGCCGAGGCTGATGATGTTGGCGTCGTTGTGCTCGCGGGCCAGCCGGGCGGTCTCGTCGTTCCAGACGAGTGCCGCGCGGACGCCCTTGACCTTGTTCGCCGCGATCTGCTCGCCGTTGCCGGAGCCGCCGATCACGATGCCGAGGCTGCCCGCGTCGGCGACCGTCCGGGCCGCTGCGGTGATGCAGGGCGGCGGATAGTCGTCCTGGTCGTCGTAGGTGTGTGCCCCGCAATCGACCGCTTCGTGGCCGAGTTCGCCGAGGTGGGCGACAAGCTTGGCCTTGAGCTCGAATCCGGCGTGGTCGCTGCCGAGATAGACGCGCATCGCCCCATCATGGCAGTCCGTCCCGGTGGGAGGACCATGGACGTATGACCGCACAGCCCACGCCGACGACACTGATCACGGCGTGGACGTGGCAGCCGCTCGCGATCGTCGCTGCAGTGGTGCTCACGGCGTGGTACTTGCGCCGTGCGCGGGAGCTGCGGCCCGGTCAGGTCGCGGTGTTCGTGGTCGGGGTCGCCCTGCTCGTCTGGGGGACGTGCGGGTTCGCCGGCGTGTACATCGACGACCTGTTCTACGTGTGGACGGCGCAGCAGCTCGGGCTGCTGTTGATCGTGCCCTATCTGCTTCTCGCCGGCGGGCCGCTGCAGCTGGCCGGGCGTCCGGTGCAGCGGTTCCTGTCGACGCGGTTCGTGCGGACGATCGGCAACCCGCTGATCGGTCCGGCGCTGGTGCCGTTGCTGTCGGTGGCGCTGTTCTTCGGGCCGCTGCCGCGGTGGGCCATCGATGTTCCGGTGTTCGGCTGGATCGAGCAGCTGGTGCTCGTCGCGATCGGCTCGCTGATCGTGCTTCCACTCGTCGGCGAGGGGACGCCGCGCACGTCGCTCGCCGTCGGCCTGTCTCTGGCGATCGGGTCGTTCGAGCTCGTGCTGGACGCCGTGCCGGGAATCGCGTTGCGGTTGCACAAGACTCTGACGACGTCCTACTTCGACCCGCGTGCGCCGCACTCGTGGAGTCCGGCGCCGCTGCACGACCAGCAGCTCGCCGGTGCCGTGCTGTGGTGCGTCTCCGAACTGCTCGACCTGCCGTTCCTCGTGCTCGTCTTCCGGCAGTGGATCCGCGCCGACGCGAAAGACGCCGCCGACATCGACGCCGTGCTCGAAGCCGAGCGCGCCGCCCGCGGCGAGGAGTCCGACGACGAGTCGCGCGATACGCCGTGGTGGCTGTCCGATCCGGCTATGCAGGAGCGCCTGCGCCGCCGCGCTGAACGCCCAATCGCCGCTGTCGGTTCGCGTCAGCGGGTGCGTGCGACTGCCGCTTCGGTCGGGATCGGGCCGTAGATATGCGGGAACTCCTCCCCCGCGCCGTACGAGTCCTCGACCCTGAGCTCCGCCGGCACGGCGTCGGACTCGATCTCGACGACCATCAGTTCGGGTTCGTCGCGGTAGATCGCATTGGCGACGCGGGCGACCTGGTCGGCAAACGAGAAGTGCACGAACCCGTCCGCGTCAAAGCCCGCCGGGAGGTACGACCCCTGTTCGCTTGCCGCGGCCCAAGCGGTGGGCGAGACGATATGAAAAATCCGCACGTGCTATTCATGTCCCAGCGCCAGCCGGCGACTGCCGACGGTGCGCTGTCGACGGCGAGAAAGCGAGGTCCGGCCCAGCAGGAGCTTCGGTCCCATTGGCACGAAAGTCGCCCGAGTTACTCCGGCTCTTGACCACGAACGGGACCGGCAGCCCGGCTACGGATCGACGGCAGGCGACTCATCGATCGGTCTTGTAGCGCCGCCCGGCCGGCGAGGTTCACCAGGTCGTGGCGTTCGAGACGCGCGCCACGGTCCAGCCTCCGTCGTGTTGCGAGACAACCCCGCGGGATCCGTCCGCAACACCGCTCGATCTCCTGGCCACGAATCGAACGCTGGACCGACCCTCTGACAATCATGGACGAGAATTCGCGGCTGTGCAGAGAGAATCTTCGATTGTTAGGTTCGAACCATGCCAGTCCGAGCACCAGGCGATGTAGTGCGCGCGCACTTCGATGCCTTCAGCGGCCGAGACCTTCCGGCGATGCTCGCCACGATGGCTCCGGACGCGACTTTTGCCAGCGGAACGACGCTGGTCGCTCCCGAGGAGTTCGAAGAATTCTTCGGCTGGGCGATGCGAGAGATCGACCCAACCGTGACGATCGCCAACCTCGTCGTGGACGGCCCGAGCGTCGCCTGCGAGTTCGTCGAGTCCGTGACGATCGACGGCGAACGGCGCGACCTCAACCGGGCTGCGTTCTACACGATTCGTGACGACGTGATCTGCACCGCGAAGGTGTACGACGAGCGCGCCTAGGCTGTCCACGTGAGCTGGCGCGAGATCGGCGACAACATCTTCGTGCGACGCCACGAGAGTTACGACCTCAACATCGGCCTCATCGTCGGCACCGACGCCTGCTTGGTCATCGACACCCGCGAGTCGGTGAGCACCGGCCGCGACCTGGCCGACGCGGTACGAACCATCACCCCGACGCCGTGGACGGTCGTGAACACCCACGCGCACTTCGACCACGTCTTCGGCAACGCGGCGTTCGTGCCGTGCGACATCTGGGCGCTCGACCGCTGTCGTGACACTGGTCGTCGAACGTGCCGACGAGCAACTCGAAAGACACGGCGACGGTGAGACAGGGATCGTCGCGCCGAATCGCACGTTCCCACCGCCTGCACAGCACCTCGACATCAGTGGACGCGCGGTCGACCTGCGCTTCCTCGGCCGCGGCCACACCGACAACGACATCGTCATCACGGTCGACGACGTGCTGTTCGCCGGCGATCTCGTCGAGGAAGGTGGCCCACCCCTGTTCGGTGACGCCTACCCCGCCGAGTGGCCTGCCACCGTTGCAGCGATAGAAACCCTCATCCGCGGACCGGTCGTCCCCGGCCACGGCGACGTAGTCGACGCCGCGTTCGTAGCAGCGCAGAAGGAACTCTTGCAGAGCGTCGCCCACCTCGACCGCGACGCAGCAGGTGAAGCCGCTACGACTTGGCCGCCGATCGCTCGTTGACCGCCGGGATGACCCGCTCGCCGTAGGCGGCCAGCGTCGCGTCCTTCGCGTCGTGCTGCAGGTACACGCGAACTGGTCGACGCCGAGCTCGCGCAGCTCCTGCAGCCGCTCGACCTGGCGCTCGACCGGGCCGATCAGGCAGAACCGGTCGATGACCTCGTCGGGGACGAAGTCGGTGTGCGCGTTGCCGGCCTTGCCGTGCGAGTTGTAGTCGTAGCCCTCGCGCGCCGGCGATGTAGTCGGTCAGCGCCGCGGGCACCGCCGCCCCGTCGGCGCCGTAGCGGCGCGACGATGTCGGCGACGTGGTTGCCGACCATGCCGCCGAACCAGCGGCACTGGTCGCGGCCGTGCGCCAGGCCGTCGTCGGTGCCGTCGGTGACGTACGCGGGCGCGGCCACGCAGATCGTCACGTCGGCCGGGTCGCGTCCGGCCTCGGCCGCCGCCTTGCGCACCGCCGCGATCGACCACGCGGTGATGTCCGGGTCGGCCAGCTGCAGGATGAAGCCGTCGGCGACCTCGCCGGTCAGCGCCAGCGCCTTCGGCCCGTAGGCGGCGACCCAGATCGGCAGCCGCGACGCCGCTGCCCCACGGGAAGCGCAGCGGGTTGCCCTTGTATTCGACCGGCTCGCCGTTGCCCAGCGCCGCGGATCACCTCGATCGACTCGCGCAGCGTCGCCAGCGTCACCGGGCTGCCGTTGATCACCCGCACCGCCGAGTCGCCGCGACCGATGCCGCAGATCGTGCGGTTGCCGAACATGTCGTTCAGCGTCGCGAACAGCGACGCGGTCACCGTCCAGTCGCGGGTCGCCGGGTTGGTCACCATCGGCCCGACGGTGACCCGTGCGGGTGGCGGACAGGATCTGGCTGTAGATGACGTACGGCTCCTGCCACAGCAGGTGCGAGTCGAACGTCCACACATGGCTGAAGCCGTAGTTCTCGGCCCGCACGGCCAGATCGACGACCCGCCACGCGGGCGGGTCGTTCTGCAGCACGACGCCGAAGTCCATCACGATCGAGATTCTGGGAGAGGGCGCGCTTGACGAACTGGCCGTGGCCCTTGCGTGCCGACGTAGCTCGCCGTTGTTGACGATCACCGTGCCGCGCGAGAGCACCGCGTCGACGTGACCGTCGATCTCGTAGCCCTCCCAGGCCGAGTAGTCCATGTTCATGTGGTGCGTCTTGCCCGAGCCCGATGCGAGGTGTGCCCGTTCGGGTCGTAGATGACGATGTCGGCGTCGGCACCCGGCGCGAGGACACCCTTGCGGCCGTACAGCCGAACATCCGCGCCGGCGTGGTGCAGCACACGTCGACCCACGCTCCAGGCAGATCCGGCCGTCGACGACGCCCTGGTAGAGCAGGTCCATCCGGTGCTCGACCGAGCCGATGCCGTTCGGGATCTTGGAGAAGTCGCCGATGCCCATCTCTTTCTGATCCTTCATGCAGAACGGGCAGTGGTCGGTGGACACGGTGGTCACGTCACCGGTGCGGATGTACTTCCACAGCTCGTCCTGGTGCCCTTCGGCGCGCGAGCGCAGCGGCGTCGAGCAGACCCACTTGGCGCCTTCGAAGCCCTCGGGCGCGCCGAGGTGCTCCTCGAGCGAGAGGTACAGGTACTGCGGGCACGTCTCGCCGAACACGTTCTGCCCGGCGTTGCGGGCCTCGGCGATCCGGGCGAGCGCCTGCTTGGCCGACACGTGCACGACGTACAGCGGCGCGCCGGTCAGGTCGGCCAGCATGACCGCCCGGTGCGTCGCCTCCTGCTCGGCCTGCCACGGCCGGGTCACGCCGTGGTAGTACGGCGCGGTCTCGCCGCGGGCCAGCGCCTGCTGGACCAGCACGTCGATCGCCGAGCCGTTCTCGGCGTGCATCATGATCAGGCCGCCGTTGCCGGCCGCCGTCTGCATCGCCTGCACGATCTGGCCGTCGCTGGACAGGAACACGCCGGGGTAGGCCATGAACAGCTTGAAGCTGGTGATGCCCTCGCCGATCAGCTCGTCCATCGCCTTGAGCGACTCGTCGTTGACCTCGCCGATGATCTGGTGGAAGCCGTAGTCGATGGCGCAGTTGCCGGCGGCCTTGTCGTGCCAGAGCGCCACCTGGTCCTGCACCCGCTGGCCGTGCGCCTGCACGACGAAGTCGACGATCGTCGTCGTGCCGCCCCAGGCCGCCGCGCGGGTGCCCGGTCTCGAACGTGTCCGAGGCGAACGTGCCGCCGAAGGGCATCTCCATGTGCGTGTGCGCCGTCGATGCCGCCCGGGATGACGTACTTGCCGGTCGCGTCGATCGACGATGTCGGCGTGGTCCTCGATGTCGAGCCGAGCACGTCGGCGTCCGGCGCGAGCAGCGCGGCGATCTGTCTCGCCGTCGATCAGGACGTCCTGCGAGCGACGAACCGGTCGAGCTGACGACCGTGCCGCCCTGGATCAGGATCGTCGTCATCGGTCGCGTCGCCTACGGCGCTCGTCGTCTTGGTCGTAGGACTCCGGGCGGCGGTCGCGGTAGAACTGCCAGTCGTTGCGCGCGCGCGTGATCTCGTCGAGGTCGAGGTCGCGGATGACGATCTCCTCCTTGTCCTGGGAGGCGACCTCGCCGACGAAGTTGCCGCGCGGGTCGACGAAGTAGGACGAGCCGTAGAACTGCGGCGCGTCCGGTCGCCGAACTCGTCGGCCTCCTGGCCGATGCGGTTGTTCGCGGCGATGAAGTACTGGTTCGCCGCCGCCGCCGCCGGCTGCTCGATCTCCCACAGCCGGTTCGACAGGCCCGGCTTGGTCGCCGACGGGTTGAACACGATCTGCGCGTTGTTCAGCCCGAGCTCGCGCCAGCCCTCCGGGAAGTGCCGGTCGTAGCAGATGTAGACGCCGACCCGGCCGACCGCGGTGTCGAACACCGGGTAGCCGAGGTTGCCCGGCCGGAAGTAGAACTTCTCCCAGAACTGCGGCAGGTTCGGGATGTGGTGCTTGCGGTAGCTGCCGAGCAGCGTGCCGTCGGCGTCGATGACCGCGGCGGTGTTGTAGTACTCGCCCTCGTTGGCCACCTCGTAGATCGGCAGCACGATCACCAGGTGCAGTTCCTTGGCCAGCGCCTGGAACCGCTCGACGGTCGGGCCCGGGATCGGCTCGACGTACTCGTAGTACTTCTGGTCCTGGACGATGCCGAAGTACGGCCCGTAGAACAGCTCCTGGAACCCGATGATCTGCGCGCCGTCCGCGGCCGCCCGGCGCGCGAGCTCCTCGTGCTTGGCGATCATGGATTCCTTGTCGCCCGTCCAGGCGACCTGGGTGATCGCGGCACGTACGACTGTCATCTGCGATTCTCCCCACGACGACGATTCGGTGAGGTGACCAACCGTAGGACCTTCGTTTCTGCGCCGTAAAGGTGCGGGCCCCATGAGCCCGCGAACGCGAGATGAGCAGGCTATGAACGACGCAGCACGACTACCGTGCGATCGTCGCCGGCGTCACGGTGCTCGTGCACCGCGAACACCGAGGCCGCGGTCACCGATGACCCCAGCCTGCCGACATCGGCGATGAGCCGGTGGACGCTGTCGGACAGGTCTTCGTCGCGTCGCTCGATCAAGCCGTCGGAGTAGAGGACGAGGCCCTCGCCGTCGGCAAGAGTGAGCTGCGTCGACCCGTACATCGCCGCAGTGACGCCGATCGGCGGCGAGGGGGACAACGACGCCGTCGTCACCGCCCCGTCCCGCTCGATCCGCAGCGGCACCGGGTGCCCGGCGAGCACCATGTCGACCTCGCCGCTGGCCGGATCGAGGCAGCCGACTGCCAACGTCGCGAATGCCGTCGGCAACAACAGCGTCGTGAAGTCGTTGAGCCGCTCCACCGCTCCGACCGCAGAGACGCCGTCGATCAGGTACGCACGCAGCGCGTTGCGCAGCTGCGCCATGGTTCCAGCCGCGCTGATGCCGTGCCCGGCGACATCGCCGAGGACGACGACGACCCGTCCGTCCCGCAGGGCGAACGCGTCGTACCAATCGCCGCCGATCCGGCCGCCGGCAGCGGGTTCGTAGTGCGCGGAGAGCTCCCATCCGGCCACGGTCGGCACGTCCGGCAGCAGGCTGCGCTGCAGCGTCTCGGCCAGGCGCACCTCGCGTTCGGACCGCGCATAGAGCGTCTCGACGATGCTCTGCCGCAGCGCAACCGCGTTGGCCCGCTCGATGTCGAGCCACGGCGCAGAGCGACGCTGGACGATCTGCCGCCAGCGCTCGAACGACTTGCGCGGGCTCAGCCGCACCGAGTCACCCTCGCGCACGGCGATGGCCTTGTTGGTCGGGTCGCCGCCCCAGTCGACGGCTCGCCGCAGCTCACCACGCAGCCAGATCAGGTAGTGGTTGTCCGGGAGCATCAGCGCCATGAGGCCGCTGACGAGCTCCGGTGCGACGTCCGTGCGCATCGACTCGCTCACGCAATCGGTCTCGTACACGCCGACCTCCTGCGAGCTCAGCCACGACACCAACTCGTCGATGACCCCGGCGTCCGGCACGTCACCGCGCGTCACCCGCTCGCCGTCGACGTTCATGACGATCCCGTCGGCAGGCACGAGGTCGGCGACATCGGGTGCGCCGAGCAGCGCCGAGCCCAGTGGCTCGGACTGGTTCTGCATCGCGGCGACGATCTTGGCGAGGATCGCCTGGCCGGCCAGCCGCATCCGCAGCTCGTCGTCCTCGACCCGGTCGACGAGACGCAACGACAGGGTCGACCCGAGGAATTCGGCGGCGGCACGAACACCGTAGGGCGGCAGGTGCGAACCCGAGTAGTGATGGCACGCGATCAGACCCCACAGCCGACCGTCTCGCATCAGCGAGATCGACATCGACGCGCCGACACCCATGTTCTTCAGGTACTCCACGTGGATCGGTGACACGCTGCGCAGCGTCGAGTGGGTCAGGTCGATCGGCCGGCCCGTCGTCGGGTTCTCCTGCGGGACGAGCGGCGACGGCGTGTAGCCGATGTCGTCGATGATCCGGATCCAGTTCTTCTCGTACAGCGCACGAGCCTGGGCCGGGATGTCGCTCGCCGGGTAGTGCAGCCCGAGAAACGAGTTGAGATCGTCGCGCTTGGCCTCGGCGACGACCTCGCCGTTGTACTCGGCGTCGTAGCGATAGACCATCACCCGGTCGAATCCGGTCAGCTCACGCACCGCGCGGGCCGTGATCTCGTACAACTCGGTGAGCGTGGACGCGCGGTTGAGCTCGGCGACCGAGCCGCGCACGGCGAGGTAGGTGTTCGGGAACGAGAACGGGCGCGGTCCGGTCGCCAGCTCGAGCTCGACCAGCAACTGCCCTGCAGACTCGCGATGCAGGATCACGTCGACGGCGACCTCGCGGGCGCCGACGGCGATCATCATCTCGAGCGGATTGCGCTCACGGAGGTCGCCGAATCCGGCCGTGGCGCGCGCGATCGCCGCGGCCTGATCGGTGCCGACGAGGTCGGCGATACCGCGTCCGAGCAGGTCCTGCGGCGCCCGCTCGAACATGTCCGCCACGTTGGCCGACACCTGGGCGATGGTCAGGTCCGGTTCCTGGGCGACGACGAGGACGCCCCGTGGCTGGATGCTGCCCGGGATGTGGATCGGCTCGCGGGCGCAGTTGTCGAGATCGATCGGTGCGCCGACCTCGACGAAGTCGGGTTCGGTCACGCAGCGTCCACGGAGGCGAGCGGAGTCAACCATCGCTCGAGCGAGTTGAAGGTGTGCTCGGCAGCCGCAACGACATGGTCGGCGCGCGGCCCGTCGTCGTCGACCCACTCGGCCAGGAACGCCAGGTAGTCGCGCCACATCGGGCCAGGGCCCTCGAGGTAGGGGGTGAACGTCCGCAATCGCAGCTGGGCGCCCTCAGGCAGTGCGCGCAGTGTGCGATCGATGACAGCGCCACCCAGCGTGGACCCTTCCGACACGTACAGCCAGCCGAGCACCTCCGAGGTGTCGGGCACGGTGAACACGCTCGGCGCTTCGGGGAGCTCGTTCAGGTCGCGCACCGAGAGCCCGAGTCGGAGCAGGTCGTTGCGCAACACCTCGCGTCGCCGCCGCCGGGTCCAGCGCAGTTGCCCGGCCGGGACGGGTGCGCGCTCGGCCCACTCGTCAATGACACGTTCGGTGCCCTGCCAGAACCCGGCGAAGCGCGACAGCACCTCGCGCAGACGCTCGACCGACAGCTGCGCATCAAGCAGCCCGAGCACGGCCTCGACGCGTTCGTGCGTCCCCGCCGTTCGATGTTTCAATCTCTGTGCAACCGGACTTCGCACAGATCCCCCTCGCCGAATTCCCCCGTCACGCTGCTGAGCAACAGCATGCAGCGCACGGTACGAATTAGTCGAATTGGGGCGACTCGGTGCGGGTGCGCTTGAGCTCGAAAAAGTAGGGGTAGGACGCGAGCAGTCGCGATCCGTCCCACACTCGCAGGGCGTCCTCGCCGCGCGGGATACGCGTGAGCACCGGACCGAAGAAGGCGACGCCGTCGATGTGGATGGTGGGTGTACCGACCTCGTAACCGACCGGGTCCATGCCGGCGTGGTGCGACTTGCGAAGCAGGTCGTCGTACTCGGTGCTGTCGGCCGCGTCGGCGAGTTCGACGGGCAGCCCGGCCTCGGTCAGCGCCTCCTCGTAGAGCGCGCGATCGAAGTCGCGTCCGTCGTTGTGCCGGCGCGTGCCGAGCGCGGTGTAGAGGTCACGCAGCGCCGCGGTTCCGTGCGCCTGCTCGGCCGCGATGCAGATGCGGACGGGACCCCAGCCGCGTCCGAGCATCTCGCGGTAGTTGTCCGGCAGCCCTTCCTTGTCCTCGTTGAGGACCGACAGCGACATGACACGGAAGGAGAGGTCCATCCGACGATGCTTCTCGACCTCGAGGATCCAGCGCGAGGTGACCCAGGCGAACGGGCACAGCGGATCGAAGTAGAAATCGACGGTCGGACGCTCGGCAGGCGCGTTACTGGTCATGTCAACAACGTACGCCCATTGTGGGCGTTATGCGCTCAGAGCCTGCAGGGCCTCGTCCGCGTGCTTGTCCATGTTGGTCTCGCTGCTGATCTGGGCGACCAGGCGCCGGTCGCGACCGATCGCGAAGGTCTGCCGCTTGACCGGCGCGCCGAGCTTGGTGCCGATCGCACCGCGCCGCACGCCGAAGATGTCGGCGACCTTGCCGTCGGTGTCGCTGAGCAGCGGGTAGTCGAAGCCGTGCTTGTCGGCGAACTGCTTCTGCTTGTCGACCGCGTCCATGCTGATCCCGATCCGCTGCACACCCGCGGCCTGGTACTCCGCGCCGAGGTCGCGGAAGTGACACGCCTCCTTGGTGCAGCCGGTGGTCATCGCGGCCGGATAGAAGAACAGGACCACCGGCCCGTCGGCCACCAGCGCCGACAGTCGTCGCGGTGTCCCGTTCTGGTCGGAGAGCTCGAAATCCGGAATCTCATCGCCGATCTTCATGCCTTCACCGTAACCACGAGCCGAGCGTGTCGGCCCGGCGTGACAGACTTCATCCCATTCCCGGCGATCCCGGATCCGACTTCCGGCCCAACGACGAACAACGTCAGGACGTGAGCTTTGTCAGCCAGCGACATCCCGAACCTCACCCGCGCCGACGCCCAGCTGCGCGCCGATCTGCTGCGGGTGCAGTCCTACGAGGTGACCCTCGATCTGACCGACGGGGGCGGGAAGCCGTCCGAGCGCACGTTCCGCTCGACCTCGACCGTGCGGTTCACCACCGTCCGTCCTGGCGAGTCGACATTCATCGATCTGATCGCCGACCGCGTCCACTCGGCGCGGCTCAACGGCACTGACGTCGACGTCTCGAACTACCGAAGCGCCGAGGGCATCACGCTCACCGATCTCGCCGACGACAACGTCCTGGTCGTCGAGGCCGACCTGCTGTACACGAACACCGGCGAGGGGCTGCACCGCTTCGTCGACCCGCTCGACGGCGAGGCCTACCTCTACTCACAGTTCGAGACGGCCGACGCGAAGCGCATGTACGCCTGCTTCGACCAGCCCGACCTCAAGGCGACCTTCACCCTCCACGTGACCGTCCCGGACGAGTGGGCCGCCGCGTCCAACGGTGCGCTGCTCGAAGAAGAGCAGCTGCGCGCCGGCAAGGTGCTGCATTTCGCGACCACGGAGCGGATGAGCCCCTACATCACCGCTCTCGTCGCCGGCCCGTACCACGTCGAGCGCGACCACCATGACGGCATCGACCTCGGCCTGTGGTGCCGCAAGTCGCTCGCGTCGACCATGGACTCGGACGAGCTGTTCGAGATCACCAAACAGGGTTTCGACTGGTACCACGCCAACTTCGGAGTGCGGTACGCGTTCGGCAAGTACGACCAGCTCTTCGTCCCCGAATTCAACGCGGGCGCGATGGAGAACGCCGGCTGCGTCACCTTCCACGAGGACTACCTGTTCCGGTCGAAGGTGACCGACGCCCGCTACGAGCGCCGCGCGGCGACGATCCTGCACGAGATGGCGCACATGTGGTTCGGCGACCTCGTCACGATGCGCTGGTGGGACGACCTGTGGCTCAACGAGTCGTTCGCCGACTACGCATGCACGCTGTGCCAGACCCAGGCCACCCGATGGACGTCGGCGTGGACGACCTTCGCGAACGTCGAGAAGACGTGGGCCTACCGGCAGGACCAGCTGCCCTCCACGCACCCGATCGCGACCGACGCCCCTGACGTCCAGACCGCCGAGCTGAACTTCGACGGCATCACCTACGCCAAGGGCGCCAGCGTCCTGAAGCAACTCGGCGCCTACGTCGGCGTCGACGCGTTTCTCGCCGGCCTGCGCGACTACTTCCAGCGGCACGCGTTCGGCAACACGACGCTCGCCGACCTGCTGTCCGCGCTCGAGCGCTCGTCCGGCCGTGATCTCGGCGAGTGGAGCAAGCTCTGGCTCGAGACCGCCGGCATCAACACGATCCGTCCGGAGTTCGAGGTCGACGCCGAAGGCCGCTACACGTCCTTCGAGCTCGTCCAGACCGCACCCGACGACGTCGCGCGGTCGAACGTGCTGCGGCCGCACCGGCTCGCGATCGGCCGCTACGACGAGCGCGGTGACAAGCTCGACCGCATCGACCGGGTCGAGGTCGACCTCGTCGGCGCCCGCACCCCGGTGCCCGAGCTCGTCGGAGTGGCACAGCCGCCGCTGCTGCTGATCAACGACGACGACCTGACCTACTGCAAGATGCGCCTCGACGACCGGAGCCTGGCCACGCTGCGCGACGGCGGAATCGAGCGCCTGGTCGACTCGCTGCCGCGCGCGGTGACCTGGAGCGGCACGTGGGACATGCTGCGCGACGGCGAGCTCGCCACGCGCGACTACGTCGCCATGGTCATCGCGGGCGCGCACCTCGAGACCGACATCGGCGTGATGCAGTCGCTGCTGCGCCAGGCCCGCCGCGCGATCGAGATCTACGCCGATCCGCAGTGGAGTCCGACCGGCTACCAGCTGCTCGCCGACGCCTCACTCGAGCGGCTGCGTACCGCCGTACCGGGGTCGGACCAGCAGCTCGCCTGGGCGCATTCGCTGCTCGCTGCGGCCTGCACCGACGAGCACCTCGACGTCGCCACCGGACTGCTCGACGGCTCTGTGACGATCGACGGGCTCGCCGTCGACCCCGATCTGCGCTGGGCACTGGTCGAGACCCTGTCGGCACACGGCCGGCTGTCGACCGAGACCATCGATGCCGAGCTCGAACGCGACCCGTCCGCGGCCGGTCAGCGCCACGCCGCCACCGCGCGGGCCCTCGTCCCGACCGCGGAGGCCAAGGCCGAGACGTGGGACCGGATCGTCGGCGACGACACGCTGCCCAACGCCATGCAGCGGGCCCTGCTCAACGGGTTCGCGCACCACACCCAGGGCGAGCTCCTCGCGCCGTACATCCAGCGCTACTTCAACGACATCAGTGCGGTCTGGGACCAGCGCTCGAGCGAGGTTGCCCAGGTCATCGCGGTGCTGCTGTTCCCGACCTGGGGCGTGGCGATCGGGCCCGACACAGTGGCAGCTGCCGACGCGTTCCTGGCCGGTCCCGAAGTGCCGTCGGCGCTGCGCCGGCTCATCCTCGAGGGTCGTTCGGACGTCGTCCGGGCGATGCGGGCGCGGGCGGTCGACGCCGAGAGCTGATTCGGCCGTCGGCACGTTTTGTCGGTGTTTGTTACTCGCGCGTAACCGGCATTGCCGGGCCTCGTTGTAACGGGCAGGAAATCCCGTTCCAAGGAGGATCCATGCCGGCCGGTGGTCCTGAACAGTCAGCGCCCTATCGCCCTCGACATGCCCGCAGCCTGGACGCCCGACGCATCCAGCGCACCGCAGCGGCCAAACACACCGGCTCTGCCCCGGACGACGACGCGGTGAAGGCGCCCGGGATCGCGGCGCTGTTCCGCCGCAACCCCGAGCGTGCCCGCCGCACTGCCGTTGCGGCCGGCGCCGTCGCCGTGTGCGTGCTGGTCGCCTCCAGCGTCGCGAGCGCGGCCACCCGGACGGGTTCGCACGACGGAGCGCCGGTCGCGAAGTCCGTGGGCCTGGGCGGGCACGCCGTCCCGAAGACACCCGAAAATCCCGCCACCACCACCGAGCCCGGGTCGCTGTCGTCCGCGCGGATGGTCTCGGCCAAGCAGATGGCACCGGCCACGAAGGCCGTCATCAAGGGACTGGCCGGCAACGGGATCCCCAACGTGGCCCTGAACGCCTACCGCGTGGCAGCCGACCGCATGGCCCACGTCCAGCCCTCGTGCGGCATCGACTGGGCGCTACTTGCCGGCATCGGCCGCGAGGAGTCCGACCACGGCCAGTTCGCCGGCGCGCGGCTCAACCCCGACGGCACATCGACGCCGCGCATCATCGGCCCGGCGCTCAACGGGGTCGGCAACCAGTACATCGCGGCCCCGGCGAACGGCTTCGCGCTCGACGGCGACGCGAAGTACACCCACGCGTTGGGTCCGATGCAGTTCATCCCGCAGACCTGGGCGGGCTACGGCGCCGACGCGAACGGCGACGGCAAGGCCGACATCTTCAACATCAACGACGCCGCCCTCGGCGCGGCCCGCTACTTGTGCGCCAACGGCGGGAACCTGCGCACCGCCGCCGGCCAGGAACGCGCGATCCTCGCCTACAACCACAGCGACCAGTACCTCGCGCAGGTGCTCGCACTGTCCGACGCCTACCGCCTCGGCATCCCGGTCAAGGGCATCCCGGTCGGCAACATCACCGGCGCGCTGCCACCGATCACCGCGACCGGCCCCTACGCCGTCAACCCCGGCCCGCCGACCGCGGCGAGCAGTTCGAAGAAGACCCGCGGCGCCCGGTTCGAAGCACCCCGGCTCGGGTACTCCGTCCGGATCGACCGGCGGAACCGGCGGCGGCACGGGCTCAGGCGGCGGTACCGGGTCCGGTGGCGGTCAGGGTGGCGGATCGGGTCGCACTCCGACGCCTACACCGACGCCGACTCCCACGCGGAAGCCGGCGCCCAAGCCGACGCCGACCCCGGACCCGACCGGTGGCTCAGGTGGTGGTGGCAGCGGGCTGCCGTTGCCGACCAAGTTGCCGACCAAGCTGCCGACAAAGCTGCCGACGAAGCTCCCGACCACGTTGCCGACCGGATCCAGCTCGGCGACACCGAAGCCGACGTCCACGTGTGTCGTCGGAGTCGGCGGCATCTGCGTCGTCCCCTAACGCACCCGCTCCCCCGGACGAGATCCCTGGCCGACCCCGTCGGTCAGGGATCTCCTCGCTCAGGCGTGGCCCGCGGAGTCGGCGAGCATGCGCAAACCGTTGACGATGCCGCCGGTCAGATCGCCGTTGCTGAACGATGCGCGCATCGTGAGCGCGGCAAGCGCGCAGGCGCGGTTCGGAAGACGCTGCGCGGACTGTTCGCCGGTCACGATGTGCAGCACCCGCTGGCCGGGCGAGACCGCGAGCAGGACGGACGACGGGGTGAGCCGCTCGAACAGCTGCTCGGCGTGTCCGCGGGTCGGCGCCTCGAGCGCGCCCACGTAGATCGAGAACGTCAAGCCGCATTCGCGGCTGGACAGCGTCAGCGCCTCGTCGAGGCGCGCGAGCTGGCGTGAGGTGAATGGGCTGTCCGCGCTCGCGGACCCGGCCGGGCCGTGCTGCAGGAAGTTCTCGGTGCGCGCGCCGTGCGCTTCGACCTCACCACTCACCGTTCGCACCTCCCACCGCACTGGCCGTGGCTTCGGAGCTGCCCTCGATCGCCACACGGTCGCTGACGACGTCGTCGATCGCCTGCGGGTGCGGCAGGTACCACGCCGGCGGGTACGTCCACGCCTTGCCCGGCCGGTACCGGGTCGGTTGGTGCACCGCGGCCCGTCCGTACACCGCGGCGGTGACCGCGGCCACGACCGCGAGCGGGATGCCGACGAACACCAGCACCGTCTCGACGACTGTCATCGACCCGCTCCCGGACCACTCGCTGCGCTCGGGCCCGCTCCCGGATCGATACGGGCCTGGCGGCCCGAGGGTTGTCCTTGATTGGCTCCGCAAGCGTCGCTCATGCGTAGAAGTTAGCGAATCAGTGCTGAGTGCGATCAGTCGGCCACGCCGGTGCGCAGCGCAGGTCACGTCCAGATGTCGGGACGGCGGGTGTGCCAGGGCAGCGCCGCCTCGATCTGAGCAGCGAGTGAGAGCAACGCCGCGTCGCCGCCGGGTCGCCCGACGAGCATCATTCCGATCGGCAGGCCCTCCGCGCTCCAGTACAGCGGCAGCGAGATCGCGGGCTGGCCGGTCATGTTGTACATCGCGGTGTACGGGGTGAACTGCTTCTGCCGCTCGAAATCGGCCGCCGGGTCACCCGCCTGCGTGAACCACCCGATCGGTCGCGGCAACAGGGCGACGGACGGGGTGAGGACGGCGTCCAGGTGCGCGCTCGCCGCGATGCCCGTACGGGCGTGCACGTTGAGCTCGGCGATGGCATTCGCGAAGTCGGGGCCACTGACGGCCCGGCCGCGCTCGCGCAGATAGCGGGTCAGCGGACGCAGCTCGTCCTCGCGATGCGGTGGGATCGGCACGGTCGCGGCGGACACCGACCAGATCGTCTCGAACGCGGGCACGGCCTCGGACGGCAGCGGCGGCGCCACGTCCTCGACCTCGTGCCCGAGACTCGCGAGCAGGGCGCTGGCCTGCTCCCACGCCGCGCGCACCTGCGGGTCGAGTTCGGTGTCGATCGGGGAGTCGGTGAAGCGCCCGATGCGCAGCCGACCGGGTTCGCGGTCGCACCAGCCCAGGAACGTCTCGCCGGGCGGCAGTGGCGCCAGCGGATCGGGGTCACCCGGTTGCGGGACGGCAACCGCGTCCAGGAAGGCCGCCGCGTCGCGCACCGTCCGGGCCAGCGGGCCGAGCACCGACAGCCGGGTCGAATCGAGATCGAGCGGGCCACGCGACACCCGTCCGCGGCTGGTCTTGAGACCGACCAGACCGCACACGCTCGCCGGGATGCGAATGGACCCGCCGCCGTCGCTGCCCTGCGCGATCGGGATGATCCCGCCCGCCACCGCGGCGGCTGCCCCGCCGCTCGACCCACCCGCCAGCCGGTCGAGATCCCACGGCGTGCGCGCGGGCGGCCCGATGTCGGTCTCGGTGTAGCAGGGCAGGCCGAACTCGGGAGTCGCCGTCTTGCCGAGGCTGATCGTGCCGGCAGCCCGCAGCAGGGTGACGACGTGATCGTCGGCCTCGGGTACGAACCCCGCCATCAACCGTGACCCGAACTCGTCGGGACGCCGCGCACATTGTTGAGGTCCTTGATCGCGGTGGGTACGCCGTGGAGCGGCGGCAGCTCGTCGCCGGCGAGCACCGCCGCCTCGGCGGTCCCGCCGCATCGCGGGCCGCTTCGCGGTGACGGTTACGAACGCGCCGAGTCGGCCGTCGACTGCGTCGATGCGTGCCAGTGCGTGATCGAGGAGCTCGACGGGCGACCTGCTTCGCACGCACCGCCGCAGCAGCTTCGAGCGCGGTGAGGTCGTGCAATTGCGCCATGACGGCGACGGTATCGCCCCGGTCATCGCCTCAGACTGCCGACGCGACGTCGGTGGTCCAACCGCCCCAGGTGGGGTCGAGGTAGCGCTGCCACGAG
>CAVWSE010000011.1:0-10762 GCA_963757455.1 uncultured Actinomycetota bacterium
CGCAAGATGGTGTCCATGTCGAGACTCGATGCTGCGCGCGTCGCCGTTGTGGGCGCTGCGCTCGCAGACGGCACCTCGGCCACACTCCGGCACGACGTCACGCTGTTGGTCGACGACGGCACGATCGCCGGATTGTGGCTGGACGGAACCGGGCCCGATCCGGACCAGCTGGATGCGGGCGTCATCGACGCCTCCGGCGCGACGCTCGTACCCGGGATGGTCGACTCGCACGCGCACCTGTCGATGCCCGGCGGCGCCCGATGGGTACAGCGTGGCCTCGACCCCGAGGCCGAACTGCTCGAGGTCGGTGAAGACAACGGCGCCGCCATGGTCAGGGCCGGGATCCGCTGGGCGCGCGACGTAGGCGCACCGCGCGGGACGGACGGCCGTGCGCTGAGTCTCGTCCTGCGCGACAGGTGGGCCGGTGCGCACGAGCGGCCGTATGTGCGCGCAGCAGGTACCTGGCTCACGCGAGCCGGGTCGCTGCCGCCCGGCCTGGCTGTCGAGCTCGAGCACGGAGCCGACCTCGTTCGCGCCGTTGGCGCCGAACTGGACGCCGGCGCCGACCTCGTGAAGCTCTACCTTGACGGCCCCGACGCCGAGACCGCGCCGTTCAGTGTCGCCGAGGTGCGCGCCGCCGTAGCCCTCGCGCACGACCGTGGCGCAACCGTCGCCGCGCATTCGGGCATGCTCGCCGGAGCGCGCGTGGGCGCCGACGCGGGCGTCGACAGCCTCGAGCACGGCTTCGTCCTCGACGGCGATGTGGTCGCCGCGTTGGCGGCGAACGACGTCACGCTGGTGTCGACACTCGCAGTGCTGCATTCGTGGCAGACGTTCAGCCGTACGACGCACCTCGACCGCTTCGCCACGCCCGAGGGGGTGAAGCGCATCGCCGAGCGTCGCGAACAGGCCGAGCACAGCGTGCGACTCGCGAACGATGCAGAGGTGGCGCTCGCCGCCGGTTCGGACTTCGGCGGCGGATCGCTGCGGGCGAACCAGCTCGCGTGGGAGGTCGAGGCCATGGTCCTCGCCGGGATCGAGCCGCACGTTGCCCTCGCGGCCGCCACGTGGCGGGGTGGAGATCTCATCGGCGTCGCCGGCGCCGGTCGGTTGCAGCTAGGCGGGCCGGCGCACTTCAGCCTCGTCCATGGCGATCCGCTGTCCGACCCGTCGGCCCTGTGGCGGATCTGGCTCAGTCGATAGCCAACGCCGAGTCGATAGCCAACGCTCAGTCGACGAGCGCGGCGTACACCAGCTGACGCAGCTGCGAGCGGATCGGGTAGGTCGACGAGGGCAACAGCTGCGTCATGAACACGACTGTGATCCGCTCGACCGGGTCGACCCAGAACGCCGTGCTCGCGGCGCCGCCCCAGGCGAACTCGCCGGCCGTCCCGAGCGTGTGGGACGCGACGGGGTCGAGCAGCACCGAGAACCCGAGCCCGAACCCGACACCGTCGAAGGGCGCCTCCGCGAACAACGGCCGGCCGAACGCGGCCAGATCGGCGTTGCCCGGCAGGTGGTTCCGGGTCATGTAGCGCATCGTCCGGTCGCCGAGCACGCGCACGCCGTCGAGCTCACCGCGGTTGAGCAGGAAGCGGGTGAAGCGGTGATAGTCCGAGAGCGTCGAGCACAGCCCACCACCACCGGAGAGCCACGTGGGCGCGAGGAACGAGTCGCCGAGCTCACGGTTGCGGTGGAGGCCGGCGGTGTAGAGCGCGGCGAACCGCTCGGTGTCGCGCACCGCGAACGACGTGTCGTGCATGCCGAGCGGACCCAGCACGAGCTCGTCGAAGGCCGCGTCAAGTGACTTGCCGCTCAGCACCTCGACCAGGCGACCGAGCACGTCCGTGCTGACCGAGTAGTTCCATTCCGAGCCGGGCTGGAACAGCAGCGGCAGCGACGCGAACCTCTCGACGGCGCCGGCCAGATCAAGGTCGGCGGGCGCCGACCACTCGAACCCGGCCGCCCGGTAGAGCGCGTCCACCGGATGCGCGCGATGGAAGCCGTACGTCAGTCCGGACGTGTGGGTGAACAGATGCCGCACGCGCATCGGCTCGGTCGCCGCGACGGTGACCGGCTTCAGATCCGATCCACCGGCGAACACGCGTGTGTCGGCGAACTCGGGCAGGTAGCGCGAGACCGGGTCGTTCAGTTCGAACGCGCCCCGCTCGTACAACGCCATCGCCGCCACGGACGTGATCGGCTTGGTCATGGAGTAGATGCGGAACACCGTGTCGAGTTCGACCGGCAGACCGGCCTCGACGTCGCGCCGGCCACCGGTCGCGAGATGCGCGATCTGCCCGTCGCGAGCGACCAGCACCGAATAGCCCGGCAACTTCCGGTCGGCCACGTAGCGATCGAGGAGCGCGTCGATCGAGGTGAGCCGGGCGTGGTCGAACCCGACCGATTCCGGATCGACCTCGACCGCGAGGTCTGCGGTAGTGGTCATCCTCCGATCATGCACCGACAATCGAGGTCGTGAGACTGCCGCGCTCGCTCGCCCGGTTCAACCGCGTCGTCACCAACCGGATCCAATGGTGGTGGGCGCCCTACCTCGCGCCCTGGGTGATGCTCACCCATCGCGGACGGATCAGCGGCCGCGAGTACCGCAATCCGCTGTTCGCGACACGCAGCGGTTCGCAGTTGCGGCTGGCCGTGCTCTACGGCACCGAATCGGACTGGGTGCGCAACGTCCTCGCCGCCGGGCGCGCCGATCTCGTGCGAGTGGGACGGCCGCTGAGCATTGCCGACCCGCAGCTCGTCCCGACGTCCGGACGTACGGACCTGGGCTGGCTGGGACGGGTGGCGCCGCACATCATCCTCGCCCGCATCGTGTCCGGCCCGGGCGTGCGCAGCTTCGACCCGACGCGGCTCGGCACGTGCGAGACCGACGCGTGGGTCGGCTACTACCGACACGAGTGGCGCAGCGTCCTCACCGCATCGCTCACGCTGGTCGCCGAAGGCTTCGGTATGGGACGCCGCCGGACCCTGCTCGGAGCCTGGTACGTGCTCCGGGCGAACCAGAAGTGGTCGCCGTACCCGCGCAATGATCCCGACGCCGCGCGCGAGTACATGCGCCGGTTCTATGCGCTCGTCAAAGCCGACGGCGGGTTGTCGATCGATCCGCGCGAGGCGGCAGAGCGCGAGGTCGACTGGTGGCGCATCCACCGCGTCCATCAGCGGGAATCAGGGCTCACCGAGGACGACCTGACGAACTCGGTCGCCCATCTGTACAGCTACGTCTACTCGGTGCCCGAGTCCGCGGTGCACGACGCAGCCCGGCTGCGGGTCGAGGCGATGCGACTCTCGGACGAATGGGTCGACGCCGGGTGCGATCTCGCCAGTCCGTTGCTCGCCGAAGAACGGCGCACGCTGATCGAGTCCTACCGATCGTTGCGATCCGCCGTCGGGCGCTGAGCGCCACCGGCCAGCGTTGTCGGAGGGTGGTGCCAGCATCGGCGCCATGAGCAACCACGTCGATTACTTCGAGATCGGTGCCGCTGATCCGCAGGCCGCGCGCGAGTTCTGGGGCGGCCTGTTCGGCTGGCAGGTCGGGCCGGCAGAGCCGGCGTACGCGATGGTCGAGACCGACAAGGGCGGTCTGTGGGACACCGGCGACATGGGCGGGCAGAACTGGGCGATCTTCTACGTCCACGTCGACGACGTCGAGAAGAGCGTCGCCCGCGCCCAGGAACTCGGTGCGAGCGTGGCCGTCCCGATGATCGACAACGGCCGCATCCAGTTCGCCCACCTCGTCGACCCGGCCGGCAACCGGTTCGGCGTGTGGCACCCGCACGAGGGCAACGAGCAGCCCTAGTCGGCCTCGACCAGCCACATGGCCTGGTAGGGCGCCAGCCAGATGTTGCCGTCCTCGGCCACGGGCACGATCGCGCCCGCGAGCATGTCGCGGGCGCGGCACCACCCGAGGTCGGCGACCCGATGCCACGGGAACGGACGCGCGTCGTCGGCGACGTTGGCCAACTCGAGCAGGTCGCCTTCGGGGTGCCGGCGCAGCACGGGCAGCACGCCGGGGTCGGACGGGTCGAGCGCCTGCGCCGTGACAGAGGCGTGCAGGTGCGGCAGGCCGGCCCGCACCCGCGCCAGATGCGACAACCCGGCGAACACCCGCGCGGGCACGGTCCCGGCGACGTGGCGCTCGCGCCTGCCGCGCGGTGTCCATGTGTGGACGGTGCAGCCAGCGATTGTCGTCCTGATGTCCCGGTTCGTCGGCCCAGTGCGCGTCGGCGGGCAGCCCGATCTCGTCGCCCATCCACACCACCGGTACGCCGCCCCAGCCGAGCACGATCGCGTACGCGAGCAGCACGCGCGCGATGGCCGCGTCGACCTGCTCCGGTGAGCGGGCGTCGTCGAGGCCGGTCAGCGACGAGGTCGAGCCGCTGATGCGCCGGTCGCCGGTGGCCGGGTTGGCCTGGAACACCACGCCGTGCGCGAACGAGCCCGGGAACGAGCCGCTGTAGAAGTCGGACAGGAACGCCCGGTGCGCGAAGCCGTTGAGCCCGACCGCGGCCGCGTCACCGTCGTCGATCGCCCATCCGATGTCGTCGTGGCAGCGCACGTAGGTGATCCACGCCGTGGTGGACGGGACGGACGGGAGCTCCTGCAGGGCATGCACGGCCAGCCGGACGTCGCGCGTCGCGAGCATCGACCACATCTGCACCATCAGCGTGTTGTGGTAGGCCAGATCGCTGACCTTGCCGTGGTGGCGGCCGCTGCCGAGGTAGTGCACTAGTTCGTCCGGCGCGACGATCGCCTCGGCCTTCAGAACTGTCGCCGGGCACACGATCCGGATCAGGGCCCGCAGTGCCTGGGTGATCGAGTGCACCTCGGGTTGGTTCTGGCAGTTGGTGCCGAGCCGCTTCCACACGAACGCGATCGCATCGAGCCGCAGCACGTCGACGCCGACATTGGCGAGGAACAGCACGATGTCGGCGAACTCGGCGAACACGTCGGGGTTCGACCAGTCGAGGTCCCACTGGAACTCGTTGAACGTGGTCCACACCCAGCCGTCGAGCTCGTCGTCCCAGGTGAAGTTGCCAGGCGCGAAGTCGGGGAAGACCTCCGGCAGGGTGCGCTCGTAGGCATCCGGGCCCGCGCGGTCGGCGAAGATGTGGAAGTACCGGCGGTAGTGCTCGTCACCGGACCGGGCAGCGGCAGCCCACGCGTGCTCTCGGGCGACATGGTTCAGGACGAGGTCGAGCACGAGGCTGATGCCGGCCTCGTGCAGGGTCTCGGCGAGGCGGCGCAGGTCGTCGAGGGTGCCGAGATCGGCGCGCACCGCCCGGTAGTCGGCCACCGCATAGCCACCGTCGCTGTCGCCGTCGCGCGGGCGCAGTAGCGGCATCAGGTGTAGGTAGGTGACGCCGAGTTCGTGCAGGTAAGGCACCTGCTCGCGCGACGCCGGCCAGGGTGTCGGCGAAGCGATCGGCGTAGGCCGCGTAGCCGAGCATCGACGGTTGCTGGAACCAGTCCGGGGCCAGTGTGCGGGCCTGGTCGAGACGGTGCAGTCGCGGGTCGCGCGCGGCGTAGGCGGCGCCGGCCAGCTCGAGCAGGCGCCGTTCGAGCTGCTCGGTCTGTGCGGGGGAGTAGACCGCGGCCAGCCCGGCACGCAGGTCAGGCCACCATCGCTCGCAGCGCAACTCGAAGCTCTCGCGGCGCTCGGCCGACAACCCGGCCGGCAGAGCGGCATCCGGCGGCGGCATCCGGTGTCGCGTCCGGCACTGGCATCACCCCCGAAGCGAGATCTTCCTCCCGGCGATGCATTCCCGTCAGGCGGTCGAGCAACGCACCGACCCTTGACCGGAGAGCGAGAGTTTCTTTACCTGGCCTTGACTTACCCCGGGCGTCCAGGTGAGACTCGGAGGAGCGATCACCGATTCCGGCCCGGGGAAGTAAGGCCTGGCGAGAGGGTTCGCTCGTGAACTCGGCAGTCCCGTCGCGGGGAGGGGACGGCCGCACCCGCACCCAAAAGGACGCCGAACGATGACCCTCCCCACCACCATCTCCACGCTGCGCACCCGCGCGGGCAGCCTGCTCGCCGCCGTCGCGGTGGGCCTGTCGCTACTCGCGGCCGCCACGGTTGCCGCGACGCCCGCCCACGCGAGCAACCCGGCCGGGCCGCACGACCCGATCGGCGTCCTCGAGACGGTCGTGGCCAACCGCGGCGGCAGCTACACGCTCAACGGGTGGGCCGCCGACCCGGACGCGCTCACCAGCAATGCCACCGTCTGGGTGCTCGTCGACGGGCAGAAGCGCGGCTCCGTCGTCACCTCGCTCGCCCGCCCGCGCATCGTGAGCCGCCACCACACCGGCGCGACCCCCGGCTTCACCACGACCATCACGCCCGGCTCGGGCGTCCACACCGTCTGCGCCGCCGTCGCGAACGCGTTGCAGGGCCTGCCGACCGTGCTGCGGTGCTTCACTACGCCGCTGGGATCACCGATTCCCGGCAACCGCAGCCCGCAGGGCCAGGTGACCTTCACCGGCGCGTCGACCGACACGATGACCGTCAGCGGTCACGTGAGCGACCCCGACTTCTCGGCCAGCCGCCTCGCCGTCGTCCTCTACGTCGACGGCACCGCCGCCAAGACGGTGGACACCCGCTGGGGCAAGACGAAGGACGGCACGAACGTCAACCAGTTCGCGATCACCGTGCCGGTGTCGACCGGTTCGCATCTCGGCTGCGTCTGGGTGGTCAACATCGGCTTCGGGTCGAACAGCTTCCTCGGCTGCAACGCCGCCGACACCCGCGGCAAGGCGGGCAGCGGCGCGGTCACGACCCCGGCGATGAACAACCAGGTCGTCAAGATCGCCAAGCGCCAGATCGGCAAGCCGTACGTGTGGGCAGCAGCCGGGCCGAACTCGTTCGACTGCTCCGGCCTGGTCGTGTTCAGCTACGCCCGGTCGGGGATGCCCGGCATCTACCACCAGTCCGGCGTGCAGTTCAACGACGCCCGGCTGATCCCCGCATCGCGCGCCGTCCCAGGCGATCTGGTCTTCTACCACGACAACCTCGGCGTCGTGTACCACGTCGGGATCTACCTCGGGCCGAACAACACCGTCGCGGCGATCGACCCGGCCGAGGGCGTCAACTACCAGTCGATCAACTGGGGTGCAGCCACCTACGGGTCGTTCACCCACTCCTGACCCGGGACGTCCGAGCCGGGGTGGGGGTCCCCACCCCGGCTGGACGTGATCGCTCGCGGCTGGCCATGATTCCTGTGACAGGAAGTCCGGCAAGGCGGAAGGCCGCACGGCCCCATGGATCACAAGCTGCTGATCGATCTGATCAGCGTGCCCTTGTTCACCGGGGTCATCGGCTACATCACCAACTGGACCGGCGTGCTGATGCTGTTCCGGCCGCTGCGCTTTCACGGCGTGCACGTCCCGGGGCTCAAGGTGCTCTTCCCGATCCTGCCTCGACGGGTGCAGGTCCTGCCGCTGATCCGTTATGACGGCGGGCTCGGCTGGCAGGGCATCGTTCCCTCGCGCGCGGACAAGATGGCCAGCATCGCCGTCGACAAGGGGCTGCTGAAGCTCGGCAACATGTCCGACTTCTACCGCGAGCTCGAACCCGACCGGATCGCCGAGCACCTCGCGGGCGTTGCGCAGAGCGAGATCCGCGACGTCGTCGAGCAGATCATGCGCCAGGAGAACCCGCAGCTGTGGCGCGATCTGCCGCCGCTGGTGCGCGAGGCGGTCCACGCGCGCGTACGTCAGCAGTTGCCCGCCGTCGTCCGCGAGATCACCGACGAGATCGGCGAGAACGTCGACCAGCTCATCGACGCGAAGCTCATGGTGATCCGCTACTTCGTCGCCCACCCCGAACTGCTCAACGAGCTGTTCATGATCATGGGCAAGAAGGAACTGCGGTTCATGCAGAACTTCGGGTTCTACTTCGGGTTCCCGATGGGCTTCGTCCTCGTCGGCGTGCTGCAGTTGCTGCCGTACTGGTGGGTGCTGCCCGTCGGCGGCGTGATCATCGGCTGGGTCGTCAACTACATCGGACTCGAGATGATCTTCGAACCGGCTCGTCCGACCTGGTGGGTGCCGTGGCGCCAAGGGCTGCTGCTCAAGCGCAAGGACGAGGTGACCGAGCTCTACGCGCAGATGATCGCCGACAAGGTGATCACGCTGCAGAACATCGGCGACGAGTTGCTCACCGGGCCGCGCAGCGACCGCACGAAGCAGATGCTGTACGACCAACTGCGTCCGGCAGTCGATCGTGCGGTCGGACCTGCGCGGCGGGCGGTGCGGGTGGCGATCGGGTCGCGCGAGTACGACCAGATCCAATCGTCGCTCGCCGTGGAGGCGAGCACGTTCGCGCCGATAGCATTCTCCGATGCCGCGTTCAACAAGCGGCAGGCCGGCAAGATCCGGTCGTTCATCTCGGCGCAGATGCGCGAGATGGGCCCGGAGGACTTCGTCGAGATGTTGCGTTCGGCGATCAAGCAGGACGAGTGGCTGCTGTTCGTACATGGCGGCGCACTCGGCTTCTTCGCCGGGTGGCTGCATTTGTTGATCTTCGGAGTGTGAGATGAGCGAGGAACCGGAGGCACCGTCGGCGGGCGAGTTGTTGCGCGGTGCGGCGGGCGTCGCCCAGGTCGCCTGGAAGACGTCGTGGAAGCTCGCCTCGCTGACCGCCCAGGCATCCGTAGTCGGGACGAACTACGTCATGGACCGTGCCGTGGCCGGCGAGTCGGCGGCGGCGATCATGCAGGAAGCCGTGCACGACCTGCGCACCGCCGCATGGAAGGCGCTCGGGATCATGAGCGCATCGGACCCCCGGGCAGCAGCGGCCGAGCGTGCGCTGCGCGACAGCGACGTGGCGGACCTGCGCCGGCGCGGCGCGGACTTGTTACGACGCTCGAACGACGTCCACATCGTCGAGGACACCCACCCGGCGTTCGCGCGCATCCTGAGCGAGCTCACACCGGACGAGGCGCGGATCCTGCGCTTCCTCTATCTCGAGGGGCCGCAGCCGTCCATCGACGTGCGCACCGCCCGTCCGCTCGGAATCGGGTCGGAGCTGGTCGCCAGCGGGCTGAACATGATCGGCGAGCACGCCGGGTGCCGGTATCTGGACAACGTCGGCCAGTACCTGACCAACCTGCAGCGGCTCGGGCTGATCGAGTTCTCCAAGGAACAGGTGACCAATCCGCAGCGCTACCAGGTCGTCGAGGCGCAGCCGAAGGTCGCCGACGCGATGAAGCACGCCGGACGCATGCCGAAGGCGGTGCATCGCAGCATTCACCTCAACGAGTTCGGCCGGACGTTCTGCGAGACGTGCCTGCCGGTGGGGGAGCTGCGGATGATCGCCGAAGGCCCGGCCAACGGCCGTCCCAAACCGGGGTGAGGTCAGACCGTCGCCGGCTCGGGTTCGGCGAGCGGCGGTTCGCTGGCTGAGGCCTGCCAGCGCGCGGTGACGACCTGGCGCAGACGCGACAGGCCGATGCGCAACCATGCGGCCGCGACGACGATCACCGTCGCGACGATGCCGTCGAGCCACCAGTGGTTCGCCGTGGCGACGACGCAGAACACCGTCATCGCCGTGTGCCCGGCGGCAAGCCAGCGGAAGCGGCTGGTACTGATCTTGACGGCATACCAGCCCACGACGACGGCCCATGCGACGTGGACGGACGGCATCGCGGAGAGTTGGTCGACGGCGAGGCCACCGCTGTAAACCGACTGGCCGTACAGCGCTGCAGTGTCGACGAAGCCGGGCAGCATCCGCGGCGGAGCAACGGGGATGAGCTGCACCAGCAGGCAGATCAGCGTCGCCCACGCCATCGTCGCGCGAACGGGGCGGTACTGGTCGCGGTGCCGGGCGAACAGCCAGAGCAGGAAGACGCCCATCATCGTGAAGTGCATGGTGTCGTAGTAGAGGTTCGCGCCCTGCACGAGCAGCGGATGGCCGAGGATCAGGTGTTGCACGCTCTTCTCCGACGGCAGGAAGACGTCGTGCTCGAAACCTTCGATCCAGTGCGCGCGGTCGATCGCGGAGTAGTAGCCGGTCACCGACCACTTCCCGGCCAGCTGCCACAGGGAGTACAGCATCGCGAGGATCGCCGCCTCGAACGCGAAGGGCGCCAGGATGCGCACGCGTCGCTGCGGCACGGCGTGCAGGGCCGCGCTGGCGACCACGAGCGCGCCGGCGAGTTCGCCCGCGTGCTGCCAGGTCAGCGACACCGTCTGCACGCGAACACTATGCCTGACGCAGCGGCCGATAAGCGCCAGCGAGCGTCAGCGCCGCACCCTAGGCTGTCGCTGTGACCGGTCGATGAGCCGCCGTACTTGGGCAGTCTTCGCCGCGATGTGCGTCATCTGGGGCATCCCGTACCTGCTCATCAGGGTCGCTGTACGCGACGTCGCGCCCGGCACTCTCGTGTTCCTGCGCACCGCGGCCGGTGGCCTCGCGCTCGTCCCGTTCGCAATCGCGCGCGGCGGCTTCCGGCCGGTGTTGCCGCACTGGCGTGCGCTGATCACGTTCGCCATCGTCGAGATGGCGATCCCGTGGCTCGCGCTCTCCGACGCCGAACGGCAGCTGTCGAGCTCGCTGACAGGTCTGCTGATCGCCGCCGTCCCGCTGATGGGTGTGCTCGTCGCCTGGCTCACGCGATCGAGGGAGCAGTTCGAGCCGCTGCAGCTCGCCGGGCTGGCCCTCGGATTCGTCGGGGTCGGCATGCTCGTCGGGCTCGACTTCGGGCAGGTAGACGGATTCGCGCTGCTCGAAGTGCTGATCGTG
>CAVWSE010000012.1:0-7778 GCA_963757455.1 uncultured Actinomycetota bacterium
CTAGCGCAGCTCGCTCAGTCGACGAGCGCGGAGTACACGAGCTGGCGCAACTGCGAGCGGATCGGGTAGGTCGACGACGGCAGCAGCTGGGTCATGAACACGGCGGTGACCCGCTCGGCCGGGTCGACCCAGAACGCCGTGCTCGCGGCGCCGCCCCACGCGAACTCGCCGGCGCTGCCGAGCGTGTGGGTGGCGGCCGGATCGAGGACGACGGCGAAGCCGAGCCCGAATCCCGTCGCCGTCGAAGGGTGCCTCGGCGAACAGGGGACGGCCGAACTGGACGAGATCGGCGCCGCCGGGCAGGTGGTTGCGCGTCATGTACCGCACCGTGCGGTCACCGAGCACCCGCACCCGTCGAGCGTCCCGCGATCGAGCAGGAAGGGGCGTGAAGCGGTGGTAGTCAGCGAGCGTCGACGCGAGACCGCCGCCGCCGGAGAACCACGGCGGCGAGCGCACGGGGTCCCCGAGGTCGCCGGCGCGACGCAGGCCCGGCGTGTACAACGCCGCGAGCCGATCCGTGTCGGCGGGCACGGCGAACGTCGTCTCATGCATGCCGAGGGGATCGAACACGAGGTCGGCGAGCGCCTCGTCGAGCGGCTTGCCGGTGACGACCTCGATCAGGCGGCCGAGCACGTCGGTGCTCACCGAGTAGTTCCACTCCGTCCCCGGTTGGAAGAGCAACGGCATCGACGCGAAGTTGCGCACCGCGGTGGCGAGATCGGTGCCCGGCGGAACGGCCCATTCGTAGCCCGCGGCGCGATACATCGCGTCGACCGGATTAGTTGCGATGGAAGCCGTAGGTCAGCCCGGACGTGTGGGTGAGCAGGTGCCAGATGCGGATCGGCACGGTGGCAGGGACGGTCTGCGCCTTGAGGTCCGAGCCGCCGGTGAAGACGCGCGTCTCGGCGAACTCCGGGAGGAACCGTGCGACGGGGTCGGTGAGTTCGAACGCACCCTGCTCGAACAGCGCCATCGTGGCGACCGAGGTGATCGGCTTGGTCATCGAGTAAATGCGGAAGATCGTGTCCCGCTCGACGGGCAGGGCTGCCTCGACATCGCGCATCCCGCCGGTGCCGAGGTGCGCGATCTTGCCGTCACGCGCGACGAGCAGCGCCCAGCCGGGGAGCTTGCCGTCCGACACGTACCGGTCGAAGTGGCCGTCGATCCTGGCCAGGCGGGCGCGCGTCGAACCCGACCTCGCCGGGATCCACGTCTACTCCGAGTGTCGAGGTGGTGGTCATTGCTCGATCATGCCCCGAGAATCGAGGAGGGTGGACTCCCGAGGTCCCTTGCCCGGTTGAATCGCGTCGTCACCAACCGCGTGCAGAGGTTGGTGGGCGCCACGCCTCGCGCCGTGGCTGTTGCTGATCCATCGCGGCCGCCGGTCCCGGTCGCGAGTACCGCACGCCGATGTTCGCGACGCGGCGCGGCCGTCGCGGTGGTGCTCGCCGTGCTGTACGGGACGGAGTCGGACTGGGTGCGCAACGTTCTCGCCGCCGGCGAGGCGTCGGCGGCGTCCGAGTCGCGCGACCGTTGAGGGTGACCGACCCGGAGCTGGTCCCGACGCCCGGGCGGAAGGATCTCGGCTGGCTGGGTCGGGTGCCGCCGCACGTCGTCCTTACCCGCGTCGCGTCCGGTCCTGGCATGCGCGGCTTCGACCCCAGCGGCTGGGTACGCGCGGACCGATGCCTGGATCGGCTACTACCGGCACGAGTGGCGCGCGTGCTGCGCGCCTCGGTCGCGCTGGTCGCGGAGGGTTCGGCATGGGACGCGCCGGGCGCTGATCGGCGCCTGGTACGTGTGCGTGCGAACCAGAAGTCGGCGCCGTACCCGAGCAACGATCCCGATGCCGCGCCTGAGCACATGCGCCGGTTCTACGCGCTCGTCGCAGCCGACGGCGGGCTATCGATCGATCCGCGCAAGGCGGCCGCGCGCAAAGATCGACTGGTGGCGCATCCACCGTACTCACCAGCGCGAGAGTCGAGGTTCACCAAGGACGATCTGACGACCGGTCGCGTCACCTCTACAGCTACGTGTCCTCGGTGCCCGAGTGGGCCGTCCATGCGGCCGCCCGGTTGCGGGTCGAGGCGATGCGGCTCTCGGACCAGTGGGTCGACGACGGGCGCGATCTGGCCAGCGCCGTGCTCGCCGAGCAACGGCGCACGCTGATCTAGTCGTACCGATCACTGCGGGCCGCCGTCGGACGCTGATGCGCTGTCCGGTAGCGTTGTTGGTGGGTCGTGCCAGCATCGCGGCATCAGCAGCAAAGTCGATTACTTCGAGATCAGTGCCGCTTGACCCGCAGGCCGCCCACGGTTTCTGGGGCGGTCTGTTCGGTTGGCAGGTGGGGCCAACGCCTGGCCTACGCGATGGTCGAGACCAACAGGGCGGTATCTGGGACGCCGGCGACATCGAGCAGGCGGACGGGCGATCTTCTACGTCCACGTCGACGACGTCGAGGGGAGCGTCGCTCGGCCCAGGAACTCGGCGCGAGCATCGCTGTCCCGATGGTCGACAACGGCCGGCATCCGGTCGCGGGTCTACGTCGACCCTGCCGGCGACCGGTACGACGTTGTGGCACCCGCTCGACGACGACTGAGCAGCGCTGCATCGAGCGTGGCTGAGTACCGTCCATCGCCCGGCACGTGGCCTGGTATCGGCGCCAGCCAGTCGGGCGCGAGCGTGCGGCCTGGTCGAGCCAGTGCAGCCGGGATCGCGCCAAGAGCAACACCGGTCCGGTGTCGCGTCCGGCACTGGCATCACCCCCGAAGCGAGATCTTCCTCCCGGCGATGCATTCCCGTCAGGCGGTCGAGCAACGCACCGACCCTTGACCGGAGAGCGAGAGTTTCTTTACCTGGCCTTGACTTACCCCGGGCGTCCAGGTGAGACTCGGAGGAGCGATCACCGATTCCGGCCCGGGGAAGTACGGCCTGGCGAGAGGGTTCGCTCGTGAACTCGGCAGTCCCGTCGCGGGGAGGGGACGGCCGCACCCGCACCCAAAAGGACGCCGAACGATGACCCTCCCCACCACCATCTCCACGCTGCGCACCCGCGCGGGCAGCCTGCTCGCCGCCGTCGCGGTGGGCCTGTCGCTACTCGCGGCCGCCACGGTTGCCGCGACGCCCGCCCACGCAAGCAACCCGGCCGGGCCGCACGACCCGATCGGCGTCCTCGAGACGGTCGTGGCCAACCGCGGCGGCAGCTACACGCTCAACGGGTGG
Source organism: uncultured Actinomycetota bacterium (assembly GCA_963757455.1). Lineage (GTDB taxonomy): Bacteria > Actinomycetota > Actinomycetes > Mycobacteriales > Jatrophihabitantaceae > RYN-133. Next base: position 3,223 of record CAVWSE010000012.1, read on the forward strand.
GCCGCCGACCCGGACGCGCTCACCAGCAATGCCACGGTCTGGGTGCTCGTCGACGGGCAGAAGCGCGGCTCCGTCGTCACGTCGCTCGCTCGCCCGCGCATCGTGAGCCGCCACCACACCGGAGCGACCCCCGGCTTCACCACGACCATCACGCCCGGCTCGGGCGTCCACACCGTCTGCGCCGCCGTCGCGAACGCGTTGCAGGGCCTGCCGACCGTGCTGCGGTGCTTCACTACGCCGCTGGGATCACCGATTCCCGGCAACCGCAGCCCGCAGGGCCAGGTGACCTTCACCGGCGCGTCGACCGACACGATGACCGTCAGCGGTCACGTGAGCGACCCCGACTTCTCGGCCAGCCGCCTCGCCGTCGTCCTCTACGTCGACGGCACCGCCGCCAAGACGGTGGACACCCGCTGGGGCAAGACCAAGGACGGCACGAACGTCAACCACTTCGCGATCACCGTGCCGGTGTCGACCGGTTCGCATCTCGGCTGCGTCTGGGTGGTCAACATCGGCTTCGGGTCGAACAGCTTCCTCGGCTGCAACGCCGCCGACACCCGCGGCAAGGCGGGCAGCGGCGCGGTCACGACCCCGGCGATGAACAACCAGGTCGTCAAGATCGCCAAACGCCAGATCGGCAAGCCGTACGTGTGGGCAGCAGCCGGGCCGAACTCGTTCGACTGCTCCGGCCTGGTCGTGTTCAGCTACGCCCGGTCGGGGATGCCCGGCATCTACCACCAGTCCGGCGTGCAGTTCAACGACGCCCGGCTGATCCCCGCATCGCGCGCCGTCCCAGGCGATCTGGTCTTCTACCACGACAACCTCGGCGTCGTGTACCACGTCGGGATCTACCTCGGGCCGAACAACACCGTCGCGGCGATCGACCCGGCCGAGGGCGTCAACTACCAGTCGATCAACTGGGGTGCAGCCACCTACGGGTCGTTCACCCACTCCTGACCCGGGACGTCCGAGCCGGGGTGGGGGTCCCCACCCCGGCTGGACGTGATCGCCCGCGGCTGGCCATGATTCCTGTGACAGGAAGTCCGGCAAGGCGGAAGGCCGCACGGCCCCATGGATCACAAGCTGCTGATCGATCTGATCAGCGTGCCCTTGTTCACCGGGGTCATCGGCTACATCACCAACTGGACCGGCGTGCTGATGCTGTTCCGGCCGCTGCGCTTTCACGGCGTGCACGTCCCGGGGCTCAAGGTGCTCTTCCCGATCCTGCCTCGACGGGTGCAGGTCCTGCCGCTGATCCGTTATGACGGCGGGCTCGGCTGGCAGGGCATCGTTCCCTCGCGTGCGGACAAGATGGCCAGCATCGCCGTCGACAAGGGGCTGCTGAAGCTCGGCAACATGTCCGACTTCTACCGCGAGCTCGAACCCGACCGGATCGCCGAGCACCTCGCGGGCGTTGCGCAGAGCGAGATCCGCGACGTCGTCGAGCAGATCATGCGCCAGGAGAACCCGCAGTTGTGGCGCGATCTGCCGCCGCTGGTGCGCGAGGCGGTCCACGCACGCGTACGTCAGCAGTTGCCCGCCGTCGTCCGCGAGATCACCGACGAGATCGGCGAGAACGTCGACCAGCTCATCGACGCGAAGCTCATGGTGATCCGCTACTTCGTCGCCCACCCCGAACTGCTCAACGAGCTGTTCATGATCATGGGCAAGAAGGAACTGCGGTTCATGCAGAACTTCGGGTTCTACTTCGGGTTCCCGATGGGCTTCGTCCTCGTCGGCGTGCTGCAGTTGCTGCCGTACTGGTGGGTGCTGCCCGTCGGCGGCGTGATCATCGGCTGGGTCGTCAACTACATCGGACTCGAGATGATCTTCGAACCGGCTCGTCCGACCTGGTGGGTGCCGTGGCGCCAAGGGCTGCTGCTCAAGCGCAAGGACGAGGTGACCGAGCTCTACGCGCAGATGATCGCCGACAAGGTGATCACGCTGCAGAACATCGGCGACGAGTTGCTCACCGGGCCGCGCAGCGACCGCACGAAGCAGATGCTGTACGACCAACTGCGTCCGGCAGTCGATCGTGCGGTCGGACCTGCGCGCCGGGCGGTGCGGGTGGCGATCGGGTCGCGCGAGTACGACCAGATCCAATCGTCGCTCGCCGTGGAGGCGAGCACGTTCGCGCCGATAGCATTCTCCGATGCCGCGTTCAACAAGCGGCAGGCCGGCAAGATCCGGTCGTTCATCTCGGCGCAGATGCGCGAGATGGGCCCGGAGGACTTCGTCGAGATGTTGCGTTCGGCGATCAAGCAGGACGAGTGGCTGCTGTTCGTACATGGCGGCGCACTCGGCTTCTTCGCCGGGTGGCTGCATTTGTTGATCTTCGGAGTGTGAGATGAGCGAGGAACCGGAGGCACCGTCTGCGGGCGAGTTGTTGCGCGGTGCGGCGGGCGTCGCCCAGGTCGCCTGGAAGACGTCGTGGAAGCTCGCCTCGCTGACCGCCCAGGCATCCGTAGTCGGGACGAACTACGTCATGGACCGTGCCGTGGCCGGCGAGTCGGCGGCGGCGATCATGCAGGAAGCCGTGCACGACCTGCGCACCGCCGCATGGAAGGCGCTCGGGATCATGAGCGCATCGGACCCCCGGGCAGCAGCGGCCGAGCGTGCGCTGCGCGACAGTGACGTGGCGGACCTGCGCCGGCGCGGCGCGGACTTGTTACGACGCTCGAACGACGTCCACATCGTCGAGGACACCCACCCGGCGTTCGCGCGCATCCTGAGCGAGCTCACACCGGACGAGGCGCGGATCCTGCGCTTCCTCTATCTCGAGGGGCCGCAGCCGTCCATCGACGTGCGCACCGCCCGTCCGCTCGGAATCGGGTCGGAGCTGGTCGCCAGCGGGCTGAACATGATCGGCGAGCACGCCGGGTGCCGTTATCTGGACAACGTCGGCCAGTACCTGACCAACCTGCAGCGGCTCGGGCTGATCGAGTTCTCCAAGGAACAGGTGACCAATCCGCAGCGCTACCAGGTCGTCGAGGCGCAGCCGAAGGTCGCCGACGCGATGAAGCACGCCGGACGCATGCCGAAGGCGGTGCATCGCAGCATTCACCTCAACGAGTTCGGCCGGACGTTCTGCGAGACGTGCCTGCCGGTGGGGGAGCTGCGGATGATCGCCGAAGGCCCGGCCAACGGCCGTCCCAAACCGGGGTGAGGTCAGACCGTCGCCGGCTCGGGTTCGGCGAGCGGCGGTTCGCTGGCTGAGGCCTGCCAGCGTGCGGTGACGACCTGGCGCAGACGCGACAGGCCGATGCGCAACCATGCGGCCACGACGACGATCACCGTCGCGACGATGCCGTCGAGCCACCAGTGGTTCGCCGTGGCGACGACGCAGAACACCGTCATCGCCGTGTGCCCGGCGGCAAGCCAGCGGAAGCGGCTGGTACTGATCTTGACGGCATACCAGCCCACGACGACGGCCCATGCGACGTGGACGGACGGCATCGCGGAGAGTTGGTCGACGGCGAGGCCACCGCTGTAGACCGACTGGCCGTACAGCGCCGCAGTGTCGACGAAGCCCGGCAGCATCCGCGGCGGAGCAACGGGGATGAGCTGCACCAGCAGGCAGATCAGCGTCGCCCACGCCATCGTCGCGCGAACGGGGCGGTACTGGTCGCGGTGCCGGGCGAACAGCCACAGCAGGAACACGCCCATCATCGTGAAGTGCATGGTGTCGTAGTAGAGGTTCGCGCCCTGCACGAGCAGCGGATGGCCGAGGATCAGGTGTTGCACGCTCTTCTCCGACGGCAGGAAGACGTCGTGCTCGAACCCTTCGATCCAGTGCGCGCGGTCGATCGCGGAGTAGTAGCCGGTCACCGACCACTTCCCGGCCAGCTGCCACAGCGAGTACAGCATCGCGAGGATCGCCGCCTCGAACGCGAAGGGCGCCAGGATGCGCACGCGTCGCTGCGGCACGGCGTGCAGGGCCGCGCTGGCGACCACGAGCGCGCCGGCGAGTTCGCCCGCGTGCTGCCAGGTCAGCGACACCGTCTGCACGCGAACACTATGCCTGACGCAGCGGCCGATAAGCGCCAGCGAGCGTCAGCGCCGCACCCTAGGCTGTCGCTGTGACCGGTCGATGAGCCGCCGTACTTGGGCAGTCTTCGCCGCGATGTGCGTCATCTGGGGCATCCCGTACCTGCTCATCAGGGTCGCTGTACGCGACGTCGCGCCCGGCACTCTCGTGTTCCTGCGCACCGCGGCCGGTGGCCTCGCGCTCGTCCCGTTCGCAATCGCGCGCGGCGGCTTCCGGCCGGTGTTGCCGCACTGGCGTGCGCTGATCACGTTCGCCATCGTCGAGATGGCGATCCCGTGGCTCGCGCTCTCCGACGCCGAACGGCAGCTGTCGAGCTCGCTGACAGGTCTGCTGATCGCCGCCGTCCCGCTGATGGGTGTGCTCGTCGCCTGGCTCACGCGATCGAGGGAGCAGTTCGAGCCGCTGCAGCTCGCCGGGCTGGCCCTCGGATTCGTCGGGGTCGGCATGCTCGTCGGGCTCGACTTCGGGCAGGTGGACGGATTCGCGCTGCTCGAGGTCCTCGTCGTCG